>NZ_JAPDOK010000020.1 GCF_026013415.1 Sphingomonas caeni
TCGGTGGCGATGAGGACGACGTCGTAGGTTGCGAGGTTTTCGGGCGTGAGCGCGACCGACTTGCGGCCCGCGAATTCCGGGTGGTCGCGGGTCATCGGGACTTCGGGGATGTGCGGGTCGTGATAGTCGACCGCGGCGCGCCGTTCCTCGAGCAGATGGGTGAGCTTGAGCGCGGGGCTCTCGCGCATGTCGTCGACATTCTTCTTGTACGCCATGCCGATGAGCAGGACCCTCGCGCCGTTGAGCCCGCGGCCGCTCGCCATGTCGAGCGCTTCGGCGAGCTTTGCCACCACGTAATTGGGCATGGCGGTGTTGATCTGTCCGGCCAGCTCGATGAAGCGGGTCGAGGTTTCGAACTCGCGCGCTTTCCAGCTGAGGTAGAAGGGGTCGATCGGGATGCAGTGGCCGCCCAGACCCGGGCCCGGATAGAAGGGCATGTAGCCGAAGGGCTTGGACTTGGCGGCTTCGATCACCTCCCAGACATTGATCCCCATCTGGTCGAAGATGATCTTGAGCTCGTTGACGAGCGCGATGTTGACCGAGCGGAAGATGTTCTCGGTGAGCTTGACCGCCTCCGCCGTGGCGCTCGACGATACCGGCACCGTCCCCGCGACTAGCCCGTCGTAGAGGGCGCAGGCGAGCTTGAGCGAGGCATCGTCGTCGGCGCCGACGACCTTGGGGATCGCGGCGTTGGAGAATTTGGCGTTGCCCGGGTCCTCGCGCTCGGGGGAGAAGGCGAGGAAGAAATCGCTGCCTGCCTTCAGGCCGGCGGCTTCGAGGATCGGGAGCATGATCTCGCGGGTGGTGCCGGGCCAGGTGGTGGATTCGAGCACCACAAGCTGGCCGGGGCGGAGCGCGGCCGCGATGCTCTCGGTGGATTTGACGACATAGGTCAGGTCCGGGTCCTGATGCTTGTCGAGCGGGGTCGGGACCGCGATCAGGATGGCGTCGGGCTCGGCCAGGCGCGCCATGTCGGCAGTGGCTTCGAACGTGCCGTCGGCGATGGGCCCCGAGAACTGCTCGCCGGGGATGTGCTTGATGACCGTCCCGCCCGCCATGATCCGATCGACCCGGGCGCCGTCCACGTCGAAGCCGAGGACGCGGAAACCCTTGGCCAGCGCGGTCAGCGCCAGCGGGAGCCCGACATAGCCGAGGCCGATGATGCCGATGGTGAAGTCGCGCTGGTCCACCTTCTCGAGAAGCCGGTCGAGCATCGGG
>NZ_JAPDOK010000021.1 GCF_026013415.1 Sphingomonas caeni
CCGGCCCCAGATTTCGACGAGCGCGTTGGTGAGGTTGCGCATCATGGTCTCGGTGTGTGCGGGTCCTGGGGTGAAGCGCAGGCGCTCGGTGCCGCGGGGGACGGTGGGATAGTTGATCGGCTGGACATAGACGCCGTACTCGGCGAGCAGCACGTCGCTGATCTTCTTGGCCTGGACCGGATCGCCCACCATCAGCGGCACGATATGCGTGGTCGAGTCCATCACCGGCAGCCCGGCCTGCGCAAACATCGCCTTGAGCGTGGCGGCGGCGGCCTGCTGGCCCTCGCGCTCGACGCTCGATGCCTTGAGGTGCCGCACACTCGCCAGCACGCCTGCGACCAGCACCGGCGACAGCGAGGTGGTGAAGATGAAGCCCGGCGCGTAGGAGCGGATCACGTCGATGATCATCTGGTCGGCGGCGATATAGCCCCCCATCACCCCGAACGCCTTGCCCAGCGTCCCCTCGATGATCGTGAGGCGGTGCGCCTGGCCGTCGCGCTCGGAGATGCCGCCGCCGCGCGCGCCGTACATGCCCACCGCATGGACCTCGTCGAGATAGGTCAGCGCGTTATACGTGTCGGCCAGGTCGCAGATCGCTTCGATCGGCGCGACATCGCCGTCCATCGAATAGACGCTCTCGAACGCGATCAGCTTGGGAAGCGCGGGGTCTTCCGCGGCGAGCAGCGCTTCGAGATGCGCGAGATCGTTGTGGCGGAACACCCGCTTCTCGCACCCCGCATGGCGGATGCCCGCGATCATGCTCGCATGGTTGAGTTCGTCCGAAAACACCACGCAGCCCGGCAGCAGCCTGGCCAGCGTCGACAGCGTCGCCTCGTTCGAGACATAGCCCGAAGTGAAGAGCAACGCCCCTTCCTTGCCGTGCAGATCGGCAAGCTCGGCCTCGAGATCGACATGGTAATGCGTGTTGCCGCCGATATTGCGCGTGCCGCCGCTCCCGGCCCCCACATCGTGCAGCGCCTCTTCCATCGCCGCGACCACCTTGGGGTGCTGGCCCATCGCCAGATAATCGTTCGAGCACCACACCGTGATCGGCTTGGGGCCGTTATGCCCCGCAAAGCACCGCGCATTGGGATAGGCGCCCTTGTTGCGCAATATGTCGATGAACACACGGTA
>NZ_JAPDOK010000022.1 GCF_026013415.1 Sphingomonas caeni
CTAGGGCCAATCGACATTCAGGATTCCCAAGAGGGAGGATGCGTGATTCATAGGGTTCCGCTGGTTGAGGCGGAGGACTGTGATGAGAGCGAAGCGATACGAACTGAGCGATGTGCAGTGGGATCGGATAGCGTCGTTGCTGCCGGGCAAGGCGAGCGATCCGGGCCGGACGGGATCGGACAATCGGTTGTTCGTGAATGGGTGTTTGTGGGTGCTGCGCTCAGGGGCGCACTGGCACGACCTGCCGGAGCGCTATGGCAAGTGGAAGACGGCGCACAAGCGCTTCACCCGCTGGGCAAAGGCAGGCGTGTGGGAGCGGGTGTTCGAGGACCTGACGCGCGACCGCGACAACCAGTATCTGATGCTCGACAGCACCCTGGTTCGGGCACACCAGCAGGCGGCCAACGGAAAAGGGGGGCCTGCGACCAGGCTCTGGGGCGTTCCCGAGGAGGACTGACCACCAAGATCCACATGGCCACCGACACTTTCGGCAGGCCGATCCGCTTCCTCGTCGCTGCAGGCCAGAGCCACGACGTCCTTGCAGCGCCTGCCCTCATCGATGGCTTCTCGCCACAAGCCGTTCTCGCGGACCGCGCCTATGACTCCAGCAGCTTGCGCCAGATCATTGCCGGTCTCGGCGCCACCGCCGTCATCCCTTCCACCCGCTCACGCAAGACCCCGATCCCGCACAACGCCACCATCTATCGCTGCCGCAACCGCATCGAGCGATGCTTCAACAAACTCAAACACTTCCGGCGCTTCGCCACTCGCTTCGACCGGCGCGCCGCATACTTCCTCGCCTTCATCCACCTCGCCGCAGCCATGATCTGGATGCGTTGAATGTCGATTCGTCCTAG
>NZ_JAPDOK010000023.1 GCF_026013415.1 Sphingomonas caeni
ATCGTGAGTTGATGACGGCTGCGGCGAGATAGATGCAAGCTTTGAAGCTCTGATCGGTTTTGTCGGCGCGCATGGCGATGCGCTTGAACTCCTTCAGTTTGCAGAAGAAGTTCTCGATGAGGTGGCGCCATTTGTACATTTCGAGATCGATGGCGATCGGCTGGACGCGGCGTGGATGCTGGGAAATGACGACCTTGGCGCCGCGTTGGTTGAGGTCAGCAACGACGCTGTTGCTATCAAAGGCCTTGTCGCCGAGGAGAGCGCCGAACTCGATCCCCTCGATCAACGGTGCGACGCCAACCGTATCGAAGCGCTGCCCGGGTAGAAGAACGAAGCGGACCAGATTGCCGAGCGCATCCGTCAGCGCGAGGATCTTGGTCGTCATACCGCCCTTGGAGCGACCTATGGCCTGGCTTTGAGTCCCCCTTTTGCGCCCTGTCCGTGACGATGAACTTTGACGATCGTCGCATCGACCATGGCGTATTCCATGTCCGGCTCCTCCGAGACGGCATCGAATAACCGCTTGAAAATATCGGCTTTAACCCAGTCACGGTACCGCACGAATACCGTGTTCCACTTGCCGAATTGCGCAGGCAGATCACGCCACGGACTGCCCGTCCGAACGATCCACAAGATCGCCTCGACAAACAGCCGGTTATCCCCGCCGCTGCGGCCAGGATCGCTCGGCTTACCGAGGCAGTGCGCCTCCATCTTCGCCCATTGGGTGTCCGTCAAAACAAGTCTGTCCATCCGCAGTTTGAATCAGAATTTACACTCTTAGGGAATCCTGAATCTCAACAGACCCTA
>NZ_JAPDOK010000024.1 GCF_026013415.1 Sphingomonas caeni
CCGGCCGTCCGCGACGCGGCGGGGCTCGCCGATGTCATCGTGCTCAACCGCGACATCGAGCACGCCTATCCCGACATGGAGGAAATCGTCGGCGAGGTCGTGATCAAGAGCGGCCATGCGGTGCTTGCCGTGCCCCGGGATGCCAAGGGCTTCGATGCCTATGGCCATGCGATGGTGGCATGGGACGGCTCGGCCCAGGCGGACGCCGCGCTTCGCGCCGCGGTGCCGCTGCTCAGGCATGCGGGCACGGTGACGATCGTCGAGGTCGATGACGGATCGGTCAAGGCGCCCGCGACCGAGGCTGCGGCCTATCTCTCGCGCCACGGCATCACGCCGATCGTACGGCGGATCGGCGCCGGGATGGATATCCCCAGCACGATCCTGCTCGAGCAGGTCGAGACCTACAAGGCGGCCTATCTCGTCATGGGCGGTTTCGGTCACAGCCGCTTCGCCGAGGCCACGCTCGGCGGGGTCACCCGCCGCATGCTGCACGAAAGCCCGGTGCCGCTCTTCCTCGGGCACTGAGGCCGCAACCGGGGCGCTGCGTCCCCCGACCGGCGCCCCGGTCGCA
>NZ_JAPDOK010000003.1 GCF_026013415.1 Sphingomonas caeni
CGCCATGCGCGCCGACAAAACCGATCAGAGCTTCAAAGCTTGCATCTATCTCGCCGCAGCCGTCATCAACTCACGATGAATCTCAACAGGCCCTAGGGTAACACTGCCCCGCATGTTTTGCGCCGCGCAGTTTTCCGGGGAAACGCGGGGTTCGCGATGCGCGGATCGACAGAGTCAAAGAGCGGCCGGAGCGACCGGCTGCGCGAGCAAAGCAGGCGAAATCCTACATTTCAAGGGCCTGGGGACTCAACAAATCCCCTCCAACAAAAAAGGCCGCCCCCGAAGGGACGGCCCTCTTTGCCCTGATCGTCCGATCAGAAGCGGAACGAGATCGAGCCGCGATAGGCCTGGCCCGAGACATCGTCGCGCGCGACCGTCGTTTCGGCCGAGACCGAGAGATCGACCGAGCCCGCGGTGACCGAAAGACCGCCGCCGACTTCGAAATAGTCGGTGTCCTGGCTGTTCAGATCGAACAGCACATTGCCGCCGATGCCGCCGCCCGCAAGGTTCGCACCGATCACGTTCGGACGATCGTTGAACTCATGGACATAGGTGCCGCTCAGGAATGGACGGACCTTCGGACCGGTGCCGGTGAAGGACAGGCCCGCACGGCCCTGGAGGCTGTTGATCGGCCGGCGATCGACCGCCAGCGCCATCGGGCCGCCGGTTTCGTTGGTCTTCGAGAAGCCGATATGGGTCGCGCGGCCGGCGACGCGCGGCGTCACCCGGATGCTGCCCAGATCGAAGTCCCCGCCGAGCCCGACTTCGCTGACCACGACCAGCGAACCGCTGTTCGAACGCAGCGTATAGGGCGTGCCGACAAAGGTCACCGTCCGCCGCGTGCTGCCATCGAGCAGGCCCGCGGTGATCGACGAGTCGAGGACCAGACCGCCCTTGGTCTGGATCTTGCTGTAGATCGAGCCCTGATAGAGGCTGGCGCTGGCATTGTTGCCCAGGAACGCCCCGGTGCCGTCGAGCTTGCTGTACGACGCGGTGAAACCGATCGCGGTGTTGTCGTCCCAGGTCTCGAGACCCGCGGCGACGTACCAGCCGTCATAATCGTCACGACCGCCAACGCCGTTCATCGAGGCGCTGTCGCCCTTCAGATAGCCGCCCGCGACGAAGGCGCTCATGCCTTCCGGAAGCGCACCTTCCTCGACCATCGGCGCGGTGGCGTCGGCCGCGGCGCTCATGTCGAAGCCCATGCCCGAAAGCCCGGCGACGCTGCGATTGGCGAGGCCCATCGCGGCGATCTGGTTCGGCGCGCCGTAACGGGCGAAGGTGCCGCCCGTGCTGCCCGGATCGAGCTCGGTCAGACGCTGATGGATGAAGCCCTGCATCTGATCCACGCCGGCGATGCCGAGCGACTGGACGGTCGTGTAGGCGGCCGGGCGGAGCCCATCGAGGTTCGACTTGATCGTCGCCGCATTCTGCAGGTCGAGCGGGCCATAGAGCCCGTCATAGCGCCCCGCCTGGCTGCGGTTCTTGTCGAGCATCAGCGCGTAGGAGAAGGCGACCGGATCGCTCATCGGGACGACGTTGCCATAGAGATTGGTCGACAGCGTCATCGTGACCGCATTGGCGGTGTAGGTCAGCTTCGGCAGCAGGATCGCGCTCAGCGAGGTGGGCGTGAGGAACTGCCCCGAAATACCGCCTTCCGAGGTGAGGATCGTATAGGTGTTGCCGCCGCGCAGATCGGCCGAGCTGCCGTTGAAGATCAGGCGGCCGCCGAGATTGGCGAGGCCGGTACCGGCGCCGTTGCGGTTGACGACGATCTTGTCCGAGAAGCCGTTGGTCCCGAGATCGACCAGATAGGTGTTGCCCGAGGACAGGACGATGTTGCCGCGGAAGGTGAGGCTGCCGAAGCTCCCCGCGGTGCCCGCCGCGCCCGGCGAGATGGTGCCCGCCACGCTGGTGAAGAACGGCACGGTGATCGTGCCGGTGCCGTTCAGGCCGCCTGCCATCATGAAATAGTCGCCGGGCGAGGTCAGCGTGCCGTTGACCTGCATCGTGCCGGTGATCTGGTTGATGTCCATCAGGCTGGTGAGCGAGCCGGTCGACGTGATGTTGAGCGCGGCACCCGCGCCGGCGATGCCGAAGCGGTCGATCGTCACGGCGGTGTCGAGCGTAGTGGTGCCGGTGGCCGACAGCGTCACGTCGAAGAAGCGCGGCTTGACCGCGCCGCCGCCGTTCAGGTTGTTCGGCACGAAGTTGGTCGCGCCGGGCAGGCCGTTGTCGATCGTCGCGGCGGGGAGCGCGTTGGCGGTGACGCTGTCGCCGCTGCCGCCCGCCTGGGCCTCACGCTGGACGCCGCCGGCGTCGAGCGTCTGCGAAACCGGGGTGCCGAGGCCGTCGATCGAGACGATCGCGCGGCCGTTGCTCACGCCCACCGGAACCTCGCCCGTGCCTTCGGTGCCGATCGGTTTAGCCTCGATCGTCTCGACGCCCGTCGACATGTCCTGGCAGTCGCTGACGCCGCCCGACTGGAAACAGGCCTGGCCCCAGGTGCCGCTGTTGCCGGTGGTGCCCGCTCCGAGGCTGCCCGGCACGCCGTTGATCGCGTTGCCGTTCGAATCGAGGATGATGTAGTTGGGATCGAGGTTCGAGACCCAGTGGGTCGGATCGGTCCAGTTGGCGTTGCCCGCGACCGACGAGACATAGTGGTACGGGTTGTTCGCCGCGACCCAGTCCCAATAGAGGTAGAGCGGCTGATAGAAGCTCGCCGTGCCATAGCCGTTGAACGGCTGGCCGTTGAAGAACTGGCGATAGCCGCCCGAGAGCACGCCGAGGATCAGCTGCTTGGCGACGGGGACGCCGCCGATCCGGGTGAGGATCAGCGGGCCGCCGGAGTCGCCGCTGGCGGTGATGCCTTCCTGGCTGAGGCCGCCGTTGCGGCCCGGGGTCGCATTGTCGCGCCACGCGTTGAAGTCGAACGCGCTCGGCGGGTTCGCCGTGCCACGGCGGGGATCGTCGAAGTCGATCCAGTAGAGATTCTGCGGATTGTCGGTCGCGGCGCCGCCGAACAGGAAATTCTCGAACTGGTCGAGCGAGGCGAGGCCGCCCAGAATGTTCTCCGCGATGCGGCGGCGGAAATCGATGCCGCCGGTCGAACCGGTCGAGGCTGTGCCGTTATTGCCGTAGCCGGCGAGGCCCACCGTATAGCCGGCGCCGTCCGCGGCGTTGATTGGCCGCGCGGGCAGCGCCGAGAAGAGCAGGGCCCAGGTCGGCACATTCTTCGCGGGCGTATCGAGCGCGGCGACCGCGACATCGGCCTGGAGGAAGCCCCCGGTGCCTTGGGCATTGACGCCCGAATTGGGCGCGTTCGAGAGCTGGTTGTAGGTCACCCAGTTCGAATTGTAGAGGAAGGTGCCGGTGTTGGTGTTGCCGCTGCCGCCGATCGCCTTCAGCCAGGCCTGGATAGAGGGCAGATTGTTGTTGTTGAAGCCGAAGCTGATGCCGGTGCCGCCATTGCCATAGCCATAGCTGGCGGCCGGGGCGGTGTTCACGCAGTGCGCGGCGAAGATCACCGTGCGCGGGTTGATCAGCGACGCGGTGCAGAGACCGACAAAGCCGCCGCCCGAATCCACCACCATCTGGCCGACGCCGGTGACGGGCACGGTATCACGATCGGTGATCGTGGTGTTCGGGGTCTGGCCCGGTCCCGCCGGCGGATTGGCGATGACGATCTGCGGCTCGGGAACCGCCACGCGGTTGTCCAGGCGGGTCAGTGCGACGCGCTCGGTATCGTCCCAAACCGGGCGATCGCTTGCGCTCTGCGACTCACGGACCACATCCTGCCACGCCGGACGCTCGACCGCCGTGGGGTCGTTGCCGGTCGGATCGTTGATCTCGGCATGCGCCACCGGCACCAGCGCGAGGCAGAGGCCCGCGGCAGAGGTGAGCAGAGTCGCACGAACCGAGCGTGAATAACGGACATTATTCATTTGGAATTTCCCCCGAATCTCGGAGACTCGCACATATCGAGTCCCGGCCAGAAGCACAGGCTATTGTCGCGGGCGCGTCTACTCAAGCATCTTTTGACGCTAAATGATTGGCAACAGGGAGTTGATGCGCGGGGGCAACACTTGGCGCAAGCGCAAGGATCAGCGCAAACGCGTGCCGATCAGCGTTCCCTTGGTTCCGGCATGGACCAGCTTGAACTCGAAATTGGGCCAGCGTTTCTTCCATTTGCGCGCGATGACGCGTTCGCCGGGCCGCGCGGCATCGTCGAGCAACACCGTGCCGCCGACCGGAATCCGGTCGAACAGGCTGTCGGCGGCGCCGCGGACATAGGGATGGATCGCCCAGGGCGGGCCATCGATGACGAGCAGGTCGATCTCGGCGGGCAGCGGCCCGTGATCATACCATACTCCCGGCCAGCCATTGGGAGAGGGCCGGAAGGGCGTCGCGCGCAGATCGGCCTCGACGCCATTGTCGTGGAGCCATTCGCGCGTCGCGGTGACGAAGCCGGCATGCTGGTCGCAGCTGATCTGCTTGCCCCCGCCGTTGAGCTGGAGCGCGCGCGCGACGACCAGGCTCGACGCACCCGCGCCGAATTCGACCACGGTCCGGGGGCGGTGCTGCTCGATATGGTCGACGATCAGATGGAGGAAGCCGGTATCGGCCTTCCAGCTGCCGAGATAGGGAAGCGCATCGGGCGCGAGGCCGAGCCGCTCGATCAGGCGCTGCTTCTCGGCCTTGGTGCCGCCCGAAAGGCTGCGCACCAGCCAGGGCCAGCCGATCACGCCGAACACCATCACATGGGCAACATCGGAGAAGGAGCGCTTCGCGTCGGCGGGCCAGGCCCCATCATCCGCCAGCGGCAGCAGGGACGTCATTTCACGCGATGTCATCGACTCTCACTCTCCCCCGAAAGCGGCTGGCGTGGACCCAACACCACGTGCCCCCAAGCGCCTCGGTGACGGCTCAGTGGCAGTCAACAGCGGCGAGAGCAAGGCAGGTTAGGTGTGGGGCCGGAACGAGGTGCGGGATGATCCTCCCCCGGAGGGGGAGGGGGCCGCCAAAGGCGGTGGAGGGGTAGTTTCCGCGAGCGCTTCCGCTTGTGGAGACTACCCCTCCGTCAGGCTGCGCCCGCCACCTCCCCTCCGGGGGAGGATTGAGAGGAAGACTCTTGACTCCCACACCCACATTCCTCATATTTCTGTTATGACAGAAATTACCGATACCACGGATCTGCTCCCACCCGCCGTCCAGCAGTTCGTGCTGCACTGGGGCGAGATGGGTGGGCAGTGGGGGGTCAACCGCTCGGTCGCGCAGATCCATGCGCTGCTGTACCTCAGCGACCGCCCGCTCAACGCCGAGGAGATCAGCGACACGCTGAGGATCGCGCGGAGCAACACCTCGAACAGCCTCAAGGAACTGCTCGGCTGGAAGCTCATCCGCCGCGCGCCCGTGATGGGCGACCGGCGCGACCACTACGAAGCCGAGGTCGATCTGTGGCAGATGCTCACCCGGATCGCCCAGGGCCGCAAGGAACGCGAGGTCGACCCCGCCGTGGCGGCGCTCAAGACCTGCACCGAGGAGGCACGGCGCGACCGCCGCATCTCGTCCGTGGCGCGCGAGCGGATCGAGAATATGCACGAGTTCGTGCTGACGATGGACGACTGGTACAACCAGATGATGGCCATCCCCCCCAGCCGCCTCGCGATGCTGGTGGCGATGGGCAAGCGCGTCCTCGCCTTCCTGCCCAAGGCCAAGGAAAAATAGGAGGCGGCGATGGAAGCAGCTGTGCAATGGTGGGGCGAACCGATCCGCCGGCGCTGCCGCGACTGGCATCGCCCGCTTGCCTTGGCCGCGGCCGCCGGAGACGCGCCGTTCCGCCGCCTGCTCGGCGAGGCGCGTTGGCAGGCGCTGCCCGAGGCGACGCGCCGCCGCTTCGCGCGCCATGTCGGGCCGGGGGCCTGCGTCTCCTATGTCGGCGAAGTGACCGAGTGCCGCACCAGCCGGATGGGCCGGCTGCTCGCCCAGGCCGGGCGGCTGGCCGGCGCGCCGCTGCCGCTCGGGCACGAGACGGGCGTCGCCGCGAGCGTGAGCGTGACCGGCGACGCAGAAGGCTGTGCGCAATATTGGACGCGGCAATATAGCCGCGCGCACGGCTTCCCCCAGGTGGTGCACAGCGCCAAGCGCTTCGCCGGGCCGACCGGGCTCGAGGAGTATCTGGGGCTCGGCCTCGGCATCGCGCTCCGGCTGGATGCGGTGGACGACACATTGCTGTTCGTCAGCGATCATTATTTCGTGAAGCTGGGCGGGTTTCGCTTCCGGCTGCCCGACTGGCTGGCGCCGGGACGGATGGTGGTGGGCCATGTCGAGCTGGGCGAGGGCCGCTTCGCCTTCACGCTCGATCTGGTGCATCCGCTGTTCGGAGAGCTGATCCATCAGCTGGCGGTGTTCGCGGATTGCGAGATGGGGGCATGAGCGAGAACCGTCTGACCGCGGCGATCCGGCTTGCGCCCCTCGCCGCGGCGCTCACGCCCGGCGCGTTGCTGCTCGCCGGCTCGCTGACCACGATCCGGGCGGACGAGTGGCTCTACCTCCCGGGCGGAATCCTCTTCTTCGGTTTCTGGTCGCTGGTGATCGGATATCCGATCGCCTTGATGCACGGGCTGGTGGGGTCGTGGCTGTATCGCTGGCTATCCCGCTACCGGCCGGTGCGCTGGTGGACCGCCGGAGCGGCGGGCGGCGCGATCGGCGCCTTGCCGGTGACGATCCTGCAGGGCGCAAATGCGCTCATTCGCGATGGCTGGGCGAACCCGGACGCGGGCGGCCCGGAGCTGCCACTGATATTGGGTGCGGCGGGCGTGGTCGGCGGCCTCGTCTTCTGGTGGATCCTTCGCGGCGGCGAGCGGGAGATGATGGCATGAGCAGCGCATCCCCCTCTCCCTGGCCGCAGCTTCGGGCGGTCGCGATTACCGCGCTGGTGGCGGCGGTGGCGGGCGACATCCTGTTCTGCATCGCCACCGGACAGTTCGAGGTCACGACGGCGTTCCTGATGCTGTGGGGCTTCTTCCTGATCGCCGCCGCGCACATCGCGCTGGCAGCGCCGCCGATCGCGCGCATCGTGATCGGCAGCCAGCCGCTCACCCCGTTCAACTGCGCGCTCACGGGCATGCTGGCGGGCGTGCTCCCGACGGCGGCGTTCCTCGTGATCGGCGTGGCCGCGCAGACCTATCTGGGGAACGCGGTCGATCTGCGCGAATGGCTGTTCGGGCTCGTCGGAATGGCGATCTGCGGCATCGTCGCGGGGCTGGTGTTCGAGGCTGTCTCCCCGGCGCGGGGCGGGAGGCGCGGATGAGCCGCATCCTCGTCATCGGCGGCTATGGCGGGTTCGGCGCGCGGCTGAGCCGGCGGCTGCTTGCAGGCGGGCACGAGGTGCTCGTCGCGGGGCGGAGCATGGAGAAGGCGGTGGCCTTTTGCGCGGGGCTCGAAGGGGCGGAGCCGATCCAGGCGGACCGCGCCCACGGGATCGGCATGGCGATGGCGCGGCATCGGCCCGATCTGGTGATCGACGCGGCGGGGCCGTTCCAGGCGAGCGGCTATACCGTGCCCGAGGCATGCATCGCGATGCGCATCCCCTATCTCGACCTAGCCGACGGCCGCGATTTCGTGACCGGGATCGCGGCGCTCGACAAAGCCGCGCGCGCGGCGGGGGTGCCGATCATCGCGGGTGCCTCGAGCGTGCCGGCGCTGTCGGGCGCGGTGGTGCGGGCGATGACGGCGGATATGGGCCGGATCGACAGCGTGGAAATGGCGATCAGCGCCTCGAACCGCGCCAGCGCGGGCGCTTCGATCGCCGCGGCGATGCTGAGCTATATCGGGCGGTCGGTGACGCTGTGGCGCGGCAAACGCTGGGAGGTGGCGCATGGCTGGCAGGAGATGGTGCGCGAGCCCTTCCTGATGCGCGACGGCAGCGGGTTCCGGCGGCTGGTGGGGATTGCCGATGTGCCCGATCACGCGATCGTGCCCGAAGCGCTGCCGGGCCGTCCGAGCGTGACCTTCCGTGCCGGGACCGAGCTCGATTTCCAGATGGCGGTGCTGTGGTTGCTGAGCTGGCCGGTGCGCTGGGGCTGGCTGACCTCGCTGCTGCCGCTCCGGCGCCTGCTCCTCCCGCTCTACCGGATGACGGCGCGGCTGGGCGGCGACCGATCGGCGATGCACATCACGGTGCGCGGGAGCGGGATCGAGCGGCGCTGGACGATCCTCGCCTGGAATGGCGAGGGCCCCGAAATCCCGACGCTTGCGGCGGAGATACTGGCGGGGGACATCCTCGCCGGACGCGTCGAGGCGGGCGCGCGCAACGCCTGGTTCGAGCTGACGCCGGAGCGGTTCGAGCCGCTGTTCGCGGGGCTGGCGGTGCGGCACGAGACGGTCGAGCGTGCGCTGCCGGCGCCGCTTTACGCGCGGGCGATGGGCGCGCGGTTCGCCGCGCTCCCGCCGCTCGTCCGCGCGATCCATGAGGTTCAGGCGGACGGCGGCGCGGAGGGCGAGGGGATGGTGACGCGCGGCGCCAACCCGCTCGCGGGGCTGTTCGCGGCGATGATGGGGATGCCCCCGTCGGGGAGCACCCCGCTCCATGTCGGTTTTGCCGAACGTGACGGCGAGGAACGCTGGACCCGCGATTTCGGCGGACACCGCTTCGCCAGCGTGCTGAGCGAACGCGAAGGCGGCGTGACCGAGCGTTTCGGCCCGTTGCGCTTCGGCTTCGACCTGCCCTCCGATGGCGAGGGGCTGCGCATGGTGCTGAGCGGCTGGAGCCTGTTCCGCATCCCCCTGCCGCGCTTCCTCGCCCCGCGCATCGCCGCGCGCGAATGGCAGGAGGGGGAGCGCTTCCGCTTCGAGGTCGAGGTGACGATGCCGCTGATCGGGCGGATCGTCCACTATACCGGCTGGCTGCGACCGATCGGGCTGGAGAAGGCGTGGCCGGAGCGGCATCGGGCTTTCGCTTCGCCTTAGGCCGAGCTGGTCCCAGCATGCGGAACTTCACACTAGCTTCACACTGCCAGGCGGTGTTCGAGGCCTTCTGAAAGGTCCCGCAACTCGCGATCATTCGTGACCTTTGCCCGAGGGGAAACGCGCAGATTGTTGGATAGCCCGGGCGCTGCGCGGATGCGCGGAGGGATGGGGGATCGACGGATCAAAGAGCGGCCGGGCTAACCGGCGCGCTGACCCAAGCAGGCGAAATCCAACATTTCAAGCGCGAGGCGTCCAGACCGTTGGCCGGACCTAGCGCAGCCAGCGCGCCATTGCCGGATAGGGCGCCATCCCCCGCGCCTCGGCCCATTTGGCTTCGGCCGTCATGCCGTAATAGGCCAGCATCGGGACGCCGGGGCCGCACCCGTCCGACAGCGCCGGTATCAGATAGGCGCCGCCGCCCCGGTAGCCATGTTCGTGGAACACCACCGCCGGATCGATCCCGATCTCGAGCGCGGCGGCATAGGACCAGGCGATCGCCGCCATCTCCTCCGCCGGGTTGTCCGACACGGTATCGAGCGTGTTCCGCACCGCCGGATCGGTCACCGCGATATGCCCGGCCTCGTGGAGCAGGTCGCCCGGATAGGGGAGATGCTCCGGATCGAACGCCAATGTGCCGCGCCACACCGTCACCCCGGGGAGGAAACTGTCGTCGGCGACCCGCTCGATCACGACGGGCACGCCGATCCGGTCGAGGAAATCGGTGATCTTGGTGAGGATCGGATCGTCGAACGCCATCCGCTGGCTTTACCGTCACCCCTCCAGCGCGTCGAGATCGTCGATCGCGCGCTGGAGCATGCGCGCGGCGCGGCGGTTGAGCCACCAGATGCCGCCGAACACCGCGGCATTGATCGCGACCGCGATCCAGGCGCTTGCGCCCAGCGCGCCGATACCGTGGCGGATCCCGGGCGCGAGCACCATCAGCGCGAGCCCGGGCGCGAACGGCGCCAGATACCAGAGCCCGACCTGTGCGAGTGCATCGCGCTGGCGAACCAGCTGGGCGCGCTGGTGGATGAGGATCGGCCGCGCGGCATCGGCGGCGGGCGGCTGGATCGCCGAGGCGCGGCGATGGAGCTGCCAGACGACCGCGAGCGTGCCGAGGATGATCAGCCAGGCGCCGGCGCGGGCGATCGGGTCATGGATCGCGCCGGTCAGCGCGCCAAAGCCGAAAAAGCCGATCACAAGCACCGACGCGGCATATTCGATCGCATTGCGGCGGCGGATCAGCCGGTGGAAGCGGTCCGCGCCGGCGCGGACCTCGGCAAGCGGGGGGAGCGCGGCGTCGGTGCCGCTCGCTTGCCAGGCGTGGTGGAACGGATCGGTCATGGCTCTTTCCTCAAGTCGAAGCGCTCGGCGAGCAGCGCCTTGATCCGGTGGATGCGGACCGCGACGGCGTTGGCGGATAGCCCGGTCACCTCGCCGATCTCGGCGGCGGTCAGATCCTCGAGATAGAGGAGCATCACCTGCCGGTCGGCGGGCTTGAGCCGGTGGATGGTGGCGAGCAGCCGCGTCACGATGCGGCGCTCGTCGGTCTCCGCCTCGGTGTCGCCGGGGGCGGCGATCGCCTCGATCTCGTCGAGTCCGGAAAGCGCCTGGGGCCTCAGCCGCCGCCGCGTGACGACATGCGTCACCGCGACATTGTGCGCGACGCGATAGACCCAGCTCCGCTCGGAGCATTGCCCCTCGAAATAGCCGAAGCTGCGCCACAGCGCGGCGTGGATCTCCTGCACCAGATCGCGCCGCAGCTCGGCATCGGCCTCATAGCCGCGCGCAAGCCGCTCGATCGCGGCCCCGAAGGTGCGCGCGGCGGCGGTGTAGCGGGCGTCCTGATCCATGCCGTTCCCCATCGTGTTCGAAGGGTTAGTCGGTGGGAGCGGGAAAGTCTTACAACGCAAAAAGGGCGGCCCGTCGCCGGACCGCCCCTCTTGTCTCTGCCTGAAGGCTTAACGCTTCGAGAACTGGAAGCTGCGGCGGGCCTTGGCCTTGCCGTACTTCTTGCGCTCGACCGCGCGGCTGTCGCGGGTCAGGAAGCCGGCGCGCTTCACCGCGGTGCGCAGCACCGGCTCGTACTTGGTCAGCGCCTGGGCGATGCCATGCTTGACCGCGCCGGCCTGGCCCGAAAGCCCGCCGCCCTTGACGGTGCAGATCACGTCATAGGCACCGGTACGCTCGGCGACGCCGAAGGGCTGGTTGATGACGAGGCGCAGCGTCGGACGCGCGAAATAGACTTCCTGGTCGCGGCCGTTGATCGTGATCTTGCCCGAGCCGGGCTTGAGCCACACGCGGGCGACGGCGTCCTTGCGGCGGCCGGTCGCATAGGCACGGCCGAACTTGTCGAGCTCCTGCACGCGCAGCGGCGCCTCGAACACGACGTTCGCGGGGGCGTTCAGGAATTCGTCGGCGCTGACGGCCGCATCGGCGGCGATCGTGCCCAGATCGGAGAGGGACTGGCGGTTGTCGGACATTATGCGCCCACCTTGTTCTTGCGGTTCATCGACGCGATGTCGAGGAATTCAGGGTTCTGCGCCGCGTGCGGATGCTCGGGGCCGGCGAAGATGCGCAGGTTGCGCATCTGCTGGCGGCCAAGCGGGCCGCGCGGGATCATCCGCTCGACGGCCTTTTCGAGCACGCGCTCCGGGAAACGTCCGTCGAGCACCTTGGCCGCGGTGATTTCCTTGATGCCGCCGGCATAGCCGGTGTGCTTGTAATAGACCTTGTTCTGCAGCTTCTTGCCGGTGAAGCGGATCTTGTCCGCATTGATCACCACGACATTGTCACCGCAATCGACATGCGGGGTGAAGCTGGTCTTGTGCTTGCCGCGAAGCACATTGGCGATGATCGTCGCCGCGCGGCCGACCACCAGGCCGTTGGCATCGACGAGATGCCATTTCTTCTCCACCTCGTGCGGCTTGACCGCCTTGGTGGTCTTCATCAGCGCCTTCATGGGCGTGGGACCTTTCGTTGGAAACGCAAGCGCGCCGCCGTTTCCGGCAGCGCGGTTGGCGGGCATTTGTCGAAGAGACGCGCGAAAGTCAAGCAAATGCGCGGGTTTCTTGACGGGTATTGGGATACCCGGTCAGTTGGCGGGCCAGGCCGCGGCGGGTTCGAGGGTGACGCGGACGGTCGAGAGCCGTTCGCTGTCGCGGTCGCCAATGCGGGTGCGGACGCGTTCGGAAATGGATGAGATCAGCCCGGTGGCGGGATCGGAGTCGCGATTATCCTCCATCTCGACCCGCGCGGCGACGCCGTTTCGCGGGGGGAGGTCGGCGGCGGCGCTCGTGGTGCTGCGCAGGGTGATGCCCAGCCGCGCGATGCTGCGCGTGCCCGTCAGCATGATCGGGCCGCCATAGGGGGATTTGCCGGGCACGCGGACGGGGCGGACGCCCGCCGGCTCGGCGGCTTCTTCGGCGACCAAAGCGGTCACCAGCGAGGCGAGCACCGCCACCCGCCGCTCGGGCGGCAGCGCGCGGATCGGCGCGACCAGCGGGGCGGGATTGGGGTGTTTGGCGCCCACCATCGCGGCGATGCCGTCGCAGAAGTGCGTCCAGAGCGCGTCGAGATCGTCGATCGCGACGAGCTTCCCCGCGCCATCGAGGTGGAAGACCATCGTCCGCCCGGCGAGGCCCGCGAACCCCGCCTCCATCATCGCGCCGACCTTGCCGGGGCCGTCGGCGCGCGCATCGGCCATCCACACTTCGGCGCGATAGCCTTGCCCCTCGCGTGCGAAGCGGACCAGCCGTTCCATCCGGAAGGTCCAGTCGCCCTCGGTCCGCTCGGTGACGACGCGAAGCGGTACGCCGATCGGCGGCGCGAAGATCGCGGCCTGCGCGACGGCGGCGATGACGACGACGAGCATCAGGTCTCGCGTGCGATCCAGCCGGTGACGGCCTCGCCCGCCTCGACGGGCCAGGCCTCGATCACCGGCAGATCATAGCTGTGCAGTTCGGCGATCCGACCGCGCAGGCGCCGGGCGAGCATGGGGCGGGTCTTGAACAGGGCAGGGACCTCTTCCGCCGTCTCGAGCTTGCCCTCCCAGCGATAGAGCGAGGCACAAGGGCCGAGGATGTTGACGCAGGCGGCGAGCCGCTCGTTCAGTACCGCCTCCGCCACCCGCCGCGCCTCGGCGGCGTCGGGGAAGGTGACGTAGAGGAGCGAGGTGTCGGTCAACGCCGTCCCGCCGCGTGCGCGCCCCAGGCGGTCGCCACCACGAGCAGCGCGCCGGTGAGCTGGTGGAGTCCCGCCAGCACGATGTTCACCCCCGACCAGACGGTGGCGATGCCGAGCAATATCTGCAGCCCAAAGGCGCTGTGGATCGCGATCGAGGCGCGGCGGTCGGTGGCGCGGACCGCGCGGGCGAGCATGATCAGCCCCGCCACCGCGACCCAGGCCCACCAGCGATGGACGAAATGGACCACCGCGGGATCGTTGAACAAGGCGTCGAAGAAGGGTCGGTTCTCGATCGTGGTGTGGGGCAGGAGCTTGCCGTTCATCAGCGGCCACTCATTGGTGACGAGCCCCGCATTGAGCCCCGCGACCAGTGCGCCGAACAGCAGCTGGACGAACAGGATCGCTCCCACGCCCGCGCCGAGCCGGGTCAACCGCGCGGGCTTCTCCGGATGGCGGAGCAGGTCGAGCGCGGTCCAGACGACCGCGGCGAGGATGGTCAGCGCGAGCAGCAGGTGCACCGCGAGCCGGATATGGCTGACATCGGTGCGCACGCTGAGGCCGGACATCACCATCCACCAGCCGACCACGCCCTGCATGCCTCCGGCCACGAACAGGGCGATCAGCCGCCAGCCATAGCCCTTGGGGATCTGCCGCTTCACCGCGAACCAGATCAGCGGCAGTGCGAAGGCGAGGCCGATCAGCCGGCCGAGCAGGCGGTGGAGATATTCCCAGAAGAAGATCGCCTTGAAGCCCGCTAGGGTCATGCCCTGGTTGAGCTGCTGATATTCGGGGATGCGCTTGTAGTTCGCGAATTCGGCCTGCCACTGCGCGTCGGTGAGCGGCGGGATGACGCCGCTGATCGGCTTCCATTCGGTGATCGACAGGCCGGATTCGGTGAGCCGCGTGACGCCGCCGACGACCACCATCAGCACGATCAGCGCGGCAACGGCGAAGAGCCAAAGGGCGATGGCGCGGGGGCGGGAAGTATCGACGGGCGTGGTCATCTGAAGCATGGCGCGCCTCTAGGCGCCGCGGGGACGAAAGGCGAGTCTGAGGCCTCCGGGCTGGCGCGAGAGCCATAGCGCGGTTCCGCCCAGCGGGAGGAGCCAGGCGATCCATGAATCGCAGGCATAGAAACTCTCGTACCAGCGGCTGCTGCCATAGAGTGCCCAAAGCGCCAGCCAGAGCCGGAAGAACACCGCGCCCGAGGTCGCCGCCATCATCAGCAGCATGCAGGCGCGATGCTCGGCGATGCGGCGGTTGCGGATGTTGACGATGCCCAGCCCCAGCAGCGCCAGCCAGCTGGTCGCCTGTGCGGAGAAGCCGAGCGCCGACCAGGTGGTGACCGGTGCGACCCAGGCGACCGGATAGGCGGTCAGCCCCGCGACCAGCACGTCCGCCGCCGCGATCCGGCCCATCCAGCGGTGCCATTGCCGGCGCGGGCGCAGCGCAAGCGTCAGCGGCACGAGGATCAGCGCCAGCGCGCCGGTGACCATGTGGAGCGGGAAGGTGACCGGCAGCAGCTCGACCTTGACCGCAAGGGCTTCGGGGAAATCGCTGCTGTCGAACGCGGCCGACAGCCCCCGTTCAGCTGTATAGAGTACAAAGAGCGCGATCACTGATAAGATCAGTACGGAAGCGGCACGTCCGGAGCGTCCGCCGATGCGTAGCTTTTCCAGAGAGGAGTGCATCATATGGCCTTATCCCAGTCGCTCATTCGATTGTCGATGCTCGTTCCCGTGCTGCTCGGGGGGCTTGCTCTGTCCGGCCCGGTGCCCGCCGCGGCCGAGGGTCCGGGATCAGCTACGCCCTATTATGGCCGCTGGACGGTGAACGAGGACCGCCCGGTCTTCACCGCGCGCGGCAAGCTCTACAAGACCATCGACATCGCGCAGTGCGGCAAGGATTTCTGCGGCGTGAGCGTGGACGACCGCGGCAAGTGCGGCGCGGTGCTGTTCCGCTTCCTCGCCAAGAATGTCCGCGCCGATACGCTGCGCGGTCACGGCAAATGGGGCAATGAGCAGAAGAATGTCGTGATCTATTCGTACGGCGAGCCCGAGGCCGGCAGCCCCCGGAGCTTCGAACTCTATCTGGGCGACGGCCACAGCTTCGGCGAACGCTCCGGCAGCATGCCCAAATTCCACGCCGAATATAAGCGCACCGGCAATGCGAAGTGCAGCACGCGCTGATCCGCATTTAGGGCATTGACACACTCATAACTCGCTGGTTATGGATCATCCATAGCCAGCGAGTTATGATTCGATGCTCGAACGCCACGACCTGTTGTTCAAGACCCTGGGCGACCCGACCCGGCGCGCGATCTTCGAGCGTCTGTGCCGCGAGGGCGAGCAGACCGTCGCGGCGCTGACCACGCATGCGGGCATCTCGCAGCCCGCGGTTTCGAAACATCTCGGCGTGCTGAAACAGGCCGGCCTTGTCGCTGGTCGCGATGCCGGCCGCCAGACGCATTACAGCGCGCTCCCCGGTTCGCTCGCCCCGCTCAATGACTGGACGCGGGAGATGGAGACGTTCTGGGAACGAAGATTCGACGATCTCGAGGATCTGCTGAAGAGGATGGACCAATGAGCGAGACGCAGACGGTCACGATCGAGCGCGAATTTCCCCATCCGCCGTCGCGGATCTGGCGCGCGCTGACCCAGCCGCATCTGATCCAGGAATGGCTGATGCGGAATGATTTCGTGGCCGTCGTGGGTCACCGCTTCAATTTGAACGGCGACTGGGGCGGGACGCTCGATTGCGAGGTGCTCGAGGTCGAGCCCGAGCGAAGCCTGTCGTACCGCTGGGATCACGCGCATGCCGATCCCGCCTATGACCTCAAGAGCGTGGTCAGCTTCACGCTCGAGCCGACCGCGGGCGGCACGCTGCTGCGGATGGAGCAGGAGGGTTTCCGGCCCGAGCAGAAGGCGGCGTCGGGCGGTGCGCGTTACGGGTGGCAGCAATTCTTCGGGAAGCTGGAGACGCTGCTGGCGACGCTGGATTGAAGGGAGGAATGGGATGAACTGGAACAGGCTGATCCGGCAGATCCATCGCTGGACGTCGATCGTCTTCGCGGGGATCGTCGCGGCGATCTTCGTGATGCTGGGGGTGGGTGCGAGCCCCGCGCAGTGGGTTTATTTCCTGCCGCTGCCGCCGCTCTTCCTGCTGCTGGCGACGGGGCTGTACATGTTCGCGCTGCCCTATTTCGCGAAGTCGCGGCAGGTGGCGGGCTGAGGCGATGGCGGCGGAGAAGACAGAGTTGCTGTCGGGCGGCAATCCCCGGATCGCCAAGGGCGAGGGGGACGCCCCGGTGCAGGCCTATATCGCGGCGATGCCGGGGTGGAAACGCGATGTCGGGCACTGGCTCGACGCGCTGATCGTGCGGACGGTGCCCGAGGTGCGCAAGGCGGTGAAGTGGAACTCGCCCTTTTATGGAGTGGAGGGAGAGGGATGGTTCCTGAGCTTCCACTGCTTCAACGCCTATGTGAAGGTGGCGTTCTTTCGCGGGGCGGCGCTGGAACCGATGCCGCCGGTTTCGTCGACGGGCCCGGATACGCGCTATCTCCATATCCATGAGGGCGACGCACCCGACGAAGCACAGGTGGCAAGCTGGATCCGGCAGGCCGCGGCGATACCCGGCTGGATGGCCTGAAAGGAGCGGATAGAATGAGCGAGAGCGGCAAGACTCCATCGCAGTTGATCGACGAACGCATCGCCGAACTGGGCGACTGGCGCGGCGCGATGCTCGCGCGGTTGCGCGCGCTGATCAAGGCGGCGGTGCCCGAGGTGGTCGAGGAATGGAAATGGCGCGGCGTGCCGACCTGGTATGCCGACGGCATGATCTGCACCGGCGAGACCTATAAGAAGGTCGTCAAGCTGACCTTCGCCAAGGGTGCGGCGCTCGACGATCCCAAGCGGCTGTTCAATTCGAGCCTCGACGGCAATGTCCGCCGCGCGATCGATTTCGAGGAAGGAGCCGAGGTCGATGAGGCGGCGCTCAAGGCGCTGTTCCGGGCGGCGGTGGCGCTCAATCGGGCGGGGAAGCGCTAGGCTTCGCGCCATTCGCCAGGTGCGATGCCGTCGAGTGCCCAGTCGCCGATCCGCCAGCGCACCAGCCTGAGCGTCGGGAAGCCGATCGCGGCGGTCATGCGGCGAACCTGGCGGTTGCGGCCCTCGCGGATCGTCAATTCGATCCAGCAATCGGGGACGCTCTTGCGGAAACGGACGGGCGGATCGCGGGGCCAGAGGTCCGGCGGATCGATGCGGCGTGCGTCGGCGGGAAGGGTCATGCCGTCCTTGAGGCGGACGCCCTTGCGCAACGGTTCGAGCGCGGCATCATCCGGATCGCCTTCGACCTGGACGAGGTAGGTCTTGGCCGTCTTGTATTTCGGATCGGCGATCCGTGCCTGCAGCCGCCCGTCATCGGTGAGCAGCAACAGTCCCTCGCTGTCCTGATCGAGCCGGCCCGCGGGATAGACGCCGGGCACCTTCACGAAATCCGCGAGCGTGGGCCGGGGCGATCCGTCGCCGCTGAACTGGCAGATCACGCCGTACGGCTTGTTGAACAGGATCAGCGCCATGGTTGCAGCCGCCTGTACCGGTAGTATCGGTCATCGCAACCTCCATCGATTGCGCGCCGCGATAAAATGACCTATATATCGACCAATATTATAGTCTGGAATTCGAACATGGTCGAACCTCTCCTCGCGGGCGCGAGCATCAGCATCAGCGATTTCAAGAAGAATCCTTCGGCCGCGATTGCCGCCGCGGACGGGTTTCCGGTCGCGATCCTCAACCACAACAAGCCTTCGGCATATCTGGTGCCGGCGGCGGCCTGGGCCGAGATGGTCGAGCGATTGGAAGATGCCGATCTCGCCGCGCTGGTCCGCGCGCGCGCCGACGAAGTGCCGGTGCCCGTCCGGCTCGATGACCTATAACCTCGCCTTCCTGCCGAGCGCACTCAAGGAATGGGAAAAGCTCGGTGGCAATGTCCGGGCGCAGTTCAAGAAGAAGCTCGCCGAACGGCTGGAGGCGCCGCATGTCGAGGCCTCACGGCTTTCGGGAATGCCCGATTGCTACAAGATCAAGCTGCGCGCGGCGGGGTATAGGCTGGTGTACCGTGTCGATGACGCGGTGGTGACGGTAATCGTCGTGGCAGTGGGCAAGCGGGACCGGAATGCGGTGTACAAGGCGGCGGCGGGGCGGCTTTAGGCCCGCGCCCCGCCTTCGACCGCGGCTTCGTTCCAGCGCAGTGCCTTGAGCACCGTCTCGACGATCGCGTCGGCGTCGAGCCCGGCTTCGGCGTACTGCTTCTCCGGCTTGTCCTGGTCCTGGAAGACATCTGGCAGGCGCATCGTGCGGAGCTTGAGGCCCGCGTCGATCAGGCCCTGGTCGCTCGCCATGGTGAGGACATGCGCGCCGAGGCCGCCGATGCTGGCTTCCTCGACCGTCACCGCGACTTCGTGGCTGGTGAGCAGGCGGCGGATCAGCTCCTCGTCGAGCGGCTTGGCGAAGCGCAGGTCGGCGACGGTGGTCGAGAGCCCCTTGGCCTCGAGCGCATCGGCGGCCTTGAGCGCTTCCGCCAGCCGCGTGCCGAGCGAGAGGATCGCGACCTTGTGCCCCGTTCGGACGATCCGGCCCTTGCCGATCTCGAGCCGCTCGGCGACTTGCGGAAGCGCCACCCCGGTGCCGTTGCCGCGCGGATAGCGGACCGCGATCGGCCCCGTGTCGTGGAGCGCGGCGGTATGGGTCATATGGACCAGCTCGGCCTCATCGGCCGCGGCCATCACCACCATGTTGGGCAAGGTCGCCAGATAGGTGACGTCGAAGCTGCCCGCATGGGTCGCGCCATCGGCGCCGACCAGCCCGGCGCGGTCGATCGCGAAGCGGACCGGCAGGTTCTGGATCGCGACGTCATGGACGACCTGGTCATAGGCGCGCTGGAGGAAGGTCGAATAGATCGCGCAGAAGGGCCGCATCCCCTGCGCGGCGAGGCCCGCGGCGAAGGTGACCGCGTGCTGCTCGGCGATGCCGACATCGAAGGCGCGGTCGGGATGGGCCTTGGCGAACCGGTCGATCCCGGTGCCCGATGGCATGGCGGCGGTGATCGCGACGATGGTGGGATCGCGGTCGGCCTCCTTGATCAGCTGGTCGCCGAAGACATTCTGATAGGCGGGCGGGCCCGGGGGCGCCTTGGCCTGTGCGCCGGTGATCACGTCGAACTTCTGGACGCCGTGATATTTGTCCGCCGCCGCCTCGGCGGGGGCATAGCCCTTGCCCTTCTTGGTGACGACATGGACGAGGATCGGCCCATGCTCGCTGTCGCGGACATTTTCGAGCACCGGGATCAGGTGGTCGAGATTATGCCCGTCGATCGGGCCGACATAGTAGAAGCCCAATTCCTCGAACAGCGTCCCGCCGGTCATCCAGCCGCGCGTGAACTCCTCGGCCTTGCCCGCGGCGAGGGTGAGGCGGCGCGAGACCTTCTGGACGACGCGCTTGGCGAGGCTCCTGAGGCCGAGATATTCGGACGAGGAGATCAGCCGCGCGAGATAGGCGGAGAGCCCGCCCACCGGCGGGGCGATCGACATGTCGTTGTCGTTGAGGATCACGATCAGCCGGTTGCCCGCGGCCTCGGCATTGTTCATCGCCTCATAGGCCATGCCGGCCGACATCGCGCCGTCGCCGATCACCGCGATCGCCTTGCCGGGCCGCTCGACGAGCTTGTTCGCCACCGCGAAGCCCAGTGCGGCGCTGATCGAGGTCGAGCTGTGCGCCGCGCCGAACGGATCGTACTCGCTCTCGCTGCGCTTGGTGAAGCCGCTCAGCCCCCCGCCCATGCGCAGCGTCCGGATGCGGTCGCGCCGGCCGGTGAGGATCTTGTGCGGATAGCATTGGTGCCCGACGTCCCAGATCAGCCGGTCGGCAGGGGTATCGAACACATAGTGGATCGCGACGGTCAGCTCGACCACGCCGAGCCCGGAGCCGAGATGGCCCCCGGTGGTGCCGACCGCCGAGATCGTCTCGGCGCGCAGCTCGTCGGCGAGCTGGCGAAGGTCGGCGGGCTTGAGCTTGCGAAGGTCGTGCGGCGTTTCGACCGTGTCGAGCAACGGCGTCGGTGGCAGATCGGACATGCTTCGCCTGTACCCCAGTAGGGGCCTCAAGTCGAACGCTGTGATTCGGGAATTGCCGTGCAGATTCAGTGCAGCTTGCCGTAGCGGCATGCCGATAGTGCGAAGCGAAAGTTGACACAAACTTGACACTGATCGCGCCCGTTCGGGCCGGTCGGTCTCGCGATGTCAAAGAGCGGCCGCGGGGCTTCCGGCGCACCGAGCCAAGCAGGCGAAATCCAACATTTCAAGACGATTTCCGAGGGAGCGGCGGCTCACTCGCAGTCGGCGCATTTCCCGCGGACTTCGATCACCGGGCGCTCGGGCGAGAAACCCGCGCCCTTGGCCGCCGAGCGGACGCTTTTGGTGATCGCATCGTCGTCGATATGCGTGGTCTGGCCGCAGCTGTCGCAGACCAGGAAGATGCAATCGTGCAGGCAATCCGGATGCGCATTGGCGACATAGGCGTTGGCGCTCTCGACCCGGCGGGCAAGGTTGGAGCCGACGAACAGGTCGAGGATGCGATAGACGCTGTTGGCGGCGACGCGGCGGCCCTCGATCTTCGAGACCGCCTCGGCGATGTCATAGGCGGAGGCGGGCTTGTCGAAGCCGGCCAGCGCCTCGAACACGCGCTCGCGCATCGCGGTCCATTGCTCGCCGGATTTCTCCAGCGTGGTCTGCGCGGCGCGGGTGAGGTCCGAACCGTGATGTTCGTGGTGATCGTGGGCGTGTGCAGCCATGGCACTGATTTAGGCGCCCGGAGCGCCTATCGCAATGGGCGCTTGTTTGTCGCGGTGCCGGCCCGCTCCCCCTCCCGGCCACCCTTACTTTAGTAGCCTATGGGTGGCCGGGAGGGGGAGCGGGCCGGCACCGCAAATCGGCGTGAGCCGACCAATCAATAAGTCGCGCGGCGGTTGAGGTCGTGGCCGAGCGCGACGAGCGCCACGCCGACAAGGGTCCACCAGGTCTCGAACTCGCCATGCGGCAGCGACAGCGCGCCCGCCATGATGCCGATCCCGAACGCGCCCACCACCGCGGGCATCATATAGCCATGGCTCATGATGCCGCGGCCGAGCGCGACCACGCCGAACAGGATCGCGAGCGTCAGCCCGATTTCGTGGATCGCGGGGTTGAGCAGGCCGCCGGCCGCCGAGAAGACCGCGAGGAAGATCGTCGTCGCCAGGCAATGCGCAAAGCACAGCCCGCTCATACCCATCGCAATGCGATCGATACGTGAGTCGAGGCCGCCCCAGATGCGGGTCAGGGAGAGAGTCGCCGGCATGGGAGACGATATAACCCCGCGATCCTTAAGTTACAACATATCATTGCGGGAAAAATCGGGACAGCGAGTGATCTAGCCCAGCCAGTTGTGGCGTGCGGCGAAGGCCATGAAGAGTTCGGGCCAGACCTGGATCGGCTTGCCCGCGGTGAAGCGCAGCCCGAAGCCATGGCCGCCCTCCTCGAAGACATGCGTCTCGACCGGCACCCCCGCCGCCTTAAGCGCGTCGCGCAGGCGGAGCGTGTTGGCGACGGGGAGGACGGGGTCGTCCTCGGCATGGCAGAGGAAGCAGGGCGGGGTGGCCTTGCTCACCTGCGCGTCGAGCATCTGCCAGCCGGGGCCGCTCGCCGGGACCTGGGTGGTGGTGCCGAGCGTGGTACCCTGCTGCGCGCCCAGGAACGGGTCCATCGCGATCGCGGGATACATGGGGGCGGCGACGATCGGCCTGGCGTCCTGCGTGTCGGCGGCGTCGACGGGGGTGTAGACCTTCTCGGCGTGGCGCGTGGCGAGATCGCCGCAGACATGGCCACCCGCCGAATAGCCGAGCGCGGCCACCCGCTTGGGATCGATCTTCCACTCGGCGGCGCGGTGGCGGATCAGCCGCATCGCGCGCTGGGCGTCGGCGAGCGCGACGTTGCGCGGCTTGTCCCAGCCCTGGCCGGGGAGGCGGTAGAAACAGACGAACGCCGTCACCCCGCGCTCGGCGAGCCAGGCTGCGAGCTCATAGCCCTCCTTGTCCATCACCACGCGCTGATAGGCGCCGCCCGGGGTGATCATCAGCGCCGCGCCGTTGGGGCTCTTCGCGGGGAAGACGTCCATGCGCGGGGTGCGGACCCTGACCATCGCGCGGTCGAGGATGGCGGGGTCCTTGCTGCGCTCGAGCACTTCGTCCTTGAGTGCGGGATCCTTGAGTCCGGGCGCCTCGCCGGGCCACAAATTGACGCTGAAGGCGGGCTGGGGATGACCCGCATCGGCCGCGCGCGCGGTGGCGGGGAGGATCGTGGCGGCGGCTAGCGCGGTCCCGATCACGGTGCGGCGGTCTACCGGTGTCATGGGGGCACTGTGCCGCGAATTGTGGAGCAGGGCAATCAGGTAGGCCGGGCGAACGCTCTAGGGGACGCCGCCCGGCCATGCCCGCAGTCTCTATCTGGGTTTTTCCTCCTCCGTCGCCATTGAACCTGCGGTAATCCGAATTGCCGCTGCGCCAGCCCGAGGCTCAGGCGCCGAGGAAATGCGCCTGCGCCGCCTCGGTCGCGTTGATCGCGAGCAGCGTGCGCCCCTCGCCGGCGTTGCGCGGGCGGCCGCCGCGGTCCGACGCGGCGTCTAGCACGCGGTCGAGCAGTGCCTGGCCTTCCTCCCACCAGCCGATCCCGCTCGCGGCGTTGAGGTGCCCTTGCGGCCCGGCATCGACGTGGAAGCTGCCCCAGGCGTTGGCGAGTTCGCGCGCCCGGTGGGTGGAGACCCAGGGATCGTCGCTGCTTGAGACGAGGATCGAGGGGAAGGGGAGCGGCTTGGCCGGCGCCGGGCGGAAGGTGGCGAGCGCCTTCGACGCGCCGGTGCGGTCGACATCGGCAGGGGCGACGAGCAGCGCGCCCGCGACCGGCCAGCCGAACGGTTGCCCGGCGAGCTCGGCCCACCAGGCGACGGCGAGGCAGCCCAGGCTGTGCGCGGCGAGCACCACCGGCGCCTGCGCGCCGCGGATCGCCTGGTCGAGCTTGGTCACCCAGGCGTTGCGATGGGGGGCATCCCACATGCCCAGCTCGACGCGGGTGGTGTCGGGGCGCGACTGCTCCCACAAAGTCTGCCAGTGCGAGGGGCCCGATCCGCCGAGACCGGGGACGGTGAGGATCAGCGGCGAACCGCTGTCGATGGAGGTAAAGACGGACATTCCGATCTCCCAAGGGAGGTGTGGCCGGAAGCCGTTGGATAATTCCTATCAAATTAGTGTGCAATAAGTGTGCGGCGGAGTGCGGCGCTGGTGCGCCGGGATGATCCGCGATAGAGGCGGGCCCATGGCGAAGTCAGTGCTCGACGTCGAGGAAGCGCGGCTTCGGACCGCGGAAGGGCTGAAGCTGTGCCTCGCCGGCGACGAGGCGGGGGGGATCGCGCGCTACCATGGCTGTCTGCTGCCCGAGGTCGCGGGGAAGCTGGGGCTGATGGTGCATCTCCGGATGATGGAAGGCGCGGGCAGGACCCTCGCGGCGGATCAGTTGCGGACGATGATGCTGCGCAAGGGCAACGACATCACCTATGCATCGGTGGCGCCCAATGCCTCGCCCGAGGATGCCGTCGCCGAATATGAGGACCGGTTCGCGCGGGGCATGGGTAATGCCGTGATGATCGAAGCCTATCTGCGTGCGCTGGGCCGGCTCGGGCGGACCGATCGCGTCGCCGCGATGTTCGATACGGCGCGGCTGCTCCACCGCACCCGGATCGGCGATCACGAAGCGGTGGCGCGGGCGATGCTCGAGGCCGAGCCGGACTTCACCTATGGATCGGAGACGATCACACGGCAGATGCGGTACCGCCACCGGATCGAGCGGCTGGGCAACCCGGTTTACGACGCGCTGCTTGCCGAGATCCGGGCCGAGATTGCGGCGCATTGCGCGCGCTGGGCGGCGAGCGGCCATCCGCTGGCGCGGCTGGTGCCGGATGCGGTCGAGATGAAGAGCTGGGCGATGATCGCGCGCGCCGAGGGGCATAATGTCCGCCACGTCCATCCCTATGGCTGGGTGACGGCGATCTATTATCCGGCGGGGCTGCCCGAAGGGAGCATGGGCGGCCAGCTTCGCGTCGGCGGATGGCAGGACCCGCCCCCGCCGGGCTGGCCCGACGTGTCGATTACGCCCGAGCCGGGGCTGCTGGTCATCCTGCCTTCCTGGTACGTCCATTGGACCGAGCCGACCCGCGCCGCGGGCGCGCGGCTGGCGATCACCACCGAAGCGGTGGCGGCCTGAGCCCCATGGCCAAGATGCGCGCCGATCAGATGCTCGTCGACCGTGGACTGGCGGAGAGCCGGACGCGGGCGCAGGCGCTGATCATGGCCGGGCTGGTGTTCGCGGGCGACCGCAAGATCGACAAGCCCGGCCAGCCGGTTGCCGACGATGTCGCGCTGGACGTGCGCGGGCGCGATCATCCCTGGGTGTCGCGCGGCGGGATCAAGCTGGCGCACGCGCTTGATCATTTCGGCTGGGACGTGAGCGGCGCGGTGGCGATCGACGTGGGGTCCTCGACCGGGGGCTTCACCGATGTGCTGCTGAGCCGGGGCGCCGCCCGCGTCTATGCCGTCGATTCGGGGACCAATCAGCTTGCCTGGAAGCTGCGGCAGGACCCGCGCGTGATCGTCCATGAACAGACCAGCGCGCGCATCCTGACGGCAGCGCATATCCCCGAGACCGTAGATCTGGTGGTGTGCGACGCGAGCTTTATCGGGCTCGCCAAGGTGCTCGAGGCGCCGCTCGGTTTCGTGCGGCCCGGCGGGCGGCTGGTCGCGCTGATCAAGCCGCAGTTCGAGGCCGGGCGCGAGGAGGTGGGGAAGGGCGGTGTCGTCCGCGATCCCCAGGTGCACGAGCGCGTGTGCCGCGAGGTTTCGGACTGGCTCGTGTCGAAGGGCTGGACCGTCGAGGGCATCGCCACCAGTCCGATCACCGGGCCCGAGGGCAATGTCGAGTTCCTCATTGCTGCATATTGCTGATCGGACTATTGGTTCATCCATGGTTCAGCCGCTGAACCGTGTTATTGCGCTATAGCAACAATACACGATTGGGGTGATCGATGTTGAGGGAGACCCTGCGGCTTTCGGCCGCGGCGATGGCGCTGCTCATCACCATGCCGGCACTGGCCCAGCGCACCGACGACAATGCCGTGACGCAGGCCGAAGACGCCTTCGGCACCAGCGTCGGCGAGGAGTCGATCGGCATCTACAATGATTTCGACGTCCGCGGTTTTTCGCCCGTGGACGCGGGCAATGTCCGGATCGAAGGGCTGTATTTCGACATGCAGACCGGGCTGACCGGACGCGTCTCCGATGGCTCGACGGTCCGCGTCGGCCTTTCCGCGCAAAGCTATGCATTCCCGGCGCCCACAGGCATCGCCGATCTGTCGCTTCGCAAGCCCGGCGCCAGGCGGCTGATCTCGGCGGGGGCGGGGTTCGGGCCGTGGAATGGCGGCTATGCCGATGTCGATGTCCAGCTGCCGATCGATGGCGAGCGGCTCGGCCTCGCGGCGGGGATGGGCATCTATCGCTACGGCCAGCCCTATGGCGGTTCGCCGCAGGATTTCTCGCTGGGCGCGGTGGCGCGCTGGGCGCCGCGGCCGGGCGTCGAGATCATGCCCTTCTGGAGCCGCATCCGCGACACCGACAACGAAGCGCAGCCGCTGCTCTTCACCAGCGGCGATTTCCTGCCCAAGCGCTTCAAGCGCAACGAATTCTACGGCCAGCACTGGGCCGACGACAATAGCGAGCAGACCAATTACGGCCTGCTCGCGCGCGCCGATCCGGCCGGGTTCGAGGTGCGGCTGGGGGTGTTCCGCTCGATCTTCGACAGCGATACCTCGGCGGTCGATCTGCTGTTCGATACCGCGCCCGACGGATCGGTCGGCAAGCGGCTGATCGTGCTTGAAAATGGCGACAAGTCCGCCTCGACTTCGGGCGAGCTACGCGTCTCGCGCCATTTCGACGAGGGGGTGCGTAGGCATACGCTGATCGCCTCGGTGCGCGGCCGCGCGCAGGACCGGCGCTATGGCGGCGCGGCGCTGGTCGATCTGGGCGCCTCGACCAGCCTGGGCGAGGATTTCCGCCCGGAGCCCGTCACTACCCAAGGGCCCAAGACCCAGGACCGCGTCCGCCAGACCACCTTCGGCGTGGCGTATCAGGGCCGCTGGCGCGGGATTGGCGAGCTGGGTTTCGGTATCCAGAAGACCGATTACACCAAGCGCATCACCGATCCGAACCCGGCGGTGATCTTCCCCGAAAGCCATGACGCGCCGATCCTGTTCAGCGCAACCGCGGCCTTTTATGCGACGCCGAAGCTGGCCTTCTATGGCGGCTATACGCGCGGGCTCGAGGAGAGCCCGGTCGCCCCGCGCGAGGCGGTCAACCTCAACGAGGCGCCGCCCGCGATCCGCACCCGCCAGGCCGATGCCGGGGTGCGCTGGAGCGTCGGCAAGATCACCGCGGTGGTCGGCGTGTTCGATGTCGAAAAGCCCTATTTCAACCTCGATCCGGCGCTGCGCTTCCGCCAGCTCGGCATGGTCCGCAACCGGGGCATCGAATTCTCGGTCGCGGGACAGATATTGCCCGGACTCAATGTCGTGGCGGGCAATGTTCTGATCGATGCCAAGGTTTCGGGCGAGGAGGTGCGCAACGGCACGATCGGCGCGCGCCCGGTCGCGAGCTTCCGGCGGCACACGATCCTGAGCCTGGACTACCGGCTGCCCAATTCGCCCTTCTCGTTCGACGCCTTCGCCGAGGGGACGAGCGACCGCGTCGCCAATTCGGCGAACACGCTGTTCATCCCGACCCGCGCGGTCCTCAATCTCGGCACGCGTTACCGGTTCAAGCTGGGCGAAGCCGATGCGCTGTTCCGCTTCCAGGTGGCGAACGTGACCAACACCTTCGGCTGGTCGAACGGCAACAGCGGCTTCTACGTCCCCAACGGATCGCGCCGCTTCTCGATGAGCGTTGCGACGGACATCTGACGCGGGGCGCCGGACACGCGCTTTCGGTTTGGAAACACCGGGGCAATAGTGATCGCCCAGAGCCCGAAACCAAGGGCTCCGCCCTTGCGTTTCCACCCCCGTGCGGGTTAGCCGCTAAGGTTCGATGCGAATACCGGCTCTGATGCTCGCGCTGACAGCGCTTCTAGGCGGCTGCGGCCAGCAGGCGAATGGTGCTGCCAACAAGCGCGAGGCCCCGCTCGTCACCGTCGCCACCGTGAGCACCCAGCGCTTCGTCGAGAAGATCGACGCGGTCGGCACCGCGGTCGCCAACGAGCAGGTGACGCTCGCCGCCCCCGTGACCGAGCGGATCGTGCGGCTCAACTTCGACGATGGCGAGTTCATCCAGAAGGGGCAGGTCGTGGCGGTGCTCGCCAACAGCCAGGAGAACGCCCAGCTCGCCGAGGCCGGCGCGCGCGAGCGCGAGGCGAACCAGCAGCTCGCCCGGCTCAACGCGCTCAAGGCGCGCGGCTTCGCGACCAACAGCGCGGTCGATGCCCAGACAGCGCTCTCCGCCCAGGCACGCGCCCAGGCGGCGCAGGCACGCGCGACGATCAGCGACCGCGTGATCCGCGCGCCCTTTTCGGGCTGGGTGTCGCTGCGCAACATCTCCGCCGGTGCGGTGGTGACCGCGGGAACCGAGATCGCGATGATCAGCGACGTCTCGCGGATCAAGCTCGACTTCGCGGTGCCCGAGACGGTGCTGTCGCGCGTCGCGCCGGGGCAGGTGATCTTCGCCAAGGCGGCCGCCTGGCCCGACCAGCCCTTTCACGGCGTGATCGCGACGATCGATCCGGTGCTCAACCCGCAGACCCGCGCGGTCACGATCCGCGCGATCCTGCCCAATGGCGACCGGCGGCTGAAGCCCGGCATGCTGCTGACCGTCACGATCGAATCGCAGGCGCGCGAGAGCGCCGCGGTGCCCGAGCTCGCGGTCGTGGGCGAGGGCAATGACAGCTATGTCTATATCCTCGAAGGCGACACCGCGAAGCGCGTGAAGGTCACCACCGGGATCCGACAGGACGGGATGGTCGAGATCCTCTCGGGCATCCAGCCCGGCCAGCGCGTGGTGACCGAGGGCGTGGTCAAGCTCGGCGGGCCCAGCCAGAAGGTGCGGCTGGGTGGGGGCGAGAACAACCGCCACAAGGGCAAGTAAGCGGTGCAGCTTTCGGATCTTTCCGTCCGGCGCCCGGTGTTCGCCGCGGTGATGGCGATGCTGCTGACGATCGTCGGCGTGGTCGGCTTCAACAGCCTGTCGGTGCGCGAATATCCCGACACCGATCCGCCGATCGTCTCGGTCCAGACCACTTATACCGGCGCCGCGGCGAGCGTGATCGAATCGCGCATCACCCAGCCACTCGAGGATCAGCTTTCGGGGATCGAGGGCATCCAGACGATCACGTCGCGGTCGCGCGACGGCGGCTCTGACATCTCGGTCGAGTTCCGCCCCGGCCGCAATATCGACGAGGCGGCGAACGATGTGCGCGACCGCGTGGGCGGCGCCGCCAACGACCTGCCCGAGGACGCGCTCGCGCCGCAGGTGCGCAAGGTCGATGCCGACGCCTCGCCGATCATGTTCATCACGATCGCGCGGCCCGGCTGGACCACGCTCGAACTCTCCGACTGGGTCGATCGCAACCTGACCGACCGGTTCGCCAATATCGACGGGGTCGCGCGCGTCTTCGTCGGGGGCGAGGCGCGGCCGTCGATGCGGATCTGGCTCCAGCCCGAAAAGCTCGCGGCGTTCCAGCTGACCCCCGCCGATGTCGAGACGGCACTCAGGAAGCAGAATGTCGAGCTGCCCGCGGGGCGCATCGAATCGAAGCAGCAGAACGTCACGATCCGCGTCGATCGCCAGTTCCGCACGCCCGAGAGCTTCGCGCAGCTGGTGGTGGGGCGCGGGCCCGATGGCTATCAGGTCAAGCTGGGCGACATCGCCAAGGTCGAGCAGGGCGCCGAGAATCCGTATCAGCGCTTCCGCGTCAACGGCGCGCCCGCGGTGGGCCTCGGCATCGTCCGCCAATCGGGCGCGAACACGCTCGCGGTCGCCGATGCCGCCAAGAAGCTGATGAAGGACCTCCAGCCTTCCTTGCCCTCGGGCATGGTGATGGACATCGGATCGGACGATTCGCTGTTCATCGGCCGGGCGATCGAGGGGGTGTGGCACACGCTGGGCGAGGCCGCGGTGCTGGTGGTGCTGGTGATCTTCCTGTTTCTGGGAAGCTGGCGCGCGACGTTGATCCCGGCGGTGACGGTGCCGATCTGCCTGCTCGGCGCGATGGCGGTGCTGTGGATGGCGGGCTTTTCGATCAACCTGCTGACCCTGCTCGCGCTGGTGCTCGCGATCGGGCTGGTGGTCGACGACGCGATCGTCGTGCTCGAAAATGTCTATCACCGGATCGAGGAGGGCGAGACGCCGCTCGTCGCCGCGTTCAAGGGCACGCGCCAGGTGGGGTTCGCGGTGATGTCGACCACGTTGGTGGTCTGCGCGGTGTTCGTGCCGGTCTGCTTCCTGGCCGGCCAGACCGGCCTGCTGTTCCGCGAACTGGCGGTGGCGATGATCGGGGCGATCGCCTTCTCCGGCTTCCTCGCGCTCAGCCTCACCCCGATGCTCTGTTCGAAGCTGCTCCGGCACGAGGCGCGGGGGCGCTTCACCGGCTGGGTGGACGACCGGTTCCGCAGCCTCGAGAACCGGTACAGCCGCGGGCTCGATCGCGTGCTGCGCAAGCCGCTGCTGCCGCTGCTCGGCGTCGCCGCCTTCCTCGCGCTCGCGGGGCTGGCCTTCACCCTGCTCAAGTCCGAGCTGGTGCCGGCCGAGGATCAGGGCGTCGCGCAGGTCCAGGTCACTGCGCCCGAGGGCACCGGCTTCGCACAGATGGACCGCTACATGACGCAGGCGCAGGAGAAATTCCTGCCGATGCTCGACCAGAGCGCGGTCCGCACGCTGATCACGCGCACACCCGGCGGCTTCCAGGCAAGCGACGACTATAATAGCGGCACCTTCGTCGTCTTCCTGCGCCCCTGGGAGGAGCGGGGTGTCACGACGCAGCAGGTCGTGCAGGACCTCAACAAGAAGCTTGCCCAGATGCCCGCGATCCGCGGCAATGCGCAGGTCCGCTCGGCGCTGGGGCGCGGGCGCGGTCAGCCGATCGGTTTCGTCATCGCGGGCTCGACCTATGAGGATCTGGTCAAGGCGCGCGACCGCATCCTGACCGCGGCGCGCAACAATCCGGGCATCGTCAATCTCGACAGCGACTATAAGGAAACCAAGCCACAGCTGCGCATCGACGTCGATCCGCAGCGCGCGGGCGATCTGGGCGTGTCGGTCGATGCGGTCAGCCAGGCGCTGCAGTCGCTGCTGGGGTCGCGCCGGGTCTCGACCTATGTCGACCGCGGCGAGGAATATCGCGTGATCGTTCAGGCCGAGGAGGCCGATCGCGGCGCGCTGTCCGATCTCGCTTCCATCTATGTCCGCGCGCGCGATGGCAGCCTGGTGCCGCTGTCGAACCTCGTCACCACCCGCCAGGTCGCCGGACCGCGCGATCTGGGGCGGTTCAACAAGCTGCGCGCGATCACCTTCCAGGGCGCGCTGGCGCCCGGCTATTCGCTCGGCGAGGCACTGAAGTTCATGCAGGAGCAGGCGGCGGCGTCGCCCGAGGTGCTCGCGGTCGGCTATCGCGGCGAGAGCCAGGCCTATATCGAGACCGGCGGATCGATCCTGGTGGTGTTCGCGCTCACCATCCTGATCGTCTATCTGATCCTCGCGGCGCAGTTCGAGAGCTTCGTCCATCCCGCGGTGATCATCACCACCGTCCCGCTCGCGGTGGGCGGCGGGCTGATCGGGCTGCTGATCATGGGGCAGTCGCTCAACCTCTACAGCCAGATCGGCATCGTCATGCTGGTGGGGCTCGCCGCCAAGAACGGCATCCTGATCGTCGAATTCGCCAACCAGCTGCGCGACGAGGGCGCCGAGATCGCCGACGCGATTCGCCAGGCGGCTGCGCGGCGGCTGCGCGCGATCCTGATGACCTCGATCGCGACCATAGCCGGTTCGGTGCCGCTGATCGTCGCGGGGGGCGCGGGGGGGGGCGCGCGCGCCTCGATCGGGGTGGTGATCGTCTTCGGCGTCGCGCTCGCAACGCTGATCACCCTTTTCCTTATTCCAATTCTCTATAGTAGATTGGCCAAGCGGACCGGGTCGCCCCAGGCCGTCGGACGGGAATTGGACGCGGCGCTGGGCGCGCCGCCGCTGGCGGAGCAGCCGGCGGAATAAGGAGGAAGGCTTGAGGGAAATCGCATCGAAGGGCCAGCTGAGGCTCGCCTATCTGCGATGGGCCGTGGTGACGGTGCCGTTCATCCTGCTGCTGGGGTTCACCTCGGCGCGGCTGGTGCCTTCGGGCGCGCAGAATCGCTGGTACAAGAGCCTGCTCCTGCCCGACAACATGCCCCCCGAATGGGCGTTCCCGGTCGCCTGGACGGTGATCTACGTCCTGTTGGGGCTGGCGCTGGCGATGATCATCAACGCGCGCGGATCGACGCTGCGCGGGCCGGCTCTGGTGCTGTTCGCGGTGCAGATGGCGGTGAACCTTGCCTGGACCCCGGTCTTTTTCGGGATGCACCAGGTGATGACCGCGCTGATCCTGCTCGGGACGCTGGGGGTGCTGGTGTTCGCGACGATCCTGCTGTTCGGGCGGATCCGCACCGGCGCGGCGCTGCTGCTGCTGCCCTATCTCGCCTGGGTCGGCTATGCCGGTTTCCTGCTCTATCAGATCAATCAGCTCAATCCGAACGCGGGAAGCCTTGTTTCTGCGGGTGGGAGTGAACAGATTCAGGTCGATAACGAGACCATGTCGGTCGACGGGAATGATAGCGGAACCGGTAACGATGCAGAGTGACAACAAGCTGTTCGACGATTTCGTCAAGTTCGTGAACGGTGCCGCGGGCACCTTTGCGGGCATGGCGCGCGAGGGCGGCGAGCAGGCGCGCGAACGGGCCAAGGAATGGATCGGCGGGCTCGATTTCGTCAGCCGCGACGAGTTCGAAGTGACCAAGGCGATGGCGGTCGCGGCGCGTGACGAAGCCGATGCGCTCAAGGCGCGGGTGGCGGCGCTGGAGGCCCAGCTGGGAGGCGCGGCGGCGGCGCCCAAGCCCAAGACGGCGAAGAAGCCGACGGGAAAAGCTTGAACGCTTTTTCCACAGCTTTTCGACAGACTTGCAAACGCCGCGCTTGTGCCGCTCCGGGGCGATTGGCAAGCATCCGCGAAAGCGGGTGGAGGTTGTGATGCTCGACGAGGCCGAGTTCGACCGCGAGGACGCAGCGCCGATCGATATGCTCGAAAATTACTTCGCAGCGCATGGCTGGAGCCATGAGCGCGAGGACGACGAGATCATTGCCAAGGTCAAGGGCAGCTGGACCGAGTATGAGCTTCGCGCGATCTGGCGCGAGGACGACGGCGTCCTGCAATTCCTCGCCTTTCCGGACATCCGCGTGCCCGACGAGCGCCGCGCCGCGCTCTACGAGACGATCGGGCTGGTCAACGAGCAGCTCTGGATCGGCCATTTCGAACTCTGGTCGGCGAGCGGCATCCTGCTGTTCCGCCACGCCGCTTTGATCGACGGCGAGGAGCCGGTGATGAGCCTCAGCCATGCCGAACTGCTCGTCGAAAGCGCGATCGACGAGTGCGAACGCTTCTATCCCGTGTTCCAATTCGTGCTGTGGGGCGGCAAGAGCCCCACCGAAGCCATCGCCGCGGCGCTCATCGAGACGCAGGGCGAAGCGTGATGGGCGCGCCCGCCAGCATCTGGCTGGTCGGGTGCGGCAATATGGGCGGGGCGATGCTCCGAGGCTGGATCGCCAGCGGCATCCCTTCGACCTCGATCACCGTGATCGACCCGCAACTGCCCCCGGTGCCGGCCGGCGTCACCGCGCTGAGCGAGGTCGCGCCCGGATCGCCCGACGTGCTGATCCTCGCGGTCAAGCCGCAGATGCTGGAGCCGGTGGCGGCACAGTTCGCCGCTGCGGGCGTGCGCGCGCGGCTGCTGATCTCGGTGCTCGCGGGGGTCGAGGAGGCGGTGCTCGGCCAGCATTTCGAGGCGGGGACGGTGATCCGGGCCATGCCCAACCTGCCCGGCAGCATCGGCCAGGGCGTGGTCGCACTCCATTCGGACGGTGCCGATCCCCCCGAGCGCGCCGAGGCCGAGCTGCTGATGAAGCCACTGGGACTGGTCGAATGGATCGGCAGCGAAGCCTTGTTCGACGCCGTCACCGCGCTTTCGGGCAGCGGGCCGGGCTTCGTCTACCGCTTCATCGAGGCGCTGGCCGAGGCAGGGCGGGCGCTGGGGCTTCCCGCCGACCAGGCCGAGCGCTTCGCCATCGCCACGGTGGAGGGCGCCGCGTCGCTGGGCCGCCTGTCGGGCGAGAACCCGGCCACGCTCGCCAACCGCGTCGCCAGTCCCGGGGGCACCACCCGTGCGGGGCTCGATGTGCTCGACCATGACAATGCGCTCAAGCGGCTGATCCACGACACCCTTACCGCGGCCGCGCGCCGCAGCGCGGAACTGGCGGAAGCGGCGCGCAATTAGACTCCAAGGTTGGAACAGCCTCACGCCCCAAGGGTTTTTCCGCCATCTCATCCAATGGAGGCGGACATGGCGACCACCGAAGCCACGCGCGACAGCAAGGGACGTTTCAAGAGCAAGCCCAGAACCAACGGCGCCGATCATGGCAGCCGCGGCAATCTCGGCATGATCGCCGGCGCGGCCGCCGGCGGGGCCGCGCTGGGGCTGCTCGCGATGTTCGGGCGCAAGGCGATCGTCCAGGCGCCGAGCGCGCTCGCGCATGACTGGGTCGAGGCGCTGACGCTCGAACATGCCGCGGTCGCCAAGCTGTTCGACGCGATCGAGGCGACCGACGAGAATGCGACCACGCGCCGAAACCTGCTGCTGATGCAGCTCAAGCACGCGCTCACCAAGCATGCGATCGAGGAAGAGAATGTGATCTACCCGGCGCTGCGCGAAGCCGGGCAGCGCGAGGCGGCCGACGCGCTCAACAAGGAGCACGGCTATGTGAAGCAATATCTCTACGAGCTGGAGAATATGCCCACCGCCTCGCCGCAATGGATCGCCACCGTCCGCCGCTTCCGCGCCGATATCGAGGAGCATGTGGCGGAAGAGGAGACCAACCTCTTCCCGATGCTCCGCGCGATGCTGAGCGAGGAGAAGAACAAGGCGCTGGCGCTGGCGATGAACAAGGAGGGGTTCAAGGTGGCTTGAGGCGCCGCTGTGGCTCCGACCATCGCCGTTCGTCCTGAGTAGCGATCGCGTAGCCCGAAGGGCGTATCGAGAACGCGTATCGAAGGACAGGTTGCCGCGCGCCACGATGCCTCGATACGAGCCCTCGATACGGCGCTACGCGCCTACTCGGTCTCTACTCAGCACGAACGGATCGGGCTTCACTCCCGATATTCGAACTCGACCAGATAGACGGTGTCGCCGGGGCCGTGCTTCGCCACTTTCATCAGCGCCTCGACATCCTCGAACCCAGATCGCCGCGCGAGCTCGTCCGTGACGGAGTCGGGTGCGATCTCGCGGATCGAGGTCACGTGGATATGGCCGGGCCCCATCGCGTAACGCCCGCCGGTCTTCACGTGCGGCCGCTGCCAGATGCGGACCGAGCAGGTGATTTCGCCCCGCATCACCCGCTCGCGCAGCTGCCTGGCGAACATCATCGCGCCTATTGCCCCAGCGCCGCGATCCGCTTGCGCTCTTCCTCGGGCACCAGCCCTTCGAGCACCGCCCAGAAGCCGCCTACGGCCTCGCGGTCCGCGCTCGAATAGGCGGCGGAGAGCTTCTCGCGCAGCGCCTCGAACAATTCGGTCTCGAGCGCCGCTCCCGCGGGCGTCAGCCGCAGCAGGCGCTGGCGCCGGTCCTTGTCGCCGGTGCGCGTCTCGACCAGCCCGCGCGCGTCGAGGTCGCCGAGCACGCGGCCGAGCGACTGTTTGGTGATCGCCAGCAAGGCGAGCAACTCGCTCACCGTCAGATCGGGCTTGCGCGCGATGAAATAGAGCGCGCGGTGGTGCGCCCGGCCCAGCCCCTGCTGCGCCAGCCCGGCATCGATCGAGCGCGTCAGGTGCGAATAGCCGAAATAGAGCAATTCGATGCCGCGGCGGATCTCGGGTTCGCGCAGGAACAGCGGCGAGGCGGGAATTGGGGCAGCCATGTTGACGTATCTTGCCACGCGCCTTACTCCTTCGCAACCCGAAGAGAGCAGAGCGGACAAGCGAGATGGAAGACGCGACGGTGCTGGATTTCGAGTTCGAGGCGCATCCGAACCCGGTTTCGGCCGAGGTACTTGCGGAGACGCTCGCCAATCCCGGCTTCGGTAAGGCGCTGACCGATCACATGGTCGTGATCCGCTATTCGGACGAGAAGGGCTGGCATCGCCCGACGGTCGAGCCCCACGCGCCGATCCTGATCAATCCGGCCTGCGCGGTGCTCCATTATGCGCAGGAGATTTTCGAGGGGCTCAAGGCCTATCGCCTGCCCGATGGCGGCGCGGCCTTGTTCCGCCCCGAGGCCAATGCGCGCCGCTTCAACGATTCGGCCGAGCGGATGGCGATGCCGAAAATGCCCGAGGAACTGTTCCTCGCCTCGCTCGAGGAGATGGTGAAGGCCGATCAGGGCTGGATTCCCGAGATCGAGGGCGGATCGCTCTATCTGCGCCCCTTCATGTTCGCCTCGGAAACCTTTCTGGGCGTGAAGCCGGCCTCGGAGTTCACCTATATGGTGATCGCTTCGCCCGCCGGCGCTTATTTCAAGGGCGCCGAATCGGTGACGCTGTGGGCGTCCGAACATTATACCCGCGCGGCCCCCGGCGGCACCGGCGCCGCCAAGTGCGGCGGCAATTACGCCGCCTCGCTGGTCGCGCAGGCCGAGGCGATCCGCGAGGGCTGCCACCAGGTGGTGTTCCTCGACGCCGCCGAGCGCCGCTGGGTCGAGGAGCTGGGGGGCATGAACGTGATGTTCGTGTTCGAGGACGGATCGATCCAGACGCCCCCGCTGGGCGGCACGATCCTGCCCGGAATCACCCGCGATTCGCTGCTCACGCTCGCTCGGGATGCCGGGATCACCGTGCGCGAGGAGCGTTACGGCATCGATCAGTGGAAGGCCGATGCCGAGAGCGGCAAGCTGCGCGAGGCGTTCGCCTGCGGCACCGCGGCGGTGGTCACCTCGATCGGCAAGGTGCGCGGGCGCGATTTCGAATTCACCATCGGCAATCAGGGGCCCGGCCTGGTCGCGCAGAAGCTCAAGAGCGACCTCGTCGCGATCCAGCGCGGCCGCGCGCCCGATCCGCACGGCTGGGTAAAGCGGCTCTTTTGATTGGGTACGGCACTGGCCCGCTCCCCCACCCGGCCTCCCATAGAATATTAAAGTAAGGGAGGCCGGGTGGGGGAGCGGGCCGGTGCCGTGACGCGGGAAAACCACCCCTTCCATCCGGGGCCGCGCTGGCTATAAGCGCGGCTCCCGTTGGGGCGTCGCCAAGTGGTAAGGCACCGGTTTTTGGTACCGGCATTCGCAGGTTCGAATCCTGCCGCCCCAGCCATTCAGACCTGCTAATGCCGGGTCGTGTTCCTGTTTTGCATCCGTGATCAGCTTTATCCGATCTAGCTCGGCCATTTCCGACAGGCTTAGAGTGGCTGCCTCGCCCATCGCCAACGGGGGGCGCCCCGCTGCCATGCACAAGATACCGGCGAGGTTACCGTACAGATCGATGACCAAGCTCGTGCGGTCGGCGTTCGGCGTCAGCACGATCTTTTCGATCAGGCTTCGGATCAGGTCGATGGACTGCTCCCGGAAATCCGGGTCGTAGAAGGACGCGATGAGCCGCTGCACTTCTTCGTGGTAGCGCTTCGCCATGTTCGGATGCACGAAAACAGGGGTGGGGGGCCGCTCACTAGCTGACGACTCCAGACGCTGTTTTCTGAGCGAAAGGGCATTGATTTCGTCTTTGAGCAGATCGGGGTCGACGCCACGCTTGATGGCCTCGACCAGCTTCGCGATCTCGCGCTCGACACGCTTCAACTCTTCGCGTGCGGCATCCTGTGACTCGCTCTGCTGGGACTGAAGCCGGTTGATGTGCGCCACATATTCCTGGCAAAAAATCCTGCACAGTTCCGGGTCCACGAGCCTGTCGCGAAGCGCGCCAAGGATGACTTCTTCGAGCTTGAGGCGGCTGATGGTCAGGCGGTTGTCGCACGTCCCCTTCGTACGCGCGCAGCCGCATCCATATTGCGACGTCGAGACTTTCGACATTCCGCTGCCGCAGGTTCCGCACTTGATCAAGAACGAGAAGAGATACGTTGGCCGCTTGTTGCCGCGATTGGGATGTCGGCGCGTAAGTTCGGCCTGCCTCGCCTTCACGCGGTTCCAGAGATCGTCATCGACGATCCGCAGATGCGGCATCTCCGATCGAATCCACTCGGACTCATCCTTCATCCGGCCATTGCCACGAGCCGTGTCGGGATCGACCCAGAATTTTTGACGGTTCCAGACCAGCTTCCCGATATATCGTTCGTTATTGAGAATACCGGTCCCCCGCTGGCGATTGCCGTAAATGGTCGTGTCCCGCCAAGCCCGGCCACGTTGGGCGGGGATGCCCTCCGCGTTCAGCGCAATGGCGATAGCGCGCGGCGATACCCCTCGCGCATACTCCTTGAAAATGCGCCGAACGATCCGCGCTTCCTCCTCGATGATGTAATGCCGTCCCCCGATCTGTTTGCCCCGGGCGTCCCAGCGACGTTCCACCCCGTATCCGTAGGCGAGGCCGCCAGCGCTCTCCCCGTTCAGCGCGCGCTCTTCCAGCCCGCGATGAGTACGCTTGGCGAGATCGGCGATGTAGAGCTCTGAAAACGTGCCTTTGAAGCCCGTTTTCAGGGCGTCGATTTCACCCTCCATCAGCGTGAAGATCGTGATCTCCAAGAATTGAAGGCGCTTCCGCATGTGGGCGATGTCGCCCTGGTCGCGGCTTAGCCGGTCGATCGACTCCGACAGCACGATGTCGAATTTTCGTTCGCGCGCCGCCGCCAACATCTGTTGCAGTTCGGGCCGGACCATGTTGCTGCCCGACAGGCCCCTGTCGCAATACTCGCCGACGATCTCCCAACCCTCAGCCGCCGCGCGGTTGCGCAGCAGCCGCAACTGCTGGTCAATGCTATCGTCGCGCTGATTTTCTGCTGACGAAAAACGCGCGTACAGGGCCACTTTAGTCATCGAGAACCTCTTCGCAATCAATATACGCGATCCTGCCGCTTGCGATAAAGGCTTTATAATCGGCTTCCGCCGCAATTCTCGCCAAGTGGCGTACAATATCCGCGAGCGCGTTATACAAATGACTGGCGGCAGGGTCGTCCGTCACCGAATGGTGCTTGAACTGTTCGGCAATGGGTTGTTCAAAGGACATGTAGAACATCCTTCTACCATAAGCTGTAGGATTTAATGCCTGCGATTGTGTGCACCGCGAAAATTATTTCTAAAGAGGCCTGCGCACCCTCCGATCGACGCCCAGAAATCCGCCACCCGGTCGGTGGCGTTGATCGGATCGGTTTCAAGGCAGCGGTGATAGAAACCGCGGGCGAACGCTATTGCGTAGTCGTCGGACTCGCCTCGGCGACGGAACTCGCCCAGCACGGGGCAGAAGTCGATTTCGTCGGCGCGCAGGCGGCCATCGACGCGTGCTTTGCCATAGCTTCTGTGGCTTTCGTGTGTGGGCATTCGCGCCTCCTGTGCTGTTCACAGGCGGCGTCTAATGAGTTCTTGATAGGCATCACCTGACTGGGGCGGGGTGTTTTGGTGATCAGGTTAGGCGGGAGACGGAGGGGGTCGCTTCCGACGCCGCACAAGTTTTCTGAGTTCTTGCCTACGGGCGCCAGGTTCCGCAGTCGCAAATTCTCTATCCGTCCTGACGCGTTTTGGTGGCGGCAGATACTCATTGGCGTCCAATTCTCGGGCTCGACAGTAATCTCTCACTGCTCTCACGAGCCGATCCTCACCAAAGTGCGTCATTACGTCTTGATAGAGTTCGCCCGAATCTAGCCATTCGCCCCACACACGTCGAAGGAATTCAATCGGTGTCTCCTTGGGAAGGCGATCATCACGGTTTTTCCAGCGAAGTTCTGGCTCTTTGATCGATACGGAATTCTCCGCGCTTAGCCCAAAGGATTCTGTGGGAGTTTTATTGAGGGCACGTGTGAAGGAGGCTACGAGCTGAGCCGCAAGATCAGCGGTAAACGCGTGGGTCAAATGAACGGCCTTGCTACCCGCTGAGCGTTGAAAATCGGTCACAGTGGTGCGAGCGATCCTAGCAGCGTCTGTTGAAGACATTCCCGCCTCGCCTAATCGAAAAGCAATCCTCTTTGTCAGCTCTTCTCTCAATGTGGTGGGTATTATATCAAATTCGCGCGAATTTTCAATAATAGATTTAAGATCCTCTATCAAGATGCATGATATTGTTTGAGTGCACCAAGATTGATTGGCTGATCGGTTATTTATTAGATCGGGAAAGCCAGCGACGAATTCGTTCACCAACGCTGAAAGGCGTGGATCGTTGTCAATTTTAATCGATTGTTTATTGATAAACCATCTTACGGTAGAAGCTTCTTCGAGTATATGTCCTTTCATCATTTCAATCTGGTGGATTCCATGGCCAAGTTCTAAAAGTATACGAGCGATATATTCCGCAATATGTTTTTCCGCATAATCTGTATCTTTGGATTTTATATTTGGGGACGATCTGATGATTTTGATGGCTTCCTTGATAAATGGGAATCCGATAGGGCATATATCTAGCCCGATTCTCCAGAAACGCCTCGGAGTTTCTAAATCTTGCGGTGCGGAAGCGCGCATAACTATCCGCTCTTTAATCCAAGCGATTGCGCGACATCGAGTTCGGCATGCTCAGCGCGGCTCCGATTGCGACACAGGTAATGATACTACCATCAGCACCGTTGGTTGCTCAAATCCGAGCGCTTCGTGCAGGACGGGTCCGACTAACTTCTGTATCGCGCCGTCAGCTTCTTCCACTCCGCGTCGCTCGGCAGTGGCAGGACCGCGCCGGTCGGCGGGTCTTTCGTCTTGTCCAGCCGGGGCCGGACGAGCGAGCCGTCCTGTTTGCGGCAATAGGCGCAATGAAACCGCCGCGCCGCGCTCTGCACATCGTCGCGCCAGCCTTTCCGGTCGAACAGCTTCCACAGGGCCGCGCCGTGCAGGACCCGTTGGTGGCCGCAGCGCTGGCAGGAGAGCCGGACGTTCCAGAAGCGCAGCGCGAGATCGGTGACGGTGCGCAACGGCGGCCATTCCTCCGCGAGATTGTCGCGGGCCATCCCTCAAAACAGCGTCGGCTGTTCCTGGAGGTGAAGCTGCGCGCCCTTGGCCGCCGTCACCGCGCGGCGGTAATGGATCGTCTCGAACCGCTCGGCTTCGTCGAAGCCCACGGGCGCGACCTCGTCGGTGGGGAAACAGGCGTCATAGATCGTGCGCGCCAGCGCACGCAGGGGCTCGGTCTGCATGTCAGTGTCTCGGTTGTTCCGACTCGAAGGACGGCGACGATAAGTCCAAAATGGTCCGTCTGGAAAGAGATTTGTTCTCTTTGTGTTCCGCGCTATAAGGCGCGCCGGTTTCCGAGTCGGTAGCGAGAGGCGCATGTCGCGGCTGCATTGTTTCATGGCGACGGCGGGCGAGATCGCTTCGCGCTTCGGCGCGAGCTATCCGCAGGATCTCGCCGTGCCGGCGCAGACGGTCGAAGGCCTGATGGGCCTCGCCGTGTTCGAGAGCGAACGCGCGCGGATGCTGCGGACGATGCGCTGGGGCTTCCCGCGCCGGGCGCGGGGCGGCGGGCCGCCCGAGGAAGGGCCGGACAAGATCGGCCTCGTCGCCGACCTGACGAACCCGATGTGGGAGCATCTGGTGGTCGATCCCCGCTATCGCTGCATCATCCCAATCACGCATTTCGCGAACCCGGACGGCCCGTCCGGCGCGAAGACGCGGACGTGGTTTTCGGTGAAGGGGCAGCCGATCCTCGCCTGGGCGGGCTTTTGCCGGAACACGGAAGAGCTCGGCCCGGTCTATGCGGGCATGACGATGGACGCGAACAGCGCCGTCATGCCGACCAACGATCGCATGCCGGTGCTGCTCGAGCCGGGCGAGTACGACCGGTGGCTGCGCGGCTCGATTGAGGACGTGATCGCGTTTCAGTTCCGCCCGCCGATCGCGGCCGACCGCATGACCGTCGAGCAGACGACCGACCGCTGGCGCGGCGAAGGGCTGCCCTCCGATTGGCGGCAGGCTGCATTACTCTGAGCCGATGCGCAGAGCGGCCATTCGGACGGTTTCAATCAAGCGCTATGGGGCCAATTCCACCAGCGTGCCGACTCCGCTCCTGCCCTCATATTGAGAGGCGGGTCCATTGCCGCTGTATCGATGAGTCAGGATCTGTGATGAGGCGGAGCTTATCGAGCCCCCGTCAGATATCCTCGTTCCGATAATCGTCGGAGAGAGATTATAGGCTCGGTAGTAGCCGAAGGACAGGCTGATCAACTTGCCTTGGGAAAACGAAAATCGCGGTGTAGTTATATAGCCCGAATAATAGTAGGAAGAGACGGAGCTGACACAAAGCGGGCAATTCGCGCGCGGCGAAGTGTCGTATATGACGACACCGGCAGACGTATTGAAGTCGCCAACGTCCTGATCAGACGTAAAGTCAATTTTGAAATTGGTCACATCGGACGAATCTGCGGTGCCGGTAAAAGTAGATGAAATCCCGGCCAGCGTAAATTCGACGATGTACGAACCGGATTGACCAAAGAAGCCCGGAGTGGTCGATATCACTGGGGAGAATGTGTTCGTAAATTTGAATTTACGACTGCACGGCGGCAAGGATATTTTGGACAAGGATTCCAGAATATTCGAGCGAACGATCTCTCTGCCTGAATAGGCGGGATTCAAATACGAGGTTATGAGCCCATGCCCATCGTCGTTCTCGTCAATACGAGGTATCGCGAGATCGGCCGGGCTAGGGCTGAGTACGTTGCCGAAAACCTTTAGCAATTCGGTTATAACTCGGTCATTTTTCGATAAAATGTACTTCCCACGGACGGTTTGAGTGGGCGGGGCTATATGAAAAGCTTCAACAGGGCCGGTGGAAAATTTTCCAATCAAACTGTCATAGGTTTTGTTTACGAAGAAATTTCCTTGAGAGTATCCGATAAGTAGGTCCCCATATCCTTTACCGATATACGACGACATAATCGCGAAGTGCTCGGTGTACTCTTTTTCTGTGTTGCTTCCGATTATAAAATTATACTGAGCGTCTCGTGAATATGATGCGGCAATGGATTTGGTTATACCGTCCTTTGCATTCGCAAAAATGGTGGATATCGCCTGATTTGCGACAAGTTTGGCTTGATCAAGGGACGACGGTCGGGAACTGACTACATCCCAGAGAACGTCATACCGCTTTGAAATAGTATGGCTAGCGTCTACCTCGTCGGCCTTCTGCTTAAAAACCTCTTGGAGATCGGGCACTAATCCATAGGATACGTTGTATAACAGGCGGTACACCACTGGAAGATTGTTATATCTATCTCCAACAACCATTGAAAGTTCGCGCAGCTGCTGGAAGGCCTGCTCTCGATGGCCGCGTACAATAAGCTGTCCGCCCATCCCATTAGAATAGCCGACTGCGTACCCCTTGAGTGCGCAACTGCTTTGCGCGTGAGCGCACTGCATTGAAACCGCAAATATGATGCAAAGAGCAACCGCCCGAAGCACCCTCGACGGTAAGAGCATGGCTTTCTCCGAAACGGCTAACGCAGATAGCTGTTACAATCTAAATCCTCAGTGCCAATTGTAGTGCCATCCAAGCGCCGATTGAATTGATCATACTTATCGAACCGTGCGCGTGTGTTGAATGTGTACGCTACTAACTGGTCTTCGTACCGGGAGATGCTTTTCAGATTCGGGACACTAGCAATGCACATCGTTGAGTGGAAAAGTAAACTGTCCGCGCCACGCAGGTCATCGGCATTGGCCAGATCGATTGAAAGGATACGATTCAGCGCTTTCGCTTTGCGCTTAAGGAAATCGGCTTCGGAAACGGAGACGGGCAGGCTCGCAATGTATTTATCTATATCGTCCCTGACCCCATTCGCGTTGCTGTCGGTGCCGAGTAGGGTGTCGCTATAATCCAGAGTCGGGATCGTTCCGGCGCTTTGTGCTGCCTTTAGAGCGTCCTCTACCGTAGCAGCTTTGGTGGGGCTAGGGGTCGGTGAAGGGGTGACTGTTGGACTCGGGACAGGCGTGACGACCTCCCCGCCAGACCCAGAACTTCCGCAACTAGCGAGAAGTCCCAGAAGCGCTGCCCCGAACATTTTCACCTTAACCATTCTTGCGCCCCCTTCTGACTATTCTACACTCTACCACTTACTATTTAAATGGCGACGTGAGCCGATTGAGGCTCGGAGCTGCCAGCAGAACGCGGCGGACCAGCGGAGCGCACTCTGCCGTCTGCTGCGCAGCCGGACAGGGGTCGCAAGTCTGTTTGGGCCGCGTGGCACACTTGCTCCCGCCTTGAGGGCGGTGCGGCGGCTGGCGCACTGCCGCGCGCGCACGCCGCCCCGCCGGGCGGCTCCGCAAGGGTGCGTCCTTGTTGTCGCCTGCGGCGGGGGCGCTAGGATCGCGCCATGTGCAATCTCTACACGAACCGGAAAAGCGCCGCCGAAGTCGCGGCGCATTTCCGGGTCAAAGACCCGTTCCAGTCCAACGCGCCCGAGGAGGTCTATCCCGGTCAGCCCGGCATGGTCGTGCGCGAGGCGGGCGGCGCGCGCGTCATGCAGTCGATGGTGTGGGGCTTCCCGCTGCGGCTCAAGACGATGAGCCCGACCGCGAAGCCGAAGCCCGTCAACAACATCGCCGATCTGCGCAAGGGCATGTGGGTCGGCCTGGCGCGCAAGCCGGAATGGCGCTGCCTCATTCCGCTGACCGGGTTCGCGGAGGCCGAAGGCGCGAAGGGCGCGAAGACCCGCACATGGTTCGCCGTGAAGGACCAGCCGATATTCGCGTGGGCGGGGCTGTGGCGCGAGAGCGCGGAATGGGGGCCGGTCTATTCGGGCGTCATGACCGAATGCAACGAGGCGATCCGCCCGGTGCATGACCGCATGCCCGTGCTGCTGCACCCCGACGAGTACGACCGCTGGCTGCACGGCAGCTTCGAGGATCTCATCGCGTTTCAGGAGCGCTGCTTTCCCGACGAGCTGATCGAGATGACCCGCACGTCCGAACCGTGGGTGAAGCGGACGCAGCCCGCCGACGCTTCTATGACGTGAACATCCCAGTTGGCAGTTGTGTCAATTAGGGAGCGGCCTAATTGTAAGCGGGAGGGGCAACGGGAATATTGCGCAGCACTGGTAGCAGTGTGGGATCGACAAGGAGCGAAAATACAAAGCTCAGCACCAGCAACAGTGCGACCCAGCCCGCCACTAAACGAACCGCTCCAGGCCTAGAAGCCACCATGAGCGAGATATAGGCCACAGTTCCTAAAACCGCCAAAACCGGAACTGCGACCAGCACTATCAGCCCGATGACGATAATGAGAGGCAGGTCCGCGCAGCCGAACGGCAGCTTGCCATTCTCCTGCTCACCTAAATCAAGCTCAAGCTGCGTGTATGGTGCAAATTCAAACTTACGACCTGTTTGGATGATACTCGAAATCACAATTACCCAGCTGGTTAAGAAGAGCGTTACGAGGATCGAGTTTCCAATGACCGGATTTCTGGCGACAAATTCTGTCCAGATCAAAACTATTGAAATCATAATTAGAATTAGAATCGCAGTGAACCAACGGATGTCCCGTTTGCTCATGCCCTCTGTGATCCGATCAGAGGGTAACTCGAATTTTATAGGGGAGTCGGTTCGGCGTTTTACAATTAAATTAATGATATAATCCGGAATGTGGCCGATGTCGTAGAGCAGCTTTCCGAAAATCGAGAACCCTTCGCTAGACTTCCAGGCAAAGGAAGATGCTCCGAACGCCAATATAATAAGCGTGGTCAAATCTCTAGTGAACGGTTGAAGCTTTATATGCAGAAAATGAAAAGGGAGACTAACGAAATAGTGCCACCAGCCGGATAACAAGCTCAACGTTGCCGAAAAGTCGGCCAAGTTCTGAACAAACGCGAAAATGTTTATTCCGCTAAGTACGGTCAATATAGTAGCGATGTTGCCATTAAATCCGCGCCTGTCGACCTTGGCTTGAGTATCGTTGTCGCCAGCCACGCTTGCCCCCAAACAGCTTGCCCGCCTGTATCGTATCTCGCGATGTGGAAGAAGAGCTAGCGCTTATTTGAGCGACTGGATCCTAGCGAGAAAGAGCCCCGCGATATTTATCGCACGCATACGCGTTCAACGCTTCATCGCGAGCCAAAACCGGTTTGTCGGACATATGCAGGCGATTTCAGGTAGCCAATTTGACGTCATATCCGCGAAGTGATCTCACTGTCCGAAGGACTTAGGTCCAAATCCGCCCACCGTTGAAACCCTGCCTTTCAATGGTGGAGTCTGCCCGATGAAAAGCTCGGTCTCGGAAGCGGTTGCGAAGATCGTCACGACATATGTCGATAACAAGTACCCGGGTCGGGGGTTGGCGGCCCTGGCGATGATCCTGACTGCGGCCCTTGTGGCTCTGTACTTCCTCACCCACCGCTGATCGTGACGTCTGAACAATGCGCCCGCTACTGCGGCATTGCCGGGCCGGGCGTGGCAAGAAAGCGGTCGAGATTTCCACTCTGCTCGTCGTCGAGCGTGCGCACCGCAGCGCCCTTCGCCTTAACGTCGTTGGCCAACAGTTGCAGCGAGGCGGCGTCGCGTGACAGTCGCGCGAGATCGCACACCAGCAGCGTATCGCCCACGCCCAGCTCCGCTATCGCGTCCGCCAGCGCGGAGTGCTCCGTCGACAGGCCCGAAACGCCTTCATCCGAATGCACGATCTGGCATCCAGCCGCGCGTAGCTGGTCGATCTGGCCGTTGATGTCTCCGTCGGTACTGGCGGTTCGCGCGTAGCCGACAAGCTTGCCTGCCATCTTCACTCCCTGATTCAGCCCGCAGATTAGCATTGGCCAGACCGGCGCGTCACTCAAGCTGCCTGACTTATCCACCGGCGAATAGAGTGAAATCTGTCAGGGCTCCGTTGTGACGGCAGATGGATCATTCCTCCGTACGCACCGAGAACCACCCGCGGCATCCGGGGTGGAAGAGTTGAGCGAACCGGGACGGCGATCAACCTGACTCGCTTCCGCGCTGCGCTTGTGCAGCTCCGCCCCGCATGGCGGCACACCTCCGGCGCGAGGTTTGATCGCCGCCCCCTAAGGTCCGCTCCGGTCCTCTCCCACGATGCCGCGAATGGTCGCGGATCGAACCAAAGGAGAAAGACCATGAGCACCGAAAACAGCTCGAACCGCAAACCGTCCCACCGACTCTATCAGGTGTCGGGTGAAGGCAGGAACGCCATCTGGACGCCGATCGCCAGCGCCTGGGTTCACGGGGACGGCAAGGGCTTCAACATCCTCGTTCCCTTCATCGGCAAGATCGTCATGCGCGAGGTTTCGGCCAAGGGCGAAGACGACGACCAAGGGCGGCTCGTATGAGCCGCCCAACCACCATCGCGGCCCTCAACGACGCGATGCGTAGCGCGGGGCCGCTCGCTCCCGGTCACGATCAGTGGATGATTACCGCAGGCGTGACGGATCGTGGAAAGCGCTTCACCCTGTCGGCGCTGATGGAAGTGATCCACTTCGACGGCTTCACGCCCATCAACGACCCGTACGCGGAGCATGACTTCGGCGCGTTCGAGATCGACGGCCTCCGGCTGTGCTGGAAGATCGACTACTATGATCTTGCGCTCGAATATGGCTCGCCCGATCGGCCGATCCCGCCGTCACACGTCGCGTCCTGACCATCTTGCTCGCCAGCGAGTACTAACCCTTCGTGGCGGCGCGCCCATCGCGCGCCGCCACGAGTAACCGCGAGCAACCTGCGATACGGACAAGTAGGCACCATCGATCGTACTTAGCGTTGACATCCACGCCGCTTGCCGGGGCTATCAACTCCGTGGAATCGGCGCCTATAATCGCCTCATGAAAAGGAAGCTGACCAATCGCGGAGAACAACTCGTACATGATGAGATCGTCGGCGTGGTCTCGACATACCAAGCTGAAATTTATCGGCGTATCCGAATTGCCGATGTTATTGACATCAGCAAGTTGTCGGATCGGTCGCGCGGCACATTCGCGCTCCAATCTCATTTTGATATTTGCGTCGGCGACGAGCGCAAAGAGCCTGCCTTCGCGATCGAATACGACGGCGCTGGCCATGACGGCAGGAACGACGAGCGCAAGAACGAAATCGCGCGCGAGGCTGGCTTGGCACTCTTCCGCGTTTCGGAACTGTTGCTCGACCGGCGGCAGGGCGGGGTCACGTTTCTTCAGTATCTAGCGCACACCTGGTTCCTCGGGCGCGAGTTCATGCGCATGCGCGAGGCAGGCGAGATAGACTCCGATGAGCCGTTCTTCATGTCCGGTTTCCTCAAGCCGGACGCTCAGCACATCTTCGATTCGGAGTTCAACTTCACCGGAATCTGGCGTGGCCGGATCAACCGCCTTGCGAAGCAAGCCGGGCAAGAATGGCATCAGCTTGCTCACTGCAACATCGCCCATTCGCTTTTGGCGAAGGGAGATTCCAGCTTCGTCGGATTGGCGAGCGTCCCGATTGCGGGACGCATGGCCTACGGCAGGGCGAGGTTGGACATTGGCACGCCCAGCCTGGGCGAGTTGGGTGAGCTGCCCTTTGGCTGGTCGGCTTTGTCAGACTTCTGCGAGGGTATGGCCTTGGAAGACCTTTGCGCCAACATCGAGATGCAGCTTGGATCGGGCGGACACGCGGCGCGAACCGAAGAGGAAATGTATGCCGAGATCGAGGCGTTGGCGGCGCAGGGTTATCGCGTCCTCCGTAGCGGCTGGGGAGGCGGAAACGGCGGTATGATAGAGCGGGTCAACAAAGCGTTCCGGGCCGATGCCATGCCCTCATCAGTCTACCCGCCGAGCGCTTCGCGCTGACCGCAAGATGTGTGCGGTAATACCGCACATCTTGGCAAGGGGGCCCGCTGCGCGCCCCCGTTGCATCCCCCCGGCCCGAAACGACACGGTCCATCACCCGCATACTGGCGTATGGCGTCATTCCCGCGCCGTTGCCAACGTATCGCCGTTGCACCACTCGTCAGAGGAGCGTTCCTGCTCCTCCGACACCTCCAAACCAAAGGGCTCGCACGCCCTCTGGACACCAGCTCTAGGCATTTTGGTCGTTGTCGCGGTCAATTGGCTTCGTCGCGCGGACGGTCTAGTATCATTCATTCAGAGGAATGCCGTGATACTCACCGACAACGAGACAAAGGTCGACCTTCTCAACAATGAAGCGATCGCCAAGACGATAATCGAGCTGCTTAGGGAGAAGCCTGAGCATGCGGTGACTATCGGCGTTCACGGTGATTGGGGTGCGGGAAAATCCAGCGTCCTCGAAATGATCGAGCATTCGCTCCGCGGCGACGATGATGTTCTGTGCCTCAAGTTCAACGGTTGGCGCTTCCAAGGGTTCGAAGACGCTAAGATCGCGCTGATCGAGGGAATCGTCACCGGGCTGATCGAGAAGCGATCCTTGGCGACGAAGGCAGGCGAAGCCGTAAAGGACATCTTTCGCCGCATCGACTGGCTCAAGGTCGCGCGGCACGGCGGCGGGCTGGCTTTCACGGCGCTGAGCGGCATTCCCACACCGGACCATATTGCGGCGGTCGTCGGAACCCTCAGAGGTATCCTGTCCGATCCCGCAAAGCTCGCGACGAAGGGCAACTATGACAAAGCCATCTCCAGCGTGGAGGGGCTGATTAAGCCAGGTGAATCGAAAAACGTCCCGGAGGAGATCGCCGAGTTCCGTAAGGCGTTCGACGGCCTTTTGGACAAGTCGGGCGTGAAGCAGCTCATCGTGCTCATCGACGATCTGGACCGCTGTTTGCCTGACACGGCGATCGAAACACTCGAAGCGGTGCGCCTCTTCGTGTTCACTGACCGAACCGCGTTCATCGTCGCCGCCGATGAGGCGATGATCGAATACGCTGTGCGCAAACACTTCCCGGAGTTGCCTGACACCACCGGGCCTCGCGACTACGCGCGCAACTATCTCGAGAAGCTCATTCAGGTGCCGTTTCGCATACCGGCTTTGGGCGAGACGGAAACGCGCATCTACGTGACTTTGCTTTTGGTCGGCGCCGAGCTTGGCGACTCCGATCCAGCCTACGCCGCTCTCGTCGATGCAGCGCGCGAGATGCTGAAGCGGCCTTGGAAATCCGCCGGCCTTGACGCGCAGACGGTTAGGACGGCGCTGGGATCGAAGGCTGGGCAAGTACAGAACGCGCTCGCTTTGAGCGATCAAATCGGGCCGATTTTGGCGAGCGGGACGCAAGGCAATCCGCGCCAGATAAAGCGATTTCTAAATACACTTTTGCTGCGGTATCAAACGGCGATGGCGCGCGGCTTCGGTGACGAAGTCAAGTTGCCAGTGCTCGCGAAGCTCATGTTAGCCGAACGATTCCTATCGCGTCTGTTCGATCAGATCGCAAGCGCTGCCGCACGCCATCCGGAGGGCCGCTGCGAGGACTTGGCGGCATTGGAAGCGGTCGCGTCCGAGGAAAAGACGGTATCCAAAACCCGTCGCAGCGGACCGAGAGTCACCAGTTTTGAGAAAGACGCCAAGCCCGCCGCCGTCGCGACGGAAACCGAAAGCGCGACACTCAGCGAATGGAAAGCCGCCGATGCAATCCGCGCGTGGGCCAGCCTAGCGCCGAGTTTGGCTGATGTGGATTTGCGCCCATACCTGTTCGTGACGAAAGACCGTAAGGATTACTTCGGCGCGGCGTCTGTTTTGGGTCGGCTGACCGCGGTCGTCGAGAAGCTGCTGGGTCCGAAATTGCAGGTCCAGAGCTTCGAAAACGAACTGAAGCAACTGGTCCCCGCAGAGGCGGCTCAGGTATTCGAAGAGTTGCGTGGGCGCGTCATGGGCGGCGACGCGTTCGACACCACCCCCCCGGGCATCGACGGAATCGCGGTGTTGGTGCGAGCGCATCCCACATTGCAGGCGAACCTCGTCGATTTGCTTGAAGCCCTGCCGACCGACCGCTGCGGACCGTGGCCCGCGAGCGGGTGGGAGGGGGTAATCAAAGAGGCCGAGTCCGTGGCGCGCTTCGAAAAACTTTTGGAGAAATGGTCGGCCTCGAAGTCGGCGATGCTGAAGGCGACGGCGGCGGCCGCCCTTCGAACACGCAGGGGGGGACGCTGATGGGCACTTCGAGTTCATACGGCGGCGCGAGCGGCGGTACACCGCTCGTGCCGAGTTGGCTCCAAGGAGATGGCGGAGGCGATGCCGGAGGTGGTGACGGTGGGCTGCCGAGCCCCGACGATGGAACGCCACCTGGCCAGAATGATGGGGGCGCCCCAAGCGCACCTTCGGCTCCGCCCGCCCGGCCCGTTGCGCCGACTGCAGGAGACTCGGATCGTTACACGGCGGCGCGGGGCAATTTTACCCGATTCACGAGTTCCGGCGGAAGTGATCGTCGAAGCCTGGGACGCGCCGTTTCGCAGTATGTTTCGCGCGCAGCGGGAGGGTCGCGAAACGCGGCGAGTCGGATGGGCTCATCTCGTGGAGCAGGTGCCGGACTTGTCCGGTTCCTCAACAACGTCGCGACGAACGGTGTTCGGGAAGCGCTGCGGACCCTTAATCTCGAAGGCTTAGCCGGTCGACCCATCGAGGAGATATTCGCGGGTCTCGCCGACTACATTTGCCCGGAGGGCGGCTCAATCGACGATGGCATCGCGAGGGACGCCTTCGTCGAAACCATCGCGGATCTCGCCGGTGCCGGAATTACAGACTTGGACGGGCTCACGCCGCCCCAGATTCAAACGATCTTCGAATTGTACGCGACGCACGCGATCGAAGCGCGTCTGTGCAACGACATCGGTAGCAAGGTCGTCACGGTGCCCGCCGATGCGCGCGCCGCCGGACGGGTCCAGGCACAGCTTCGGGATTTCATACAACGTGGTGTCAGCGACGCGTTGAGCGCGGCAGCGATGGCGGTTCAGGCGCTGACCCCAGATGCGGTGATCGGATTCGTCACGGGCATATACCAGTCCGCTTTCCAGATACTTCAGACCATGGGCGACGCGGAGGCAGCGACATGAGACGGCATGTGCTCATCGGGCGGTTCGGTCCCGACGACAAAATCCCCGTTCCTAGAGCGCGCGACGAGGTGGCATCGACGCTCCAACTCTCGACTGGAAAGAATCTCGACCACGGCATCGGTCGCGCCTTGGCCGACCTCCGAGCTTTGAAACTGACACCGAGTGAAATCGGGGTCGATCTCTTGGTTGTTGCCGCCCACGTGCACGCCGCGGATACGAGAATCTCGCGCGCAACGGAATCGCAGGACGCGTGGACGCGGGAAATCAGGTTGGTCGTGCCCGTCAGCGATCCGGTGAAGTGGAGCGCCGCGGCACCCATTCTCGTGCGCACACTGAATTTCCTGACGGGGGACCGTTGGAATGTTGGCTTCAGAAAGCGCCCCAAAGCCTTTTTCGAGACGGTGCCGAAAAGCGCGCAGGTTCCGCTCATACCACCCTATGATGGCGTCAGCTTGTTTTCGGGCGGGTTGGATAGCCTCATCGGTGCGATCGACTCCTTGCAAGCGGGCGGCAAACCTCTTCTGGTGAGTCATGCGGGTGAAGGGCTGGTCAGCAAGTCACAGGAGCTTTGCTTCGAGGGCCTGAAAGGCGCTTACAAGAATGTCGAGTTCGACCGACTGCGAGTCTGGATGAATTTCGAGCACGGCCTGATCGAGGACGTCGGATCGGAAGACACCACGCGCGGGCGATCCTTCCTGTTCTTTTCGCTGGGCGTTGCCGCCGGAACCGCGCTCGGTCAGTCCTTCACGCTCAAGGTGCCGGAGAATGGGCTAATCGCGCTAAACGTCCCGCTCGATCGTTTGCGGCTCGGCGCGTTGAGCACCAGGACGACCCATCCATTCTATATGGCTCGATGGAATGAGATGCTTAAGGCCCTCGGCATCCCCGGGCTGGTCGAAAATCCATACTGGAACATGACCAAGGGTGAGATGGTCAAGGCTTGCGCCAATCCCACTCTCTTGAAGCAACTGGCTCCGCTTTCCTTGTCATGCTCATCGCCGACGAAGGGCCGGTGGACGAAACAACCCCAAGGCCATTGTGGGCACTGTCTACCCTGTCTCATTCGGCGGGCGTCGTTGGGCAAGAACGATACGACGCCTTACAATCTGCCTGATTTGCAGGCGCGCATCCTGAATACCAATCAGGCCGAGGGTCAGCAGGTACGCTCATTTCAGGTCGCCATCGCGCGTCTCGCGGCGCGCCCGGAACTCGCAAAAATCCTTATTCATAAGCCGGGACCGCTCTACGATTTCCCCGACAGGCAGGACGACCTCGCCGAGGTGTATCGGCGCGGTTTGGAAGAAGTCGGACGATTGATTGCTGGCGTTCGTACCGCCCCGCTGTAGGAGACCGCATGCCCTCCGGTCTCGTAGATTTCCATTGCCATCTCGATCTCTATCCCGATCACGTCGCGGCTATCAAACAATGTGAGGCGGACGGCGTTTTCACGCTCGCGGTTACCACCACCCCCAAAGCCTGGGCGAGGAATCATGAACTGGCTGCCCCGACCCGCCATGTGCGGGCCGCCCTCGGCCTCCATCCGCAATTGGTCGGGGACCGTGCCCACGAGATAGCGCTGTGGGAGGAACTGCTTCCTCATACCCGCTATGTCGGTGAAGTCGGACTGGATGCCGGACCTCGCTTTTATCAGTCCTTTGAGAAGCAGAAGGCGGTCTTCGCGCGCGTCCTCGCACTGTGCGCGGAAGCCGGCGATAAGATACTTACCGTCCATAGCGTCAGGGCCACCAAGATCGTGCTCGACATGATCGAGCAGCACATGCCGCCCGAGCAGGGGCGCGTCGTGCTCCACTGGTTTACGGGAACGCCGTCTGAAGCGAAGCGCGCGGTCGATCTGGGTTGCTATTTTTCAATCAACGCCGAGATGCTGATCGGCGAAAAGCGGAGAGCGTTGGTCGAAAATTTGCCCCGGGAAAGACTACTTACCGAAACCGATGGCCCGTTCACCCGGACAGGCGGTAGGCCCGCTAGACCCAGCGATGTGCTCCTCGTGGTGGACGAACTAGCTCGAATGCATGGTTTCGCGTTGCGGGAGGCCGAGGCTATGATCCTCGGTAATCTGAAGACGCTCTTGTCAAGCGGTTAGCAGCCCTCGCGTGCGCGTGCCGATGCATAGAGGCTAGTTTTATAGCTCAAAATATGGCATCATATGAGTTATAGGAAGGCTCTCTATAACTCATGAAGTGGAATTGGCAGCACGCGGATTGGCCGCGCTTCGATTGGGATGCCGCCGCGCTGGCGGCACTCGAAGCGCGTTTCCTACGCAACGCAGGGGAGCAACTCGGTTCGATCAAGCATGTTGGCGATGAGGATCGGAAAGCGATCCTCATTGACATGATGACCGGCGAAGCCCTCAAAACCTCCGAGATCGAGGGCGAGCTGCTAAATCGCGAGAGCGTCCAATCCTCCTTGCGCCGTCAGTTCGGCATGGAAACCGACCATCGCCGCGTCCCGCCCGCCGAGGCGGGGATCGCGGAGATGATGGTCGATCTCTATCGCGACTTCGCGGAGCCACTGGCGCACGAGACGTTGCACCGCTGGCATCGCATGATCGTGAACGGTCGTCACGATCTGAAACGGGTGGGTGCCTACCGCACGCACGAGACGCCGATGCAGGTCGTGTCCGGCTATCTGCACAAGCCCAAGGTGCATTTCGAGGCGCCGCCGTCTAGCGACGTTGACCGCGAAATGGATGCGTTCGTCGCGTGGTTCGCGAGCAGCGCGCCGGACGGCGCGCGTCCCATGCCCGCGCTGACGCGCGCGGGATTGGCTCACCTCTATTTCGTGAGCATCCATCCCTATGAGGACGGCAACGGACGCATCGCGCGCGCGCTCGCCGAAAAAGCGCTCGCGCAGGCCGTGGGGCAGCCGAGCTTGCTCGCCCTCTCGCACACGATCCAAAGGCGGCGCGCGGACTATTACGACGCGCTCGAGCGCAACAACAAAGGGCCGGCGGTCGGTGACTGGCTTGGCTATTTCGCCGAGACGGCCCTTGAAGCGCAGGCCTACACGCAACGCCTGATCGACTTCCTGATCGCCAAGACGAAGCTCTATGACCGCGTGCGGGACCAGCTTAACGAGCGGCAGGCGCGCGCCGTCGCCCGGATGTTCCGCGAGGGACTCGACGGGTTCAAGGGTGGCTTGAGCGCCGCGAACTATATCACCATCACGAAGGCATCGCGTGCCACCGCAACACGCGACCTGGCTGATCTTGTGAGTAAGGGTGTACTCGTGTCGAGCGGCACGCTCAGACACACGCGCTATGCGCTCAATCTCAGCGACACGCTCTTTGGTGCTGACGGCGGAACCGCGTGACGCCCTTTACCGAAATCATCTACGCCTTTGCGATCCCCTCCTGGGATCCTCGCCACGTCACGCCTTTTCAGGGTTTCGCGCCGGGCTTGGTATCGGCTGCGGCGCTGCTTCCGATCATCGTCGACCTCCCGAGCGACATTCTCGAACTCACGATGGAGCCGCTTGATCGCCTTGCGCGGCGACGAGCGGGCGCAGGCAGCTTGTTCTGGTCGCCCGTCAATATCGAGACGCTCATTCGGTACCGAAAGCCGACACCGCAACAGCCGTTTCTAGTTGTGATCAGCGCCGAGGCAGAGATCGCGCGGCGTGTGGCGGCATGGCGACGCAATCTCCGCCTGCGACCTCTTCACATCAGCGCGACCCAGATTGGTGGCGCGATTCCGCCCAACGAACTGACCGTCGAGCGTCTCCAAACCTACTGCCGAAACGCCCTGAGGCAGGCGCGGCAAATTAGCCGACATCTCGACATCGCGGACCACGCGGCGGCGATAGAGGCATGGCAGCCGACCGAAGAACGTCCCACCAGTCTACGCCTCCACTCTCATAATGTCGTTGTCCCGAATCAAATGGTTCTTATGGCCGCCGGTGAGACACCGGCGTCCGGTGAGGACGGGCATCTCAACGTCTCGCCGCAGGACGATTATATCGACGGCATCACGGAATCGGCGCAAGCGGTCCTAAACCTTCAAGGCGAGATCGGCGGTCGCGTGGCCAACCTCTTGAATCCGCCGCAACCGGACGTGACACTTCTTGCGCCGGCGATGTTTCCGGAAGTGCTTTCGACGCTCAGTGCCGGGCCCTTTCCGCCGGGTGCAAAGAAGGCATTGCGCGCGCTCGATAGGCAACGCCGCTACACCATGGAAATCCCGATGGAGGAAGGCGAGATCGACGAGATCGGTCCCTTCCTATCGATGCGCGGCGCGGAGCTGAAACTTCAATCCATGGCCGTTGGGCTGAGAACCGCCTCAACGATCTCCGCCACGATACGATTGCCGCCCGTCCTGAACCGGACGGCGGGCGTCGTCGGGCAGCTCGCGCGACATCTGCGTCACTATGACGATCCACCCGACATCAAGACAGCCCGCGTGTTCAAGGCGGTTCAGGACGCTCTGCTAGATGCCGTTCCTCCCGCTCACCTCGACCTGATCAAGCAATCCGAGACGGGCATCAAAATCATCGGCAACGCCCCGCTGGAATGGCTGCCGGTGGACGGCCTGCCGCTCGGGATACGCTCTGACGTTTCACGCATCAACGCGACGCCGGGCAACGTGCTGATCGAACAGCTCCGCTCGATGCCGCCGCTCTATATCCCACCGGAGCAGTTCAAGAGCTATCTCGTCGTTTCGATGTTCGAGGCGGACGACAACATCGCTCATTTCGTGCGGCGGAGCTTGGAGATTCTACCCGACGCAGAAGGCGGCCAGATCACCGGAACGCATGTCGCGGCGCGGACGGTCGATGAATTCGTGGCAGCGGTCAACGCCTATACCGGACCGATCCTCATCGTCGATAGCCACGGCACCCACCCCAACAACCCGAACATCGGCGGCCTCGTCATCGGCGGCGACGTGGTCAACGCATGGGATTTGAAGGATCGGCTGACAGCCCCGCCGATCGTGGTGCTCAGCGCGTGCGACACGCATCCCTTCGACCGTTCCCACGCGACCGCCGCCAACGGCTTTCTCGCATGCGGCGCGCGGGCCGTTCTGGCGACCGTTCTACCCATCGGCGCCCGGGACGGAGCTGTATTTCTCAATCGATTGATGCGGCGCGCGATCACGTTCGGCGACATCATGAATCGCATGGGCCGGTCGGCCCCTTGGACCAACATCGTCGGCGGTGCCCTGCGCATGCAACTCGCGAGCGACATCGTGCGCGGCCTCGTCGCGCGTGACTTGCTGCCCGCAGATCAGGCGAACGATGTTCAGCTTCAGGCGAACATGGACATCAACACGCCGCGGCCCGATTGGCTGGACCGTTTGGCCGAGCGTTGCCAAGATGTCGGGGGATTCGAAGCCGCGCGCTGGCAAGCCACCTACAGCGATATTCTCGCCGCCTCAGATGTCATTCGTTATGTGAATCTCGGTAATCCTGAGAGCATCCTGATCGCCGACGAACGGGTCGTGCAGCGAGCGATGGAACAGGCGGACGCCGCTTAGCGAAGCAGCTCCATCGCGGCGATCTTCAATCCCTTGGCTATGGCGAACAGGGCTTTCACGCCGACATTGCGCTCGCCGCGCTCGATCCCTCCGATATAGTTGCGGTGCAGGCCGGACAGGTCGGCCAGCTCTTCCTGGCTGAGGCCGCGCTCCATCCGCAGCCGCCGCACGTTGCGCCCCAGCGCCAGCAATTCCTCCTCCGCGTTCACGAAACCAGCGTCGGGCGGCGGGCCTTAAACCTCTACCCACGATCAGTGTGATCCATTGCAAATGCGACACTGATCGTGTTCATCGCGCATACACACGATCAGTGTGATTCTTCCGGTGCGGTCCAAGGGCGGGCCGCTCAGCGAGGAGTAAACGCGATGAGTTCCAATCCGGCAGGACAGTATGGCGCGCAGCGCCCCGGCCTCTCGCAGCAGGATTTCATGCAGCGGGGCATGAACCATGATCAGGCGAACGAGGCGGCAGCAGCCGCGCGCCGCGCGCAGGAGCAGCGCACCAAGAACGGCGGCTACTGACCGCATCGGGGCGCTCGGTCTTTCGGGCCGGGCGCTCCCTTTTTCAGGGGAACGGGCATGACGCATTTCTGGATGATGGGGGCGGCGCTCGCCGGGTTGGCGATGACGCCGCCCCAAACGCTTGAACAATGCAAGGCCAAGGCGCGGGCCGACCAGCTCGACTACAACAACCGTATCTGCGCGCACGAATGGTCCAGCCGCGTGCGGCGCGCCTGCGAGGACCGCGCCGCCACCGTCTATCTGCACGCGGTCGATCTCTGCGTCCGCGCCGCCACCAAGCGCTAGGGAGAACGGCCATGAATTTTCGACATCGCGCCCTCGCGACTGCCGCCGCCTTCGCGCTCCCCGCCGCTGCCGTCGCTTTCGCGCAATCCGGGGCCGACCCGTGGGCAGGCGAGTATCGCGGTCCGTTCGACGGCGGGCGCGGTGAAGTGAAGATCACCCGTGATCGCGAAACCGGCGACTACGCCGTCAATGTCGTGACGCTTGGCGAGGGAGGATGCTCGGGGGAGATCAACTCCGTGGCCGCGCCGACCGGGGCCACAATGACGCTGCGCGTCTTCAACCCCGGCGACCAGTCGGTCTGCAAAGTCACACTTGCGAAGACGGGTGGCACGCTACGCGTCAGCGAAACGGGTTGCGCTGCCATGCACGGCATGTCGTGCGGTTTCTCCGGCACCGCGACCCGGCGGAGCGCACCGGCTGCGCCGATCGCGCGACCTTTCGCCAAACCCGCCGCCGCTGCTCCTCGCGCGGAGCGCGTGTCGGGGACGTGGTGGAACCCGCCGAGCAACCTGACCTCGGTGGGCCTTGTCGACAGCACGGGCGACTTGGATTTCACGATGTTCTACGCGAGCTGCGACCGCTCCAGACAGACCGTGTGGCTCGTCCGCCACGCGATGAAATCCAAACCGCGCGACACGGTCTTGCACTTGGCCATCGACGGCAAGCCATTCGACGTGCGGGGCGAGGTTGGCGAGGACATGGAGAGCGGCGGCTACGACCTTTCCGCCGACACGTTCTACGGCGCGCCCGTCCTGGACGCGCTGGCGCACGCCAAGACGCTGCGTGTCACCGCTGGCGGCTACAGTCTTGACCTGCCGACGACCGGGCTGCGGGCGGCGTTCCTGTCCTTCCGTGTGCATTGCGGGTTCCCGCCCACGGGCGGCTAGAAAGGGCCGGGTGGGGTCAAATCGTCCTGCGATCTGCGCCGATCATCGCGGCTTCTTCATCGGGGATTTCTGGCGGGGGACCGGCGGCGATCAACCCGGCTCGCTTCCGCGCCTTCGGCTTGTGCAGCTCCGCCCCGTTCCGGCGCGTGTTCCACGCGGGGTGTGATCGCTGCCTCCCTGTCCCCCGCAATCTCCTCCCCATGAAGCCGCGGAATGGTCTGCGGCGGACACCAAGGAGGACGACATGAGCGCACAAGCTTCCATTTTCTCCCGCAAGCCGACCCACCGGCTGTTCAACGTCACCGGAGACGGCGACAACGCCTTCTGGCGCGAGATCGGCGCGGCCTGGCAGCACAAGGACGGCAAGGGTTTCTCGATCGATTGCGGCCTCGTGCCGCTGACCGGGCGCATCGTGATGCGCGAAGCGAAAGAGCCGAAGGAAGTCGGGGCGCGCGCTTAGCGCGCCCTATTTCGCCGCGTCCTAGCGTTCGCGGTCGCGCCAATAGTCGTTGGCCGGAAAGTTGCCCCAGTAGAAGCCCTTCCTGACGCGACGATCGATGGAGGACGACCGGGTGCCATTCAGCATGGCGCTCAGACGCTTGTCCGCATGGGCGTGTTGGAACGTCACCACATGGTCGCCCCGATCCGGTTCGTCGGCGCGGGGCCGAAGCGCGAATGGCTTCCTCCTGCTGACGCCGGGCTTGCTCTCGTTGGCGGGCTTGTTGATGCTGACCATCACCGATCACGGCCCTTGCTCTTCTCAGGCGACCGCACGAGCGGTTTGAATATGCGTTTTGCCCCGCCGAACTCCGCGCGATATTTCTCCACCACCTCTCTCGCGGCAATCGCTTTGAGAGTCGGGATCGTGAATTTTATCAGCGACAGGCGACTGGCTTCCGCGCGAAGGCTGGGATTGGCGTTAAGCACCCTGCTAATACCGCGCGCATATTCGCGGTCCGCTTGCGTGGGCAGCCGCCTGCCAAGCGCCGAACCGCACGCGTCCAAGACGCATTGGGTCGAGACATATGGACGGTTGCCGATATGGCGAGCCACCGTTTCCAGAGCGCGCTCCCGCTTGAAATGGCTCATCCCTTCTAGCCGTTCGAAATATCCTTTGCCCATCTCAACTTCCTCCAATTAGCGATCACGGGTCCGACTCTTGTCCGGCGACCGCACCAGCGGCTTGAACTCGCGCTTTTCACCGCGATCCGGCGTCTCGAATTTCCTCGCCTCCATCCATCGCTTCGCCTCCGCCGCGAGCCGCGACCCCGCCATCCCCGGCGGCGCGAGCTGCGGGTGCGGAATGAACACCGTGCGCGGCGGCGGCGGCACGCGCTGGACGTTGTCCTTGTCGCGGGGCTGGGGTTGGTCTGCCGCCAGCCGGAACGGTCTCACGCTCTCTCCACGAGTGAGATTGAAGCGCTTGAGGGAAGGATCGCGGGAATCGGACATGTCGGTTCGCTCCGTTGCTCAAGGTGAAGGTTGCGCCCGAGAAGCTTCAGCTTTGGATCGTCGAACCACGGCAGGCGCTGCGCGAGGATCGGGTTGTGGTTTTCGATCAGGACGAGCTGGCGGCCTCGGTCGAGGCGGGCCAGCTCGTCGGGAAAGGCGAGCTTCCGCTGGACATGCGACCATGTGGTCGAGGTGCCGGACGTGGAGGAGCAGCCGTCCTTGGTCCAGGTGGTCGAACGGCTGAACGTCATGCTCAGGTTCGTCACCGTCGCCTGACCGCACAGCGCCGAGAAATACTCGGACGACAGGCGGTCCCGGCTCCCGAAATACTGCACCGCGCCCGCGTTCGAGATGAACGTCTCCCAGCCCTCGCCGTACAGGTCGCGGAGCTGCGTTGCGTCCTGCACGACGCCCCAGAGCTGCATCCCATACCCGGCCATGAGCCCATACGCCGTCTTGATCGCGGCGAGACGGCCCAGCGACGCCAGCTCATCGAGCATGAACAGGATGGGCTTGTCGGGCTGGATTTCGATGTTGCGCGCATTGACCGTGAGCGCCTGTTGGATCAGCAGGCGCAGCCAGCGCGAGAAGGTCTCCAGCCGGTCGCTCGGCAGCACGAGATAGACGGTGATCTTTCTTGCCTTCAACTCCGCGAAATCGAAATCCGACGCGGACAGGCTGTCGAGAAGGCGTGGGCTGTCGAGAAAATGCGTGTGCGCCTGCGCCGACGACACCACGCTCGCCAGCAGCTTCTCGTCCTTCTGGAGCGAGCGTGCGCCCGCGCTGGCGACGACACGATGCGGCGACTCGTACATCCTCTGGAACAACGCCGGCATATCCTCGCCGTCGAGCAGCAGAAGCTCGCGCACCCGGCCCAGATGGCGCGACCCGGCTTCCTCGGCGTCGGTCGCCACGTAGAGGATGAGGCCGTGCAGGAGCGCCTTGGCTTCCTCGTTCCAGAACGGATCGCCCGCGCCCTCCTTGGCGACGAGCGCGTCTGCGAGGATCATGGCGTTCTCGGCCATGTCGGGATCACCCGGCACGAGCCAGTCGAGCGGGTTGAACCGGGAAATCCCGCCGCCCCACCCGGCGGCGATGCCCCAGGGATCCACCACGTGGATTTCTTGGCCCATCGCGGCGCGCGCTTGCGCCGTGATGAGCGCGTTCTCGCCCTTCGGGTCGATGACGATAGCCGAGCCGCCGTAGATGAGGAGGTTCGGGACGATCATCGTCGTGCCCTTTCCCCAGCGCGTCGGCGCGAAGGTGAGCAGGTGGCGGTCGCCGTTGTAGCGCAGCGTCTCTAGCCCGGCGCCTTCATCGGCGACGAAACCGACCATCAGCCCGTCGCCGCCGATAAGGCCCCGCAGGCGCAGATAGTCGAAGGTGGCCCATTGGGCAGAACCGTGCACCGTGGAGGGCGGGAGCGACGGCTCTGCGAACCAGTCAATGCGATACAGCCCCAGCGAGAAACCTGCGGCTGACAGGAGCGCGACCGCATACCCCCGCGCGTCAAACAGGTATGCCTGACAGAACGCCGAAACGAGGTGCACGGCCACGCTCAGAAGAGCGGACTTCAGTTTCCGGGATGGGGTGAATCTGTCTCGCCACCGGCGGCCCAGCGCGTACCACGCAACCGGCATGGCCCATGCGATAAGGGTCGGCGCGGTGAAGACAGCCAGATACCACCACAGCGGGAGGTCGTACCAGAAATCGGGCCGAGCACTGATGCGGGCGAATAACGTGCAAGCCAACTCGCAGAGGATCAGGAGCGCAGCCGCCCAGATTGTGAACTCGCGGGGGCGCTTCGATTTGCCGGACAATCTGGCGGTCATGTCTTCCTCCACATTCAGGGGGTGAGCTGGGGCGCGTGCCCGCGGGCGCGGGTTTCAGCGTCCCGCGTCTTGGGCGGCCTGAGGCGCCGCAGCGCGGCGACCGCCTCCCGCGTCATGACGCGCCGATCCTGCGCGTGCCGGGCGCGCATCGATCCGATCCGCATCTGGCTCGCCCGGCGCTGTTCCAGATGCGCCCGCACGAGCGCGTCGCGTTCGGCGCGGTCCCGCTTCATAGCGTCGATTGTCTCGGCTTCGTTGGCGCGTGTCAGTTCGCGCCGCCGCCCGGTGATCGCGTCCCACAGGCCGGCAAGACCCTTGCGGAAGCGCGCGGCGCGGTCGCGCGTCTCACGCTCCCGGCGCTCTTTCTGCGCCGCGTCCAGATTGTCGCGTTCAGCGCGCTGGACGAGGACGATGCGCCGCAACTCTTCGCGGGGGGCTTCCAGTTCGCGGGCGTGGCGCTCGCGCAGCGCGCCATGGAAATCGCGGAGCTGTTCGGTCATGCGCAGCGCGAGGTCGCGCTTCACATCGGCGACGCTCCGCAGCGCGTCCGGTGCGCCGAGCTTGGCGGCGACTTCCTTCGCCTTTATCCCCGCCCAGCGCGAAATGGGGTACACGTCGCCGTTGGTATCGATGGCGACGAAGCCGCGCCGGTCGCCTTGCGCCAAGAAATAGCCGCGCTCTTCGAGCGCCGCGCTCAGCGCTTTCGCGGAATCGGAACGCGCCCAGGCGTCGCGGATGGCGTCCTTGATCTCGCGCGGATCGACGCCATTCCGTTTCGCCCGCTGCCATTCCTCCAGTGTGAAGTTGAGTGGGCTCTTGCCGCCGTTCGTGCGCAGCCCGTCCGGCAGCATCCATCCGTGTTCGAGGTACAGCTCGCGCGAAAGGTCGGTTAGCCTACGCTTGAAATGCGGGAGGTTGATCGCCCGCATCGCCTCGGCGTCGATGCGCGACCACACGACATGCGCGTGCCGCCGCCCCTCCTTTTCGTGGAACACCATAGCACGCGGCTGACCTTCGAGGCCGAGGCGCTTCTCCGCCTCATCCGCCGCCCGCTCGAACTCTTCCTCGCCGACGACCGCGCCCTTGGGCGGGTTCAGGCTCAGCGAGAACATGAACTGCGTGCATTTCGTACCGCGCGAAATGGCGTAGCTTTCCGCCAGCGCGCCATGCAGATCGTCGGCGGCAAACCCGCGCAGCTCGTGGACGCAGACATGCTCGTTGTCGCGCCTACTGAGTAAATGGGCTGCCAGTTGGGCGGACCCGGCCCGTTGCGATCCCTTGAGTATCACCGCTGGCGCTCCCTGCTGTCAGCGTCGGCAAATGCTTGGCGTGGGGGTGCGGTGCTTGGGGCGGGCGTCGGGCTTTTCGATCCCAGCGCCGTCATCAGCATCAGGCGCATCGCCCGGATGTCCGCGCAGGCGGCGGCGAGCGCGGTTGCGATTTCTTCGTCGCAATCAAGCGCTCCGATGTTGGCGGCGTGGGCGAGCTGGTTCAGGTTGCTCGCCATCCGGCTCGAGCCGAGGCGGGCAAGCAATTGCGCCAAAGTGCGCTCGTCGCGGACGGGTTTGCGGCTGCGGGCGGGCATCAGCACCACACCGTCACCGAAGAGCCGGGACTTGATGTAGGTGCCGAGCGGCTGGGCTCCGGCAGCCCGCTCAAGGCGGGCTCGCTCCTCGCGCGACAGGCGCAAGGAGAGAGGCGCGAGGCGCGAAGGGTTCGCGGCGCTCATGGCCTGGGCTTTGGGTTTGCGCCGCGAACGACTGTCAGGTCGAAGGCATTGAATAGTAAGGCGAGAGGATTAGGTGTACCACTAGTAGGACTGGGTGGCTGCCCGCCGCCCCAGCCAACCAGTCTGCCGGTGCAGAGAGTTTCCGCGGTCGCAACCGAAAGCCGCGCCGTTCCGCGGCACTCAGGGCGATAGTGCTAACCACGGAGACTGCGACAGCGTCCCGGATGTGAGGCTTTCGCGCCTTTTTCTCTGGAGGCCTTTTTGGAGGTTAGCACCTATACGGTGCGTTGGGGGCCGCGCTGGCCAAGATCATGCTGGCCGCGGGCGGATCAGCCGAGCAGCTTCTGCTGCTCTTCCCAGGAGGCCGGCACGCGGTTGGCCGTGAGCGTCTTCCCTGAGACACGCGCAGGCTGTTGCCCGGCCACGATCATTTCGACCAGGCGCGGCGAAAGGAAAGCGATGCCGATCACGTTCGCAAAGTACGTGCGAGTCACGCCCTCCTCTCGTGCAAGCGCCGCCGAGTGAATCTCGCCTGTTCGCAGTCGCGCCCACCAACGTCGCGCCTTCGCAATCAGATCGATGAGGGATTGATCGGGTGCGCCCGCGGTCGCGCTACGCCCATCGGTTTGTATGAAGCGCACAGCCTTGCCCGATCGCTTCAGCTTCGCCGCCAGATGGAGATCAACGGTCGCTGCGCTGGGCCCCGGCGTCAGCTTAAGAACTTCGGCGATCACCGGGACTGAAAGCGTCAACCTGATGCAATCCACTTCGATCCGGACGATCGATAGCAGAGCGCGGATCAGTTCAGACTCCCGCGCGCGAACCCGCTTTGCGACTGATGCGGCGCGCTTCCCAATTCCGCCAAGATCAACTGCATTGAGAGGCAATCCTGCCGTGGCGATGAGAGTGATCGGTTCGTCGAATGCCGAGGCGATGTGCTTCATTACCGCTGCCTCAAGTTCGCGCGCCGGGATGCGAACGCCACCACCCCGCAGTTCTTCATGGCGGTGATGGAGCGCGCGACTGACATAGTAGCGATACCGGCGATTGCCCTTGCAGGCATGGGTGGCAATCAACGGCTTGCCAGCGTCATCGACGATCAACCTGGCCAGCAGGCTTGGGTGCTCGACGCGCTTCCCCTGGCGCTGCCCCGGAACATGGTCGGCGAGCTGTTGCTGGACCTGATCCCAGAGAGCGCGGTCGATGATGGGCGGATGCTGGCCCGCATGGATCTCGCCTTTGTGGGAGATGTCACCGACATAGATCGGGTTCTTGAGCATCGAGTAGAGCTGCCCCCGGGAGAAGAGTCCGCCACCAAATATCCGTCCATCCGCGGTTTGCCGCTCAGGGGTGCGGACATCCTCGGCAGCTAAGCTGTCGATCAGCGCCCGGACCGTTCCGACCTCAAAATAGAGCTTGAAAACATGTTGGATGATCGCCGCATGCTCTTCTACAATCTCCAGCGTGCGACCCGCGGGCTTGTAGCCAATCGGCGGTGTACCACCCATCCACATGCCCTTGGCTTTGGATGCTGCGATCTTGTCGCGAATGCGCTCTGCGGTAACCTCTCGCTCGAACTGCGCAAACGAGAGCAGCATGTTGAGGGTGAGCCGCCCCATGCTGGTGGTCGTATTGAACGACTGGGTGATCGAGACGAACGACGTGCCAGCCGCATCGAAAGCCTGGACGAGCGTGGAGAAGTCGAGAAGCGAACGGGTCAGTCGGTCCACCTTGTAGACCACGACGATATCGATCTTGCCTGCGGTGATATCGGCAAGCAGGCGCTGAAGGGCAGGGCGTTCCAGCGTCCCCCCGGACAGACCACCGTCATCATACTCGTCGGGAAGCGGCGACCAGCCTTCACTGGCCTGACTCAGAATATAGGCGGCACATGCTTCGCGCTGGGCATGTAGCGAGTTGAAGCTCTGTTCGAGACCGTCCTCGCTGGATTTGCGCGTGTAGATTGCGCAGCGGACCTTCCTCATGCTGTAGCCTTCTGCTTGAGGCCGAAGAATTTCGGTCCCGACCACCGGGTGCCAGTTATCGCGCGCGCGACCTCGCTGAGGCTGCGCCAGGGACGACCGTTCCAGAGGATGCGGCCATCTTCTTCGATCGCGACGATATGCACGGCGCCCTGCCATTCGCGTGCGAGGCGGGTTCCGGGTGAGGTGGGGATATCGGCGCGCCTGCCGCTCCCGGGCTGATCCAAGCGCCGTCGAGCATCCCGCGACAGGTCACCCATCTTCTTTGCCTGCAACTCATACGCGACAGCGAGCCGCAGAAGTTCGTCGCTGATCTTTGGCACCGGACCGCGCGTCAGTACCTGCCACCGCGAACGGAGTTGCGCTGGCGACATCGTCGCCAGCGCCTCCACTTCCTCTTCGAGGCTAGCCATGATCAGGCCTTCACCGCCACCCGGTAGCAGGTCGCGTCGCCGCGCTTGCACTTCTCGATCTCATGGCCCTTCTTCCGCAGCCCGGTGAGTGCAGCGCGGGTGGTGTGCGGCAGCCAGCCGGTGGCGATGACGAGTTCGGCTAGTGTCGCGCCCTGCTCGCGTTGCAGCAATTCCAGCACCAGCCCTGCCTTGGTCTGCTTCGCAGGCACGGACGGTGGCTCGTTCGTTTCCGGCGCCCCAGCTATTGCGCCGCCGGTTTCTCCAAGCCCGATCGCCGTCCGGCCGACATCGGTGATGCGGGCACCGAGATTGATTTCGCCGTCGGCGCGCCAAGCCAGGGTGGCGTCCTGCACTTCGCCTTCCTCGGCGACGCCTGCCTTGATCATCGCGGTAATTGCCTTGCGGACCTTGTCTGCCTCGGCAGCCAGATTGTCGGGGAGCGGGATCAGGCTCCCATTGTCGCGCTGGGCGGCGGTCGAGAGCAGGATCAGCTGAGTGTCGTTGAGCTTGGTCATGATGGTGGTCCTTGTTCAGGCGAGCAGCACTGCGCCGCTCCCACCACCCAGAGCCCCGGCAGTCGCGCTGATCGGGGCGGCCGCCGGTCAGTCCCGGCCGCGATTCACACGAGCACCAATGCTCCGTTTGCGAGCGAAGTCGAATGGAATGTCGATCAGCGGGACAGTTCAGGCGACGGTCAGCCGCCGTTTGTGGTCAGTTCCTATTGAGGCCGAATTCTCTCGTGTGAAGGCGTTCCTTCGAGCTGGCCTCGAGCGCGATGATTTCGGTCGGTTCCAAGTCTGGGGAGGTGCGCTGGAGAATGCTGAAGCGCAGGTTCACCGGGTCGGTGTGGCGAAGCTCGGGATTCCCGCCATGACCGGTTTGTGCATAGACCCCTATTTACCGACCAGACTCCTCCGATTCCGCCAGTCCAACCAAATGCGTAAGTTCCATGCATTGCCGGCGGATCGACATCGCGAGTTGGTTGATGCGACGACTGGCGCTGTCGCCGATCGGCTTATGGCCGCCTTCGCTGAGCCAAGCCTCCATCCGCTCGGCTAGCTTGGCAGACAGCGGCGCGCGCCTGGTCAAGACCTTGCTGTAGTGACCTTGGGTGACCGCGAGCTCGTCGGCGATCTCAGTCTGCGACATCCTCTTGGCGCGCCGCGCCTGATCTACACTGAGTATCAAGTCCATCGTTGCGCCGCGCTGGAATGCATATTAGAATGCATATATGCATTCATTAAACTCATCGTCAACGCAGTCGGTGGTGGTGATGCACGGCGATCAGACCGTCGAGCGGCAGTTCCCTTCGCCTCATCAGCGGATCGCCGGTCACCGGATCGAATGGGGGCGCATCGAGGAGATCGGCAGCCCGGCCTACTGGTCGGCCCAATCATGGCTTTGGGAACTCGACGAGCCGGAGCACTATCGACTTGGCAGGACACTCCGCGAGGAGATCTTGGCTTGCCTACTCGGCGGGTATGGCATTCCCGCCGAGGTCGGCCTTGCAGCCTACCACCGCCTGCGTATTCTCTCGACGGACGAGCTTCGGGACGCCGACGTCGTCCGCGCCAATCTCACGCGGCCCCTCGAGATCCAGGGCCGACCCGTCCGGTACCGCTTCGCGAACCAGAAGTCCGGTTACATCGCCGCGGCCATGAGCGGCATGGAGGTTATATCGGAGGACCTCGACGATGTGACCCTGCGCGACCAACTGGTGGAACTCCCTGGGATAGGCCTGAAGACCGCGTCCTGGGTGGTACGCAACTGGCGCGGGAGCGACCAGGTCTCCATCCTGGACATACACATCATCCGGGCGGCGACGGGCCTCGGACTCTTCGAAAGTGGTTGGCAGGTCGGTCGGGACTATCGGCGCATGGAGAAAGCGTATCTCCGCTTCTGCTCGGCAATCGACGCCCGCGCCTCCATCCTCGACTCCGTGATGTGGATGACAATGCGCCAGTTACCATCATCGATCGCTCTAACCCTGAAGGCTCCGGCGCCGAGCACAACACAATCAAATCGGCGCGGAAAGTTCGACACGGGGCAGCTTCAGTTGGTATGAGCCCACCGATAGGTCGATAGACCAAGGCACAGGGGGTATCATGACTGGAAGCGGCGGCGGACGAAGCGACTATTATTCACCGACACCACCGTCCACGCCAAAGCCGACCGACGGTGGCGGCGGCGGAGGGGGCGGCGGAGGCGGTGGCGGCAGCGATCCGTGCGACATAGTCGAGACCGTTCCGCTCAACAGTCCACAACCCGCCATCATCGCTACGCTAAATGTCGGCGACATCCTCGATGTCATGCTTGATACGAATGGGCCCCGCCCTGTGCTCGAGGTGCAACGCAACGGCCAGCGTGCCGGTGCACTCACGCACCGCAACCACCTCACCCTTATCAATTGCATCGTAAACGGTCGGACCTACCAAGCAATCGTCGTCAAGAAAGTCGGAGGAGCGGTGGAGGTCCGGATCGAGCCGGTATGACCACGGTCGTCGGGGGCGTGTACGTCGAACGGTGCGTCGAACCCCACTGGGACGACGTGTATGGCTCAGCCGGGCGCGCTGCTGCCGCCATCAGCGCGGCCACGCCCGATGTCCGGCTTTTGACCTATCGTGCGAAGCCGCTCGCCAGCGCGTTCGCGAGTCTCGAGAACGCGTACGGTCTGGCGATCGATGGCCCCGAGGTCGCCGAGCAGATCGCATTCGACTACTTCCATCCACTCGCTGTGCCGCGCATTACCCCGCGTCCGGATGCGGTGAAACGACAGTCGTCTATTAAGGTCGAGGACGACATCGTGCTTCGGTTCGGCATGCTCGAGGGTGACGCTGTCGTGTCGGCAGGCACAGTCGTCTACGATCCGCAATCGGCATTCGACCCCCGCCCTTACGACGAGAATGGCTCGACCGCCGGCCGCCTGGCGCTGATCCTCAACCAGCATGAAGCTAGGCGGTTTACCGGTGATCCGGACGCGCGCAAAGCGGCGGAAGCGCTGCTCGCCCGGGGGGACACCGAGGTGGTCGTCCTCAAGATGGGAAGCCGCGGAGCCCTCGTGCTGACGGCGACGAGTTCCCATCAGGTGCCCGCGTACCGGAGCGAGAACGTCTTCAAGATCGGATCGGGCGACGTCTTCTCCGCGGCGTTCACCCAGTTCTGGGCAATCGACGGACGTTCGCCAGACGAAGCCGCTGATCTCGCTTCGCGAGCTGTGAGCCGATATGTCGATACCAAGTCGCTACCTATCCCGACCGCTCATGACCTTACGGCAGCTGACCTCGTACCGATAACCTCCGGGGACGGCCGGATCTACATTGCGGCTCCGTTCTTCAACCTGGCCGAGCGCTGGATCGTTGAGGAAGTCCGGGCACAACTTATCGACATGGGCATTCCGGTCTTCTCGCCGCTCCACGAGGTCGGGGAGGGTCCCGGCGAGATCGTGGCACCGCAGGACCTGGCTGGCCTCGACGACTGCCAAGTGGTGCTCGCGATCCTGAACGGTTCTGACACCGGCACGGTGTTCGAGGTCGGTTACGCCGTTGCGAGGGGAATCCCCGTGGTGGCTCTCGCCCAAAACATGCGCGCCGAAGACTTGAAGATGGTCGCAGGGTCGGGCTGCACTATCGTTGGCGATCTGGCCTCGGCGATTTACCAAGCGGTGTGGGCGCTTCCTTGAAGGCCGTGCTCCTATCCGGCGGAATGGATTCGATCGCGCTGGCGTATTGGAAGCGCCCCGAAGTCGCGATCACCATCGACTACGCCCAGAAAGCCGCCTCGACTGAACTGGCCGTTGCTGCCGAGGTGGCCCGGACATTGAACATGCGCCACGAGATCATCCGCGTGGACTGTTCCTCGCTCGGTTCGGGCGACATGGCCGGTAGTGAGCCTCTTGCGGCCGCTCCCGTCACGGAATGGTGGCCGTTCAGGAACCAGATGCTGCTCACCTTCGCAGGTATGAGGGCCGTCGCGATCGGCGTCACCGAGCTAATGACCGGTTCAGTCGCGTCGGACGGAACCCATGCTGATGGTAGGGCCGAATTCTATGCGGCGGCTGATGCCCTGATGGGGATGCAGGAAGGAAACGTCCGCGTCATCGTGCCGGCCATCGGCATGACGACAGTCGAGCTGATCAAGACGTCCGGGGTGCCCCGCGAGATTCTCGCCTGGGCCCATTCCTGTCACACGGGGCCATTGGCATGCGGCGACTGCCGCGGTTGCCACAAGCACTTCCAGGTAACGGAGCAGCTGTTCGACGATGCCTACTGACCACGAGCCGATACCGCGGCTCGATCGCTCCGGCCCTCCATCTCGCATACCCCGCCCCGATCGATGGGTCCCGCTTCCGCGTGACATCAGGCAGCCAAGTGCCAGCTTCATGGAGATCCTCCAGGGCAGACGTTCCCTGATCGGGGGAGACATCACCGTTGAGGACCTGTCCTCTTTGCTCTGGCACTCGACCAGTCTGAGGGAGCGGCAGACCGGTGGCCGGTTCGGCCTCCCGTGGGAAAGCCGACCCGCCCCCTCCGTTGGCGGACTGCACGCCATGCGCGTCGTCGTGATGCCGCTGGGCGATCCGTCGACCGCGGGTGAATATGTACCCGACGTCCACGGGATCGCGCCGATCGACGCAGAGGCGCTCGAGATCAACCGGGCCAGTCTGGCCGAAATGCTGGACTGCGGGACGGGCACGACGCTACAGCTCGCGTGCGACGTCGATCTGCTCGAGGCGTGCTACTCGAACGCGGGTTCGTTGCTGTGGCGGGAAGCTGGCGCTCTTTCTGCGACGATCTGCCAAGTCGCGACGGGGCTCGGGCTCACCTCGGTCATGCTTGGGCGAACCGGGGACGGGATCCTTCGCGCTGCAGGCATCGACCGACGTCTGGTCGGCGCGGGCGCGGTGCAAGTTGGGTCATTCCCCACCCGGTTGGGTGAACCATGAATCCCTCCCCCCGCCACCACCCACTGCACTACGACTGGAGATATGACGGCCGCACGGCGAGCATGCTGGGGGAGATGCTGAGCGGCCATCACCGCTTAAAGCGCGGTGTCCAGCTTTCGATGAGCGCTTCCTCGTCATCTTCATCGGGCTGATCTTCTGGCCGCACAGAGAGCGAACTGCAGGTCAGAACCGTGAGAGTGCGCCCGTACCCGCCAAGCCCCACGACTTCCTCGGTAATCCGATAGGTCTGTTCGCCGTCCAGCCACCTATTCAAAAGGCCATCGCCTACCTCGCTTCGGCCCATTCTGACATTGTCGGGCTGGGCATTGAACTGGTGGGTCATCTCCGGTTGGAACCGCAAGGGGCGGGTACCCTCGCTTAGAGCGAGATGGGATCGGGTTGAACCGCCTTCGTCAATACGACACCAGCCGGCTCCGGATCGAATTCGATCAGCCCGCTTGCCGCGTATTGATACCGGTGTCATAACGCTCCCACAGCCCAGCCGGGAATCGGCGCGTATGGGTCGCGGGAGAGGGTATGTCAGGGATCAGCCGGCGGGGATTTCTCGGCGCGAGCGCGGCCGGGGCCGCCATGTCCTTCATTCCCTCGACCCATGCGGCGCCGGTGCTGGCCGACCTGCCCGATACCGGCTGGATGCTCTGGCTCGACCGCGATGCCGCGTGGCGCGACGATGCGATCCATCTCCCCTCGCAGGTGAATCTCCATGCGCTCCCGCTGAACCCGCCGACCGGCGGCTGGGGGGCCTTGTGGAAGGCGAAGGCGCTGGCGGTGACGCTCCCCACCACGGTCGAGGAGCATTTCTGGGGTGCGTTCGGCGAGCGGTCCTATACCGGGGACGAGTATCGCTACGCCGAGGACGATGCCGTCCCTCAGAACGGTGCGTATCGCGGCGTCTCCTGGTGGTATCGCGAGATCGACATTCCCGCCTCCGCCAGGGGCAAGCGCGTGATGCTCCATATCCGCGGCGCGCGGCTGCGGGCGGAGGTCTTCCTCAACGAAAGGCTCGTCGGCTATTCGATCATGTCGGAGCTGCCGATCCATTGCGATCTCACGCAAGCGATGCGGCCCGGGCAGGCGAACCGGCTCGCGATCCGCATCACCAATCCCGGCGGCCGCTACGACTGGCGCGATTCGACGACGATGATGTGGGGCGCGGCCAAGCTGTTCGCATCGCACGGCTTTGGCGGGATCGACCGCGGCATGACGCTGAGCGCGCATCCGCTCGACGCGCATATCGCCGATGCCTGGGTGCTCAACACGCCGAACCCGCGCGAAGTGACCGCGCATATGCAGGTCGTGCTGGCGAGCGCGCGCGACATGGTGAAGCTGCGCGGTCGCGCGCGGGTGGAACTGGTGGGCGTAAAGGGTGTCGTGAAGCTGGAGAGCATCAGCACCGACGCCAATGTCGCGACCTTCGTGTTCCGGGTGAAGGCGCCCGACGCGAAGCTCTGGGACCTTGAAACCCCGCACCTCCACCAACTCCGCTTCGGCTTCGGCGAGGACAGGCGCACGGTCCGGTTCGGCTTCCGCTGGTTCTCGCCCGAGGGGATCGGGACCAATGCCTTGCTTCGTCTCAACGGACGGCGCGTGAAGCTCTATTCGGCGATCTCATGGGGCTATTGGGGGTATAACGGGCTGTGGCCCACGCCCGAACTGGCGCGCCGCGAAGTCACCGCCGCGAAAGCGCTGGGACTCAACTGCCTCCATTTCCATCGCAATGTCGGCAAGGAGGAGGTGTTCGCCGCGCAGGATGCGGGTGGGCTGCTCCGGGTGATGGAGCCGGGCGGCGGGCGTCACGCGATCGGCAGGGATCTGAAGCCCGGCGAGACCCTGTCCGACGCCGACAGGTTCAGCCGCGATTTCCTCGTCGAGAAATGCGTGGCGATGGCGAAGACCTTCCGCTCGCACCCCAGCCTCGTGCAATATACGCTCCAGAACGAGATCGGGGCCAACCTCGCCAATCCGGACGTCCAGGCGGTGCTCAGGGCGATCCACGATGCCGATCCCAGCCGCACCGTCATCCTCAACGACGGCTTCGTCCAGCGCGGCGCAGCGCAGGCGATGATTCTGCCGTACAGCGATCACACTTACCGCTCGGACGTCGAGCAATGGGGCGGCTGGTGGGTCAATCACCAGGGCGCGGGCGACCAGTGGTACGACAAATTCTACCAGTCCAAGGACGCCTATATCCACCAGCAGGCGGGCAAGCCCTTCATCGTCGAGTTCGGCGAGATGCAGGGCTGCGCGGTGGCGGACAATCACGCCGGGATCGTCGCCGAGATCGATGCGCGTGGCGGCAAGTCCTACGATATCGAGGACCATCGGGTGATTCTCAGGGAGACCGAGGCGTTCCTCGACCGCTGGGGCTTCCGCAAGGCCTTCCCGACCGCGGAGAGCCTGTTCCTGTCGATCGGCCGCAAGGCCTATCACGCCTGGGAGAATTATTTCGAGAATATCCGGCTGGGCGACAACGTCGACATGGCCTGCGTCAGCGGCTGGGAGACGACCGCAATCGAGAATCATTCGGGGGTCGTCGACAATCTGCGCCACTTCAAGACCGATCCGGAGATCATCCGCCGCGCGCTGCTGCCGGTGCGGCCCTGCGCCAAGCAGCGCCGGCTGGTCTATGCGCTGGGCGAGACCGCCGAACTCGATATCTGGCTGTTCGACGATACCGGCGGGACGAGCGGGATCGGGCTGGACCTGATCCTGACGATGATCGGCCCGGACGGGCGCGAGCTGACCCGCGCCTCCTTCCCCACGCCTGCGCGCTTCGAACCCGATGTGTTCGCCTATCTGATCGAAGAGAAGGCGAAGCTTTTTCCGTTCGACAAGCCGGGCAAATGGACGATCCGCCTGGCGCATACGACGCCGGATGTTCCGGCGTTCGAGCGCGATTTCTGGGTGGTCGGCCCCGCGGCACCCTTCGCGCACGCGCTCCGCATCGGTGTGGCGGGCGTGGCGCAATCGCTGCGCAAGCAGCTCGATTTTGCCGGGGTGGCGTTCGAGGATTTCCGGCCCGGCCAACGCTATGACGGCGTCATCGCCTCGGGCCTCAGGGCCGACGAGATCGCCCGCCGCCAGGTCGGCGAGCAGACGGGTCTGGAGGCGCAGCCCCGCGCAGGCGAGAAGCCGCCGATGGTGCTCGGCGAACTCCCCGCCGAAGTCCTCGCCGCCGTCAAGACCGGAACGCCCTTGCTCGCGCTCGTGCCCGAGGATGGCCTCGCCGACGGCGTCGCGAAGCAGCTCTCGGCGCTTGGCCTGTTCCGCTATGCGGGACAGGTCGGCAATCTCCGCGCGCCCTGGATGGGCAATTGGAATTATCTCCGCGCGCATCCCTTGTTCGAAGGCATCCCTGCCGACTGCGCCACAAGCGTGCTCCATCAGGTCGAGGGGCAGCCGTCGAACGGCCTGATCGTGGACGGCGAGGGTGTCGAGATCGTCGCCGCCTATAGCCGCGACCATGACCGCAGGAACGGCGCCGCGACCCTGATCGCCCGCGCGAACGGCATGCACGCGGTCGTTCACCGCATGCCCGATATGGTTCAACCACTGCAGCGCCGCTTCCTGGAAAATGCGGTCCGCTGGCTGGCAGGAGTGAAGTAGAATGCGATTCTGGCAAGCGGCACTGTTACTCGCAAGTGTTCCCGCTGGCGTGGCGGCGGCGGGGGTGATCGGTCACATGATCCCGGCCGAGCCGATCACCGAGGCGCGGATCGCCCAGCTCCCCAAGGGCGAGCAGGCCGCCTGGACCGCCTATCTGGCCAGGTCGCGCGCGCTCAAGGCCGAGGACATGGCGTCGCTGTCGCGCGAGCGGGCAGGGGGCGTCGCGCCCGATGCGCCGCCGACCGGCCCCTCGGGCGGAGCGGGCATGCCGCTGGCCAACCCGGCGGAATGGTATGCGGGCCCCGAGGCACGCAAGGTGGCCGACAATATCGTCAGCTTCCAGACGCCTGCGGGCGGATGGGGCAAGAATGTCGACCGATCGGGCCCGCCGCGGCTGCGGGGCCAGCATTACGTGCCGATCGAGCATCTCCCCGCCAACGCCCGCAGCGACATCCCCGGCGACGAGGACTGGGCCTATGTCGGCACGATCGACAACAACGCGACCACCACCGAGATCCGCTTCCTCGCGCGCGTCCAGGCCGCGTTGCCGGGGGCGGAGGGTGAGCCGTACCGCGCAGCGATGGCCAAGGGCGTGCGCTATCTGCTGACCGCGCAATTCCCGAATGGCGGCTGGCCGCAAATCTATCCGCTCCAGGGCGGCTATCACGATGCGATCACCTATAATGACGATGCCATGTCCGATGTGATCGCGGTGCTGACCAGCGTCGCCGGGCGCGCGGGCGATTTTGCCGCCATCCCCGCGCCGCTCGCGGCGCAGGCGGGCACGTCGGTCGACAAGGCGATCGCGCTGATCCTCACCACCCAGGTCGTGATCGACGGCAAGCGCACCGTCTGGGGCCAGCAGCACGACGCGCTCACGCTCAAGCCGGTCGGGGCGCGCAATTTCGAGCCTGCCTCGCTCTCCAGCTACGAAAGCGCCGATATCCTCGCGATGCTGATGCGCCGGCCCAATCCCTCGCCACAGCTCGTCGCCGCGGTGCGGGCCGGGATCGACTGGCTTCAGGCGCATGCGATCCGCGACATGGAATGGAAGCGTGGGCCGAATGGCGCGATGCTTTCGCCCAAGCCGGGCGCGGGCCCGATCTGGTCGCGCTATTACGACTTCACCACCGGCAAGCCGGTGTTCGGGGATCGCGACAAGACGATCCATGACGATCCCAACGAACTCAGCCTCGAACGGCGCAACGGCTATAGCTGGTTCAGCAACGGGCCGCAGAAGGCGATCGACCAATATGCGAAATGGCCGTGGCGGCGGAAGTGAAGCGTTGCTAGCCTCCGGGCAATGAGCCCGATCCTGACCTCGATCCGTTCGCTGCTGCCCGACGACGACCTGCGCAGCCAGATGGCGGCGCGCACCGCGTATCGCGTGCCGGCGGACGGCACGATCGATCCGGCGGCGATCGTGACGCTCGAGACGATCGAGCAGGGCCTCGCGCGGGGCGTGATCCCGGTCGACGAGCTGCGCGTGTTCGGCGCCTATTCGCAGCTCGATCTCGAGCGCGTGGGGGTGGTCAAGGGCAAGGCGCTGCGGCCGCTCGCGCTGCGAGGGCTCGCGCGGCAGGGCGGCACCGTGGTGGTCAACAATGCCCAGCGGCTGACCCCCGAGCTGTGGGACCTGGCCTGCGCGGCCGAGCGCTGGCTGGGAACGGGGGTCACGCTGGCGGCGGTGATCTCGTTCGGCCAATCGGGGATCGAGCTGCACTATGACAGCGCCGACCTGATCATCGTCCATTTGAACGGGTCGAAGACCTGGAGCTTTTTCGGCCCCGCCATCGCCGACAGCGCCAAGCGCTTCACCAACCATCATCGCGATCCGCCGACCGAGATCACCGGCGAGGTGACGATGCGGCCGGGCGACCTGCTCTATGTCCCCTCGGGCCTGTTCCACCGCTGCACGCCGGGGGACTGGTCGCTGCATCTGGGGATCATCGTCAGTTATCCGTCGGCGGCAGGCTTCGCGAACTATGCCGCGGAACTGGTGAATGACGAAGCGAGAGCGGGCGCTCCCTTGCCCGGTTTCCTGGGCGAGGAGGCGGTCGCCGCGGAGCTGGAGGCGGTCAAGGCGCGGATGATCGCGCAAATCGCCGCGATCGATCCGATGGCCTGGTACGCCGAGCATCAGGCGCGGCGGGCGCGGATTCAGTCGCTCGATCTCAGCCCGGGCGCGCCAACCGCGGAGGGGATGGCGACGCTCAACGTGACGATCGGACCCGCGTCAAATGGCGACATGCTCTCTGCGGCGCATGCCGCGCTTGTCGCGACGCCGGCGGTGCAGGCGGTGGTCGCAGCCCTGCGCGAGAAGCCGCTTGCGGTCGCCGCGCTGCCCGGCCTGCTGGGTTCCGACTATTCTGTGGAAGCGGTTGCCGCTGCGCTGGCCAAGCTTGCCGATGCCGGATTGGTACGAATAGATACTGTCTGACGGCAAGTTATTACGCTTGCGACCTTGATTTATTGACCTCTCAAGCTATTATCCCGGCAACTTTGCGGGGTTTTCAAAAGGGTAGATGACGATGGATCGGATCGAAAACGAGTCGGCTGCGCGTGAAAATGGTCTCCCGCGCTGGCGCAAGCCGAAGCTGACCCTCGATACGATGGTCAATGCTACTGGGCAGGATCTGAATGCCCCCGGCGATGACGGCCAGACCGTCTATCCCGGCATTGATCTGGGCAACTATTCCTAAGCAACTGTTTCTGCGAATTTTTCGCATTGCTGGGGGTAGATGGGCGGTCTCGTTGGAATTGTTCGCCTCGATGGCGGACCCGTTGATCGCTCGATAACCGATCGGTGGAAGAGTGGGGCCGGCGCCGGTGGCGTCCGGCCTGCTCGAGTGCGTGCGGAGGGCGCATGGGCATTCGCCTATTATCCGCCGCGCTATCTTGCCACCGAGCCGGGCGCCCCCCAGCCATTCGACCTCGCATCGGGCGCGAAGCTGTTCGTCGAGGCGCGCCTCGACGACCGCGATGCGCTGCTGCGCGAACTGGGGCCCGGCGCCGGGGCGAAAGACGATCCCGCGCTGATCGCCGCGGCCTATGACCGCTGGGGCCTTTCGGCGCCCGAACGGCTCTATGGCGAGTTCGCGCTCGTCCATTGGGACGAGGCGGCGCGGCGGGTTACGCTGGCCCGGGACGCACTCGGCACGCGCGCGCTCTTCTATCATTTCGACGGGCAGGCGCTCCGCTTCGCCACCGCGATCCACCATTTGCTCGCCATGGCCGGCGTGCCGCGCGATCTCGACGATCTGGGCGTCACCGATTTCCTGGTCGGCGCCACCGACATGCCCGAGCGCACCCTGTATCGCGACATCCGGCGCGTGCCCGCGGGCGGCACCGCCACCTTCGACCAGACCGGCTGCCGCACCGCGCGCTATTGGACGCTCGACGCCATCGCCCCCGTCCGGCTGGCGCGCGATGAGGACTATGTCGAAGCGGCGCGCGACCTGCTCGACAAGGCCGTGGCCAGCCGGCTGCCCGCGGGCGGCACCGTCGCGACGATGCTCTCGGGCGGCTTCGATTCGGCGGCGGTCACCGCGACCGCGGCGCGCTTGCTGGGCGGCCAGGGGCTGACCGCCTTCACCCGCGTCGCCGGCGCGCACAATCCCTATACCCGCTTCGACGAAAAGGCCTTCGCGGGCCTTGTCGCGGCGCGCTACCCCAATATCGACTGGGTAGTCGTCGACGACCTCCACCAGGCTGAGCGCGACGTGCATCCCGAATGGGAGTCGGCGACGATGGGCCTTCCGGTCACGCCGTTTCCGCGCACCTGGTTCGAGCCGATCCATCAGCGCGCGGCGGCGATCGGCGTGCGCACGCTGCTGACCGGCGGCATGGGCAACGCCACGCTTTCGTGGAGCGGCAATGCCTTGTGCTTCGAGCAGGTCCGGGGCGGCAGGATGATCTCCGCCGTCCGGGGCGTGATCCAGCGCACGCGGCGCGAGGGGGGATCGGTCGCACGGGCGCTGCGCAGCGAGATCGGCGCCGCGATCCAGCCGCGTGCGCTTCGCCGCTGGCAAGTGGGCCGCCGGACCGATGAGCGCGCGCGCTGGCAGATGTCGGCGGCACTTTCCCCCGATTTCCTGCAATCGCTCGACTATGAATCGCATACGGAAAGTGCCGCGCACGATATCCTCCGCCGGGTTCCGCTCAGCGGGCGGGCGCGGCGCTGGTCGATGCTTCAGCGCGAGGACATGGCCGATCGCGCCGCCTATCTGCGTGGCCATCTGCCGCACGAGATGCTCGATCCGTTCAGCGACCGGCGGATCGCCGAATTCACGCTGGGTGTGCCCGAACGGCAATATCAGCGCGACGGCGTCCGCCGTCATCTCGCGCGGCGCGCCTTTGCGGACCGGCTTCCGGAGGCGCTGCTCGCCCAGACGAGGCGCGGGCGGCAGATCGGCGAATGGTACCATCTCGCCAATTTGCGGCGCGAGCAGACCGCCGAGGCGGTCGAGCGGCTGAGCCGGTCGCCGCTCGCGAGCCGTATCCTCGACGTGAAACATCTCAAGACTCTGGTCGATACCTGGCCCGGGAACGCCGAAGAGGCGCAGCGCAGCGAGCGGCAGCACCGTTACGTCCTGCACTTCAGCGTCGCCATGGGGGCGTTCCTGCGCTGGCATGAGGGAAGCAATGGCTGAGGAGGGCCGCGACTATAATCTGTGCGGCTGGCGGGTATCGAGCGAGATCAACCTGCCCGAACTTGCGCCCTGGCCCGGTACGCCCGGCCCGATCGATGTCGCCATCCGGATCGGCGAAGTGCCGCCCAGCATCCCGAACCTCGTCCTCGACACCCCGTTCCTCCAGACCGACGCCGAGGGTCATGCGCGCTACACCATCCCCGGCGTGGCCGATTTCCTGGTCGAGCATGGCCGCAGCATCACGATCCAGCCGGGCATGGACCCGGAATCGCCCGATGTGCGGCTATGGTTGCTCGGCAGCGTGTTCGGCCTGTTGTGCAACCAGCGCGGGCTGCTCCCGCTTCATGCGGCTTCGGTCGAGATCGACGGCAAGGCGGTCGCGTTCGCGGGTGCCTCGGGGTCGGGCAAGTCGACCCTGGCGGCGGCGTTCAACCGCCGCGGATTCCGCCTGTTCGCCGACGATGTGACGCCGATCGCGGTCGATGGCGGCCAGGTCCGCTTCCTGCCCGGGTTGCGCCGGATCCGGCTCTGGCCCGATTCGTTGCGCGACGCCGATTGGGATGTCGCGGAACTCGAGCGGTGCCGCGAGGGGATCGAGAAGTTCAGCCGATCCTTCGACCGCGATTTCGTGACCGAGCCGATGACGCCGGCCGCACTGTTCCACCTCCGCCCCATCTCCGACACGATCGGTGACGTGATGCTCACACGGCTCCAGGGTGCCGGCGCAGTGCAGCAGGTGCGGCGCCAGGTCTATCGCTGGCGCACGCTCAAGCAATCGGTGGGCAGGCCCGAGGCGATCTCGCGCGTGATCCGCGCCGCCGCGGGCATTCCCCGCCATTTCGAACTCTTCCGCCGGGTCGGCTTCGACAATCTCGACGCGACGGTCGATGCGGTGGTGGAGACGGTGCGGCTGATCCGATGAGCGGCGCGATCTGGCTCACCTCCTATCCGCGATCGGGTAACACCTGGACGCGGATGGCGCTCTATTCGCTCCACAACGGCGGCGCCGAAATCGATTTCGAGGAGGTCGGCCTGTTCGGCCGGATGTCGGCGCGGCGCGAGCTGATCGATCGCGCGCTCGAGATCGATTCGGGGCTGATGACCTTCGATGAACTCGAGGAGATGCGCCCCGACGCGCATGCCGTCCTTTATGGTCCCAAGACCGAGCCGGAGCTTTGCAAGGTCCATGACGCGTGGATTCGCACCCCCAGCGGCCGGCCGATCTTCGACGCCGCCTTCACCCATGCGACCATCTATCTGATCCGCGATCCGCGCGATGTCGCGGTGTCCTGGTCGCGCTTCGTCGACTGGAGCGTTGCGCGCAGCGTGGCCTTCATGTGCGATCACGAGGCTGCGCTCGGCACCAACGCGCGGGGGATCGGAACGCAGATCGTCCAGCGCACCGGCAGCTGGAGCGATCATGCTCGCAGCTGGATCGACGAATCGGGGCTCGATCCGCTCGTCATCCGATACGAGGACATGCTCGCCGATCAGCCCGGGGCATTGCGGCGGATGGCCGAGCGGATCGGCTGGGACGCGCCCGACGCGGCGGTGGCCAGGGCGGTCGAGCTCACCCATTTCGAACAGCTTGCCGCCAAGGAGCGGCGCGAGGGCTTCATGGAGCGCGCGGCCAAGGCCAAGCGCTTCTTCCACACCGGCAAATCGGGGACGTGGCGCGAGGTGCTCAGCCCCGAACATACCGCGCGGATCGAGCGCGAGCATGGGGAGATGATGGCGCGGTTCGGGTATCTCTAAGCCGCGCGGAGCAGCGCGTGCGAGGCGAGTTCCGCCATGAACTCCATGGCGTCACCCTCGATTTCGGCAGCGTCGCCATCGAACTGCGACTGGAGCGTCTCGCACACCGCAGCGGGCGTATGGGGCTGTTCGAGCAAGCGCCAGATCTCGCTGCCGATCGGATCGAGCCCGAAATATTTGCCGTCCTGGATGCTGATCAGCACCAGTTCGCCATCGACTTCGGAAGCGATGATATCGGGCGAGCGCACCAGCGGGGCGGAGGGATCGAGAGCCATGCGCGCGGGCTAGCAGAGGCGCGGGCGCGGGCGCAAGCCTAGCGCGGCAGCCTGCGTTCTTCGGCAGTATGCGCCGCGGCCCGTCGCCCGCTTTGGCCGCCGCGCACCGCTTCGCCGATCAGCAGCAACGCCGGACTTTCCCCCGCGACCGCGGCCACGGTGAGCGGCAGCAGGTCGAGCCGGGTGAACACCAGCCGCTCGGTCGGAAGGCTGACATCGGCGGCGATCAGCACCGGCGTGTCGACCGCCAGCCCATGCGCCATCAATTCCCGCGCAATCTCGGGCGCGGCGGCGCGGCCCATATAGACGGCGAGGGTGGCCTTGGGATCGGCGAGCGCCGCCCAGTCGAGATCGAGCGCCTCGCCCGCGCGGGCATGCGCCGTCACGAGCTGGAGGCGGCGCGAGAAGCCGCGCAGGGTCAGCGAGGTGCAGGCGCTCGCCGCCGCCGCGCTGGCCGCGGTGATGCCGGGGCAGACATGGACCGCAACGCCGGCCGCGCGCAGATGATCGATCTCCTCGCCCGAGCGGCCGAACACCGACGGGTCGCCGCCCTTCAGCCGCACCACGCGCTCGCCATCCTGCGCCGCGGCGAGCAGCAAATCGTTGATGCTCGCCTGATCCTTCGAATGCCGCCCCGATCGCTTGCCCACGGGCACGCGGACGACATGGGCGGGGATCATTTCGAGAATGCCCGGCCCGATCAGCGCGTCGTAGAACACGATCGATGCGTCGCACAGCAGCCGGCTGGCCTTCCACGTCATCAGATCGGGATCGCCCGGGCCGGCGCCGACCAGCCATACCGTGCCGGGCGCGATACCGTCAGCCATGCGCCTTCTCCTTCGCTTCGCCGATCAGCCGCCCGATCGCCGGGCGGCACGACCCGCAATTGGTGCCCGCCGAAAGCGCCGCGCCGACCGCTTCGACGCTGGTCAGCCCTTGGCGCGCGATCGCGGTGACGATCGTCTTCATGCCGACATCGAAGCACGCGCAGACGATCGGTCCGCGATCGGGCTGGGGCGCGGCGGGGCGGCCCGCGAGCAACTCGATCGCGGGTGGCGCGTCGGCGGCGGCGAGCTGGCCGATCAGCCAGTCGCGCGAGGGCAGGCTGCCGGTGCGCGAGAGATAGAGCGCCGCCGCGAGCTTGCCGTTCGCGATTACCGCATGGCGCATCTGACCGCGCGCCGGGTCGCTCGTCTCGATCCGCTCGCCGCGCGGGAGCAGCTGGCGGATCAGCCGCGCGGGGTCGCCATCACCGGCCAGCTCGACCAGCCAACCTTGCGGCACCCGCACGCGTGTCGCCCAGACCGCGTCGATCGCACCGGGCTCCTCGCGCGCGATCAGGAAGCCGCGCCATTCGACCGCGACGCGCTCGGCGCGCGCTGGGGTCGATTTGAACCCCGGCTGGCCCGAATGCGGATCGACCAAGGGGCGAGGGAGCAGGCCGGTGCGGCCGCCCGTCGATTGCCGGTCGGTCCAGTGGATCGGGGTGAAAAGCTCGCCCCTGCGCTGCCCCTCGCTCAGCGTCGCGCGGAAGACGCTCGCGCCCTGCGGCGTCGAGACGCGCGCGAGGTCGCCCTCGGTGATTCCCAGCGCTTCGGCATCCTCGGGGTGGATCTCGACCAAAGGCTCGCGGCGATGGCTCGCCAGCTTGGGCGAGAGGCCGGTCCGGGTCATCGTGTGCCACTGGTCGCGATAGCGCCCCGTGTTGAGCGTCATCGGCCAGTTGGCGAGCGGGGCGGGGAGGGGCATCTGGCTGACCGGCACCAGCCGCGCCTTGCCGTCAGCGGTCGGGAAGCGCCCATCCGCGAACGCCTGACCGCCCCAGCGCCACGGCGCCATTGCGTCATAATCGGCATTGCCGATCGCGGCGTGCTTGCCGATGTCGAACAGGCGCGCGCCGTCATTCTGATAGGTCGAGAGCCGGGCATGTTCGCGATAGATGTCGGCCGGGCGGCTATAGGCGAAGTCGCTGGTCCAGCCCATCCGGCGGCCGATTTCCTTGACGATCCACCAGTCGGGCCGCGCTTCGCCGGGCAGTGCGAACAGCGCCCGCTGGCGGCTGATCACCCGCTCCGAATTGGTGACCGTGCCGTCCTTCTCGCCCCAGCCGGCGGCGGGCAGCTTCACATGCGCGTATTTGCTGGTGTCGGTCTCGGCGATGCAGTCCGAGACCACGACGAACGGACAGCTGGCCAGCGCCTCGCGCACCGCGCCCGCATCGGGCATCGAGACTGCGGGGTTGGTCGCCATCACCCATAGCGCCTTGATCCGTCCCTCGGCGACCGAGCGGAACAGGTCGACCGCCTTGAGCCCGGGCTTGGCCGCCATGTTCGGCGCCGCCCAGAAGCGCCCGACGCGCGCGACATTGTCGGGTGCGAAATCCATATGCGCGGCGAGCGTCGAGGCGAGCCCGCCCACCTCGCGCCCACCCATCGCATTGGGCTGGCCGGTGATCGAGAAGGGCGCCGCGCCGGGCTTGCCGATCCGTGCCGTCGCCAGATGCAGATTGGTGATCGCATTCACCTGATCGGTGCCGCGCAGCGACTGGTTCACCCCCTGGCTGAACAGGGTCACGGTGCGTGGGAATTGCGCGAACAGATCGAAGAAGCGCCTGAGATCGGCGGGTTGGACGTCGCACGTCCGCGCCACTGACCACAGGTCGCTCCCCTCTCCCACCTGGTCCCAGAGGCCGTCAGGGACGTTGACGCTCCGGGCCAGGTAAGCCTCATCGATGATGCCTTCGGCGCGGCAATGCGCGAGCAGGCCGTTGAACAGTGCGACATCGCTCCCCGGGCGGATCGCGAGGTGGAGGTCGGCATCCTCGCACGTCTCGGTGCGGCGCGGATCGATCACGACCAGCTTCGTGCCGCGCGCAGCCCGGGCGGCCATGATCCGCTGATAGACGATCGGGTGGCACCATGCCGTGTTCGACCCGACGAGGATGACGAGATCCGCGGCGTCGAGATCGTCATAGGAGGCGGGCACCATATCCTCGCCGAACGCGCGCAGATGCCCGGTGACCGCGCTCGACATGCACAGCCGCGAATTGGTGTCGATATTCGCCGAGCCGATGAAACCCTTCATCAGCTTGTTGGCGACGTAATAGTCCTCGGTCAGCAGCTGGCCCGAGACATAGAAGGCGACGCTGTTCGGCCCATGCTGCGCCACCGCCTCGCGGAAGCGCTTGGCGACCAGATCGAGCGCCTTGTCCCAGCTCGCGCGCTTGCCGTGGATGGTCGGGTGCAGCAGCCGGCCCTCGAGGCTGGTGGTCTCGCCCAGATGCGTGCCCTTGGAACAGAGCCGCCCGTGGTTGGCGGGGTGTTCGGGGTCGCCCTTGATCTCGGCTGAGCGTTCGCCGGTGACCGTTGCGGCGATCCCGCAGCCGACGCCGCAATAGGCGCAGGTGGTGCGGATCGCCGTCATTTCACGCCGCCGCCAGCGCGCCGGCGCGGCCGATCAGCACGCGGCCGCTGACGATCTTCACCGGCACCGTCGGCGTGCATCCCTTGTCCTCGCCCTGCGCCGTCCCCGTCTTCAGCGCGATGTTCCAATTGTGGAGCGGGCAGGCGACGCTGTGGCCGTGGACGATGCCCTGGCTCAGCGGGCCGCCCTTGTGCGGGCAGCGATTGACCAGCGCGAACACCTGATTGTCGCCGGTGCGGAACACCGCGATCTCCTCCCCGCCCGCGACGGGGACGGTGCGCGCGCCGCGCACAGGGATCTGGTCGAGCCAGCCGATATCGAGCCAGTCTGCGGTCATGCGGATTCTCCGACGGGGTGGAATTCGGCCATGTGGCTGTGCTGGACGCGGTCGGCGCCCGCGGCGCGCTCGGCCCAGGGGTCTTCCTGGCTGAAGCTTTGCGAGAAGAGGAAGCGGGCGGCGAGCGCGTCGCGGCCCTCGGCGTCATCGGCGATCCGTTCGCGGATGTATTCGACCCCGACCCGCTCGATCCACGGCGCGGTGCGCTCGAGATAGCGCGCCTCTTCGCGATAGAGCTGCACGAAGGCGGCGCAATAATGCATCGCCTCTTCCTCGGTCGCGACCTTGCAGAGAAAGTCGGTCGCGCGGACATGGATGCCGCCATTGCCGCCGACATGGAGCTCATAGCCCGAGTCGACGCAGACCACGCCGAAGTCCTTGATCGTCGCCTCGGCGCAGTTGCGCGGGCAGCCGCTGACCGCGATCTTGAACTTGTGGGGCATCCACGATCCCCAGGTCATCCGCTCGATTTTGACGCCCAGCCCGGTCGAGTCCTGCGTGCCGAAGCGGCACCATTCGGAACCGACACAGGTCTTCACCGTGCGCAGCGACTTGCCGTATGCGTGACCCGAAACCATCCCGGCGGCATTCAGATCGGCCCAGACCGCGGGCAGATCCTCCTTCTTGATCCCGAAGATATCGAGCCGCTGCCCGCCGGTGACCTTCACCATCGGCGCGTTGAACTTCTCGACCACATCGGCGATCGCGCGCAGCTCGCGCGGATTGGTGATCCCGCCCCACATCCGCGGGACGACCGAATAGGTGCCGTCCTTCTGGATATTGGCGTGCATCCGCTCGTTGACGAAGCGGCTCTGCTGGTCGTCGGCATAGTCGCCGGGCAGCGCGCAGAGCAGATAGTAATTGAGGGCAGGGCGGCACGAGGAGCAGCCGTCGGGGGTGCTCCAGTGCAGCTTCTGCATCACCTCGGGGATCGAACGCATCCCCTGCGCGACGATCTCGCGGCGGACATCGTCATGGCCGAACGAGGTGCATTTGCACATCGTCTTGGGTCCGGCCTGAACCTCGTCGCCGAGCTTGAGCGCGAGGAGATTCTCGACAAGGCCGGTGCACGAGCCGCAGCTCGCCGAGGCCTTGCAGCCCGCGCGCACCGCGTCGAGGCTGCACGCCCCCTTGTCGATGCACGCCAGCACCTGGCCCTTGGAAACGCCGTTGCAGCCGCAGATCTCGGCATCGTCCGAGAGCGCCGCAACGGCCGCCTTAGGGTCCGATACGCCCCCTCCCTGGGCGAAAGCCTGGCCGAAGATCAGCAGATCGCGGAGTTCGGAGACATCCTCCTGCCGCTTGAGCAGATCGAAATACCAGCCGCCATCGCCGGTATCGCCATAGAGGACCGCGCCGACGATCCTGTCGTCCTTCACGACGACGCGCTTGTAGACCCCGCGTGAGGCGTCGCGCAGTACAATGTCTTCGGCGCCCTCGACCGCCGAGAAATCGCCCGCCGAGAAGACGTCGATCCCGGAGACCTTGAGCTTGGTCGAGGTGACCGACCCCTTGTAGCCGGTCGGCTTCTCGACCAGCCCGTCCGCGAGCGCCCGGCACATCTCGAACAGCGGCGCGACCAGGCCATAGACCTGCCCGTCATGCTCGACGCATTCGCCGACGGCGAGCACCGCCGGGTCCGAGGTGACCATATGATCATCGACATGGATGCCGCGCCCCACCGCCAGCCCGGCCTCGCGGGCAAGCTTCACATTGGGGCGGATGCCCACCGCCATCACCACCAGGCTCGCCGGGATCAGCGTGCCGTCCTTGAGCCGCACCCCCTCCACCGCGCCATCGCCGACGATCTCGGCGGTGTCTGCCTGGGTCAGGATCGTCTGCCCGCGCCCTTCGAGCGCGGTCTTGAGCAGCCAGCCCGCCGCCTCGTCGAGCTGGCGCTCCATCAGCGTCGGCATCAGATGGACCACCGTCACCTTCATGCCGCGCAGGCTCAGCCCGTGCGCAGCCTCGAGCCCGAGCAGACCGCCGCCGATCACCACCGCGTCGCCGCCCATGTCCGCCGCCATCAGCATCCGGTCGACATCGGCCATGTCGCGGAAGCTGATCACGCCGGGCAGGTCGTGTCCCGGCACCGGGATGATGAAGGGATCGGAGCCGGTGGCGAGCAGCAGCCGGTCGTAGCTCACCACCCGTCCCGATGCTGCGAACACATTCTTCGCCTGGCGGTCGATCGAGATCACGGCGTCGCCCGCGATCAGTTCGATGCCATTGTCGCGATACCAGTCATGCCCGTTGAGGACGATGTCCTCGAAGCTCTTCTCGCCGGCGAGCACGGGCGAGAGCATGATCCGGTTATAGTTCACATGCGGCTCGGCGCCGATGATCGTCACGCGATAGCGCTCGGGATCGCGCGCAAGCAATTCCTCGATCGCGCGGCACCCGGCCATGCCGTTGCCGATCACCACCAGATGCTCGCGTGCCTGCGGGGGCCGGGGCATGCCGCCCGCCTCCTCGCCGGTCCATTCGCTTCCCGAAAGCTCCATCGTCCCAAGCTCCAAACGCGAAAAGGCCGCCATGCGGGACACCTCCGAAGAGATGCCCGCATGGCGGCCTTGCCAATCACCCTTGAGCGGTTTCCCGCCCGATGCACCCCCGTCTCCCGTCCCTGGAAGCGGCGGCTATGTCCTGTTCAGGCGTCCTTGCCCGATGCGAGCATGATGCGGTGCAATGTGCCCCGCATCAAGCCCTTATTTTGCACCGCAGCACGATTTCGGGACTAAAAGGCCCAATCGAGCTGCAGCCACAGCTTGTGCGTGTCGGTCGCGAAGCCGGCGCTCTCATAGCCCGCATAGCGCGCCGAGACGGTGTAGCGGCCCAGCTTCGCGCTCCCCAACAGGTCGAGCTCGGTGCCATAAGGCCGGTCCATCCGATCGCTGCGGAAGCTGTGCCAGGTCGCCTGAAGCGTCACGGCTTTGAGCTTGCCCAGCGTCGGCGCGACATAGCCAACCGTGCCGTACACGTCGCGCACGCCGTCGGCCGGATCGGGCACGAACTTGCCCGCCCATCCGCGCCAGCGGAACCCGCTGCCCACCGGCATCTGGAACGAGGTGAAGGCGACGCCATTATCGGCGCCCAGCACCTCATAGCCCCCGCCCAGCCGGAACTCCCTCGCCTCCAGCATCCCGTCGACCAGATAATAGCTCGCGGAATAGCTGTTCGGGTTGCGGTGATAGTTGGTCTGGCGGGCGAAGCTCAGCTGGTAGTTGAGCTTCACCTTGGGGGCGAGCGTCTGGCTGCCCGCGAACTTCGCACCATAGGTCTGGTTGGAGAGGCGGAAATTCTGCACCGCCGCCTCGTCCTGATCGACCAGATAGGCATAGCCCGTCACCGTCCCGATCGGGGTCGTGTAGCTCAGGTTCGCGAAGACATTGTCGCCGGAAACCGCCCGTTGCCGCGCGCCGGTTCCTTCGATGCCCCACACGGTGCGCACGCTCCAGGCATAGGTGACGTCGGCCTTGAGCTTGGGGATCGGCGTCCATTCGACCCGCACCGCATCGAAGGTCTGGGCGCTCTGGCGGAACAGCGCGGCGTCGACGAAGCGGTCGTCGTCGAGCGAGATGCGCTGGCGCCCCGCGGTGACGGTGATGTCCTTGTCCTTGTACTGGAGCTGCGCGCGATGGATCGCCACATTCTCCGGATCGGCGATCAGGGGCCGCGTCGCGGCGCCGTGGAGCCCGTCATAATAATGATCGTCCAGCGCCAGCACGCCCTGCGCCTCGAACAGCGCGCTCACCCGCTTGCGGGTGATGATGCCCCCGGCGCGGACCCGGAGCGTCACCGCGGTCGATTCGTCGGTGGCGAGGCCCGTCTGCTCGACATTCTCCATCCGGAGACGCGCTTCGAGCAGCGGCTTGAACTTGATATCCTGCGCACAGGCAGGCGTGGCAACGACAACGGCCGCGCCCGCAAAGAGAATCCACTTCATCATATTACCCCCACTCGAGCCTCCGTCCCGAAGGACGGAGGTAGTTTTCCATTCAGATCCGGACGCCGTTCGCGGCAGCTTCCCACCGCGTGCGCCACTTGCCCTTGACCAGCGTCAACCCCGCGAGCGCCGTGAGGGCGAGCGCCGCGAACACCAGGAAGCCGGTCTGGTACGTCCCCGTTAGCTGCTTCGAAAAGCCGAGGGAAGAGGCGAGATAGAAGCCGCCCACGCCCCCCGCCATGCCGACGAGTCCCGTCATGATACCGATCTCCTTGCCGAAGCGCTGCGGCACCAGCTGGAACACCGCGCCATTGCCCGCGCCCAGCGCCAGCATCGCAACCACGAACAGCCCGAGCGCGCTCGAAACGGTGGGCGCGCCGCTCACTCCGGCGAGCGCCAGCGCCGCGACGACGAACACCGCGCTCAGCGTCTTCACCCCGCCGATCGCGTCGGCGAGCCCGCCGCCCATCGGCCGCACCAGCGATCCCGCGAACACGCAGGCCGCGGTGCAATAGCCCGCGGTGATCGTGGTCAGCCCGAACCGGTCGGTGAAATAGATGGTGAGCGAGGCCGCGAGCCCGACGAACCCGCCAAAGGTCACGCTGTAGAACGCCATGAACCACCAGGCATCAGCCTGTTTGAGCGGCTCGAAATAGTCGATCAGCCGCTTCGGCGCCGGAGCGTTCGGCGCGTCCTTGGCCATGATCATGTAGAGCACGAACACGATCGTCAGCGGAATGCAGGCGAGCCCGAGCACTGCGTTCCACCCGAACAGCTTGGCGAGCGTCGGCGCGAACAGGGCGGCGAGCACGGTGCCCGAATTGCCCATCCCTGCGAGCCCCATCGCCTTGCCCTGATGCTCGGGCGGATACCAGCGGCTGGCGAGCGGCAGCGCGATCGCGAAGCTCGCCCCGGCAAAGCCGAGGATCACGCCCAGCGCCAGCGTGCCGCCGAAGCTGTTGACCCCCATGATCCAGGCGAAGAGCAGCCCGGCGATCACGATGAGCTGGCTGATCGCGCCCGAGCGCTTGGGCCCGATCCGGTCGACCAGCAGCCCGTTGACCACGCGCAGGATCGCGCCGGCCAGCGTCGGCGTGGCGACCATCAGTCCCTTTTCGGCGGGCGTCAGGTGCAGTGTCTTGGCGATTTCGGGCGCGAGCGGCCCCAGCAGCACCCAGACCATGAAGGCGAGATCGAAATAGAGAAATGCCGCAATCAGCGTCGGCGTGTGTCCGCTGCTCCAGAATGCCGATTTGGTCTGGGGCGCGGAATTCGCCCCGCCATCGCTGAGCCCATAGCTCTCCGCCGCCAATTCCCCGATCTTCATCGCCACGCTCCCCATGCCGCCCAGGCACGAAAAAAGCCGCCTCCGGCCCCCCGCGCAGATGCGGTGGCCGGACAGCGGCTTTGCTGTTGGTTGAAGGAAGCGCCGCCGGCTCTGGCCGCGTTTCCCGCTCGCGCCGCCCGATTCTTCAGGCGACTCGTATAGGCTGACGCGTTCGAAGCTATTTCGCAAGTGCAAAATTTTTCATGCACCAAGTCCCCGCAAATACGCCGAAATCGCCTCCGGATCGAAGGTTTTTCCGTCGAAGAAGCGATCCGGGGCGAGGGTCAGACTGCCCTGGTGCGTTGCAGCAGCGAGCGGGGTTCCGATCGATCCTTCGACCTTCATGCTCGCGCCCGGCATCGGCGTGGGGCCGCCGGCCAGCGCGCGCCGGTACAGGTCCGATGCGAACACCCCCGCCGCCGCGCGCTCCGCCTCGGGGCTCGCCTCGACCATCCCCCAGCGCACGAACTGCGAGTAGATCCACAGCGCCTGGCTGCGCCACGGGAAGTTGGCCGCGCCGCGATGGAAGACGAGGAAGTCGGGGATTTCGACCGGTTCCTCGCCCGGCCGAAGCGGCATCCGCCCGGCCAGCGCCTGCGCGATCAGAGGAGCGGGCTGGCCCACGAAGCGCGGCTGGGCGAGCATCTCCGCAAGCGGGGCGCGATTCGCCGGATCGTCGCACCAGGCGGCGGCCCGGTCGAGCGCGCGCACCAGCCGGTCGAGCGTGTCGGGATTCGCCGCGGCCCAATCGGCGCGGACGCCCAGCACCTTCTCGACCCCGCGCTGCCAGATGTTCACGCCTACCGCGGCGATCTCGCCCAGCCCCTCGGCGACCGCGACGCTGCTCCACGGCTCGCCCGCGATGAAGCCGTCAATCTCGCCCGCCCGCAGCGCCTCGGTCATCAGCGAGGGCGGCAGCACGCGCAACGTCACGTCGCGGTCGGGGTTCACCCCGGCATAGGCCAGCCAGTAGCGCAGCATCAGCGCATGGCTCGAGAAGCGGTGGACCGTACCGATCACCGGCTTGCGGTGATGCAGCCCGATCGCCGCCGCGAAATCATGCGCGGTCGCGATGGGATCGTCGATGCGGTTGCTTGGGCGCGGATCGAGCGCGGCGGCGAACTCCGCCGACAGCGTCAGCGCATTGCCATTGTCGTTGAGCTTGAACGGCGCGGCGATCGCGCACGGCGTCTGGCTGAGCCCCAGCGTCACCGCCACCGCCAGAGGGGCAAGCAGATGTGCCGCCTGCACCTGGCCATAGACCAGCCGGTCGCGCACCGTGGCCCAGCTCGTGTCGCGAATCAGGTTGAGGGCCAGCCCCTCCGCTTCGGCAAAGCCGAGTTCGGCCGCGACGACGAGCGGCGCGCTGTCGGTCAGCGGCAGGAAGGCGATCGAAAGCGGCGTCATTTGGGGCCCCCCAGCAATCCCGCGGCGGTGATCAGCGCCTCGGTGACATCGACGATCCGCCGCCCCTGGTTCATCGCCGTGCTGCGCAGCAGGGCGTATGCCTCGGGCTCACCCAATCCGCGGCTCTCCATCAAAATCGCCTTGGCGCGGTCGATGCTCTTGCGCTCGGCGAGTTCGGTCCGCGCCTCGTCCAGTTCGGCCTGGAGCCGTGAAAAGGCGTGGAAGCGGCGGATGGCGAGGTCGAGGATCGGCTTCACCCGGTCCTTGCGCAGCCCGTCGACGACATAGGCCGAGACCCCCGCATCGATCGCCGCGCCGATCATGGCGTCGTCGCTCTGATCGACGAACATCGCGATCGGCCGCGCCAGCACCCGGCTCACCGCGAGCATTTCCTCGAGCGAATCGCGGCTGGGGCTGCCGAGGTTCATCAGCACGACATCGGGCGCCATCCGCTCGAGTCGCGCCACGAACGCGCCCGTCGGCGGCACCACCTCGATATCGTCGAATCCGGCCTCGCGCAGACCCTCCTCCAGGATGGTCGCGCGCAGCCCGCTTTCGTCGATGATCGCTATGCGCAAACGTTCCTCGCTTTCGCAGCATAGTTTATGCTGCATCTGCGAACAGTCAAACTCTGTCTCGCACCGTCATGTCATCTCGGCTAGGCTGGGGACATGCGGCTGATCGTCCTTTTTTGTGCCACCCTGCTGCTCGCCGTGCCGGGGATCGCCGCGAACACCGGGCCTGCGCAGAATCGCGCAATGCTCGGCTATGTCCGCGTCCGGCTGGTCACGTCGGAGGGCAATATCGTCGTCGCGCTCGATGCCAAGCGCGCGCCCAAGACCACCGCGAACTTCCTCAACTATGTCGATGACGGGCGGCTCGAGGGGACGGTCTTCTATCGGGCCGCGCGCACCAAGGGCGCGGCCGGCACCGGCTTCATCCAGGGCGGGATTCGCACCGACCTGCGCCGCCGGCTGCCCCCGGTCGTGCTCGAACCAACCAGCCAGACCGGCCTGCGCCACATCGACGGCACCATCTCGCTCGCGCATGGCGACGATCCCAATTCGGGCGATGCGAACTTCTCGCTGCTCGTCGGCGGGCATCCCCAGCTCGATGCCAATGGCAAGTCGAAGGGCTTTGCCGCCTTTGGACGCGTGATCGAGGGCATGCCGGTCGTCCGCCGCATCCTCGCCATGGCGACAGGCGGCGGTTCGGGCGCGATGAAGGGGCAGATGCTGCTGCGTCCCGTGCAAATCAACCGCGCCGAACGTCTAGATGGACGGGGCCGTCCCGCGCCTGCATTCAAGCCATGGCTGATCGGCGCGCGGCGCTGAACGGGAATCGAAAACAGGAGGGGACGTGACGAGGACCTTGATCGCGGCGCTGATGCTGCTGTGCGCGTTTGCCCTTCCTGCCCGGGCCGGGACCTCGGCCTATCAGAACAAGCCCGCCGACGATCGCGCGGTCCTCGTCCAGGGCGTCGGCGACGGCAAGGCCGACGATAGCGGCGCGATCCAGTCCGCGATCGACCTGGCGGCCAAGGGCGGGCAGGGGGGAATCGTCTTCGTGCCCCAGGGCCGCTACCGGCTCACCCGCACCATCCTCGTCTGGCCCGGCGTGCGCCTGTTCGGCTACGGCAAGCGCCGCCCGGTCTTCGTCCTTGGCGACAACACGCCGGGCTTCCAGCGCGGCGTCGGCACGATGTTCATCTTCACCGGCGGCGATCAATATGCCGTGGGCGACATCCCCGTCCCCGTGGTCAGCGAGGTGCCTTTCACCGGCAAGGTGCGCGACGCCAATTCGGCGACCTTCTACTCGGCGATGTCGAATGTCGATTTCGAGATCGGCGAGGGCAATCCGGCCGCCGCCGCGGTCCGCATCCGCACCGCGCAGCACAGCTTCCTGACGCATATCGATTTCAACATCGGGTCGGGCCTCGCGGGCATCTATCAGGCGGGCAATGTTGGCTATGATCTGCGCTTCATCGGCGGGCGCTACGGCATCCTCGCCGAAAAGACTTCGCCGGCGTGGCAATATACGTTGCTCGATTCGGTGTTCGAGGGGCAGCGCGACGCGGCGATTCGTGAGCATGAGATGCAGCTCACCCTCGCCAACGTCACGATCCGCAACACGCCCACGGGCATCGAGATCGACAAGGGCTATAGCGACCAGCTCTATGGCAAGGACGTCCGGTTCGAGAATGTCTCGGGCAGCGCGGTGCTGATCAGCAACGAGGGCAATGTCTTCACCCAGGTGAGTTTCGACAACGCGCTCGCGGCCAACACCCCGGTGTTCGCGCGCTACCGCGAAAGCGGCAAGACCGTCGCTGCGGCGGGGCCCAAATATCAGGTCAGGGAATTCACCTACGGCCTGACGCTTCCCGGCCTGGGATCGATGGGCAGCTTCGATCAGCGCGCCGATATCGTGCCGCTCAAGGACCTGCCCAAACCGCGCGCCGCCGCGATCAAGCCGCTCCCGCCCATGTCGCTATGGACCAACGTCAAGAGCCTGGGCGTCAAGGGCGACGACCAGACCGACGATACCGCCGCGATCCAGAAAGCGATCGACACCTATCGCGTCCTCTATTTCCCGATGGGCCGCTACCTGATCACCGGCACGCTCAAGCTGCGCCCGGAAACCGTGCTGATCGGGCTCCATCCGAACCTGACCCAGCTGATCATTCCCGAGGATACGCCCGGCTATCGCGGCATCGGCGCGCCCAAGCCGCTGATCGAAAGCGCCAGCGGCGGTGCTGCGATGCTCTACGCGATCGGGCTCAACACCGGCATCATCAATCCGCGTGCGACCGCTTTGATGTGGAAGGCGGGCGCGGCCTCGCAGGTCGACGACGTCCGCATCCATGGCGGCGCGGGCACCACGCGCGCGGGCGGCCAGCGCATCGACTTCAACGATCCGCGCAACCGCTGGGACGGGCAATATCCGAGCGTGATGGTGATCGACGGCGGCGGCGGCACCTTCAACTCGGTATGGACGCCCAACACCTTTGCCCAGGCGGGCCTGTTCGTCTCGAACACCAAGACGCCGGCCACCGTCTACGAGCTCTCGGCCGAGCATCATGTCCGCCACGAGGTCGTGCTCGACGGGGTCGAGAATTGGGAGTTCCTCGCCCCGCAGACCGAGCAGGAGCAGCGCGACGGCTGGGACACGGTGGCGCTCGAGATCCGCAACTCGCGCAATATCCGCATCGCCAACTATCACGGCTATCGCGTCACCCGATCGCAGAAACCGGCCCCCGCGGCGGTGCGGCTCTACAATTCGGGCGATATCCGCTTCCGCAACCTCCATTCGAACGCCGAGAGCGGCTTCGCCTTTTGCGACGAAAATGGCTGCGGCACCTATCTGCGCGCGAGCAAGTTCGCGTTCGAGAATGCGATCCAGGACATGACGCACAAGCTCGAAGTGCGCGAGCGCGAGTTCGCGGTGCTCGACGTGCCCTTCAATCCCGTCCGGCCCGTATCGGCGAGCCTGGCCGGGGTGAAGGTCGAGCGGCTCGAAACCGGCTTCTACGCGATCTCGGGCGCGGCGGTGGACGCCAGGGGCGCGCTCCACTTCGTCGAGCGCAAGTTCCACCGCATCTATCGCTGGACGCCCGAGCGCGGCCTGGAGACGGTCCGCGACGCCCCGCTCGACCCGGTCAACCTCGCGATCGACGCCTCGGGCAACATCATGGTCCTCTCGATCGAGGGACCCGAGGCGACCGTCTATGCCTTCAAGCCCGGCACCCAGGACGGCTCGCTCACCCTGATCCCGCCCACGCCCGTGGCCGACCGCCCGAAGGCGCTCACCGCGCTCCCGGTGAATTTCTGGAACAATGGCGAGTTTCGCGACCAGTATGACGCGCGTAGCGACAGCTTCACCACCTTGCCCCAGTTGCTCGCCCGCGATCTCGCCGCGCCCAAGGCCCGAGAATATGTCTCGCCCGACGGCAGCCTCGTCCTCCCCGCCTTCCGCACGATCGCGCAGGGCGGGGCGAACTTCCTCGGCTGGCGCTGGTCGGACACGCTCGACACCTATGGCTTCGTGACCGCCAGGCAGGGCCAGCGCGTCTTCTTCACCGCGGGGGCGGAGAACACCACCTATACCGGCCAGCTCGGCCCAGCCGGCGCGCTGACCGATCTCAAGCCTTTCGCCAATCGCGGCGGCGAGAGCGTCGCGGTGGGGCCGGACGGGCAGGTCTATGTCGCGAACGGCCAGGTCTGGGTCTATGCCCCGGACGGCACGCAAAAGGGCCTGATCGAGGTGCCCGAACGCCCGCTCCAGCTGATTTTCGGCGGCGCGGACGGGCGGACGCTCTTCATCCTGACCCATCACAGCCTCTATTCGGCACGGATGCCGTAGCGTTAGGTTGCTGCGCTGCAAAATGGCGCTTGCGGGCTGCTTACAAGCGTGTCAGCAATTGGGGGCAACGCCCTCCAATGCACGGATTTTCGCATGTTTCGCCACACGATCGGCATCGCTCCGGACGACATCGATCATATGGGTCACGTCAATAATTCGGTCTATCTGCGCTGGGTTCAGGACGCGGTGGTGGAATATTGGGAGAAGATCGCGCCGGCCGACGCGGTTGCGGCGCACCTCTGGGTCGCGCTCAAGCATGAGATCACCTATCTCAAGCCGACCTTCCTCGACGATCTGGTCGTGGCGGACGTGATCGCCGAGCACATGCAGGGCGTGCGCGCCTATTTCAACACGGCGATTCGCCGCGGCGAGGAGGTGGTGGCCGAGGTGAAGAGCGTGTGGTGCTGTCTGGACAGCGTCACAAAGCGCCCGGCGCGGCTCGCCAAAGAGGTCGTGAGCCGCTTCGTTCCTTGATAATTGCACAAACGTAAGAATATTTTCGAGCTATCTCTGTAAGATAGCTGTTGTAATCGACGGGTCGATTTCATAGCTGTGCGCCCGTGAAGCACGAAATGATTGCCGAAGTCGACCGCGCGTCGCTGTTCCTCAAGGCGTTGGCGGGTCGAAGCCGACTGCTGCTGCTGTGCCATCTCTGGGATGGCGAAAAGTCCGTGGGCGAGCTCGCGCGGCTGACCGATGCGCGCGACACCGCAGTCTCGCAACAGCTCGCTTTGCTCCGCCGCCAGGGCATGGTGACCGCGCGCCGATCGGGCCAGACCATCTATTATTCGCTGTCGAGCGCGGATGCGAAGCTGATGCTCGAGACGCTCCATGGGCTGCTCTGCGCCGAGCATGAACCTGCCTGAGCCTTTCTGGATCGTGAATTCGATTGAAATACGCCAAATAGGCTAACGTCGGGCCAATGCACCCCGCGCGGCGGCGACGAGCGTCTCGATCGGCCGGTTCGCCTTCATCCGGTGCCAGCCATAGAGTTCGCCGACCGAGCGTCGCGATTGTTCGCGCACCACATCGACCCCGGCGTCCGAGGCATCGCCCGAGCGCGCCATCACCCGGCCGATCCGGTCGCGCTCGGGCGCCTCGAGCCACAGCCCGGTGAAGGGCACGCGGCGCTGCTCGGCGAGCATCTCAGCGATGTCGCGCTCGCTGCGGCGCATGAACACCGCATCGAGGACGACGCTCGTCCCGCAGGCGAGGTGATCGTCGGCCGATTCGAACAAGGCCTCCCAGGTCGCCTCGTCCATCGGCGCGGTATAGTGCGACGCGGGCAGCCGCGCTTCGGGGGGCAGCCCGGCGATCCGCTTGCGGAACACGTCGCTGCGCAGCACGCGCGCACCCGGCGCCCGCCCGATGAACGCGCCGATCTGCCGCGCCAGCGTCGATTTGCCCGATCCCGAAAGCCCGCCGATCGCCACCAGCCGCGGCGGCACCGGATCGGCGAGCGCGTGATCGTCGGCCCGCGCGGCCATCAAATGCGGCAGCAGCGCCCAGCCGGTCGCGCCTTGGGGGGCGACATCGACATAGCGGTTGGCGACGATATTGGCGGGCACGATCAGCCCGCGCTCCCACAGATCGGCGAGCAGCACCGCGAGATCGGCGAGCACGTCGATCGGCGCGCCCGATCCGCCGAAGGGCAGGGCCCCCTCCTCGGTCAGCGCGATATGCGAGAGGCGCAGATCGCCATGCCCGAGCCGCACCCGCCCCGCCGCCGCACGCGAGGCCAGCGTCCCCGCCTGGCGCTGAAGGCCCGCGATCGGCGGCGCGGAAGCCGCGGCGGGCGCCCTGGCGTGCATCGCCGCGACGGCGTCGGCGAGCGCGAGCAACAACGCCGTATCGAGATCGCGGCGCTCCACGACCTCGCTCAGCAGCGTCTCATATTCCTCGCCCGCGGCCCCGGCCGCCATCGAACCACTCCTGCCCGTCCGGGCATGCTGTTAGTCCCGGACGCGCGAATTAGCACGCCGTTCCTGAAGGAAATTTGCGCCGTCAGCGTCCGCTCAGGTGCCGCAGCAGGAACAGGCGCAGTTTCTCGCGCAGTTCCGGCGTCTGTTCGGCCAGGATGCCGCGATGTTCGGGCGCCAGATGTTCCGCCGGATCGTGCTCGGGGCGGAAGACATAATGATCGAAGAAGCTCCGCCATGCCGCCCGGCGCGGCGCGGGAAGCGCCGCGATCGCGAAGATGCCGTGGATCATCGCGTCGAACGGCGATCCCTCGTCGGCGGGGGGATCGACCCAGTAATTGACCAGCAGGTTGACCGGCGCGAGCGCCTCGACATGGTGCCACCATAGCGACGGGATATAGATCGCATCGCCGGGCTCGAGCTCGGCGCTCATCGCCGCGCCCATCGCCTCGGCGAAGCGCGGGAAGCGCTCCAGATCGGGGTCGTGGAGCGAGACCATGCTCGCCGGCTGCCCGGCCATCGTATGGTCGAGCGGGCCGACATAGAGGTTGGCGAGCTGCTCCGGCGGGAAAAGGGTGAAGCGCCGCCGTCCCGCGGCCACCACCGCGATATTGTCCGAAACGTCGAAATGGGTGGTGACGGTGGAGCGGTTGCCGATCCAGGCGCGAGGGATCGACATGCCGGGACCGAACAGGGTCATCGGATTGGCCGTATCGAACCCCGGCAGCGCCTCGGGCACCGGCGTCGCGCCGACATAGAAGCAGGGCGGGGCGGGATCCTCGGCCGAACGCAGCAGGAAGTCGAAAACCCCCGCGAGCGGCCCCTTGCGCCGCTCGAAATTGAAACCGCGCATGTCGTCGGTGTAGAAATAGCGCCCCTGCATCGCGGCGGGCCCCAGGAATGCCTCGACGGGCGTGCCGCGATCGAAGCTGGTGACGTAGCGGGCCAGTTCGGCGTCCGACGTCCGCGCCGCCGCCACCGCGGGCCAGTCGCGTGCGAGGCCGCGCATCACGACCGGGCGGTATCCCGGCTCGATCTCGGCGGCGAAGATCGCGGGCGTCACCCCGCCGCGCTCGGGCAGGGGATTCGGCGCGGGGAGCGGGGCGGTCATGCTATCTCTCTGCACGCCGGCCGCCCGCGGCGCGAGAGGGAAGGTGGGGCGGGCGCGGCGACGATCCCAGGGCGTGCTCGAGCGTCAGGATGCGGCCATGCACGGGGTGATCGGCCTCGGCAAAGCCCCGCGCACGCAGGAAGCGCTGGAGGCGCGGATTGGGATTGGCGCAGGTCAGCGCGTGGACGTTCCAGATGATCGCCGAATAATCGCGCTCGGCGGCATAGGCCGTAATGGCTTTCCACAGTGCCACCAGCACGCCTTCGCCGCCGATATGTGCGAGATTGACCTCCAGCGCGCGATCGGCGCGATTGAACTCGGCGAGGATGGTCACGGTCCCCATGCGAAAGGTGATCGGGCGCCCAAAGGCGAGCAGCGCGTCCTGCTCGCCGGGCGGAAGCGCCCTCAGCGCGGCCAGCGTCACCCCTTCGATCTCCATGCCATGGCTATGCCGCCTCCGCCGCGAGGATGCCAGCCGCGCCGGGTAGCCCCATGGAGGATTTCGGCGCAGCGGTTCCGGCCATTCTGGCTGGCGGCATCCGGGCGGTTGCACGTGCCATCTCCTCGCGCGCGGCATCGATGCGCCTCGGGCAAAAGAAAAGGGGCCCCCGTTTCCGGGGGCCCCAATCCGTTCGTCTCCTTGGAGCTTAGAAGCTGCCGCGGAGAATGAGGTGCACGCGACGGTCGTTCATGAAGTACGACCGCGGGCCCTGCAGGCCGCTCAGCGTGAACTGCTGGAGCGTCTGCGTGACTTCGTTGGTCAGGTTCACGCCCTGCACGCCGATCTTGAAGTTGTCGGTGAGCTTCAGGAACACCGTGGCGTCCAGCGTGCCCGTCGCCGCGTTGTAGATCGGATAATAGGGGAAGATCACGTCCGACGCGGTCAGCAGGAACTTCGAGCGCCAGCTGTACGCGACACGGATCGAGATCGGACCCTTTTCGTAGAAGGGCTGGATGTTGAAGTTGTGCTTCGACAGCTGCTCGAGCGGCAGGTTGCCCGGCGTACCGATCGGCGACCGGCCACCCAGGAAAAGCTGCGAGTTCGAGAGACCCGTGCTGTCGATATAGGTGTAGTTCGCGCTGAGGCCGAACCCGCTCAGGAAGCCGGGCAGGAAGTCGTACGTCTGCGAGTAGGCGACTTCGAAGCCACGGACCTTGCCGGTCTGGCCATAGTTGGCCGGGCCACGGACGAAGACGGTGTAGGTCTGTCCGTTGTTGGAGATCTGACGCTCGGAGATGTTCTGGTAGAAGAAGTTGTGAATGTTCTTCGCGAACAGGTTGAGCGTCAGCGAGCCGACCCGCGAACCGCCGAAATACCATTCGAGGCCCGCATCGAAATTGTCCGAGATGGCCGGCTTCAGGAAGGGATTACCCGCCGTCGCCGTCAGCTGGAAGTCGCTCGTGGTGCCGGCACCGCCGATGGTCAGGAAGTTGCGGATATCCTGCATCGCCGGACGAGCCATGTTACGGCCCGCCGCGAGGCGCAGGATGAGGTTATCCGTCAGCCCGAACTTCAGGTTGATGCTCGGCAGGAAGTAATCATAGGTGTTGACCGCGGTGTTCGCGAAGGTGGCACCGTTCGCGAACGACTGGAGCGCGGCATAACCCGCCGCACCCAGGAGGCAGACGCCCCGCTGCGGCTGCGGCACCTGCGGCGCCGGCAGCGGCGGGAGGACCGGATCGCAACGGCCCGAAAGGGGGCCGGCACCATCGGGATCGGTGAAGGGCAGGTTGATACCCAGCGACTGCTGCGTGGGCGCACCGATCGATCCGCCGGACGTGACGCGCGTGCTGACATAGCGGACGCCGATATTACCATCGAGCGTAACGCCGCCGAAGATCGGATCCGGGCTGCCGAAGCTGAGCATGGCATAGCCCGCCCAGTTGCTTTCGCTGACCGGCTGGATGTCGGACGGCAGGAACGGCGTACCGGTGAGAACACCCGGGCGCCCCGCCAGCGGGACCCAGCTGGTGGCGCCGCCACCGCCGAGGAGCCGCGCGCGGCCCTGGATCTGCTGGAAGAAGGCCACCGACGAGCCGTACTGGTCGATCAGGTCGCCATTGTAGAAATTGCCCACCGGCGGCGCCTTGGTCTGGCCGCGGAAGAAGTTGCCCCAGTCATGCTGGCTGTAGCCGGTGCCGAACTCGTCGAACTGGATCGCGTTGCCCGACCAGGTTTCCGAGAGCGAACCCCAGTTATAGGTGGTGTAGCGAACCTGCTGGTCACGATCGGCGTAACGCGCGCCGAACTTGATGTGCTTCAGGAAGGGCACATCGTCCAGGAAGTTGAACTGGACGTCGGCGCGGGCCGACCATTCCTGACCGGTGCTCGATTCGATGTGATCCATCGCCGAACGCCAGAAGGTGTAGCGCGGATTGCCGAAATATTCGGCGTCATTGGCAGCCGCCAGCGCCGGCGACACCGCCGAGTTCTGCGACCAGGTCGCCCACAGGCCGAGCTGCTGCGGCTTGTGCGGGGTGATGACCGGATAGTTGCCGCGCAGATCGAGCTCCTGGTCGGCGTAATTCGAGCCGGTGACCGAGAAGTCGAGCTGATCGCGCTTCGCCCAGATGTGCTGGCCGTCGAAGTTGAACGCCCAGCGCTCGTTCGGCGTGAACTTCAGGTTCCAGCCCAGGTCGTTGACGATGTTGGTCTCGTCGACCATGCGGCGGGTCAGCGTGTTCTCCATGCCGCCGCCGGGCACCTTGTCGCCCACATCGGCGTTGGCGTTGGTGTAGATGTTGCCGCGCCAGCCGCCCACGGGCAGCGTGATGTAGCCATTCTCGAAGATGTTGCTCGAGTCATACTGATAGTTGGTGAAGCCGGTCGGGCACTCGGCGCGCGGCACCGAGCCGGGGGCGGCGGTGTTCGGACGGCAGCCCTTCGGATAGGTGTTGTACTCCGAAAGGTCCGAGCCGGCCTCGAAGGTCCACTCGCCCCATTCGGTGGTCGCGTGCGAGCGCAGGAACGAGGCGCTGAACACCGCGCGGCGATCGAGGCTTTCCCACTGGAACGCAGCGGCATAGCCGCGGCGGGTGCGGTCATATTCCTGGCTGCGGAACTGGCCGCCCAGCGGCGCATAGACCAGCGGCAGATAGTCGGCAAAGCCGTTCGCGCCCGCAGGCGCAGGGCCATAGCAGGGGTCACCCGGATTGGTGCCCGCCACGTTCGGCGGGAAGCCAACCGTGTCGGTGCTGCCCGGCAGCGCGTTGCGGCAAACCAGCGTGTTCGAGGTGTTCGACTGGACCGCATATTTGCCGTCCCGGGTCTGGAAGTTCGAGACCTGGACGCCGTCGGCGCGGCTGAACAGCTTCGAATAGGAGATCGCGCCGAGGATGCCGATCCGGCCGATGCCGGTATCCCAGGTGTCGCTGGCGACGACCGAGACGACCGGGCTCCACTTCTGGCGCATGTCGGTATAGACGGCCTCGGCCGAGAAGCCGAGGAAGAAGCCCTTGCGGTCGAACGGCTTGCGCAGGTTCATGTTGACGGTGCCCGAGAGGCCGCCCTCAACCAGTTCCGCCGTCGAGTTCTTGTAGACCTCGACCGAGCCGAGCATGTCGGCGGGCACGTCCTGGAAGCCGATCGACTGGCCATAGACGCCCGGCGCGAACACGTCGCGGCCGTTGAATTCCGAGCGGACGAAGGTGAGGCCGCGGACGACGACGCCCGAGCCTTCCGCCGAGAAGTGGTCAGGGTCGTTCGAACCGGCGAAGCGGTTCATCGCGACACCAGGAACGCGCTGCAGCGCTTCCGTCACCGAACGGTCGGGGAGGGCACCGATGTCCGAGGCGGTGATCGCGTCAACAACCGTATCGGAGTTGCGCTTGATGTTCTGCGAATTGGTCAGCGACGCGCGGATGCCGGTGACGGTGATCGTCGGCTCTTCCTGCTTGTCGTCCTGCGCAAACGCCGGCGATGCGGCGGCCATCACGCCGAGCGCGAGCACCGAGGCACCCGAGCGGAGCGCGCGACCCATCCCGCCCTGACGCGCAGATTCACTACCGATCCGAATCATTGAAGCTTCCTCCCCATTTGAAGCGTATTCTGACAACGCTGACAGCACTGAGTGCTATTTTCGTTATGTTAGCGGTATCGGAATGTGGGACGGACTGCAAGGTCCTGCGGGGGAGGCGCCGGAGAGGTGCTGTAATTAACCTGTCATATGTGGCATCCGCGCAACGCTGCCGGCCCGGGAATGGCAGAAAACCGTGGTTAACGAGGCATGTGCCGTCATTTTGGACCAATGCGGATCAGGGATTTTGCGGGGTCTTCGTCTCGCCGTGGGACGCGTGCACGGCGAAGGGGGTGACAGCGCTGACAAAAATGGGTCGCGCCATATTGGCTATATTGTCCGTGCGCGCGCAGCAGGCGCCGAATCGGGTTTGACTTGGCCGCCGCGCGCGCCCTAACCCCGCGGGATAGCTAGGGGAGGCAACGGGGATCGGATGAAGGCCGGCTCTGTACAGCGTGTCGTGATTGTGGGCGGGGGCACCGCCGGATGGATGACGGCTGCGGCGCTGGTGAAGCTGCTGCCGCACCGCGTCGATGTCCGCCTGGTCGAATCGGAAGCGATCGGGATCGTCGGGGTGGGCGAGGCGACGCTGCCGCATATCCGCGCCTTCAACGAGCGGCTGGGCATCCGCGAGGCCGAGTTCATGGCCGCCACCCGCGCGACCTTCAAGCTGGGGATCGAGTTCAACGATTGGGGCGCGATCGGCGACTCCTATATCCACCCGTTCGGCACCTTCGGTCTCGGCGGCGGTGCGGTCGACTTCCACCAATATTGGCTGCGGCTGAAGCAGGCGGGCGTGCCGGTGCCCGAACTCGACGAGCTGTCGATGGGCGTGCAGGTCGCGCGCCAGGCGCGCTTCGCCTTGCCCTCGACCGATCCGACCTCGCTCGCCTCGACCTTCGGCTATGCCTATCAGTTCGACGCGACGCTCTATGCTCCCTTCATGCGCAAGGTCGCCGAGGAGGCCGGCGCAGTGCGGACCGAGGGCCGGGTGGTCGGCGTCAACCAGCATCCCGAAAGCGGCGACATCGTCTCGCTGACGATGGAGAGCGGCGAGGTGATCGAGGGCGATCTGTTCGTCGATTGCTCGGGCTTCGTCTCGCTGCTGCTCGGCAAGACGCTGGGCGAGCCGTTCGAGGACTGGTCGCACTGGCTGCCCAACGATCGCGCGGTGGCGATGCCCTGCAAGACCGCGACGGCGCTGACGCCGCTCACCACCGTCACCGCGATGCCCGCAGGCTGGCGCTGGCGCATCCCGCTCCAGCACCGCACCGGCAATGGCTATGTCTTCTCGACCCGCTTCATCAGCGAGGACGAAGCCGCGGCGGCCTTGGTCGCGGCGGTCGAGGGCGAGAAGATGGCCGATCCCCGGCTGCTCAAGTTCATCGCCGGGCGGCGGCGCAGGAGCTGGGTCAAGAATGTCGTCTCGGTGGGGCTCGCCTCGGGATTCCTCGAGCCGCTGGAATCGACCAGCATTTACCTCACCCAGATCGGCATCACCGCGCTGATCGAGCTGTTCCCGGAAAAGGCGATCGCCGATATCGACCGCGACGAGTTCAACCGGCTGGTCGATCTCGAATATGACCGCATCCGCGACTTCCTGATCCTGCATTATCACGCGACCCGGCGGAACGACACGCCCTATTGGGACTATGTCCGCACGATGAGCATCCCCGAAAGCCTTGCGGACAAGCTCGAGCTGTTCCGCAAGCGGGGCAGGGTCGTGAAATATCGCGAGGGCGTGTTCCTCGATGCGAGCTGGATCGCGGTCTATCTGGGGCAGGGGGTGATCCCCGAGGGTCATGACCTGCGCGCCGACGCGCCGCCGCTCGATCAGGTCGCGAAGGGCATGGAGCAGATGAAGGCCCAGATCCGCACCGAGATCGCGGGGATGCAGGGCCATCGCGACTATCTCGAGCGCTATTGCCCGATGCCGGCGGAGGCGATGTGACCGAGGATCGCCGCATCTCCCGGATCGTCGTCGCGGGCAGCGGCCTTGTCGGGCTGACCGCCGCGGCGATGCTCAAGCGCAAGATCCCGGGCGCCACCGTGACCCTGGTGGGCGCCGCGCCCGCCGATGCGCTGTCCGAACGGCTCCATGCCACCTTGCCCTCGATCGTCGGCCTCCATGTCGATCTGGGGATCGAGGAGGCGCAGGTGATGATGGGCACCGGCGCCGCCTTCCGGCTCGGCACGCTGTTCGAGGGCTGGAACGGCAAGCGTCCCGGCTATGTCCATGCCTATGGCGAGGTCGGCCGCACGATCGGGATCGCGCAGTTCCACCAGCATTGGGTGCGCCAGGCGCAAAAGGGCAAGCCCGCGCCCTATGACAGCTATTCGCCCGCCGCGATGATGGCGCGGGGGAGCCGCTTCGTGCATCCGCAGGACGACCCGAATTCGCCGCTCTCGGGCTTCGAATATGGCCTCATCGTCGATCCGCGCGGCCATGTCGCGATGATGCGCGCCTTTGCGCAGCATGTCGGGGTGGTCGAGCGGCCGGTGGGGATCGCCGATGTCCGGCTCGCGGCCGACACCGGCTATGTCGAGAGCCTGCTGCTCGACGACGGCTCCAGCATCGGCGGGCATCTGTTCGTCGATTGCACCGGCCCGGCCGCGACGATCCGCTCGAAGCTCGACGACCGGTTCGAGGATTGGAGCGCCTGGCTCCCCTGCGACCGCGCGATCTTCGCCGAGGGGCCGGGCGCCGCCGATCCGCCGACGCTCGACACCGCCACCGCGCACGCCGCGGGCTGGGCGTGGCAGTGCCAGTCGCGCGCTTCGGGCTCGCGGGGGCTGGTCTACAGCTCGGCGCATCTCTCCGATGCGGAAGCGGGGGCGATGCTCCCCGGCACGAGCGTCGCCTTCCGCTCGGGCCGCCGCTCGCAGCCCTGGTTCCGCAATTGCGTCGCGATCGGCGATGCGGCGGTGACGATCGATCCGCTCGAATGGACCAACCTCCATCTCGCGCACAGCGCGCTCGACCGGCTGATCACCAAGATGCCCGACCGCGACTGGTCGCCGGTCGAGCTGTGGGATTTCAACCGCGAATGCGCCGCCGAGGCCGAGCGTGCGCGCGATTTCGTCGCGCTCCATTATGCGGCCGCCGAGCGCAACGAGCCCTTCTGGCGCGATGCCGCCGCGGCGACGCCGCCGGACTCGCTCGCGCACACGCTCCGCCTGTTCCGCGAGCGCGGCCGGCTGCCGCTCTATGAGGAAGAGACCTTCACCCGCCACAGCTGGGCTGCGGTGCTGCTCGGCCAGGGGGTGATGCCGCGCCGGGTCGATCCGCTGATCGACCTGACCCCGCCCGACCAGTCCGACCGGGCCATGGCCCAGATGCGCGAGGGGATCGCCGCGATGATCCCCAACCTTCCCACTCAGGGCGCCTATATGCGCCAGCTTTCAGGTGCTTCCCGATGACAGAAGAGGTTTCGATCGACAGCGATCGCCGTATCCGCCGTATCGTCATCGTCGGCGGCGGCACCGCCGGCTGGATGGCGGCCGCGACGATGGCCCGCTTCATGAACAATGGCTACACGAAGACCGTGCTGATCGAGAGCGACGAGATCGGCATCGTCGGCGTGGGCGAGGCGACGATCCCGCCGATCGTCGAGTTCAACCGCATGCTCGGGCTCAACGAGAACGAGTTCCTGGCCGCGACGCAGGGGACGTTCAAGCTCGGCATCGAGTTCGTCGACTGGGGCGCGATCGGCGAGCGCTATTTCCACCCCTTCGGCCAATATGGCCACCAGATCCACGGGGTGCATTTCCACCATTTCTACCTGCGGGAGGCTGCCAAGCGGCCGATGCCCAATATCGCCGAATATTGCATGAGCGCGGTGGCGGGGCTGCAGAACAAGATGGCGCGCCCCGCCGCCAGCGCGCAGGGGCCGATCCGCGAGCTGACCTACGCCTATCACTTCGATGCGAGCCTCTACGCCAAATACCTTCGCAGCTATGCCGAGGCCGGCGGGGTGACGCGCGTCGAGGGCAAGATCACCGATGTGCTCCGGGACAATGAGACCGGTTATCTGGAGGCGGTCCGGCTCGAGAACGGCACCGAGATCCATGGCGACCTCTTCATCGATTGCTCGGGTTTCCGCGGGCTGCTGATCGAGCAGGCGCTGGGGACAGGGTACGAGAGCTGGGGCCAGTGGCTGCTCAACGACCGCGCCTACGCGGTCCCCTGCGCCAATCCCGAGGAGCTGACGCCCTATACCCGCGTCACCGCGAAGCGCGCGGGCTGGCAGTGGCGCATCCCGCTCCAGCACCGCACCGGCAACGGCATCGTCTTTTCGAGCGCGCATATGAGCGACGACGAGGCGATCGACACCTTGCTCTCGGGCCTCGACGGCGAGGCGCTCGACGAGCCGCGGCGGATCAACTTCACCCCCGGCCGCCGCAAGCTTTCGTGGAACAAGAATGTCGTCTCGATGGGCCTGTCGAGCGGCTTTATCGAGCCGCTCGAATCGACCAGCATCCATCTGATCCAGAACGCGCTCGCGATGCTGTTGCTGGTTTTCCCCGACCGCCGCTTCCTCGACGCCGAACGCGACAAGTTCAACGCGGTGATGCAGCTCAAATACGAGGACGTCCGCAACTTCATCGCGCTCCATTTCGCCGCCACCACACGCGACGATTCGGATTACTGGAATTATTGCCGCACGATGGAACTGCCGCCAGGGCTGGCCGAGGTGATCGACTTGTGGCGCGCCAAGGGGCGGACCTTCCGCGAGGGTTTCGATCTGTTCGGCGTCACCAGCTGGGTGGCGGTGCTGCTGGGGCAGGGGATCGTCCCCGACGGCTATGATCCGGTCGCCGATTCGATGGACGAGAACCGCGTGCTCGAGGCGATGGAGCAGATGCGTGCAGGCTATCGCCAGACCGCGGCGCAGATGCCCAGCCAGCGCGAATTCCTCCAGATGATCGCCAATCCGTCGCCGCCCGCGCCCGCCCCGATCGACTGGGGCACGCCGCTGTGAGGGACGACCGCATCCGGCGCGTCGTCATCGTCGGCGGCGGCACCGCCGGCTGGATGGCGGCCGCCGCGCTCTCCAAGATCATGGGCGAGATGCCCGGGCTGCGGATCGAGCTGATCGAATCCGACGCGATCGGCACCGTCGGCGTCGGCGAAGCGACGATCCCGCAGATCACCCTGTTCAACCAGATGCTGGGGATCGACGAGGACGCCTTCATCAAGGCGACCAACGGCACCTACAAGCTCGGCATCGAATTCCGCGACTGGGTGCGGATCGGGCATCGCTACGTCCATCCGTTCGGCTTCTACGGCGTCGATATGATGGGGATCGAATTCTACCATCACTGGCTCAAGGGCCGCGCGCTCGGCGACACGACCGAACTCGACCTTTATTCGATCGGCGCGGTGGCGGGGCTCAAGTCGCGGATGATGCGGCCGCGCTATGATCTGCCCAATTCGCCGGTCTCGAAGATCGCCTATGCCTACCAGTTCGACGCGGGGCTCTACGCCCGCTTCCTGCGCGGTATGGCCGAAGCCTGGGGCGTGGTCCGCACCGAGGGCAAGATCGTCGATGTCGTCCAGAATGGCGAAACCGGTTTCGTCGAGGCGGTGACGCTCGAAAGCGGCGCCCGCGTCGAGGGCGACCTGTTCATCGATTGCTCGGGCTTTCGCGGGCTGCTGATCGAGCAGACGTTGGGGGCCGGGTTCGAGGATTGGGGCAAATGGCTCCCCAACGACCGCGCGATCGCGATTCCGTGCGAGAGCAGCGCCGACGAACAGCCGCTCACCCGGTCGACCGCGCGGCCCGCGGGCTGGCAATGGCGCATCCCGCTCCAGCACCGCGTCGGCAATGGCTATGTCTATAGCTCGGCGCATATCTCGGACGACGAGGCGCTCGAGACGTTGCTCGCCAATCTGGGCGCGCCGACGCTCGCCGATCCCAATTACCTCCGCTTCCAGGCGGGGCACCGGAAAAAGGCCTGGGTCAAGAATGTCGTCGCGCTCGGGCTCGCCGGGGGGTTCCTCGAACCGCTCGAATCGACCAGCATCCACCTCGTCCAGTCGGGCATCGGCCGTCTGATGACGCTGTTCCCGACGCGCAACTTCAACCAGGCCGAGATCGACCGCTACAATGCCAAGACCGAGGAGGAATATGTCGATATCCGCGACTTCCTCGTCCTCCATTATATGGCGACCGAGCGCAACGACACGCCCTATTGGGACTATTGCCGCAACATCGATCCGCCCGCGGGCCTCGCCGAAAAGCTCGCCATGTTCCGATCGAACGGCCGCATCTTCCGCGAGCATGAGGAGTTGTTCACCGAGAGCAGCTGGCAGGCGGTGCTGATCGGGCAGGGGATCCAGGCGGGCGGCTATCACCCCAGCGCCGACCTGCTCTCCGACGAGGAGACGCTCAAGCGCCTCCGCCATATCCGCGAGGTGATCGAGAGTACCGCCGAGCAGATGCCGACCCAGCGGGAATTCTTCGTGCAGAACAACAGCAACAGTGATGTGAGTTTGAGACGCGCCTCGTGACCCAATTGCCCGACCCCAGGCCGATCCGCGAGTTCACCAACGTCGACCGGCGCATGTTCGAGGACGAGATCCGTCCGCTCCAGCAGCCCGCGATCCTGCGCGGGCTCGGCGCCGACTGGCCGTCGGTCAAGGCGGGCATGCAATCGGACGAGGCGGGGATCGATTATCTCATGTCGCTCGCCCCGCCGCGCGAGGTCACGGTGCTGATCGGCGCGCCCGAGATCGAGGGCCGCTTCTTCTACGCGCCCGATCTCAAGGGCATGAACTTCACCCGCGCCGCCGCGCCGCTCGCGGCCTTTTTCGGCCGGCTGCTGGGCGATCGCACTGCCGAGGCGCCCTTCTCGCTCGCGGTGCAGGGGGAGAATATCCCGCAGCTGCTCCCGGGCTTCGTCGAGGCGAACGACACCGGCCTGCTCGACCGGTCGGTCCAGCCGCGCATCTGGATCGGCAACACGATCCGCGTCGCGCCGCATTTCGACCTGATGGAGAATATCGGCATGGTCGTGCTCGGCAGGCGGCGCTTCACCGTCTTCCCGCCCGATCAGCTGCCCAACCTCTATATCGGCCCGATCGAGGTGACCCCCGCGGGGACGCCGGTGAGCCTGGTCGATCTCGCGCATCCCGATCTTGAGCGTTTCCCGCTCTACGCCGAGGCCGCGAAGCATGCCCAGTCGGCGGTGCTGGAGCCTGGCGACGCCATCTATCTGCCCTTTCACTGGTGGCACGCGGTGGACTCGCTCGAAAAGGTCAACGCCTTCGTCAATTACTGGTGGAACCCCGCCCAGGCGGGCCTTGGCCGCCCCTATGACGCGCTGATGCACGCGCTCTGGGCCTTTCGCGGCATCCCCGACGAGCAGCGCGAGGTCTGGCGGATGGTGTTCGACAACTTCGTCTTCTCGGCCGATCCGGTGCCGCATCTGGAGGGCGACACCAAGGGTGTGCTCGGCCCGCCGACCCCGGAGATGCTTGCCCGGATGAAGGCGACGCTCAAGCAGATCGTGGCGGGGCTCTAAATCCTCCCCCGCCAGGGGGAGGTGTCAGCGAAGCTGACGGAGGGGGAGGGCGGCGGCCACGTCTGTTTCGTGTCCTCGCCCTCCGTCGCGCTGCGCGCGCCACCTCCACCTGGCGGGGGAGGATTATCCAATCAACGCCCCGGCGCCGCCTTGAACGCGTTCTCGAACGCCGCATAGAGCGGCTTGGGCTTGAACCCCGCGTCATAGAGCACCGGGCGCATCGGCTGCTTGTCGCCGCGCGGGCTGAAGCCCTGCAGCCAGCTATATTTGTCGCACATCCCCCAGGCGAGAACGTCCTTGAGCTGGGTGTAGCTGAAGCAGATGTCGAGATAGGCCTTGGCATAGTCCGCCACCGCCCGGTCGCGCTTTTCGATATCGGCGGGCAGGCCCCGGTCGTTGACGTCGAATTCGGTGATCAGCAGCTGGTATCCCATCCCCGTCACCTCATCGAGGAAGCCCCGCCACGCACGCTCCTGCCCGGCGACCAGGCTTTTCACCGAGTCATTGCTGCGGATCCCGATATGCGATTGCAGCCCCAGCGCGTCGCACGGCACCCCGCGCTTCTTGAACCCCTCGAGCATCCGCAGCACGCCGGTCCGGAAGGCGTCATTGCCCGGCTCCCAGCTCATATAGTCGTTATAAACGAGCTGCGACTTGGGCGCCGCCGTCCGCGCGGTGTGGAAGGCGAAGTCGAGCATCGCCTCGGTCCCGCCGAACGCGCGCGACAGCGCGGATTCGCGCAAGGCTCCCTGCTCGGAGACGGTCTCGTTGACCACGTCGAAGCTGTAGATGTGATCGCCGAAATATTTGCCCGCGGTGCGGATATGCTGGCCGAGGACCGTCCTGGCGCTCTTGGGCGGATCGGCGCCGAAATCATAGTCGTTGAGCCAGCGCGGCATGCGCTCGGTCTTGTGCCAGAACAGGGTGTGCCCGCGCATCGCCATGCCCTTGGCCTCGGCATAGTCGAGCATGTCGGAAAAGCGGTCGAAGTTGAAGGTCGTCGCGTCGGGCCGGAGCGCCTGCCATTTGAACTCGTTCTCGGGAACCAGCACGCCGCAATCGCGCTCGAGCAGGGCGGCATAGGCCGGATTGGCGAACGACCCGCGATCCGCGCCGGCGGGCGCCCAGGCGAAGCACGAGCCGAACCGCATGCCCTTGGCCGCCGCCAGCGCGTTGAGCCCGGTCGCGGGCGCGGTCTGGGCCGCTGCCTTGCCGGCCAGCCCGTTGACCGCCAGCGCCGTTCCCGCCGCCAGCATCTCGCGGCGTGTCATTCCCGTCATTGCGCGATCCCTCACCAGCTGAACATCGTCCCATCCTCGAGCCGCGCGACCGGCAGATAGGCGCGCTTATACTCGAAGGTGGCGGCGAGCTTCTCGTCGATCTCGACGCCCAGTCCCGGCGCATCGCCCGGGTGCATCAGCCCGTCCTTGAAACTGTAGCTGTGCGGGAAGACCGCATCGGTTTCCTGGCTGTGGCGCATATATTCCTGCACGCCGAAATTGGGCACCGATATCCCGAAATGCAGCGCCGCGGCCATGCACACCGGCGAGAGGTCGGTCGCGCCATGGCAGCCGGTCCGCACCTGGTACAGGTCGGCAAAGCTCGCGATCCGGCGCAGATGGGTGATGCCCCCGGCATGGACCACGGTCGCGCGGATATAGTCGATCAGCTGCTCTTCGATCAGCTGCTTGCAGTCCCAGATCGAGTTGAAGATCTCGCCCACCGCAAGCGGGGTCGTGGTGTGCTGGCGGATCGTGCGGAAGCCGGCCTGGTTCTCCGCGGGCGTCGCATCCTCGAGCCAGAAGGGGCGATAGGGCTCGATGTCCTTGCCCAGCCGCCCCGCCTCCACGGGCGTGCAGCGGTGATGCACGTCGTGGAGCAGATGCACGTCCCAGCCCAGGGCATCGCGGGCCGCTTTGAACAGCGGCTCGACCGAGCGCATATATTTCTCGGTCGACCACAGGCTCTCGGTCGGCAGCGCGGCGTCGGCGGGCTCGTAGAAATATTTGTCCTTCGAGACGCCATAGGTCGCGGCGAGCCCGGGCACGCCCGATTGCAGCCGGATCGCCTTATAGCCCTGCTCCTGATAGGCCAGCGCGTTGCTGACCGTCTCCGCGATGTCGCGGCCATTGGCATGGCCATAGACCATGCAGCCATCGCGGCTCGCCCCGCCGAGCAACTGATAGAGCGGTAGCCCGGCGACCTTCCCCTTGATGTCCCACAGCGCCATATCGACCGCGGCGATCGCGCTCATCGTCACCGGGCCGCGGCGCCAATAGGCGCCCTTGTAGAGGAACTGCCAGATATCCTCGATCCGGTGCGCGTCGCGCCCGATCAGCATCGGGATGACATGGTCGTTCAGATAGGCGGCGACCGCCAGCTCGCGCCCGTTGAGGGTCGCGTCGCCGATGCCCGTGATGCCGTCCTTCGTCTCGATCTTGAGCGTGACGAAGTTGCGTCCAGGGCAGGTGACGATCACGCGTGCGGAGACGATCTCAGCCATGCGCCATTCCTGCGCGGGTTGCCCGCATTATCCTCTCCCCCTATGCCCCACATCGACCCGATGTGCGCAATTGTATGATGATAGCGCTACCAAAAACGCCATGCTAACGCCTTTGTCAACGGCGGCGAACGACCGCCCAGCGAGCAAACCCCGGAGCGGATGACGATGCGGCACCTGATCTTGTTCCTCTATTTCCTGATGGCCGCGCTGGCGATCCCGGGTCAAGCGAATGCGGAGGACGGCTACGATCTCTGGCTGCGCTATCGCCCGATCGAGCCGGCGCGGCACATCGTCTATGACGGCTTCACCGCGTTGCTGGTGGTGGAGGGCAGGAGCCCCACGCTCGATGCGGCGGCCCGCGAGCTCCAGATGGGGATCGGCGGCATGCTGGGGCACAGGATGCCGCTGGTGCCGGGCGTGGTGGCCGATGGCGCGATCGTGATCGGCACCCCCGCCAGTTCGCCGATCATCGCCGGGCTGAACCTGCCGCTCGGGTCCCTGGGCAGCGAAGGCTTCGTGATTCGCTCGGTCAGGATCGGCGGCAAGGACGCGACGGTGATCGCGGCGAACAGCGATATCGGCGTGCTCTACGGCGTGTTCCGTTTCCTCCGCGAGATTCAGCTGGCGGAGCGGATCGACAAGCTCGACATCGCCGACGCGCCCAAGCTCCAGCGCCGCGTGCTCAACCATTGGGACAATCTCGATCGCCATGTCGAGCGCGGTTATTCCGGGCTTTCGCTGTGGGACTGGCAGACGCTGCCGACCTTCCGTGATCCGCGCTACACCGATTATGCCCGGGCCAATGCCTCGATCGGGATCAACGGCGTCGTCCTCAACAATGTCAACGCCAATGCGACCATCCTCACCGCCCCCTGGCTGGTCAAGGTCAAGGCGCTCGCCGACATCTTCCGCCCCTATGGCATCCGCGTCTACCTCACCGCGCGCTTCTCCGCCCCGATCGAGATCGGCGGGCTCAAGAGTGCCGATCCGCTCGATCCCGCGGTCGCCGCCTGGTGGAAGGCCAAGATCGACGAGATCTACGCGGTCATCCCCGATTTCGGCGGCTTCCTGATCAAGGCCAATTCGGAAGGCCAGCCGGGTCCGCAGGATTACAAGCGCAACCATGCCGACGGCGCCAACATGCTGGCGGACTCATTGAAGCCCCATGGCGGCATCGTGATGTGGCGCGCCTTCGTCTATTCGGCCGAGAACGCCGATGATCGCGCCAAGCAGGCCTATAGCGAGTTCCAGCCGCTCGACGGCCAGTTCCGCGACAATGTCATGGTCCAGGTCAAGAACGGCGCGATCGACTTCCAGCCGCGCGAGCCCTTCCATCCGCTGTTCGGGGCGATGCCCAGGACGCCGCTGATGATGGAATTCCAGATCACCAAGGAATATCTCGGCTTCAACACCCACCTCGTCTATCTGGGGCCAATGTGGAAGGAGGCGCTCCACGCCGACACCTTCCGCCCCACCAAGGGCAACAGCGTCGCCTCGATCCTCGAAAAGCCCGTCGATCCCGGCGCGGTCACCGGCATGGCCGGGGTTGCCAATATCGGCAACGACCGCAACTGGTCCGGCTCGCAATTCGCGCAGAGCAACTGGTACGCCTTTGGCCGCTTCGCCTGGAACCCCGAGGACTCGGCCGACACGATCGCGCGCGACTGGGCCGCGATGACGTGGAGCGACGATCCCGCGGTGGTCGATGCGATCGCGACGATGATGATGGGATCGCGCGAGGCGGTAGTCGACTACATGACCCCCCTCGGCCTGGCCCATCTGATGGCGACCGGCCACCATTATGGCCCGGCCCCCTGGGTCTCGGACCTCGCCCGCCCCGAATGGAACCCGGCCTATTACCACAAGGCCGATGCCAACGGGATCGGCTTCGACCGCACCAAATCGGGCAGCAACGCGGTGGCGCAGTACGCTGCCCCGCTCGCCGAGCAGTTCGGCAGCGTGAAGAAGACGCCCGAGGAATTCCTCCTCTGGTTCCATCATTTGCCCTGGGACTATCGCCTGCGCTCGGGCCAGACGCTGTGGGACGGCCTGATCACGCACTACGACAAGGGCGTGGACTATGTCCGCGGCATGATCGCCACCTGGGACAGCCTCAAGGGCAAGATCGACGACCAGCGCTGGGAGGAAACGCACATGTTCCTCGAGATCCAGCTGCAGGAAGCGCAGTGGTGGCGCGACGCCTCGATCGCCTATTTCCAGTCGATCTCGAAGCGCCCCTTGCCCGAAGGCCATGCCCCGCCGCCGCACGATCTGGACTGGTACAAGGCGATCCAGAACCCCTATGCTCCCGGGCGCAGTTGAGGAGAGGGCAATGCGGGTAAAGGCGTTTCTGACGGCGGCCCTCGCGCTGTTTTCGGTGCCGGCGGCGGCACAACAGGCACCGCTCACCGCGACCTTTGAGAGCTTCACCTATTCGGGCGACGACAGCGCCTATGGCTTCGGCGCGGCGCGGGAAGGCGAGTACGGCAACCCGATCCTGCAGGGCTTCTACCCCGATCCCAGCGTCACGCGCGTCGGTGACACCTTCTACCTCGTCCATTCGACCTTCAGCTACTTCCCCGGCATCCCGGTCTGGCGCTCGAAGAACCTTGTCGACTGGGAGCAGATCGGCAACGCGATCGACCGGCCCGACATGCTCGATTTCAAGCAGCTCGGCATGTCGCGCGGCGTCTTCGCGCCCACGATCCAGGCCAAGGACGGGATCTTCTACATCCTCAACACCTGCGTCGATTGCGGCGGCAATTTCGTCATCACCGCGAAGAACCCGGCGGGCCCGTGGAGCGATCCGGTCTGGCTGCCCGCGCTCGAGGGCGGAATCGATCCTTCGCTCTTCTTCGACGACGATGGCCGCGCCTGGATCGTCAACAACGGTCCGCCCGAGGGCAAGCCGGAATATCAGGGCCACCGCGCGATCTGGATCCAGGAATTCGACCTCAAGACGCTCAAGAGCTTCGGCCCCCGCACCGTGCTGGTGAACGGCGGCGTCGATTTCTCGAAAAAGCCGATCTGGATCGAGGGCCCGCACATCTTCCGCAAGGATGGCTGGTATTATCTCAGCTGCGCCGAGGGCGGCACCGCCGAGGGCCACAGCCAGGTGATGCTGCGCTCGAAGAATGTCACCGGCCCCTATCTGCCCAACCCCAACAATCCCATCCTCACCCAGCGCGACCTGCCCGGCGACCGCACGTCGCGGATCACCTCCGCCGGCCATGCCGAGCTGGTCTCGACGCCCGACGGGAAATGGTGGGCCACCTTCCTCGCGGTCCGGCCCTATGAGGGCGATTTCTACAATACCGGGCGCGAGACCTTCCTGCTGCCGGTGGAGTGGGTCGATGGCTGGCCGATGATGACGCGCGATGCGATTCCGGTCACACACAAGCGGCCCGGTTTCTACCCGTCGGACAGGCCGCTGAAAGCCACCAACGGCCCGCTCCTGTCGATCATCGTGTTCGCGGGCGCAAAGCTGCTGCCGGAGAACTGGATGATGCTGCGCAATCCGCGCGAGCAATGGTACGCGCTCGGGGATGACGGGCTCAAGCTCACCGCGCGGCCGGTGGGCCTCGGCGACTATGGCAATCCGTCCTTCCTCGCACGTCGTCAGCAGCATCTTGCCGCGGATGCGGAAACGACCCTGCGCTTCAACCCTGCCAAGGACGGCGACCGCGCCGGCCTCGCCGTGTTCCAGAACGACGATTTTTGGGCGTTTGTCGGCATCGGCATGGTGGGGGGCAAGCGTGTGGTGCTGGTCGAGGCGCGCAAGGGCCCGAACGACTCCGCGCGCGGCGTCATCATCGCCACGGCGCCGCTTGGCGGTGACGGTAGCGAGACCGTGCGACTGAGCATCTCCGCCCGGGGAGCCGATTATCGCTTCTCCTACGCCGTCGGCGGAAAAAGCCCGATCGAACTCGGCCGCCTGGATGGCCATTTCCTCAGTACCAAAACCGCGGGCGGCTTTATCGGCGCGACCCTCGGCCCCTATGCCTATTCCGCCCGATAGGAGCAGCACGATGCGCCTGACCCTCACCGCCCTCGCGCTCTGCCTCGCGCTGCCCGCCGCCGCGCAGGTCGCCGATCCGATCCGCCCGATCCGGCTCAACCAGACCGGCTTCGAGACGCTCGGTCCCAAGCGCGCGATGCTGGGCAGCGCGGCGCACGGCGCGCTCGACTGGCAGCTGCTCGATGCGCGCGGCGGCGTGGTGCTGCGCGGGCGGACAGCCGTGTTCGGGCAGGACGCGGCCTCGGGCGAGAATGTCCATGTGATCGACTTCACCGCCTGGCGGAAGGCTGGGAAGGGATATCGGCTCAAGGTCGTCGATATGGAAAGCCGTTCGTTCGATATCGGCCTCCACCCCCGTGGCAATCTCGCCGCGGACGCCGCCGCCTTCTTCTACCATCAGCGCGCCGGCATCCCCATCGAGGCGCGCTTCGTCGGCGCCACCTGGGCCCGCCCCGCCGGCCACGCCACCGAGATCGCGCCCTGCTTCGCGGGCAAGGACCTGCGCGGAAACGACTGGCCCGGCTGCCCCTACAAACTCGACGTCCGTGGCGGCTGGTACGATGCCGGCGACCAGGGCAAGTATCTCGTCAACGGCGGCATCTCGCTCTGGACGCTGATGAACGCCCATTATTCGGGCGGCTGGAAGGCCTTCCCCGACAGGTCGCTGCGCATCCCCGAGGCCGGCAACGGCCGGGGCGACCTGCTCGACGAGATCCGCTGGGAGATGGATTTCTTCCTCCGCATGCAGGTGCCCGAGGGCACGAAACTGAGCGTCCCCGTCAACCAGCTCCCGCGCTTCGGCCCGCCCGGCGGCACCCCGCCTCCGCCCCTCGTCTTCACCGAGATCGACGCCTCAGGCATGGCCCATGCCAAGGTCGCCGACCGCAACTGGACCAAGCTCCCCACCGCCCCCGCCGACGACAAGGAGGAGCGGGTGATCTACCCGCCCACCACCGGCGCGACGCTCAATCTCGCCGCCACCGCGGCCGAATGCGCCCGGATCTTCGGCCGGCCCGACCCGGCCTATGCCGCCAAATGCCTCAAGGCCGCCGAGCGCGCCTGGGCCGCGGCGAAGCGCAACCCGCAAATCTATGCCACCGGCGCCTTCACCGGCAGCGGCGGCTATGGCGACGGCGATGTCAGCGACGAATTCTTCTGGGCCGCCGCCCAGCTCTATGCCGCCACCGGCAAGGCCGAATATCGCGAAGCCTATCGCGCCTCGCCGCACTGGACCGCCGAGCTGCAGGAAGCGAGCTGGGGGCGCACCGCGACGCTCGGCATGATCACGATCGCCACCGCGAAGGATTCGCCCGCCGAGGATGCCAGCCACGCCTGGGCCGCGATCACCGCCGCCGCCGACCGCTTCCTCGCCGACGAGACCCGGACCGGCTACCGCGTGCCCTACAACCCGCCCGCCTATCCCTGGGGCTCGACCTCGAGCCTGCTCAACCGCGCGATGCTGCTGGCGATGGCGTACGATCACAGCCGCGACCGCAAGTATCGCGACGCCGTGATCGACTCGGTCGATTACCTGCTCGGCCGCAACCCGATCGACCAGTCCTATGTCAGCGGTTACGGCGCCCGCCCGATGCGCAACCCGCATCACCGCTTCTGGGCGCACCAGCTCGACCCGAAGCTCCCCGGGCCGCCGCCCGGCGTGCTCTCGGGCGGGCCCAATAGCGGCTTCATGAGCGAGGAAGTCAGGAAGGCGATCGGCGGCCCCTGCGCGCCGATGGGCTGCTACAAGGACGACATCAACCTGTTCACGATGAACGAGGTGGCGATCAACTGGAACGCGCCGCTCTTCTGGGTGGCGGCTTGGCTGGACGCGACGGCATAGGTCGTCACCCCGGCGAAAGCCGGGGCCCAGGGTAATCGGCGATGTCGTTTGTGGCTCTGGGTCCCGGCTTTCGCCGGGATGACGAAATGAAGAAAATGCCCCCGAGGCTTTCACCCCGGGGGCAGGTCTTACGGTGCCGTCATTTCACCGTAAGGGTGGTGCTTTTCAGCGTCGCTGAATCGGGGCCGGACGAGATGGTGAAGGTGCCGGGCTCCACCACGCGCTTCATCTGGACATTGTAGAAGCTCAGGTCGCGCGGGTTGAGCTCGAACGTCACGGTCTTGGTCTCGCCCGGCTGGAGCGTCACGCGCTGGAAGCGCTTGAGCTCGATCACCGGGCGGGTGACGCTGGCCTCATCGTCATGGACATAGAGCTGGACGACCTGATCGCCCGCGCGGCTGCCGGTGTTGGTCACCTTTACGCTCACGCTCACATGATCGCTGATCCCGATCGTGCTCGATCCCAGCACCGGTGCGCCCATCTCGAACGTCGTGTAGCTGAGCCCATAGCCGAACGGATAAAGCGGGCTCGTATCGCCGAACAGATAGCCGCGCCGCGCAGTCGGCTTGCGGTTGTAGTAGATCGGCAGCTGGCCGACGCTGCGCGCGATCGACACCGGCAGCTTGCCGCCCGGATTGTACCGCCCGAAGATCACGTCGGCGAGCGCGTTGCCCGTCTCCTGGCCGAGGTACCAGCCCTCGAGCAGGGCAGGGGCGTTGCCCGCGAGATAATTGACCGACATCGGCCGCCCGTTGAGCAGCACCACCACCACCGGCTTGCCAAGCGCGATCAGCTCCCTGGCGAGCTGGTTCTGCGGGCCCACCAGGTCGAGCGTGTCCATGTCGCCGAGATGGTTGTCGGCCCAGCCCTCGCGGCTCAGCGCCTCGTTGCCGCCGAGCACCAGCACGATCGTGTCGGCGCTCTTCGCGACCTCCAGCGCCTCGGCGCGGAGCCTGTCGTTGGTGGCATCGGGGGTCAGCGTCACGCTGTCCTGCGCCCAGACATGGCCCTCGGTCAGCCGCACGCCTTCCGAATAGGCGACTTCGAACTTGCCCTTGCCCTCGGCCTCCATGCCCTCGAGCACGCTCACGACATGGGTCGGCACGTCCGAATAGCCGCCGATCGGCGTGTCCTTGGCGTGCGTCCCGATCACCGCAAGCTTCTTGATCTTCGTGGCGTCGAGCGGAAGCAGATTGTTCTGGTTGCGCAGCAGCACCACCGATTGCCGCGCCGCCTCGCGGGCCAGCGCGATATCGGCGGGGGTGCCGGTGAGCTTGTTCACCGCCTTCACATCGACATAGGGGTTCTCGAACGCGCCCGAGAGGAACTTCATCGTCAGCACGCGGCGCACTGCATTGTTGATCTGCGCCTCGCTGATCCGCCCCTCGCGCACCAGCCCGACCAGGTCCTTGAACCCCTCGCCATCGGGGGTCTCGACATCGACGCCCGAATCGAGCGCCCGTGCGCCGGCGTCGCGGACGTTGGAGAACATGTGGTGCCGCGCGACGAGTTCGCGGATCGCGAAATAGTCGCTCACCACTGCGCCCTTGAAGCCCCATTCGCCGCGCAGCACGTCGGTCAGCAGCCATTTGTTGGCGTGGCTCGGCAGTCCGTCGATCTCGTTATAGCTCGCCATCACCGCCATCACCGGCAGTTCGGTCACCGCGCGTTCGAAGGGCGGGAAGAACATCTCGCGCAGCGTCCGCTCGCTGATTTGCGCGGGGCCAGTATTGGTGCCGTTCTCGGGCTGGCCATGGCCGGTCATGTGCTTGAGCGTGACGAACACCTTGTCCTTGCCCAGCGGCAGCGTGGTGCCCTGGAACCCACGGATCGCCGCCAGTCCCATCTCGCCGACCAGATAGGGGTCCTCGCCATAGGTTTCCTCGATCCGCCCCCAGCGCGGATCGCGCGCGACATCGACCACCGGCGCGAGCACCAGGTTCGCACCGCGCGCGCGGGCCTCGCGTGCCGCCACGGTGAAGATCTGCTCGAGCAGCCCCGGATTCCAGGTGCTGGCGAGCGCGATCGATTGCGGGAAGGCGGTCGCCCCCGGCACCACGAGCCCGTGGAGCGATTCCTCGTGCATCAGCATCGGGATGCCGAGCCGTGTATTCTCCATCGACCATTTCTGCGCGGCGTTGATGTAGCGCGCCATCTCCTCGCCGCTCTTGTTGCCGCTATTGGCAACCGCGCCCGCGCCGCTGGCCTGCACCACGCCGACCCGGTCCGACGGGCGCGAGATCATGCCGAGCCCGTTGGGGAAATTCTTGCTCGCTTTGGCGGGATCGAAATTGCCCGCATCGTCCTGGATCAGCCCCTTGGTCTGCCACACCGAGATGAGCTGCGCCGCCTTCTCGTCGAGCGTCATCCGCGCGAGCAGGTCATCGACGCGCGCCGAAACGGGCTGCGACGCATCCTTGTAGAGCGGGCGATCGGGGGCGGTGGCGGGATGCTCGGCGACCGCGCTCGATCCCATCAGCGGCATTGCGCCCCCGATGGCGACCGCGGCGACGGCGGCAAGGGCGGCGATCCTGATGTGGCGGGCGCTTGCCCCCGCCACATGCTGGCCGGTAACGGTCATATCATCCTCTCCCTCGCGTTCCGATCTGCCGCTATTGTCCAGCGTTGTCGGTTTTTTGGTAGCGCTATCAAGCATAGATGACGCGCATCGGGACGGTCAACCGGTGAGCGCCCTGCGCAACTTTATTGCATTCTTGCGAGCGCAAACCTATGCCCGCCACAGGAGGGATGTTTGAGCAAACCCAGCCGGCGAAGCCGTGGTACCGTGACCGTGCAGGATGTTGCGCGGGCCGCGGGCGTGTCCGCGATGACCGTTTCGCGGGTCGTCAATGGGGGCTCGAATGTTCGCGCTACCACGCGCGAGGCCGTCCTCGCCGCGATCGAGAAGCTCAATTATTCGCCGAACAGCGCCGCGCGCAGCCTCGCGGCGGGTGAGGCGACGCGGATCGGCCTCCTCTATTCGAACCCTTCCGCCGCCTATCTCTCGCAATTCCTGATCGGCGCGCTCGCCGCCGCGCGCCGCGCGGGCTGCCACCTCGTGCTCGAAGCGTGCGAGAGTGACCGGCCCGATGCGCAGGCCGAGGCCACGCGCCGCTTCGCCGCGACCGATGTCGAGGGCGTGATCCTGCCGTGCCCGCTCTCCGAGGCGCCCGCGGTCCAGGCGGAGCTTGCCACCGCCGAGATCCCCGCGGTCTGCGTTGCGATCGGCGTCGCCGTGCCCGGCACGCTCAATGTCCGCATTGACGATTTCGGCGCGGCGGCGGCGATGACGCATTACCTGCTCGATCTCGGCCACCGCCGGATCGGCTTCATCCGCGGCAACCCGAACCAGAGCTCGAGCATGGAGCGCTATCGCGGCTTCGTCGCGGCGATCGAGGAGGCGGGGATGAAGCTCTCCGACGTCGCGGTCGAACAGGGCTATTTCACCTTCCGCTCGGGCATCATCGCCACCGAGCGGCTGCTCGACCGCGCCGATCCGCCGACCGCGATCTTCGCGACCAACGACGATATGGCCGCCGCCGCGGTGGGCGTGGCGCACCGGCGCGGCATGCATGTCCCGCAGGATCTGAGCGTGGTCGGCTTCGACGATACCCAGCTCGCCACCACCATCTGGCCCGAGCTCACCACGATCCGCCAGCCGACCGCGGCAATGGCCGAAACCGCGCTCAACCTGCTGCTCGAACGGCTGCGCTCCCCCGAGCCGGTCGATCCTAACCGCACCGACGATCAGCTACTCGATTACGAACTGGTGGTCCGCGAATCCTCGGGCCCGCCCCCGGGCGTGGCGGTCAGCACGCGCCGCGCCGGCGTGAAGGCGCTTTAGCGGCACGCCCGCGCGGCTTCCTCGTCGGTCAACGCTGTCGTAAAGCGGGCGAAAGCGCCCGAACCGGCTTGCTTTTCCCCTCCGATCCCGTAACCGTTACCGCTAACACGCCCGGCAGAGCATCCGCACGGGGTGAGGAGAGGGGACCCTTATATGAATCAGAGCGCAGAGAGGACCAATCTCGGCCTCGTCTTCGCCATCGTCGCGGTCGCGACGATCGGCGGCCTGCTTTTCGGTTACGACAGCGGCGCCGTGAACGGCACCCAGCCCGGCCTCAAGGCCGCCTTCAACCTCGACGATGCGTGGCTCGGCTTCACCGTCGGTTCGCTGCTGCTCGGCTGCGTCGCGGGCGCGTCGCTGGCCGGCATCCTCGCCGACGCGATGGGCCGCCGCAACGTGATGCGGATCGCCGCCGTCCTCTTTCTTGGTGGCGCAATCGTTCAGGGCATCGCGCACGAACATATGATCTTCCTGATCGCCCGGATCATCGGCGGCATGGCCGTGGGCGCCGCATCGGTGCTCTCGCCCGCCTATATCTCGGAAGTCGCGCCCGCCAGCATCCGCGGCCGGATGACGACGGTGCAACAGGTGATGATCATCACCGGCCTGACCGCGGCGTTCCTCGCCAACTATTATGTCACCGCGATCGCCGGGGTTTCGACCAACAAGATCTGGTTCGATATCGAGGCGTGGCGCTGGATGTACCTGCTTCAGGGCGTTCCCGCGGTGGTCTTCCTGATCGCGCTGTTCTTCATTCCGGAAAGCCCGCGCTATCTGGTGTCGAAGGGCCGCAACGATCAGGCGCTCGCGGTGCTCACCAGCCTGTCGGGTCCGAATGCGGCGGCGGCCAAGGTCGCCGAGATTCAGGACAGTTTCGCGCATGATCACCGTCCACGCCTCAGCGACGTGTTCACGCCCGCGGGTGGCCGCGGCTTCCTCGGCGTCCGCTCGATCGTCTGGGTCGGCATCATGCTGGCGGTGTTCCAGCAGCTCGTCGGCATCAACGTGATCTTCTATTACGGCGCGACTTTGTGGCAGGCGGCGGGCTTCAGCGAGCAGGATTCGCTGCTGATCAACATCGGCTCGGGCGCGGTCTCGATCGCGGCCTGCTTCGTTACCATCATCCTGATCGACCGCATCGGCCGCAAGCCGCTGCTGCTGCTCGGTTCGGTCGGCATGGCGCTGTCGCTGTTCGCGATGGTCTATGCCTTCAGCCAGGGCGGCCTGGTCGATGGCAAGCTCGTCCTGCCGGGCGACTCGGGCAAGATCGCGGTGTGGGCGGCCAACATCTATGTGATCTTCTTCAACGTCAGCTGGGGCCCGGTGATGTGGGTGATGCTCGGCGAGATGTTCCCGAACCAGATCCGCGGTTCGGCGCTCGCCGTCGCGGGCTTCTTCCAATGGGCCGCGAACTACGCGATCGCTCAGGCCTTCCCGGTGATGCTCACCTCGATCGGCCTCGCCGCGAGCTACAGCTTCTACGGCGTCTGTGCCGTGATCAGCTTCTTCCTGGTCGCCAGGTTCATTCACGAGACCAAGGGCAAGGAGCTCGAGGCGATGGAGGGCTGACCGCCACGCCGATCAACCAGCTTTCCCTGAGGGTGCGGCTGCGGAGCCGCACCCTTTTTGTTAAAGGCCAATCATGACTCGCACCCCCGCCCGCCCGTTCCGCTCGCGCGAATGGTTCGCCGCCCCAGGCCGCAGCGATATGGCCGCGCTCTATCTCGAGCGGTTCATGAATTACGGCATCACCCCCGCCGAGCTGCAGGGCGGCAAGCCGATCATCGGCATCGCGCAATCGGGCAGCGATATCGCACCGTGCAACCGCATCCATCTGGAGACGGTCAAGCGCGCGCGCGAGGGCATCCTCGCCGCCGGCGGCATCCCCATGGAGTTTCCCCTCCATCCGATCTTCGAGAATTGCCGCCGGCCCACCGCCGCGCTCGACCGCAACCTCGCCTATCTGGGGCTGGTCGAGATCCTCAACGGCTATCCGATCGACGCCGTCATCCTCACCACCGGCTGCGACAAGACCACCCCCAGTTCGCTGATGGCGGCTTCGACGGTGGACATCCCCGCGATCGTCCTCTCGGGCGGCCCGATGCTCGACGGCTGGCACGAGGGCGAACTGGTCGGCAGCGGCACCGTGATCTGGCGCTCGCGCCGGAAAATGGCGGCCGGCGAGATCGACGAGGCCGAATTCCTCCGCCGCGCGACCGACAGCGCGCCCTCCTCGGGCCATTGCAACACGATGGGCACCGCCTCGACGATGAACTCCATCGCCGAAGGCCTCGGCATGTCGCTCCCCGGCTGCGCGATGATCCCCGCCCCCTATCGCGAGCGCGGCCAGATGGCCTACGAGACCGGCCGCCGCATCGTCGACATGGCCTATGAAGACCTGCGCCCGTCCAAGGTCCTCAGCCGCCAGTCCTTCCTCAACGCGATCAACCTGCTCACCGCGATCGGCGGCTCGACCAACGCCCAGCCGCACCTCATCGCAATGGCGCGCCACGCCGGCTTCGACCTGACCAGCGAGGACTGGATGGCCGGCTACGACCTGCCGCTGATCGTCAACATGCAGCCCGCGGGCAAATTCCTGTCGGAGCGCTTCCACCGCGCCGGCGGCATCCCGGTCGTCATCAAGGCGATGATCGAGAATGGCGCGCTCGACGGATCGGTCAGGACCGTCACCGGCAAGACCCTCGCCGAGAATGTCGCCGACGCGGTCAACAAGGACCCCGAGGTCATCTTCGCCTGGGACAAGCCGCTCAAGGAGCGTGCCGGCTTCCTCGTGCTCAAGGGCAATCTGTTCGACCAGGCGATCATGAAGACCAGCGTGATCTCCCCCGAATTCCAGGCCCGCTACCTCTCGCGCCCCGGCGCCGAGAATATATTCGAGGGCCGCGCGATCGTGTTCGACGGCTCCGACGATTATCACCACCGCATCAACGATCCCGCGCTCGCCATCGACGAGAATTGCATCCTCGTCATCCGCGGCTCGGGCCCGCTCGGCTGGCCCGGATCGGCCGAGGTGGTCAACATGCAGCCGCCCGATCATCTGATCCAGAAGGGGGTGATGTCGCTCCCCACGCTCGGCGACGGGCGCCAGTCGGGCACGTCGGACAGCCCCTCGATCCTCAACGCCTCGCCCGAAAGCGCGGCGGGCGGCGGCCTGGCGTGGCTCCACACCGGCGACATTATCCGGATCGACCTCAACCAGGGCACCTGCAACGCGCTGGTCGATCTGGGCGAGATCACCCGCCGTCTCCAGGACGAACCCGCCCCGCCGATCCCCGACAGCCAGACGCCGTGGGAGGAACTGTACCGCGAGAAGACCGGCCAGCTGGGGGAGGGCGGCGCGCTCGAATTTGCGCTCAAATACCGGCGGACGAGCGAGAAGGTGCCGCGGCACAATCATTGATCTCAAATCCTCCCCCGCCAGGGGGAGGTGGCAGCGCAGCTGACGGAGGGGGAGGAAGCCCCTCGCTACGTTCTGGAATCCGCCCCCTCCGACGCCTTCGGCGCCACCTCCCCCTGGCGGGGGAGGATTAGGTTGTTCCTACTCCGCCCGAAACACGCGGAACGAATGCGGCTTGAGCCCCAGCTTGAAGCTCGATTTCCCCGCATCGCTCGGCGCCCATCCCGCGCGGCGGCGCGGATTGTCGGGAAGCGTCTCGCCGGTCAGCACCTCGCCGGTCTGCAAGTCGCGCAGCCGCTTGAACCGGCCCGCGGTGATCAGCCCCATATCGACCGGCTCGTCGCGGAAACTCTCCACGATCAGCGTGTCGTTGTCATAGGCGAACAGCGCGACCCGCGACGGCCCCTCCAGCCGCACGAACATGTCTTGGGCCATCGTCGCGCGGATGCGGTTGAGCAGGGGAGCGGGCAGCTCGTACAGGTCCGCCGCATTGTCGGGGATCGTCACCACGAACAGATGCCCCTTCGAATAATCGGCGTCGTGGAGCATCGGCCACCCCATCGCGCCGTCGATCGCGCTGGCATCCTCCCAGCTGTCATTGGTCAGATAGTCGACCTGCGGGATCAGGATCGGGCTCTCCGACTGCGCCAGCGGCCCGAACCCGATCAGGAAGTCCTTCACCAGCGCCCGTTTCTCCGACACGCGCAGCTCGGCGATGTCGCCCAGCCCCCGGTCCTGAAGCGCGCGGAGCAGCCCGGTGGTGATGACCACGGTCTTCCCCGCGGTCAGCGATCCGCGGATCTTGCCGACGATCCCCGGATCGGCGGCGGCGGTGGCGGTCAGGAAGATCGTGGCGGCATCGCCCGGATAGGCCGGATAGACGTCCATCGGCAGCCCGATCATCCCCATGAAGTCGGGCAGGAAATCCTCGCCGCGCGAATGGTATGGCCGGTATCCCTTGATCCCGATGGGATTGCCCAGCTGACCCACCACCTTGTCGAGCATCGCGAAGGTCCGCCCCGCGGGCGTGGCGATGGTGAGGTCGCTGGAGAGCACCCCGTCGGCGCCGCGATAGCCCGCGGTCAGCGTATCGAAGTCGTAGCTGGTCCCCTGGCCCTGCCACGCCCCGCGCTGGGCGGCGGTGACGGGCGTGGCGAGCGAGCGGAAATCGAACAGGGTGATCTCGGGCGCCTTGGCGAACAGGGTCATCGCCAGCTGCTCCGAATAGCGGTCGAGGGTGCGCGATCCGAACGGATCGACCCAGCCCCCCAGGTTTCGCCCCGGCGCGATATTGTCGAAATAGCGGACCACCTGATAGCCGAGATAGGGCTGGAGATGCTGCGCGCTCGTCACCGCGTCGCGCGTCTCGGTGCCGGTATAGATGCCGTCGAACAGCTTGGGCTCGGTCTCGAGGTTGAAGCCCAGCCCCTGGAAATGCGCGTACCAGTTCGGATATTTGATGATCACCCTGACCTTGGGGTTCACCGCCCGCGCGGGCCCGACGATCAGGTCGCGCGCCGCCTCGGTCATCAGCTTGAGCCGGTAATCGGTCCAGCTCATCTCGCCCTTGGCGGCGATCTCGATATCCGACTTGCAGCTGGTGAAGAAGAAATCGTCGAGGATGATCTCGTCGAAATGGCGGGCGGTGTGCTCGACCACTTTCTTCACCCAGGCGCGATGCTCGGGGTTCGAATAGCAGAAGGTCTCGAAGCGGTTGGGCTCGCTGATCGTCCAGGTGATCCCGCCCGACACGCGCACCCCGCGGTCGCGGAAGAATTTGATCGCCGTGTCGAGCGTCTTGTCGTCGACCAGGATCATGTCGCGGTGCGTCTCGAGCCAGATATGATCGACATGCAGGTCACGGCTGATCCGCTCCCAGCGCGGCTTCAGCCAGTTGGGGTCGGCCATCTCGCGTACCTCATAGGCGCGGGCGTACACCCCCACCTTGAAGCTCGAATAGGGCGCCGGCGCGGCTGCCGCGGGAAAGGACAGCGCTGTCAGCAGGACAAGCAGCAACAGCCGGATCGTCTTCATCGGCGCCCTCCCGGATATGCGCCATTCTGCAGATGGCGTGCGCGCAAGCTGACCGAAGCCGGGAGGGGATGCAACCCGGCTAGAAGGCCTCGCCCGTCATCCACAGCGCCATGCCCACCATCAGCAGATTCTCGGTGAGCGAGATGAAGCCGAGCGGCACATTGCTGTCGCCGCCGACACAGGCGCATTTGAGCTCGCGCTTGTCGATATAGACCGCCTTGAACACCGATATCGCCCCGATCGAGCCGATGAACAGCGCGATCGGGCTCGCGATCCAGTGGAAGGCGGGGCTGGCGAGCATCAGCACGCCCGCGATTCCTTCCGCGAACGGATAGAGTTTCGCATAGGGCACCCAGCGGCGCGCAAGCAGGTCATAGCCGAGAAAACCGGTGGCAAAGCCGTCGAGGTCGCGCAGCTTGAGGAGTGCGAGGAGGCACATCGCGATCGCGATGAACCACTGCAGCGCGCTCAAGGTGAACGGTGTGCCGAGCACCGCTTCGCTCAGCGCTACCGCTATCGCCGCAGCCATGCCGAACACCGCGATCACCGGGGCATAGGTCAGCGCCTTGGGATCGCGGACCTTGAGCCCGAAATAGCGGCGGAGGTCCTCATATCCGCCGATGCGGCGCCCATCGATGAAAGCCTGCGGCGTGGTCTTCACGCCATGGTCGGCCTTGAACGCGTCGTTCGCGGCTGGTGTGGTGAGCAACTGGTCCTCCACCTGGTAGCCGCGGCTCCGCAGCAGGTGAAGCGAGCGCAGGCCCCAGGGGCAGAGATGTTGCGAGGTGGCCAATCGGTAGAGGATGGCATGCGGTTTGGCGGACATGATGAAGCCTTTCGGTCGAGCAGGGCGGGGCCGCGCCGGGGCGCGGCCCCTTGGGGCTCAGCAGCCGCAGTTGCGGCAGGTGCAGGGGTTGCAGCTGCAGCGGGTCTCGGTCTCGGTCTGGGCTTCGTAGGTCATGGTCATTCTCCGTCTTGTCCGGGGGTGGACCATGCCGCTATAGCTTCCGTACCATGGTACGGAGTCAAGCGATAAAATGACGACCATCGCGGGGTTGGCAAAGGCTGGCGGGGTGGCGGTGGAAACGGTGCGCTATTATCAGCGCCGGGGGCTGCTCGGCACGCCCGCGCGCGGCGACGGCATTCGCCGCTACGATGCCGGCGATGTCCGCCGTCTTCGCTTCATCCGTTCGGCCCAGGCGGCGGGCTTCACGCTCGATCAGATCGCCGAACTGCTCGCGCTCGACGCCAGTGAGGACCGCGCCCGCGCCCGCGAACTGGCGCGCGGCCAGATCGCGGTGCTCGACGCGAAGCTCGCGGAGTTGAGCGCGGCGAGAGCTTCATTGGTGAGGCTGGCGAAGGAATGCGGCGCCTCGTCGTCGGGCCCATGCCCGATCATCGCCGCGTTCGAGAGCGCCTAGGATCGGCCACAAGCCGCGCGGCCATCCAGGTCCGGCCGGGGCTTGCAATGTAGGATTTCGGCTGCTTGATTCGCACCGCTCTTTGAAGCGCCGATCGCCGCCGCCCGTGGCGCTCCCGAATCCGTCAAAATGCGCATTTTCCCTCGGGCAAAGGTCAAGGATGAAGGCTATATGCGGGACCTTATCGAGGCGCGCTCGGGATCAGACTCCGATGCGGATCTCATGCCCCGGCAGCCCGGGCACGCTCACCTCGAAGCGGAAGAGGTCGCCCGCGCCCGGCTCATTGGCGGCCTCCTCGGGGGTCAGATGCTTGGCGGCGGTGCTGCAGAACACGGTCTTCAGATCGGGCCCGCCGAACGCGATCTTGGTGATCGCACTGACCGGAAATTTGACGGTCTCCAGCAATTCCCCGGCGGGCGAGTAGCGCCGCACGGCCCAGCCCTTGTACAGCCCGGTCCACACGCAGCCCTCGGCATCGACCGTCGGCCCGTCAGGATAACCCTCTTCGTTCGGGATATGCGCGAACAGCCGCCGGTTCGAGAGCCGGCCCTCGTCCGAAACGTCGCAGGCATAGATGAACCCGCCCCCCGTATCGGTGTGATAGAGCGTCCGCCCGTCGGGGCTCAGCGCCGGGCCGTTGGTGATGCAGCACAGCTCGCTCTCGGCGACGCAGCGGCCCTCCGCGCCGAGCCGATAGATCGCCCCGCTGGCGTCTTCCTCGGCGTCGTCCATCGTCCCGAACCACAGCCGGCCCGAGGGATCGACGGTGCCGTCGTTCAGGCGGTTGCCCGGATGGCCCGGCTCGGGATCGCAGATCGTCGTGAAGCTGCCATCGGCCGGATCGAACCGGTAAAGCCCCTGCTTGAGCCCCGCGACGAAGCCGCCGCCGGCGATCGGCAGCACGAAGCCGACCTGCCCGGGCGCTTCCCAGCTCGCCTGCGCCCCGTTCGCCGGATCGTACCGATAGATGGTGTGCCGCTTGATGTCGGTGAACCACAGCGCGGAATCGCGCCGCACCCACACCGGCCCTTCGAGCAGCGGCCCGCCAAGCTGCCAGACGCTGACCGGCGCGGAAACCGCTACCGGCATCTCAGCGCCAGCCCGCATCCACGAAATAGGTATGCCCGGTCACCAGCCGCGCATCGTCCGAGGCGAGGAACAGCGCCATCGCCGCGATATCGTCGGGCACCAGCCGCCCGTCCATGCACTGCGCCTTGACGATCTCGGCCTCGCCCTCGGGCGTGTACCATTTGAGCTGGCGGGGGGTGCGGACATTGCCCGGCACGATGCACACCGAGCGGATATTGTCGCGGCCCAGCTCGCGCGCGAAGCTGCGGCTCAGCCCTTCGATCGCGGCCTTGCTGGTCTGGTAGAGCGTCAGCCCCTCCAGCGCCAAATGCCACGAGATCGAGCCGAGATTGACGATCGTGCCGCCGCCCTTGGCCTTCATCCCCGGGATCACCGCCTGCGCGGCGAAGAACAGGTGCTTGAGGTTCACGTTGAGCCGGTTTTCCCAATATTCCTCGTCGACCTGCTCGATCGTGTGACGATCGTCGTTCGCCGCGTTGTTGAGCAGGATATCGAACGCGCCATTGGCGTCGATCAGCTCGGCGATCTTGGCTTGCAGCGCCTTGGTGTCGGTCAGGTCGACCTTGTGGAAGATCGGCGGCTGCTGGACGCCTGCGAGGCCGGATACGAGCGCCTGCGAATCGGCTTCGGCCACGTCGAAAAAGGTCACGTCGCAATGCTGGCGGACAAAGCCCTCGACCAGCCCCGCGCCGATGCCCGAGCCGCCGCCCGTGATCAGCACGCGCTTGCCCTTCAGGCTGGGATAGATGGCGCGCTGGTCGCGGGTGAGCGGTGCGCGCTTGGGATCAGCTTCGGACATCAAGACTCCAGGTCGAATCGATAGGGGCAGGGCGCTTCGCCCGCCTGTGAAGGGAAAGTCACGCGAACGCCTTTTCGGCGAGCAGCCCGCGGCTGGCCAGGTTACGCATCAGGTCGCGGATGCCGAACTCCCAGGGGGCGGCGTCCTTCGAGGTGGTGACGCGGTTGACCAGCTTGCCGAGCTTGGGGGTCGAGATCGCGACGGTATCGCCGATCTTGTGGGTGAAGCCGCGGCCGGGATGGTCGCGGTCCTGGATCGGCGCGAAGAGGGTGCCGCAGAACAGCACGAAGCCGTCCGGATATTGATGCTCGCTCATCGTCTGGCGGACCAGCTCGGTCGGATCGCGGCTGATCTGGCTCATCTTGTTGGTGCCCTCGAGCCGGTAATTGTCGGTGCCCTCGATCACCAGGTCGATCGTCGCGGTGCGGACATCGTCCATCGTGAAGTTGTTGTCGAACACGCGGATGAACGGCCCCAGCGCAGTCGAGGCGTTATTGTCCTTGGCCTTGCCGAGGAGAAGCGCGGAACGGCCTTCGATGTCGCGCAGGTTGACGTCGTTGCCGAGCGTCGCGCCGACGATGTTGCCGTCGCTTGTGACGACCATCACCACTTCGGGCTCGGGATTGTTCCAGTCGCTGTTCGAGCGCACGCCGACATCGGCGCCCCAGCCCACTGCGGAGAGCACCGGTCCCTTGGTGAACACCTCGGCATCGGGGCCGATCGCGACCTCGAGATATTGCGACCACATGCCCGCCTCGATCAGCGCGGCCTTGAGCGTCGCGGCCTCCTCGCTACCGGGAACGACCTCGCGGATCGAGCCGACCTTGGCTTCCAGCTCGCCGCGGATCTCGTTGGCCTTGGCCGAATCGCCGCGCGCCCGCTCCTCGATCACGCGCTCGATCGCCGAAACCGCGAAGGTGACGCCCGCCGCCTTGATGCATTGCAGATCGACCGGCGCGAGCAGGCGCGGCTGGCCGGGTGCATTGAGCGCGCTCACATCGCACAGCGCGCGGCCCGTCACCGAGGCGAGGTCGTCGCGTTCGAGCAGGTCGGCAACCGTGGGTGCCGTCGCGGAAACGTCATGGACGACGCCGTCGCGGACGATGACCGGGGTAGGGCCTGCATCGAGCAGGACGCGACCGATCAGTATCGCCTGTCCATGATCGGACGGCAGCATATCCCCTGTAAACGCTTCCAAGACCTCACTCGCCCAACGAAGTTTCTGCTTTGATAGCGCTACCATTCGGTCACGCGGGCCCAACTGTCAAGCCAGTGCCCCAACGGTGCCATCCAGATCAGAGCGCCAAAAGTCTGAGGATTTCCGAGGCAATCTCCCCGGGCGGACGCATGACGCCATCGGCGCTGGCCCGCACGATCGCCCAGCGGCCGAGCAATCCGGCGGCGGCCATCGCCTCGTAATTGTTACGAACCCTCAGCTGGAGCGCGGCATCGGCCTCGTGCTCGTCATAGCTGCGCTCGGTATAGCTGCGCTGCGCCTTTTGCAGGATCATCGCGCGCGCCATCTCCCATGGCGTGTCGAGATAGATGGAGAGGGTAGGGAGGGGCAGCCCGAACTGCCCCGTTTCGAGACCCGCAATCCATTCCATCATCTCCCGCGCCTCGGCGTCGGGCAGCTTGGCCGCCTGATAGGCCATGTTCGAGGCGATATAGCGGTCGAAGATCACCACGTCGTGGTTCGCTGCCGCCTCGAGGATCGCCCCGCGCCACTCGAGCCGGTCGAGCGCGTAGAGCACCGCGGCGGCCTGGGGCGTTACCGGCACCGGCAGCTCGCCGGCAAGGAAGCGCCCGATCGTCACCCCGCCTACCGTATTGCCATACTGGGGAAAGGCGATGACGGCCGCGCTCCGGCCCTCCGCTACGATCGCCTCGGCCAGCGTCCGCGCGGTGGTGGCCTTGCCGGCGCCGTCCGCGCCTTCGATCGCCACGAGAATTGCCACTGATCTTCCCTCCGCAAGGCCCGTTACCGGCCCTCCTAGGCACGCCGCTCCGGCTTGTCACGGGCGCCGGACGACTACGTACGGGGACAAGACCGGAGGTGCCGCGCAAGGGCCTTCTAATCATCATCGCCGTAATGATCGGGGCGTGGCGACCGGGCATCGCTCGAACGATCCCCTCGGGGCGGTGTCCGGTTCCACGCGTATCGAGTGGAAAGGTTGTGATGGCCGCGCAGGCGATCCTGGTTGTTGTCGTCGTCCGTGACTCGGGGCTGCGTAGCGCCCTGGCCGCACACCTTTCTCTCGATGGCCTCGACCTGCTCACCGCCAGCGGCATCGGCTATGGCCTGCTCGGCAGCAGCATGATCCGCGAGCCGAGCGTGCTCGTGATCGACGAAGGCGTGATTCCCTGCGACGCCGAACGCTGGATCGAGACGCAGCGGAGTCTCGGCAACTGGCGCCATCTCGTGGTGGTCAACGGCATCACCCCCACGCCGGTGAACGGCGCGGAATGGCTCATCCGCATCTCGCACCGCAACTCGCGCGAGATACTGTCCGAACTCCTCGCCGACTGGGTGAAAGACGAGTCTCGCGCTAGGTAAAAACCCTTAGGCGCAGGCCGGGCGACCGCTCCCTACCTTCCACGGGCCGCCAATCGGCCGGTTTTCGGGGAAGGCGCGTGAGCACAAGCGAGTTCTTGCTGGTCCTGGCTGCTCGCGAAATGGGCTTTCGCAGCACGTTGGCGGCGCGACTCACCATGGCCGGCGCGAACCTGCTCACCACCAACGATGTCGAGGATCCAGGGCTCGCGCGCAGCGTCCATGGCCCTGCCGTGCTGATCGTCGATGAGGCGCTGCTTGCCGACCGCTCGCCCGAATGGCTCCAGGCGCTGCTGGCGGTGCCGCAATGGCTGAAGGTGATCGTCCTGGGAGACGGGCGTGCTGAAGGTGCCGACGAACGGCTGATCTATATCAAGTCGGACACGGCGGTCAGGACCATCTCCGCGCTCATCCCTCAGTGGCAGGCCGAAGCCTCCGGGATGGCGCGGGCCTGAACCGTTAGTCCTTGGGGAACAACCCCGCCGCGAAGGCGACGCGAAGCGCTTCGGAAAGGCTGCGCACCTCGAGCTTCTCCATCAGGTTCGCCCGGTAGATTTCCACCGTGCGCGGGCTGATATCGAGCTCATAGGCGATGACCTTGTTCGAGCGCCCTTCGATCAGCCCCTTGAGCACGTCGGTCTCGCGCGGGGAAAGCCGGGCGATCTTCGCCGAGGCCTGGTCGACGCGCGCCGCCGCATCCGTATCCGCCTCCAGCCGCGCGAACGCGCCGTCGACGACCTGCATCAGCTGGTCGGCCTCATAGGGCTTCTCGATGAAGTCGAGCGCACCCGCCTTCATCGCCTGAACGGCAAGGCCCACATTGCCCTGCCCGGTCAGGATGATCGGTACGAAGGTGCCGTTGCCGTCCAGCGTATGCAGCACATCGAGCCCGCTGGCGCCGGGCATATGGAAGTCCAGCAGCAGCACGCCGCTATCAAGCTCCTTCGCCTCCGCCAGGAAGGCATCGCCGGAGCGGTAACTACGGATGACGAGATCAGCCCTTACGGAAAGCAGACTGTGCAGAGACGCCCGGACGGCATCGTCATCGTCGACGATATATATTGTTCTTGTCATTCCACGCCCTCTCCCACGGCGGACAGGGTGAAGCGGAACGCTGCACCACCCTCAGGCCGATTCTCGGCGCTCATGGTCCCTCCGTGCGCTTCAATGATACGCTTGCTGATGGAAAGTCCAATACCCATTCCGTCACTATTTTCCTTTGTGTTGGTAAATCGGGAGAAAAGTTGTTTCAGTACAGGCTCGGCTATGCCCGGGCCGGTGTCTGCCACCTCAATTTCCACCATCTGATCGTCAATCTTGCGGGATGCGATGGTAATCTGCCGTTGTTCGCGCGGCAACGCACGTAATGCGTCCGTGGCATTTCGTAAAAGATTAACCAACACCTGCTGAACTTGAATCCGGTCGGCGTAGATTTGTTGCGCCTTTGGATCGAGATCATAGACTACCCGGATTTGAAACTGCCCGGTACCCACCAAAACCAGTTCGACGGCGTCACGAATCGTTTGTTCTACCGACTCACTTTGCATTTCAACTTCACCACGCTCGGTAAATTCGCGTAAACGCCGGATAATCTGGCCAGCGCGCTGGGTCTGCTCGCTTCCCATGCGCAGCAGATCGGCCACGCGCTCGTTCTGCTCGCCCCGGTCGAGCAGCATCCCCGCCGCGGCGAGGAAGTTGGAGGTGGCGCTCAGCGGCTGGTTGAGCTCGTGCGCCAGGTCGGCGGCCATCTCGCTCATCGCACTCTGGCGCGAGACATGCGCGAGGTCGCTGCTCAGCTCGCTGAGCCGCTCCTCCGAGGCGAGCCGTTCGGAGATATCGCGGAAGAACACCGTCAGCAGCGTCCGCCCGTCGACATGCGCCATCCCCGATCGCACCTCAAGCGGGAAGCGGCGGCCGTCGGCCGCCTCGCCCGCGGCGGGGACGCCCTGGCCCAGCGCCGCACCGCCATCGCCGGTGCGCAGGAAATATTTGAGCGCGGCGGCGTAGCGGTCGCGTTCGTCGGCGGGGGCGAGCATGGTGAAATAGCGGCCGAGGACGGCGGGGGCGCTATAACCCCACAGCTCCTCGGCGGCGGTGCTGAATTCGAGGATCGCGCCGTCCTCGTCGATCACCACCATCGCATCGGGTACGGTCTCGATGATCGAGCGGAGCTGCGCCTCGCGGCGGCGCAGCTCGGCCTCGCGCTGGTCGCGCTCGGTGACGTTCAGGATCACCCCGACGGTGCGCACCAGATTGCCCGCGTCATCGTAAAAGGCGCGCGACGATCCCTCGACCGAGCGGACATTGCCGTTGGCTTCGCGGAACCGGTAGCGATAGCTGAACCGGTCGGCGCGTTCGGCAACCGCGCGCGCCACCGTATCGAGCATCGGCTGCACGTCGCCGGGCTCGACCAGCGCCACCCAGCTGTCGAAATCGGGCATCGACCCGGGCTTGACGCCCAGCCTCTGCTCGGTGCCGGGCGACCAGGTATAGGCGCCGCTGGCGACGTCCCATTCGAACACCCCCAGCTCGTGCGCCGCGGTGGCGGTGTTGAGCCGCTCCTCGCTCTTGCGCAGGTCGTCGAGTGTCTGCAGCAGCGCCGATTGCTCGCGCCCGACCCGCGTCACCGCCCAATAGGCAACCAACGCGACGAGCAGGATGTTGAGAAACATCACCAGCACCTTGCTGCCGAGTGGCGACAGCAGGTCGGCGGGCTCGATCAGCACCTCGAGCACCGAGGGGAGCACCGGAAGGAGCAGCGCGGTGGGCAACAACAGCTGCATGATGCGCGTGTCGGTGCGGTTCGCGCTGAGCATCGTCACCCAGCCGAACCCGGCGTGCCAGAAGACATAGGCCATGGCGAGCGCGAGCGCGGTGATCGCCGAGGGGATCGAGATCGCATAGGCCTGGGACAGCGGATCGTCGGGCGCGGAGAAGAGCAGCAGGATCGTCGTCCCGATCGCCAGCCCCAGCGCGAGGCTGGAAACCAGCCCGGCAATCTCGTTGCGATTCCGGTGCGCGCGCGTCGAGGCGAAGCCGGCGACCACCAGCAGCGTGAAGATCGTGATCGGCGTGGTGCCCGGCCGCCCTGGATGCGGGAAGGAATATTGGGTGATCGCATCGGGGAAGAGCAGCCGGTCGAACCCGAAATCGACCTCGAAGAACGTTTCCGCGAACGAGGCGACCGCGAGCAGCAGCGGCGCCGCCCAGAACAGGCGCGCGGCGCGGTATCGCCCGGCGATCGCGGCGAGGAAGCCGAGCGACAGCGCGACATAGCCGAGCGCGGTGAGCGGCCAGACCGGCCGGCTCTCGACCCCGAAGCCGCGCAGCCCGGGGCTGTGGAACACCCATCCCGAGAAAGCGAGCAGGCTGGCGAACCCGGCGAGGGCCGCGAAGCCGGTCGCGACCCGCTTCGTCATGGGCATGTCGCGCAGCCCCAGCGCCTCGACGATCGTCCCCGTTCGCAACAAACACACCTCGGCCTGCCTTTGGCCCGGACCTGTGTAGTGGGACGGGTTTCAAAAGGAAATCCAGCTTCGTGCGCACAATGCGGTTCGCACCATCTTGCCAAAGCCCGCGCGGCCCGCGATCACTGTCCGCATGCGGCGCTTTCCGGCGCCTGACAGCATCAACGGGAAGGGGACACCCGCGTGATTCGAACATTTCTCATGCTGGGCGCGGCAACCGCGCTCGCGGGTTGCGCCATGGGCGGCACGACCCCCACCCAATCGGCCTCTTCGGAACCCGCGGCCAAGGGCCCCGGCCACAACAAGGGCTATAACCACGACCCTTACCCCTCGACCTACAAGCCCTATCCGGGCGTGCCGACCCTGGTGACCAACGTCACCATCTTCGACGGCGAGGGCGGACGGATCGACAAGGGCGCGGTGCTGTTCCGCGACGGCAAGATCGTCGCGGCGGGAACCGACCTGAAGCCCGAACCCGGCGTCACCGTGATCGACGGCACCGGCAAATATCTCACCCCCGGCATCATCGATATCCACAGCCATCTCGGCGACTATCCGAGCCCCGGCGTCCAGGCGCATTCGGACGGCAACGAGGCGACCGGTCCCGTCACCGCCGAGGTCTGGGCCGAGCACAGCGTCTGGCCGCAGGACCCCGGCTTCGGCCGCGCGCTCGTCAATGGCGGCGTCACCACGCTCCAGATCCTGCCCGGCTCGGCTAATCTGTTCGGCGGCCGCTCGGTCGTCGTGAAGAATGTCTATGCCCGCACCGAGCAGGCGATGAAATTCCCCGGCGCGCCCTATGGCCTCAAAATGGCGTGCGGCGAGAACCCGAAGCGCGTCTATGGCCAGCGCCAGCGCATGCCTTCCACCCGCATGGGCAACATCGCGGTCGATCGCGCGACCTGGGCCAAGGCGGTCGAATATGACCGCAAATGGGATAAATATGAGGAAAAGGGCGGCGAGGCCCCCACGCGCGACCTCCAGATGGATACGCTGCGCGGCGTGCTCGACGGCGAGATCCTCGTCCAGAACCATTGCTACCGCGCCGACGAAATGGCCATCGTCATGGATATGGCCAAGGAGTTCGGCTACCATGTCTCGGCGTTCCACCACGCGGTGGAGGCCTACAAGATCACCGATCTGCTCAAGGCCAACAACACCTGCGCCGCGGTTTGGGCCGACTGGTGGGGCTTCAAGATGGAAGCCTATGACGCCATCGGCGAGAATCTCGCCATCCTCGAAAAGGAGGGCGTCTGCGCGATGATCCATTCGGACGATCAGAACGGCATCCAGCGCCTCAACCAGGAAATCGCCAAGGCGCGCATCTCGGGCATCCGCGCGGGCTTCCCGATCGCCGAGGAGACGGCCTGGAAATGGGTCGCGATCAACCCCGCCAAGGCGCTGGGGATCGCCGACCGCACCGGCAGCATCAAGCCCGGCAAGATGGCCGATCTGGTCCTGTGGAACGGCAATCCGTTCAGCGTCTACACGCGGCCCCAGATGGTGTGGGTCGACGGGGCGTTGCTCTACGACATGAACAATCCGAAGCTGCGGCCGGTCTCCGATTTCGAGCTGGGCCAGCCGGGCGAGGGAGACGTGAAATGATCAAGCGCCTCCTCCTCGCCGCAGCCGCCACGCTCGCCCTTGCGGGCCCCGCCGCGGCGCAGAACGTCGCGATCACCAATGCCAGGCTCGTCATCGGCGACGGTTCACAGCCGATCGACGGCGGCACGGTTGTGATCCGCGACGGCCGCGTCGTCGCGGCGGGCACCGGCGTGGCCGTTCCCGCCGGGATCCCTGTGGTCGACGCCAAGGGTGCCTGGGTCTCGCCAGGCCTGTTCGCGGGCTTCTCTCGGCTCGGCCTCGTCGAGGTCGATGCGGTCGACGGCACCAACGACACCTCGGCGAACGGATCGCCCTTCCACGCCGCGATCGATGTCGCTCCCGCGGTCAACCCGCGCACCTCGGCGATCATCCTCAACCGCTCCGAGGGCATCACCCGCGCCCTGGTCGCGCCCGATACCGCGGGGTCGATCTTCGCGGGGCAGGGGGCGATCATCGATCTCGGCGCGGACGCCAACCCGATCAGCCGGCCGCGCGCCTTCCAGTTCATCGAATATGGCGAGCCCGGCGCGGGCCTTGCGGGGGGCAGCCGCCCTGCCGCGCTCGCGGTGCTGCGCAACGCCTTTTTCGAGGCGCGCGAATATGCCCGCAACCCCGCGAGCTTCAACGATCGCGGCAAGGACGCCTTCCTTACCCGGCTCGACGCCGAGGCTTTGGTGCCGGTGATCCAGGGCAAGGTGCCGCTGCTCGTCCATGTCGAGCGCGCATCGGACATCCTCGTCGTGCTCGATCTCAAGCGCGATTTCCCGGCGCTCGACATCGTGCTGGTCGGCGCGACCGAAGGCTGGATGGTCGCGCGCGAGATCGCCGCGGCCAAGGTGACGGTGATCGCCACCGCGCTCGCCGATCTGCCCGAGACGTTCGAGGCGCTGGCGGCAACCCAGTCCAACATCGGCCGGCTCAAGGCCGCCGGCGTCACGGTCGGCATCGGCATGCTCAACGACAATGACGCGCACCAGGCGCGTTATGTGAAGCAATATGCCGGCAACCTCGTCGCGCTCGGCCGCATCCCCGGGGCCGCGGGTCTCGATTGGGGCGCGGCCTTCGCGACGATCAGTTCGAAGCCCGCCGAGGCGCTGGGGATGGGGGGCGAGTTCGGCTCGCTCCGGCCCGGGCGGCGCGGCGATGTGGTGATCTGGGACGGCGATCCGCTCGAGCTCGGCACGGCGGCGACGGCGGTCTATATCGACGGGATCGAACAACCGCTCGACAACCGCCAGAAACGCCTGCGCGAGCGTTATTGGAAGCCCACCGAAGGCGCGCTGCCCAAGGCCTATGAACGCTGAGGGAACCGGCGCCGCGGCCCCGCATTCAGCGGGCAAGGAGATCGAGATGAAGAACAGCATGATCCTGATCGCGGCGCTGGCCCTGGCGGGCTGCACCTCGGCCGAACAGAACAAGGCGGCGAACCTCGTCGAGAACGACGCCGAACTCACCGCCAACGAGGCGGCGGGAGCGGAGGCGGTCGCCGGGGTGGTCGCGATGAAGGACAGCACGCGCAACATCGCCTTTATCCGCGCGATCATCGCCGCCGGAACCCGCTGCGACGGCGTCACCCGTTCCGAGCGGATGCCCGACGTCAACGGCCAGCCGACCTGGCGCGCCACCTGCAAGGGCGGGATGAGCCACATCATCACGGTCAGCTCGGACGGCACCCCGCAGCCGGTATTCACGGTCACCAGCCGATCGGACTGAGCCCTTATCGCCGATCCTTTTGCCTTGGGCACCGGCATTGCGTAAGCGGCGGCCCGGATGGAAGAGGTGATCCCCGAACCCGAACCGCAGGGCAGCCTGGCCGCGAGGCTGGGCCCGGCCGCGCGCGGCGCGGTGGCGCGGGTGCGCGGCTGGTGGGCGAACCGGCCGCCGGTCCCCGCGGGCAAGCGCGACTGGTGGGTGGCCGGCGGGGTTGCGGGATTGATCGCGGCGGGACCCGTCGCGACCATCCTCGGCGCATGGCTGATCACCGGCGGCGTCCGCGCCGAACTGGCCCAGCTTCAGGAACAGGCGGCGCCCCGCGCGGCGGCCGCGCAGACCGCGGCGCGCGACCGGGCGGCATTGGTCGCGATGCTGCGGCGGCCGGGGCTGGGCGCGACCGCCGAGGCGCTGGCGCGCGCGCTGCCGGCCGATGCGGCGTTGATCCAGGCCGGGCGCGGCCGCGACGGGCTGCTCGAGATCGAGATCGGCGCCCCCGATCCGGACAAGCTCCGCGCCGCGCTCCGCGCCGAACCCGCGCTGGCGCGGCTGCGCGATGCAGGGCAGCAGCGCGGCGACCTGATGATGAGGGTGTCGTTCAAGGAGGTAGCGGAATGAAGCTGCCCCCGCTGGCGATCGGACTGGGCGGCGGGCTGCTGCTCGCGCTGCTGCTCGCCCCCGCGACCGGTACCGCGCTCGGCACCCTTGCTTCGGCGCGTGCCGAACGCGCGAAGCTGGCCGAGGCGCTGGCCGCGCCCGAAAGCAATGCCGCGCTGGTCGCTCCCGATGCCGCGGTGCCGGGCGGCGACGCGGTGATCGCCCGCATCCGCGAACGCGCGCGGGGCGGCGGGGTGCTGGTCGAGGACGCCAGGCCGCTCAGGGGCGAGGGCGCGCTGGTGACGGTGCGCTTCCGTATCTCGGGCGCCGAAAAGGCCGTGGTCGCGCTCGCCGATTCGCTCGAGCGCGAGGCGCCGCTGGTCCGGCTGCGGACGTGGAAGCTCGAGGCGATCCCGGGCGGCGTCCGCCTCTCCGCCGATGCCGTGGCGGTGCTGCGGTGATCGCGCGCAACGAATGGATCGCGCTCGGCGCGGCGGGGCTGGCCGCGGTGGCGATGCCGGTGTTCCTGCTGATGCCCGGCGCCGCGAAGCCGCTCCCGGCCCGGGCGCCCGCGCCGCCGCCGCTATCGGCGCCCGAGCAACCCCCGCTCGCCGCCGCCTTCGACCGCACTCTGTTCGGACCGCCCGCGCCCGAGGCCAGCGAAACCCCCGCCGACGCGCCCGAACTGGTCGGCGTCGTGGGGAGGCTCGACACCGACGCGGTCGCGATCGTCCGCACCGCCGACGGCACCAGCCGCACGCTGCATATCGGCGAGAGCGTCGACGGCTGGAAACTCGAAAGCCTCGCGATCGACGCGGCCTTCTTCACTCGCGGGACGGAGCGGCAACGGGTGCCGCTGCCTGCTGGTTAGTAGATCCCGTCGATCTCCACCGTCAGCCGCGGCGCGCGGGGCTTGAGCAGCAGGCTCTGGTTACGGCTATTGTCCATCTCGTCCGCGCGCAGCCGGGCATAGCTCTCATTGGTCACCCCCGCCGCATCGTCGCTGTCGCGGATGATCGTCGGGCGCAGGAAGATGAAGAGCGTGCGCTTGGTCCGCGATTCGCGGCGGCTCTTGAACAGCTCGCCGACGATCGGGATGTCGCCGAGGATCGGCACCTGGCGCTTGGCCTCGAGATAATCGTCGGAAACGAGCCCGCCGAGCACGATCGTCTGGCCATTGTCCGCCAGTACGGTGGTGTTGATCGTCCGCGTATTGGTGATCAGGTCCGAGGCGGTGACGCCCAACCCGGTCGCGATCGACGACGCTTCCTGGCTCACCTCGAGCCGCACGACTTCGCCCGCATTGATCCGCGGGATGATGCGCAGCGTGATGCCGACATCCTTGCGCTCGATCGTGGTGTAGGGTGTCGCCGAATTGGTGTTGGTCAGGATCGAGCCGGTGATGAAGGGTACATTCTGGCCGACCACGATCTCGGCCGGCGTATTGTCGAGCACGGTCACCTGCGGCACCGAGAGCAGGTTGGCCTTGGTCGAGACGCCCAGCGCCTGGACGATGATCGAGAAATCGTCGGTGACGTTGAGGTTGCCCGTGAAGCCCTCGCCGAGCAGGGCCGCGGCGGGCACGTTGAGCACCTTGAGGATCGCGCCGATCGAGGGGCCGCTGTTGCTGAACGAGGTCGCCGCGCCGTTGCTCAGCCCCAGCGCCGCGCCGCCGCCCGCGAGCTGGATGCCCAGCTGTTCGGCATCGTCGCCGGTGATCTCGGCGATCACCGCTTCGATGCGCACCTGGGGGCGGCGCACGTCGAGATCGGCGATCAGCGGCTCGATCGAGGCGATCGCCGCGGGGGTGCCGCGCACCACGATGGCATTGAGTTCGGGCGCCGACTGGATGGTGAGATCGGGCGTCGAGAAGCCCTTGCCCGCGCCTTCGGGGGCGGTGCCGGCCGAAGGGACGGTCGAGGTATAGGCCGACTGGGTGCCCGAGGGATTGGCCGTACCCGCCGCCATGTTGGCGTTGGCCTGGGCATTGTTGGTCGCGAGGTTCGAGATCGGCGAGTTGCTGCCCGACGGCCGGTTGAGCCGGCTCGCACCGGGCGACAGCGCGCGCGCGACCGGGTTGCTCACCTGGTCCTGCCCGCCGATCACCCCGCGCAGGACATCGGTCACCGATTCCGAATCGGCGAAGTTCAGGCGGAACATCCGCGTGATCGGGGTCGCCCCGCCGGGCTGATCGAGCGAGGCCGCGATCTTGCGCGCCTCGGCGATCGCGGTGGGCATGCCGCGCACGATGATCGTGTTGCTCCGCACATCGGCGGCGACGCGCACGCCCTCGCCGAGCACGGTCGACAGCGTCTGGGCGACGTCCGCCGCATTGCCGTTGCGTAGCGTGATGCTCGCATAGGTGGTGCCGCCGCCGCCATCGAGCTGACGCGCGATCGCCTCCACGCGGCGGACATTGTCGGCATAATCGGTGATGACGATCGCATTGGGATTGGTCAGTGGCTCGACGCTGCCGAAGGTCGCGACCAGGGGGCGCACAACGCGCGCCACCTCGGCGGCGGGCACATTGTTGAGCCGCACCATCCGCGTCACCAGCTGCTGTCCCGAAGCCCCTCGCGACGGCACCGCGCCGCCCTCGCGCACGGCATTGGCGGCGGGCACCACGCGCCATGCCCGGCCCGAGCGCACCGCCGCGAAGCCGTTGGCGCGCAGCACCGACAGGAACAGCTCCCACACGCCCGCGGGCGACAACGGGGTCGCCGAGGTGACGGTGACAGGCCCCTTCACCGCAGGATCGAGGATCAGCGTACGCCCGGTGATCCGCGAGACCTGGTCCGCGACATCGGCGATCTCGACCCCGCGCATGTTGATGACGACATCGTCCGCCTGCTGGGCGGCGCCCGGCGGCGGCGCCTGGGTCTGCGCCGAAGCGACCAGCGAATCGAGCGCGAGTCCGGCAAGCGCCAGCAATGCGATAGGGGTGCGAATCGATTTCACGGAACTCTCTCTAGCGCAGCGGTACGGTCAGCGTCATGCGCTTCCCGTCGCGGAGGATCTGGATCGTTGCGGAGCCGCTCTGCTGCGCGGCAGTGAAGGCGGCGCCGGCGGCGGTGGGGTCGCTCAGCGGTGTCCCGTTTACGGACAGGAGAATGTCCCCGGCATTGATCCCCGGCGCCACCGCGCTGCCGATGCGATAGCCGCCATCGACGGGGGTGGCGTTGAAGCGCTGGAGGATATTCTGCGTGCTCTGCGCCGGATTGGGGGGCGGCGCGACCGGGGGCGGGTTGGACGCGGGCGCGCCGGGGCGCTGCCCGGGGATGATCGCCACGGTCGTGCCCGGCTTGGCGGCCGCCGCCTGCGCCGCGGCGGCGTTGGGATCGGGGAAGGTCAGATATTCGAGCCTGCCCTGGTTCGACAGGATCACCCGGTCGCGCAGGATCCCCTGGATCGTCGCCCCGCCGACGCTCTGGCCGATCTGGAAGGGTGCGGCGGGCTGGCCGCTCACCACGATGAAGGCGGTCGAGGCGCTCGCGGGCTGCGCGGCGACGATGCCCTGCAGCACCAGCGGCAGCGCGGTCGGCTGGCTGGCATCGGTGGCGACGCCCTTGCCGAACGGCGCCAGCGCGATCGCCGGGCCAGTATTGGCGGGCATGGCAGGTCCACTGCGGCCCGAGGGCACGGTTACCGCGCCCACCCCGGCATGCCCCGCGATCCGCCAGGTCAGCCCGGCGAGCGCGAACGCGACCGAGATCACCACCCCCGCGGTCAGCAGATCGAGCGCGAGCTTGGTCTGGCGCGGGGTGAGGGCGGGGAGGGCGAGGGCGTTCATCGTCCCCTCCCGTCCACGAACCCGTCGAGCGATGCAAGCGGCGCGCGATCCGCGACTCCGAATACCGTGATGTGCAGCTTGCGAATCTCGGCGTCGTCGGTCTCGCTTTCCTTGACCTCGATGCGCCATTGCTGGCCGAGCATCTCGACCTCCGACGGAGCGTCCTGCGCCGCGGCGCCGCCCAGCTCGATTTCGGCGAGCCGATTCTCCGCCACCCACATCGCCGCCGCGCGCCGTTCGAGCCCGCGGGTCGAATCGATATGCGCTTCGACCGTGCGCATCAGCCCGACGCTGGCGATGGCGAGCACGGTGAGCGCGACGAGCGCTTCGATCAGGGAGAAGCCGTCTTCAGCTGTGCTCCGGCGAAGGCCGGAGCCCTGGCCTTGGGACGGCGCGCTCGCCGCCAGGGCTCCGGCCTTCGCCGGAGCACGGGAGCGCCAAAACCTCACGTCTTCGGCGCCGGCATCGCGGTGGCGGTCATGCCGTCATAGGTGACGACCCAGCGCTGCTTGCCGCTCTCCAGTACCGCCGACAGCGGCTGCCCGGCGCCATCGACCCCCAGCACGATCGGCGGGGTGACGTTGAGCGTCACCACCATCCCCGCGGGCAGCCGGTGGAAGGCGAGCCCGGCATCGGTGCGTGGCACCATCTCCTTGCCGTTGACGGTGGCGAAGCCATAGCCGTCCTTCTCGATCGTGAAGGCGATGGTGCGGTCGCCCAGCATCGCGTCGTCAGCCGCCGCCTGGAGTCGGGTCGCGAGCCGCCGCGCCTCGGCCTCGACGCTCGGCGCGCGCGTCACGCTGCCCACGCTCAGCGCCACCGCACCCGCGAGGACGCCGATGATCGCGAGCACGATCAGCATCTCCACGAGCGTGAAGCCGCGCTGGCCTGGGGGCGCGCGCACCGGCGTTACTGGCCCTTCTGGACCAGATCGGCGTCGACGCCCTCGCCGCCGGGCTTGCCGTCCTTGCCGAGCGAGGTGATCGTGAACGCGCCTCCCTCGACCGCATAGACATAGTCACGGCCCCAGGGGTCCTTGGGCTCCTCCTGGACATAGGCGTGCCAGGCGGGCGGCGGGGGCGAGGGCTGGACGGCCAGCGCCTTCAGCCCCTGATCCGCGGTCGGATAATCGCCATTGTCGAGCCGGTACATCGCCAGCGCGCCGGCCAGCGTCGTCATGTTGGTCTTGGCCGCGGTGACGCGCGCCTGATCGGGGCGGTCGAGGATGCCGCTCATCACGATCAGGCCGGAAACGATCGCGATGATCACCAGCACGATCATCATCTCGATCAGCGTCAGTCCGGCTTCCGATTGCGGGATCGGCTTGCCAGGGCGGGGCTGCGGTGCAACGCAGTCCTTGAATTGTCTCATTACTATGCGCATCCGGGGTTCCATGCGGTCGGTCAGTGAAACTGATGTTACAGCCAGGGCGGCGGGCGTTTGGTCGCTTTCCGGCGGAAGGCTCATCATAAACGAGCCGGACGGCCCGGCAACCATCCTCGTCCCGACCGAATCGGTGTTGCTGCTCGCGGTCGATCTGCCGCTGTCGAGCCGCGCCAAAAGGCTCGAGGCCTTGCCCTTCGCGATCGAGGACCGGATTGCCGATTCGATCGACGCGGTCCACCTCGCCCTCGGCGCGGCGATCGCGCCCAAGCGCTACCTGGTCGGAGTCGTCCGGCACCAGGTGATGGCGAACTGGGTCGAGGCCGCGGACGCCGCGGGGCTCGGCCATGCCGCGATCGTCCCCGATGCGCTCGCGCTGCCGGTACCGGCGGAGGGCGGCTGGTCGGTCGATCTGGCGGGCAGCCGCGCCGTGGTCCGTGCGGGCGACGGCACCGGCTTCGCGCTGGGCGCCGCGATGCTGCGCCCGGCATGGGAAGCCGCGGGCAAGCCGCCGGCCACCGCGTACGGCGCGCCGCTGCCCGCCGAGATGATGCTCGAGGGCGCCGCGCTCGAACCCGAAGCGCTGGCCAGCCGACTCGCCCCGCCCGCGCTCGACCTTCGTCAGGGCGCCTATGCCCGCCGCCGCGCAACCTCGAATACCCTCCGCCGCATCGGCTGGATCGTGGCACTTGGCGCCGCCGCGCATACCGGCATCGCGCTCGCCGACACGGTGATGCTGCGCGTCATCGCCGATCGCCGTGCCGAGGATACCCGCAAGCTGGTGACCCAGATGGCGCCCGGCGTGCCCGTCACCGGCGATGTCGCCGCCACCGCGGCGAATCTGCTGCCCGCGGGCGGGGGAGGGGGCGCTCCCCAGGTCTTCCTGCCGCTGCTCAACCGCGTCTCGGGCGCGCTCGCGCCGCTCGGAGTGATCAGCGCGCAGAAGATCGCGTTCGAAGGCAATATGCTGATCCTCGATCTCGATGCACAGCCCGGCCTTGCCGACCGCATCCGCTCCGCCATGGCCTCGGCGCGGATCAGGGCGACCGTCGCGGAGAGCCCCACCGGCATCCGCCTGACCGCGACCGGCGCATGAAGATCACCATCATCCGCCTCTCCGCCTTCGAATCGGCGATCGCGCGCTTCGATGCATGGTGGGACGGCCGCAGCCCGCGCGAACGCGTGATGCTCTCGGTGCTCGGCACGCTGATCGGTGGCATCGTGCTGGTCTATGGCGTGATCTTCCCGCTCCAGAACGCCCGCGCCAGGGCCTTTGCCGATATCCGCACCTATGAGACGCTCAACGCCCGCATCCGCGCCGCCGGCGCGCTCTCGCCCCAGCGCGCCGCGCCGCGCACGGGCGATCCGCTCAGCGTGGTCAATAGTTCGGGCGCCTCGTTCGGCGTCGTCGCACAGGTCACCCCGATCCCCGGCGGCGCTCGCGCCACCATCGCCGACGCCAGCTATGACAGCCTTGTCGCGTGGCTCGCCGATCTCGGGGCCACCAGCAAGCTGACCGTGCGCCGCGTCGAGCTCACCCGCCGCGCGCCGGGCCGGGTCGCCGCGGTCGTGGATTTCGGATCATGAACGAGACTTTGATCGTCACCGAAGGCGCGCCCGCGCTCCCCTATAGCTATGCCCGCCGCCAGGGCGTGCTCCTGCGCGCGACCCCCGCAGGCATCGAATGCGTCCACCGCGCCGGGGTCGGCCTCGACGCGATGCTGGAGGTCCAGCGCATCGCCCCCGGCGCCGTCTTCGTCGCTGCTTCGGACACCGATTTCGATGCCGCGCTTAGCGCCGTATACAGCGGCAACGCCGCCGCCGCCGATCTCGACCTTGGCGACATGGATCTGGCCGCGCTCGCCGACAGCGCCGCCGCCGTCGACGACCTGCTCGACACGCGCGATGACGCCCCCGTTATCCGCCTGATCAACGCGCTGCTGCTCGAAGCGGTCAAGGAAGGCGCGTCGGACGTCCATGTCGAGACGCAGGAAAAGCGGCTCGTGATCCGCTTCCGCGTCGACGGCGTGCTGCGGGACATGATCGAGCCCCCGCGCGCGCTGGCGCCCTTGCTCGTCAGCCGCATCAAGGTGATGGCCAAGCTCGACATCGCCGAGAAGCGCATCCCCCAGGACGGCCGCGTGACGCTGCGCATCGGGGGCCATGACGTCGATGCCCGCGTCTCGACCATCCCCACCCAGCATGGCGAGCGGGTGGTGATGCGTCTGCTCGAAAAGGGATCCTTGCGGCTCGATCTGGGCGCGCTCGGCATGAGCGAGCGCGACCGGCAAGTGTTCAACCGCCTGCTCGAACGCCCGCACGGCATGCTGCTCGTCACCGGCCCGACCGGATCGGGCAAGACGACCTCGCTCTATGCCGCGCTCCATCGGCTGAACGACCGCAAACGCAATATCATGACGGTCGAAGATCCCATCGAATATGAACTTGCCGGGATCGGCCAGACCCAGGTCAATACCCGCACCGGCATGACCTTCGCCCGCGGCCTGCGCGCGATCCTGCGCCAGGACCCGGACGTGATCATGGTCGGCGAGATTCGCGACCAGGAAACCGCCGAGGTTGCGGTCCGATCGGCGATGACGGGTCATTTCGTGCTCTCGACCCTCCACACCAACAGCGCGGTCGGATCGGTCACCCGGCTGATCGACATGGGCGTCGAGCGCTATCTGCTCGCCCCGATGGTGGTCGGCCTCGTCGCGCAGCGGCTGGTGCGCAAGCTCTGCCCGGCCTGCCGCGTCGAGGACAAGGCGAGCGAGGCCGATTCGCTCCTGCTCGGCGGCGCGATCAAGCCCGGCAAGCCGCTCTGGCGCGCCAAGGGCTGCGAGCAGTGCAACGGCGAGGGCTATCGCGGCCGCGAGGGGCTGTACGAGGTCGTCGCGGTCGACGACGCCTTCCAGAAGCGCATTCATGACGGCGCGTCGGAGGCTGAGCTGGAGGCGGCGGCGCGCAAGGCGGGACCGAGCCTGATGGATGACGGCGTCGCCAAGGTGCGCGCCGGGTTGACGACGGTCGAGGAAGTAGCCCGCGTGGTGAGGGACGAGGGGTGAGCGTTGCCCCTTTTGTCCGCGTTCTGATCGCGACGGCGTTTCTCGCCACGGGGTGCGGTACCCAATCTCCGCCCAAGGTCGACCGGCTGGAGCTCGTCAACGGCAACGGTATGGGCGGCACAGCCCTGGAGGTCCACCTGCAGAGCGATGGCAAGGGCCGTTTCGAATTCAAGGGCATGGACCTCCCATCGCCCGCGACCGGCAATTTCAGCATTTCGCCCGAGCGGTTCACCAAGATGGTCGCAGAACTCGAACCGATGCGGCGGGATGCACGTCCGACTTCGGACGCTAGCGTGCTGAGCCCAACCTGTTCCGGCACCTACGTCACGGATTCCGGGGGCTTTTATGTCCGTTGGACGGGGCCGGGTTTCGACGAGCACATGCGTTTTGACTTCGGCTGCGATGCCAGGCGTTACAAAAGCCGGAACGATCGCTTGGAAGCGATGATGGAGGATTTGCCGGTCCCGCGATCCCGGCAATCCCTGGGCGCCCGCTAATGCCCGCCTTCGCCTACAAGGCTGCCGACAAGACCGGCGCATCGCGCAAGGGGATCATCGAGGCTTCATCCCCCGCTGCCGCCCGCGCGCTGCTGCGAGAACAGGCGCTGCTGCCGCTGTCGGTCGAGGCGGCAGCGACGGGCCGCGAGAAGGCGTTCGGGGTCACGCTTCCCAGCTTCCGCCGCGGCATCAACGCCCGGCAGCTCGCAACGGTCACCCGCCAGATCGCCACGCTCGTCGGGTCGGATATTCCGATCGAGGAATCGCTCCGCCTTGTTGCCACACAATCTGAACAAGCGGCGGTAAGTACTTTGTTGCTGGAGGTTCGTGGCGCCATTCTCGACGGTCGCAGCTTCGCCACCGCGCTCGGCGCCCACCCCAAGGCCTTCCCCGAATATTACCGCGCCTCGGTCGCCGCGGGCGAGGCCTCGGGCAAGCTGCCCGACGTTCTCAACCACCTCGCCGAGTTCGTCGAGAACCGGCAGACCAACAACCAGAAGCTCCAGCTCGCCTTGCTCTATCCCGGCCTGCTCGCCTGCGTATCGCTCGGCATGATGGTGATGCTGATGGTCTATGTCGTGCCGGACATCGTGAAGGTGTTCGTCTCGCGCGGCGCCGATCTGCCCTTCCTCACCCGCGTGCTGATCGCGGTGAGCTGGTTCCTCCAGAATTACGGCCTCTGGCTGCTCGGCGCGATCGTCCTCGCCTTCCTACTCTTCGCCCGCTGGCGCCGCGTCCCGGCCAATCGGCTGAAGATGCACAAGTTCTTCACCGAGCGCCGCCCGATCCGCCGCTTCAGCCGGCAATACAACGCCGCGCGCTTCGCCGGCAGCCTCGCGACGCTCGTAGGCAGCGCCGTGCCCCTGGTGGACGCGCTCCACGCCGCCGCCGCGGTGACCCCCAACCACTATGTCCGCGAACGCGCGCTCCACGTCGCCCAGCGCGTGCGCGAGGGCATCAGCCTGCGCGCCGCGATGACCGAGGCCGAGGTCTTCCCCTCGATGCTCGTCGCGATCGTCGCCTCGGGCGAATCCTCCGGCAAGCTCGCCCCCGCGCTCGACCGCGCCGCGACCGAGCTCGAGCGCGAGCTCGACGCGCTGGTCACCGCGCTGGTTGCCCTGGTCGAGCCGCTGGTGCTGCTGGTAATGGGCGGGCTGGTGCTGACGATGGTGCTGGCGATCCTGCTGCCGATCATCAACCTCAACAATCTGGTGGGGCTGTAGCCTTCACCCCTCTCCCGCGAATGCGGGAGAGGGCTAAAACTACATCCGTCCCGTAAATGGCCGCCCCGCGGGCAAGCCGATAAACGGCATCATCTCCGCTCCCTCCGGCGTCAGGCTGATCGTCAGCGTGCCGTCCTCGGCCAACGTCCCGCTGAGCAGCGTCTTGAGCCGCTGCGTTGCCGGCGCCAGCCGGATCGTGGTGACCTTCCCCGTCTTCTGCGCGGTCAGGATCAGCGACGGCAGCTGGGTCGGCCCGCCGCCGAAGCGCGGGCGGCAGCTGCCGGGATCGCTCACCATCCGCGCCGCCATCATCCGCTCCGATCCGCCGACCACCAGCCGATCGATCTCGACCTGCCCGACGATATCGCAGGCGAAGGGCAGATTGGGCTGGATCGCCTGGAGCAGCGAGGCGGTCGCCGATCCGCTCACCTTGTCGAGCACCGTGCCGCCAAGTCCCGAAACCACGCGCCCGCCCAGATCGGTATCGGGGCCGCGCAGCCGCCAGTCGGCGGCATAGCCGAGGCTGAGCAGTGAGCGCAGCGGCGCGAATTGCCAGCGCGCGACGCTTCCGCCGACGATCCCGACCTCGCCGTTCCAGATCGTCCCCGAAATCCCGCTGCGCCAGGCGTAGTTCTTGAAGACCGCCCCGGCCGGGATCGTCGCGATCATCGCCACGGCATAAGCGGCTATGCCCAGCAGCGCGAAACGGATAAGACGCCGCCGTGCCACGGCACGCTGATCGGGAGTCGCAATTGCATCGCCGGGACCTGCTGAAGCTCCTGCAATCCAGCCTTGTCGCGTCAGCGGCATCGGTCGTGCTTCCCTCGTCTGCGTTCGCAGCGGGCGAGAAGAAGGACAAGCGCCCGATCGCCCTGCTGGTGCCGCTCAGCGGTGAGCGTGCCCGGCTGGGCTCTAGCATGCGTTCGGCCGCGTTGCTCGCCGAAAACAGCGCCTTCGTGAAGAGTTTCGACACGCTCGGCACCGCCGCCGGCGCCGCCGCGGCCGCCACCGCCGCGCTCAAGCTCAAGCCCGCTTTGATCCTGGGGCCGCTGCTCGCCGAGGAAGTCCCCGCGGTCAGCTCGACCGTTGCGGGCCGCGTGCCGATCATCGCCTTCAGCAACGATTCGGTGCTCAAGGCGCCCGGCACCTATATCTTCGGCATCACCGCCGGGCAGGTCACCGGCGCCGTCCTGCGCTATGCCCGCACGCGCGGGGTGCGCAGCGTCCTCGTGATCGACGACGGCACGCCCTGGTCGGCCGCCGCCGCGCTCGCCGCCGGGCGGATGGAGTCCGAGATCGGGCTGCGCATCCGCGTCCTCGCGGTCAGCCCCGGCGCGCCGCTTCCCGATTTCGGCGAGCTGCCCGATGCGGTACTGCTCCCGGGCAGCAGCGAACCCGCCCTTGCGGTCGCCCGCGCGCTCAGGGAATCGGGCGTCCTGCTGCTCGGAACGCTCCAGACGCTCGATCACCGGCCCGATGCGCTCGGCGCGCTCGAGGGCGCCTGGCTCGCCAGCCCCGATCCGGTGGCCTTCGGCACCTTCGCCAGCGAATTCGCCGCGCGCAACGGTTCCAATCCCGGCGCGATCGCCGCGCTGGCGTACGACGCGGCGGGGATCGCCAATTCGCTGCGCGCCTCGAACAAGCTCACGCCCGAAGGCCTGCTCTCGAGCCAGGGCTTCCACGGCGTCACCGGCCCGGTCCGCTTCCGCACCGACGGCAGCGTCGCGCGCGACTTCGCGATCGTCGTCGCACGCCCCAGTGGCTACGAGCCCGTCGCGGTGAGCTCGGGATCATGAGAGCCCTTTGTGGGGTGCGGCACCAGCCCGCTCCCCCACCCGGCCTCCCTTACCATAGGGTAGCCTATGGGAGGCCGGGTGGGGGAGCGGGCTGGTGCCGCACGCCGGCGCAGCCGGCCAACGAAGAATCTGGTTTTACGCTGATCGAGCTGATGATCTCGCTCGGCCTGTTCGCGCTGATCGCGGTGGCCGGGCTCGCGCTGGTGCAGGGCATTCTCGGCGTCCAGGGCCGCACCGAAGTCCGGCTCGATCGCCTTGCGGAGCTTCAGCGCACCATGTTCGTGGTCACCAGCGATATCGACCAGATCGCCACCGGCCGCATCAGCGGCAACGCCAAGGAAGGCCTCAAATTCGTCCGCGCCGCGCCGGGCATCGGCGGCGCGCGCATACCGGTCGAATATCGCCTCGTCGGCGGCATGCTGATCCGCCAGGCGAACGGCGCCCCGCAGCGCCTGCTCCCCGGCGTCGCCTCGGCGCGCTGGCGCTTCTGGAACGGCGCATGGCGCGACCGCTGGCCGATCACCGACGCGCCCGAAGTCGCCGATCTCTGGCCGCAGGCGATCGAGATGGAACTGGTGGTCACCGATGCGAATGGCCGCCCCGCCGGCACGCTGCGCCGCGTCGTCGTCCTCCCCAAACAGCTTCCGCCCGAGCAGCCGGGGCCGCTATGAAACGCCCCGACCCCCAGGAACAGGGCATGATCCTGGTCCCACCCGGCGAAGCCGGGATGATACTTGTAAACGTCCTGATGATGGTCGCCATCGCGGCGGGGCTCGTCCTGCTGCTCATCAACCGCGAGGAACTCGCGCTCGACCGGGGCCTGCGCACCCGCGAGGCGGCGCGTGCGCTCGCGGCGGTGCGTGGCGGCGAGGTCTCGGCGATCGTCGCGCTCCGCCGCGACGGCGACACCTCGCCGGGCCAGGACTATCCCGGCGAACCCTGGGGCGCGCTCTCCGAAAGCGGCGCGCCGATCGAGGGCGGCACGTTCGACCTCGCCATTTCGGATGCCGAGGGCCGTTTCAACATCAACAATGTCCGGTCGGGCGAGGCCGCCTCGCTGATCATGTTCCAGACGATCGCGCGCACCATCGGCCTCAGCGACATGGATATGGATGCCTGTGTCCAGATGGTGCGGCTTGGCGGGCCCGTCACCGATCTCCGCCCGATCCGCGCGATGGGGCTCGATCCGGCGGTGCTCGACCGGCTAGAGAAGCTGGTGACCGCGCTCCCCGGCACCACCACGATCAACCTCAACGCCGCCGACGAGGAGATGCTGCTGCTCCTGTTCCGCGACGAATTCGCGGTCCACCGCCTGATCGAGAAGCGCAACCGCCGCGGCTATCTGACCCCCGCCGATCTGGTTTCGGAAAAGCTCAGCATCCCTTGGGGCACATCGTTCCGCTCGACCAGCTTCTGGGTCCGCACCCGCGCGACGATCGGCGGCACCACGCAACAGGGCGCGACGCTGATGAAGCGCCGCTGGGACCAGCGCGGCCAGACCGAGGTCTTCCCGATCGAACGCTGGCGCGGCGCCGCGGTGCCCCCCGATGCGCCACAATTTGTGGTGAAATCCTGACTTTTCCCCGTTCGCCCTGAGCTTGTCGAAGCCCTGTCTTTCTTCTTCGACCGACCCGCAGAAGAAGAACAGCCCTTCGACAAGCTCAGGGCGAACGGGTTAGAGTAGATCGAGCAGATTCTCAGCCGCCGCCTCCTCGAACCCCGACAGCGTCACCCCGATCAGCCGGATCGCATCCCTGAGGGGAAACAGGCTCCGCACCAGCGCCAGACTCACCGCATGCAGCGTCTCGCGGTCGCTCACCGGCGCTCCCAGGGTCCGGCTCCGCGTCACGATCCGGAAATCGGCATAGCGCGCCTTGACCGTCACCGTGCGCCCGCGCCCGCCGCTCTTCTCGATCCAGCGCCACACCCCATCGGCCTGTTCGAGCATCGCCGCTTCGACCGCCGCGGGCGTGGCGAGATCGACCTCGACCGTCGTCTCCGATCCCGCCGACTTGCGCGGCCGGTCGGGAGTCACCTCGCGATGATCCTCGCCGCGCGAGATGGCGTGGTACCAGGCGCCCGCCTTGCCGAACTGCGCGGTCAGCCAGCCCAGCTCGCGCTCGCGCAGATCGGCGCCGGTGTGGATGCCCAGCCGGTTCATCTTCTCGGTCGTTCGTGGCCCCACCCCGTGGAAGCGCGAGACGGGCAGCGCGGCGACGAAACCGGGCCCCTGTGCGGGGGTGATCACGAACTGCCCATTGGGCTTGTTCTGGTCCGAAGCGAGCTTGGCGAGGAACTTGTTGTACGAAATCCCCGCCGACGCCGTCAGCCGCGTCTCCTCCAGGATGCGCGCGCGGATCTCCGCGGCGGTCTCGGTCGCGGAAGGCAGCCCCTTCAGATTCTCGGTCACGTCGAGATAGGCCTCGTCGAGCGACAGCGGCTCGACGAGCGGCGTGTAATCGCGAAAAATCGCCCGGATCTGCGCAGAAACCGCGCGATAGACCTCGAACCGGTGCGGCACGAAGATCAGGTCCGGGCACCGCCTGAGCGCCGTCACCGAGGGCATCGCGCTGCGCACCCCGAACGTGCGCGCTTCATAGCTCGCCGCCGCGACCACCCCGCGCCCGGAAGCACTCCCCACCGCGACGGGCTTGCCGCGCAATTCGGGGTCGTCACGCTGCTCCACCGAGGCGAAGAAGGCGTCCATGTCGACATGGATGATCTTGCGGGTCATGCTGGCGGGAATACTAAAATGATCGTCATCCCGGCGAAAGCCGGGACCCAGGGTTACTCAACGACGCCGCTCGCGGCTCTGGGTCCCGGCTTTCGCCGGGATGACGGGTTTGGTCCTCAATCCCCCGCCGGCCCCAGATAGTCCGCGCCATAGACCGCCGTGCGGAAATCATGGTGCAGCGTCCCGTCGAACGGAAAGACCTGGACGAAGAACACCGCCGCCAGATCGTTCGCCGGATCGACCCAGAACAGGGTCGAAGCCGCCCCGTCCCAGAAGAATTCGCCCACCGCCCCGCGATTTTCCTTCGCGTCCTTGGGCTGCCCCACGCGCACCGCGAAATCGAGCCCGAAGCCGACATTGCCCTTGCCCGGCAGCCACAGCCGCTGGGTCACGCGCGCATCGAGCTGGTCGGTCGACATCAGCCGGATCGTCGAGGGCTTCAGGATCCGCACCCCGTCCAGCGTCCCCTTGCCGAGCAGCATCCGCGCGAACCGCATATAGTCGTCGATCGTGGTGCAGATGCCCGCACCGCCCATCGTCATCTTCTTGCCCGCCCAGCTCAGCGCCCGCGCCTGTTCGTCGGGCACCCGCGCAAGGCCGGTGGTGGTCTTGGTATAGCTCGCGGCGAAACGCGGCAGCTTGTCCGCCTGCTGCGCCCAGGCGCTGTCCTTCATCCCCAGCGGCTGGAAGATCGTCTTGGCGACATAGTCCGCGAATTTCATGCCGGAGAAGATCTCGACCAGCCGCGCCTGCACATCGACGCCCGAGCTGTACGACCATTGCGTCCCCGGATCGAAGGTCAGCGGCAGCCCGCCGATCATCTTCGCCGCGGTCTCCAGGTCATTGTCGAGGCTCAGCGGCTGGGTCGAGCGCCACAGGATATCGGGCGGCGTCTGCGTGAAGCCATAGGGTACGCCCGCGGTATGCCGCATCAGGTCGCGGATCAGCACGGGCCGCGTCGCGGGCTTGTACATCGCCACGCCATTGGCATCGTTGCCGGCATAGAAGCGCGCATCGGCGAATTCGGGAATGTAGCGCGCGACGGGATCGTCGAGCCCGAACTTGCCCTGCTCCCACAAGGTCATCAGCGCGACGCCGGTGACCGGCTTGGTCATCGAGAAGATATTGACGAGCGTATCGCGGCTCATCCCCCGCTTCGCCTCGCGGTCGGCAAAGCCGAACTGGCCGTAATAACGCTCCCTGCCGCCCTGCCACACCAGCGCGGAGACGCCCGCCGCGCGCCCGCCCGACACCATTTCCGCGAGCGACGTATCGATCCGCTTGGTGTCGATGCGGAAACTGGCAACGTTGTCAGCTTGCGCGGCCGGCGCGGCGGCGAGCGGCGTCAGGATCGTGGCTGCGAGCGCGAGGCGGATGGCTTTGTGCATGGGGTCCCTCTCCGTATTTTTGCGGGAGGATGCGGCGATTGGGGACGGGGGGCAAGAGGCCGCGTGGTCGTACCCCGCGGGGCCTCGATCAAGGCAAGGAAATGGTCGGGAAGAGAGGATTCGAACCTCCGGCCCCTGCCTCCCGAAGACAGTGCTCTACCAGGCTGAGCTACTCCCCGACGGAGTTCCGGATCGCGGGGCTTTCGGGGCCCTACCGGTGCTTGGAGGCGCGCCTATAGCCACGCGGAAGGAGTCGCGCAAGCGGTTGCGGAAGTCGATTCAGGACTCGCCGGCCACGAGCAGATAGGCGAACCGGCCGGCGAGCAGGACGTAAAGGGCGACCATGCTCCAGAACACCACCGGGAGGCGGCTCCGCTCCGCCCATTGCGGCTTGCCGAAGCGATAGCCCCAGGCGATGCGGTGCTTGCGATAGGCGTAGAACAGGTTTCCGAGGGCCAGCATCAGCGCCAGCGCGTAGAAGCCGGATATCATGATGGTGATATATGCCGGCTCCATCGCCGTCACGCTCCCCGCGCGCCCAGCATCGCCTCGATGCTCGTGAACTTCTCCCGCGGCGAACCCTCGCGCGCGGCGGCATTCTCGGCCGCCTCGATCTTCTGCCAGTCGCGGAAGGTCACCACCTCCACCCCGCGCGATTCGAGCAGGGCGTCGAGTCCCGGCCGACCGGCCTTGCCCGCACCCTCGCCGATATCCTCGGCGATGCGTTCGGTGATCGCGATGCCGTCGGGCCGGTTGGTGCCGATCGTCCCCGTCGGCCCGCGCCGCGCCCAGCCGACGGCGTAGAGCCCCGGCAGCACGCGTCCCTCGTCATTGGCGAAGCGCCCCGCGCGGTCGTCATAGGGGATGCCCTCGATCGGCGGCGTCCGATAGCCGATGCAGCTGACGATCAGGCTGGCGGGGATCGCATAGGTCTCGCCCGTGCCCACCGCCGCGCCATTGGGCTCGAGCCTGGTCTTCTCGACGATGATCCGCTCGGCGCGCCCGTCGCCCTCGATCGCGACCGGCATCGCGAAGAAATCGAACACGACCTTGACCGCCTTGCCCGCATCCGCCGCGCGCGTGGCGAAATCGCGCAGGTGCATGACGGACTTGCGCTGCCCCGGCTCGAGCAACGCGTCATCCCCCTCGGGCGGCAGGTCCCTGGCATCCACGATCGGTTGCGCCCGCGTCAGATGCCCCAGCTCGCCCAGCTCCTTGGGCGTCATCGCGATCTGGTGCGGCCCGCGCCGCCCCAGCAAGGTGATCGTCGTGATGTGCGATGCCCGCAGACAGGTCAGGGCGTGCGTGACGATGTCCGATCCGTCGAACTCGGCCTCGGTCTTGGCGAGGATGCGTGCGACGTCGAGCGCGACATTGCCGTTGCCGATGACGACCGCCCCCGGCCCGTCGAGCGCCGGCCCCAGCCCCGCGAAATCCGGATGCCCGTTATACCAGCCGACAAAGGCCGCCGATCCCACCACGCCGGGCAGATCGGCCCCCGGAATGTCGAGCGGGCGGTCGAGCGGCGCGCCGGTCGCCAGCACCACCGCGTCGTAAAGTCGGCGCAGCTCCTCGATCGAAACGTCGCGCCCGACCGAGACATTCCCCACGAACCGCACATTGTCGGTCAGCGCCACCGCCTCGTAGCGCCGCGACACGCCCTTGATCGACTGGTGATCGGGCGCCACGCCGGTGCGGATCAGGCCATAGGGCACGGGGAGCCGATCGATGATATCGACGCGCACCTGGTCCCCGAACAGCTTCTGGCACGCTTCCGCGGTGTAATAGCCCGCCGGCCCCGACCCGATCACCGCGATATGGCGCATATGTCCTCCCCGCTATCTTGCGCGCAGACTAGCGGCGGAGACGGGGAGGGCAAGCGGGGGAGGGGAGCATTGTGCGACCGGGAGAAAAGGCGTTCCTTGAGGCGCGTCGGGTGAAAATCCTCCCCCGGAGGGGGAGGGGGACCACGAAGTGGTGGAGGGGTATTCTCCACAAGCGGCATCGCATGGGGAGATTACCCCTCCGTCAGCCTTCGGCTGCCACCTCCCCCTCCGGGGGAGGATTGGGAGGAAGCTCCGGATACTATCGCCATAAAAAGGGGGCAGGCGCCGCCGCCCGCCCCTCAACCTTCGTCAGCGTAATCCTCAGGTTCCCGGCTGATAGCCGCCGAGCTGGGTCACCAGCTTGATGTAGGCGTCGAGATAGGCGAGCACGATCACCTGGCCGATCTCGGTATTCTGGTATCCGGTGCCGCCCGCCGCGGCGAAACCGCCCCACCAGCCGGCGCCGCCGCCCACGCCGAAGCCGATATCGGTCTTCCGCGCATAGCCTTCGACGACATATTCCTCGGTGGTGCGCGTATCGACCATCGAGAGGGTGACGTTGGCTTCCTTCTTCTTGATGTTGATCCCGCCGATCACCGCGCCGACGCGCCCGCCAACCAGGCCGCCGACCAGGCCGCCCACGCCGCCGCCGCCCGAATTGCGGTTCGCGCTGACGATGTCGGGTTCGAGCAGGAAGTCCGCCGCGCGGACCTGGCCCTTGCCCATGTTCGATCCGCGCTGGAGCTCGCCCGAATCCTCCAGCGCGCGCTCCATCGCGCGGCTGCGCATCGTCCGCTCGCCGCGATTGACGAGGGTGAAGCAGCCCGATTGCTGGACGAAGACCTTCAGGATCGCCTCAGGCGTGCCCAGATTATATTCGCGCCACCACTGATTGTCGGGCGGCACCATCGCGATCGTGCCGAGCGGGCGGGCGCAGCGCGGAATCTCCTGCATGCCGCGCTGTTGCGCCTTGCGGCCCGAGGACTGCGCCTGGGCGGGCACGGCCGCGACCGAAAGCGCGGTGACCGCGACGGCTGCGGCGAAGATCAGTTTACGCATGTGTCTCGTCTCCCATGGATGCGGCAATGCATGGCGTGAGCGGGTTCCGGCTGGTCTTTGGGGGGAATGTCAGCGCTCCTCCGCCACGAACCTGCACAGCCTAGCAGAGTGCAGATACGGGTTCCAGCGCTCAGGGGATTTTCGCGTGGTCGGTTTTGCCGCCGGTCACCGTCCAGATATCGCCGAAATCGGGATGGGCGAGGGGCCCCGGGCGGGTGCCGCCGAGTTGCTCGACCAGATCGGGCACGGTGTTGCTGTGGCCGATCACCAGCACCGGCCCGGGTTCGGCCCTGACCTTCGCGATCAGGCCGGGCGTATCGCGCGGATCGTAGAGCTTCACTGTGATCCCGCGTTCGGCCGCGAGGGGCTCCGCGGTCTGGCGCGTCCGCTTGAAATCGCTGACATAGATGGCGGTGAGCTTCTTGCCGTGGAACCAGCGGACCAGCGCTCCGGCACCGGCCTTGCCCGCTTCGGTCAGATCGGGATCGCGCTCGCCCTCGGGCGTGTTGAGGTGGCGCATCACATAGACGGTCTGCGCCGCGGGCAGGCTCGCCAGCGCGGCCGCACCCAGCAAGGCGGCAACCAGCGCCGTCAGCAGCAATTTCAACATTTGCATGGTGTTCCCTTCAGGCCGCGACGGTCTCGGCTTCCATCTCCTTGGGCCGCCGCACCCGGGTCTCGCGCACCACCGCTTCGGCGCCGCCGCGCGTCTGCTGGAACAGGCCGAGGCTTTCGAGCTCGTCGTCGGCCGGTGGGCTGATCGCCAGGTCCATATAGTCCCAGCGGTCGGGCGCATTGAGCACCTTCTTGAGCAGCTTCTTCTCTTCGCGGAACCCGTGGAGATAGTTGAGGATCTTGGCCGCGCTTTCGAACCAGTAGCGCGGGTAGAAGACCAGCGGGTGCTCGCGCGTCATCCCCGGCCGGCGCGAGCGCCGCCGCTTGCGCCGGATCACCCCGCCCTCGAGCACATGGCACTTCTCGTTGCGGTAGAGCATGCGGAACTCGTTCATATATTGGAGCGAGCGCCGCGGGCTGCCATTCTTCCGCCGCGCATGCCGCTTCGCCACCGTCTCCATATGGTCGAGCGTGAAATAGGCGTCCCAGGCCAGCTGATACGCCTCCTCCCACTCCGCATCGGACATCCGCGCATGCGTCGCGACGCGGTGGTGGAGGTCGTATTTGTTGAGGTCCGGGTCCATCCACTCTTCGGCGTAGAGTTTCTTGCGGTGATCCTCCGATCCCGGCAGCGGGGTCAGGAAGAAGAATTCGAGCATGTCGACCGGCAGCTCGCGCTTGACGATCTCGACGTCGCGCAGGATCGATTCCTTGGTGTCGCCAGGGAAGCCCAGGATATAGCCCGCGATCAGGAAGCAGCCGCGCTCGTGCCACATTTGCATCATGTGGCGATATTCGGTGATCTTGTTCTGGCGCTTGTTCGCCGCGATCAGATTGTCGGGGTTGATATTCTCCAGCCCCAGGAACACCCGCCAGGCCCCCGCGGCCGCCGCCTTGTCGATGAAGCCGGGGATGCGGTGGCACATCGTATCGACCTGGATGGTCAGGTGCACCGCCATGCCCTCTTCCTCGCGCAGGCGGATCAGCGTGTCGAAGAACGCCTCCCAATCCTTGTTGCGGGCGAGATTGTCGTCGGTGACGAAATAGGCCTTGATCCCCTGCGCATAATTCTCGCGGATCATATGCTCGAGATCTTCGGGCGAGCGGAACCGGCTCTTGCGCCCCTGCACGTTGATGATCGTGCAGAAGCTGCACTGGAACGGACAGCCGCGCCCCAGGTCGAAGCTCGACCAGGGCGCCGATGTCTTGATCGCCTCGCGCGGCAGCCAGGGGGTGGGGGTGCCCGAAATGTTGGGCAGGTCGTTCACATAATTGTAGATCGGCTTCATCTCGCCGTTCCACGCGTCGCGGAACACCTGGTCGAGCCGCCCCTCCTCGGCCTCGCCCGCGAAGAGCGAGCAGCCGATATCGATCGCCTCCTGGATCTCGGCGGGGATCTCCTTGAGCATCGAGAGACACCCGGAGACGTGGAAGCCGCCGATGATCACCGGCAGCCCCTCCGCGCGGAACTCCTTCGCCAGGTCGAGCGCGTGCGGATACTGGTTCGATTGCACGCCCACCAGCCCGATCAGCGCCTTCGCCCCGCGCCTGCGGATGTCGCGCGCCATCTTCCTGACGTCGATATGCGCGTTGCACTCGTCGATCGGCGTCATGTTGATCGTGACGTCGGGCCCCAGCACATTGCGCCGCGCCGCATCGCGCGTCAGTCCATTGAGCGCCGCGAGCGAATTGGAGGGAAGCACCGTGCGCCACCAGACGATCGGATAGCCATCGTCGTCATAGTGCGACGGCTTGATCATGATGAAGTCGAATTCGGTGGGCGTGGGCATGCGCGGTCCCCCTCTTCTTGGGTGGAGGGTACCGTATTTTTACGGAGGGACCAAATATCGGAAATAGAGGCCCCGATATCCTGATCTCGATTAGCCTGAATCGGCCATCCTTGAGCCGATATCCTACCGCCGGCTCGTTGAGGATCAGCGCGGGATGCGCCGGATCGCGCTCCAACGCCCCTACATGGCGCTGTGGCGAACGCCTGTTCGCCTGGATGATGAAGAGCTCCGAAAGCGCGATGAAGTTCTTCAAGCTGCCGACCAACCGGGTGATCGAGTTGGGGAGCCGGCTCAGGATCTGATTGCCAATGTAGGATTTCGCCTGCTTGGCTGGCGGCTCCGGACCTTCCGGTCGCTCTTTGAACCCGTCGATCCGCTCATAGGCAATGTTCGTCGTCTTCGGTGTGCGAGAAACATGCGCGATAGTGTGAAGCCAGTGTCAACTTTCGCGCCCGCCGCCCGCGACGCCACCCCTTCGCATCCCCCGCACACCCTGCTAAGCGCCCGCCACCATGGCCACCGACCTCAGCAAGATCCGCAACTTCTCGATCATCGCGCATATCGATCACGGCAAGTCGACGCTCGCCGATCGGCTCATCCAGCGCACCGGGGGGCTCACCGAGCGCGAGATGTCGAGCCAGGTGCTCGACAATATGGATATCGAGAAGGAACGCGGCATCACCATCAAGGCGCAGACCGTGCGCCTCGACTGGAAGGGCCATGTCCTGAACCTGATGGACACGCCGGGCCATGTCGACTTCGCCTATGAGGTGAGCCGCTCGCTCGCCGCGTGCGAAGGCGCGCTGCTGGTGGTCGATGCGGCGCAGGGGGTCGAGGCGCAGACGCTCGCCAATGTCTACCAGTCGATCGAGCATGACCACGAGATCATCCCGGTCATCAACAAGATCGACCTGCCCAGCGCCGAGCCCGAAAAGGTCCGCAACGAGATCGAGGAGATCATCGGCCTCGACGCCTCGAACGCGGTGCTCGCCAGCGCCAAGTCGGGCATCGGCATCGACGAGGTGCTCGACGCGATCGTCGAGCGCATCCCGCCGCCCAAGGGCGACGCCAATGCGCCGCTCCGCGCGATGCTCGTCGATAGCTGGTACGATCCCTATCTCGGCGTCGTCATCCTGGTCCGCGTGATCGACGGCTCGATCAGGAAGGGCCAGCAGGTCAAGTTCATGCAGGCCGGCACGACGCACCTTGTGGACCGCGTCGGTGCCTTCCGCCCCAAGATCGAGCAGCTCCCCGATCTCGGCCCCGGCGAGATCGGCTTCATCACCGCGCAGATCAAGGAAGTCGCCCAGGCGCGCGTCGGCGACACGCTGACCGATGCCAAGCGGCCCGCCGCCGAGGCGCTGCCGGGGTTCAAGGAAGTCCAGCCGGTCGTCTTCTGCGGCCTGTTCCCGGTCGACGCCGCCGATTTCGAGAAGCTGCGCGAGAGCATCTCGAAGCTGCGCCTCAACGATGCGAGCTTCAGCTTCGAGATGGAGACCAGCGCCGCATTGGGCTTCGGCTTCCGCTGCGGTTTCCTGGGGCTGCTCCACCTCGAGATCATCCAGGAGCGGCTGACCCGCGAATATGATCTCGACCTGATCACCACCGCGCCCTCGGTGGTCTACAAGATCGCGCTCACCCATGGCGGCGGCCATATCGAGCTCCACAACCCCGCCGACATGCCCGATCCCAACCGGATCGAGGAGATCGAGGAGCCATGGATCAAGGCGGTGATCTACGTCCCCGACGAGTATCTGGGCAGCATTCTCAAGCTCTGCCAGGACCGCCGCGGTATCCAGCTCAACCTCACCTATGTCGGCGGCCGCGCCCAGGTGACCTACGAGCTGCCGCTCAACGAGGTGGTGTTCGATTTCTACGACCGGCTGAAGAGCATCAGCCGCGGCTATGCCAGCTTCGATTACGAGCAGATCGGCCACCGCCCCGGCGACCTCGTCAAGATGAGCATCCTCGTCAACAACGAGCCGGTCGATGCGCTCTCGATGATCGTCCATCGCGGCACTGCGGAAGCGCGGGGCAGGGGCATGTGCGAGCGCCTCAAGGACCTGATCCCGCGCCACCTGTTCAAGATCCCGATCCAGGCCGCGATCGGCGGCAAGGTCATCGCCCGCGAGACGATCGCCGCGCTCCGCAAGGACGTGACCGCGAAATGCTATGGCGGCGACATCACGCGTAAGAGGAAGCTGCTGGAGAAGCAGAAAGAGGGCAAGAAGCGGATGCGCGAATATGGCTCGGTGCAGATCCCGCAGGAGGCCTTCATCGCGGCACTGCGGATGGGGGAGGAGTAGGGAGCCACGACTGCGGCGGAACTTGCTTCATCTTGCCGCGGCGGAATTGCAGGCTAGTGTGGACCTCGGGGGTACTTGTCCGGAATGCCGATCCATTGCCCGAACTGCGGCGAGCTGAATACCGACTATTCGGCGTCCCATTGCCGTTGCGGGTATTTCCTGGGATGGCCCAATCACCGCAAGGCATTGTCCGAGCAGCCCGATCTTGCCGGCAGATATGCAGGCGCCTGCCAGGATCTTCATGCGCGCGGACTCTCCGCCTTGATCCCCCCCCTCGAAAGCCTGGCGGCCAATACGCTGCCGGCGATCACCATGCCGTGCGAGGCCTGCGACGACCTGCTGATGGGGAAGAAATATCACAACTATTACAGCCGGATCGATTTCGGCGCGCGCTTCCCGGCGGCGGAGGTCGATCATGCCGATCGGGCCGGGGTCAATCAGCGCCTGTATCCCGGATATGCCAACCGGCTCATCTATGCCCAATTGTCGCCCGACGGGCGCGGCCTGCCGAATTATGGCGAGGTGACCGTCATATGGAATATCGACCCCAACTATCTCGGAATTCGGACCAGCTTGCTCGAGGAAAACGAATATCGCTTCGTTGAAAATCACGGGCTGGGCGCGCTCGGCAGCGTCGTACCTCCGGGATTCCGCGCAATCTGGGACGATCGCATCAAGCTGGTGGTCGCCAAGCTCGCGTCGGCGCTCACATCGGCCACGACGGTCGCCGATCTGCCGCATCTGCTCCTGGCGCCGGGCGCGACCCGGCAGGACGATGTGTTCGTCGAAGCGGTGATCTATGGGGACCCCGGCATCGACGCGCGCGACGTCAAGAGCGTCCATCTGGAACAGATCCTGACCGATCGGGTGAAGCGGATGCGGTGGGACATTGTTTTGGAATTATGCACCATGCGCGGCATAATGGTGGTTTGAAGTCGATATGATAGCCGATGCCATCATCTCCGGTTCGATCGAACAGGCGCTTTATCGCGACGCGGACGGCCTGTGGGTCGTCGGCGTGCCCGACGAGCGCCCGCGCCCGGCGGCGCCGCGCGACGTGATGACCTTTCGGGGCATTGCCCGCGAGGTCTGCAACGCCAGCGCCGATGGTCTGCCCATCTCGTTCGAGACGCTCCTCGAGCGGCTGCGGCACGAAGTCGCCTTTGCGCGCGCCTTGCGCGGCGTGCTGATCGGTATGGATCCCGATTTCAGCGAGCGGTTGAGAAGGTCCGGCATCGATTCTGCCGACGCCATTCTGGCCGCGCATCCGGGCCTCGAAGCGGCGGTCGGCTTGCGCCTGCATGTCCCGACGAACGGGCAGGAGTGGGACCCGGGACAGGGATTGGAGTTTGCCGCGGCGATGGGCGCGGCGCGGGTGGCGTCGGTCTATTCGCCCCTGGCCGACGAGGCCGTCAGCCGGGTTTTCGACGCGCTCGAACAGGTTATCGAGGATCAGCTCGGCAAGGGCGTCGAAGCCCATCATGCGCGCGCGGGCCTGATCCAGTCGGGGCTGGTCTCCCGGGTTTGCACGCTGGTGAGCAGGGCCGACGGCGCAGCGCTGAGGGATCTGACCTTTCACCGATCGGATTTCCCAGGGCTCGCCGGCATCGATCCGAACGGAAAGGTCACCCTGGCGCTTGTGAGGCACTTGTCGGTGGCGTCGATCGAGGTCCAGAGGACCGCGGCCGGCGCCGACGAGCAGGAGGCCGGGCATTCGCGCGCCATGTCGCTCGCCGATGCCGTGATCCAGGCTCGCGACGGCTGGGCGCGGCGACGGCAAAAGGGCACGACGCAGCACCAGTTCGATATCACCGCCATTCAACGGGAAATCGACTGGATCGCAAACTGCATCCAACGCGATCAGCTCGCGCGCGCCGAATATGCGCTTCTTCAGCTGATTCTGGAGCAGGCGGATCGCAGCAAGCCGTCGGATCTCGCCAAGACGTTGACCAGTATCGCCGATCAGGCGCGTCGGGCGCGGTATTTCGACTTCTGCCTGGAGCTCCTCGACCTGGTCGATCTTCTCGAGGCAAGGGACGCTGCAGCGGCAAATGTGCGGGGCGAAGTCCTGAAGGCGATGGGACGGTACGACGAGGCGCTGGCGACATTCTTCGCGACGATGGAGCGGTTTCCCGCGAACGAAGTGGCGCCCACCGCTTATGCCGAGACGTTGCGCGAACTGGGCCGCCATGACGAAGCGCTCGCAACCTACCGCGCGGCGATGAAGCGGTTCCCGAACAATGTCGTGACCCCGAACGCCTATGCGGGGGCGCTGCGGGAGCTTGGCCGCTATGACGAGGCGTTGAAAACGTTCCGCGCGACGATGAAACGGTTCCCGGACGACGTGGTGTCGCATACCGCCTATGCGGAGACATTGCGGGAGCTCAGGCGGCATGACGAGGCGCTGGAGATGTTCCGCGCGACGGCCGAGCGGTTCCCGACGGACGAGGTGGCGCCCACCGCCCATGCGGAAGCCTTGCGGGAACTGGGCCGCTATGACGAAGCGCTGACGATGTTTCGCGGCATCATGAAGCGGTTCCCGAACAATATGGTGGCCCCGAACGCCTATGCGGAGACGTTGCGCGACCTGGGCCGTCATGACGAGGCGCTGGCGAGGTTCCGCGCGACGATGGAGAAGTTCCCCACGGACGTGGTGGCGCCCACCGCCTATGCGCAGACCCTGCGCGAATTAGGCCGTCACGACGAGGCGCTGGCGGCGTTCCGTGCGACGCTGGATCGGTTTCCCAACAATGAAGTGGCGCCCACCGCCTATGCGGAGACGTTGCGTGAACTGGGCCGTCATGACGAAGCGCTGGCAACCTTCCGTGCGACGATGGAGCGGCACCCCGGCAATTCGCGAATTCGGACGGCCTACGCCAATTTCCTGGTTTCGCTGGGGCGCCCTGCGGAAGGCGAGGCGCTCCTGAAGGAGACCGCGCGGCACCCGCACACGCGAAACGAGTGGGTGGCGGCCCATGTGTTGGCGATGTCGTTGCTGCGGCGGGGCGATTTCGAATCGGCGCTGGCCATCCTGAAGGATGGAAGGGAGGCCCCCTTTGCGGATGTCGCGCCCTATTTCCGGAGCAGCTATGCGCTGGCGCTCGTCACCCAGCATCGCGCGGGCGAGGCGTTGCGGGAATTCGAAACGCTCCGCAAGGATCGGCTGCCGGTCGATGTGAGCATTCCAATGCTGGAGGCGCATGCGTTTGGCGAGTTGGGCGACTATCAAGCCGCAACCGACCTGCTCGGCAAGATCGACAAGTGCCGGCTTTCCACCGATCAGAAGGCGCTTTCGGATCTGCTGGTCCGGAAATATGTGCTGAGAAACGTCAATTCGATCGAGCTGGAAGCGGTCAACGACAATATCCTGAAGATGGAAGTGAGCGTCAGCCTGGCCGCTACCCGGGAAATTCTTCTGTGGAAGCGCGCGGCATAGGGTGCGGGTCTCGAGGCCGGCGGGCCGGAATGCTCAACTATCCGCGATCATAGGGACATCGCCGCCCGCAACGCCGCCATCCGCGCATCGATCGGCGCCAGCCTTGCCCGGTCCTCCTCCGAAAACAGCGGCAGCACCTCGATCCCCGGGGACCAGTATTTCCGCGTGATCGCCCCGCGCTCGGCCACCAGTTCGATATATTCCGCCGCCAGCGCGTTCCCCCCGTCCGGCGCCATCACGTTCGGGCGGAAGGTGCTCGGGTCGTAGACCGCCTCGGGATCGGGCAGGAACAGGATGCGCTCGGGATCGCCGAGCTGCGGCGTCACGTCGAGCAGGCTGCCGTCGGGCCGCCGCCACACCGCATGATGCTCGGCCTCGAACCAGCGGCCAGGCCAGTGCCAGATCGCCCAGCCATAGGCCGCCTCGCCGCCATGTGCCGCCGCCTGCGCCACCGAATTGTCGAAACAATAGGCGACCTTGGCGTGCGGGGCGGGCTCGACCGGCACGTAGAAGGGCGCGTGCGGCGAAAGGGTCGCGCAGAAGGCGAGGGTGGCGTCGTCGATTTGCGCGGGCGGGCCGAGGATCATGGCGGCGCGCTAGCGCGCCGCAACGGCCGCGTCCAGCTCGCAATTATCCTTCTGGAATCAGTGCCTTGCGGATCGGCTCCACCCATTGATCCTTGGCCATGTCCCACAGCACGAAATCGCTGTCGAACTGCCAATAGGCCCAGAGGAAGCCGCGCTTCTCGGCCTCGCGCCGGACGGTGGCGGTGTAGCGCGCCCGGTCCTCGATCGGCGTGCCGCTGCGGTCATAGGCGCCGAATTCGCCCATCAGGATCGGGCGGTCCTCGGCCTTCGACCAGGCCTGGACCTTGTCGTAATCGCCCGCGATCCGCGCCTCGTCGGCGGCGGTGAAGGGAACGCCGTGGACATCCTTCATCCCCTCGGCCCAGGGCGCGCCCTGATGCGTGAAGCCGAACGGCTCATAGCTGTGGAAGGTCACGATGATGTTGCGGTCGGCCTTGGGGAGGACGAGATTGGGCAGCTCCCCCAGATTGTTCCAGCGGACCGGGCCGATCACCACCGTGCGGTTCGGATTGGTCGCGCGGACCACCGGCAGCACCTTCGCGATCATCGCATTCCAGCGCGGCGCGTCGAGCTGGCCGTTGGGCTCGTTGAGCAGCTCGAACAGCACCGATTTGGGCGCCGCTTTGTAATGCTCGCCCATCTGCTGCCAAAAGGCGATCAGCTTGGTCTCGCACGGGTCCGCATTCGCCGCGCAATAGGTGAAATCATGCTCGTCGAGGATGACGCCGAGCCCCGCCGCGCCCGCCTCCTTCACCACCCAATCGAGCGTCGCGAAGAATTGCGGGGACAGCTTGTTGTCGGCGTCCATGTGCCGGAAGCCCGACAGCACCACGCGCACGAAATCGAAGCCGCCCGCCTTGATGATCCCGAAATGCCGCGTCTGGAAGCGCGCCTTGGCCGGATCGCGCCACAGCGGATCATATCCGATGATGTTCACCCCGCGCTTCATATGCGCTGCGGTCTCCCAGGCAGGCCCGGCGCGCTGCGCACCTGCGGCGGCGGGCAGCAGCAGCGCGAGCGCGGCGGCGATCAGCGTGATGAAGCGCATCGGGGACCCTCTCCTGGTGTTTGCGACTGGCTAGGTGCGGGTGTGGCGCGTGTAAAGCGGTGATGACCGTCGTGGACTCGTTGCGATGACCCACAATGTGGTAGCCCGTCACTATGTACAAGAAACGGACTGTGTTTGTGATCGGCGCTGGATGCAGCCACGAGTTCGACCTGCCGCTCGGGCCAAAACTTCGTGATCATATCTTCAGCGCTGCGCTGAATGGGACAAGTGGCGTTGTGGGGCAAGCGATGCTTCGTGCGCCTATTCCAAACGCCAACATTGACATAGATCGCCGAATGGCAGCCTTTGCGAACGGCCTTCATTCGAAGGCGAGCATCGATCAATACCTTCACTTTCATCGCGAAGACGAATGGAAGGTGATGCTCGGCAAGTGCGCCATCGCGGCGACCATCCTGGAGAGTGAGCGAGCTTCCAAGCTTGCCAGGGGTATGGTTGCCCACGGTATGCTCTCGATAGGCGACACGTGGCTATTGAAGCTGTTTCACGGAATGAATGACGATACCGACCTGCCAACGGTCGAGAGACTGTTTCAAAACGTGAGCTTCATCTGTTTCAATTACGACCGCTGCGTCGAGGTCGCGTTTTTCAATGCCATCCGATTTCTCACCGATGCGCCCCTCGAGCGAGTTGCCGAAGTGATGCAGAGGCTTAGAATCTGGCACCCCTACGGCACGGTTGGTACCCTGGATTTCCAATCATTTGGTGAGAGGAACGCATTGCTCGGATTCCCTCAGACTTCGGTCGGGTTTGAAGAAGTGCTTCAGGGAGCAAAGCTACTCCGAACCTTCACACAGGGAATGGACGACGAGAAAATACTCGCGGAGATGCGGACTGCGCTGAGTGAGGCCGAGCAGGTTGTCTACCTCGGATTCAGTTTCCTTGATCAAAATATGGAGCTTCTGAAAGCTCCAACTCCGAAGCCATCCAGCGCGATCTACGCGACCACGCTTGGTCTCTCATCACCTGACAAGAACCTAGCGCGTTGGGCGATGGCAAGTGCAACGGTCGATCCGGCCTCTCCGGATGAGCCCCTTGCGGTTTTCAGGCGAAACAACGCGATCGCCGAGAGGCGAAAGAAGGTTGATACGCTCCATGCGACCGCGAGCGAATTCTTCGATCACTTTGGAAACGCCCTGCGCAGATAGCCACCGCGCCATTTACCGTTTTCAAACGCCCCATCGGGCAGAACCGCGCCAATGGGTGACGAAAACATTCCGAAGGGGCCGCTCCCGCTGATCGCTCCGCGACCCCCGCGGCTGAGCGCGATGGGCGACGCGTTGCGTGGGATCGAGACGCGGGGGATCTATTCGAACGGCGGGCCGGTGGTGCGCGCCTTCGAGGCCGATATGACCGCGCGGCTGTTCCAGGGGCGGGGCGATTGCCTCGCGGTCGGCAATGCGACGCTCGGGCTGATGCTCGCGATCCGCCACGCCGCGGGGCCGCGCGCGGGCAATGGCGCGCTGGCGATGATGCCGAGCTTCACCTTCGCCGCCGCAGCGCACGCCGCCGAATGGGCCGGGCTGACGCCGCTGCTCGTCGACATCGACCCGGGCGACTGGGCCGCCGCCGAAGCCGCCGAGGCCGCCGCGTTCGAGCGCTATGGCAAGCGGATCGCGGTGGTCGTGCCCTATGCCACTTTCGGCGCGTCGATCGATCTGGCGCGCTATCAGCGCTACCAGCGGGATCACGGCGTCGGCGTGGTGGTCGATGCCGCTGCCTCGCTCGGCGCGCAGGACAGCTGGGGCCGCCAGTTCGGCACGGGCTCCCCCTTCGCGATCGTCTATTCGATGCACGCGACCAAGGTGTTCGCCACCGCCGAGGGCGGGGTGATCCATTCGGGCGATGCCGGGCTGATCGAGGCGCTGCGGCGCATGACCAATTACGGGTTCGCGGGCGGGCGCTCGGCCGAAGGGCCGGGCTTCAACGCCAAGCTGCCCGAAGTGCTGGGCCTGCTCGCCCAGGCCAAGCTCGACGAGATCGAGGCCATCGCCGACCACCGCGCCGCACTCGACCGCGCCTATCGCGCGCACCTGACCGGGTTCGAGTTCCAGGTCGAGACCGGGCGCCGCCAGGCGGTGCAATGCCAGTCGATCCTGCTCCCGCGCGCCTTTGCCGGGCATCGCAAGGCGATCGTCGCGGCGCTCGCGGACGAGGGCATCGGCACCGGTCAATATTTCAGCCCGCACCTCGCCGAGCAGCCCTGGTTCCGCGCAAATGGCGTGATCGAGCCGGTGCCGGTCTCGGACGACGTCTCCGCCCGCATCCTCTCGCTCCCCGTCACCGACGCGATGACCGAGGCCGATGTCGGGCGGGTGTGCGTCACGCTGATGGACGTGTGCAGCCGGCTCGGCCGCGACGCCGCGTCGCGCAACCGGCGCGGCAGCTTCATCCATTCGGCGCTCATCGTCGGCGGCGGTCCCGCGGGCACCGCGCTGCTCACCGCCGCCACCAAGCACGACCGGCTGACCGAACTCGCGGCCGCCGGTCTCGCCGTGGTCGAGCGCGATGCCGTGCTCGGGCGCGGCGCGCTCGGCAATTATGCGATCACCTCGGACTCGACCGCCGAAACCTTCCTCACCGCGGTCAAGGACAACAGCCATGAGGAGATCGCCGCGCTCGAAACCCATCTGAGCGGCCAGGAAATCGCGCTCTACAAGGGCGGCACCACCGGCGTCCCGCTCGCGCGCAGCTCGCCCTTCCTCACCGCCACCGGCGCCAGGCTGGCTCAGATCGTCGCCGAGAATGGCGGTTTCGTCGCGACGCGCAGCGAGGTGATCGAGGCGCGGCGCACCCGCGACGGCAATTGGGCCGCGCGCGTCCGCAATCTCGTGACCGGCGAGGAGCGCGTGATGCGCACCGCCAGCATCGTCATCGCCACCGGCGGGCACCAGTCGCGCGAGCATATCGCCGCCGAGCAGGTCGTGGGCACGCCGCTCGGCGAGCTCGCGGGCGACCGGCTGATGCTCGGCGACGATTTCCTCGCCATCGGCGGCGTCGATCGCCTCCGCGAACGCATCGCCGGCAACCATGCGCCGCGCATCGCGATCGTCGGCGGATCGACCAGCGCGATGGCCGCCGCCGCGCTGATCCTCAAGGCCGCGCCCGCGCTGCCGCTGGGGGCAGGGGCGCTCACCCTCCATCATCGCCGCCCGCTGCGCCCCTTCTATTTCTCGGTCGAGGCGGCGTGGGAGGACGGCTTCTCCGATTTCACCCCCGACGATGTCTGCCCGGTCACCGGCTTCGTCTATCGCCTCGCCGGCTTCCGGCTCGAGGCGCGCGAGCTGGTGCTGCGGATGCTCGGCATCGGCGGCCGCGCCCCCGATCCGCGTATGGCGCTGCGGCTGATCGGCGAGGATAGCCGCGCCGAGATCGCCGCTGCCGACATCGTCATCGGCGCACTCGGCTATCGCCCGCGCGCTCTGCCGCTCTACGACGCCGGCGGCTCGCGGATCGCGCTGATGGCGGATACGGCCGGGCGGCCCCGGCTGGTCGACCAGCGCTGCCGCGTGATCGATTCCGAAGGGCACCCGGTCCCCGGCGTCTATGGCATCGGCCTCGCCTCGGGCCATGTCCCCGACGGCAAGCTCGGCGGCGAGAGCAGCTTCAGCGGCAAGGCCAACGGCCTGTGGCTGTGGCAGAACGATATCGGGCTGATGATCGTCGAACAGCTGCTCGACCGTGCCCAGAGCGCGAGCCGCGCGGCGTGACCGCCACCATCTCCGTGATCATGGCCGTCTATAACGGCGCGGCGTTGCTGCCCGAGACGATCGCCAGCCTCCAGGCCCAGAGCTTCGGCGACTGGGAGCTGATCGCGGTCGACGATTGCTCGCAGGACGAGAGCGTCGAGGTGCTGAAAGCTATCGGCGATTCGCGCATCCGCGTGATCGAGAGCAGCCGCAATGGCGGTCCCGTGGTCGCCCGCAACCGCGCCTTTGCCGAGGCGCGCGGCACCTACACCGCCGCGCTCGACCAGGACGATATCGCGCTCCCCGAACGCTTCGCCAGGCAGGTCGCGTTCCTCGACGCCAACAGCCATGTCGTCCTCGTCAGCACCGCCACGCGCCTGCTGACCGACGGCCGCGAGAGCGCCGGCAACTGGCCGCGCCCGCTCACCCCGGGGCTGATCGACTGGCTGATGCTGGTCCAGAACCCGATCGTCTGGTCATCGGTGATGTTCCGCACCGCCGCTGCGCGCGAGCTGATGCCGTTCGAGCGGCCCGAGATGCGTTATGTCGAGGATTTCGATTTTTACACGCGCATCCGCGAACATGGCCTGCTCGCGCAGATCGACGAGGAACTGACCCTCTACCGCGTCCATTCCGGCGGTGCCTCGCAGGTGTTCAACGGTACGATGCGCGATCACGCCGAGGCGCTGCTCGCCCGTCACGCCCCTGACATCGCGCCCTTGCTGGTCAAGCATGTCATGGCGCGCGATCCGGTTCCCGACGGCGCCACGCTCGAGCGGCTGTTCGTCGGCATCGCCCGGCTGCGCGCCGGTTTCGAGGGCGATGCGCGCACGCTCGGGCTGGTCGACCGCGAAATCTCGCGCCTCTGGTGGCGCCTGTGCCGTGCCGGAGTCCGCTCGGGCCGGATCGCGCTGCCCCAGGCGCTCGCCGGCCGCCCCGAGGCGGTGCCGCTCGCCGACGGCAATGCGGCGGACCTGATCGTCAGCCAGGTGATCGGCGGCGTCCGCGCGGCGGCGCGCGGGATTTCGCGAACGAACTGAATTTACCTGCGGTCCGCGCCGTCGTACCTCCACCAAATCGAGGGAGGGACTCATGCGCTGGATGTTCACGCCGTTTTTGCGGACGTTCGATTTCTCCGGCCGTTCGCGCCGGCTGGAATTCTGGATGTTCTTCCTGCTCACTTTCGTTGCGCTCGCGGGGTGCGTGTTCTGGGCGATGCAGATCTTCATCAAGATCGGCAGGGAGGGCGACACCGGACAGGCGGTGAGCGTCGCCGCGGCCTATCTCGACGCGCCGATGGCCGCGCTCGGCATCTTCCTCCTCGTCACCTTCATCCCGACGATCGCGGTGCAGGTGCGCCGTTTTCACGACCAGAACCTGACCGGCGCGCTGGTGCTGCTCAACCTGATCCCCTCGATCGGCGGCCTGATCGTGCTGGTCTTCATGTGCCTGCCGGGCACGCCCGGCGACAACCGCTACGGGCCGGACCCGAGAGCAGCCTGACGACAAAGATGCTTACCGGCCGCGGCTTGCCTTGCGGCGTTGTGCTAACCGCTTCATAACCCTGTTGCCGCCGCCGAATCCGGCATCGGTATCGGGGGGCCGGGGGGCTCCGGGTACGAGTGGAGGGGTTGCTTGAACCTGATTCCAGACGTCGCGCTCGCGGAGAATACGAGCCAGCGCTTGCCCTGTGTGGTGGTGCTCGACGGCTCCACGTCGATGGCCGCGAACAACGCGATCGGCGCGCTCAACGATGGGCTCAAGCTGCTCGAGGCCGATCTCAAGGCCGATGACGTCGCGCGCCAGCGCGTCCGCATCCTCGTGCTGCGCGTCGGCGCGCCGCAGGATGTCGAGGTCGTCACCGACTGGGTCGATGCGATCGAGTTCGAGGCGCCCGAGATCGAGGCGAACGGCACCACCCCGCTCGGCGCGGGCGTCCGCCGCGCGCTCGACGAGATCGAGACCGAGAAGGCGCGCTACCGCGACCATGGCATCCCCTATAACCGCCCCTGGCTGTTCGTGATGACCGATGGCGAGCCGACCGACCATGACTGGGAAAGCGCCGCCGACGAGTGCCGCCGCGCCGAGGAATCGGGCCACGTCTCGGTCTTCTGCGTGGGCGTGGGCGAGGCCAATCTCGCCAAGCTTGCCAAGTTCAGCCCGCGTCAGCCGCTCGCGCTCAAGGGCTTGGCTTTCCGCGAATTCTTCCTCTGGCTCAGCCGCTCGGCGCGCGCGGGCTCCAAGTCGGCGCCGTCGGAGAATATCCAGATGGCCGCGCCCAGCGACTGGGCGGTGGTTCCCGGGCGGACCGGATGATGGCCGCGCCGGGTTGGCGCGTGGCGGCAACGTCGGTGGCGGGGCCCTGCCACGCCAATGACGATTGCCAGGACCGGCACCGGGTGCAGGTGACGCCGGGCGGCGTGCTGATCGCGGTGGTCTCGGACGGCGCAGGCTCGGCCAAATTCGGCGGCGAGGGCGCCGCGCTGCTGTGCGAACATGTCGTCGATGCGCTCGTCCGCCATATCGGCAAGGGCAAACCCAGGGCGGTGGATGCCGACGCGCTCGGCTTCGCGGTCGAGCAGGGGGTCTCGACCGCGCGCATCGCCGCCGAGGCCGAGGGTGCCGAGCATGGCGCGGGGCTCGAGGCGTTCCACGCCACGCTCGTCGGCGCGGTCGTCGTGCCGGGCAAGGGCGGGCTCTTCTTCCATATCGGCGACGGCGCCGCGCTCGCGGTGTCGGGCGAGCGCTGGGTGATGTCCGCTCCTCGAAATGGGGAATATGCCGACACCACCTATTTCTTCACCGAGGCCGACTGGCGCGACAATCTGCGTTTCCTGCCCGTCGAGCCCGGCTTCGACACCGTCTTCGTGATGAGCGACGGCGTCACCGAACTCGGCCTCAAGGGGACCGAGCCGCACATGCCTTTCTTCGAGCCGATCGGCCGCTTCCTCGCCGGCGCCAGCCGCGAGGAGGGCGAACAGGCGCTGCGCGCCACGCTCGACAGCGAAGCCGCGCGCGGGCGTACCGGCGACGACAAGACGCTCGTCTGGGCCCAAACTACGGCGGCTTCAAAATGAGCAGCGTCTTCCTCGGCCGCGGCAAGGATGCGCGCGAGCTGAGGCTCGGCAAGCTGCTGGGCGAGGGCGCCGCGGGCAAGGTTTTCGCGATCGAGGGCATGCCGGGATCGGCCGCCAAGCTCTATCACGGCGAGAAGGAATCGCGGCAGCACGAGGCCAAGATCGCGGCGATGATCGCACATCCGCCCGATCTGCCGCCGGCCGAGCATAACCGCATCGCCTATCCGCAGATCTCGTGGCCCGAGGCCAAGCTCTTCGACCGCGCGGGGCGCTTCATCGGATTCCTGATGCCGGAGATCGACTTCGGCCGCTCGACCAGCCTGGTGAACCTGCTCCAGAAGAACAGCCGCCGGATCGAGAAGCTCTCCGACTATTATGGCTATCGCGTGCTGGTGGCGCGCAACCTCGCCTCGGTCTTCGCCGAGCTGCACCGCGCGGGCCACCACATGATCGACATGAAGCCCGCCAATCTGCGCTTCTATCCGCAGGTCTGCTGGATGGCGGTGGTCGATACCGACGGCTTCTCGATCCAGGGGCGCGGCGGGCGCATCCCGGCGGACGTGATGTCCGACGAATATATCGCGCCGGACAGCTGGAAGAGAAAGCCGCAGGAGCTGGGCGAGCAGCAGGATCTGTTCGCGCTCGCGGTGATCATCTTCCAGTTGCTCAACAATGGGGTCCACCCCTTCGCGGGCTCCGCCGGCGGCACCGCCCAGGCGACCGATCTGCAGACGCGCATCAACGAGGGGCTCTATCCCTATGCGATGCGCCCCAAGCCCGGCCTCGCGCCGAGCGCGGCAAGCGTCCACCGCATGTTCCGCCGCGGCACGCGGGTGATGTTCGATTGCGCCTTCCTCCCCGGCGGGCGCCGCCCGAGCGCCGAGGAATGGCGCGATCATATCGATTCGCTGATGGACCAGCTGACGCCCTGCGGCGCCAAGCCCGACAGCCATATCCATTTCGGCGCCGGCTGCGGTTTCTGCGGGCACGAGGCGCGCGTCGCCGCGGCGAAGGCGCGCCCGGCGGTCAAGCCCACGGCGGTCGCGAAGAAGCCGGCGGTGGTGGCGCAGCCGATCAAGCCCGCCCGCCGCGCGATGAGTCCCGCGGCGCGCCGCGTCGCGATGCGCCACACCGCGCCGCTGACGCTGCGCAGGCCGCCCCGGCGCAAGCAGCGTGGCGGGGTGACCGCCATGCTCGCCGCGATCGCCCTGCTCGGCAGCGGCGCCACGCTGGTCGCGACCGGCGTGGTCGATCCGGCGGCGTGGCGGGACATGATCCCCGGCGGCGTCGCCCAGGCCGCCGACACCCAGGGCATCCCCCCGCTCGAGGTCGATGGCGATGCGCCCGCCGCGAAGATCGCCGCGTTCGACGAGCCGCGCGAATATCTCGTCCTCCCCGCGGGCGGCGCGCTCACCGTGGCGCTGCGGGAGGGGCCGGGCGAGAATTATCTCCAGATCGCGCGGCTGGGGTTGCACGATGCGGTGATCGGCACCGGCACCGGCAGCGCGCCCGGCGGCGGCGACTGGGTGTGGGTCACCCGCGCGAGCGACGGCCTGTCGGGCTATGTCCACAAGGGCGGGCTGCTCGAACGTGCGCCCTCGGGTGTCGCCGGCGAGCCCCCCGCTTCGGAGGCCGAAAAGGCCGCGGCGGCCGAGGGCAAGCGCCTGGTCGATGCGCGCTACCAGCGGCTGCTCGGCAAGGCCGCAGGCTATGACCGCACCTATCTGATGGACGGCCAGCGGCTGTGGGAGGCCCAGCGCCGCCGCTGCGACGACGCCCCCGATCCCGTGCCGTGCCGGATCAAGCTCGACGCGCGCCGCAAGGCCGATCTCGAGGATTGGGGCGCGGCTGAAAGAAGTGACCGCAACACCCCCGACCTGCCGCCCGCGACGCTCAGCGCATTGCGCTGAGGCTGGAGCGCGTCACGTCAGCACCAGTTTTGCACCCGCAAGGATGAGGACCAGGCCAAGCGCCTGCACGAGCCGGCCGGTGGGCAGGCGCTTCAGACCCAGTTGCGTGCCTGTCAACGCCCCCGCAACCACCGCCGCGATGAACCAGGGAAGCTCCGGCGGCAGGCTGCCGACGCTGCTCAGATTGCCCACCAGCCCCGAAATCGACACGCACAGGATGAACCCCGCGGAGATTCCCGAGGTCTTGCGCACCTGCTCCCATCCGAACAACAGGATCAGCGGGCTGAGAAAAATGCCCCCGCCGGTGCCGGTCAGGCCCGAGAGCGCACCGATTCCCGCTCCTGTCAGGACAGCGACCCATGCGGGTGGGGGCTTTGGCGCGTCGAGCGAAGCGAGCGGACGGGGCCATAGCAGCCGTGCCGCGGCGGCCCACAGGATCACGCCAACCAACGGGCGGTAGAAATTCGACGGCAGCGTGATTCCGCCTGCGACGAAAGCGGCGGGAATTGCTCCGAGGACGAAAAGCGCGAGGAGTCGCCAGTTGATCTGATCGGCGCGGGCGAACCGGAAGGTTGTGAGGGTCGCGACGATGATGTTCAGCACCAGCGCCGTGGGCCGCATCGTCGCGGGCGCCACCGAAAACAGCGCCATGATCGCGAGATAGCCCGACGCTCCGGCGTGGCCGACCGAGGTGTAGAGCGCCGCGGCCAGGCCCATCAGCGCCGCGATCAGGATGATGGTCTGCGTGTCCATCAGGCCGCTCCAGCCGGGCACGTTCGCGCTGGCGATGTCACCGCGATCCGCGCCGTCAAATCCCGCCGAGGAAATCCATCTTGCCCAACGGTACGCCCTTGGCGCGCAGGATCGCATAGGCGGTGGTCGCGTGGAAATAGAAGTTCGGCAGGGCGAAGTTCAGCGCATATTGCCGCCCCTTCATATGGAAGCTCTTGTTGGGCGTGGTGATGGTGATGTCGGCATCCTCGCGCCCGTTGACCGCCTTCGGGTCGACCGACTCCAGAAAGGCGATCGTCGCCGCGATCCGCGCCTGCAGTTCGTCGAAGCTCGCCTCGGTATCGGGCATCGCCGGCCCCTCGATCTGGCCGAGCCGCGCCGCGGTGAACTTCGCCGCGTCGCTCGCGCGCTGCACCTGCGCGGTCAGCGGCGCCATATCCTCGAACAGCCGGGCGTTCAGCAGCGCCTCGTGCGGCAGGTTGTGCTCGTCCGCATAGGCGCAGCCCTTGTCGAGGAACGTCGCCATCGCCGCGAAGCCGCGGATGAAGACGGGGACGGTGATGTCATAGAGTTCGGTAGCCATGCGCCGCAAATAGGCATGGCGGAGGGCGCGCGCCAGAGGGGATCGCTTGGGATCGTTTCGCCTCGGTACCGGCTTGCCTTTACCTGCTGCCGGGAGCATCGTGAAGGCAATCGGAGTCGCCCGACAATAAGCTGAAAAGCAAAAGACAGATCAGCGAATGCACCGTGACAATCCCGTTGCGGCATTCGCCGGGTGTTGTTGCGCGCCCGGACTTTGGCGGAGGGTCGAAACATGGGGAAGAGCTCGGACGATACGGCGAAGCGGCCGAACATCCTGCTGATTACTTGCGATCAATACCGGTTTCCGCGTTTCTCCTATGGCGCGGAGGGCGGCTTCGACGAGGGCCTCAAGCAGATCCTCGGCTTCCAGGGCAAGGTGATGGAGGACAATCCCTATTGGCAGTTCTTCCCCGGCCTGCTGAAGCTGCGCCAGAATTCGGTCGTACTGCGCAACCACACCATCGCGGCGTCGGCCTGCACCCCCAGCCGCACCGTCATCTACACCGGCCAATACGGCACCAAGACCGGCGTCACCCAGACCGACGGGTTGTTCAAGAACGGCGATTCCGCGAACTTCCCCTGGCTCGACGCCGACGGCATCCCCACGCTGGGGACGTGGATGCGCGAGGCCGGCTACACCACCCATTATTTCGGCAAATGGCACGTCTCGAACCCGCCCGAGCACAGCCTGAAGCGCTATGGCTTCGACGATTGGGAGAGCAGCTATCCCGAGCCGCACGGCGCGCAGGCCAACAATCTGGGCGTCTATCGCGATTGCGGCTTCACCGACAGCGCCTGCGCGTTCCTGCGGCGCCAGGGCCTCGCGAACAATTACAACCGCGTCTACGCCTCGATGGCGATGCAGGACCCGGCGACCACCGGCCCCGAGGTCGATGAGATCCCGCCCTGGTTCGCGGTGGCGTCCTTCACCAATCCGCACGATATCGCCACCTATCCGGGCGTAATCGCCCAGGCGGTCCCCAAGCCCGACGGCAGCGGCAAGACCCAGTCGATCTTCGGCCCGCTCACCATCCCGCTCACCGGCGACCACACCCCGCCGCCCACCGCGGGCACGATCCAGATCCCGCTCAATCCGCTCGGCTTCCCCCAGGATTGCGCCAAGGCCTCGCCGACGCAGAATGAGGACCTCTCGACCAAGCCCAGCTGCCAGCACGAGGCGGCGTACAAGGTCGGTCTGGCGCTCGCGTCCAAGGGCGGGTTCAACCTCGTCAACACGGTGATCACCGGCGCCGAAGCCGAGGGCTTCGATCCCAGCGGCGATCCCAGGACGATCGCCCAGCGGCGGATGGCGGCCGCGGTCGCCGGGTCGCTGCGCAGCTGCGTGCCCTTCCAGTTGAGCGACGACCCCGAGGGCAATTCGGTCGCCTTCCTGCAATTCTATGCCTGGCTCCATGCGGTGGTCGACGCGCATATCGATGCGGTGCTCACCGCGCTCCACGAGTCCGGGCAGGCGGAGAACACGATCGTGATCTTCCTGGCGGATCACGGCGAATATGGCGCCGCGCACGGGATGATGATCGAGAAATGGCACACCGCCTATGCCGAGGCGCTGCACGTGCCGGTGGTGGTCCAGTTCCCGAGCCCCGGGCCGCAGACCGCCAGCGCCGGCTATGTCGCGCCGGATCCCGCGCAGCTCGATGCCCTGACCAGCCATATCGACATCCTGCCGACGGTGCTGGGCCTTGCCGGGGTGACCCCCGAGGAGCGCGCCAAGATCAGCCGCAACCTCGCGCTCAGCCGCCCGGTGCCGCCGCTGCCGGGGGTCGATCTGTCGCCCGCGATCAAGAATGCGATGGCCCCGCCGGAATCGCGCGTCGAGGTGCCGATCGTCGAGCCCGACGGGCAGGTGCGCGAAGGCGTGCTGTTCATCACCGACGACGAGATCACCGCGCCCTTGCCCCCGTCGCGCACCGCGCAGGAGAAGCACAGCTATGAGGAATATGCGGTCTATCTGAACGTCGTCGATGCGGTGAATGCGCGCGGCAAGGTGCTGCTCGAGCCCGGCTCGGTGAAGCAGCCCAACAATGTCCGTTGCGTGCGCACCAACGAGTACAAGCTCGCGCGCTATTTCGATCCCTCGGGCAAGGCCGCGCAGGAATGGGAGATGTACGACCTGCGCGCCGATCCGAACGAGGCGGTCAACCTGGTCGAGGTCCAGCAATCCCCGCCGCGTGCCCGCGAGCACCTGCCCAACCGCGAGGAGATCCAGCAGGCCGCGAACCGCATGGCCGCGCTGCTGGCGCATCTGGAGCGGCGGGACCTGTAAGGGTTCTCCTATTCCTCCCCCGCTGCGCAGACAGCGGGGGAGGTGGCAGCGCGAAGCGCTGACGGAGGGGGATCACCACCAACCGCGTGCGCGACGATGGGTGTGAGCCCCCTCCGTCAGCTTCGCTGCCACCTCCCCCGCAGGTGCCCTGCGAGGGAGGAATATTGCATGCAGACTGGCATCCCCCCTCAACCCCGCTAAAGCGCCCGGCATGACCGGGGCCGCCACCCTCCGCACGCGCGTCGCGCTCGCCTTGCTCGGGCTGGTGCTCGCGTTGCGCCTGCTGGTGCCCGCCGGCTGGATGCCGTCCGGGAAAGGCGGCTTCACGGTCACCATCTGCACCGGATCGGCGATGGAGGCCGCCTGGGTCGATACCGAGGGCAAGGTCCACAAACAGGCCCCCGCGCAGGGCGGCGACCAGCATTGCGCCTTTGCCGGGCTCGGCGCGCCGATGCTCGGGGGCGGCCTGCCGCCCGCTATCGCGCCCCTTCTCCCCGCCGACGCGGCCCCCGCAACGACCCGTGCGCTCGCATCGATCGGCCAGGGTCTCGCCGCACCGCCCCCGCCCGCGACCGGACCGCCCGCCACCGTCTGAACCCCGCCCGTCTCCGGCGCTGCCGGACCCGTGACCCTGCGCGCCGACATGCGCGCAACGAGGCTGTTTCAGATGACATCGACCATCCGCCCCGCCGGGGGCTTCTACCGCGCGATCTGGCGCTGGCATTTCTATGCCGGGGTGATCGTCCTGCCCGTCATGCTCTGGCTCGCCGCGACCGGCGCGCTCTACCTCTACAAGCCCGAGATCGAGACCTGGCTCTACCGCGACTGGAACGCGGTGCAGCCCACGGGGCAGGCGCAGCCGATCGCCGAGCTGATCGCCTCGGTCGAGCGGGCGACGGGCGGGACGGTGACCCAGGTTTCGCGCCCGGCCTCGCCCGCCGAGAGCTGGCGGATGACGTTTAAGGCCGGCGAGGCAAAGCGCACCGCCTTCGTCGATCCCTATCGCGGCACCGTGCTCGGCACGGCGAACGCGGGCGGGATGATGGCGACGGTGCGCGACCTCCACAGCCTCGCCATCACCGGCCCCATCGGCAATGCGCTGATCGAGATCGTCGCGGGCTGGGCGGTGGTGCTGGTCGTCACCGGCCTGATCCTGTGGTGGCCGCGCGGCGGCTCGCCCGCGATCGGGGCGCGCGGCAAGCCCGGCGGCCGCGTCTTCTGGCGCGACCTGCACGCCTCGATCGGCGTGGCCGCGGCGGCGGTGATCCTGTTCCTCGCAGTCACCGGCATGCCATGGAGCGGGGTCGCGGGCGAATGGCTCGATGGCTGGGTCAACGCCCATGGCTGGGGCCGCCCCGAACGCCCCGCGCCCGGCGCACTCGCCCAACGCCACGAAGGCCATGAGGGCCATCACGAGGGCGCCGAAAGCCTCCCCTGGTCGATGCAACGCGCGCGCGCGCCGACGAGCGGGGCAGGGCGGGTCACCCCCGATCTCGTCGCCGAGCGCGCCTTATGGTCGGGCCTCGCCGCACCCTGGACGATGACACTCCCCGCCCGCCCCGGCGCGCCCTGGCTCGTCTCCGCCGCGATCGTCCGCGCCGAGGACGCCCACGCCGTCTATATCGACGCCGCCACCGGCAGCGTGCTCCAGGACGCGCGCTATGGCGATTTCGGCGGCGGCGCGCAGGCGATCGAATGGGGGATCGCCACCCATCAGGGCCAGCAATATGGCGAGCCCAACCGCCTGGCGATGCTTACCGGCTGCATCGCCGTCTGGCTGCTCGCGGGCACCGGCCTCGCCGCCTGGTGGAAACGCCGCCGGGGCGGCCGCCTCCGCGCCCCGCCGCCCGCGCTCGACCGGCGCCGGAGCCTCGCGGTCGCCGCCGCGATGGCCGCGCTCGGCATGCTCTTCCCGCTCACCGGGCTGACGATGCTCGCGGCGCTGGCGGGGGAAGGGGCGCTCGCGCTCGCGCGCCGGCATTGACGGCCTCTCCGCCGCCATGGTCAATCGCGCGCAGGGGGAATCGGCATGGTTGAGCGCGAAGCCTGGGAGAGGCTGGGGATCAAATGGACCCGCGATGCCGCGGTGATCCGGATCGCCTGCGCGCGCAAGCTGAAGACCGCGGACGCCGGCGCGGGCGCCGCCGGACTTCTGACATTGCGCGCCGCCTATGAGGATGCGCTCGCCTCGGCACGGGGCGCGGACGATATCGACAATTGGCTCGAGGCCCCGCCCACCGGGCCCGCGGGACCGTTCGACCCCGGACAGGCGGCGCTGCCACCCGCGATCGGCCAGCTGAACGCGCTGTTCGAAGCCGCGCTGCGCGAGGATCGGCGCTGGCTGAGTGCGGAGGAAAAGCTCGCGCTGCGCGGCGCCTGGGCCGCGATCGCCGACTGGTCGGGCGAGGGCGAGGAAGAGCGGCGCGCGGCCGATCGGGTGGTGCGCGGACTGATCCTCCACTGGCGGGCCTGGGCGGTCGGGCTCGTGCCCTTCGCGGTCGACCATTTCGACTGGACCGGGCCCGGGCAGGTGCCCGACGAAGAGGGGCTAATCGCCGATATCCTGTGGCGATACCGGGGGATCCAGTTCCTCCAGCGCGTACGGCGGCCTGGCCATCCCCATCATGCCGCCTGGGTCGAGCTGACGAGCGACGCCGGGCCGGGCGTGGGCCGCGGGCGCTGCAGCCCCCGGCATGTCCATGAGATCCAGGCGGTCATCCGCCATGTCTGGCCGGAGATGGAAGGCGAACTGAACCCCGGGCGTGTCGCCTTATGGGCGAACAATACCGCGAATCCCGCGCACCCGGAAAATCCGAAGCAGGAATCGAAGCTGCTGCGCAATATCGGCATGGCGATCGCCGCGCTCATCGTGATCCGGCTCGCCTTTGGCGTGTTCGCCGGACTGCTGGCGATGCTCGGCATCATCGGCCGATAGGGGCTTGGCGCTGGCGCGGACGGCCGCGAGGCGTTAGTTACGGGGGCGATGGGTAAAGGGGCTTCCGACGCCGCGCGCACGCGGCTCACCGCCGCGCTGGCGCGGGTCGCGGATGGCGACCGGGGTGCGCTGCGCGAAGTCCATGATCTCACCACCGCCAAACTTTTCGGCGTCATCCTGCGTATCTCCCAGGACAGGGAAGCCGCAGAGGATATCTTGCAGGACGTGTATCTGAAGGTCTGGAACCGTGCGGGGCGCTTCGATGCCGCGCGCGCGAGCCCCGTGACCTGGCTGTGCGCGATCGCCCGCAACACCGCGATCGACTGGCGCCGTGCCTCGGGCGGCCCGGCGATGCTGCCCCAGGAAGCCGCCGCCGACATCGCCGACGATGGCGCGCTCGCCTTCGAACTGATCGAGGAAGGGCAGGAGCGCGCGCGCATCCATGCCTGTCTCGAGGCGCTGGAGGCCAAGCAGCGCGGCGCGATCCGCTCGGCATTTTTCGACGGGCTGACCTATGCCGAGCTGGCAACCCGCATGGCCGTGCCCCTCGGCACGATGAAGGGCTGGATCCGGCGCGGGCTATCGCAGCTCAGGGGATGCCTGGGCGATGGATGAGGCCTTCACCCCCGAGCAGGAACGCGACCTGCTCGCCGCCGAGCTGGCGCTGGGGGTGCTCGAGGGCGCGGACCGCGCCGCGGCGCTGCGCCTCCGCCTCGCCGAGCCCGATTTCGCTGTGGCGGTAACGGCGTGGGAGCGGCGCTTCGATCCGCTCTACGAAGAGTTCGCCGAGGCCGCGCCTCCCAATGTCTGGCCCGCGGTCGAGCGGCGGCTGGGGGCGCTGCGCGGCGATGCGGTGCGCGCGCTCCGGCGCTGGCGGATCGCGGCGATCGGATCGGGCGCGATCGCGGCGTCGCTGGCCGGCATATTGGTGCTGCGCCCGCCGCCCGCGCCGGTGCAGGTCGCGCGCATGCCCGATCAGCTGATGGTCACCCAGCTCGAGGGAGGCGAGGGCCCCGAGCAGGGCATCATGCTCGCCGCCAATTACGATCCCGCCGAGGGCGAGCTGCGCATCCGCGCGATGAAGGTCCCGGCAGGCAATCTCGAGCCCGAGCTCTGGGTGATCCCCGCCGACGGCGTGCCGCGCTCGCTCGGCATGGTTGCGCGCGGCGGGCTCAGCCGCATGAAGGTGCCGATGGCGCAGCGCGAGATGATCCAGGACGGCGCGACGCTCGCCATCACCATGGAGCCGCGCGACGGCGCCCCGCACAAGGCGCCGAGCAGCGCCCCGATCGCCGCGGGCAAAATCTCGACGATCTGAAAATCCCGGAATTGAAGCGGGGCCGCATCCACGGCCGCTCCGCCCCCGTAACTAATCCCGAAGCCCACTCGGTAGGGCGCGGCCCCCCCGCGCCCAGCGGCCGCCGGCAAGACGCTCCCACCTCGGGGCCGGCACCGCAGCGCCCGAGGCCGCCGCCCGGGGCCCCAACCCCCGGGTGGCGGTTTTGGCTTCTGGCCGGCTTGCCGCAAATCCCGCCGCATGCTTTATTTGGATGGGGATTGATCTGGAAGGGGGAGTCCAGATGAAGATAGCTTCGCGCAGACGAGAGACCGTGCCTTCGGGCCATGACATCTACTGTGTCTACCGAGATTACATCAAGCACGAGGACAATCTGATCAACAACCGGGTTGGATGGTTCATTCAACTGCATTCATTCCTGATCGCCACCTACGGCATCATCTTCGCTTCCTTCACATCAACCTTTGCGAGGGAAGCGGCGGCGATGGTTCCGGGAATTCGAGCTTCGGCATGCGTCCTGCTAGCCGCGATATCCCTCGTTGGGATCGCGTCATCGCTGTCGGCATCGCTTTCGATTTGGGCCGCACACAAGGCCATCAAGGCATTGAATAGACGCTGGGATGCTCAAAGCGATAAGCTCGATCCCAGGAAGGTTTTTCCGGGCTTGATCGGCGGCGGCAACAAGGGGCGCGATTGGTGGGGTGCGAGCTTCCACCTTTTCCTGCCCGCATGCCTCTTCGCTGCATGGATAGGATCATTCTTCCTGCTTTATGATTTGTCGTACGCCATCGGCAGCGCCCACCGTTGATCTGAGCAAAGAAAAACCGCCGCCCGGCATCCCGGACGGCGGTCTTTCATTCTTCAGCCCGGAAGCCTGAACCCGGCGATCACTCGCCTTCGTTCAGATACTCCCCCGCATCGGCATCGGTCCCATGCCCGCTCGGGACCACGCTCGCCAGCGCGTCGTCGCCGGTGCCGGCGGCGTCGCGGTTCGAGCGGGCCAGTTCGGCGGCATGCTCTTCGGCGGCCGAGTCCGGTGCGATCAGCGAGGCCGCGAGCGCCCGCTGCTGCACCCGGAGCGCGGCGTCGCGCGAGGTTGCCGCCACGCGGAGACGGTTCATGCCCGCGCCGGTGCCCGCCGGGATCAGGCGGCCGACGATGACATTCTCCTTGAGGCCGTTGAGCTGGTCCTGCTTGCCCTGGACCGCCGCCTCGGTGAGGACGCGGGTGGTCTCCTGGAACGACGCCGCCGAGATGAAGCTGCGGGTCTGCAGCGACGCCTTGGTGATGCCCAGCAGGATCGGCTTGCCCTGCGCCGGGGCCTGGCCCGGAGCGAGCTTGGCGTTCTGCTCGTCCATCTCGTCGCGGTCGAGCTGCTCGCCCACGAGGAGGGTGGTGTCGCCGCTCTCGATGATCTCGACCTTCTGCAGCATCTGGCGAACGATCACCTCGATGTGCTTGTCGTTGATCTTCACGCCCTGGAGGCGATAGACCTCCTGGATCTCCGACACGAGATATTCCGCGAGCGGCTCGATGCCGAGCACCTCGAGGATATCGTGCGGATCGGGCGAGCCGCCGATCAGATTGTCGCCGCGCTTGACGTAATCGCCTTCCTGGACGTCGATCACCTTCGACTTGGGCACCAGATACTCGACGACCTCGCCGCCATCCTCGGGCTGGATGCCGATCTTGCGCTTGGCCTTATAGTCCTTGCCGAACACGACACGGCCCGAGACCTTGGCGATGATCGCATTCTCCTTGGGCTTGCGCGCTTCGAACAGCTCGGCGACGCGCGGCAGGCCGCCGGTGATGTCGCGGGTCTTGGCAGACTCGCGGCTGACGCGAGCGAGCACGTCGCCCGCCTGCACCTGCGCACCGTCCTCGACCGAAAGCACCGCGCCCGCCGCGAGCATGTAGCGGCCGGCCTCGCCCGAGCCCTCGTCGAGCAGGGTGAGGCGGGGACGCAGATCCTCCTTCTTGGCGGAGATGCCGCGATTCTCGGTCACGACGCGCTGGGTGATGCCCGTCGCTTCGTCGGCCTGCTCGGTCATCGTCTTGCCGTCGATCAGGTCCTGATACTTCACGACGCCCGGGTTTTCCGTGATCACCGGCATGGTGAACGGATCCCATTCCGCCATCCGGTCGCCCGCACTGACGATATGGCCATCGTCGAACAGCACGTGCGCACCGTAAGGAATGCGGTGCACCGCCAGCTCGCGCCCATCCATGTCGACGATCGCCAGCTCGCCCGAACGGCTCAGCACGACGCGGCGGCCGCGCTGATCCTTGATGATGCGCAGATCGCGATATTCGATCTGCCCGTCCGACGTCGCCTCGAGGTTCGAGGTTTCGTTGAGCTGCGCCGCGCCGCCGATGTGGAAGGTACGCATGGTGAGCTGGGTGCCCGGCTCGCCGATCGACTGCGCCGCGATGACGCCGACGGCCTCGCCGATGTTCACCGGGGTACCGCGGGCGAGATCGCGCCCATAGCATTTGCCGCAGACACCGATCTTGGCTTCGCAGACCAGTGGGCTGCGGATCTTCATGCCCTGGATGCCCAGCGCCTCGATCTGCGCGATCATCGCCTCGTCGAGCAAAGTGCCCGAGGGGATGACCACCTCGTTGGTCTTGGCGTCGACCACGTCCTCGGCCGTGGTGCGGCCCAGGATGCGCTCGCCGAGCGACGCGATGGTCGAGCCGCCCTGCACGATGGCGCGCATTTCCAGCGCACGCTCGGTGCCGCAATCCTGCTCCATGATGACGCAGTCCTGCGACACATCGACCAGGCGGCGGGTCAGGTAGCCCGAGTTGGCGGTCTTCAACGCGGTATCCGCGAGACCCTTGCGGGCGCCGTGGGTCGAGTTGAAATACTCAAGGACGGTCAGGCCTTCCTTGAAGTTCGAGATGATCGGCGTTTCGATGATCTCGCCCGACGGCTTGGCCATCAGGCCGCGCATGCCCGCAAGCTGCTTGATCTGCGCCTGCGAACCGCGGGCACCGGAGTGCGCCATCATGTAGATCGAGTTGATCGGGGCCTCGCGGCCGTTCGGCAGCTTCTTCACCGCCTTGATCTCGTCCATCATCGCGGTCGCCACCTGGTCGCCGCAGCGGCTCCAGGCGTCGATCACCTTGTTGTACTTCTCCTGCTGCGTGATCAGGCCGTCCTGATACTGCTGCTCATAATCCTTCACGAGCGCGCGGGTCTCATCGACCATCCCCACCTTGGCGTCGGGGATGATCATGTCGTCCTTGCCGAACGAGATGCCCGCCTTGAACGCGTGACGGAAGCCGAGCGCCATGATCGCGTCGGCGAACAGCACGGTCTCCTTCTGGCCGGTGTGGCGATAGACCTCGTCGATCACGTCGCCCACATCCTTCTTGGTGAGGAGGCGGTTGACGGTCTCGAACGGCACCTTGTGCGACTGCGGGAGCGTCTCGCCGAGCAGCATGCGGCCCGGCGTCGTCTCGTAGCGCTTGAGATACTGGTTGCCGTCCTCGTCGGTCTGCGGAACGCGGCTGATGATCTTGGTGTGGAGCGTGACCGCACCGGCGTTGAGCGCCTGATGGACCTCGGACATCTCACCGATGATCATGCCCTCGCCGGGCTCGCCTTCCTTCATCATCGACAGATAATAAAGACCCAGCACCATGTCCTGCGACGGCACGATGATCGGCTTGCCGTTGGCGGGCGAGAGGATGTTGTTGGTCGACATCATCAGGACGCGCGCTTCCAGCTGAGCCTCGAGGCTCAGCGGAACGTGCACGGCCATCTGGTCGCCGTCGAAGTCGGCGTTGAACGCCGAGCAGACGAGCGGGTGGAGCTGGATCGCCTTGCCCTCGATCAGCACCGGCTCGAACGCCTGGATGCCCAGGCGGTGGAGCGTCGGCGCACGGTTGAGCAGAACCGGGTGCTCGCGGATCACCTCGTCGAGGATATCCCAGACTTCCTTGCGCTCCTTCTCGACCCACTTCTTCGCCTGCTTGAGCGTCATGCTCAGGCCCTTGGCGTCGAGGCGGGCATAGATGAAGGGCTTGAACAGCTCGAGCGCCATCTTCTTCGGCAGGCCGCACTGGTGCAGCTTGAGCTCCGGACCGGTCACGATGACCGAGCGGCCCGAATAGTCGACGCGCTTGCCGAGCAGGTTCTGGCGGAAGCGGCCCTGCTTGCCCTTGAGCATGTCCGACAGCGACTTGAGCGGACGCTTGTTGGCGCCCGTGATCGTGCGGCCGCGGCGGCCGTTATCGAACAGCGCGTCGACGGCTTCCTGCAGCATGCGCTTTTCGTTGCGGACGATGATGTCCGGCGCGCGCAGCTCCATGAGCCTTTTCAGGCGATTATTGCGGTTGATCACGCGGCGATACAGGTCGTTGAGATCCGAGGTCGCGAAGCGGCCGCCGTCGAGCGGCACCAGCGGGCGCAGCTCGGGCGGAATGACCGGGATCACGTCGAGGATCATCCATTCGGGGCGGTTGCCCGAATCGATGAAGCTCTCGACGACCTTGAGCCGCTTGATGATCTTCTTGGGCTTGAGCTCGGACTTGGTGACCGCGAGCTCGTCCATCAGGTCCTTGCGCTCGCCCTCGAGGTCGAGGTCCATCAGCATCTGCTTGACGGCCTCGGCGCCGATCCCGGCCGAGAAGGCGTCCTCGCCGAACTGGTCCTGCGCGTCGAGCAGCTCGTCTTCGGTGAGGAGCTGATACTTGTCGAGCGTGGTCAGACCCGGCTCGGTGACGATGTAGCTCTCGAAGTACAGCACGCGCTCGAGCTGCTTGAGCTGCATGTCGAGCAGCAGGCCGATGCGCGACGGCAGCGACTTGAGGAACCAGATATGCGCGACCGGGGCGGCGAGCTCGATATGGCCCATCCGCTCGCGGCGGACCTTCGAGACGGTAACCTCGACGCCGCACTTCTCGCAGACGATGCCCTTGTACTTCATGCGCTTGTACTTGCCGCACAGGCACTCGTAATCCTTGATCGGACCGAAGATGCGCGCGCAGAACAGGCCGTCACGCTCGGGCTTGAACGTGCGGTAGTTGATCGTCTCGGGCTTCTTGATCTCGCCGAACGACCAGCTGCGGATGCGGTCCGGCGAAGCGATACCGATCTGGATCTGGTCGAAGGTCTCCGGCTTGGCCACCGGGTTCGCGAAGTTGGTCAGTTCGTTCATTTCTTTTTCCCTCAGGAGGGTAAAATCTCAGGGGCGGGAGGGGTGGGGGAGCACCGCGATGTCACAGTGCCCCCGACCGATCACTCCGCCGCGATCTGCACGCCATCGGTATCGAACTCAGGCTCATTCTGCTTGAGTTCGACGTTGAGGCCGAGCGAGCGCATTTCCTTGACGAGCACGTTGAAGCTCTCGGGGATGCCGGCCTCGAAGGTGTCGTCGCCCTTGACGATCGCCTCATAGACCTTGGTGCGGCCGACCACGTCGTCGGACTTGACCGTCAGCATCTCCTGCAGCGTGTAGGCGGCGCCGTACGCCTGGAGCGCCCACACCTCCATCTCGCCGAAGCGCTGGCCGCCGAACTGCGCCTTGCCGCCCAGCGGCTGCTGGGTGACGAGCGAGTAGGGCCCGATCGAACGCGCGTGGATCTTGTCGTCCACAAGGTGGTGCAGCTTGAGCATGTAGATATAGCCCACGGTCACCTTGCGGTCGAACGCGTCGCCGGTGCGCCCGTCATACAGCTCGACCTGGCCCGACGTATCGAGACCCGCGAGCGAGAGCATCGCCGAAACGTCCGCCTCGCGCGCGCCGTCGAACACCGGGGTGGCCATCGGCACGCCGTTCTTGAGGTTCTCGGCAAGCTCGATGATCTGGTCGCCCGAACGCGCGTCGATATCGGCGTGATACTGCGCGCCATAGACGGTCTTGAGCCGCTCCTTGACGACATCCGGCATCTGGCCCGGCTTGGGGTCCGGATTGGCCTCGCGCCAGCCTTCCAGAGCCTCGGTGATCTGCCGGCCCAGGCCGCGCGCGGCCCAGCCCAGATGGGTCTCGAAAATCTGTCCGACGTTCATGCGCGAAGGCACGCCCAGCGGGTTGAGCACGATATCCACGGGCGTGCCGTCCTCGAGGAACGGCATGTCCTCCTGCGGCAGGATCCGCGAGATGACGCCCTTGTTGCCGTGGCGGCCGGCCATCTTGTCGCCCGGCTGCAGCTTGCGCTTCACCGCGACAAACACCTTGACCATCTTGAGCACGCCGGGGGGCAGCTCGTCGCCGCGCTCCAGCTTCTCGCGCCGGTCATGGAACTTGTCCGTGATCCGCTTGACGGCTTCCTCATACTGGGCGCGGACGGCCTCGAGGTCGCCCTGCACCTTGTCGTCGGCAACGCCGAACTTCCACCATTCGTGGCGGTCGACCGAGTCGAGCAGGTCGACATCGATCTTCGCGCCCTTCTTGAGGCCCTTGGGGGTCGCGGTGGCGGTCTGGCCTAGGAGCATTTCCTTGAGGCGCGACCAGGTCGCGCGGTTGAGGATGTTGCGCTCGTCGTCCGAGTCCTTCTTCAGGCGCTCGATCTCCTCGCGCTCGATCGCCATCGCACGCTCGTCCTTGTCGATGCCGTGGCGATTGAACACGCGCACTTCGACGACGGTGCCCGACACGCCCGGAGGCAGGCGGAGCGACGTATCGCGCACGTCCGAGGCCTTCTCGCCGAAGATCGCGCGGAGAAGCTTCTCTTCCGGCGTCATCGGCGATTCGCCCTTCGGCGTGATCTTGCCGACCAGGATGTCGCCCGGCTCCACTTCGGCGCCGATATAGACGATGCCCGCCTCGTCGAGGTTGCGCAGCGCTTCCTCGCCGACGTTGGGGATGTCGCGGGTGATGTCCTCGGGCCCGAGCTTGGTGTCGCGGGCCATGACTTCGAATTCCTCGATATGGATCGAGGTGAAGACGTCGTCCTTCACGATGCGTTCGCTGATGAGGATCGAGTCCTCATAATTGTAGCCGTTCCACGGCATGAACGCGACGAGGCTGTTCCGGCCCAGCGCCAGCTCGCCGAACTCGGTCGAGGGACCGTCCGCCAGCACGTCGCCGGCATTGACGATATCGCCCACCTTCACCAGCGGACGCTGGTTGATGCAGGTGTTCTGGTTCGAACGCTGGAACTTCATCAGCGTGTAGATGTCGACGCCCGATTCACCGGCATCGATATCGCCAGTGGCGCGGATGACGATGCGCGACGCATCGACCTGATCGACGATGCCCGAGCGGCGGGCGCCGATCGCGGCGCCCGAATCGCGCGCCACGGTCTCTTCCATGCCGGTGCCGACGAACGGCGCCTCGGCGCGCACCAGCGGCACGGCCTGACGCTGCATGTTCGAGCCCATCAGCGCGCGGTTGGCGTCATCGTTTTCCAGGAACGGAATCAGCGATGCCGCGACCGAGACGAGCTGCTTCGGCGACACGTCCATCAGCGTGATGTTGTCGGGGATCGCCATCAGGAATTCGCCCGCCTGACGCGACGAGACCAGTTCCTCGACAAAGCCCTTGTCGGGGCCCAGCTCGGCGTTCGCCTGCGCGATCGTGTGCTTCGCCTCTTCCATCGCCGAGAGATAGACGACCTCGTCGGTGACCTTGTGATCGACGACCTTGCGGTACGGCGTCTCGATGAAGCCGTACTTGTTGACGCGGCTGAAGGTCGCGAGGCTGTTGATCAGGCCGATGTTCGGGCCTTCCGGCGTCTCGATCGGGCAGATGCGGCCATAGTGCGTCGGGTGAACGTCGCGGACTTCGAAGCCGGCGCGCTCACGGGTGAGACCGCCCGGCCCGAGCGCCGAGACGCGGCGCTTGTGCGTCACTTCGGAGAGCGGGTTGGTCTGGTCCATGAATTGCGAAAGCTGCGACGATCCGAAGAACTCGCGCACCGCGGCGACCGCGGGCTTCGCGTTGATCAGGTCGTTCGGCATCACCGTCGATACGTCGACCGACGACATGCGCTCCTTCACGGCGCGCTCCATGCGGAGCAGGCCGACGCGGTACTGGTTCTCGAGCAGCTCGCCCACCGAACGGACGCGGCGGTTGCCGAGATTGTCGATATCGTCGACTTCGCCCTTGCCGTCCTTCAGATCGACCAAAGTCTTGACCACCGCGAGGATATCCTCGGTGCGCAGCGTCGTCATCGTGTCCGGCGCGTCGAGTTCGAGGCGCATGTTGAGCTTGACGCGGCCCACGGCCGACAGGTCGTAGCGCTCCGGATCGAAGAACAGGCCCGCGAACAGCGACTCGGCGGTCTCGAGCGTCGGCGGCTCGCCGGGGCGCATGACGCGATAGATGTCGCTCAGCGCCTGCTCGCGCTCCTCGGCCTTGTCGGCGGCGAGCGTGTTGCGGATCCAGGGGCCGGTCGAGATGTGATCGATGTCGAGCAGTTCGAGCCGCTCGATGCCCGCCTTGTCGAGCTTTTCGAGATTCTCGGCCGACACTTCGTCACCGGCTTCGATGTAAATCTCGCCGGTGGCTTCGTTGATCAGGTCGTACGCGGAATAGCGGCCGAAGATTTCCTCGGTCGGGATCAGCAGGGTCTCGAGACCGTCCTTCTGCGCCTTGTTCGCGGCGCGCGGGCTGATCTTGTGGCCCGCGGGGAAGATCACTTCGCCCGACTTGGCATCGACAATGTCGAACATCGGCTTGGCGCCGCGCCAGTTGGTCGGATCGAACGGAATCTGCCAGCCGCCCGGCCCGCGGACATAGGTCACGCGGTTGTAGAAATAGTTGAGGATGTCCTCGCTGTTCAGACCCAGCGCGTAGAGCAGGGTCGTCACCGGCAGCTTGCGCTTGCGGTCGATACGGACGTTGACGATGTCCTTGGCGTCGAACTCGAAGTCCAGCCACGAGCCGCGATACGGGATCACGCGCGCGGCGAAGAGATACTTGCCCGAAGCGTGGGTCTTGCCGCGGTCATGATCGAACAACACGCCCGGCGAGCGGTGCATCTGGCTGACGATCACGCGCTCGGTGCCGTTGATGATGAAGGTGCCGTTGCCCGTCATCAGGGGCATGTCGCCCATATAGACGTCCTGCTCCTTGATATCGAGCACCGAGCGGGCCTCGGTATCGGGGTCCACCTCGAACACGATCAGGCGCAGCGTGACGCGCATCGGCGCCGCATAGGTGATGCCGCGCTGGCGGCACTCGTCGGTGTCGAACTTGGGGTTCTCGAGCTCGTAATTGACGAAGTCGAGTTCGGCGGTGCCGGCGAAATCGCGGATCGGGAAGACCGAGCGGAGCGTCTTCTCCAGGCCCGAGACATAACCGATCGAAGGATCGCTGCGCAGGAACTGCTCGTAGGATTCGCGCTGAACCTCGATCAGGTTCGGCATCTGCACCACTTCGTGGATGTCGCCGAACACCTTGCGGATGCGGCGCTTGATGGTGCCGCCTGCGATTGCCTTGGTTGCCATGTAGGTCTTGTCCTCGTCGTTCGATACCGGACGCAGCGAAAGACGCGAAAAAGCCGCGCGATTCCCTCATCGGGCTTCGGCAGCTCTCGGCGTCTTATGAAACCGCAACCCCAATTCGATCGACGCGCTGCGCGACGGCGCGTCATTTCCCGGAGCTGTGGTGTGGGTGCGCATATAGGGAGCGTGTTGGATTTGTAAAGCCCGCTAGGCGGGGAAGATCACCACCGACGGCGTGCCGTCGAGTTCGGCGCTCGGCACCTGTTCCTCGGTCTGCCAATTGGTGCCGTCGAAGGTGGCGTAGTAGAGCTGCTGGCTGGCGTTCCAGAAGAGATAGATCAGCCCGTCGCATTCCGCCGCGCCGCACGGCACGCTCATGCTGATCGGGATCTCGACCGGATTGGACCATGTCGTGCCGTCGAAGGTCGCATAATAGGAGTTGTCGCCCGAAGAGTAGAACAGATAGATCAGGTTCTGGAACACCACGGCGCAGGGCGGGCTGAACGAGCCGACGCCCGGAATCTCCGTGTCGGAGCCCCAGCTCGCGCCGTCGAAGCTGTTGTACCAGAGCTGCTCGGTTAGATAGGTCGGGTTCGAATCGTTGTGGAACACGTAGAGCAGGCCATCGTACACGACCGCTGACGGCGTGCCCGAGGCCTGCATCGGCACCGGATTGTCACCCAGCCAGTTCGACCCGTCGAAGATATTGCACCAAATCTGCCACACGCCGGGGGCAATGCTCTCCTTGCCGGGGGTGGCCTGGCTGCTCATATGAAACGCGTAGATCTGGCCGTTGTACACGGTCGCGGCCGCGCCATTGCCGGTCTCGGTGTTGGGCACCTGCTGGTCGCCCGCCCAGCTGTTGCCGTCGAAGCTGTTCCACCACAGGTTTTCGCTATTCTGCCCCTGATGGATCACGACCATGTTGCCGGCATAATTGACCGCGGCGACAGTGTTGCTCGATCCCGTATTCGGCGCCTGGCTGTCGAGCTGCCAGCCGAGATTGTCGAGGATCGTGTACCACAGGCCGTTCTCGCCCGCGCCGGTGTGGAAGATATAGGCGCTCTGCGTCATCCCGTCGACGATCTGCCCGACACCCGTCATTTGATTTCCCCCTGTCCCCCGGGTGACTATAAGGTCGTTCCGGCTTCGCTACAAATCGCTTCCTCGCCGTTTCAAGGAGTTGATGATGACGACCGAGTTCGGTTCGCCGAAAGAAACCCCCGGCGTCTACGTTCAGGAGCTGAGCGCCTTTCCGTCCGCGATCGTCGGCGTGGCGACTGCGGTGCCGATCTTCATCGGCTATACCGAATTCGCCGGCGATCCCGCCACCGGCGCGGCGCTGTACAACCAGCCCGTCGCGATCGCCTCGATGGCGGACTATGCCCGCTATTTCGGCGGCCCCGCGCCGCAACCCTACCGCATCGATCCGGTCCCGACGCCGGTGCCGCCCGGGGTCACGCCCGATTTCGCGGCCTATGCCACCAGCCCGAATGCCGGGGGCGGCTGGTCCGTCGCGTCGGCGGGCTATCTGATCGCCCCCGCCCAGGCCGAGCCGTTCCTGCTCTATCGCCAGATGCAGCTCTTCTTCGCCAATGGCGGCGGCAATTGCTTTGTCGTGTCCGCCGGCAGCTATTGGGCCGGCCAGCTCCCCGTCGGCGCGCCGAACCCGCAAGGGTGGCAGCCCGGATCGGTGACTGCCGCCGCGCTCTCCGCCGCGCTGACCGCGGCCGGCGCGCTGAAGGGGCCGACCATGACCGTCATCCCGGAGGCCTGCCAGCTGGGCGCGGTGGATTATGCGACGGTCGCCACCGCGATGCTCGACCAGGCTGGCTCGCTGCAGGACCGGATGGCGATCCTCGATCTGCCGGGCTGCCTGAGCGCCACGACCCTCGACGATCTCGAGGCGGCGCAGGCCCAGCTCTGGACCGCGCTCGCCCCGCAGGCCAACGATGCCAGCTATGGTGCGGTCTATGCGCCCGCGGTCAACGCCTCGCTGGTGCAGGCTGGCGATCTCGATTTCACCCGCCTCGCCTCGGCGGACAACCGCCTGATCAACGATCTGCTCACCACCCAGGCCTATCAGCGTTTCGAGCCGTCGCCCGCGCAGCTTGCATCGGTCCAGGCCATGATCGCCGCCGCCTTCCCCTTGCCCGCGACGCTGCCGAAGCAGAACAATCCGCAATATTCGGGCGACGCCGGCGGCTGGCCCGCGGGCAGCGACGCGGCAGCGCTCAACACCGCGCTCGTCAACGCGCTGCCGCTGTACGCCCAGCTGCTCCAGCTGGTGGCGGCCGATATCAACGTCCAGCCGGTTTCGGGCGCAATCGCAGGGGTGTGGGCCCAAAACGACGAGATCAACAATGTCTGGAACGCCCCTGCCAATATCGCGCTCGCGAGCGTGTTGTCGCCGCTCTGCGCGATCAACGACGCCCAGCAGGGTGCGTTCAACGTGCCGGCGAACGGCATGGCGATCGACATCATCCGCGCGCAGGTCAATCGCGGCAACGTCGTGTGGGGTGCGCGCACCCTCGACGGTAACAGCAATGACTATCGCTACATCCAGGTGCGGCGGACGCTCATCTATGTCGAGCAGTCGATCAAGGCGGCGCTCCGGCAATTCGTCTTTGCGGCGAATGACAGTCAGACCTGGACCATGGTGACCGCGCTGATCTCGAACTTCCTGACCCAGCTCTGGGCGTCGGGCGGGCTGATGGGGGACAAGGCGAGCGATGCCTTCACCGTCCAATGCGGCCTGCCCGCAACCATGACCGGGCAAGACGTCATCGATGGGAACCTGATCGTTGCGGTGACGCTACAAATGACGCACCCGGCCGAATTCATTCTGCTCACATTCCGGCAAGAAATGCAGGGCAGCTAATTCTTCAGCTTCATTTCCATTCATCGGCGTGAAGACACGGGCCACCGCGCGGGAGCGGAGCTTTTAGGGGGTTCCATTCATTGAACCCCCGTCATGAAAAACAGACCCGTAAAGCTTAGCCCCCGCGCCGCACTGTTTATCGGTGCCGCGCTCCTTTCCACTCCAGCCTGGGCGCAGGACACCCAGGTGACGCCGCCGCCGGTGGTGTCGACCGTCCCTGCGCCTGCTCCCGCGCCTGCGCCCGCTCCGACGATCACGATCGCGCCCGCGTCGCCGGTCGTGCAGAGCGTCCCTGACACGCCCGAGGCCGCGCCCGCCCGCGCCGCGCCGCGCGCCGCCGTGCGCCGTCCGGCTTCCACCACCACCACCACCACCGCCACGCGTCAGGTGACGCGCGCGACCACGCCCGCTCCGGCTCCTGCGCCCGCCCCGGCCCCCCAGGCCGCCGCGCCGCAGCCCGCCGCCGAGGCTCCGGCCCCGATCCCGGCTCCCGAAGCCGCCCCCCCGGCACCTGTCGAAGCCCAGACCAGCGAGACCGCGACCACCGAAACCACCGCTCCGGCGCAGGCCCCGATGCCGATCTGGCCGTGGCTGCTGGTCGGCGCGTTGATCGTCGCGGGCATCGCCGCGGCCCTGCTGTTCCGCCGCCGCCGCGACGATGACGTGGTCTATGAGGAGCCGTACGAGGCGTACGAGCCCGTCGCCGCCACGCCCCTGGTCGCGCGCGAGCCGGTCGCCGAGCGCATCCAGCCGCGCCACGAGCCCGAAGTCGCCCGCGTCGCCCCTTCGGTCGCGCTGGGGGTGGGCGACACGGTCGATAACGAACCCGACCCCAATTTTGCCGAGCCCGCCGCCGAGGCCGAGCTCCACCATGCCGACAATGACGATCTTGCCGGCCTCACCAGCAAGGCGCCGATCGCCCAGCGGCCCTGGCTCGAATTCGGCATGCGCCCGGTCCGCGCGGGCACCAGCGCGGACGAGGCGTTGGTCGAGCTCGAGCTGACCGTCGCCAATGCCGGCGATCTGCCCGCCAAGGATGTCCGCATCTCCACTTTCCTGCTCGCCGATGGCGACGCCGGCCACATGGAGGAGCTGCTGATCGAGCGCAGCGCGGACACGACGGTCCCGCCGGTCACGATCAAGCCGGGCGAGGGCACCCGCGTCGATGCCACGCTGGCGGTCCGCAAGGATACGCTGAACGAGCATGAATTCTCGCCGATGGTGGTCGCAGACGCCCGCTACACCATGGCCGACGGGAGCGAGGGCCGCACCTCGGCCACCTTCCGCGTCGGCCTGTGGGGCGAGAGCGAGCGGCTCGAGCCGATCGCCTTCGACCGCCCGGAGATGCACCGCGACGTCGCGGCCGAGCTGGTGGGCAAACCCGCCCACGCCTGATCCGGGTTTTCCGGAGACCGATTGGCCCCGTCCTTCGCGAGAGGGGCGGGGCCTTTCCGTCTGCCATCCCAAATCCTCCCCCGCCAGGGGGAGGTGTCAGCGTAGCTGACGGAGGGGGAGGGCGGCGGCCATGCTTGTTTCGTGTCCTCCCCCTCCGTCGCCTTCGGCGCCACCTCCCCCTGGCGGGGGAGGATTTTCAACGATGCAGGCTCCAGTCCGAAGCCGCCATCACCGCCCCCCGCAGCCCGGGATAGAGCAAATCATTCCCCGCGCCGCTCAGATGGTCCCCGTCGAAAAACAGCGGCTTCCCCCCGGCCTGCGCCTGGCACACCTCCCCCGGGCACAGCGCAGGGAACGGATCCCACACGAACAGCCCGGGCAGGCGCGCGGCAAGCGTCTGGATCGCATCGCTCACCGGCTTCTGCCGCGAGAGCAGCTCGGCCCGCGGCACGCTCAGCCCATGACAGATCGGATTGTCCCGGTTGAACCAGTCCGAGCAACGGAAGGGCGGGCTGCGGAACATCGGCTTGGGCGCCTCGATCACCAGCCCCAGCCCATGCTGCGTCCAGCCGTTCAGGGTCGCCTGCGCCTCGGCCAGGCTCTCCGGCGCCACCCGATCCGGCTTGGCGTTCAGGATGTCGCGGTCGCCCTCGAACTGATTGGTGAAGCGGGTCAGCCTGAGCGACGGCATGAACACCACATCCCCTCGCTTCGCGCGCGCGCCGATCTCGGCGACCAGCGCGTCGTACCAGCCCTTGCACCGCGGGCGCGAGGCGTGGCTCTCGGTCAGCTTCATCACCGGACAGCCCGCCTTGAACCAGGCATGGACCGGCACGCCTAGCTCGGCCGCGAGCTGGCGGTAATTGGGGGCGTAAGCGAGATTGTGCGAATCCCCCACCGTATAGAGCGTGAAGCCTGCGGGCGGGGTATTGCAGCCCTCCGGGATCCAGACGCTCTCCTTGCCTCCCCCGAAGGAGAAAACCTCTTCGCGCACGGTGCAATTCGCCAGCCTGGGATCGAGCGGATGGCGTTCGTCGGCATACCAGGCGGCGTGATCGCGAGTGACGCTCAGCGTCACCTGGTCATGCGCCATGAACAACGCCACCCCCGCCAGCGCCGAGACCCCCACGCCCCCCAGCGCGAACGCCACCACCCGTCCGCGCGGGGCGGCGGAGATGTGCTTGTTGGTCCGCAGCGGCTGCTCGACGAGGAAATAGGAGAGGGTGGCAAGCCCGCACGCCAGTGCCAGCGCGGTCAGCTGCAACGGCAGCGCCTCGAGCCCCGTCGTCCAGCGGAACAGCACGAACACCGGCCAGTGCCACAGATAGAGCGAGTAGGAGAGGCGCCCCACGCCTACCATCGCGCGCGTCTCGAGCAGCCGCGTCACCGCCGCCTTCGGGAAAGCGCACACCGCCGCGATCAGCACCGCGGTACCGATCACCGGCAGCAGCGCGAAGGGGAAGGGGGTGGTCCCGATCCGCGGGATCGCCAGCCCACCCGCCACCAGCGCCAGCCCCGCAAGGACGAGCGGCCCGCCGCCGTGCGCTGCCAGCCACGGCTTCCACCGCTCGAGCGTCAGGCGCAGCAGCATCCCCGTGCCCAGCTCCCAGAAGCGCGTCACGATCAGGTAGAAGGCGAGCTTGGGATCGACATAGGCGAGCACCCCGCACAGCGCGAACGAGGCGAGCGAGAGGATCGCGACCAGCCGGATCACCCCGCGTTCGTCGGTCTGGCGGCGGTGGAGCAGGAACGGGAAGAGCAGATAGAATTGCTCCTCCACCCCCAGCGACCAGCTGTGGGTGAAGGGGTTATACCCCGCCTGCGGCCCGAAATAGCTGTCGCTGTCGAAGGCGAGGGCGATATTGCTCAGCCCCGCGAACGCCAGCTTGCCTGTCACCGCGACGCTGTTCGACAGCCAGGCATCGGGCACGAACAGCTGGGTCGCCAGGATCGCCGCGAGCAGCATCGCCACCAGCGCCGGCATGATCCGCATCAGCCGCCGCGCATAAAAGGCGAGCAGCAGCTCCTTGAGGCTCTCGAAACGTTTCCCCGCCATCGATCCGGTGACGACGAAGCCCGAAATCACGAAGAAGATGTCGACGCCGGTGAAGCCGCCGGGTAGCAGCCCCGGCCAGAGGTGATAGAGGATCACCGATCCGACCGCGACGGCGCGCAAGCCGTCGATGGCCGGGATGTAACCGATCCGCGCGCCGGGTTGCGTGGCTGTCACTTGGGGCTCCCCATCGGGGAGGCCTCTAGGGCAGGCGCGAGCGGCGGGCAATCGAAGGAAAAGTCCGGTGAAGCGTTGGCCGCGTGCAGGTGAAATTCAGATTCGCAGCCCTAAGTCCGGCGGCGTGACGTCGCGCAATTCCCGGATCGGGCGCCTGATGACGGGCGCGGCCGCCTTGGCCCTGCTCGCGCCCCTCCTGCTCGCTTCGCCCGCGCACGCCCAGCAGGGCACCCCGACCCCCGCGCCGACTCCGGCCCCGCGCCGGTCGCCCGCGATCATCACGCTGCCGGGTGCCAATGGCTTCAGCCTGCAACCCTCGGGTGCTCAGCCGCCGCGCCCGACCCCGCAGCCGACCCCGACGCCCGCTGCGCGGCCGACGCCGCCTCCCGCACCGCGGCCCAGCCCGACACCTGCGGCGCGGTCGACCCCCGCACCGCGCCCGACGCCGGCCGCCGTGCGCCCGGCGGCTCAGCCAACGCCGACCCCTGCGCCCGTTGCAGGCCCCACCGTCCGGCCGACTCCGTCGGACGAACTCATCGTGACCTCGACGAGACCGGTGGCGATCCCCAGCGCGACCCCGGTTTCGACCCCGACGCCCGCGCCGCTACCCGCCGCCGAACAGGGCATCCCATGGCTCTGGATCCTCGTCGGCGCCGCGATGGCCGCGGTGCTGGTGCTGCTCGGCTGGCTGCTCGGCCGCGGGCGCCGCCCCGCGCCCGTCGAGGAACCGGTGGCGGTCGCGCCGCCGCGTCCCGCCGCGCCTCCGCCGGCTCCCGCCGCGGCTCCGCCGCCGCCCCCCGCGCCCAAACCCGCGCCGCGCCCGGCTCCGCCCGCCGAACCCATCGTCGTCGAGCTCCGCCCGATCGCGCTCGATCTGGCCGATACCGGCGCGGTGCTCGAATTCGAGCTGTCGATCGCCAATGCCATGCCGTCCAATGCCGAGGGCCTGCGGATCGCCTATGCCCTGATGAGCGCCAACGAAATGCAGGATGGCCTGATCGCCAACTTCCACGCCACCCAGATGCCGCCCGTCATCGATCCCTTCACCCTTGGCCCCCAGGCCGGCGGGCGGATGACGGGCAAGCTCCCGCTGACGCCCGACAAGATCAATGTGGTCGAGGTCGGCGGGCGGCCGATGTTCGTGCCGATCCTGATGGTCGATATCCGCTGGCGCTCGGGGCTCACCGTCAAGCACCACAGCGCGGACTTCATGGTCGGCATCGGCGGGCAGGGCGAAAAGCTCGGCCCGATCTGGCTCGATCGCGGCGCCCAGCGCCTCGACCGGCTCAACGCGAACCGCTATTTCCCCAAGCCGGTCTCCGCCGCGGCGGAGTAAGGTCGGCTACCCAACTCCACCCGTTCGTCCTGAGTAGCGATTGAGTAGCTCCGAAGGAGCGTATCGAAAGCGCGTATCGAAGGACCTGAGTCCCACTGTGCTTCGATACGAGCCCTCGATACGCCTTCGGCTACTCGGTCTCTACTCAGCACGAACAGTTTGGGTTTGGATCAGTTCGCCGAAGGCCCCGGGCTGGCGATATCCTGGACGATCTTCCACCCGCCCTCGGCGGTCTTGCGGAAGACGGTGACGTAGTTCCCCGCCTGGGTCGCGACCGATTTGTCGCCCGGATTGGTATAGCTGACCGTGTAGGTGCCGCGCGTATAGGCCATGTCGCCCGCGGGCGAGATTTCGGTGCGGGCATTGGCGAAATCGAGCGCGAAGGCCGGGTCGGCAAAGTCGGTGGTGGCCGATTTCTCCGAATCCGCGCCCGAACGCGGCGCCTGGAAGGGGACGACGATGTCCGCGTCGGCGGCGTAGAAGGAGGCGACCTTGGCCGCATCCTTTGCCTTGTACGCCGCGGCGAGATCGGCCTCGACCGCCTTCACCGCATCGGCGGCCGACCGGTCCTGCGCCGTCGCCGCGCCATTGTCGATCGCGGGCGCGTTGCAGGCCGCGAGGGGGACGCACAGGGTCAGGGCCAGGATCGCATGTTTCATCGGTTCGACTCCCCTTGAGGTGCCGGACAGGATAGTCCGGGCGGGAAGGGGACGCCAGTCGCGCCGCGACGCCGGTGCCACCGCCTCCCCCGAAACGGAGCGGACGGCGATGGGCATCGACATCAACATCTATTGCGAAGCACGCCTCGATGACGACGCGCAGTGGTGGGGGATATGCGGCGAAGTCTTTGTCGGGCGAAACCGGACCTTGTTCGACCGGCTGGGCCGCGCGCGGTCGATGGCGCTGTTCCCGCTCCGCGGCTTGCCCGCGGGGCTCAGTCCCGAAGCGGAAAAGCACGTCGTCATCCACGTCGATGGCGATTGGCGATCCGACTACACCATATCGCGTGCCGAGGCGGAGCAGATGGTCGCGGAGGGCAAGACGCGCTGGTACGACGAGCGCCAGGAGAAGATTCTCGATCCCGATCTGATCGATCACAGCTGGCTGACGACCGACGAATATCGCCGCGTCCTCGACAGTTTCGAGGATGGCCCGGCGGTTGAATGGGCGGCATTGCTCGCGCTGCTCGAGGTTTATGAGCGAGGTGGTTTCCCCACCCGCATCGTCTTCTGGTTCGATTACTGAGCGGAACGCAAAAGGGCGGCCCGTTTCCGGACCGCCCCTTCATGTGAGACTGCGGATGCAGCCGCGAGATTACTTGATCTCGACGGTCGCGCCGGCTTCCTCGAGCTGCTTCTTGATCTTCTCGGCCTCGTCCTTCGAGACGCCTTCCTTGACCTTGGCGTTCGCGGTCTCGACCAGGGTCTTCGCCTCGGTCAGGCCGAGGTTGGTGATCGCGCGGACTTCCTTGATGACGTTGATCTTCTTGCCGCCATCGCTGGTCAGGATCACGTCGAACTCGGTCTGCTCTTCCGCAGCCGGGGCAGCGGCGCCCGGGGCAGCGGCGCCCGGGCCGGCAACGGCGACGGCAGCGGCGGCCGAAACGCCCCACTTCTCTTCGAGCAGCTTCGAGAGCTCAGCGGCCTCGAGGACGGTCAGAGCCGACAGATCGTCGACGAGCTTGTTCAGGTCAGCCATGTTAAAACTCCATTCAAATCAGGTTGTTCAGGGAAATAGTTGCCGGAAGGGCTTACGCCGCTTCCTTCTCCGCATAGGCCTTGAGCACGCGGGCGAGCTGAGCCGCCGGCGCCTGCGTGACGGTCGCGAGCTTGGTCGCCGGAGCAACCAGCAGGCCCACGATCTTCGCGCGAAGCTCATCGAGCGACGGCATCGAAGCCAGCGCCTTCACGCCCTCGGCGTCGAGCACGGTGGTGCCCATTGCGCCGCCGACGATCTCGAGCTTGTCGTTGGTCTTCGCGAAGTCGATCGCCACCTTGGCGGCCGCGACGGGGTCCTTCGACGAAGCGAGACCCACCGGACCGGTGAGCAGTTCGCCGAGCGAAAGATAGTCGGTGCCGTTGAGCGCGATCTTGGCAAGCTTGTTCTTCGAGACCTTGTAGGTCGCGCCGGCTTCCCGCATCTTGTTGCGCAGCACGGTCGACTGGGCGACCGAGAGGCCGAGGTTGCGGGTGACGACCACCACGCCGACCTCGTTGAAGGTTGCGTTCAGTTCGGCGACGGCTTCGGCCTTTTGAGCACGATCCATGCCATTCTCCTCATTGGGCCGCCCTTGCGGGAGGCCCGGTTACAACTGTCCAGTGAGGGGGCATGATCGTCGCGGCCAGGCTTTCCCTGGGCGTGACCCGAACGCTCGCGCAGGGCGAGGGCCGGTGGAATATCAGTCCCCGTCTAGGCGAGAAATCAAGACCGGCAGATCCGGTCACTCGCTGTCTCGGACGGATTCCTCCCGAAGGAGGAGGCGCGCCAATAGCGGGATTGGGACGAAAGTCAACGCCTTGCCCCTCGCGGCGGTGCGGGTTGGTGATATAGCGGGCGAATGATCGCCAGCCGCCCCCTGCGCGCACGCTTGTGGTTCGTCCCGGCGATCGTCGGCGCGTGGCTGCTGCTCGCATTGGCCTGGACCCCCGCGACGCTCCTGGTCGAGCGGGCGGGCGGCCACGGCGCCGATGGCGGCGGCGTCTTCCTACTCGTCTTGCTCAGCTTCGTGCCCTGGATGGCGGCGACCCCGCTGATGCTGTGGCTCGCCCAGCGCTTCCCCGTGGCGCAGCGACGCGTCGAGCGGCTGCTGGTGCATGCGATGGTCGGGGTGATCGTGATCCCCCTCGTCGCGCTCGCGGGGCGGGCGCTGACGCTTCTGGTGAACCCGGTGGGTTCCTGGAGCCATTTCGGTATCGCGGTGGCGATCACCGCCTTCTACAGCGTCCCCATCTATGTCGCGGTCGCGGCGATCGGACAGGCGCTCGCCCGCGCGCATCCGCTTGCCGCCGCCACCCAGACCTATCCTGCCCGCCTCGCGATCCGCGAGAAAGGCCGGACCGACGTGCTCGAAACGCGCGCGATCGATCATGTCGATGTCGCGGGCCATTATCTCTGCATCCATGCGGGCGAGGCGGTCCATGTCATCCGCGGCCAACTGGGCGATCTCGAAGCGCGGCTCGATCCCGCCGAATTCGCCCGCGTCCACCGCTCGACGATCGTCCGGCTCGACCGGATCCGCGCGCTCGACGAGCGCCGCAACGGCGATTGCGAGCTGCTTCTCGCCAGCGGCCGCCGCGTCGCCGCGAGCCGCAGCTATCGGGACGCGCTCCAGGCGCGGCTCGGCATGGCGCAGTTCGAAAGCCCGTCCTGATCCCGCCGCACGGTTCGCGCCAACCCTCGCACGGCTGACGCCAAAGCGCCGTGCCCCGGGTTGCCCCCGCCGCCGCGCCATGGCCTGCCTCGCGCCAGAGGGGCCGGGAGAAACATCATGCGATTCACATTTCTCGCCCTGCTCGCAGGGTTGGTTTCGGCCTCACCCGCGCTGGCGGGGCCGGACAACAGCTTTGCCGTGCGCGACGTGCGCGTCTTCGATGGGCTGCGGACGATCCCGCACGCCAATGTCGTGGTGCGCGACGGGCGCATCGCCGCCATCGGCAGGGACGCCGCGATCCCGCGCGGGCTGAGCGTGATCGAGGGCGCGGGCAAGACCCTGCTTCCCGGGTTGATCGACGCGCACGTCCATGTCTTCCCGGGCGCCCAGCGCGACGCGCTCCGCTTCGGCGTCACCGCCGAACTCGACATGTTCAGCCTGACTGCCACCTTCGGCCCCTGGCGCGCCCAGCGCGACTCGCGCGGCCGGGTCACCGCCGCCGATACCTGGTCCGCCGGGATCGGCGTTTCGGCCCCCGGTGGCCATCCCGCGCGGATGCTCCCGCCCGGCCAGGCCATGCCGGTGCTCACCGATCCGGCCGATGCCGAGGCCTTCGTCGCCGCGCGCGTCGCCGAGGGCTCGGACTATATCAAGATCATCCTCGAACATGAGGGGCTGGGGAACCCGCGCGAGCAGCTTCCGGCGCTCTCGCGCGAAACGGTCTGCGCCGCCATCGCCGCCGCGCATCGGCACAAACGCAAGGCGATCGTCCATATCTCGGTCCGCGAGGATGCCCGCGCCGCGATCGCCTGCGGCGCCGACGGGCTCGCGCATCTGTTCGGCGATGCCATGCCCGATGCCGCGCTGTTGCGCGAGGCCAGGCGGCGCGGCGTCTTCTTCGAAACGACGCTCAGTGTGATCGCGGGGGTAGCGGGCGCGCCCTTCGCCACCGGACTCGCGGCCGATCCGCGCGTCGCGCCGTTCCTAACCGCCAACCAGGACCGGACGATGACCGTCCGCTTCCCGACCCCGCATCCGGAGAGTTTCCCCACCGTCCTCGCGGTCGCCCGCGCGCTTCATGCCGCCGGCATCCCGCTTCTCGCGGGCACTGACGCGCCCGGGCCGGGAACGGCGCACGGCGTCTCGCTCCATGGTGAGCTGCAATTGCTGGTGCAGGCGGGGCTGACCCCCGCAGAGGCGCTCTCGGCCGCCACCGCGCTCCCCGCGCGCTACTTCGCGCTGGCGGGGCGGGGCCGCATCCTCAGGGGCTATCGGGCCGATCTGCTGCTCGTCGAGGGCGACCCGACCATGATGATCGGCGCGACCCTGGCGATCGCGGCAATCTGGAAGAATGGCTACAAGGTCGATCGCAGCCCGAATTAGGCGGCGTCAGGCCGCGCGGCGCATCGGATGGTGCGCGAAGGCGAGCAGCCAGCGCCGCGCCTCGCCCGCATTGGCGAAGCTGTGGCTGCGGCCCGAGGTGGCGATCGTGCGGCTCGCCTTGGCGCCCGGCATCGCGATCACCGCGATTCGGTCGAGCGCCGAGGTGAGCAGCTCATGCTCGAGCCGGGCGATGCGGTCGGCGACGTCGGCGGGGAAGGCGGCGCTGCCCCTGAGGTCGATCATCAGCCGCACCGGCCGGCCGCACATCCGCGCCTCGCGGACATGGCTGCGAAACTCGTGCGCATAGGCCGGGAAGGCGGCGAGCGGCATGAAGCCTTCGACGCGGATTTCGAGGATGCCGTCTTCGTCGTCGTGCGTGAACCGGTACATGGCCGTCGCTCCGTCCCTGAGGATGAGCCGTTTATTCCGCCTCCGGCCCCCCAACGCCATTCGGGGCGAACCCGCTAAGGGGTGTTCAGGGAGGGGGTCTTCAGGAAAAATTGACCATGATGGGTGGGCCGCCTCGCCGCCCGCCTTCCCTCTCCCATCGGGAGAGGGTTGCGCAGACTTAGGTCGGCTTCTTCAGCCGGCCTTAGTCGGAGCTGGGTGAGGGGATCCGCCCAATCGAGAGCGTGTAACCCCTCACCGAGCTACGCTAGGCAGCAAGCTGCCAAGCTTCGCTACCTCTCCCGATGGGAGAGGAAGATCGCCACCTCAGCGAGCACTCACCGCTTCGGCAGCGAGTCCAGTATCTCCTGCGCCCGCGCGCGTTCGGGCGAGTCGTACGGCCCATGCGCCACCGGCTCGAGGATCCTGCGCGCCGCTTCGCCCTGGCCCTGGCGCGCCAGTTCCTCGCCGAGCAGCAGGCGTGGGCCCGGCGCCGCGGGGACGGCATCGACCGCCTTGAGCAGCCCGACCAGCGCGACTTCGGGCGGGGCTTCGCCCGCGTTCGAGAAGCTGCGGAAATAGCCGATCAGCGGCAGCGTCGATTCGGTGTCCGCACGGTTCGCCTGCACGATCGTGCCGCGCGCGGCACGCAGCCTGCCCGGGCGCTCGCCCGCGGGACCCGCAATGGCGAGCTGCGCCTGCGCCACGCCCTTCCATCCGAGCGCGCGCGCGTCGGTGGGCATGATGCGCAGCGCCGCTTCGGCCGCCGCCAGGCATTCGGCATTGTTGGCGCTGCGGCATTCGGCTTCGGCGAGCAGCAATTGCGCCTCGAGGTTGGACGAATAGCGGCGCGCGTCCTGGCGCAGCCGCCCCAGCCAGCGGTCGCGCGCGGCGATCGCGCGGGCACGCAGCTCGGGCGGGCCGGCGGGAATCTCGATGCGCGAGCCGAGTTCGATCCGCCCTTTCAGGAACGCCGCCTGGCTCTCGGTCAGCCGCGTGACGACGGGCTCGTCGGCGAGCGCGGGCGGATAGGTCATCCGCTCATAGGGCAGCCGCTTATTGTCATAGGCGCGCACCTCGGCGCCGAGCTTGTCGAGATCGCCGAACTCGCTGGATGCCTCCTCCAGCGAGGCACCTCGGCCGATCGCGGCGAGATAGCGGGAGAATTGCGGGCGGCGCTCCGCCGAGAAGAAGAGATAGTGGGTGAGGATCCAGGCGTGGAAAGGCGTCCATTTGCCGCGCACCGCCTCGGTGAGATAGCGCCCGGTGACGATGTCCTTCACCGCAATCGCGCGGAAGGAATCGATCACGCGCCAATAGCCTTCGGGCATGCGGCCATATTCGATCTCGCCGTCGGCGGTGACGCGGATCGTCGCGAACAGCTCGCCGAATCCGTCGAGATACCAGCGCGGATAGGCGGCGGGGAAATAAGTAAGCAGATAATGCTGCGCGAAGCCGGCATAGAGCCGCCCCTCCGCGCTGATCGGCACCACATTACCACCTCCCGTCAGCGCGCGGCTCTCGCTGCTCGCGCCCAGGAAGGTGCTGTTGAAGCCGCCGCTCGCCGGGTCCTGCTGCGGCGGATCGAGATTCATCCCCTGGATATCGACTGTCTGCGGCGGCTCGATCACCGCGCTCATGCTGTATCGTCCCGCGGCCATCACCGCGCCGTCCTCGCGCGGGTCATAATAGCGCTGCATCTGGAAGGCCTGGGCGAACGGCCCCTGCGCCGATCGGACATTGTGCAGGTCCATCGCGTCGAACTCGGCGGTGTCGCCCACCAAGGTCACGCGCAATTTGATCGTGTCGTCGGGCTTGCCATAGCGGTTGAGCAGCATCGAGAGCAGGAAGTGCAGCCGCTCCAGATTATGCGCGATTCGGGTCAGCTCGGCCTCGCCGCCGTCGCTATAGACGATCACATGGTCGGTCTCGGCGACGCGCCAGTTGCTCGGCTTGTCGCCGCGCTGGCCCTGGACGAGGATGCCCTGATCCTGGCCGGGCGTGACCTGCGCCAGCGCGGGGAGGGGAAGCAGCAGCGCGAGCGCCGCAAGGCCGGAACGCAGGAAACGCATCTATTCCTCTCCATCACGGGCGCCGGGCCCTCGGTCAGCGCTGTCACACAGCCGCGCGGGCGGCGCAATGCGTTTGCTCAGATGTCGTGACGCCTAGTGGGACAGGCGCGCGAGCACCGCCTGCGCGCGCGCCCGCTCGGGCGAATCATAGGCCCCGGCCGCCACCGGCAGCAGCGCCCGCCGCGCTCCCGTCACGTCGCCGCGCCGCGCCAGCTCCTCGCCGAGCATCAGCCGCGTGGTGGGGGAGGAGGGGACGATGTCGCACGCCTTCATCAGCCCCTGCAGCGCCATATCGGGCACCGGCTCGCCGGCATCGGCATAGCTGCGATAAAAGGCGATGAGCGGCAGCACCGCCTCGGTATCGGCGCGGTTGGCGCGGACGATATGGGTCCTCGCCTCGCGCAGCTTGGCCTTGCGCTGCGATTGCGGCCCCTGGATCGCGAGATGCGTGAGCGCCACGCCCTTCCACAGCAACGCCCCCGAGCGCTCGGGCGAGAGCGCGAGCACCCGCTCGGCGATGGCGAGGCATTCGGCGTCATGGCCCGTCCGGCAATCGGCCTCGGCGACGAGCAGCTGATATTCGAGGTCGGTCGGATAGCGCGCCGCGGTCGCGCGCTGGTCGGCCAGCCAGGCGTCGCGCGCCCTGATCGCCCTGTCGCGCGCTGCGCCCGGTTCCGCCGGGATCTCCAGCCGGGCTCCCATTTCCAGCTTGCCCTCGACATAGGCCGCCTCGCTGCGGTTGAGCTGGCGCATCAGCGGCGCGATCGCGCGGTCGGCGGGATAGATCAGCCGCTCATAGGGCGCCTTGCGCCCATAATAGCGGTTGGCCTCCTTGCGCAGCGCCTCGAGGTCGCCGAACGCGGTCATCGCCTCCGCCGGCGGCGCCCCGCGCGCGACCGCCGCCAGATAATTATGCAGCGGCTCCTTCCATTCGTCCGAGAAGAACAGCAGGTGCGCGAGCTGCCACGCGCGGTACGGCGTCCATCTCGGCCGCACATTAGTCTCGGTCAGATAGGTGCCGTCCAGCAGCTTCTGGATCGGATAATTGCCGAACTTCTCGGTGACCGCGCGGAAGCCCTCGGGCTGATGGCCATATTCGATCACCCCGTCCTGATCGGCCTTCACTGTCGAGAAGATCTCGCCGATCCCGTCGAGATACCAGCGCGGATAGGCGGCGGGGAAATAAGTGAGCAGATAATGCTGCGCGAAGCCGGCATAGAGCCGCCCCTCCGCGGTCATCGCGACCGCTTCCTCCCCGAGCGTCAGGAAGTTGAGATCGGGCGCCGAATTGGCGGGCGGGTCGAGCACCGAGGGAATGCTCAGCCGCTCGTTGCCCTGTTGCGCCCCCGAGCCCTTCTCGCGCGCGGGCTCCAGGTCGGCGCTCTGTGGACCCTGCCCCTGCTCGAGCATGATCTTCTGGTCGGTATAGCTGGTCGCGAGCACCGCCCCGTCCTCGCGCGGGTCGTAATAGAGCATCGTCGGGAACTGGCGGGGATAGGGCCCCTGCTGCCAGCGGATATTGGCCAGCCCCAGCTTCCCGAAATCCGCCGAATCGCCGATCAGCGTGACGCGCAGCTTGGCGGTATCGTCCTCCTCGTCGACGCGGTTGAACAGCATCGAGAGCAGGAAGTGCAATTTCTCCAGATTATGCGCGATCCGCACGATCCGCTTGTCGTTCGACTTGGCATAGACGAGCACGTGCGGGGTCTCGGCGACATACCAGTCGCTCATCGGGATTGGCCGCGCATTGCCGCGCTGGCCCTCGACGACGATTCCGGGATCGGGTGCGGCCTTCTGCGCCAATGCGGGAAGCGGCGCGAGCAACGCCAGCATCAAAGCGACCGACCACCGCATATCACCTCTCCCTCGTGCGATTACGCAAGGCACAGATGATCATAGGCGCGCAAGGCGGTGAGATCACGAGCGAAGTTGTTGCCGGATCGTTTCTGAACGGGAGCGGAATGACCTTCAATCCTCCCCCGCCAGGGGGGGAGGTGGCAGGCGCAGCCTGACGGAGGGGGAGGGTAACGGCCACCCCTGTTTCGTGTCCTCCCCCTCCGACGCCTTCGGCGCCACCTCCCCCTGGCGGGTGAGGATTGGGATATCCCACGAAAAAGGGCCTCGGTTTCCCGAGGCCCTCTTCGTTTTGCGTGAGGCTGGCCTCAGGCCGAAGCGACTTCCGCCACATCGATCTTCACGCCCGGGCCCATCGAGCTCGAGAGCGCGACCTTGCGGACATATTTGCCCTTGGCGCCGGTCGGCTTGGCCTTGACCACCGCATCGACCAGCGCGTCGAAGTTCGCGCGCAGGTCTTCCGCCGGGAACGAGGCCTTGCCGATGCCCGAATGGATGATGCCCGCCTTCTCGACGCGATACTCGACCTGACCGCCCTTGGCGGCCTTGACGGCCTCGGCGACGTTCATCGTCACGGTGCCCAGCTTCGGGTTCGGCATCAGGCCCTTGGGGCCCAGCACCTTGCCGAGGCGGCCGACCAGGCCCATCATGTCGGGCGTGGCGATGCAGCGGTCGAAGTCGATCTTGCCGCCCTGGACGATCTCGAGCAGGTCCTCGGCGCCGACGACGTCCGCGCCCGCTTCCTTGGCTTCCTCGGCCTTCGCGCCCTTGGCGAACACGCCCACGCGCACGGTCTTGCCGGTGCCCTTGGGCAGCGTCACGACGCCGCGGACCATCTGGTCGGCATGGCGCGGATCGACGCCCAGGTTGAGCGAAACCTCGACGGTCTCGTCGAACTTGGCGGTGGCGTTGGCGCGCACGATCGCGATCGCCTCATCGACGCCGTGGAACTTGTTGGCGTCGACGGTCCACGCCTTCTGCTTCTTGGTCAGCTTTGCCATCGGATCAGCCCTCCACCACTTCGAGGCCCATCGCGCGGGCGCTGCCTTCGATGATCTTGGTCGCGGCCTCGATGTCGTTGGCGTTGAGGTCCTTCATCTTGATCTCGGCGATTTCGCTCAGCTTCGAACGGGCGATCTTGCCCGCGCTGATCTTGCCCGGCTCCTTCGAGCCCGACTTGAGGTTCGCGGCCTTCTTGATGAGGAAGGTTGCCGGCGGCGTCTTCGTCTCGAACGAAAAGCTCTTGTCGGCATAGACGGTGATCACGGTCGGGATCGGCGCGCCCTTTTCCAGGTCGCCGGTCGCGGCGTTGAACGCCTTGCAGAATTCCATGATGTTGACGCCGCGCTGACCCAGTGCAGGGCCGATCGGGGGCGACGGATTGGCGGCGCCCGCGGGCACCTGCAGCTTGATATAGCCGCTGATCTTCTTGGCCATTGGTCTCACTCTGTAATGGGCACGCCGCGGACGGCGGACCCGGTTCAAGTTTAGCGGTTCAAGCGGTCCGTCCCGGGGGTCGGCCTCCCGCAATTCCATTGCTGTGGGCTTTGGAAGGGCGGGCGCATAGCGGAGGATCGCCCGCTTTGCAACCGGGAGTGCGGCTTCGGTGACGCGGTCTAGATTTTGGACTAAACGATGAAATCAAACCACAGCATCGCTGGATATGGTTGCCATTGGCCCTGATTGCTGGACAATGGAAGGCGCCTTCTTCGTGTTAAGGATCCAGCTGTGGTCTCATCTCCCCTAGACATACATGACGCGGTGCAGGCCTTAGTCGAGATCGAAACCGCGAACCGCGTTTCTCCGGATGAGCTATACGAAGCTCTTGGGAACATCTTGTATGTGCTAGACGCTACAAGTAAAGAATTGGGTGAATTTGTAACTCGCAGTAAATATGAGGCACAAGAGACAAGGCATGTTGCGTCCTTGCTTGTAGACGTATCATCTAGAATATCAATTTTGATTGATAAAAAAGATATTGATGACGGGTGGTTTGACGAGGTAATTTACATAGGAAATGAGCTTGAGCGTATCAAAGGGAGATTTCGCTCGTCTTGGGTATTGCCAAATATATTTGATAAATCTGAATCTAATATAAGATCTGACAGTATAGTAACCGTAATTATTAGGGCGTTGCGTACCGTTGCTCGAGCGCGTCAGAACGGTGGGCCTGCGAAAACATCAAGCCTTCGAGATGAATTACTAAAAAATACACCGGTTCAAAAAATTGGTCCTGCTCAGTTTGGAATAACTGATGGCGTGTTAAAAATAGTTCCCCAAGATCCTGTGCCGATGGAGGGCGCTGAGCTTGCGGCAAATCAGGCGCGGGAGGTGCTACTGGAGGTCGGTGCTAAATTACGGGCGGAACTTGAGAGATCAAACTGTGATCCTCGGTTGGCCTCGGCGGTGGACTCGCTTCATGCTAGCCTCTCAACGGGGCGCGATATTATTCGGACGGGGTTACTCGCCGTATCGCTTGAAAATATGCGGGCCGCCTATGCGCATGAACTCCATGATGCAGTCTCAGCAATGATGATGGGATATTCGCATGGCCTGAATCTCTATGTTGGACAGCATTACGAATGGCGCAAATTTGTCGAGAATGCAGCCCTCGCTGACCTTGATGATAATGACATACCAGATCTAAAGAGGATGGCGACTGAACTATCCACCATACTGGAAACAAGGGATAACGTTGATCCAGAAGTTCCAAAGACTCTTCTTGTTTTGAGTGACGCAATTTCTGGCCCTAAGAAAGCAATGCGTCGGGCTGCGTTTGGCATCGTGCGTACAGTGGAAAATTTGACGTCGGCTATACTAAGATGGTCAGCAAATCTTGTCGTTGATACCGGTGTTCAAACAAGCTCGCTTTTGGCCAAGGGAGGGTCAAGGGCTATTGCAATTGGCTTGTTGGGCGCCGCGCTGCATGCGATAATTGGAATCGAGCCAATTGCTGCCGGAGTAGGTGCGGCATGGCTCATTCACGCAAAAAAAACCGCGGAGAAAATTAAAGAACTTATTGTTAGCGATGACGAAAAAGGTTAGCATATTTCGATAGAATATTGAAAATTATCCTAATCTATTTCAACGTTACTTGCGAAGCGCTTCACCCCCTACCGCTTCGTCTCCGTCACGAACAGGAACGAATAATCCGACGAATAGACCGGCGCCCCGCCCGCGACCGGCTTCACAAGCCGCCGCGATCCTCCGGGCGTGCCGGTGGGCGTCGGTGTCGGCAGCGGCGCGATCTGGGCGAAGACGTGGCAGTCCATGCAGGCGTTGCTCGTCTGCTGGAAGCTCTCCAGCGTCGTGTTCGCCAGGATCTGGCTCGTGCCCCCGGCGGCGCCCTTTGGCATCGGGTTGCCCATCGACAGCGGCACGGTCGCCTTGGGGCCGATCGGGTTGCCCGGCGTCTGCGGCCATTGCACGTTGATCAGCCGGTAATAGTTGAACACCGACGCCGCCGGCATCAGGCTCCAATACCAGGCCGTCACCGAATTCGCGACGCTGCCCACCGGGTTGAGCCGGGTGATCTGCATCGTCGCGTCATAGGGCGAGGGGGTGCAGCCCGGTGCCCCCGGGGCGCACCAGGTCGGCGGCGCATTGTGCACGCATTTGTAGAAATTGGTCTTCGCATCGCAGTCCGCGCCGAAGAAGGTATAGGCCGTGCGCGGCACGATGTTGGGGTTGGGGGGCAGCACCGGATCGGTGACGCCGCCATTGGTCCCCTCGTCGGGGCTGTTGTCGATATGCTCGAAGGTCGCCCACACCCATTGATGGTTGGCGACGCGCTTGCGGGCGATGTGCAGCCCCACCAGCCCGACGGTCACCTGCTTCATGCTGTGCGTCGTCGGGTCCTCGATCATCGCGATCGCGGTCTTGTAGCGCGAGTTGAGCGAGCCATCCTCGGGCAGCGGCGTCCAGCTCGCCTTGATCTCCATCGCGCCGACATGGTCGCCATAGGCCTTCACATTGCCCTCGCAATCGGTGTCGTCCCAGCCGGGGAACTGGCCCTCGGGCAGCGTCAGCCCGCCGCGCAGCGGCCCGGTCGGCGGCGGGAAGCTGTCCGAGATCACCTTGCCGTGCTGGGTCGCGCAGGTGAGCTGGCCCTGGGCGGTGGTCAGGTCCCATTTCTGCTCGGTGATGAACTCATATTCGTCCTTGTTCATCATCACCTCGTAATAGGTGATCTCGCCGCGCTGGTTGGTCAGCCAGTGATGCCCGGCGCCCGCCTGGGTCACGTCGCTCAGGTCGAGATCGCCGGTCTTCGAGATGCGCGTGAGCGTCTTCACCGCGGGCCGCTTGACCTTCCACTGGCCCTTCAGCCCGTTGCCGAACACCGTCGCCGCCTCGAGATAGGTCTCCCACACCTTGGGCGTCTGGTCGGTCGGCAGGCCGAAATCGGCTGCAGGCACGTTGGCGGGATAGCCGGGATTGTTGGGATCGGCCTTCCAGTTGAGCGCGATGAAGCTCTGCCACGCGAAGCAGTCCATCCCCACTTCGGAGGCGTCCATCGAATTGGGCAGCGCCGAGCTCAGATTGCCGGGCCCGACGATGCACGGATTGCTCGCGACATCCTCGCTGCTGTTGTTGCCGGCGCCATCCGGCTTGCACGCGCTCAGCACGATCGTGCCCGCCAGCGTGGCCGCCGCCAGCACCAGTGCCGAAGTTCCGCCGCGAAGATTTCCGATGGCCATGCTCGCCTCCTGCCCCTGAGGAACCGGAGCAGCCGCTCCGGGCTACGCAACTGGCACGAAACTAATCCAAGGGCGATCCGCCCTCAAGCACAATAAAAACAGCCTGAATGGCGCGATCGGCACGGCGCACAAAGTCAAGCAAAAGAAAAGGCCGGAGATTTCTCCCCGGCCTCTTCCTATATGCTTTCGACAGCGAGCTTACTTCACCCGTTCGACATCCTCGAAGCCCAGCTCCAGCGGCGTCGCGCGTCCGAAGATCGAGATCGAGACCTTGACGCGGCTCTTGTCGAAATCGAGTTCCTCGACCAGCCCCGAGAAGGTCGCGAAATTGCCGCTGGTGACCTTGACGGTGTCGCCGATATCGTAATCCACGCTGATCTTGTGCTTGGGCGCGGCGGCGGCTTCCTCCTTGGTGTTGAGGATGCGCGCGGCCTCGGCCTCGCTGATCGGCTGCGGCTTGCCCATCGCGCCCAGGAAGCCCGTCACCTTCGGCGTGTTCTTCACCAGGTGATAGACGTCGTCGTTCATGTCGAGCTTGGCGAGCACATAGCCCGGGAAGAATTTGCGCTCGGACTGGACCTTCTTGCCGCGGCGAACCTCGGTGACGGTCTCGACGGGGACCTCGACCGATTCGACGAAGCGGTCGAGCCCCATGCGGGTGGCGTCCGCCATGATCGAATCGCGGACCTTGCTCTCGAAGCCCGAATAGGCGTGGATGATGTACCAGCGCGACATGTGTGCGGTCCTTACTGCGCGAGCCGGAGGAGGAAGTTCACGATCGCGTCGAACAGCGAATCGATCCCGATGAAGAAGACCCCCAACAGGCTGGTCATGATCATCACCATCACGCCGGTCATGATCGTCTCGCGCTGCGTCGGCCACACGATCTTGGCGGTCTCGGCGCGCACCTGACGAATGAATTCTCCGGGACTGGTCCTGGCCATCTGCCCTGCCTTGCTCAAAAATGTTGCCGGCTGCGGGGCATGGGTCCGCTGCCCGGTCCTTCTCGGAGCCGGCGCTTCCCATCCACGCTGTCGGATTGGGCACCGCATCTAGCGATTGGGGGAGCGGAACGCAAGGCGTGCCGGGCCCCGCGCCGGAGCCCCTTGCAATGTAGGATTTCAGCGCGGAACATTGCGAGAACATGCCGCGCCCACTCACCCATCCCCAGCGCCTCCAGAACGCCGCCTTCCTCGAAGCGCTGCGCCGCACCGGCAATGCCCGCCTCGCCGCGCGCGAGCTCGGCGTCCACCGCGCCACCTTCACCAAGCGCCGCGCCAGGCACGCCGCCTTCGCCGCCGAATGGGACGCGACCCTCGCCGCCGCCCACGCCGCCTTCGCCCTCGCCGGCGGCACGCGCCAGCCCGAACCCAAACGGGCGCCCGATCCCAACAGCCTCGCCCTCACCGACGCCGATCAATGGCGCGCCCAACTCCGCACAGGGGGCGGCGAGCCCGTCATCACCCGCACCGCCTCCGGCCGCCTCCAGCTCCGCCTGAGCCCGCCGGACCGCATGACCCGCGCCGCGACCCAGGCCTTCCTCACCGCGCTCGCCGCCACCGCCAATGTCCGCCTTTCCGCCGCCGCGGCCGGCTATGCCCACACCAGCATCTACGCCCGGCGCAAGGCCGATCCCGCCTTCGCCCGCCAGATGGACGAGGCCCGCCGCATCGGCCTCGAGCGTCTCGAGGCCGCGATGCTCGAAGCCGCCACCGCCGCGCAGGACGCCGAAGGCCCCGACGCCGCCTGGCAGCACAGCCTCGACGCCAATCCGATCCCCCCGCTCACCGCGGCGCAGGCGATGCAACTCCTCGCCCGCCACAAGCGCAACGAGCAGCACGACGAAGTCGACGCGATCATGCGCCGCCGCATCCCCTGGGAACTCAAGCGCGAACTCCTCCAGGCCCGCCTGGAACGCGAGAAGCGCGAGGAGAAGCAGGCCGACGCCCGCCATGCCCGCGCCAGATCGCGCGCCAAACGCTACGAAACCACCGGCAACTGGCGCCGCCCCAACGAACCCGCCCCGATCGTGCTGCCCCCGCTCGACCAGGTCACCGGCTGGAGCAAGGCTGACCCGGAGAAAAAGCCCCACCGCGAGGACGTGGCACTGTTCGGGGGATGGCGGATCGGGGATTGGGTGAAGCAGGGGAGGGGGTAGGGGTTAGAGCGGGATTCGGCCAATTGGAATGAGTTCCCCGGCGAAGGCCGGGGCCCAGTATCGGCGGAGCTTCGGCGAGGATTCCGCCATCGAGACTGATCGCGACTAGGCCGGCCTTCGCCGGGGGGGGGTATAATGATAGCTGGAAGTTGACGTGATGTTGACCCCACGATGCAACGAAGTGAGGGCGTCGTTGCTGGAGAAAGCATCACACATCTGTGCGATATTCAGCCGGTCAGTAACCAGGCCTAGGGACCTTGCGAACGAACTCCCTGCATTCGTTACATATCATCACACCGATGCTGTGCTCGTGCATACCCCAACGTTTGTAGTCGTACTCCGTCGGGCGCCACACATCGCCGCTTCTTTCAAATGTGACAGGACTATCGTTGCTACATTTGCCGCGGCCATCTTGCCTTTCGTGGCCCATGTACGGCCTGAGGGTTTCCGGCATCAGCAAACCTCCTAGGCCGATTGCTCGCACAGCTTGGCTACGGAGCCCAGTATCGCATAGGAGCGAGGTGCTTTCCAGTCGTCACACGCGCGCCCGCGTCAACCGATCAGGCCACAGGTCAAGCTCGTCCTCAGTCGCGCGTAGGTTATCGCCTGTCTAGCTTGTTGGGATTACGGTGGGGATTACAGTGACAGGGAGTATGGTGACAGGAATTACGGTGGTAGTTCACTAAATACCTCCGTCACCCAAACCCCGCCACCACCGTCTCGATCGGCAAAAACAACGTCCGGCTATCCCCCGGATATTCCACCCACTCTGCGCAGGCCAAATAAAACTCCTTCGCCCGCTCGTCCTTGGCCTGCACCAGCACCGCGCCGATCCCGATGCTCTGCGACGCCACCGCGATCCGCCGCAGCGCATCCGAAAGCATGTCCGCGCCCAGCCCGCGCCCCGCCCAAGTCCTGTCCACCGCCAGCCGCCCGATCACTGAAACCGGGATCGCGTCCGGCGCATTGCGCCGCACCTTGCCCGGCGCCGCCCCGCGCTCCACCGCCCCCGCCGAAATGCAGAAATAGCCCGCCACCCGGTCGCCCTCGCAGACCACATAGGTCCGCGAAAACCGGCCCTCATTCTTCAACGCGCGTTGCGCCAGCCAGTCGTTCAGCACCGGCACGCCGCAATCGAACCCGCTCGTATCATGATGATCCGCAAGCGGAACCGGGGCCGAGAGCGTCATTCTTCAACCGGGTCGGTCAGGCGTCCCAGGCCGGTGTCCGCCGCAGCAGCGCGCGCAGCTTCGGGCCCGGCGGGGGCGGATTGTCGAGCGCCCGCACGAATGCATCGTACCGGTCGGTATCGAGCACGAACAGCCGCTGGTCGAGCAGCACGTCGATCGCCTGCGCCCGCGCGCTGTCGATCATGAACTCGGTGCGCGTCTTGCCCAGCAAAGCCGCCGCATCGTCGATCAGCTGGCGCGTCCGTGCCTCGATCCGCAAATTGATGCTGCCCTTGGGTTCGGCCGCACCCGGTTCGGCGGCGGCGCCCCAAGTCACTTTCCGATCCGAGACGCGCGACTTTGCCATCGCGGAAAAGTGCCAATTTGTATCTACAATGTCAATACAACCGATGAAAGCGTCATCCCGGCGAAAGCCGGGACCCAGAGCCAAGCAATGCGCCGTTTGTGACCCTGGGTCCCGGCTTTCGCCGGGATGACCGGGGTTTCGAACGCCAACCCCTCACCGCAAATCCACAACTTCCACCCCATCGCTCACCCCCGGCACCGCACCCGAGCCAAGCTGCTCCCCCCAATGCGCAAACCCGAACACCGCGCCCCCACCGCGCACCGCAGCCACCGCGTCCAGATCCACCTCCCCGAACACCCATCCTGCCGCGTCCACCACACCCTCGGCTACCACCCCATCCTCCGGAAACCCGATGTCCGCCGGCCCGAAAACCCCCGCCGCCCCCCGGCTCACGTCCAGCGCCGGCGTCCACTCCGCCGCGCCCACCACCGGCGATTGCACCACGTAACACTGGTTCTCCAGCGCCCGCGCCCGCGCGCCGGTGCGCACCCGGTGCCAGCCGTGCAGCGTGTCGGTCGCGCTCGGCACCAGGATCAGCTCGGCGCCCGCCTCGGCCTGTGCGCGCACCAGCAGCGGGAACTCACTATCGTAGCAGATCGCCACCCCGATCATCCCCAGCTCGGTCCGGAACACCCGGATCGGCGAGCCCCCCGCAATGTCCCATGCCTCGCGCTCGAACCGCGTCATCACGATCTTCTGCTGGAGCCCCATGCGCCCGCCCGGCGTGAACAGCCGCGCATGGTTGCGAAACCGCCCGTCTTCGCCCCGCACCGGCAGGCTCCCGGCCAGGATATGCATCCCCGTCTTCGCCGCCAGCTCGGCATGCGCCGCGTCGATGCGCGCCACCCATGCCCCCAGCGCCGCGATCGACGCATGGAGATCGCCCACGGTTGCCGCATCAAGGGCCGTCAGCTCCATCCCGGCATATTCGGGAAAGACCGCCAGTTTCGCCCCCGCATCCGCCGCTTCGCCCACCCAGCGCGCCAGCTTGGCCTGCCACGCGGCGAAATCGGCGAGCTGCTCGACCGGATATTGCGCGGCGGCGACTTTGTAGCGGCGGATCACAGCGTCCTGGTCCAGAACTGCATCGGATGCGCGGTCTCGCCCGGCTGGTCGATGTCCTTCCATTCGAAGGCGGTCACCAGCCCTGCCACCGGCGCATAGCCGCGTCCGCGCCAGAAACTATCGAGCGGCCGGAAATCCCCGGGCCGCAGCGGGTGATCGGCCGGCCGCACCACCCCGCAAAACGCCGCGACCGTCGCCCCGCACGCCCGCGCCTGCGCCTCGCGGTGATCGAAGAACGCATGCCCGATCCCGCGCCCGCGATACTCGGGCAGCAGCACCGATTCGCCGAAATAGAAATGACCGGCGGGGGAGGGGAAGCAGGCGAGCACCTCGGCCTCCTGCGCCGCCATCGGCGAGGCGGTCGCGGCGCCCACGATCCGTTCCCCATCGAACGCCGCAACCAGCACCGCGTCCGCGGCCTGCGCGTAGGCGCGCACATAGTCGCGCTCATAGGCCTCGCTGCCCTCGTAGAGATACGGCCATTCGCGAAACACCGCGATGCGCAACCGGCCAAGGTCGGGGAGGGCGGCCTCGATCTCGTCAGCAAGCAGCGGGCGGACGGTGACGGTCATGGCGCTGCCTACGCACCTCCAATCCTCCCCCGCAAGGGGGAGGTGGCGCCGAAAGGCGTCGGAGGGGGAGGGCGGCGGCCACGTCCGTTTCGTGTCCGCCCCCTCCGTCAGCTGCGCTGCCACCTCCCCCTTGCGGGGGAGGATCGGGTCAGCCCCCGACCTGCCGCGTCCACTCGGGCAGGTTGTAATAGACCGTCACCCGCGAAATCAGCCCGTCCCGCACCTCGAAAAAGGCGCCCGCCGGCAAGGTGTAGCGCTGCCCCGTCGCCTCGGGCAGCCCCTCATCGGTGCTGAGATATTCCCCATGCACCACGAACTCCGCCGCCGCGCGCTCGCCCAAGGCCATGATCACGATGTCCTCGAGCCGCTCGCGGTAGCAGCGCTCCATATGCGCGAGGAACGCCCGGAACGCTGCCTTGCCCGTCTGCCGCCCGCCCTGGTTGATATCGTGCGCGACATCCTCGCTCAGGCAGGCGAGCATGCCCTCCCAGTCGCCCGCGTTGAACGCGGCATAGTAGCGCGCGATCAGTTCCGCCGTGCCGCTCACAGATAGGCTACCGCGACGAACCCGCCCACGATCAGCGCGAGGAAGAGCCAGGCGAACAGGTCGAGGCGCTTCTCGATGAACTCCTGCACCGGCGCGCCGAACTTCTTGAGCAGCCCGGCGACGATGAAGAAGCGCGCCGCGCGGGTGATCGTCGAGAAGAGGACGAACAGGCCGAAATTATAATGGGCGATGCCGCTGGCGATGGTGACGAGCTTGAACGGGATCGGGGTGAGGCCCTTGAGCAGGATGATCGCGGCGCCATATTCGGCATAGCTCGCCTGGAACTGCGCGATCTTGTCCTGCATGTGATAGAGGTTGATCAGCCATTGGCCGACGCTCTCGAGCAGCGCATAGCCGATCAGATAGCCGAACATGCCCCCGATCACCGATGCGACGGTGCAGACCCCCGCGATCAGCCACGCCTTGTCGCGCTGCGCGAGCACCATCGGGATCAGCATCGCGTCGGGCGGGATCGGGAAGAAGCTGCTCTCCGCAAACGAAATCCCCGCCAGCGCCGGCAATGCGTGCTTGTGGTGCGCAAGCCGGAGAACCCAATCATAGAGCGGGCGAAACATGCGGTCTCCGGAATGCGGGAAGGTGGCAGGGGAGCTCGGACTCGAACCGAGGGCCTTCGGTTTTGGAGACCGACGCTCTAACCAACTGAGCTACACCCCTATGCGGACCGGCGACTTAGCCCGCCGCGCGGCGCGCCGCAAGCGCACATCGCTCGATCCGATGCGGCCAAGATAAAATCGAGTCCCGTCTATGATTTGTCCTCGCCTCGACCTAGTATCGCGGCAAGTGACGCGTTCCCAACATGGGCCTGACATGGGAGATTGAAGATGTCGCATGAACACGAGGATCATGAAACGCTCTGGCTGCCCGAACTCCACGCCGATGTCGTCGAACTCGACGGCCAGATTATCCATTCGCTCAAGGAAGAGATGAGCGACAAGGAGCAGAAAGCGCTCACGGCGCTGATCGACAAGCGCAACGAAGTGTACAAGGCCAATCACAAGGCCTGGCAGGACGAAGGCGAGACTGAAGCCGGCTGAACCGCGGGGCCAGTTACCCACAGTAGCGCGCCAGGCTGGGCCGTCCCAGCATGTGAAAGTTGACACTAGCTTCACACTATCGCGCATGTTTTGCGCCGCGCAGTTCCCGGAGGGAAATGCGTGGTTCGCCGGGTGCGGATCGACAGGGTCAAAGAGCGGCCGGAGCAACCGGCCCCGCGAGCAAAGCAGGCGAAATCCTACATTTCAAGACCTTGGGGACCAGACTCAACGAACCACGCCCTGCAAAGCCGGGGCGCTGATTGAGCACAGACCTCAAGCCGCCGCGCTGGCCCCGCTCTGCCGCGTGGTGAGCGCGCGGGCCTCGTGGACGGGAAGGGGGCGGCCGAAATAATAGCCCTGGACCTTGGTGCAGCCGAGCGCCTGGACCATGTGGTGCTCCTCCTCGGTCTCGACGCCCTCGGCGGTGGTCGCCATGCCGAGGCTCTCGGCGAGCGCGACGACCGCGCGGATGATCGCGATCGCCTCCTTGAGGCCCTTCGACGCGCCCTGGACGAAGCTGCGGTCGATCTTGATCGAGCTGAAGCGCGTATGCGCCAGATAGCCGAGCGACGAATAGCCGGTGCCGAAATCGTCGAGGCTCAGCCGGATGCCGAGATCGAGGATCTTCTCGAGTACCTGAATCGCCTGGGTGCCCTCGCGCATGAACACGCTCTCGGTCACCTCGAGCTCGAGCCGCTCGGGCGGCAGCCCCGATTGCGCCAGCGCCTGTGCGACGACATTGACGAAGGCCGGGTTGTGGAGCTGTTCGGGGCTGACATTGACCGCGACGCGCACGGGAGTCTCCCAGCGCGCCGCCTCTGTGCAGGCGGTGCGGAGCACCCATTCGCCGATCGGCGCGATCAGCCGCGCATCTTCGGCCAGAGGCACGAACTTGGCGGGGGAGACGTTGCCGAATTCGGGATGCGTCCAGCGCAGCAGCGCCTCGAACCCCATGAGGCCGCCGGTGCCGGCATCGACCACGGGCTGATAGTTGAGGTGCATCTCGCCATTCTCGACCGCGCCGCGCAGCGCGATCTCGAGCACGCGGCGCTCCTCGGCGGCCATGTGGAGCTGGGGCTCATAGGCATGGAACATGCCGCCGCCGGCGTCCTTGGAGCGATAGAGTGCAAGGTCGGCCGAGCGGATCAGCGTCTCGGCGGTGCGCCCGTCGCGCGGGCCGGTGGCGAGACCGACCGAGGCGCCGATATAGAGGGTGTGCTGATCGACCTCATAGGGGCGCGACAGCGTGTCGATGATCGTATGCGCCAGCCGTTCGATCTTGGCGGTATCGGTCGCGTCGCGCACCACCACCGCGAACTCGTCGCCGCCCAGGCGGCCGATCATCTCATTCTCGGTCATCAGCAGCTTGAGCCGCTCCGAAACGCGCCCGAGCAGCCGGTCGCCGACCGGATGGCCGAGCGTATCGTTGACCGCCTTGAAGCGATCGAGGTCGATCATCATGAAGGCGCAGCGGCTACCCCATTTCTCGGCCTCGGCCATCGCGGCGCTCAGCGCCTCATGGATCATCAGCCGGTTGGGGAGCCCCGTGAGCGTGTCGAACCGCGCCATGCGGTTGATCTTGTCGGAGGTGCGCCGCGCCTCGGTCACGTCCGATCCGACCCCGCGGAAGCCGATGAAGGAGCCGGTCTCGTCGAATTTGGGGCTCGCCGACATCTCCCACCAGCGCTCCTCGTCATTGACATAGACGGGGAGAAGGAGGTCACGAAACGCCTCGCGGCCCTTCAATTTCTCGGCGAGCGTATGGAGGCCGGGCGCGAAATTGCCCGCCTCCCAGGTGGCACCCGCGAGTACCTGCAGGAAGGGCATGCCGTTGATCTTGGCGGGATCGACGCCCACGGCGACGGCGAAGCGCGGATTGGCGCGGGCGACGCGGCGCTGCGCGTCGATCTCCCACAGCCAGTCGGCACCCGAATCCTCGAATTCGCGCAGCAACAGGCTGACGGTCTCGTCGCGCTCGGAAAGCGCGAGTTCGCCTGCGCGGATCACCACGAGCGCCTTGCCGCGCGCGAAGGTGGCCATCGCCAGCAGCACGGTGAACAGCGCGGCGGCGGCACCGAGCAGGGGCGAGGTGAGCGCCAGCGTCGCCGTGATCGCGCCGCCCAGGATCGCGACGAAGAGGATGGTGGCCAGCGGAAGCGCGGCCATCGCAACCGCGCTGGCGGTCATCAGCAGGGTGAGGACGATCCAGAGTCCTAGTGAGGCGTTGGCATCAGCGGCATGGCCGAAGGCGAGCGGCGGAATCGACCAGACCGCGCCGAGCGAGATCCCGTCGAGCAGCGTATCGCGCACATCGCGGAGCGAGGCACTGGCGGCGCTGCGATGCTTGGACGACAGCCGGCGAAACGCCACCGACACCGCCACAGCAGCGACGAGCGCGCCCCAGCTCGCAAGCTGCCATTGCGGCACCCTGGTTGCGAGGATGATCGCGATCAGCGCGGCGCCGACCAGGTTGGCGGCGAGCATGAACAGCGCGAGCTGGCGCCCGGCATGAAGCTGCGCGGCGCGAATCGGCCCCCAGTCGGTCGTGTCCGCCGGGTCGTACAGGCCAAGCAGCGCACGCGCGTCGATGCGTGGCCGGGCGAATTGAGAGATCGTCTGGCTGGTCACACCCCGGATGTACCGGAGGGGAGGTTAGCGAGAGGTTAGGTTTGGGGGCGATTCTGGGGGAAATTTGTGGGCACGATCGCAGCCTAGTCGTTTAGTGGCCGGATAGGAGGTGACGGATCGATCAAGGTCGCGGCTTGGCTCTATTCTTCATAGGCTAAATCGGTAAATCTAAAATCGATAAATTGCCAACTGTCTGGCGCAGTCCGCATTATACGTGCCGGCCGGTAGTAGTATCGCATCGCAAGATTAAAGCTTCGGCCAATCAAAGCGGAGCAAGTGGCCGATAATACGATCGTTTTCGGAAATAATTCTTCAGAAAAACTTTCATCATCGGCTTGAGAAGCTAGTAAAAATCGATCATAAGAGTGTGATATGGTCAGTCCCGCATCATTTCCTCGAAATTGACAATTTGTACCGAAATCATTCCAAGCATGCCAATATTTTATATAATTGTCCATCGCATCGGTGGTAATTACGCCAATATTTACTTTATCGGTCACAGATAGACGAATAACGAATCTGATAACGTCGTAGTTCTTTGATGGCCTAGTTGCTCGAATCAATTGAACGTTAATAGGCGCCTTGCTCACGATCGGTGTCAAAGGCGATCTAATTTCCCAATTGACTAATGATCCGAGTGAAGCCGAGGCATTTTCCGGATTTCGTGAAGCCAAAGTTAAAATATCTAGTATTTTTGACACTTTCTCATTTATATCGGCAGTGTTGCTATCGGTGCGCAATATCGCCGGAATAACTACGTGATTAATTGTATCTAGTAGCGAATTAGTCTGGTCGGCAGTGAGGTTTCCATTCCTCACAATTGCATTAATCATTTCGACGATTTTATCGAGCTGCGCGGAGTTCGATCCACAATTAGTGATTGTTACATTTTGAACCGAGGAGCCCTGAATTACGAGGGCGCAGGTTCCACTCGTGGTTATCTGTGACTGAGCAGCAAACGGGAAAGCCGCTAGCAATGCCGTAGTCGGATAGAGAAGGTACGATTTCATCGGTCAGCCTCACGAGCAATTTTCGAAATTCATGCTCGTCACATTCGAATTGACGACCACAGGCGCGCATTTTCCTGTGGTGCTCACGTTCGGCTCTTCCCGGGTGACGTGACCCTGCGATCCAGTGGGTGCCGCAACTCGTTCATGCCTTCTGCTAGACGCGGGCTTCGGTCGAGGCGCTGCCGAGGGAATATGTTCCGCTGCAGGAGTGCTAGGCGGGGTCGCCGAAGTGTTCGGGATGTTTGAAACGGACACCGGCGTTGGTGAAGGATAAAGATAAGTAAAAACCGCCCAGCCGGCCCCGATGAGCCCGGCGACAATCGAAAAGGCGAGTGTGATTAGCTCAGGTCTTGATAGCCGATGCGATGCCACGATTCGCCCCTTCCCAGTATTTGCATTGTAATCGCAAATCTCGGAGAGTGAAACGGCGACGAAGCGCAAGGTAGCGCAAACGCTACGCCGCCAGCGCGTAGGGCTTGATCTCGCCGTTGAGGTAGAGGTTGCGCGCCTTGGCGCGGCTGAGCTTGCCCGAGCTGGTGCGCGGCAGGGTGCGCGGCGGGACCAGTTCGATCACGCAGTTCATCCCCGTCACCGAACGGACGCGCTCGCGGATTTCCTCGCGGAGGCGCAGCCGCTCCTTCTCGTCCGAGGTGCGGCACTGGACGAGCACCGCCGGCGTCTCTTCGCCGCCCGGGGTGGTGATCGCGAACGCCGCGATATCGCCCTGCTTAAAGCCCGGCAGCTGCTCCACGGCCCATTCGATATCCTGGGGCCAATGGTTCTTGCCGTTGATGATGATCATGTCCTTGGCGCGGCCGACGACATAGATATAGCCGTCCGACATATAGCCCATGTCGCCGGTATCGAGCCAACCGTCGACCAGGCAGGCATCGGTCGATTCGGGGTCGCGGAAATAGCCGACCATCACCGACGGGCCCTTGCACCAGACCTTGCCGATCGCCTTTTCGGGGAGCGGGGTGCCATCCTCCTCGCGGATCTCGATCGCCATGTCGCGCGCCGGCTTGCCGCAGTTGACGATCGCGCGGAAGCGCTGCGGCCGGTCGGCGCGCGAGGCGCTGCCCGAGAGCTGGGTTTCCTCGACGAGCTCGACGACGATGCCCTCGCCCGGGGGCATGATCGACACCGCCAGCGTCGCCTCGGCAAGACCGTAGCTCGGCAGGAAGGCGCTGGCCTTGAAGCCCGCATCGGCAAAGGCATCGACGAAGCTCTGCATCACGTCCGGGCGGATCATGTCCGCGCCATTGCCCGCGACGCGCCAGCGGCTGAGGTCGAACCGGTCGGCGACATGGCTTTGGCTGCCGATGCGGCGCGCGCAGATGTCATAGCCGAAGGTCGGCGAATAGGAGAGGGTGGTGCCCTGGTTGCGGCTGATCAGGTCGAGCCAGGCGAGCGGGCGCCGCGCGAAATCCTCGGTCTTGAGATAGTCGGTCGAGACCTGGTTGGCGACGATCGACAGCAGGCAGCCGACCAGTCCCATGTCGTGATACCAGGGCAGCCACGAGACGCAGCGGTCGCCGTCGCCGACATGCATGCCATGGCTGTGCGCGGCGAGATTGTTGAGCAGGGCATGGTGAGTGATCGCCACGCCGTGTGGGAAGCGGGTCGATCCGCTCGAATATTGCAGATAGGCGATATCGTCGGTGTCGGCCTGGGGCAGCTCGGCCTCGGGCGCGTCGCGCGTCACGAATTCGGACCAGTCGATCCCTTCCGTGCCGGCCTGGCGCGCGGCCTCGGCGCACATCGCGCCGATTTCGGGCGGATAGATCAGCATCGTCGGATCGCAGCTGTTCAGCTGGACCTTGAGCTGGTCGATATAGCTTTGCGCGCCCCCAAAGCTGGTCGGCAGCGGGAGCGGCACGGGCCACGCGCCGGCATAGATGACGCCGAAGAAGAGCGAAGCGAATTCCGGCCCCGTCTCGGCGATCAGCGCGATGCGGTCGTCGGGCTGGGTGCCGCCGGCGATCAGCCGGCGGGCCTGCTTGAGCGCGTCCTCGCGCAGCTCGGAAAAGGGATAGGCGCGCGCCAGCTCGCCACGCGGCGTGTGGAAGTTGAGCCCGCGAACGCCCCTGGCCGCATAGTCCAGCGCTTCGCCGAGCGTGGCGAAGTCGGCATAACGGCGCGGCAGGCTGTCGTCGGTAGGCGTCGGAGCCGGCGATGCCGGCGCGGCCTCATTGCTCTCGGGTCGCTTAACGTCCAAATCCATTCTCTTTTTTCCGTGCCCCTGTCGTAGCAGTCCGTTGGCCCCCCAACTGCGCGTCGACCGCGCCGGCTCCTGCTACGCACTACCGTTCAAAATCGGTTGCCACTGTGGCACAATGATGGCGCATGGCACGTCCCAACCTACCGCTGACACCGCTCGACCGTGCCGCTTTGGAGCGGTTGGGACTGCGCTACGTTGAGCGATACGCCACAACCCGGGGCCGCCTCACCGCCTATTTGAAGCGCAAGCTCCGTGAACGGGGGTGGGAGGGTGAGGCCCCGGCGGATCCAGCGGCGCTCGCCGACCAATTCTCCGAGCTCGGCTATATCGACGATCGGGCCTTCGCCGAGGCCCGGGTTTCCGCAATGGGGCGAAGGGGTCTGGGCGCGCGGCGGATTGCTCATGCCTTGCATTACGCCGGAATCGACACGGCGGATGCCGAAGCGGTCGCCCCCCTGATCGAGGACGACCGGATCGCCAGCGCGCTCGCCTTTGCCCGGCGCAAGCGGATCGGGCCACATGCGCGCGAGCCCGCCGACCGCGACATGCTTCAGAAGCAGGTTGGCGCGATGGTGCGCGCGGGCCATGCCCCATCGCTCGCCTGGAAAATCGCGCGGATGGCCCCCGGCGACGATGCCGAGGCGTTGCTCGGGGACAATTGATACGCTGCCAATTGACACAAAGCAGTTCCTCCTGTGGAAAAACATGGTAAAGCGTTCGGCTGGGGGAGTAACAATATGCGTGCGGACCCGCAGCTTCTGTCCAACGACTTTGCGGTCGAACCGGCGGAACACGAGGAGGAAGACGCCGGCCAGACCTGTACCGGCGTGGTGAAATGGTTCGATGTGACGCGGGGCTTCGGTTTCGTCGTTGCCGATGAAGGCGACCTGGGCGACATCCTGGTTCATTTCACCGTTTTACAAGACCATGGCCGGCGCAGCCTGCCCGAGGGCGCGCGCGTCGAATGCGTCGCGGTGCGCCGTCAGCGCGGCTTCCAGGCGCGTGAGATCCTGTCGATCGACCTGACCGACGCGGTGGAGGCGCCGCGCGCCCGCGGTGGCGACCGCGCCGACCGACTCAAGCTGATTTCCGCCGCCGGGCCGTTCGAGTCGGTCACGGTCAAATGGTTCAATCGCCTCAAAGGCTATGGATTCCTCGTGCGCGACGCCGACTCGGCCGATATATTCGTCCATATGGAGACGCTGCGCCGCGCCGAGATCGAAGAGGTCGAGCCCGGCGAGCCCATGCGGGCGCGCATCGTCGATGGCGACAAAGGGCCGCTCGCGGTGGCGGTCGAAAGGATCGGCTGAGGCCTTGAAGGGTTTGCGGGGAATCGGAGCGGCTTTTGCCGCAGCGCTGCTGCTCATCCCCGCCGCGGCGGGGATCGCCGCGCCGCTTGCCGGTCTGCGCGATGCGCCCACCATCGATCTTACCATCGAGAGCAAAACGGGCGTGCATCGCTTCCGCGTCGAAGTCGCGCGCACCTATGAGGAGCAGCAGCGTGGCCTGATGTACCGCACCGACATCCCTCAGGATGGCGGGATGCTCTTCACCCCCTATCCGGCCGAGGGCGGACGCGGGCAGGAGGCGCATTTCTGGATGCACAACACGCCGAGCGCGCTCGACATCATCTTCATCAAGGCCGACGGCACGATCGACAAGATCGCGGCGGACGCGAAACCTTATAGCGAGGACCGCATCTATTCGGACGGGCCGGTGACCGCGGTGCTCGAGATCAATGGCGGGCGGGCAGCGGCGCTGGGGATCGCGGTCGGCGACAGGGTGAACTGGCAGGGGCGCAAGTGAAGGTGAAACTGGCGATCGCGGCGGGGCTGCTCCTCGCGCTGGGCGGCTGCGGCAGCGGCGGCGAGAATGTCGCGAACGAGGCCGAGACGGCGCTGGTGACGGTGACGATCGCCACCGCCGAGGGCCCCAGGACGCTCAAGCTCGAGGTCGCCGATTCGGAGGCCGAGCAGACCAGGGGGCTGATGTACCGCTCGAACATTCCCCCTGATGGAGGATTGCTCGTCGCGCCCTATCCCCCGAACGGCGGCGCGCCCGAGGAGGTCAATTTCTGGACCAAGAATGTCCCGGTCCCGATCGACTTCATCTTCATCCGTCCCGACGGCACCATCGCGCGCATCGCCGAGAATGCGCTGCCGCTCTCCGAGGCGCGTATCCCTTCGGGTGAGCCGGTGGCCGCGATCATCGAGATCAATGGCGGCCGCTCGGCGGAGCTGGGGATATCCCCCGGCGATGCGGTGAGCTGGCGGGGGCAGAAGAAACAGTAGCGCATTCCCCGATTGCCTCCCCCGTCACCGCTCCGCTATGGGCCGCGCATGGGTTTGCTCAAGTCGATCTTCACCTGGTGGGAAGGCGCCACCATCGGCACCTCGGTCGCGCTGCGTGGCAAGGAACGCGTCGGCGAGGATTCGCTCGGCAACGTCTATTGGGCCGGCGGCACGGACGCCAACGGGCTCACGCGGCGCTGGGTGATCTATAACGGCCAGAACGATGCCAGCCGGGTGCCGCCCGAATGGTTCTCGTGGCTGCATCATCAGATCGACGCCGCGCCCGAGGATGCGCTGCCCCCGCCGCGCATCTGGGAAAAGCCCGCCGAGCCGAACCTGACCGGTACCCAGCTCGCCTATCGCCCGCCCGGCGCGCTCGAACTGGGCGGTCGGCGCGCGGCCGCCACCGGCGACTATGAGGCATGGGCGCCCGACGCATGATCTCGCCGCGCAGCTCTGTGGCAGCGGCGCTGCTGCTGGCGCTCGGCGCGTGCACCGGCGGCGGCAGCGGCGGCAACAATCAGAGCATCGACGAGATCGCCGCCGGCGGCGGCGAAAATGCCGGTGCGCAGGTGACCGAAGCAGCGCCCGACGGCAGCGAGCTCGCCGGCGCGACCCCGATGAAAGAGCGCGTCGCGGTGCTCGGCCTGCTCAACAAGCGCAACGGCGTCTCGCGCGACGTCACGCTCAAGCCCGGCGAGGCGGTGCGCGTCGGCGATGTCGTGCTGCGGCTGCGCGCCTGCGAGCGGACCGCGCCCTGGGAGAATGTCCAGGATACCGGCGCCTTCGTCCAGGTCGATGTGCTCCAGACAGACCAGAGCTGGAAGCGCGTCTTCTCAGGCTGGCTGTACAAGGACCGGCCCGCGCAGAATGTCGTCCAGCATCCGATCTACGATGTGTGGACCAAGAGCTGCGCGATGACCTTCCGCGACAGCGGGCCGGGCACCGTCTCGGTCGGCGTGGGGCCGAGCGGGTCCTCAGCGCCGTCGAGCGCGCCGAAATCGCCCTCGACCACGGGCGAACCCAAGGCGAGTCCGCCCGCCGACTCGCCCAGCGCGCCGCCCAGCAACGCGACATAATCGTCGCGCGGAATCTCGACCGCGCCGAGCGATTGCAGGTGCGCGGTCTGGAACTGGCAATCGAGCAACGCGAACCCGCCGGCCTTGAGCCGCGCGACGAGGTGCGCGAACGCGACCTTCGAAGCGTCGCGGACCCGCGTGACCATCGATTCGCCGAAGAATGCGCGTCCGAGCGCGAGCCCATAGAGACCGCCCACGAGCCGATCGCCCTCCCACACCTCGACCGAATGCGCGAAGCCGCGCCGGTGGAGTTCCATGAACACCCGCTCGATCGGCCCGCTGATCCAGGTATCGGGCCGGTCGGCGGCGGATTCGGCGCAGAGCCGGATGATCTGCGCGAAGGCGGTGTCCACGGTGACGCGGAACCGGTCCGACAGGATCGTTTTCCTGAGCGAGCGCGAGAGGTGGAAGCCGTTCAGCGGCATCACCCCGCGCAGCTTGGGCTCGACCCAATAGACGCTGTCGGCGGTGCGATGATCGGCCATCGGGAAGACGCCCATCGCGTATGCGCGCAGCACCAGCTCGGGATCGATCTCCTCGGGCCGGTCGATGCGCTGGGTCATGCCGCCACTCTCACCCCGTTCGTCCTGAGTAGCCATTGAGTAGCCCCGCTGGGGCGTATCGAAATGGCGTATCGAAGGACAGCTGGCGCGGGAGATGCTGCGATACGAGCCCTCGATACGCCTTCGGCTACTTGGTCTCTACTCAGCACGAACGGTTGGGGGAGGGTGGCCTGCATTCTGCTCTAACGCTTCCCCGCCAATCTGCGTTCGATCGCCTGCCACAGCCCTGAAAAGGCCTGCGCGCCCGCGGTCTTGCCCGCATAGCCGCCGAGCGGCATCCGCCGCACCGCCATCGCCTCGACCACGCTCGCCATCGGGATCACCGGCCAGTCCGGATTGGCCTCGACCGCGGCGGCGTGGAGCTTGCGGCGGCGATCGACCATCGAATGCACCGGGAGCAGGGGCACCTTCCCGCCCTTGCGGTCCAGCCAGGCCGAGACCTCGGCCAGCGCCCGCGCCGAGAGCGGCGAAGGGACTACCGGCACCACGATCAGATCGGCCGCGCGCATCACCTGTTCGCTGGTCTCGGTCAGGCCGGGCGGGCAATCGAGCAACACCCGGTCATAGGCCTTGTCGAGCTCGCCGAGCAGCTTGGCGAGCCGCTTCTTCTTGTCGAGCTCGTGGAACAGCAGGTCGAGCCCGCGCAGCGACGCGTCGGCGGGGATCAGGTCGAGCCGCTCGATCGCGGTGTGCTGGATGAGTTTCTTCGGCGCGAGGTCGCGGGTGAAGATTGCCTGCGCCTGGTCGCTCGATTTGCCGGGAATGCCAACCAGGAAGGTCGAGGCCGCCTGTGGATCCAGGTCCCACAACAAGGTGCGCCGCGCCGATTGCACCGCCGCGCACCAGGCGAGGTTCACCGCCAGCGTGGTCTTACCGACGCCGCCCTTGAGGCTATAGATCGCGACCGTCGCCACTTGGGAAGCTCCCCGAATCCAACCCGGTCAGGCTCGCATGAAAAAGGGCCGGCGGGAATGCCCCGCCAGCCCTTTTGAAACTGGAAACCGGGAAGATCAGGCCTTGCAGGTGCTGGTCTTGCCGCCGGTGACGATGGTTGCCGCCTTGGCGGTGCCGCTGACGCGCGAACCGTCGGCGCCAACATAGGGCTGGCCTTCCGCGGGTGCCTCGAGCTTGATCGGCAGGCCGTCCTTGGTGGTGCGCAGCAGCGCGAGCTTGTGGCCCTTGAAGAACTCGACATAGAGCAGGGTGTTGCCCGGCTGGCAGCGGAAGGTCACGCTCGCCTCGATCGTCGGCGGCAGCTCCACCTTCGGCTTGGCATCGACCTTCTCGCGATTGGGATCGGGCACGTCGCCGACCTGGATCGGCTTGTTGTCACAGGCCGACAGCGACAGGAGCGCGGCAGCGGCGGAGGCGATAATGGGGAGGGTTTTCATAGCGGGCCGTGCCTTTGCAAGGTGGGTAAGACTCGTCAAGTCCCCTCGTGTGATAAAGTTACATTATTGTGACGCGAGCGCCATGACCATAGTAAAATTGCGTCTCATTCGTGGAATTCGCTTGCGTCGGGAATCCGGCCAAAGGCGATCTTGGTGCCGACCCCGTCGAGCCGTCCACCGGTGAGCGGGCCTAGGCTGACTGCGTTTCTGCCGAATTTCTCGTTGATCCGGTCCATCGCCTTGCTGAGCGCGAGCGTGCGCGTCTCGCGGGCGAGCGGATCGTCGGGATCGAGCGCCGCGAACAGCGAGCCCTGTTCGCCCTCGACGCCCTCGATCTCGGCGAGCGTCACCCCCACCATCCGCAGCCGGAACCCGCCCGGGCGCGCCTTTCCCGCCTCCGCCAGCCGCGGAAACAGCGCATCGAGCGCGTGGAGCACGACGAAGCTATCCTGCGTGCAGGGCAATTTGATCGAGGCGCGCCAATTGGTCTTGTCGTCCTCGAACTTGCCGTGGAGCACCAGCAGCCGCGTCCGATAGCCCTTGCGCCGCAACCGGCTCGCGCATTTGAGCGCCAGGCGGCGCGCGGTCAGCCGCGTGCCCTCGAGGTGGCGCTGGCGCGGCGACAGGACATGGCTGTGCCCGATGCTGCGGCTCTGGCTCGGCTTGTCGGGCAGGTCGACGCCGTGGAGCAGATACCAGAGCCGGTCGCCATTGACCCCGCCCCAGGCATTGCCCGCATCGCGCGGGCGGCGCTCGCAATATTGGCGGATGTCGAGGATGCCGTCCTGTGCGAGCCTTTTCTCCATCTTCGCCCCGATCCCGGCGATCTCGCGCAGGGGCACGTCGAACAGGCGGTGCGGAAGCTGGTCCTCGGTCAGCACGATCAGTCCGTCGGGTTTCCGCATGTCGGTGGCGAGCTTGGCGAGGAGGCGGTTGGGCGCGATGCCGATCGACGAGGTCAGGCATTCGCCGACATTGGCGAGGATGCCCGCCTTGATCCGGTGCGCCAGCGCGACCGCGGTCTCGGGGCTGTTTTCATTGTCGAGCAGCCGGCAGGCGACCTCGTCGATCGAGCAGATCATCGTGACCGGGATATGCTTCCAAACCTCGGCGAGGATGGCCTCGTGAAACTCGACATATTTCTCGTGGTTGGCGGGGACGATCAGCACCTCGCGGCACTTGCGCTTCGCCTCCCAGATCGGCGTCCCCGTGCCGATGCCATAAAGTTTGGCCTGAACCGAGGCGGCGATCGCGACGGTGGTATCGGTATTCACCGGCGCCACGACGATCGGACGCCCGCGCAACGCCGGGTTCAGCTGCTGCTCGACGCTCGCGAAATAGCTGTTCAGGTCGAGGAACAGCCAGCGCAGCGGCCGCGGGGGAAAGGCGAGGACGGGCTCGGCGGACATGCCGGAACATTAGCAGAACTTCCGCGCGAATCCCATGCTTGACGGCGACAGGGCGCGCCGCCACCCTGCACGCCAACAGGGGAGAGAGATGATGCGCCTAGCACTGCTCGCGATTACACTGACGCTGTCGGCATGCGGCGGCGGCTCGATGGTGGTCAATGCAGACAACGCGGCCACGCCCGCCGAGCCTGCGAACGCCGCCAATGTCGCCGCGCCGGCGCCGGCCCCGAGCGTCAAGCTCGGCGATTTCGAGCTCAACCAGCTGATCCGCGCCTTTGGCACCGAGCCCTTCTGGACGCTCGACCTAGGGCCGGGCGACATGATCTTCACCGATAATGCGGTCGAAACCCCCAAGCCCGAGCCCTTCTACTGGGTCGCCCCGGTGGTGGCGGGCGACACGGCGACCTACACGACCAAGAATGTCGCGGGCGATCCGGTGGTGCTGGTGCTCACCCGCAAGGATTGCCTCGAAGTCGGCGAGCCCGAGGACACCCAGCCGCTCACCGCCAAGCTCACCATCGGCACCAAGGTCCGCACCGGCTGCGCGGGCCCCAAGCCCAAGGACGAGCCTGACGAGGAAATGGAGAACACCACGACGCCGTAAGGCGGGTCAGGTCAGCCAGGCGCCGAGCTTCTCCCATTCGGGAAGCTTGGCCGCCGCGCCGACGGTATGGAGCGGGCTGCTCGACGGCAAGGCGATGATCGCGTAGCGCTCTGCCGCTGGGCCCAATTGCCGCAGTCCATGGCGTATCGCAGTCGCGCCGTTGAAGGCGATCGCGCGCAGTCGGGGCAGGGTGGCGGCAAGCGCGGCTACGTCGTGCGCCTCGACATCCTGCAGCGCCGCATCGGCGCTCCCCTGCCGCCGCGCGCTGGCGACCACGTCCCAGAGGCCGATATGCGCGTGAAGGAGCGCCGCCAGCCGGGCGTCATAATCGAGCGCGGTCAGGTCGCGCCCCGCGGCGGGCGAGATCAGCCGCCAGAATTGGTTCTGCGGATGGGCGTAGTAGCGCCGCTCGGCCAGCGACCGCTCGCCCGGCAGGCTGCCGAGCACGAGCAGGCGGACCTCGGGATTCACGACGGGAGGGAAGCTTTGCTTGCGCGGGCTCACGCCGCGATGATGTCCGTCTGGGCGAAATCGCCACCCTTGAAGAGCAGGGGCTCGCCACGCGCCTTGGCAAGGGCATACGCGAAGCAGTCGCCGAAGTTGAGGCAGCCCGGTTTTCCAGAACCACGGCCGAAACGGCGATAGGCGTCGCGGGCGGTTTGAACCTGGTCGAGTGTCACGGGTTCGATCATCACGCCAAGGTCCAGCAGCAATTGCCCACCACGCGCTTCAAGAACCTCGCCGCTCGTGCGGAACAGGATGGCAGAAAGCTCGATCCGGCTGCCAGCCGACATTCTTTTCGACCCTGAGACATTTTCGAGCTTGCGCTCGAATTCGGATCCCTCGGCCTCTCCCAGAAGGATGGCGACGATCGCCGATGTATCGACGATCATTTCGGCAAGCCGTCCTCGTCATACAGCAGGTCGCCATGCGTCAGCGAAAGTTCCTGATCGCGGAACTCCGGCTTCAAAAGTTCGCGCGACCCTTTCACGATCTCCCGCACGCGTTGCCTCCGTTCCGCCTTGGCCTTTTCATTCTCGCGCAGCTCGCGTTCAAGTGCTGCCCTGATCGCCGCTGTGACTGACTGGCCGGTGGCGTCGGCGAGCTGTCGGGCGAGGCGGACGGTTTCCGCGTCCTTGATATTGAGCTGCGCACCCATGCTTTCTACCTCTTGGCGCAAAGCTTATACCATCGCCGGAGCGGCTTGAACAAGCGCGCGCGCCGTGCCTACAAACGCTCATGGCCGACAAGATCCCCACCTACGCCGAATTCTGGCCCTTCTATCTACGCGAGCACGCGAAACCGCTCACGCGGGTGCTCCACTATATCGGCACCTTCCTGTCGCTCTGGTTCCTGCTGATCGCGGTGGGGGCGGGGGGCTGGTGGTGGCTGGCGGTCCCCCTCTCGGGCTATGCCTTTGCCTGGGCGGCGCATTTCACCGTCGAGAAGAACAAACCGGCGACCTTCACCTATCCGCTCTGGTCGCTGGTCTCGGACTACCGGATGTTCTTCCTGTGGTTCGCCGGGCGGCTCGACAAGCATCTCAAGGCGGCGGGCGTCGCCACGCGCTAGGATCCGCCCGCTAGAACAGAGTCCGCCCGAAATATTGGCCGATATAGAGCGCGGTGAAGAGCGCGAGCCCGAGCGCCTGCGCCCAGCGCGGCCTGGCGAAGGCGAAACCCAGCGCGATCAGCGGCAACAGCAGGATGATGCTGAACTGGAACTGCGCATGCTCGCCCGCCGCGGCGAGTTGTACCCAGAGCACCGTGACGATCGCGCTGGCGCTGTGCAGCGCGAACAGGATCCAGAAGCGCCGCGCCGCCCCGGCATAATAGGCACGAAGATCGGTGCCGCCCTCGCGCACCTCGGGCAGCGGCGTCGCAGCGAGCAGGAACAGCAAGGTCGCGCTCGCCAGCACCGCGAGATACATTTCGAAGGTCATGCCCGGCGCGAACCTGACCGCGGCGTGCCAGCTCCACCATTGTGCGACGATCTTGAGGAAGACGAGCAAAGCCGCGAATGGCGCGAGCCAGTCCCAGCGGACCTTGCCCGTGCGCAGAAGCCGGTTGAGCCCCATCGCCAGCTCGGTGACCGAAAGCCCCAGGATCACCACGGCGAAGCCGAGCATATATTCGAAAGGCGCCATCGTGCCGTTCCCCTCCGGCCGCGATCCTATCGCAAGCGGGGGATGCGGCAAGTTTCGCTTGCTTGCCCCGGGGCCATCTCCGCCCCTATCTAGCGGCCATGCATGTGACACCAGACACGCTCGCGCTGATCGGCAACACCCCGCTGGTGCGACTGAAGGGCCCCAGCGAGGCCAGCGGCTGCGAGATTTTCGGCAAGTGCGAATTCGCCAATCCGGGCGCTTCGGTGAAGGACCGCGCCGCGCTCTACATCGTCCAGGATGCCGAGGAGCGGGGCCTGATCCAGCCCGGCGGCACGATCGTCGAGGGCACTGCGGGCAATACCGGCATCGGGCTCGCGCTGGTCGCCAATGCCAAGGGCTACAAGACGATCATCGTCATGCCCGAGACGCAGAGCCGCGAGAAGATGGACACGCTGCGCGCGCTCGGCGCCGAGCTGGTCCTCGTTCCCGCCGCGCCTTATTCGAACCCCGGGCATTTCGTGCACACCAGCCGCCGGATCGCCGAGGAGACGCCCAACGCGATCTGGGCCAACCAGTTCGACAATACCGCCAACCGCAAGGCGCATATCCACGGCACCGCCGAGGAGATTTGGGAGCAGATGGAGGGCCGGATCCATGGCTTCACCTGCTCGGTGGGGACCGGGGGCACGCTCGCCGGCGTCGGGCTCGGGCTCAAGGCCAAGGACGAGACGGTCTGCATTGCGCTCAGCGATCCGCACGGCGCCGCGCTCTACGAATATTATGCGTGCGGCGAGCTCAAGGCCGAAGGCAATTCGGTCGCCGAGGGGATTGGGCAGGGGCGGGTGACCGCCAATCTCGAGGGCGCGCCGGTCGACACCCAGTTCCGCATCTCCGACGAGGAAGGCATGGAGTGGGTGCGCCGCCTGCTCGCCGAGGAAGGGCTCTGCCTCGGCCTCTCCTCGGGCATCAACGTTGCGGGGGCGATACGATTGGCGCGCGAACTGGGCCCCGGAAAACGCATCGCCACGATATTGTGTGACACAGGATTCCGTTATCTTTCAACGCTCTATAACCGGGAATGGCTCGAGGCCAAGGGCCTGCCAGTCCCGGAATGGCTCGCGCGCGGCTGAGGCCTGTCTCGACAGCAATGCGTTAATCCGTTACATTTATGCCACAGCTATGAAGTCGGGACTCCAGACGGATTCTGCCCAGGCGATGCAGCGCGTCCGCGTCGGAATGACGGGACTGGCGATGGTGCTCGTCGTGATCGGGCTCGCAAGCGCCATCTTCTCCTCTGCAAACCGCGAGGAGCCGGTGGCCGCGATCGGCGCGTCCAACTCGACCGTGGTCGCCAACATGACCGACGCCAATGTCGTCGTCGAGAAGAGCAAGGAAGAGCCGCTGGCCGAGCTGGGCGTCGCCCCGAGCACCGGCGCGACCGAGGCGGTCAACGCCGCCGAGATCGCCAAGCGCGAAGCGGCGCGGCGCAAGGCCGAGGCGGCGGGGAAGAAGTAGCTGGCGCGTCTCCCGAGGGACACGCGATCATTGGCTATTGGATTTTCGAAATGTCTTACGGAAAACGTGATTTGTCGGGCCTGCTCGTCGTGGACGGGCAACCCTATTGCTGGGAGTTGCGGCGCGAGCCGCAATGGCGCATCATCGATGGCTGGCAGGGGATGGTGATTGCCGTTCGCCATCGCGACGGTCAGCGCGAAGCGATCCTCCAGTTTCCGGTACCGGGAAAGCGGCAATGGGGATGGGACCTCAGGATGCGCCGCCCGCAAGTGAACCGGACGCGTGTGACCAACGGAATCCGTGCGGCTCTGGCGAGTAAGTGGGAACCCATGTCGCGGGGCAAGGCGCTGGTCTTCGAAGTCGATACAAATGGCAGTTGAGCGTTAACCACCTCCATTAACACGGCGACTCGCAGGATTTCTGCGGTTTTCCGAGTTTTCCCGGCTGTGCGGCGAATCGCGCTGTGCTAGCGATCCAATTGAGAAGCCCCGGGAATCCGCCATTTTGCGGAAATCGGGGCAGGGTAGGGATTTTGACGTCGCCGAGCCGCGCTCGCGCCGGCCCACCCAATTCCGCTCCGCATCATTACTTAAACCGGTCATCGCTCATGAAAACAAATTAAGAACAAATACTGATTCTATATCGAACATGACTGCAAAATGGGGCTGAGTGGGGTGAAATCCCCAACTCACCCATTGATTCCCCGAGCAGATTGTGCGTAAACACGCATGGTTAAGGTCGGGGCGCGACCCTTTTCACCGTTGATGTGAAGCCGCTGGCGATTCGTCGTTCTGCGGGGCGGGGAGGGCGTGCCCGAACTCAGGGACGGGTTCGGTGGAGCTGTACGAGGGGTACGCGCTGCAATCGGTGGACGAGAAGGGTCGCGTCGCGATCCCCGCCGATCTTCGCGCCGCCGTCGAGCGCAACTCGGACGTCCGCTCGATCGTCGTCGGCCGCCACCCCTTCGATCCGTGCCTCTCGGTCCACGACCTCAGCTGGTCGGTCGAGAAGTTCAACCGCATCGATAGCCCCACCGCATCGCCCTTCGACGGCGATGGCGGGGAATCGCGCATCAAGCGCCGCGCCTTTGGCGTCGTGGAACGTGCCCCGTTCGACGCCAGCGGCCGCTTCGTGATCCCGCCCTTCTTCCGCGCCAAGGGCCAGATTTCGCGCTGGGCCTTCTTCACCGGCAGCGGCGAGACCTTCGACATCTGGTCGCCCGAGGTGCTGCTGAAGGCCCAGGGCCATGATTTCGAGGAACTCCGCGAACTCTGCGAATTCTGCCTCCACCAGAAGGGCGTCAAGCTGTGACCGCCGCTTCCGCCCAGCCCCATATCCCCGTGCTGCTCGATGAAGTCATCGACGGCCTCGCCATCGTGCCCGGCGAGCGCCATGTCGATGCGACCTTCGGAGCAGGCGGCTACACCGACGCTATCCTCGAGCGGGGTGCCGAGGTGGCCGCCTTCGATCGCGACCCCCGTGCGATCGAGGGCGGCCTACTTCGCTTCGCCGCCAATGACCGGCTGACGCTGATCGAGGCGCCCTTCTCCGCGATGGAGAGTGAACTGGGCGCCCGGGGCTTCGCGCCCGTCGACGGCGTGACGATGGATATCGGCGTTTCGTCGATGCAGCTCGACCGGGCCGAGCGCGGCTTCAGCTTCCAGTCAGACGGACCGCTGGATATGCGCATGTCTGGCGAAGGGATGAGCGCGGCCGACTTCGTCAACGAGGCCGATGAGGGCGAGATCGCCGACGTGCTGTATCATTATGGCGAGGAGCCGCGTTCGCGCCGGGTGGCGCGGGCGATCGTCGAGGCGCGCCCGCTGACCCGCACTTCCGAGCTGGCGAACGTCGTCCGCAAGGCGCTGGGCCACAAGCCGCACGACAAGAAGGACCCGGCGACGCGGGTCTTCCAGGCGATCCGCATCCATGTGAACCGCGAGCTCGACGAGTTGGCGGAAGGGCTGGCGGCGGCTGAGCGCGTGCTCAAGCCCGGCGGGCGGCTGGCGGTGGTGACCTTCCACAGCCTCGAGGATCGGCTGGTGAAGCGCTTCCTGCGCGAGCGGTCGGGCAGCGAACCCGCGGGATCACGCCACCGCCCCATGACGGCCGCCAAGGCCGAACCGAGTTTCGAGACCCCCGCCAAGGCCGTGCGCCCGGGCGAGGCGGAGCTGGCGCGCAACCCCCGCGCGCGCTCCGCGACATTGCGTGTTGCCCGGCGGACGGCCGCGTCCCCCTGGGCGGGTGAAGGAGTGAAGTGATGGCTGTGTATGGCTTCAGAGGGTTGGGGTGGTTCGCGGTCAGCCTGACGGTGGCGCTGGGCGGCTATATGGTGATGTCGCAGGGCGCCGCCGAGCGCGCGCGGCTGCATCAGCTCGACGTCCGCATCGCCGATGCGAAGCGCGGCATCCGCAACCTCGAGACCGAATTCTCGACCCGCGCCAACCTTGCCCAGCTCGAGCGCTGGAACGCGAATGGCGAGGGCGGGGGGCTCGGCATGGCCGCGCCCGCGCCGCAGCAGTTCATTGCCGGCGAGACCGCGCTGGCCGATCTGGACCGCGTGCCCGACGAGGGCGAGGCGAAGATCGAACAGGCCTCGCTGGTCGTGCCGACGGGCGCGCCGCGGGCCCAGACCGAGACCGCCGCGCTCACGAGCCGCGATCCCGCCGCGACCGCCCAGGCCCAGCCCCAGAGCGGTGCGCGTCCCATGGAACGCGCGGTGGCGATGGTCGATCGGCGTCAGTTGCTGAGCTCGTCCACCATGGGTGATCTCGAACGCAGTGCGGCTTCCGAGCGCCAGGCGCTGCGTTGACCGTTCTCGTCGCCCCATCGGCGCGGGCGCGCCGGCCGGGCGGCGCCCGCAAGGCCCTGGTCGAGGCCGCGCAGGTGCGGCTCGCGGTGCTGGCGATGATCTTCGGCGCGGCGATGTTCGCGATCCTGGTGCGGCTCGCGGTGCTCGCCTTCGCCGCGACCCCGGCGGCGGCGCAGGACCCGCTCGCGGGGCTGCCGCCGCGCGGCGATATCGTCGACCGCAACGGCCAGCCGCTCGCGCAGACGATTTCGGGCTGGTCGATCGCGATCCACCCCAACCAGGTGATCGGCGACAAGGGAGTGCTTGCGCAGCAGCTCGCGCAGCTCTTCCCCGAGAAGAATGCCGGCCAATATTTCGCGCTGCTCAATTCGGGATCGAGCTTCGCCTGGCTCAAGCGCCGCGCACGGCCCGAGCTGGTGAAGCAAGCCAATGCACTCGGCAATCCGGGCATCGAGCTGATGCGTGAGCCCGACCGCCTCTATCCGCAATCGACGATGGCGGCGCATGTGCTCGGCTATTTGGGCGCCGATGGCCACGGCGTGGCGGGGATGGAGAAACTGCTCGACACGCGGCTGACCGGGCCCGACCGGATGAAGCCGATCGCGCTGTCGATCGATGTCCGCGTGCAGGGCGCGCTCGAGAACGAACTCGCCACCGCGATGACCGACCTGCAGGCGCAGGGCGCGGCGGGCGTCGTGCTCGATGTCGATACCGGCGAGATCGTCGCGATGACCTCACTGCCGAGCTACAACCCCAATGCGATCCAGGGTCCGCCGCCGCGCAACAATGTGACGCAAAGCGTCTATGAGCTCGGCTCGACCTTCAAGCCGATCGCGGTGGCGGCGGCGATCGACAGCGGCACGATCACCTCGATGTCACGCCGCTTCGACGCGACCAAGCCGCTCGAGGTCGGGCGGTTCAAGATCCATGACGATCCCGGCGACGAGCAGTTCCGCTGGCTCAACATCCCGGAAACGCTCATCTATTCCTCGAACATCGCGACCGCGCGGATCGCCGACGAGCTGGGCGCGGACAAGCTGCAGGACATGTTCCGCCGGCTCCATTTCGACCAGCGCGAGGGGCTGGAGATCGAGGGTGGCGCACGCCCGCTCTGGCCGAGTTACTGGGGCCGGATCACCGTGATGACCGCCGCATACGGCCATGGCATCGCGGTGACGCCGCTCCATCTCGCCAGCGCCTATGCCGCGCTCGTCAATGGCGGGATCTGGCGTCCGGCGACGCTGTTCCGCGTCGATCCGGGCAAAGCGTCGCCCGGCGAGCGCGTGCTCCAGCAGGCAACCAGCGACCGTATGCGCCAGCTGCTGCGGATGATCGTGCTCCAGGGCACGGGACGCAACGGCGAGGCGCCGGGCTATCGCGTCATCGGCAAGACGGGCACCGCAGAGGCGGCGGCGGGTGGTGGTTACGACAAGAGTCGCAACGTTTCGACGTTCGCGGCGGCTTTCCCGGCGGATGCGCCGCGCTATGTGGTGGTCGCCATGCTCGATTCGCCCAAGGCAAATGCCCGCGTCCCCCGCACCACCGCCGCCTGGACCGCGGCCCCCGTCGTCCGCCGCGTGATCGCGCGCACCGGCCCGCTGCTCGGGGTGCTCCCCGATACCCAGCGCGATGTCGACGTCTCGCAGCTGCTGGGCCTGGTCTGGCACCGCCCCGGCACCGCGGAGGCTTCGGATCGATGAGGCTCAGCGGGTTGGAAGACGGGCTGGGGGAAGCGGTCGTCACCGGCTTCGCCATCGATCACCGCAAGGTTGCCCCAGGCACGGTGTTCGGTGCGTTTCCGGGCGCGAAGTTCAACGGCGAGGATTTCATCCCCGCGGCGGTGCAGGCCGGGGCGGTGGCGGTCGTCGCGGGCCCCGATGCGGTGGTCGAGGGCGCGGTGCATATCGCCGACGACAACCCGCGCGAACGCTTTGCCCGGCTGGCCGCCAAATTCTTCGCGCCCTTTCCGGGCACCGCGGTCGCGGTGACGGGGACCAACGGCAAGACCTCGACCGTCGAGATGACCCGCCAACTCTGGCGGATGGCGGGGCACCACGCCGCCTCGATCGGAACGCTCGGCGTCACGACCGCCGACGAGCAGGTCTCGACCGGGCTGACCACACCCGACATCGTCACCTTCCTCTCCAACGTCGCCGGGCTGGCGCGCGAGGGCGTGACCCATGTCGCATTCGAGGCGAGCTCGCACGGCCTGTCGCAATATCGGACCGAAGGGCTGCCGGTTCAGGCCGCCGCCTTCACCAATCTGAGCCGCGACCATCTCGATTATCACGGCGATATGTGCGCCTATTTCCACGCCAAGCTGCGGCTGTTCGCCGATGTGCTCGATCCCGACGGGACGGCCGTCGTGTGGGTCGATGACGCTAATAGTGAGCGCGTGATCGATCTGGCGCGGGCGCGGGGCAACAAGCTCGTCACCGTCGGCGAGCATGGCGAGACGCTGCGGCTGGTATCGCGCGATCCCACCCTGCTCGGACAGGGGTTGGTGATCGAGGCTGAGGGCCGGCAGCACAAGGTCAATCTGCCGCTGATCGGCGCTTACCAGGCCGCCAATGCGCTAACCGCCGCGGGGCTGGTGATCGCGACCGGCGGCGATGTCGCGGCGACGCTTGCCAATCTCGCGCGGCTCCAGCCGGTGCGCGGGCGGCTCGAGCGGGCGGTGATCAAGGCGAACGGCGCGCCGGTCTATGTCGATTATGCCCACACGCCGGACGCGCTCGACGCCGCGATCGCGGCGCTCAAGCCGCATGTGAAGGGCCGGTTGATACTCGCCTTCGGCGCGGGCGGCGACAAGGATCAGGGCAAGCGCGAGCTGATGGGGCAGGCGGCCGCTGCGGGCGCCGATCTGGTGATCGTCACCGACGACAATCCGCGCGGCGAGGACCCGGCGGCGATCCGCGCGATGATCCTCAAGGGCGTGCCCGGCGCCCAGAATATCGGCGACCGCCGCGCGGCGATTTCGGCGGCAGTGGCGGCGGCGGGGCCGGACGATATCGTCCTGCTCGCGGGCAAGGGACATGAGCAGGGGCAGATCGTCGGCGACATGATTCTGCCGTTCGACGATGTCAGCGTCGCGCGCGAGTGCGCGGCATGAGGCTCTGGACATCCGATGAGATCGCGGCCGCTACCGGCGGCACCGCGTCCGAAGAATTCGAGGTTTCGGGGGTCACGTTCGACTCCCGCGAGGTCGGTCCCGGCGACTTGTTCCTGGCATTGAGCGGCGAGGCGACCGATGGTCACCGCTTTCTCGACCAGGCATTTGCGAGCGGGGCTGCGGGTGCGGTCGTTCACTCCCACACGCCGCACCCGCACGTTATGGTGCGTGACACGATGGCGGCGCTGAACGCGCTCGGCACCGCGTCGCGCGGGCGGATGGAGGGCGTCGTGATCGGCGTCACCGGTTCGGCGGGCAAGACCGGCACCAAGGAAGCGCTGTTCGCCGCGCTCGACCGTGGTGAGCCGGGCTATGCGCATCGCTCGGTCAAGAGCTACAATAATCACACCGGCGTGCCGCTCAGCCTCGCCCGGATGCCCCGCAATACGCGCTACGGCGTGTTCGAGATGGGGATGAACCATGAAGGCGAGCTCGCCCTGCTGACCCGCCTCGTTCGCCCGCACATCGCGATCGTCACCACCATCGCACCTGCGCATATGGGCTTCTTCAAGGACGAAAGCGCGATCGCCGACGCCAAGGGGGAGATCTTCCAGGGTCTCGAGTGCGGCGGCACCGCGATCATCCCCTTCGACAGCCCGCATCGCGACCGGCTGATCGAAGCCGCCAGGCCTTACGCCGCGAAGATCGTCACCTTCGGTCTTGGCGAAGGCGCCGATGTCCGCGCGATCGAGACGATGCGCACCAAGCTCGGCGGGACCTTCGTCACCGCGCGGCTGGGCGCGCGCGAACTGAGCTTCACCATCTCGCAGCCAGGCGCGCACTGGGTCTCGAATTCAATGGCGATCCTGGCGGCGGTCGTCGCCGCGGGCGCCGATCTCGAACTCGCCGGGCTCGCGCTCGCCGAACTGGGCGGGCTTACCGGGCGCGGCGCGCGTTTCCTCGTGCCCGTGCCCGGCGGCGAGGCCTTGGTGATCGACGAGGCTTATAACGCCAACCCCGCCTCGATGCGCGTCACCCTCGAAGTGCTCGGCCATGAGCAGGCCGCGCGCAAGATCGCCGTGCTCGGCGAGATGCGCGAGCTGGGCGAGCATTCGGAGGCGTTCCACGCCGAGCTTTCGGGCCCGATCGAAGCCGCCGGGCTCGACTATCTGATCCTGGTCGGCGAACTGATGGAACCGCTCGCAAATGCGCTTGAGGGCCATGTCGATTTCGTCCATGTGCCCGACGCAACCGCCGCCCGCGACCATCTGCTCGATATGTTGGGACCGGGCGATGCGGTGCTCATCAAAGGGTCGAACGGCGTCCGGCTCTCCAATGTGGTCGCGGCGCTGGCGGAAAGGGCACCCGCCTAATGCTTTATCTCATTGCGGACTGGCTGGGTTTCCCGGGGGTCATCAATCTCTTCCGTTACCTGTCCTTCCGCACTGGCGGCGCCGTCGCGACCGCGCTGCTGATCGGGCTGATCATCGGGCCGCGCTTCATCGGCTGGCTGCGCATCCGCCAGGGCAAGGGCCAGCCGATCCGCGACGACGGCCCCCAGAGCCACCTCGCCAAGCGCGGCACGCCGACGATGGGCGGGCTGATGATCCTCACCAGCCTGATGCTCGCGCTGCTGCTGTGGATGGACTTGAGCAACCCCTATGTCTGGGCGTGCATGTTCGTCACCTTCGGCTTCGGGATGATCGGCTTCCTCGACGATTACGACAAGGTGCGGAAGGCGAGCGTCAAGGGTGTCTCCGGCAAGATGCGGCTGCTCGGCGAATTCATCATCGCTGGGGTCGCCGCCTGGATCATCACTAGCCAGAACGGCACGCATCTCTATGTGCCCTTCTTCAGCTGGCTCCACCCCGATCTCGGCTATTTCTACATCCTGTTCGCCGCCTTCACGATCGTGGCGTTCGGCAATGCGGTGAACCTGACCGACGGGCTCGACGGGCTCGCGACCATGCCGGTGATCATCGCCAGCCTGGCCTTCATGATGATCGTCTATCTCGCCGGCAACGTGAAGTTCGCCACCTATCTCGGCATCCCGCACGTGCCGGGTGCTGGCGATCTCGCCATCTTCTGCGGCGCGATGGTGGGGGCCGGGCTTGCCTTTCTGTGGTTCAACGCGCCCCCGGCGGCGGTGTTCATGGGCGACACCGGCTCGCTGGCACTGGGCGGTGCGCTCGGCACGATCGCGGTGGTCGCGCATCACGAGCTGGTGCTCGGCATCATCGGCGGGCTGTTCGTGATGGAGGCACTGAGCGTCATCATCCAGGTCTTCTTCTTCAAGCGGACCGGCAAGCGCGTGTTCAAGATGGCGCCGATCCACCACCATTTCGAGCAATTGGGCTGGTCCGAGCCGACCGTGGTGATCCGCTTCTGGATCATCGCCTTCGTGCTGGCGCTCGCGGGGCTGGCCACGCTCAAGCTGCGATGATCACGTCCCCCCTTTTCCGCGGCAAGCGCTATGCGGTGCTGGGGCTCGCGCGATCTGGCATCGCCACCGTCGATGCGCTCGTCACGAGCGGGGCGGAGGTGGTGGCCTGGGATACGAGCGAGGCGGCGCGCGCGCAGGTGAAGGGCGCGCAGCTCGCCGATCCGCTGGAGATCGATCTGGCTGGGTTCGACGCGGTGATCGTCTCCCCCGGCGTGCCGATCAACTGCCACCCGATAGCGGCGCATGCCCGCAGCTGGGGGGCGCGGCTGATCGGCGATATCGAGCTGTTCGCCGAGGCGCGCGCCGGGCTGCCGCCGCACAAGGTGGTCGGCATCACCGGCACCAACGGCAAATCGACCACCACCGCGCTGATCGACCATATCTGCCGCACCGCGGGGCTGCCGAGCCTCGCGGGCGGCAATATCGGCCTGCCGATCCTCGCCGAGAAGCCGCTCGCCGAAGGCGGGGTCTATGTGCTCGAACTGTCGAGCTACCAGATCGACCTGACCGCCAGCCTCGACTGCGACGTCGCGGTGCTGCTCAACATCACACCCGACCATCTCGACCGCTATGATTCGGGTTTCGCCGGTTACGCCGCCGCCAAGGCGCGCCTGTTCGAGATGCAATCGAAGGGCCATGCCGCGATCATCTCGATCGCCGATGCGCCATCGGCCGAGATCGCCAGCCAGCTCGCGCGCTCGGGCCGCTCCGAGGACCTGACCAAGATCGCCCCCGGCTTCTGCATGGATCAGTCGCGCTGGCCCGCGCTGCAGGGGCCGCACAACGCCCAGAACGCGCTCGCCGCCATCGCCGCGTGCGAGGCGCTGCGGATCGACACCGCGTCGATCGACCGCGGGCTTGAGACCTATAAGGCGCTGCCGCACCGGATGGAGATCATCGCGGTCAAGAACGGCGTCCGCTACGTCAACGACAGCAAGGCGACCAACGCGGAGTCGACCGCCCCCGCGCTCCAGGCGTTCGACCGCATCCACTGGATCGTCGGCGGCCGCGCCAAGAGCGACGAGCTTGACGCCTGCCGCCCCGGCTTCCCGAATATCGTTCGTGCCTACACGATCGGAGAGGCGGGCGAGATGTTCGCGAAATTGCTCGAAGGCGAAATGCCGGTCGAGCGCAGTGGCACGATCGAAGCCGCGGTGAAGAGCGCCGCTGCGCACGCCCCGCCGGGCGACACCGTCCTGCTCTCCCCGGCCTGTGCGTCGTTCGACCAGTTCCGCGATTATGAGGCGCGGGGCCAGGCCTTCCGCGATGCGGTGGCGGCGCTGTGAGCGACGAGGCCGAAGGCGTCGAGGTCCCCGATGCGCCCCGCGTGATGCGGCGTACCGGCGGCAACCAGCTGATGCGCAGCAACCAATCCGCCACCGGCATGTGGTTCTGGGAGGTCGACCGTGTCCTCCTTCTGCTCGTGCTGCTGCTGATCGCGATCGGGCTGGTCGCGGTCGCCGCCGCCTCGCCGGTCAGCGCGCGGCGCTATTCGGGCGGCACGCACCATGTCGCCGACCTCTTCTATTTCTGGCGCCAGCTGGTGTGGGTCGCGGTGTCGGTGCCGGTGATGATCCTGGTCTCGATGCTCCCCGTCACCTTCGCCCGGCGTGCTGCGCTGATCGGGGCGGGCATCTTCCTGTTGCTGCTGATGCTGGTCCCCTTTGTCGGCGCGGAGGTGAACGGCGCGCGCCGCTGGATCAATCTCGGCGTCTCCGATCTCCAGCCGTCCGAATTCCTCAAGCCGCTGTTCATCGTCTCGACCGCCTGGATCCTGTCGTTCCGCGCGCGCGATGCAGAGTTGCCGATGACGCTGATGCTGCTTGTGACCGGCGGCCTCACCGGCCTGGTCGGCGTGCTCCTGATGATGCAGCCAGATTTCGGCCAGACGATCGTGTTCGGCACCGTCTGGATCATCCTGCTCGTCGTCTCCGGCATCTCGCCGGCGATGATCGCAGGGCTGATCGGCACGGCGATGACCGGCGTGATCGCTGCCTATTTCCTCTACGATACCGCGCGCATCCGCATCGACAGCTTCCTGTGGCCCGACAAGGAAAAGGCGCTCGCGGAGCATTACCAGACCGATATGGCCGAGAAGACGCTGACCGCCGGCGGCCTGTTCGGCACCGGCCCGGGCAGCGGCCAGGTCAAGTTCAAGCTTCCTGAGGCGCATACCGACTATATCTTCTCGGTGATCGGCGAGGAGTTCGGGCTCCTGGCATGCGCCGCGATCGCCTGCCTCTATGTCGCGATCATTGCGCGGGTGCTGTTCAAGCTGTTCGACGAGGAGGACGCGTTCCGCCTGCTCGCCGCGACCGGGCTTGCGGCCCAATTCGGGATTCAGGCGGTGATCAACATGGCGGTCAATACCGGCCTCGCCCCCTCCAAGGGCATGACCTTGCCCTTCATCTCCTATGGCGGGTCGTCGATGGTGGCGCTGTCGATCGGCATGGGGCTTTTGCTCGCCTTCACCCGCCGAAATCCGTATCTGAAGCGCTCTCCCTATACCGTGCGGTGGAGCGGCACATGACGAATACGCGCAGCTATGTTCTCGCAGCCGGAGGCACCGGCGGGCATATGGTGCCCGCGGCGGCGCTGGCGGCGGAGCTGGCCGAGCGGGGCCACCATGTAGCGCTGGTCAGCGACGACCGCGGCGTGCGCTTCCCGGGGCTGTTCGAGGATGTCGAGACGCATGTGCTTCCGGCCGGAAGGCTCGGTGGCGGGCCGATGGGCTGGCTGCGCGCCGCGCGCAACGTCATGGCCGGGCGCTCGATGGCCAAGAAGCTCTATCGCGAGATCCAGCCGAGCTGCGTGATCGGCTTTGGCGGCTATCCCGCGCTCCCCTCGCTGCTCGCCGCCTTCAGCGCGGGCATTCCGACGATCATTCACGAGCAGAACGCCGTGCTCGGCCGCGTCAACCGCTATGTCGCCGACAAGGTGGATGCGATCGCGACCAGCTATGAGGATGTCGAGCGGCTCAAGGACAGCTGGAAGGCCAAGACGCACCTCGTCGGCAATCCGGTGCGCGAGCAGGTGCTCGAATTGCGCAACCGGCCCTATCCGCTGCTCGAGGAGGACGGCATCTTCCGCGTCCTCGTGACGGGCGGCAGCCAGGGCGCCTCGATCCTGTCGCAGGTCGTGCCCGACGGGCTCGCCCTGCTCCCGGTCCATTTCCGCCGCCGGATGCAGGTGACGCACCAGGCGCGCGTCGAGGATATCGAGGAAGTCCGCCAGAAATATCTCAACCACGGCATCCCCGCCGAGATCGCCACCTACCTACCCGACCTACCCGAGCATCTCGCCTGGGCGCATATCGTGATCGCGCGGGCAGGGGCCTCGACCATCTCCGAGCTGACCGCCGCGGGCCGCCCCGCGATCCTCGTGCCGCTGCCGAGCGCGACCGACGATCACCAGACCGCCAATGCCCGCGAGATCACCAATGCCGGCGGCGCGCGGACGATCAACCAGCGCAGCTTTACCGCGACCGAACTCGCCAAGCAGATCCAGAAGCTCGGTCTCGATACGGTCGGCCTCGAAAATGCCGCCGCGCGCGCGCGCAGCTGCGGCCGGCCCGATGCGGCGCGCGACCTTGCCGATCTGGTCGAGTCGATCCACGCCCCCACCGCGCCGATCGGCATCCGCCGCGCGGCGAAGCAATCCTCCAATCTCGGCGGCAGCCCCGCCTTCGCAAAGGTCTCCGGCGCATGAAGGGTGTCGCGACCGACATCGGCACGATCCATTTCGTCGGCATCGGCGGCATCGGCATGTCGGGCATCGCCGAGGTGATGCACAATCTCGGCTACAAGGTTCAGGGCTCGGACGTGGCGGAAGGCTATGTCGTCCAAGGCCTGCGCGACCGCGGCATCACCGTCGAGATCGGCCACAAGGCGGAGAATATCGGCGACGCGGCAGTGGTCGTGGTCTCGACCGCGATCGTCCGCACCAATCCCGAGGTCGAGGCGGCCTATGAGCGCCGCATCCCCGTGGTCCGCCGCGCCGAGATGCTCGCCGAGCTGATGCGATTGAAGTCCACCGTCGCGGTGGCGGGGACGCACGGCAAGACGACCACCACCTCGATGATCGCCGCCCTGCTCGATGCAGGCGGAGTCGATCCGACGGTGATCAACGGCGGCATCATCAACTCCTACGGCTCGAACGCCCGGCTCGGCGCGAGCGACTGGATGGTGGTCGAGGCCGATGAGAGCGACGGCAGCTTCCTGCGGCTCGACGGCACGATCGCGGTGGTGACCAATATCGATCCCGAGCATCTCGACCATTACGGCAGCTTCGAGAAGGTGAAGGACTGTTTCGTCGAGTTCGTCGAGAATGTCCCCTTCTACGGTGCGGCGTTGCTGTGCCTCGATCATCCCGAGGTGCAGGCGATCATTCCGCGCGTCCGCGACCGCCGGATCGTCACCTATGGCTTCGCCGCCAGCGCCGATGTGCGCGGGACCAATGTCACCCCCTATCCCGGCGGCAACCGCTTCGACGCGATCGTTCGCGAACGTGACGGATCGACGCGGACGATCGAGGGCATCGACCTGCCGATGCCCGGCCGCCACAATGTCCAGAACGCGCTCGCCGCGGTCGGCGTGGCACTCGAGATGGGCATTGCCGACGCGACCATCCAGCGCGGCTTCGCCAAGTTCGGGGGCGTCAAGCGCCGCTTCACCAAGGTCGGGGAAGTCGATGGCGTGACCATCATCGACGATTACGGCCATCACCCGGTCGAAATCCGCGCGGTCCTTTCCGCGGCGCGGGAATCCGCTCAAGGGCGCGTGATCGCGGTGATGCAGCCGCACCGTTACTCGCGCCTCGGCAATCTGATGGAGGACTTCGCCCAGGCCTTCAACGACGCCGATATGGTGTTCGTCAGCCCCGTCTATGCCGCGGGCGAAGCGCCGGTGGAGGGCGTCAGCGCGGACTCGCTGGTCGAGGGTATCAAGCGGCGCGGGCATCGCGCGGCGGCTTCGGTGGCGGATGCCGCTGAACTGGCGAAGCTGCTCGCGGAAACCGTGCAGCCGAACGACATGGTCGTGTGCCTCGGCGCGGGCGATATAACGAAATGGGCCGCGAACCTCGCCGGCGCGATTGCCGAAGCGAAGGTGCACGCATGACCCGCGTATCAACCTCCGTTCGCCCTGAGCTTGTCCAAGGGCTGTTCTTCTTCTTCGACCGGCTCGAAAGGGAAGGGCAGTGCTTCGACAAGCTCAGCACGAACGGTTGGGGGGTGAGGTCGTGAGCACTTGCTACGCCATGCCCCCGGTGCGCGGAAAGCTCACCCATGGCGCGCCGCTCGCGCCTCTGGTGTGGTTCAAGAGCGGCGGCGCGGCGGAATGGCTGTTCGAGCCCGCCGATATCGACGACTTGGCCAATTTTCTCTTCGCGCTCGATCCCGCGGTTCCGGTGATGGGGCTGGGGCTCGGCTCGAACATGATCGTTCGCGACGGCGGCGTCCCCGGCGTCGTGGTGCGGCTGGGCAAGCCCTTCGCCACCGTCGAGACCGATGGCCTGACGCTCAAATGCGGGGGAGGGGCCAGCGGCATCCTCGTCTCGTCAAAGGCGCGTGATGCGGGCATCGCGGGGGTGGAGTTCCTGAGGTCGATCCCCGGCACGGTCGGCGGCTTCGTCCGCATGAACGGCGGCGCCTATGGCCGCGAGACCTGCGACATCCTCGTCGAGTGCGAGGTCGTGCTGCGGAGCGGCGAGCGCCGCACCCTCCAGCTCGCCGATCTCGGTTACACCTATCGCCACAGCGAGTTGCCGAACGGCGCGATCGTGGTGAGCGCGACCTTCCGTGGGAATCCCGGCGAGCCTGCCGACATCCAGGCCGAGATGGACCGGATCGGCGCCTCGCGCGAAGCCTCGCAGCCGCTGCGCAGCAAGACCGGCGGCTCGACCTTCAAGAACCCGGACGGGCACAAGGCGTGGCAGCTCGTCGATGCCGCCGGCTGCCGCGGGCTGCGGCGGGGTGATGCGCAGGTCAGCGAGAAGCACACCAATTTCCTCCTCAACCTCGGTGAGGCGACCAGCGCCGATATCGAGGCGCTGGGCGAGGAGGTCCGCGACAAGGTCAGGGCGCATTCGGGCGTCGAACTGGAATGGGAGATTCAGCGCGTGGGAGTGAACAAGTGAAGCAGCTCCACGTCGCGGTATTGATGGGCGGATGGTCCGCCGAGCGCGAGGTCTCGCTGATGTCGGGCAAGGGCGTCGCGGACGCGCTGGAATCGCGCGGCTATCGCGTCACCCGCATCGACATGGGCCGCGATGTCGCGACCGAACTCGCCCGGGTCGCGCCCGATGTCGTGTTCAACGCGCTCCACGGCACGCCGGGCGAAGACGGCACCGTGCAGGGCATGCTCGATCTGATGGGCATCCCCTACACGCATAGCGGCCTCGTCACCTCGGTGATCGCGATCGACAAGCAGCTCACCAAGCAGGCGCTGGTGCCCCATGGCATCCCCATGCCCGGCGGCCGCATGGTGCATTCGGAGGAACTCTACCAGCACGATCCGCTCCCGCGCCCGTACGTCCTCAAGCCCGTCAACGAAGGCTCGTCGGTGGGCGTCGCGATCGTCACGACCGAAGGGAATTACGGCAATCCGATCAGCCGCGAGGCCAAGGGCCCTTGGCAGGACTTCGACGAACTCCTCGCCGAACCCTTTATCCGCGGCCGCGAGCTGACCACCGCGGTGCTCGGCGACACCCCGCTCGCGGTGACCGAGCTCAAGCCCAAGAGCGGCTTCTACGATTACGACGCCAAATATACCGATGGCCTCACCGAGCATGTCTGTCCCGCCGACATTCCCGAGGATGTCGCCGAGGCGTGCAAGCGCATCGCGTGCGAGGCGCATCGCCTGCTCGGCTGCAAGGGCGCGTCGCGTTCGGACTTCCGCTGGGACGACAGCCAGGGCGTCGACGGCATCTTCCTGCTCGAGGTCAACACCCAGCCCGGCATGACGCCCTTAAGTCTTGTTCCGGAGCAGGCGAAATATGTCGGGATGAGCTATGCCGATCTGGTGGAAAAGATCGTCGTCGAAGCCCTGAACCGGGGAGAGGCGGGCGCGTGAGCAGGAAGCCCGCCCGCAAGCCGGCCCCGCGCCGCGCGCCGCCCAAGAAAAGGCAGGCGGTGCGGCGCAGCCGCAAGCCGGGGATGCTCGACCAGCTGATGGGCGCTTTGCCCTTCACCCCGGCGACGCTCCAGCGCCTGGCGACCTGGAGCATTGTCGGCGTGACGGGGGTGGTCGCGCTCGGCGTGGCCAACTGGTTCGGAGTGCCCGCAATGGCGGGCACGGCCGCGTCCGAGGTGATTGGCGAGGCGGGGCTCCGGCTCGAGAAGATCAACATTACGGGCCTCAGGCGGATGGATCAGATGACGGTCTACAAGCAGGCGCTCGACCAGAAATCGCGCGCGATGCCGCTGGTCGATCTCGCCGCGGTGCGCGCCCGGCTGCTTCAATATCCCTGGGTCGAGGATGCGCGCGTCTCGCGCCGCCTGCCCGATACGCTGACCATCCATATCGTCGAGCGCGAGCCGGCCGCGATCTGGCAGAACCATGGCCAGCTGATGCTGATCGATCCCAAGGGCGCGCTGCTCGAGCCGGTCTCGCGCGAGGCGATGCCCGATCTGCCGCTGCTGATCGGCGACAACGCCAATCACCAGGAGGAGGCACGGCGCAAGCTGATGGACGCCGCCCCCGCGCTCAAGCCGCTCGTCAAGGCGGCGATCTGGATCGGCAACCGCCGCTGGGACCTGGTGTTCGACACGGGCGAGCGGCTGATGCTGCCCGAAGGCGAAATGGAAGCCGCTGACGCGCTCAGGCGCTTCGCGGAGATGGATGCGAAGGACGGCCTGCTGGGCAAGGGCAAGACGTCGTTCGACCTGCGCGTGCCGGAGCGGATGTTCGTCTGCTGCCGCGCCGCCAAGCCGCAGCCGGCGGCGACATCGACCGGCAATGTGTCACAGGGGCAGGAGTAGGGGTAATGGCGAAGGCGGCACCGGAAGGTCTCATCACCGCGCTCGACGTGGGATCGTCGAAGGTCTCGGCGCTGATCGCGCAGCGCATGGACGATGGCTCGCTCGTCGTGCTCGGCACCGGCCAGCGCGAGAGCCGCGGGGTCAAGCGCGGCTATGTGGCCGACATGGCTTCGACCGAGCTGGCGATCCGCGAGGCGGTCGAGCAGGCCGAGCGCATCGCCGGGACCAATATCGAGAATGTCTGGGTCAGCTTCTCCGCCGGGGGTCTCGTCTCGGACGTGGTCAAGCTCGAGGCCGATCTGGGCGGGCACCGGGTCGAGCAGAGCGACATCGACGACCTGCTCAAGGCCGGCCGTGACGCGCTCAATCCCGCGGGCAAGATGGTGCTCCACGCCCAGCCGACCTGCTACACGCTCGACGGGCTCGAAGGCGTCAAGAAGCCGCTCGGACTCCATGCCGACCGGCTGGGTGTCGATATCCATGTCGTCGCGACCGAGGGCTCGCCGGTGCGCAACCTCGATCTGTGCGTCCGCTCGGCGCATCTCGAGGTCCGCTCGATCATCGCCGCCCCGGTCGCCACCGGGCTCGCCTGCCTGAGCGAGGAGGAGCGCGAGATCGGCGTCGCGCTCGTCGAGATCGGCGCGGGTGTGACCAATGTCAGCGTGTTCGCGGGCGGCGTGCTCGCGGGGCTCGCCTCGATCCCGATGGGCTCGGCCGACATCACCGACGATATCGCCTCCGCCTTCGGCACCGCGCGCAACTGGGCCGAGCGGACGAAATGCTTCCACGGCTCGGCCAACATATCCCCGCGCGACAATCACGACATGATCGATGTCGTCGCGGCTACCCCCGACGAGGGCGCCGAGGGCCAGCGCATCACCAAGGCGCAGCTGATCGCGGTGATCCGCCAGCGGCTCGAACGACTCATGGCTGAGATCCAGAAGGAGCTGAAGCGGCTCGGCTTCACCGATCCGGTCGGCCGCCAGATTGTCCTCACCGGTGGCGGCGCCGAACTCAAGGGCATCGCCGACTATGCCCAGCAATTGCTCGGCAGCGCGGTAAAAGTGGGCCGTCCCAAGGGCTTGGTCGCGCTCCCCGAGGCGCATAGCGGCCCCGCCTTCTCGACCCTCGCCGGCCTCGCGCGCTTCGCCGCGGCCGACCCGATCGACCTGCGCGCGCTCGAGCCGCAGCATCAGCTCGTCACGCGTGCGTCTCCGCGTGCCGTGCTGGGGCGCCTGATGGCCGCATTCCGATCGAATTATTAAAAGAAACCCGTGGATATTGTAGTTTTCCGGCTAGAGTCACCACAATGGATGGTGCAGAAAGATTTCTGAAATAAAACGTGGTCCGCCTTGCCGCGGGCGCACGAGGGAGACCAGGCAATGAGTATCGATTTCCTGCCCACCGAGGTGGATGACCTCACTCCGAAGATCACCGTCATCGGTGTCGGCGGGGCGGGCGGCAACGCGATCGCGAACATGATCCGCGCCGATGTGCAGGGCGTGGAGTTCCTCGTCGCCAACACCGACTCGCAGGCGCTCAAACAGTCCACGGCGGCGCATCGCATCCAGCTCGGCGCGAAGATCACGCAGGGGCTCGGCGCGGGCTCGCGGCCCGAGATCGGGCGCGCGGCGGCCGAGGAGACGATCGAGAGCGTCCAGCAGGCGCTCCAGGGCGTCCACATGGTCTTCCTCGCGGCCGGCATGGGCGGCGGCACCGGCACCGGCGCCGCGCCCGTCATCGCCAAGGCGGCGCGCGACATGGGCATCCTGACGGTGGGCGTGGTCACCAAGCCCTTCGCCTTCGAGGGCAAGCGCCGCGCGCAGAGCGCCGAGGCGGGCATCGAGGAGCTTCAGAAATATGTCGACACGCTCATCGTCATCCCGAACCAGAACCTGTTCCTGATCGCCAACGCCAACACGACCTTCAAGGAAGCCTTCGAGCTGGCCGACGAAGTGCTCCAGCAGGGCGTGCGCGGCATTACCGACCTGATGGTGATGCCCGGCCTGATCAACCTCGACTTCGCCGATATCCGCGCCGTGATGCAGGAAATGGGCAAGGCGATGATGGGCACGGGCGAGGCCGCGGGCGACGACCGCGCGCTGGTCGCCGCACAGAAGGCGATCGCCAATCCGCTGCTCGACGGCGTGAGCATGAATGGCGCCAAGGGCGTGATCGTCTCGATCACCGGCGGCGAGGACATGCGCCTGCTCGAGGTCGATGAGGCCGCGAACCATATCCGCGAGCTGGTCGATCCCGACGCCAACATCATCTGGGGTTCGGCGTTCAACCCCGAGCTGGAAGGCAAGATCCGCGTCTCGGTCGTCGCGACCGGCATCGATGCGGACGCACAGGCGGCCGCGGCCCCGGTCGAGGCACCGCGCGTCTTCTCCTTCGCCACCCCGCGCCGTCCGGCCGCCGAGGCGCCCGCGCCGGTGGAAACCGAATTCGCGCCGGTTCCGGAGCCGATGCCCGAACCCGGCTTCTCGCAGCCCGAGCCGATCGCGTTCGATGACGAGCCCGAAGCCGAGGTCGCGGCGCCCGCGATCCCCGAGCCCTATGAGCCCGAGGCGGAAGCCGAGCCCGAGGCCGAAGCGGCGCCCGCGCCGATTCCGCTCTCCTTCGGCGACGAGCCCGAGGATGAGGACGAGCTGGTGCTCGGTTCCGAGAGCGAAGTCGCGGAAGAAGCGCCCGAGAGCGGGGACGAGCCGGCCGATGAGGGCCGCCCGCCCGAATTCGGCAGCCGCCGCCGCTGGCTGACCTCCGAGCCCGAGGAAGCCCCCGCGCCCGAGGCCAAGCCGGCCAAGAAAGCGGGCGGGACCTTGTTCGAGCGCATGGCCTCGGCCTCGCGTGGCGGCAACAAGTCGTCGGACGATGACGACAAGGATCCGCTCGACATCCCGCGCTTCCTGCGCAGCCAGAACAACCAGTAACAACTGCTTCATTTTGGCGCTCCCGCGGCTCGCCCTGGCGAGCCGCGGGAGTGTGTCATTCGGCGTTCAGGGTTAGACAGGCTAACGCTGGGGGACGCATGAACCGGATTCGCTTTCAAACACCCGCGCTACTGGCGCTTGCCGTGGCTTCGCTGGGGGGCGCCCCCGCCTTCGCGCAGACCGACCCGACCGCCGCCACCCAGGGTGCGCCGGTCCCGATGCCGCCGCCGACCAATCCCGATGCCGATCTGCTGGCGAGCGAGATGCGATTCCTCACGCAAAACCCGCGCGATCTCCGGGCCTTGCTCTCCGCCGCCGCGATCAGCACCCGGCTCGGCGACACCTCGGCGGCGATGGCATTCTATGCCCGCGCCGAGAAGATCGATCCCGAGAATCCGCGGATCATGGCGGGCCGCGCGCAGGTGCTGGTGCGGATGGAGCGGCCCGGCGAGGCGCTGCGGCTGTTCCAGACCGCCGAGCAGCGCGGGTTGCCGATGGGCGAATATCTGGTCGATCGCGGGCTCGCCTATGACCTGCTCGGCGCGCCGCAGCTCGCCCAGCGCGATTACCGCGCGGCACTCCAGCGCGACCGCGACGACGAGACGGTGCGCCGCCTCGCGCTCTCGCTCGGGATCACCGGCAAATATGACGAGGCGATGCGCGAGCTCGATCCGTTGCTCCGCCGCAGCGACCGCGCCGCGTGGCGCGCACGCGCCTTCATCCTTGCGATGCAGGGCGATTTCGAGGGCGCCCAGCGGATCGCGCAGAGCATGATGCCGGGCAATATGGGCGCGGCGCTCGGGCCATTCTTCCGCCGCCTGCCGGGGCTGTCGGTCGCGGACAAGGCGTTTGCGGTGCATTTCGGCGAGCTTTCGCCCACCCCCGGGCGCCGCGCCGACCTGCAACTCGCGCCGCAGCTGCCGCCCTATGTCCCCGAACGCGGGCCGCCGCCCGTCGCCGCGGCGGCGGTTGCGGCCCCGACGCCTCCGCCCGCGCCCGCGCCGGCACGCAGCCGGCGAGGGCGGCGCGACCAGCCCGTTCAGGTCGCCGCTGTCGCGCCCGTCGCCGCGCGCCCGGTTCCGCGGCCCGAGGAAGTCAATCCGCTGCCCCCGCCGCCGCAATACCAGGCGCCGCTGGTCCAGCCGCTCCCGATCGCTACCCCCGCGCCGACACCGCCGCCCACGCCCACGCCCACGCCCACGCCCGCGCCAGTCCAGGTCGCCGTCGCCGCGCCCACGCCCGCGCTGCCGACGATGCGCCGCGTCCCCGGGCAGCGCGGCGTGCCCGCCACCGGCACCGGCTATGGCCTCGGCGCCGATGTCGCTCCCGAGGCCCGACGTCCGTCTCCGCCGGGACCGGCCAGGCCAGGCGAGGATAATGGCGTGCTCGACAATATCGTCGGCGGGATCACCGTCCCGCCCGAGGAGCTCGCCGCGTTCGAGATGCCCGACGACGAGCCCGAGGCGCCGATCCCGGTCCGGGCCAGGCCCGCGCTCGCGCCCGCGCCCGCGCCCGCACCGTCGCGAGCCGCGCCCGCCACGGCCAAGCCCGCCGCAACGCCTCCGGCTCGCCGCGCCGAACCCAAGCCGCCCCCCGAGCCCAAGCGCTTCTGGGTCCAGGTCGGCATCGGCGCCGACGAGCGCCGCCTCCCCGACACCTGGCGCAAGCTGCTCAAACAGGCCCCCGCCGCCTTTCGCGGCCGCAGCGCCTGGTGGACCCCGCTCCGCGCCACCAACCGCCTCCTCACCGGCCCGTTCAAGACCGCGGCCGAGGCGCAGGCTTTCGTCAACACGCTCGGCAAGGCGGGGATTGACGCCTATGCCTTCACCAGCGATGCGGGCCAGAAGGTGAATCGTTTGGAGGTGAAGTGACGGACAAGGCTTCCTGGGCATCGACTCCCGAAGCCAGCCGTGGCCGCCTCCACGAAGAACGTGCCGCGACCGTTCGCGGCGGGTCGCGTGATGCCTTTCAGCGCGATCGCGACCGGATCATCCATTCGACCGGCTTCCGCCGCCTGCGCTCCAAGACCCAGGTCTTCATGGCCCCGGACGGCGACCATTTCCGCGTCCGCCTGACCCACAGCCTCGAGGTCGCGCAGATCGGCCGAACGATCGCGCGGGCATTGGGCCTCAACGAGGATCTCACCGAAGCCCTTTGCCTCGCGCACGACATCGGCCATCCCCCCTTCGGCCATGCCGGCGAGGATGCGCTGGAGGCGGCGCTGGAGGGGCTGGGGGGCTTCGATCATAACGGCCATACGCTGCGCACGCTGATGCTGCTCGAGCGCCCCTATCCCGGCTGGGACGGGCTCAACCTGACCTGGGATACGCTCGAAGGCCTTGCCAAGCATAACGGCCCGGTCGCCGATCCCGAATGGGCGCTGGCCGAATCGGACGCGGCCTTTCCGCTCGCGCTCGGTTCCTGGCCCTCGCTCGAAGCGCAGGTCGCCGCGCTCGCCGACGATATCGCCTATGACAATCACGACATCGACGATGGCCTGCGCGCGGGGCTGCTGAGCCTCGATCAGCTGCTCGCGGTGCCGATGATCGAGGCGGGGTGGCGCAAGGTCGAGGCGCGCTTCCCCGGAGTCTCGCGCAAGCGGCTGATCGGCGAGCTGATCCGCGCGCAGATCGGGACGATGGTCAACGACCTGATCGAGACTACCCGTGCCAGGGTTGCCGCCGCGCGGGTCCGGTCGGTCGATGACGTCCGTGCCGCGGGCGAAGCGCTGGCCGGCTTCTCGCCCGAGATGCGCGATGCCGAACGCGGGTTGAAGCGCTTCATGTACGCCAATCTCTATCACCACCCCAGCCAGCTCGATGCGGCCCGCGCCGCGCACGGCGTGGTCGCGGGGCTCTTCGCCGCCTATGCCGCCGACCCCATGCTGATGCCCGAGGAGTGGCGGGAGGCGCTCCCTGCCGAAGAACCGCGGCGGAGCCGCCACATCGCCGACTTCATCGCCGGCATGACCGACCGCTACGCGATCCGCTCCTACGAACGGGTCGTCGGCCCGGTCGATCTGCCCGAAGGCTTCTGACGGAGCGTTGCCCGCGCGCGGCCAACGGTGCGCCTGACATAGTTTTGCGACAGGCTGGGCGTAGTCCGGTGCCAGTCGCAAGGGGACTCGGTCATGTCCGACGCCAGCACCGCGCTAAACCGCTTCGGACTCGGCGCGCGTCCCGGCGAGACCGGGATCGACGCGCGCCGCTGGCTGCTCGGCCAGCTCGACCGCTTCGATGCCGCGCCCGCGGTCATCGCCGCGCTCCCCACCACCCGCGCCATTTCCGAAGACCTCGCCACCTATCTGGTCGATCTCCGCGAGGCCCAGCGCGAACGCCGGGGCGGCGATAACCGCCCGGCCGGCTACACCCAACCCCGCATGAGCGACGAAGCGATGATGGGCGACGCCGCGATGCAGCCCGCCCAGGGGCAGGAAGACCCCCGCGATCCCGTCGCCCAGGCGCGCCGCTTCGCGCGCCAGCAGGGCCGCGACATCTATTCGGGCGCAGTCAACGCCCGCGCGCTCACCGCGATCAACACCGCCTCGCCCTTCATCGAGCGCCTCGTCCATTTCTGGGCGAACCATTTTGCGGTCTCGATCGACAAATTCATCATCGTCGGTCTCGCCGGTCAGCTCGAATTCGATGCGATCCGCCCCAATGTGCTCGGCAGCTTCCGCGACATGCTCTTCGCGGTCGAACGCCATCCGGCGATGCTGCTCTATCTCGATCAGGCCAATTCGATCGGGCCCAAAAGCCCGGCGGGCCAGTTTCTCGCACAGCGCCCGCGCATGAATGCCCAGCGTGGTGGCCTAAACGAGAATCTGGCCCGCGAAATCCTCGAGCTCCACACGCTCGGCGTCCGCACCGGCTATACCCAGGCCGACGTCACCGAATTCGCCCGCGCGATGACCGGCTGGACGGTCGCCGGGCTCGTGCGCGGGCAGCAGTCGCGGCGCATGGGCGTGACCGGCAATCCTGGCGACTTCGCCTTCGCCGATCGCCTCCACGAACCCGGCACGCGGACGATCCTGGGCAAGAGCTGGCCGCAGCAAGGCTATGCCCAGGCGGCTGCGGTGCTCGACCATCTCGCCACCCACCCCGCGACCGCGCGCCACATCGCCACCAAGCTCGCGCGCCACTTCGCGGGCGACGATCCGCCGCCTGCTCTGGTCGCCCGGCTCGAGAGAAATTTCCTCGAAACCGGCGGCAATCTGCCTGCGCTCTACCGTGTGCTGATCGACTCCCCCGAATGCTGGGCGCCGCAGCCGCTCAAGTTCAAGACGCCCTGGGAGTGGAGCATCGCGTGCCTGCGCGCGCTCGGCACCCGCGACCTGGAAAAATTCGCCGCGGTCGGGCTGATGAAGCAGCTCGGCCAGCCGATCTGGCAGTCCGGATCGCCCGCGGGCTGGGACGATGTCGCCCCGGCATGGGCGGGGCCCGATGCGATCATGCGCCGGGTCGAGGCCGCCGAGCGGATCGCCGCACGGACGCGCGATCAGGTCGATGCGCGCAGCCGCGCCGCCGAGATCTTCCCCGGCGCGCTCAGCGCCTCGACCGCGCAATCGATCGCGCGCGCCGAGAGCCCGGGGCAGGGCGTCGCGCTGATGCTGGTCTCGCCCGAAATGATGCGGAGATAGGCCATGATGAACCGCCGCAGCTTCGTCACCGCCGCCGGGATCACCCTCCTCGGCACCAGCCTCGGCGCGAAGATGGCGTTTGCCAGCGCCGCGACCGACCGGCGCTTCGTCTTCATCATCCAGCGCGGCGCCGCCGACGGGCTGGCGACGCTCGCGCCGGTCGGCGACCCCGCCTTCGCGGCTCAGCGCGGGCTCCTGGCGGAGGATTTCGCCGCCGCGCCCAAACTCGATTCGATGTTCGCGCTCCATCCTTCGCTCGCGAACGTCGCCGCGCTCCACGCCGCCAAACAGGCGTTGTTCGTCCACGCTATCGCCTCGCCCTATCGTGACCGTTCGCATTTCGACGGCCAGAACGTCCTCGAGACCGGCGGGAGCGCGGCCTACAGCCTCAAGGACGGCTGGCTGAACCGCATGCTCTCGCTGCTGCCGCCGGCCGAGGCCAAGGCGATCGCGATCGCCGCGACCATCCCGATGGCGCTGCGCGGCAGGATCGAGGTGGCGAGCTATGCGCCGACCGCGCTCCCCGATGCCTCGGACGACCTGATCGCGCGCGTCTCGACCCTGTATCAGGACGACCCCCAGCTCCACGCCGCCTGGAAGCAGGCCACCTCGACGCGCATGCTCACGGGCGACATGGCCGCCGACAATGGCCGCAACGCCGCCGCCAACGGCGCGCTCGCGGCGAAACTCCTCGCCGCCGACAATGGCTCGCGGATCGCGATGATCGAGACCGGCGGCTGGGACACGCACGCCCAGCAGCGCGGCCGGCTCGCGGCCCAGCTGCGCGGGCTCGACGGGCTGATCGGGGCGCTGAAGGACGGGCTGGGCCCGCTCTGGGCGAACACGATGGTCGCGGTCGCCACCGAATTCGGACGGACGGTGAAGGTCAACGGGACCGGCGGCACCGATCACGGCACCGCGTCGATGGCGATGCTGCTGGGCGGCGCGGTCAATGGCGGGCGCGTGATCGCCGACTGGCCGGGGCTTGGCGACGCGGCGCTCTACGAAGGCCGAGATTTGAAGCCGACCACCGATCTCGACACCTTCATCGCCAGCGCGGCGGGCGGCCATTTCGGGATCGAGGGCAAGCGCGCGCTGACCACGCTCTTCCCCGAGACCCGCAGCGCCCGCACGATCGACGGGCTGGTGCGGGCATAAGGTCCCGCACTTCGCGGTCATTGATGACCTTTGCCCCAGGGAAAAGGTGCATCCTGATGGATTCACGGAGCGCCATGCGCAGATCGTTCGACAGGTTCAAAGAGCCCAGGCCGGATGCAAGCAGCCGAAATCCTACATTGCAAGCTTGGAGCGGAACGATTTCAATTTGGATCGTCATCCCGGCGAAAGCCGGGACCCAAGGTCATGAGCGATGTCCCATGTGGCTCTGAGTCCCGGCTTTCGCCGGGATGACGAGTTGAGGTTGGGGTTCCGGTCCGCTAGAGGCGCGCTTCCCTTATCATTGGAAGAGCCGTGACCCTCTACGCCCGTTTCGCTGCCCATCTCGATGCCGCGCTCGATGCCCTTGTGGCCTCGGGTGACCTGCCGGCCGGGCTGGAGCGACGTGGCGTTACGGTCGAGCCGCCGCGCGACGCCAGCCATGGCGATCTCGCCACCAACGCCGCGATGGTCCTCGCCAAGCCGGCGGGCACCAATCCGCGCGCGCTGGCCGAGAAGCTCGCCGCCGAACTGGAGAAGCTCGACGAGGTGACCGCGGTGGCGGTCGCCGGGCCGGGTTTCATCAACCTGACGCTCGCCGAGGACAGCTGGCGCGCCGAGCTCGCCGAGATTCTCGATGCGGGCGCCGATTATGGCCGCGGGACAATCGGCAAGGGCATCACCGTCAATGTCGAATATGTCTCGGCCAATCCGACCGGCCCGATGCATATGGGCCATTGCCGCGGCGCGGTGGTCGGCGATGCGCTGGCGAGCCTGCTCGAATTTGTCGGGCACAAGGTGGTGCGCGAATATTATGTCAACGATGCGGGCGGGCAGGTTGATACGCTCGCGCGTTCGGTGCACCTCCGTTACCGCGAGGCGCTTGGCGAAAATATCGGCGAAATCCCGGAAGGCTATTACCCGGGCGACTATCTGATCCCGATCGGTCAGGCGCTCGCTGCGGAATTCGGCGACCGGTATGTTGGCCAGCCCGAAGAGGCATGGCTGATCCTGTTCCGCCAGCGCGCGGTCGCAGCGATGATGGACTTGATCCGCGCCGATCTCGCGCTGCTCGGCATCCACCACGATCTGTTCTCGTCCGAGGCCGAACTGCAGGCGGCGGGCAAGCCCGAAGCCGCCGAGAAATGGCTGCGCGAGCGTGACCTCATCTATGATGGCTTCCTCGAGGCACCGAAAGGCGAACTGCCCGACGATTGGGAGCCGGTCGAGCTGCCGCTGTTCCGCTCGACCCAGTTTGGCGATGATCAGGACCGACCGATCAAGAAGTCGAATGGGCAATGGACCTATTTCGGCGCCGATCTCGCCTATCACTTTCAAAAAGCTCAGGAAGCCGATCAGCTGATCGATATCTGGGGTGCTGATCATGCGGGTACCGTCAAGCGGATTGTCGCGGCAGTTCAGGCGCTTACAGGCGGCAAGACCCGGTTCGACGTCAAGCTGATCCAGATGGTCCGGCTGATGCGCAACGGCGAGCTCGTGAAAATGGGCAAGCGCGCGGGCAATTTCGTCACCGTTTCGGATATGGTCGAGGAAGTCGGCAAGGATGTCGTCCGCTTCTCGATGCTGACCCGCAAGGCCGATGCCCAGATGGACTTCGACTTCGCCAAGGTGACCGAGACGTCGAAGGACAATCCGGTCTTCTATGTCCAATATGCACATGCCCGGGTCGAGTCGGTACACCGTCGCGCCGCGGAGGCGGGGATTACTTGCCCGGATCGGGACTTGTCTCTGCTTGATACACGCGAGCTTTCGGTGGCCAAGCTGGCCGCGCAGTTTCCGCGAGTGGTCGAGTCGGCGGCACTGGCGCGCGAGCCGCATCGGATTGCCTTTTATCTCTACGACTTGGCGGCGGAATTCCACTCGCTTTACAATCTCGGCAACGACGATCCCACGCGGCGTTTCCTGCTACCCGATCAGGTAAGGTTAACATGCGCTCGGCTTTCATTGGCGCGGGCTATCGGGCAAGTTGTTCGTAACGGGTTGGCAATCATGGGCGTGGAAGCCGTCCAGGAGATGTAGGAAAATGAGTGGGCGTAACGAGGCAGGTTTCGGCGATGACGACCGCCTCCCCTGGCTGGAAACGGTTGAGGAAGATTATCGCGAAGGGCCCTCGATCTGGCGGATCCTGCTGCTGATCGTCCTTGCGCTGGCGGTGCTGGCGGCGGTGGTCTTCGGCGTATGGTGGTACCAGAAGCAGCAGGGGCTCGCGGGCAACGGCGCGCTGATCAACGCCCAGGAAGGCGACTACAAGGTCAAGCCCGACGATGAGGGCGGGATGAAGGTCGAAGGCGAGGGCGGCACCACCTTCGCCACCAGCGAGGGCGCCGACGTCAATGCGAGCGTCAATATGAACGCGACCGCCGAAGCCCCGGTCGAGGGCAAGACGGTGACCCCGTCGCCCACCCCGACCACGGGCACCAAGACCGCGACCGTCGCGATCCCGGCCGCGGGCGGTGAGGCGTCAGGTTCGGGCGCGCTGGTCCAGCTTGGAGCCTTCCCGGACCGCCAAGGTGCCGAGGGCAATTGGGCGCGGCTCGCCAAGCGCTTTCCGGTGATCGCCCCGCTGGGCCATTCGATCGAACAGGGCAACAAGGACGGCAAGCCGGTGTTCCGCCTGCGCGTCAATGCGGGGAGCAACGGCCAGGCGCGCGAGATCTGCGCCAAACTCAAGGCCGGCGGCGAGAATTGCTACGTGGCGAATTAGCCTAATTCCTCCCCCGGAGGGGGAGGTGGCAGCCAAAGGCTGACGGAGGGGTATTCTCCCCACGCGATACCGCTCGTGGCAACCACTCCTCCACCATCCTTCGGATGGTCCCCCTCCCCCTCCGGGGGAGGATTTGGTAGGGCCATCCCATGAAGCCCGTGATCTTCGGCCTGTCCGGCCTCACCCTCACCGACGACGAGCGCGATTTCTTCGGGCAAGCGGACCCGCTCGGCTATATCCTGTTCAAGCGCAACTGCGCCGATCGCGCCCAGATGCGCGCGCTGACCGACAGCCTGCGCACCCTGTCGGGCCGCGACGATCTCCCGATCCTGATCGACCAGGAAGGCGGCCGTGTCGCGCGGATGCAGCCGCCCGAATGGCCCGCTTTCCCGGCCGGTGCCGCGTTCGATGCGCTCTACGAAATCGCGCCGATCTCGGCGATCGAGGCCGCCCGCTCGAACGCCCATGCCCTCGGCCTGATGCTCCGCGAGGTCGGCGTCAATGTCGATGCCCTCCCGCTGCTCGACGTCCGCCGCCCCGAAACGAGCAACGTCATCGGCGACCGCTCGCTCGGCAGCGAGCCGATGCGCGTCGCGGCACTGGGGCAGGCGGTGATCGAGGGACTGCGCCGCGCGGGCGTGGTCGGGATCGTCAAGCATATGCCCGGCCATGGCCGCGCGATCGTCGACAGCCATCTCGAGCTGCCCCGCGTCTCCGCGCCGGCCGCGGAGCTCGAAACCGATATCGAGCCCTTCGCCGCGCTCAATGATGCGCCGATGGGCATGACCTGCCATGTCGTGTTCGAAGCCTGGGACGCCGAACACCCCGCCACCCTTTCCCCACACGTGATCGCCGACATCATCCGCGGCCGGATCGGTTTCGACGGGCTGCTCATGACCGACGATATCGACATGAAGGCGCTGAGCGGAACCGCGGGCGAAAAGGCCGCTGCCGCGCTCGCCGCGGGCTGCGACGCCGTGCTCGATTGCTGGGCGCGGATGGACGAGATGGTCGAGATCGCCGCGCGCCTCGGCGATGCGCCGCCGGAGACGCTCGCCCGCCTCGACCGCGCGATGGCGACGGTCGCGAACGGCCCGGAACCCGGCGATTTCGGGGAGCTGATCGCAAAGCGGGACGCGCTCCTGGCCTTGGCCTGAAGCGCGTCCGGCCCGGGGGGTTACAGCGTCTTCATATATTCGATCAGCGCACGCTTGTCGGCGTTGCTCAGATTGACCCCGAATTCGTGCCCGCAGCGGCTGTTGCCCGAATTGCGGTCTTCGCAGCCGGTGGTGACATGGGTGTAGCTGCCCGGCTGGGTCGGCGCGAGGCCCATGTTGATCGGGTCATAGGCCGGCCCCACCGCGAAGCTGACCGGGCGCTGGCTCGCGGGCTTGAGCAGATCCCACATCGTCGGCACCGATCCGTTGTGGAGATAGGGCGCCGCCGCCCAGATGCCGAACATCACCCGCGACTCATATTTGAAGGTGCCGTCGAGATCGGGGAAGTCGAAGCTGTCCTCGGTGAGCTGCTGGGCCTTCGCCAGCGTCTTGCCGTTCTTGAAGCCGGGCGAGTCGATAAAGTCCTCGGCCAGCGCGAGCAGCACCGTGCCCTTCTGCACGACCGATCCGATCACGACATATTTGAGCAGATCGAACGACTTTGACGGGTTGGTCACCTTGAAGTTCGGCGCGAGATGGGTCTTGAGGTTGATCAGCACGCCCGGATCGGCCTGGCGCGCCATCACCTGATACTCGCGGCTGTCGGTGCCGACATCCTGCAGCGGGGTCGCCCAGGTCGGGATGTTGGGGAAGCCCGGCTTGCCCGGCTTGACCCCGTGGCAGCTGCCGCAATTGGCCTCGTAGAGCGGCTTGCCCGCCGCGGCGAGCGTGGTGTTGATCGGGAAATGCGACGGCCATTTGGGCGTCCCGATCTTCTTGATGAGATTCTCGAGCGCGAGCAGGCCCCAGCCGTTCATCGAGTTGATCGCGGTGAAATTGACATTGCCGATCCGCGGGCTCGGCGCCTGGGGATGGACCACGCCGAACACGCCGAACACCTCGCCGGTGTTGCGCGCCAGCCCCGCGACCGAGGTGCCGTTGTCGGCAAAGCCCGGCCATTGCGTCCGGTCCTGCTTCGCGGCGTTCCACAGGAAGGGATAGCGGACCGGCGCGTCGGCGGGCTGGATATTGTTGGCGATGAGATAGGTCGGCGGCGGCCCGAGATCGAGGCCGGTCACCCGGTTGAAGATCATCGCGACCGCGTCGAGCCGGCCCAGGCCCCATAGATTGGGCGTGCCATAGGCGCGCTCTTTCATGGTGTTTTCGCGCATGTACCAGATCTCGACCTGGCTGCGGAGCGCGGCGATCTTGCTCGCGGAGGGGGCGGGGCCCAGCACCGCCTTGTAGAAGGCGGTCCATTTGGTGGTGTCGTTGAGTACGTCGCCCACCGCATCGACCATGTCGGTCAGCAGCCCCTGGAAATCCACCAGCGCGGGACCGCCATCGACGCGGAAGGTCAGATTGGAATAGGTGATCTCGCGCGTATGGCACGCGGCGCAGTTCATTCCGAGCTGCGCATCAACCCCGGTCCCCGCCACGGTGAAGCCCACCGGCAGGTTGCGAAAGGGATCGTCGAGATAGCCGTAGCGCGCGAGCCCGTCGCCCATGAAGGGCTGGCCGTCGCTGGTCTTGAGCGCCTTGGCCCAGGCATAGGGGATCATCTGCGATCCCTGGTCGCGGCTGTAGAAATCCTTGCGGGTATTGTTGGTCCAGGCACTCCCCTGATTGACGCACTGAACGTTCGAGCCCGGCAGGCAGGGCACCTGGGCCTGTGCCACGCCGCATGACAGTCCGCCGGCCGCGGCAAGAAGAAACGCTTTCAGTGCAAAGCCGAATCGTGCGTGCGCCATCGCAATTCCCCCAATAAACGTGCCCCTACGCAACGCTTTACTGAACCGAAACGCGACCGCTGTTGGTTTATTGTATTTTTACTATGGATCGAAAGTTGAATCGATCCAAATCGGCTGCGATTACTATAGGAGAAGGTGACGGGGCCGTCAATCGGATAGCGGGCCCCCAGGGAGCGTGACTTCTCGCTTTCGCCCTGCTTAAACCGGGCGATGGACGGCGAAGTCTCGGATACGCTCACGATCGATATCGACGGCTGGGAGGGCCCGCTCGACCTGCTGCTGACGCTCGCGCGCAACCAGAAGGTCGATCTGCGCGCGATCTCGATCCTCCAGCTGGTCGACCAATATATCGCCTTCATGGAGGAGGCGCGGGCGCTCAAGCTCGAGCTCGCCGCCGACTATCTCGTGATGGCGGCGTGGCTCGCCTATTTGAAGTCGGGCCTGCTGCTCCCGCGCAACCCCGAGGAATCGCCGAGCCCCGAGGAACTGGCGCTCCGGCTCCAGCTCCGCCTCGAACGGCTGAACGCAATGCGCGAGGCCGGCGCGCGGCTGGTGGCGCGCGACCGGCTCGGCCGCGACGTCTTCCTGCGCGCCGCACCCGAAGGACTCCGGGTTGTGCGCAAGGGCCGCTACGAGGCCGAGATCTACGACCTGATCGCCGCCTATGGCCGGATCAGCGCGCGCACCCGGCCGGTGATGCACGTCGTCGCCGCGCGCGACGTGATGACGCTGGAGGAGGCGATCGAGCGCGTCGAGCGGCTGGTCGGCAGCCGGATCGAATGGAGCACGATCGAGAGCTTCCTTCCCGACGAGGCGCACGGGCTCTACCGCAAGTCGGCGCTCGCCTCTTCCTTCGTCGCCGCGCTCGAACTCGCACGCCAGGGCAAGCTCGAGCTGCGCCAGAAATCGCCCTTCGCGCCGCTCTATTTGCGGGGGGCGGGGGCATGATCATCCAGGACGATCTCGCCCGCGCGGTCGAGGCGGTGCTGTTCGCTTCCGAGCAGCCGCTCTCGGTCGACGAGATCCGCGCGCATGTCGGGGCCGAAGCCGATGTGTCCGCGGCGCTCCGCTCACTCGAGGATATCTATGCCGGGCGCGGCATCGAACTCGTCAGGCGCGGCGACAAATATCATTTCCAGACCGCCGCCGATCTCGCCCACCTGCTCCGCCGCGACCGCGAGGAGAGCCGCAAGCTCAGCCGCGCCGGGATCGAGACGCTGGCGATCATCGCCTATCACGAGCCCGTTACCCGCGCCGAGATCGAGGCGATCCGCGGCGTCCAGATCAGCAAGGGCACGATCGACGTGCTGATGGAGGCGGGCTGGGTGCGCCCGGCGGGCCGCCGCGAGGTTCCGGGGCGCCCGCTCACCTATGCGACCACCCCCGGCTTCCTCACCCATTTCGGCCTCGCCAGCCGCCGCGACCTGCCCGGGATCGACGATCTCAAGGCTGCGGGGCTGCTCGATCCGGTCGATCTGGCGTTCGAGACGCTGGGGAACGACGGCGATGGGGACGGTGAAAACGAGACCGCAAGCGATTCCGAATAGGGGCGCGCGAGCCTGGGACAATCACGGGCGTTGCTGGAACGGGGTGCGAGCCTTACATAGGCGCGGAATCAAGGAGAGTTGTCATGGGTGCGTGGGGTATTGGCCATTGGTTGGTCGTCGGCGTGTTGGTGATCCTGCTGTTCGGCGGCGCGCGCTTTTCGAACATGATGGGCGACGTCGCCAAGGGCATCAAACAGTTCAAGAAGGGCATGGCCGAGGACGACGATGCTCCGCCTCCCTCGCGGATCGAAGGCAAGGCCGCGCCTGAGCCGGCCGTGGAGCATGAAGCCGAGCGCACCGCCGAAAAGCGCTGAGCCGGGATTGTAAGGCCCCGGTATCGAGCCGGGGCGAAATTTGGCGGTAATCGATGCTTGATTTCAATGCGCCCGAATTCCTGGTTGTCGCGATGGTCGCGCTACTGGTGATCGGGCCGAAAGACCTGCCCAAGGCATTGCGCTTTCTCGGCAAATGGGTGGGCAAGGCGCGCGGAGTCGCGCGCCAGTTTCGCACCGGCATCGATACGATGATCCGCGAATCCGAACTCGCGGACATGGAGAAGCAATGGGCTGCCGAGAATGAGCGGATCATGCGCCAGCATCCCCCCACGCCCGCGCTCGCCGCGCCCCAGCCGATGGCGTTGACCGATGACGCCGCCGATCCGGTGATGGTCGAACAGCTTGTGATCCATGCCGAGCCCGCCGAAGCGCCCGCGCCCAAGCCGCGCAAGCGCAAAGCCCCGAGCACCGGCGACACGCTTGAAGCGCCGAAGCCGGCGCCTGCCCGCAAGCCGCGCGCAAAGGCACAGTCATGAGGGACATCGACGATACCCAGGCGCCGCTGCTCGAGCATCTGATCGAGCTCAGGAGGCGGCTGCTGTGGTGCGTCGTGGCGCTGGCGGTGTCGTTCGCGGGCTCGCTCTACTTCGCGCGCCAGATTCTGGCGTTCCTGGTGGCCCCGCTCAAGGCCGCGGGGCAGGTGACGGTGATCAACACCGAGGTGTTCGGCGGCTTCGTCGTCGAGCTTAAGGTGGCATTCTTCGCGGCGATGATGATTTCCTTCCCCGTCGTCGCGAACCAGCTGTGGCAGTTCGTGGCGCCCGGGCTCTACCGGAAGGAAAAGAAGGCGCTGCTGCCTTTCCTGATGGCGACGCCGGTGCTGTTCCTCGCGGGCGCCTCGATGGCCTATTTCTTTGCCATTCCCGCGGCGGCGAAATGGCTGCTCGGCTTTCAGGGCGACCTGGGCGGCGTGACGCAGCAAGCCCTGCCGGATCTCAACAAATATCTCGGCTTCGCGATGCAGTTCATCTTCGGGTTCGGCATCTCGTTCCTGCTGCCGATCCTGCTGATGCTCCTCGAACATGCCGGGATCGTCACCTATGAGCAGCTCAAGGGCGCGTGGCGCTATGCGATCGTGGCGGCGTTCGGACTCGCGGCGGTGCTGACGCCGCCCGATATCGGCTCGCAGCTGCTGCTCGCCTTCCCGCTGTGCGGGCTCTATTTCCTGTCGCTGGTCTGGATCTGGTTCACGCGCCGACGGCGGAACAAGCTGGCGGCGGCTGCCGAGGCTGCCGCCGAATAACCCCTCCCACGCAAGGGCGGGGAGGGGCTATTTCGATTATTTATGGTCGTTCGCGGCGTTGGCGACAGTGTCGCCCGCCGAGGCCACGTCGCGGCCGACGCCCTCGACGGTGTTGCAGGCCGAGGCCAGCAGCGCGCAGCTCATCGCGGCAAGGGTGATCATCTTACGCATCGGAATTCTCCATACAGGCCGTGAAACGGTCGGCTGAGAAATGCCCGGGCCCGCCAAATCGTTCCGCCCGCGCGCCGGCGAAGCTCAGCCGCTCGCGGCGTCCGGCGCGAGGTCGTTCGGGATTTGGAGCCGCTCGCAGGCGGCCGCGTACATCTGCAGTGACGAGGCCTTGGCGGACTGGAGGTCGGCGAGCCGAGCCTGCGACGTCGCCGTCTCCTGGGCGATCTGATCGTCCAGATCCGCGATCTCCTCCTTGGTGACGCTGAGCGTGTTCTCGTAGAATATCTTCTGCTGGTCGGTGAGCGGCGGCATGGCGGTCCCCTTGGTTGTGCCGTCGATTGTAGCGCGAGATCGAGATGGATACACTGGGGTGAGTCAGTTGCGTTCTGGGGATATGGCGGCCGGCGGTGCCGGCATCGTGAAGGGGGCGGCAATGAACGAAGTGGCAGCGGACGGGATTCGGCTCGCGCCGGTGACGGGCAAGGCGCGGATCGATGTGCTCGATATGCTGCGCGGGATCGCGATCCTCGGCATCTTCTTCATGAACATCCCCTTCATGGGCGCCCAGCTGCAAAAGGTGTTCATCGCGCCGCAGACGATCGGCTGGTCGCCCGCGGATTCGGCGAGCTGGATGACGGTGCAGGTGCTGCTCGAGGGCACCCAGCGCGGGCTGCTCGAGCTGCTGTTCGGCGCGGGGATGATGGTGCTCACCCGCGCGGCGATGAGCCCGGACGGGCCGGTCGCGGTCGCCGATCTCTATTTCCGGCGCAATTTGTGGCTGCTCTTCTTCGGGCTGGTCGATGTCTTCGTCCTGCTCTGGGCGGGCGATATCCTTCACATCTATGCGCTGGCGGCCTTCTTCCTCTTCCCGTTCCGCAAGCTGGCGGCGAAGTGGCTGCTCGTGCTGGGGCTGGGCTTTGCGCTGTTCAGCGCGGCGCAGGGCGGGATCAAGTTCGCCGAGCGCGCCGATCTGATGAGCCGTGCCGAGACGGTGATGGCGAAGCAGGCGGGCGGCGCCAAGCTGAGCAAGGACGAGACCAAGACGCTCACCGACTGGCAAAAGGCGGTCGACAACCGCGCGGGCAGGAACGACGAGTTCAAGGAGATCAAGGAGCAGGAGGACAAGGGGCATGCCGGCGGCTTCGTGCCCTATGTGCTGTACAATATCGGATCGTGGCTGTTTTTCGTGGTCCAGAGCCTGCCGATCAACATCGCCGAGGCCTTCTGCACGATGCTGATCGGCATCGCTTTGTGGAAATGGCAGGTGATCCAGGGCGGGCGATCGGGACGCTTCTATCTGATCCTGATGCTCGCCTGCTACGCCTTCGCGCTGCCGCTGCGCTATGTCGCGGGGCTCGAACAGCAATCGATGGTGCCGGCGCCGCGGACGATGTGGATCACGCTGGAGTTCGCGCGTGTGGCGACGGCGGTCGGGCATGTCGCGCTGGTCAACTGGGCGGTCAAATCGGGGCTGGGCAGGGCGATCTTCGCGCCGTTCAAGGCGGCGGGGCGGACGGCCTTCTCGCTCTATTTCATGCAGCAGTTCATTGGCCTGTGGATCCTGTTCGCGCCCTGGGGGCCGGGGTTGTGGGGCAAGCTCAGCTGGACGGGGCTCTACGGGGTGGTGCTCGTCGTGCTGGCATTGCAGCTGGTGGTGGCGAACCTCTGGGTGAAGGCCTTCGCGATGGGCCCGCTCGAATGGCTGTGGCGCAGCCTCTCCTATGTGAAGCGCCAGCCGTTTCGCAGGCCAGTAGCCGGCTGAACCCCAGCTTCACCGCAGCAAAAGAAGTTCTGCGCTATCGTTCCCGCAACATTGCTGCTAGGGGCGCGGTCATGTTTCGAAAACGGCCCATTATCACCACCGGCACGCGAACTAGCCGCTAAGGCTCGTCGCGCGTCGGGACTTGCCGCCGAAGCACCGAGGGGAGCATCGCCTCCCTTATATTCTCACTGAAAAATGACTATGTGGCCGCCGAACCGCTTCGGTGGTCATGACCCAGGAAAGGGACTGCAATGGGTTACCGTGTCGTGGTCGCTGGCGCCACCGGCAATGTCGGGCGCGAAGTGCTGAACATCCTCGCCGAGCGCGAGTTTCCGATCGACGATCTGGCGGTGCTCGCCAGCTCGCGCTCGACCGGCGACATGGCCGATTATGGTGAGACCGGGAAACAATATCGCGTCCAGAATATCGAGCATTTCGATCCCAGGGGCTGGGACATGGCGATCTTCGCGATCGGTTCGGAAGGTTCGAAGCTGCACGCCCCGCGCTTCGCCGCGGCGGGCTGCACGGTGATCGACAACGCCTCGCTCTACCGCATGGACCCGGACGTGCCGCTGATCGTGCCTGAGGTGAACCCGCAGGCGATCGACGGCTATCTGAAGCGCAACATCATCGCGAACCCCAATTGCTCGACCGCTCAGATGGTGGTGGCGCTCAAGCCCCTGCACGACGCCGCGAAGATCAAGCGCGTCGTCGTCGCGACCTATCAGTCGGTGTCGGGCGCGGGCAAGGCCGGGATGGACGAGCTGTTCCAGCAGAGCCGCAACATCTTCGTCGGCGACCCCGCCGAGCCGCACAAGTTCACCAAGCAGATCGCGTTCAACGTGATCCCGCACATCGACAGCTTCCTCGAGGACGGATCGACCAAGGAGGAGTGGAAGATGGTGGTCGAGACCAAGAAGATCCTCGACCCGAAGATCAAGGTGACCGCGACCTGCGTGCGCGTGCCGGTGTTCGTCGGCCATTCGGAAGCGATCAATATCGAGTTCGAGAACGAGATTTCGGCCGAGCAGGCGAAGAACATTCTGCGCGAGGCGCCCGGCGTCATGCTGATCGATAAGCATGAGGATGGCGGCTATGTGACGCCGGTCGAATGCGTCGGCGAATATGCGACCTTCATCAGCCGTGTCCGCGAGGATTCGACAGTGGATAACGGGCTGAGCCTGTGGTGCGTTTCGGACAATCTCCGCAAGGGCGCCGCGCTCAACGCCGTGCAGATCGCCGAGCTGCTCGGGCGGCGGCATCTGAAGAAGGCGGCTTGAGTCCCTCCCTCCTAGGGAGAGGCTAGGGGTGGGTTCGAAAAGGCCGGGGCTCGACGCCCCCGCCTTTTCTATTTTCGACCGCTCGCTTTGCTCGCTACCCACCCCCAGCTTCCCCCTAAGAGGGAGGGGAGTAAGAAGGGACTAATGCCCCGCCGCGCCCGGATCGGCCTTGGGCGCGGGGCCCTTGGGTCGCCGCAGGAACACCACAAGCGGCACCGACAGTGCCGTCACGATCGTCATCGCCCAGAAATCGTTGAGATAGGCGATCATCGCCGCCTGGCGGTTGATCTCCATATTGGCCATCGCCATCACCGCATCGGCGCTGCCGCCGAACATCGAAAGCATCGCCGGATCGATCGTGTCGAGGCGCTGCGCGGTGATGTTGGGCACCAGGTCCGCATGGCTGGTCTGGATGCCGCGCGCGAGCAGCGTGGTGACGATCGAGATCCCCACCGACGCGCCGATATTGCGCGAGAGGTTCATAAGGCTCGATCCTTCGGTGCGCTGATGCGGCCCGAGCGTCGCGAAGGCCATGCCCTGGAGCGGCATGAACACGAAACCGAGGCCAAGGCCCTGGATCAGCCCCGAGACGATGAAGGGCCAGCTGTCCATCATCAGCGTCCAGTGCGTCATCTCCCACAGCGACACCGCCGCGATGGCGAGCCCGCTGCCGACCAGCCAGCGCGGATCGACGCCGCGCTGCACGAGCTGGGCCGAGACCGCCATGGTGATCACCACGCCCACGCCGCGCGGCATGAGCAGCAGCCCGGTCTGCATCACGCTGTAGCCATAGAGCGACTGGAGCATCGCGGGGAGCAGCGCCATCGTCGCCATCATGACCACGCCGATCACCGCCATGAAGGCGATTGCGGTCACGAGGTTGCGGTTCTTCCACAGCTCGCGCTCGAACATCGGGCGCTTGCCGGTGAACATATGGATGGTGAACATCCACAGCGCGATCGCGGCGACCAGCGCCTCGATCCAGATCTCGGTCGATCCGAACCAGTCCTCGCCCTGGCCGCGGTCGAACATCAGCTGGAGCGCGGCGACACCCACCGACAGCAACGAGAAGCCGAACAGGTCGAAGCTGCGCTTGCGGATCGGGCGCGAGGGCAGGAGGAACCACAGGATGGCGAAGCAGATCAGGCCCAGCGGCAGGTTGACGTAGAAGACCCAGCGCCAGTTGAAATTGTCAGTCAGCCAGCCGCCGATCACCGGGCCCATGATCGGGCCGACCATGATCCCCATGCCCCAGATCGCCATCGCCTTGGCCTGGCGCTCGGGCGGGTTGATGTCGAGCATCACCGTCTGGCTCAAGGGGTTCATGAAGGCGGCCGAGACGCCCTGGAGCAGGCGGAAGGCCACCATCTCCTCGAGATTCTGGGCCATGCCGCACAGCGCCGAGGCGAGGATGAAGCCCCCGGTCGAAAGCAGGAACAGGTTGCGCGATCCCAGCCGGTCCGAAAGCCAGCCGGTGATCGGGATCGCGATCGCCGAAGCGACGATATAGCTGGTCAGCACCCAGGTGATCGTATCCGCGGTCGCGCCCAGCGCGGTTGTCATGTGCGGCAGCGCGACATTGGCGATCGTCGTGTCGAGGATCTGCATGATCGTCGCGAGCATGACCCCGAGGGTCAGCAGCCCGCGCTGCCTGACCGGGAGCGCGGCGACGCCGGGCGCCGGCGGGGCAGGGGGCGCCGCCGCCGGTGCCCGCGCGGGGGCTGCGGTCGCCATATTACTGGACGTCCACTGTCACCGAGGCCGAGAGGCCGGCGATCATCGGGCGCGGGCTGGTTTCGTCGCATTCGATGCGGACGGGCACGCGCTGCGTCACCTTGACCCAATTGCCGTTGGCGTTCTGGGCCGGGAGCACCGAATTCTCCGATCCCGTCAGCGCGCCGACCGAGGCGACATGGCATTTCAGCTTGAGCCCCGGATAGGCGTCGAAAGTCACCCAGGCACGCTGGCCGACGCGCATCTTGTTGAGATCGGTTTCCTTGAAATTGGCCTCGATCCACGCCGGGCGGCCGCCGACGATGGTGACTGCAGGAAGGCCGGTCATCATCATCTGGCCGACCTGGAGCCGGTCCGCCTGGCTGACGGTGCCGCTGGTCGGTGCGCGGATGATGGTGCGCGCGAGGTTCCACAGCGCCTGCTCGCGCTGGACGCGGGCGGCGGCGATCGCGGGGTTCTCACCGGGGACGGCCGATCCGGTGGCGAGCTTCGAGCGCGCCTCGGCGGCATCGGCCTGGGCGCGGGCAATCGCGGCGCGGGCCTGCTCGACGCCGTGCTGCGCCTGTTCGAGGCGCGCGCGTGTCGTGAAGCCGCGCTTCATCAGCTCGGACTGGCGGGCATAATCCTGCTGCGCGGCGGAGAGCTGGTCCTGCGCGGCCTGGATGTTGGCGCTGGTGCCCTGATAGCTCGACTGGAGCGTGGCATATTGCACCTGCGCGTTCGCAATCGCGGCATCGGCCTGCATCACCTGCATGCGATAGGGATCCGAATCGATGGTGAAGAGGACATCGCCGGCCTTCACCGCCTGGTTCTCCCTGACCGCGACGGTGGCGATCCGCCCGGTGACCTCGGCCGCGACCGAGACCTTGTCCTGCTGGACGTAAGCATTGTCGGTCGAGACCGTGCGGCCCGAATTGAGCCAGAACCAGCCGACGATCGAGAGGATGATCAGCGGCACGCCGAACATCAGCAGCGGGCGCAGCCAGTTGCGCTTGGCCTTGGGCGCAGCGGTTTCTTCGGCAATGGGCGCGATTTCGATCTCGCCGGTCTTTTCGATCTTGGAGTCCACGTCAGCCATTTGCGGCCTCATTACTTTCATTGCCAATAGTTAGATTCGATCGCATCACGCCGAGTGTCTCGATCAGTTCCTCGCGCTGGCGATTGCTCAGTCCCTGGAGCAGCTCTTCGATCATCGTCGCAGCGGTGATGTGCAGCTCGGCGAGGACGGGACGGGCCTTGTCGGTCAGGTAGATCTGCCAGGCGCGGCGGTCGCCGGGATCGCGGCGGCGCTCGACCAGCCCCGATTCCTCGAGCCGGTCGATCATGCGGCACGCGGTGATCGGCTCAACTTCGAGCATTTCGGCGAGCTGGCCCTGGTTGATGCCCTCGCGCCGCTCGAGGATCTTGAGCGTGCGCCACTGCGTGCCGGTCGCGCCCGTGGTGCGCGCGCGCTCATCGAAGCGGCGGCGCATCAGGCGCGTGACATCAGCCATCAGGAATCCGAGATTTTCGACCATGGGCGCGCATATAATAAGCATAGTTATAGATTGCAACGCGCAACTGGCTTGCGTTGAACGCCGACGCGGTTGCGGCTAGAGAAAGCGTCATGAGCGAGACGATGACCGGCGGATGCCAGTGCGGGCGCGTGCGATACCGCGTCCTGATCCACAATGACGACGCCTATCTGTGCCATTGCCGCATGTGCCAGCGCGCGACCGGCGGGGTCTCTATCGCGTTCAAGAACGTCAAGAAGGCCGACGTCACCTGGGAGCGCGAGCCCGAACACTATGCCTCGTCGCCGATCGCGAGCCGGGGCTTCTGTTCGGCCTGCGGAACGCCGCTGACCTTCGCCTTCCCCGACAGCCCGAACATGGACCTGACCGTGGGCAGCTTCGACGCGCCCGAGCGCTTCGTGCCGACCAGCCATTTCGGGGTCGAGAGCATCCATGAGGCGTGGCAGCATACCGACGATCTTCCGCGCACGCGCTGCGACGAGCATGCGCCGCTCAACGATCGCTGGATCAAGGCGACCGGCGCGGTGCCGGAGTAAGGCGCGGCGTGACTGAGCACACCACGCATCGCTTCCAGAGCTTCGATGGCGTCGAGCTTGCCTGGCACGAGCTGGGTGAGGGAAGGCCGGTGGTGCTGATCCACGGCTATTTCTCGAACGCCTGGACCAACTGGATCCGCTACGGCCATGCCGCGAAGGTCGCGGCGGCGGGCTTCCGCGTGATCATGCCCGATCTGCGTGCGCATGGCGAAAGCGCCAAGCCGCACGATCCGGCGGCCTATCCCCCCGACGTGCTGATGCGCGACGGGATGGCGCTGATCGCGCATCTGGGGCTCACCGATTACGATCTGGGCGGCTATTCGCTGGGCGGGCGGACGGTGGTGCGGATGCTCGCTCATGGCGCGGCGCCGCGCCGCGTGGTGATCGCGGGCATGGGGCTGCAGGGGCTGATCGATACGCAGGGGCGCGGCGACTATTTCCGGCGCGTGCTCACCCATCTCGGCAGTTTCGTGCGCGGATCGAGCGAGTGGATGACCGAGGCCTTCCTCAACACCACCAAGGGCGACCCGGTGGCACTGCTCCACATCCTCGACACGTTCGTCGATACGCCGCGCGAGGCGGTGGCGGCGATCGGCCAGCCGGTGCTGGTGGTCTCGGGCGTCGAGGACGACGATAACGGCCCCGCGCGCGAGCTCGCCGATCTGCTCCCCGACGGGCATCTGGCCGAGATTCCGGGCAACCATATGAGCGCGGTGATCAAGCCCGAGCTGGGGCAGGCGATCGCGGATTTCCTGGGCGCTTGACGGCGCGCGGGGGCGCGATCAGTGTCCGCGCCATCCTGCCATTTTCGAGGCCGCAATCATGATCCGCAGAGGCATTTCCTATCTGGCGCTCGCCGCGCTGGCCGTGAGTCCCGCCGTCCCCTCCGTCGCCGCGCCGGGCGGCCATCCGGTCCCGCAGCGCACCCCCGCGCCGCACCATTCGGTCACCCCGCAGCGCGAGCCGACCGTGGCCGAGGCCGACGCCTTCGTCGCGCGCGCCGAGAAGGAATTCTACGCCTTCAACCTCGAGGCGAACCGCGTCGCCTGGATCCAGAACACCTATATTACCGACGACAGCAACTATCTCGCCAGCGCCTATGGCGCGCGCGGCACCGAGATGGCGGTGCGCTTCGCGATCGAGGCGGCACGCTATCAGAAGATGAAGGGCCTGTCGTTCGACACGAGGCGCAAGCTCGACATTCTCCGCAGCGCGATCACGCTCCCCGCGCCGACCCGCGGCGGCGCTGCCGCCGAACTCTCGGACATTTCGACCAAGCTGGGCGCGGAATATGGCACCGGCAAGGGAACGCTGCGCGGCAAGCCGATCAACGGCAGCGACATCGAGGCCGAGATGGGCACCAACCGCAACCCGGCCGAACTGCAGGAGATGTGGGTCAGCTGGCACGACAATGTCGGTGCGCCGATGCGCGGCGATTTCGCCAAGATGGTGAGCATCGCCAATGAGGGCGCGGTCGAGCTGGGCTTCAGCGATACCGGGTCGATGTGGCGATCGGGCTATGACATGCCGCCCGAGGAATTCGCCAAGCTGACCGACAAATTATGGGAAGAGGTGCGCCCGCTCTACGAGGCGCTCCACACCTATGTCCGCAACAAGCTCAACGAGAAATACGGGTCGAACGTGCAGCCGGCGAGCGGCCCGATCCGCGCCGACCTGCTTGGAAACATGTGGGCCCAGGAATGGGGCAATATCTACGATATCGTCGCCCCGCCGGGATCGGGCGATCTGGGCTACGATATCGGCGACCTGCTCAAGGCCAAGAATTACGATCATCTCAAGATGGTGAAAACGGGCGAGAATTTCTATTCCTCGCTCGGTTTCGCGCCGCTCCCCGATACCTTCTGGACGCGCTCGCAATTCGTGAAGCCGGCGGACCGCGAGGTCGTGTGCCACGCCTCGGCCTGGGACCTCGACGACCAGGACGATCTGCGCATCAAGATGTGCATCAAGGTGAACAGCGACGATTTCGTCACGATCCACCACGAGCTGGGCCACAATTATTATCAGCGCGCGTACAAGGGGCAGAGCCTGCTCTACCGCAACGGCGCCAATGACGGCTTCCATGAGGCGATCGGCGATTTCGTCGCGCTGTCGATCACGCCGGATTATCTGGTCCAGATCGGCCTGCTCGACCAGTCGAAGGTGCCGAGCCCCGACAAGGACACCGGGCTGCTGCTCCGCCAGGCAATGGACAAGGTCGCCTTCCTGCCCTTCGGCCTGCTGGTCGACAAATGGCGCTGGCAGGTCTTTTCGGGCCAGATCAAGCCAGATCATTATGAAAGCGCGTGGAACGCGATGCGGCTTCAATATCAGGGCATCGTGCCCCCGGTGCCGCGCGACGAGACGCGCTTCGATCCGGGCGCGAAATATCATGTCGCGAACAGCGTGCCCTATACGCGCTACTTCCTCGCGCGGCTGCTCCAGTTCCAGTTCTACAAGGCGGCATGCGACCAGGCCGGGTGGAAGGGGCCGCTCCACCGCTGCTCCTTCTTCGGCAACAAGGAAGTCGGTGCGCGGCTCAACGCGATGCTGGCGATGGGCCAGTCCAAGCCCTGGCCCGACGCGCTCGAGGCATTCACCGGCACGCGCGAGATTTCGGGCGCGGCGCTGATGGAATATTTCGCGCCGCTCAAGAAATGGCTCGACGAGCAGAACGCCGGCAAGCCCAAGGGCTGGTAAGTCCAAGACTTTCCCCCGGGTTCGCGGTAGGCTGGCCGCGAATCCGGGGAGGAAGACCATGATTATCCGTTTGATGGCGCTGCTCGCGCTGCTGCTGCCCGTCGCCGCGTTCGCGCAGGTCGCGCCGCGTCATACTTCGGTCGAGATCGTCGCGAACGGCGAAGTCGATATCCCCGCCACTGCCTTTCTGGTAAAGCTCGACTGGTCCGCCAAGGGCGAGGACGAGGCTGCGGCGCTCAAGGCGCAGGACGAGCAGCAGGCGACCGTCCGCAAGACGCTGGAAGCGCTGGGCGTGCCCGCCGACGCGATCACGATCACGCCCGGAACGGTGAGCACCGGTCCAGACTACGGTTCCTTCGACGTGATGACCAACGCGACGGTGGTGGAGTTGCCCACCACCGAAGATGCGAACATGATCGACGACTATGCACTGGCGCAGGTCGCCAGCGCCAGTGACACCGCGATCGTTCGCCTGACCTCGCTGCCACAGGTAGTGGACGTTCAGAAGGCGCTCGCCGGGATCGGCGTGAGGACCAGCGGGATCACCCCGTTGCTCGACGACAATGACGGCGCGCGCCGCCAGGCCAAGGCCAAGGCGCTTGCGGCCGCGCGCGGCGATGCCGAGGGCTATGCGACCGTGCTGGGGATGCGCGTCGGCCGCGTGATCCGGATCAGCGAGGCGGGCAACGGGCTGTTGCTGCCGGGCTTCCAGGACAAGTTCCAGCGGATGCTCACGAGCGGACCCGAGGCGATGCGGAACATGTTCGGCGCCGAGATCAAGCCGGGCTTCGTCCATGTCGAAGCCACGATCATCGTCGAGTTCGAACTCGTGCCGGCGGGTTCCAGACGGCCCTAGCGGAACGGGGGCTCGTTGAACGCTCTGAGCTTGCGGCTGTGCAGGCGCGCGCCCTCGCGGCGGAGTTCCTCGCAGGTCTCGATGCCGATCTTGAGGTGCTCGGCGATCGCGCGCTCGTAGAAGCGGTTGGCCTGGCCGGGGAGCTTGAGTTCGCCGTGCAGCGGCTTGTCCGAGACGCACAGCAGGGTGCCGTAGGGGACCCTGAAGCGGTATCCCTGCGCGGCGAGCGTGGCGCTCTCCATATCGACCCCGACCGCGCGGCTCAGCGAGAAGCGTAACGCCGACTGGGAATAGCGCAGCTCCCAGTTGCGGTCGTCGGTGGTGACGATCGTGCCCGTGCGCAGCCGCGACTTGAGTTCGTCGCCCGACTGGCCCGAGACGGTCTCGGCGGCGCGGGCGAGCGCCAGCTGGACTTCGGCGATCGCCGGGATCGGAATCTCGGGCGGCAGGACATCGTCCATGATGTGATCGTCGCGCAGATAGGCGTGCGCGAGGACATAGTCGCCGATCCGCTGGCTGGGGCGCAGCCCGCCGCAATGGCCGATCATCAGCCACGCCTCGGGCCGCAGCACCGCGAGGTGATCGGTGATCGTCTTGGCGTTCGAAGGGCCCACACCGATATTGACGAGCGTGATGCCGGTGCCGCCTGGCGCGATCAGGTGATAGGCGGGCATCTGGTGCCGCCGCCAGGCCGAGCTGTCGTTGAGCAGCCGGTCGAAATCGTCGCCCGACTCGACATAGATGCCGCCCGCGCCCGAGACCGCGGTGAAGCGGCTGCCCTCCGCCCCCAGCTGAGCGACCGCATAGTGGATGAACTCATCGACATAGCGGTGATAGTTGGTGAACAGGATATATTGCTGGAAATGTTCGACCGGCGTGCCGGTGTAATGGCGCAGGCGCGCGAGGCTGAAATCGGTGCGCAGGCCGTCGAACAGCGCCAGCGGGCGGGTGTCGTCGATCGACTTCCAGGTTCCGTCGGCGATCTCGTCGCCGATATGGGCGAGTTCGGTCGCGGGGAAATGGCGGCCCAGCTCGGTCGTCGTGACCTGATCGAGGCTCATCACATGGCTCGGCTCGAGCACGTAGGGGAAGGGGATCTCCTGATCGCCCGGCTGGGCATAGACCTCGACGTCATAGTCTTCGATCAGGAAGGTCAGCTGCTCGGTCAGATAGTCGGCGAACATCGCCGGCTTGGTGACGGAGATGCGGTATTCGCCTGCATCGACCAGCCGGCCGAACGATCGGCGCGGCGCGGGGCGATCTTCGCCGCCGCGATAGATGATGCGGATTTCGGGATAGGCGAAGGAGCCGTCCTTGCGGCTCTGCGGATCGGGCGGCGTGCCGTCGGCGAGGTAGCGGGTGAGCGCGGCCTGGAGCCGATCGACCGAGGCACAATAGAGCTGGTCGAGTTCTGCGACGATGTCGGATGCTTGAATCATCTTCTGCGGCTAAGCCGCAAAGGTGACGCTGGCAAGACCACAGAAAGCCCTCCCCTTCAGGGGCGCCGGGGCGTCTCAGTCTCACCGAGACCATTCCGCGCCTCGGAAAAGCTAGAGCAGATCACTCATGGCGGCGCCTCCTCGTGCCACCATTGAGTCAATCAATCGCCTTCACCGCAAGCAATTCAATAGGTCCGGGCCCCATCATAATTGCCAACCCACCCCTTCCGTGACAGATTTCCGTCGGGGCGCGGAAACACCACGCCCCGCAGGGGGAGGGACGAGATGAAGCGACTGGCATCCTTGGCATTGGTCACCGCGGGAATTGCGATTGGCTACGCCGCTTCGGGCGTGCTGCCTGCCTCCTCGCGAGCCGCCGAGCCCGCCAACACCGCGCGCGTGAAGACCGCCTGTGCATGGCCGGCAGAGATCGACGCGGTGAAGGCCGCGCCCGCGAACCACAAGGTCCTCCTCGAGAACGAGCGGGTCCGCGTCCTTGAGGTCACGGTGCAACCCGGTGAGCGCGAGCCGGTCCACGCGCATTGCAATCCGAGCGCTATGTATATCATGCAGGCGGGGCCGTATCGGGACTATGACGGCAAGGGCAAAATCCTGTCCGACGTCGGCGATGCGCCGCCATCCTCAGTTTATCCGGTCGCTGTCTGGCGTCAGCCCGAGCCGCCCCATTCCGTCGAAAACCTCGATACCAAGCCGTTGCGCTTGCTGCGCGTCGAGCTGAAAGATTGACTCTCGAATGTGGTGACGGCCGAAGGCGGGCGAGTAAGAGCGGCGCGGGCCTAAGCGCGGCGGCCTCGGACCCGGTGGCGCTAGCGTTCGCGGGTCCGCGAGGATAGGCCCACCCCAACCCCTCCCCTGAAGGGGAGGGGCTAAGATGCGAAGCTAGCCGTTGCCTTTGTCGCCTTCGTCGTCGTTGCCGACGAGCTGGCTGATGCCGTAAGCGGCGCCGGCAACCGCCGCAGCGGCGCCAGCCGCGATCGCGGCGGCCGCCACCGGGTGCTCCTTGGCGGCGTCGACGGTATTTTCGATCGCGTCGCCGATCGCTTCCTGCGCCTGGCCGAGCAGGTCCGATGCCTGTTCGAAGAGGGACTTGCTGCCGGGCTCGGCGGTCGGCGCGGTGGCGGGGGGCGTGTCGTTGGCGGGGGTTTCGATCGTCATGACAATTTCCCTTCGTGGATCGTGAAGCTCAACTCCGGCCCGGCGGGCCCGGTTCCTTGGTTCAGAGCGACTCGAGCATATGTTCCGCCGAACTGACGCGGAATTCGCCCGGTCCCTCGATATTCAGCTGCTCTACCACGCCGTCGTTGATCACCATCGAGAAGCGCTGACCGCGCGTGCCCATGCCGAACTTGCTGAAATCGGCGTCGAGCCCGATCGCCTTGGGGAAATCGCCATTGCCGTCGGCGAGCAGCGTGACCTTGTCGCCCACCTCCGAGGCGGCACCCCAAGCCTTCATCACGAAGAAGTCGTTGGCGGCGGTGCAGGCGATCTCATCGATTCCCTTGGCCCTGATCTCGTCGGCCTTCTCGACAAAGCCCGGCAGATGCTTGGCCGAGCAGGTCGGGGTGAAGGCGCCCGGCACCGAGAAGAGCGCCACACGGCGGCCCGCGAAATAGGCGTCCGACTCGACCGGCTGGGGCCCCTCCGCGGTCACCTTGACGAAATTGGTGCTGGGAACGCGGTCGCCGATCTGGATGGTCATTCGAATCTCTCCTGCATGGGTCTCAGCCTCAATCGGGACGCGGGCAGTGATTTTCAAGCGTGGCGGAGCCGAAACGGGCCCGATATGTTGTGAGCTGCATGGAGTCGCCCGCATACCTCACCGGACAGTTCCTGCTCGCGATGCCGGGGATCGGAGATCCGCGCTTCGAGCATGCCGTGATCGCGATGTGCGCGCATGACGGCGAGGGCGCGCTGGGCATCGGCATCGGCGAGACGATCGACGGGCTGGGGCTCCACGATCTGCTGCGGCAATTCGATATCGATCCGGGTGAAGCGCCCGACGTGCCGGTGCATTTCGGGGGGCCGGTCGAGCCGCGCCGCGGCTTCGTGGTGCATTCGACCGACTGGGGCGGGCAGGACACGATCGACGTCGCTGGGCGCTGGGCGCTCTCCGGCACAATCGACGTGCTGCGCGCGATCGCGGAGGGGAAGGGCCCGAGCCGCTGGCTGGTTGCGCTCGGCTATGCCGGTTGGGGCGAGGGGCAGCTCGACGAGGAACTGACGCGGCACGGCTGGTTCAACACCGCCGCGCATACCGGGCTGCTCTACGATGTGGCGGCGGACGATCGCTGGGTGAAGGGCTTCGCGGCGGCGGGGATCGATCCGCGGATGCTGGCGAGCAGCACCGGGACAGCTTGAGTAATCCTCCCCCGGAGGGGGAGGTGGCAGGCGCAGCCTGACGGAGGGGTATTATCCACGGGCGATATCGCTTGTGGAGACTACCCCTCCACCGCCTTCGGCGGTTCCCCCTCCCCCTCCGGGGGAGGATATACGACCATATGCCGCTCGATTCTTGTCTAAGTTAGCGCTACCATCTCTCTGACAACGCCGGACAGAAGAGTCGGCGACATCGCGAGAGGGGACCTGAGATGAAGCGCATTCGCTTGCTTGCCTGTGGGTTGCTGCTGGCCGCCACGCCCGCCGCGGCGCAGACCGCCGCCGCGCCCAAGAGCCCGTTCGACGGCGGGCAGGATATCGGCGAGGTCGCCTTCCCGGGCAGCGCGGTGATGGACTCACAGGGCCGCTTCGCGGTCACCGCCAGCGGCGCCAATATCTGGGGCACCAAGGACGCCTTCTACTACACCTGGACGCGGCGTTCGGGCGATCTCCACATCTCGGCCGATTTCAGCTGGGTGGGGCAGGGCACCGATCCGCACCGCAAGGGCGGGCTGATGATCCGCCAGAACCTCACCCCCGGATCTCCCTATGCCGATGTGATGGTGCATGGCGACGGGATGGTCTCGCTCCAGTACCGCGTGGCGCAGGACGGGCCGACCTGGCAGATCATCTCCGCGACCTGGCATCCCAAGGCGATCCGGCTCGAGCGCGAGGGCGATTTCGTCTATTTCTCGGTCGCGGGCGCGGATGGGGTGTTCCACCATGCCGGGGGAAGCTTCCGCATCGCTTTCCAGGCGCCCTATTATGTCGGGCTGGCGCTCTCGGCGCATAACAACACGGTCAAGGAGACCGGAACCTTCTCGAACGTCCAGCTGACGGTGCCCAGCCTCGCCTATGTGCCCGACACCGGCTATCCGGCGAAGGTCGAGAGCACGCTCGAGGTGATCGATGTGGGCGGCGTCCAGAGCCGCCGCGTCGTCCGCCAGTTCGAGGGCAAGATCGAGGCGCCCAACTGGTCGCGCGACGGCAAGTCACTGGTCTACAATGCGAACGGCCGCATCTGGCGCATCGATGTCGAGGGCAAGACCGAGCCGGTGGCGATCAACACCGGGCCCAACGTCAAGAACAACAACGATCACGGCATCTCGCCCGACGGGCAGAGCCTGGTGATCTCCGACCAGAGCGAGCCCGACAATCTCAGCCGCATCTTCATGCTGCCGCTCGCGGGCGCGGACAAGCCGCGCACGATGGTGAGCGACCCCGATGCGCGCTCCTATTGGCATGGCTGGACGCCCGACGGGAAGACGCTCGCCTATGTGCGCGTGGGGACCAAGGACGACAGCTACGACATCTGGACGGTCGACGTCGCGACCGGGCAGCGCAAGCCGCTGATCGTCGGACCGGGGACCGATGACGGACCCGAATATTCGCCTGACGGCAAATACATCTATTTCAACTCGACCCGCACCGGCGCGATGCAGATCTGGCGGGCCAATGCCGATGGCAGCAATCCGGTCCAGCTCACCAGCGACCCGAACATGCGCGACTGGTTCCCGCATCTCTCGCCCGACGGGAAGTGGATCGTGTTCGTCTCGTTCGGGCTCGATATCGCGCTGACCGATCATCCGCCCAACCGCAGCGACGTGGCGATCCGGATGATGCCTGCCGACGGCAGCGCGCCGCCGGTGGTCCTCACCCGGCTCTTCGGCGGGCAGGGGACGATCAACGTGCCCAGCTGGTCGCCCGACGGGAAATCGGTGGCGTTCGTGAGCTACCGGCTGGTCCGCTAGCTCAGTCGCAGACCTTGTAGCCTGTCTCGGTCCGGCGGGGGCGGATCTCGCGCCCGCTGGGGTCGATGCACGCCCAGCTGCCGCCGGCATAGTAGCTGTGCTCGCCATCGGTCTCGCGCGTGCAGCCGAAACAGACGACCGCGCGGCCCTTCTCGAACGGAAAGGCGCCGTCATAGATGCGCGGGAGGACGAGGCGGAGGCGGCGATCGACATAGCCGATCTTGCCGTCGGCCTCCGAGCGGGCGCGGTTCGAATGGAACTCGTCGGCCCAATTCTCGAAGGTCATCACCGGCTGCGAGACGCCGTCGCGGCGGACATAATACCAGTGACCGCCGATATTCACGTCGCTCAGGCCGTGCTTGAAGGCGAAGTCGCGAAGGCGCTCCGGATTGAATGAGACCATACCAGCCTGCCGGGCACAATCGGGGGCCGTGACCAGCTCGCGCCGGCTGCGCGAATTGTAGGTGCATTCGAGGTCATACCCCCCGGCTTGCACGGGCGCGGCGAGCAGGAGGAGGGCGGCGAGCATGGCGCAGACTATCATCCGCGCCAGCTGAACGCACGGTTGCTTGTATGCGCGCGGAGGCTAGGCTTGCCCGATGCGAACAACCTCCCGCCGTACCCTGATCGGCGCCGCTGCCGCGGCTGCCGCGACTCCTGCTTTCGCCGCCGCTCAGGGCGCCGCCAGCGACGAAGACAGCGGAAACGTCCAGACCTTCCCCAACCGCAACGCCGCCGCCCGCGCACGGATCGCGGCGGGGACCAGCGCGGTGCTCTGCGCCGGCTTTGCGCGCGCCGGGGATCGCGGACAGGCGCTCTATGCGCGCGTTGCCGCCGAGCCCGGACATACCGCCAAGTTCCGCTCGGCGGATGGCGGCTGGTGGGAGCTGGCGGAGAACCGGCTCAACCCCTTCATGTTCGGCGCCAGGGCGAAATCGAGGGTCGATGACAGCGGCGCGATCCAGGCGATGTTCGACTATATGGAGGCCAAAGGCGATCCCTATCCGGTCGGCTTCATGGGCGCGCGCTACTATCTGGCGAAGGGCGTGAGGCTGCCCAGCGTCCCGCCCTTCGTCGCGCTCGATATCGATGGGGGCGGCGCGACGCTCTTCAGCGACCAGCCGATCACGATCTTCAGCCGCATCCCCGCCAATCAGGACGCGGCGATGCGGGCGATCAACGGCTCGCATTACGACATCCACCATTTCCAGTTCCAGGGCGACGGCCTGGACGGGCAGGTGGGACTACATCTCGGCGCCACCTATGGCAATGTCGTGCGCAACTGCCTGTTCGCGCGGCTCGCCTATGGCTCGATTGGCAGCTTTTGCCTGGGCAGCGCGTGGCGCGACAATCTCTATCACCTTTGCCACAAGCGCGCGGCGGTGGTGCAGACCGGCACCGGCTATGATTCGGGCCCGATCTGGCCCGGCGCGGTCGAGACCAATTCGGCGAGCAACGTCACCGTTTTCGAGAATTGCCGCGTGTTCGGCCACCCCAGGCAAGTCTCGGCCTTCGGCATTTTCGGGTCGGACGCGGTGCGGATCAACGGCTGCATCTCGGAAGGGCATGGCGCCAATATCGACGTGCAGTTCGACTATCAGGGCGCAGGAACGGTCAAGCAGTTCCATATCGACATGTTCCACTGCGAAGCCCCCAACGGAAAGCTCAACTTCAAGATCCGGGCATCGGGCAAGGTGTGGATCGAGCGGATCATCCGCAGCTACCCGGCCGCGCTCCTCGACATGCAGGGATCGGTCAATTGCGAGGTGATCGTGCGCGGGCTGGCTTGGCTGGGCGAGCTGCCCGCGGCGCGCGCGGACGGGCCCAATCCCAAGGGGCGCTGGTTCTATGGCGCCGGCGGCAACGGCTTCGGCGCCGCGACCGAGCGCTGGGGATCGGGCGGGACGAGCTTCCGCTTCGAGGATTGCGTGGAGGACGCCTGGAAGCAGATCCGTGATCCCGAGCGCTGGGAGGGCGGGAAGCTGCCCGAAATGGTCTATGTCCGCGGCAATCAGGCCCGCAACGAGGGGGTGCTGGAATGGTCGAACGCGCCGATCACCTTCGCCTCGCCGATCGGCTTCGGCGATGGAAGCCGTCTCGCGGGCGTGCTGGCCGGAACGGTGACGGCGAAGACCGCGCTCGTCCCCGCCAATGCGAGCGTGGACGAGACCTTCGAGGTGCCGGGGCTGAACGCCTTGCTCCATTCGCTGGCGCTCAACCCGCAATATGGCGGGCACGCCCCGCCGCCGGGGATAGTGTGGAACGCCTATATCGAGCGTGACGGCGCGATGACGCTGCGGCTCACCAACGTGACCGCCAAGCCGATCGCGCTGACCCCGGGGGCGATCTGGAGCTACGCCGCGCCGCGCCGGGGATAGCCCGATCGCGCCGATTGCAATGTAGGATTTCGCCTGCCACCCCATGATTCGCCGTTCCCCGCGGCGGATGGGATCGGGGATCTGACATTGATGAAACCGGCGGGGCCTTTTCCCGAAAGGGCCTTGCCATGCCTTGCGAAGGAACAAATCATGAACTTATCTCAATTCACGCTCGACGCCGTGCCGGCGAACGCCAAATTGTACGTCTATCTGACCGGCACCACGACGGCTGCGACCTATTATACCGACGCGGCCGGCACCACCGCGGGCAGCAACCCGCAAAGCGCCGGCGTCGCGGGTATGTTCGCGCCGATCTATCTCGATCCGTCGATCACCTATCGCATCAAGGTGACCGATAGTGCGGGTACGACGACGCTGTACGACATCGATCCGGTCCGCGTGTACGACGAAGGCACCGCCGATGGCGTGCTGGTGATCCGCAGCCGCGATGCGGCGAAGAAGCGCACCGCGCCGGAGACGGTCACGGCGATCTACACCACGGGCTACGCCGCCACCGGCGATCGCGGCCAGGCACTGTACAAGCGCGTCGCTTCGGTGCCGTCGCACAATGGCTGGCTGCGCACCGCCGAAGGCACCTATTGGGAGCTGAGCGAGAATATCCTCAACCCCTTCATGTTCGGCGCGAAGGGCGACAATTCGACCAACGACAGCGCCGCGATCCAGGCGATGTTCGACTTCGTCACCGCGAAGGGCACGCCCTATCCGGTCAACTTCATGGGCGCGAAATATTATGTCCATGACCCGCTGCTGCTGCCCAAGGTGTCGGTCTTCACCCAGATGGACATCGACGGCGCCGGCGCGACGCTGCGCACCGACCAGGCGATCACGATCCTCGGCTGTCCGCCGCTTGCGACCCAGTCGGCCGCGGACGTCGCGATCGGCCAGAATGCCTTCGACATCCACAACATCAATTTCGAGGGCAATCAGACCACGGGGCAGGTCGGCCTGCACCTGATGGCGACCTATACCTCGGTCGTCCGGTCCTGTTATTTCGCCAATCTGGATTATGGCTCGATCGGCACCTTCTGCATCGCCAGCGCGTGGCGCGACAACCGCTATTTCTACTGCGTGAAGCGCGCCGCGGTGATCCAGGCGGCCGACTCCTTCCTGACCGGCTCGCTGCTGTGGACCAGCGCGACGGTCAGCGGATCGGGTTGCAATGTCAGCGTCTTCGACAATTGCCGCGTGTTCGGCCATCCCTCGCAGGATTCGGCGTTCGGCATCTTCGGTTCCGACGCGGTGCGGATGAGCGGCTGCATTTCCGAAGGCGCGGGCGCCAAGTACGACCTGCACTTCGACTATCAGGGCGCGACCACGATCAAGCAGTTCCATGTCCACATGTTCCATGCCGAGGCGCCGAGCTCGAAGCTCAACTTCAAGATCCGCGCCACCGGCCAGGTGGTGATCGACACGCTGTGGACCCAATATCCCGCCGCCATCTACGACGCCAAGGACTCGGTGAACTGCGACATCCTGATCAAGGGCATCAATTATCTCGGCAATCCGCCGGTACCGGGCGGCACCTACAATGCGGTCACCAACCCCAATCCGTACGGCCGCTGGTTCTATCATGCGGGGGGCAACGGCTATGGCGCGGCGACCGAGGGCAGCGGATCGAGCGGCATCACCTGGCGCTTCGAGGACTGCTATGGCAGCGCCTATGTCCAGTTCAGCGATCCCGCCAAATGGGAAGGCGGGGTGCTGCCGGTCGTGCTCAACGTTCGCGGTGCGCTGGCCTCGAACGGCGGCGTGGGCGAATATTCGAACGCGCCGATCAAGGTGAACGGCGAGCTGTACCTGAAGGACGGCACCAAGATCCTGGGCCTGCAGCAGGGCATCGTCTCATCGACCACGACCAGCATCGCGGCCAATTCGAGCGTGACCGAGGTCTTCGCGGTCACCGGCATCAAGTGGAACAAGCAGTCGGTGATCGTCCACCCCTATAACAGCGCCGTGCCGCCGGCGGGGATCGTGTGGCAGGCCTGGATCGAGGGCGACGACGAGTTCCGGATGCGTTTCACCAACGTCACCGGATCGACGCTGTCGCTGACCAGCGGGGCGAACTGGCGCTATTGCGCGCCGCGTTACGCCTGATTTTCGCAGGACTATCGGAAGGGGCCGTGGCGGAAACGCCGCGGTCCTTTTTGTATCATATAAAGATATCTTTATATTTCGATTGCGCGCCTCCATCTAACCCTGTAGGGGCGCGGGCATCGTGGCCGGGATGCGATTCCGGCCCGCAGATTCCCAATGGAGAACGCAGCAGTGGCTACCGTCGTCGACAAACCCGACTATGTGATCGCGGACATCGCGCTGGCCGATTTCGGCCGCAAGGAAATCGAGATCGCCGAGACCGAGATGCCGGGCCTGATGGCGCTGCGGCAGGAATTCGGCGCGTCGCAGCCGCTCAAGGGCGCGCGGATCACCGGTTCGCTCCACATGACGATCCAGACCGCGGTGCTGATCGAGACACTGACCGCGCTCGGCGCGCAGGTCCGCTGGGCGACGTGCAACATCTTCTCGACCCAGGACCATGCCGCCGCCGCGATCGCCGCGACCGGCGTGCCGGTGTTCGCGGTGAAGGGCGAGAGCCTGGCCGAATATTGGGACTATGTCGGCGACATCTTCAACTGGGGCGCCGACACCGACGGCACCACCGCCAACATCATCCTCGACGACGGCGGCGACGCGACGATGTTTGCGCTTTGGGGCGCCAAGCTCGAGGCCGGCCACACGCTGGGCGAGCCCGAGAATGACGAGGAAGTCGAGTTCCAGCGCGCGCTCAAGGCGTTCATCGCCAAGTACCCCGGCTACCTCACCGAGACGGTCAAGAACCTGAAGGGCGTTTCGGAAGAGACCACCACCGGCGTCCACCGCCTGTACGAGATCGCCAAGAAGGGCGAGCTGCCCTTCCCGGCGATCAACGTCAACGACAGCGTCACCAAGTCGAAGTTCGACAACCTTTACGGCTGCAAGGAGTCGCTGGTCGATGCGATCCGCCGCGCCACCGACGTCATGCTCGCCGGCAAGGTCGCCTGCGTCGCGGGCTTCGGCGATGTCGGCAAGGGCTCGGCCCAGTCGCTCCGCAACGGCGGCGCGCGCGTGATGGTCACCGAAATCGACCCGATCTGCGCGCTGCAGGCGGCGATGGAGGGCTTCGAGGTCGTGACGATGGAAGAGGCGGTCAAGCGCGCCGACATCTTCTGCACCGCGACGGGCAATGCCGACGTCATCACCGCCGATCACATGAAGGCGATGAAGCCGATGTCGATCGTGTGCAACATCGGCCACTTCGACAGCGAGATCCAGATCGCCGCGCTCAGCAACTATGAGTGGACCGAAGTGAAGCCGGGCACCGATCTGGTGAAGTTCCCCGACGGCAAGCAGATCATCGTGCTCGCCAAGGGCCGCCTGGTGAACCTGGGCTGCGCGACCGGCCATCCGTCGTTCGTGATGTCGGCCAGCTTCACTAACCAGACGCTGGCGCAGATCGAGCTGTGGACCAAGGGCGAGCAGTATCAGAACCAGGTCTATGTGCTTCCCAAGCATCTCGATGAGAAGGTCGCGGCGTTGCACCTCGAGAAGCTGGGCGTGAACCTGTCGAAGCTGACCCCGAAGCAGGCCGGCTATATCGGCGTGCCGGTCGAGGGGCCGTTCAAGCCGGATCACTACCGCTACTGAGTTGACCGCGGGAAATCGCCGCATAGAAGAAAGGCCGGGGCAATGCTCCGGCCTTTTCTGTTATCAACCAAAATGGTCCAAATACTGATCCATTAATTTTCGTGACGGCCTTGAAATGACAATGATGTGGTGAAAGCATTCCCCTGCGAGTCGTCGGCATTCTGGAGGGGATTATGCTTGCACCGGACAGCAAGGACTTCGTGCGCGCGTTGAGCCGGGCGGAGGAAGCGCGGCGCGATCATGTCACGATCATGCACGCCATCCTCAATAGCGAGATTCCGCCGCTCGAGCCTGACGAGCCATGGCGCCAGACGTTCGAGCAGGGGCTCTTCAAGGTCAAGCAGCAGGGCCGCCAATGGGTGACGGTGGAGTCGCCCGCCTTTTTCGGCATGATGACCCAGTCGGTGATCGACTATTCCAATGATTTCACCTCGATCGCGCAGTTGATGCACCTCGCCCGCGAGGATGAGGAAGGCGCCGCCAAGGCGCTGCTGGCGCGGCTTCAGCGGCAGCGCCTCTTGGCCGCGAATACGTCGGCTGCGCTTTCCGAGGCGGCGGCGTCGACAGACCGGCTGCGCGGCCTGGTCCGGACGCTCAAGCCGCAGCTCACCGCAGCCCGCAAGGACGCCGACGCCAAGCACAAGACCGATGCCGGCGCGGTGCGCAAGCTCGAGGCCGAGCTGCATGCGCTGCTCAAGGAACTCGAGGTGGCCAATGTCCGGCTCGACGACGCCTCGCCCGGCTCGAAGCTGAGCAAGGGCGCCGAGACCGCGAAAGCGGTGTTGTGGCCCGCCAGCGGCGGGATCGTCACCAATATCGCCACGGTGTTCTGGAAGAAGCAGGCGATCTCCAGCTCGCTGATCACGACCAAGGTGCTGACCAAGGGCGCGCCGGCGGCGCTGCTGATGGCGCTCGTGATGCTGGCTTATTGGCAATATACCTCGAACACCGCGCTCAAGGAGGCGCGCGACAAGATCGAACAGGTGGTGGCCAAGATCAGCGCGATCTCGCAGGTGAGCCAGAAGATGGTGGTGAGCCAGGCGGTGTCGCACAATCTGGACGCGCTGCGCGACAGCCTCGAGGCGCCGAGCGAGGCATCGACGGCGCTGATCGTGATGTGGAATGCCGAAATCGCGAAACTCGATTCGGCGATCGATGCGCTCCGGGCGGGCGATCCGCCGGGCAGGATCGCCGAGCTTCGCCAGATCGACGCCGCCGCGGCGATCTGGCGCGGGCTCTCCGAAACCGCGAAGAAGATCCAGGATTCGCTGCTGACCGCCGCCCCGCCGCCCGAGATCGAGCGGATCGAGGTCACGCCGGCGCTGCGCGTGGTCGCCTGAGCGGGCGACCCGCTCGCCCGTCGTTTCCGTCTATTGCCGAACAGGGGGAAGTCATGGCCGAACCAGCCGAACTGAAGATCAAATCCGCACCCGATTCGAGCGTTGCGCCGCCGGCCGCCACGCCCGCGCTGCTCAATGCCCAGGCGAGCTCCGCGGCGATCGTGACCGCCTATTGCTATTCGCTGCTGGACCTCGAGCCGCGCCCGCATCCCGACGGCGGCGCTGGCCCGGCCTGGTTCGCGGAGAGCAAGGCAGCACTGGACCTTGCGAAGGTCCAGGCCAAGGACTGGGTGACGAATCTGCGGCCCGAGATCTTCTCGAAAGTGCCACTGGCGATCATCAACTATTCGAACAACTTCATGGGCACCGCTGCTGAGATCGAAACGATCCTGAACGCGGTCCGGGAGCGCCGTAAGACCGCGAAGGCGATCCGCGCCGGGATCAAGAACAAGACCGTTCCCGCCGGAACCTCGATCCCCGAGGTGAACCTGAGCGATGATGAGCTGGATTTGCTGAAGAAGCTCGTCAGGCGGCTCAGCAAAGCGCTGACCGATCAGGAAAAGGTGATCCTCAAGCTCCAGCAGGACCTCCAGAAGTTCACCAACGCGCTGATCGATCAGCACGGCGCGTTCAAGCGCGCCGCCCAGGCCGCGAGCACCGAAAAGGCGAAGAGCGACGTCCGGCTGAAGGAGTATCAGGAGCTCAAAAAGCAGATCGAGCAGAATCTCGCGAATGCCCGCAAGGCGAAGGAAACCAGCGGTTGGCTCGCGATCGGCGCGGTCATCGTGGTCGGCATCGCCACGATCGTCACCGCGGGTTGGGCGCTGGTTGCCATCGCAGTGATCGGTGCGGGCGTCTACGGCTATGGTCTCTATAGCGGCATCAGGGCCAAGCAGATGATGGAAGCCGACATGGTCCGGCTGGGTGAGCTGGCGGGCAAGCTCTCCGACGAGCAGAAGCTCCACAGCTGGCTCGAAAACACGGGCTCCGCCTTCGACACGATCGTGACCGAGAATGAGAAGGCCAGCAAGGCGATGGGCGACGTGCTGGCGATGTGGAGCACGCTCAAGGGCAAGCTCGCCGCGGTACTCAAGGCGATTACCGCGATCGAAAAGCGCACCGAGGGCAAGCCCGAGGACGGCGAGCCGGAGGAGGACCCCGAATTCGACGCGCTGAGCGCCCAGCTCGACCTCAACCTGTCGCGGGAGAGCTGGCGTCAGCTGGTCGAGTTCGCCAACAAGATGCATGCAACCACCATCGTCAAGGCCGAGATCGCGACGAAGGCGGCCTGACCCGATGAACGCCGTGCGCGAGCAAAGGCTGAATCTCGCCGCGGCGGTGAGCGCGGTGGCAAAGAGCATCGATCCGATCCTCGCGCTCGACGCCCGGCGCTATTGGATGGCGGGCACCACCACACGGACCTTGCTCGATTTCCAGACGCTGCTGGGATCGTGGCGCAACGAGATCCGTCCGGCGCTCGAGCGCGAACTGCCGGAAGAGACGGCGCGTGCGCATCCCGTCGTGGTCGGCGGGATCGAGGCAGTGCGCGAGGCGATACCGCCCAAGGGCGCGCGGCGGGGAATCGACCCGACCCGGCTCGCGCCGATCGTCGAGCGGTTCGCCAGCGTACAGGCGGCTGTCGATCCGCCGATCCGTCGCGCCGGCTCGCTGCGCGCCCGATTCCTCGCCTTTCACCAAGCCGTGCTCGACAATCATCCCAAAGTTGAGAATGTCTTCAAGGCGGAGGGGAGACGGCGGAGCGTCGAGCGGACCAGCTTGGTCTCCGATCGCCAGCTCGCCGAGGATCGCGTCCGGCAGATCGATCGTGTCCAGCGCGGCTTGCCACGGCGCCGCACCGAGGATGAGGAGATCGAGGGCGAGCCGGTGTGGCGTCCGTCGCGCTTTCCGCGCGGCCCCTCGCCGGGCGAGGGCGAGCGCGAAGTGGCGCGGCTCAAGGCCGAATTTGCTCGCCAGGATGCGCAGCATCAGGAATATCTGCGCGAATATAACGAGATGCTGGATTTCATCGATTGCGGCGACGCGTTCGCCAGTGGCCGGCTGGCGCTGATGGAGGAGCTGACTCGCATCGCGATGATGACCCAGGTGGTGAAGGACCGTGCCGGGGCGGTCGCTCAGGCGCTTTCCGGCGCGCGCGAGGAGATCGATCTCGACCTGGTCGGCCTCGGCCTCAACGAGACCAAGGCGGCGTGGGATGATTTCGCAGGCTATGTTCGCCGTATCTGACTGGAGGTTTCGGCGGTTTTCGCCCGGCCATGTATTGGACAGTCGCGTCTGAGACCCTAAGGGTCCAGGCATGATTCCACGGTGCGGGCGTTGATCGAGATTTCGCAATCCGCGGCGGCGATCGCCGGGGCGGCGGTGGCGCTGCTGATCGTCGTGGCGACCTGGGCGCTGCTCGGCGGGCTCAGGGCGCGTGCGAGCGCGCGCGAGACTGCGGAGAGCAACGCGCGGCTATTGGCGATGCTGGGCGCGTCTCCGGCGCAGGCGATGGTGGTGCGCGCGGACGGGCGCGTCGAGCTGTCGCGGCGGCTGGCGGACTGGCTGGGGCTGGAGACGGTCCCGCGCGACCTGAGCGAGCTGGCCGATCCCGAGGGCGGACTGGTGACCGAGGACGCCGCGGCACTGACCGAACAGATCACCGCCGCACAAAAGGCGGCGCGGCCCTTCACGCTTTCGGTGCGCGCCAAGGGTTCGGAACGGGCGTTGCTGGTGGTGGGCGACCGCGCTCCGCAGGCCGTCCGCGCGCCCGGGGGCGTGGTGCTGTGGTTCCTCGATACGACCGAGAGCCAGGAGGAGATCAGCCGGCTCCAGCGCGACGCCGGGCGGCTGCGCGTGGCGTTCGACGCGCTCACCGCGCTGATCGAGGCCGCGCCGATGCCGATGTGGTATCGCGGGCCCGATCTCAAGCTGTTGATGGTCAACTCGGCCTATGTCCAGGCGGTCGAGGGCAAGGATGCCGAGGATGTCGTCGCGCGCGGGCTCGAGCTGGTCGAAGGCGCGGGGCTGGGCGGGCCGCTCGCCAACGCCGCGATCGCGCGCGACACGCAGGAGCCGCAGACGGCCGCCATGCCCGCGACGATGGGCGGCGCGCGCAAGATGCTGCGCCTCCACGACGTGCCGCTGCCGACCGGCGGCGTGGCGGGCTTCGCGGTCGATATCGAGGAACTGGAGCAGCTGCGCGGCGGCATGAAGCGCTTCGGCGAGGCGCAGCGCGCCATGCTCGACCGGATGAGCGCGGGCGTCGCGCAGTTCGGCAGCGACCGCAGCCTCGTCTTCGCCAACCAGCCGTTCCGGCGCATGTTCGCGATGAAGAATGAATGGCTCGCGGACCGGCCCGAATTCGACCGCGTGCTCGAACGGATGCGCGAGGCGAACCGCATCCCCGATGTCCGCGACTTCCCGGCATGGAAGAATGAGCGGCGCGAATGGTTCGTGGCGCCCGATGCGGTCGAGGAGACCTGGACGGTGGGGCAGGCGCATCTGCGCGTCGTCGCCCAGCCGCTGCCCGAGGGCGGGCTGCTGCTGATCTTCGAGGACCGCACCCAGCAATTGGAGCTCCAGCGCGAGCATGGCGAGATGCAGCAGGTGCGCACCGCGACGCTTGAAAGCCTCAGCGAGGCGGTCGCGGTGTTCGGCAAGGGCCGGCTGGCGCTTTGGAACCGCAAGTTCAGCGCGGTCTGGGATTTCGAGGAAGGGTTCCTCGACGGGCATCCGCAGATCGCTACGCTCTCCAAGGCCGCCGCGCCCAGGCTCGCCCGGCCGGGACAGGCCGAGACGATCGGCGACCTGATCCGCTCGGCCGCCAAGGACCGCCAGCAGCGCGGCAGCACGATCGCGTTCAAGGACGGGCGCTGGTTCGATATCGCCGCGGTGCCCTTGCCCGACGGCAATGCGCTGCTGACGATGCTCGACACCAGCGACCGGCACCGGGTGGAACGCGCGCTGAGGGACCGCAACGAGGCGCTGGTCGCGGCCGACGCGGTCAAGACCGCGTTCGTGGCGAACATGAGCTACGAGCTGCGCACGCCGCTCACCTCGATCAAGGGCTTTGCCGAGATGCTGCATGGCGGCTTTGCCGGGAAGCTGAGCGAGAATGGTGCCGAATATACCGAGGCGATCCTCGTGTCGGTCGAGCGGCTGGGTGCGCTGATCGACGATGTGCTCGATCTGACGGGCAGCGAAGCCGCGCCGCTCGAGCGCGAGAGCGTCGATCTGGAGCTGGCGGCGCATAGTGCCGCCGAGACGGTGGCGCCGCTCGCCAAGGCCAAGGCGATCGACCTGGCGGTCGAGATGGCGGGGACCGCGGGCAGCGTGATGGGCGATCCGCGGCGGCTGCGGCAGGTGATCGAGCATCTGCTGCGCCATGCGGTCGCCGGGACGCCCGAGAAGGGCCGCGTGCTGCTCCATCTCGACGGCAACCAGCGCGTCGCGCGGATCATCGTGTCGGATGACGGGCCCGGCATGAGCGACGAGGCGCAGGCCAAGGCGTTCGACCGCTTCGCCCAGCACGGCATCGCGCGCAACGGCGAGCGCGCATTGGGGCTCGGCCTGCCGCTCGCCAAGCAGTTCGTAGAGGCGCATGGCGGGCAGATCCGGCTGATCTCCGAACCTGGCGAGGGGACGCTGGTGACGGTGGAGCTGCCGCGCCAGTGACCGAGCTTGCGCCCGCCGAACTCGCGCTGCGCGTGGGGATTTTCGCGGGCGTGCTGGGGCTGGTCGGGTGGCTGCCCGCCGATCTGCAATGGATGGCGGCGGCAGTGCTGCTGATCGTCGCGCTGATCTTTCTCTACGAGATCTGGGCCGCCCGCGCCTCGCGGCGGAAGCAGCGTGACGCGCTGGTCGTGGCGCTGATGGCGCTTGGCGGGGCGGGGGCGCTGGTGGAGGGATGGACGCGCTATATCGCCACCCCATTGCTGGCGCTGGGCGGCATCTGCATTGCCCTGTGGTTTGTCGGGACGCTGAGCGCTTCGGGCGAGGATAGCGAGAGCGAGACCGAGCATTGACGCGGCTCGACGGTCTCGAAGCGACGCTGGCATTCGGCGCGCGGCTGGCGGCGGTGACGCGGCCGGGGGACGTGATCGCGCTGTCGGGCGATCTGGGCGCGGGCAAGACCAGCATCGCGCGTGGGTTGCTCGCGGCGCTGGGGCTAACGGGCGAGGCGCCGAGCCCGACCTTCGCGATCGTCCAGCCCTATGATCCGCCCGAAGTCCGCTTTCCGGTGCTCCATGTCGACCTCTATCGGATCGAAGACCCGGCGGAGGTGGAGGAACTGGGGCTCGACGAGGCGCGGACCGATTCGCTGCTGATCGTCGAATGGCCCGAGCGGCTGGGGGAGGGCGCGTGGGGCGATGCGCTGTGGCTCACCCTCGACGTGCTTAACGACGGCGCGCGCGCCTTGACAGCCCGGGTGCCCCCGGCTTGGGAGAGCCGATGGCCGATATGAATCCTCCTGCCGCTGCGCCTGCTTTTCTCGCCGACGCGGGATGGGCGGGAGCCGAGATATTGCCGGTCGCCGGGGACGCCTCGTTCCGGCGCTATTTCCGCGCGGTGATGGGCGGACGCAGCGCGATCCTGATGGACGCGCCGCCGCCGCACGAGGATCCGCGGCCCTTCATCTCGATCGCCAAATGGCTGACGGGCAAGGGTTTTGCGGCGCCCGCGATCCTCCATGAGGATCTGGAGCAGGGCCTGGTGCTGATCGAGGATTTCGGCGACGCCCGCATGCGCGAGACCGTCGATGCCGCGCCCGAGAGCGAGCTGCGGCTGTACGAGGCGGCGATCGACATCCTGATCGACCTCCACAAGCACGAGGCCGCGCCGGTCGATCCCTATGACATGGCAGTCTATCACCGTGAGGCCGGGCTGCTCACTGAATGGTATTGCCCGGCGATCGGGATCGATGCCGATGCCGATGCCTATCGCGCGGCGTGGGACGCGGTGCTCGAGCCGGTGCTCGATCATCCGCCGGTCACGGTGCTGCGCGATTATCATGCCGAGAATATCATGCTGATCCCCGGCAGCGACGATCTGGGCTTGCTCGATTTCCAGGACGCGCTGGCGGGGCATCCGGCCTATGACCTCGTCTCGCTGCTCCAGGATGCGCGGCGCGACGTGCCCGCCGAGCTCGAGATCGCGATGCTCGACCGGTACAAACGGATCACCGGCGCGGGCGACGCGTTCGATGTCGCCTATCATGTGCTCGGCGCGCAGCGGAACGCCAAGATCGTCGGCATCTTCACGCGCCTGTGGAAGCGCGACGGCAAGCCGCGCTATCCGACGCTTTGCCCGCGCGTGTGGCGCTATCTGGAGCGCGATCTCGCGCATCCGGCGCTCAAGCCCGTCGCCGACTGGTTCGACGCCAACCTGCCCGCCGGGATGCGCGGCGACCCGATGGCGATTGCCGGCGCATGAAACGCAAGGGGACCTTTTCGATCCGCCCCAATCCGGACGTGGCGGTGCCCGAGACCGCGATGGTGATGGCGGCCGGGCTGGGCAAAAGGATGCGCCCGCTCACCGCGACGCGCCCCAAGCCGCTCGTCGAGGTCGGCGGCAAGGCGCTGATCGACCATGTCTTCGATCGGCTGCGCGCGGCGGGGGTGAAACGCGCGATCGTCAACGTCCATTATCTCGCCGACCAGCTCGAGGCGCATCTGAAGGCGCGGGTGAAGGATATCGAGATCATCGTCTCGGACGAGCGTTCGCAGCTGATGGAGACGGGCGGCGGTCTCGTGCAGGCGCGCGAATGGCTGGGCGACAAGCCGTTCCTGTGCGTCAACAGCGATAATCTGTGGGTCGACGGCCCGATCGACGCGATCCGCCAGCTCGCCGCGCAATGGGACGATGCGCGGATGGACGCGCTGCTGCTGATGGTGCCGCTGGCGCGCGCCAGCAGCCATGGCGGGCGCGGCGATTTCCGGATCGATGCGTTCGGCCGGATCGTCGAGCGCCGCAAGCCCGGGCGGCTCGCGCCGTTCGTGAACACCGGGGTGCAGATCCTGTCGCCGCGGGTGATCCGCGATTGGCCCGAGGGGCCCTTCTCGACCAATCTCTTCTGGGACCGCGCGATCGAGGCCGGCCGGGCTTGGGGCGCGGTGCATCAGGGGCTGTGGTTCGATGTCGGTACCCCGAAGGCGATCGGCGAGACCGAAGCGGCGCTGGCGGATGCTTGAGAACCCTCGCCGGGCGTGACAAGCTGGCGCATGTTCGACACTTCGGAGAAATATTACACCGATCCCGGAAGTGGCCGGCCGAGCCTGAGGCCCGGCACGGGCACGAAGCTTTTCGCGATCTGGACGATGCGGCTCGGCTGCCTGGTCATCATCGTCACCGGGATCGCGTGGGTGCTGGCTGGCAAGACCAGTTCCATGCTGGCGCTTCCCGTCGCTGCCATCGTCCTGATCCAGGCTGAATTCCTCGCATGGCGGCTGCGGCGCGAAAAGGCGGCGTTGACCGAAGCGCTACGCATCTATGAGCGCGGTCTGAGCACATGGCCTGACTAGGTGCCCACCCGCCTCCACCTCTACACCATCCCCCCGCACCGCGCCTTTGCCGACTCGCTTGCGATCGGCTTGATCCGGCGGTTCGGGGCGGAGCCGATGCGGCTGGCGCGCGGCACCGTGCTGGTGCCGAGCAACCGCGCCAAGCGGGCGATCCAGGATGCGTTCGTGCGCGCGAGCGAGGGCGGGTTGCTCCTTCCCCGGCTCGTCGCGGTGGGCGATCCCGAGCTCGACGAAGCGGTGTTCGATGCCGCCGGCGATGCCTCGCCCGTGCCACCGGCGGTCGATCCGCTCCAGCGGCGGATGGTCCTCGCCCGGCTGATCGTCGCGGCGCGGCCGGGAACCGATACCGCGGAGGCGGTGCGGCTGGCGGGGGAACTGGCGGCGACGCTCGATCAGCTGCTGGTCGAGGAGGTCGATCCTGCCGCGGTGGCGGCGCTCGATCTCGGGCCGGAGCTTTCGGTGCATTGGGCCAGGTCGCTCGAGCTATTCGAGCTGGTGGTCAAACGCTGGCCGGCGGAGCTGGCGACGCTGGGCCGCATCGACCTGGCCGAACGGCGCAGGCAATTGCTGGCGCGGGTCACGGAACGGTGGCGCGCCGCGCCGCCCCAGGGTTTCGTGTGCGCGGCGGGCATCACCACCTCGGCGCCCTCGATCGCGCGGCTGCTGCGCGTGGTGGCGGAGATGCCGCAGGGGATGGTGGTGCTGCCCGGGCTGGCGACCGGCATCGCCGACGCCGAATGGGACTCGCTGGGGCCGCATCCGGCGAAGGATGGCGGCCGCGAACGATCGGTCGAGACGCATCCGCAATTCCATCTGAAGCTGCTGCTCGACCGGATGGGGGTGCGCCGCGACGAATTCGATCCGTGGCGCGCGGCGAGCGAGCATGATGCCCCGCCCGCGCGCAGCCGCGCCATCGCCTCGGCCTTCGCCCCCGCCGAGCTGACCGTCGGCTGGACCACGCTCAAGGCGAGCGAGCGCAAGCTGGAGGGAGTGCGCGCGCTGGAGGTGGCGACCCCCGCCGAGGAGGCGCAGGCGATCGCGCTGGCGCTGCGCGAGGTGCTCGAGACGCCGGGTCGGACCGCGGCTCTGGTGACGCCCGATCGGGCGCTGGGCGCTCGGGTGGCGGCGCATCTGGGCCGCTGGGGGATCGCGATCGACGATTCGGCGGGCCAGCCGCTCTCCGTGCTTCCGCCCGGGACGCTGCTGCTCGCGCTGGCCGAGGCGGCGAGCCAGGCCTTCGCGCCGATGGCGCTCCTGACATTGCTCAAGCACCCGCTGGCCAGCCCCGAGGACCGGCCGGCATGGCTGGAAGGGGTGCGCCTGCTCGACCGCGCGCTGCGGGGGCCGCGGCCCGCCCCGGGGCTGACGGGGATCGACCGCCACCTCGCCGAGCAGGAGGGGCGTGACAAGGATATCCGGCGCGCGGCCCAGCGCTGGTGGCCGGCGGCGAGGGCGTTGCTGGCGCCGGTCGAGGCGGTGTTTGCGGGCGGGGCGGCGCCGATCGCGCCGCTGCTGGGGGCGCTGCGCGAGGCGGCTTCGGCACTGGGGGGCGATGCTCTCTGGAGCCGGGCGGAGGGGCGCGCGGCGGCGGATCTGCTCGACGCACTGGAGCGCGAGGCGGTGCACGGTCCGGCTCTGCTCGAACCCGCGAGCCTTGCGCCGATGCTGCGCACGCTGATGGACGAGGTGGCGGTGCGGCCTCCGCAGGGCGGGCATCCGCGGCTGGCGATCCTCGGCCTGATCGAGGCGCGGCTGCAGACCGCCGATCTGATGATCCTTGCCGGGCTCAACGAGGGCGTATGGCCGGGCCTGCCCGCGCCCGATCCGTGGCTTGCGCCGCGCATCCGCGCCGAGCTGGGGCTGCCGGGGCTGGAGCGGCGGATCGGGCTGGCCGCGCACGATCTGGCCGGAGGGCTCGGCGCGCCCGAGGTGATCCTCACGCGCGCGCGCCGCGACGCCTCGGCACCCACCATCGCCTCGCGCTTCTGGTTGCGGCTGGAGGCGCTGTCGGGCGGGCTCGACCGGGCGGAGGAACTGGAGCGGTGGCTCCGCGCGGTCGACGATCCGGGGGCGCATGAACCCGCGGAGCGCCCCGAGCCCGCGCCGCCCGCCGCCGCTCGGCCCAAGGCGATTTCGGTCACCGAGGTCGATCGCCTCAAGGCCGACCCCTACGCCTTTTACGCGGGCAAGATGCTCCAGCTCTCGCGCCTCGATCCGGTCGATGCCGATCCCAGCGCGGCGTGGCGGGGCACGGCGGTGCACGAGGTTCTTCAGAAATGGTTCGAAGTCGATGGCTGCACGCCTGAGACGCTGCGCGGCCATGCCGAGGCGATGCTGGCCGACGAGCGGACGCATCCGATGATGCGCGCCTTGTGGCAGCCGCGGCTGATGGAGGCGATCGACTGGATCGCGGGCGAAATCGCGGCGCAGAAGGCGGAAGGGCGTGTGGTGCTCGCGGTGGAGCAGCGCGGCGAGATCCCGTTTGCGGGGGTGATGCTGAGCGGGCGCTTCGACCGGATCGACCAAATGCCGGACGGCAGCCTCGCGATCGTCGACTACAAGACCGGCCAGCCGCCGAGCACCCGATCGGTCCGCGCGGGGTACAGCCTTCAGCTCGGGCTGCTCGGGCTGATCGCGGAGGAGGGTGGGTTCGAGTCGGTGCGCGGCACCGCGACCGCCTTCGAATATTGGTCGCTGGCGCGCAAGGGCAGCAGCTTCGGCTTCATCGATTCCCCCGTCTCGCCGCGCAAGAAGGAGCCGATCCCGGCGGACGAGTTTGTGAGCATCGCCGGGAGCAATTTCCACGAGGCGGTGCAGGCGTGGCTGACGGGCGACGCGCCCTTCACCGCCAAGCTCCACCCCGAATATGCGCCGTACGCGGACTATGACCAGCTGATGCGTCTGGATGAGTGGTATGGGCGCGATTAGGCGCCTCCACCCCCTCAGGGGCAACCAGCGCGCGGCGAGCGATCCCGCGCGCAACGTCTGGCTGTCCGCCTCCGCCGGGACGGGCAAGACGCAGGTGCTCGCCGCGCGCGTCTGGCGGCTGTTGCTGTCGGGCGTCGATCCTTCGGCGATCCTGTGTCTCACCTTCACCAAGGCGGGCGCGGCGGAGATGGCCGAGCGGATCACCGCGCGGCTGGCGCATTGGGTTCGCGCCGACGAGAAGGATCTGGTCGACGATCTGGAGGCGCTGGGCGAGAGCATCGCGCCGGAGAGCCGGGCGCGGGCGCGGACCCTGTTCGCGCGGGTGCTCGATGCGCCGGGCGGGGGCCTGCGCATCCAGACGATCCACAGCTTCTGCCAGAGCCTGCTGGCCGCCTTCCCGGTCGAGGCGGGGCTGGTGCCTGGCTTCCGCCCGCTCGACGCACGCGAGGAATATGTGCTGGCGCGCGAGGCGCTTGCGGGGATGCTGGTCGAGGCCGAGCGCGAGGGGCGTGGGGGCCTGGTCGAGCAGGTCGGTGGGCTGAGCCTGAGGCTGGGCGAGGGCGGGGCCGAGGGTTTCCTGCGGACCTGCGCGCGCTCGGCCGAGGGGCTGGAGGGGTTGCCGAGCGGCGTACAGCCGTTCCTGCGCGCAAGCTTCGGGCTGCCGGGCGGCGATATCGACGCGGCGATTGCCGCATCGTGCGGCGATGACCGGTTCGATGTGGCGAGCCTGCGCCGGATCGTGGCGGCGAACCGGGACTGGGGGACCGCGACCGGACTGGGCGCTGCTGACGCGGTTGGACGCTGGCTGGCGCTGGATGCGGCCGGACGGGCGGCGGCGCTGGGCGATCTGGCCGGCGTGTTCCTCACGCAGAAGGGCGAGCCCCGGAAAATCTCGCCCAAGCTGGTGCAGACCGATCCCGGCTACGAAGCCATGGCCGAGGCGCTGGGTGCGCGCTGCGCCGAGCTGCTGGGGATGAAAGCCCTTGCCGATTATGCCGATCTGCTGGCCGCCGGGCTGGCGGCCGGCCGCGACTATGCCCGCGCCTATGCCGCTGCCAAGCGCCGCGCCGGGGCGGTCGACTTCGACGATCTGATCCGCGCCACCGTGGCGCTGCTCGGCCAGCCCGGCATGGGCGAATGGGTGCGCTTCAAGCTCGATCAGGCGACCGAGCATGTGCTGATCGACGAGGCGCAGGATACCAATCCGCGCCAATGGGCGATCGTCGCGGCGATCGCGGACGAGTTCTTCAGCGGCGAAGGCGTGCGGCCCCGCGCGGCCCGGACGCTGTTCACGGTGGGCGACTATAAACAGGCGATCTTCGGCTTCCAGGGCACCGATCCGATCTATTTTCGCGCCGCGCACGATCGGTTCGCGCGGCTGGCGACCCTCTATGCCGATTATGAGGTCGAGGCGCGCGAGCTGGAGACGCTGTCGCTCACCCATAGCTTCCGCTCGACCCGGCCGGTGCTCCAGTTCGTCGACGCGGCGCTGGCGACCCTGCCCGAGCCGGGGATGGGCGCGCTGAGCGATCTCGAAGCGCATGCCAGCATGATCGACGGACCGGGCAGCGTCACGCTGTGGCCGGTCACCGTCGAGGGCGGCGGCGACGCCGATGAGGAGGAATGGATCGGCGATGCCACGCGCAAGCTGGCCGGCGATATCGCACGCGCGATCAAGGGCTGGCTCGCCTCGGGGATGATGCTGGAGAGCAAGGGGCGCAAGCTCCGCCCTGAGGATGTGATGATCCTCGTCAAGCGCCGCGGCGATCTCGCCTCGCTGATCGTCGCGCGGCTCTATGCCGAGGGCGTGCCGGTGGCGGGGGTGGATCGCCTCAGGCTCAACGCGCCGCTCGCGGTGCAGGACCTGCTCGCGGCGATCCGCTTCGTGCTCCAGCCCGACGACGACCTGTCGCTCGCGAGCCTGCTGGTGTCGCCGCTGATCGGGTGGAGCCAGGAGGAGTTGCTGGAGACCGCCGTGCGCGGGCGCGTGAGCCTGTGGCGGCACCTGCGCGCGAACTTCGCCGATCGCATCGCGCCGCTCGAGCAATTGCTGCGGCGGGCGGACTTCACCACGCCCTATCGCTTTCTCGAGGAAATCCTGTCCGGCCCGCTCCAGGGCCGCCGCAAGCTGCTGCTGCGGCTGGGGGCGGAGGCGCGCGATCCGATCGAGGAATTGCTCAACGCCGCGCTCAATTTCGAAAACGTGGCGACGCCCTCGCTCCAGCGCTTCCTCGACTGGTTCGATCGCGGCGATGTCGAGATCGTGCGCGATGCGGCGCAGCCCGCGGGCACGGTGCGGGTGATGACCGCGCATGGCGCGAAGGGGCTGCAGGCGCCGCTGGTGATCCTCGCCGATGCGGCGATCGATCCGGCCAACAACCGGCGCGACACGTTGCTCTGGGCGCCCGAGGGGCATGACGGGGAGCGCTTCCCGATCTTCCGCCCGCGCGCTGCCGAGCGCGGCGGGCCGCTCGATGCCGCCATCGCCGAGCAGGACGAGCGTGAGCTCGCCGAGCATTGGCGGCTCTTCTATGTCGCCGCGACGCGGGCCGAGGAACGGCTGGTGATCGCGGGGGCGCTGGGCCCCCAGGCCAAGGGCGTGCCGCCTGAGGCGAGCTGGTATTCGGCGGCGTCGCGGGCGCTGGCGGGGCTGGGCGTGGCGGGCGAGGGGGTGCTCGAATTTCGCGGGCTCCAGCCCGAACCGCCGGTGGCGGTGTTGACCGAGGCCATGGCGCAGCTGACCGCCGAGCCTGCGGTCCCGTCATGGCTCGGCGAGCAGGCGCCCGAGGAGGCCCGCCCGCCGCGTCCGCTTGCGCCGTCGTCGCTCGGCGAGGATCTGGTTGCCGATCCGCCGCCTACGCCTGCGATGCGCGCGGCGGCGGAGCGGGGGCGGTTGATCCATGCGTTGCTCGAACGGCTGCCCTCGGTCGCGCCCGAGGCGCGCGCGGCGGCGGCGGAGCGTTGGCTGGCGGGCGCGGGGGGCGTCGCCGATGCGGCTGCGCGCGCCGAGCTTGCCGGGGCCGCGCTGGCGGTGACGCGCGATCCGCGCTTCGCCGATCTCTTCGGGGAGGGCGCGCTTGCCGAGGCGCCGATCGCGGCGGTGGTCGATGGCGTGGTGGTCTCGGGTACGGTCGATCGACTGGTGGTCGAGGACGGCCGCGTCCGGGTGGTCGATTTCAAGACCGGCCGCCGCGCGCCCGGTCCGGACGAAATCCCTGCCTATCACCTCCGCCAGATGGCGGCCTATGCCGCGGCGCTGGCGGTGATCTTCCCCGGACGGACCATCGAGGCAGCGTTGCTCTACACCGCGGGTCCGGTCCTCCACATCCTCCCGCCCGCGCTGCTTGCCGAGCACAAGCCGCGCTTGGGACCCTCGGAGCAAAGCTTGGCCGCGCGCGCTTGAGCCGCGCGTCACGGCTCCATAGATTACCGCTACACTCAGGAGATTCTTAGATGACCAAGCTTGTCACCGACGCCAGCTTCCAGGCCGATGTGCTCGATTCCGAAAAGCCGGTGGTGGTCGATTTCTACGCCGAATGGTGCGGGCCGTGCAAAATGATGGCGCCGGGCCTCGCCGAGCTGGCCGAGGAAATGGCCGACGACGTCACCATCGTGAAGATCGACGCCGAGGAAAGCCCTGAGGCCCCGAGCCGCTATGGCGTGCGCGGTTTTCCGACGCTGATCGTGTTCAAGGGCGGCGAGCCCGTCGCGATCCGCCCGGGCGCGATGCGCAAGAGCGAGCTGAAGTCGTGGATCGAGGGGGCGATTTGACCTTCCCTCCCTCTCCCGATGGGAGAGGGACTTAAGACCGATAATCCGCGTTGATCGAGATATAGCCATGGGTCAGGTCGCACGTCCAAATCGTCGCGCGGCCTGATCCGAGGCCCAGATCGATCCCGATCTCGATTTCCGAACCCTTGAGATGCGCCGCGACCGGCGCCTCGTCATAGCCCTCGACCGCAAGGCCGTTCACCGCCACCTGCGTGGTGCCGAAGCGGATCGAGAGGCGGTCGCGCTCGGCGGGTTCGCCGGCCTTGCCCACCGCCATGACGATGCGGCCCCAATTGGCGTCCTCGCCCGCGATCGCGGTCTTTACCAGCGGCGAATTGGCGACCGACAGGCCGATGCGGTGTGCGCTCGCGTCGCTCTCGGCGCCCTCCACTTCGACGGTGATGAACTTGCTCGCGCCCTCGCCGTCGCGGATGACGAGGTGGGCGAGCTGCAGGCACAGGTCCGACAGCGCGGCGCGGAAGGCATCGCCGCCGGGGGAGTTCTGGTCGGTGAGCGGGGCATTGCCCGCCTTGCCGGTCGCGAAGGCGAGCACGGTGTCGCTGGTCGAGGTGTCGCTGTCGACGGTGATGCACGAGAAGCTCGCGCGATTCGCCTCGCCCAGTGCGGCCTTGAGGAACACCGGATCGACCGCCGCATCGGTGAAGATGAAGCCGAGCATCGTCGCCATGTCCGGCGCGATTATGCCGCTGCCCTTGATGATGCCGATCAGGTTGACCGTGCGGCCGTCCACCACCGCGCGCGTCACCGCCGCCTTGGCGAAGGTGTCGGTGGTCATGATCGTTTCGGCCGCCTGCTCCCAGCTGCAGGGTTCGGCGGTGAAGGCGGCGGCGAGCCCCGCTTCGCTCTTGTCGATCGGCAGCGGCACGCCGATCACCCCGGTCGAGGCGAGGAAGACGTCCGAGGGATCGCATCCCAGATGCTGCGCGGTCCTGGCGGCGAGATTCTCCACTGCTGCGCGTCCGCGGTCACCCGTGAACGCATTGGAATTGCCCGCATTCACCACCAGCGCGCGCGCTTGCCCCAGCACCAGTGCCTTGCGGCACCATTCGACCTCGGGCGAGGGGCAGCGGCTCTGGGTGAGCACGCCCGCGACCGTGGTGCCCGGATCGAGCGTCACGAAGGTCAGGTCGCAGCGGTCCCACGTCTTGTAACGCGCACGCGCGATGCGCGGCGTCACCCCGGCGATGGCGGGCAGGTCCGGAAAGCCTTTCGGGGCGAGCGGGGAGCGGGTCGTGGACATGGCGGCGCGGTTGCACGCGGCCCGGCGCTTTGCAAGCGTCAGGCGGTCTTCGCCCTCGGCACCAGCAGGAACGCCGCGAGGTAGAGCAGCCCCGTCAGCAGCAGCAGATTGTTATACCCGGTGAACAGCGCCGCATATTCCAGGCAGCCGCCGACGATCGTCCCGAGCAGGTTGATCGCGAACGCCGCCTGCGAGTCCGATGAATTCTGGAAGCGTTTCGCGAAGGCGACATTGGCGAGATAGATCGGCAGGAACGCCAGCAACGTCGCTGCGATCAGTCGGGGCGCGAAGGGCAGGGGCAGCAGCCATTCGGGCCGGACGATCCAGGCCAGCGCCAGCGATGCGGCGATGCCAGCGAACACCATCGGCAGCGGCGGCGTGCGGAACTTGCGCGTCGTCTCGACCGCGGCCAGCACCACGAGCAGCACCCCGGCAAAGACCAGGGCGTTGACGAACCAGGTCGTGCCGAACAGCAAGGCGAAGGTCGCGACATTCTTGGTTTCGAGCAGCAGGAAGGCCGCCCCCATGAAGAACAGGTCGGCATAGGGGCGCATCGGCCCCAGCGGCCCGCCGAGCGCGCGAACGGTGACCAGCGAGGTCAGCAGGATGCAGATCAGGGTGACCGTATAGAGCAGCGGGAAGGTGCCGCCGCGGAAATAGAGGAAGGGCGCATTGTCGCTCGCGGGGGCGATCACCTGGGGGCTGGAGGGCGTCCAGGCGGTGACGCAATGCTGGTTGGCGGGCGCGAGCGCGACGCTGACCACCGCCTGCGCGCCCGAGAAGGTATCGACGCATGGGGCATGGCCGAACACCGAGGCCGCGGTGCCGGCGAGCCGGTCGATCAGCCAGGGCTCGCGATAATAATTGTACATCGCGAAGGCGCCCTCGGGTTTCAGATGGCGGCGGACCGAGGCCATCGCTTCCTGGGTGAACAGGAAGGATTCGAGCCGGATCTGCGAGGCGCCGCTGACCAATGTCAGCGAATCGGGCAGCGCGAACAGGATCAAATCATATTTGCGGTCGGTGCTTTCGAGGAACGCGCGGCCGTCATTGGTGTGCCGGGTGACGCGGGGGTCGGCATAGGGCCGGTCGATGTTCAGCTCGGCGCCGATCTGGAGGATGCGCGGATCGATATCGACCGCGTCGACCCGCCCCGCGCCATTGCTCAGCGCGATCGCCACGTCCGATCCCGATCCCGCGCCGACGATCAGCACATCCTTCAGCGCGTTGCCGGGCAGGCGGAGATAGGGCGTCTCGTAGATCCGCTCGCCCTGCTCGATCTTCCATTTGGCGGGCGCCATCAGCTGGTGCGGCACGCCATTGGCCTTGATCAGCAGGAAGCCGTCGCCCTTGCCGGCGATCTTCTGGGTGGTGACCTTGTAATAGGGCGACCAGCTGACCCCGGGCTGCATCGTCTCGAAGGTGAGCGTCATGACCAGCGCCACGCCCCAGGCGGCCGAGATCAGCCGCCGCGCCGGAACGGTCAGCAGCAGATAGAGCCCGGCCGCGATCGTCCCCCAGACGACCGAAGGTGCCTGGAGAAAGCTGAGCGCGGTGAAGCCGAGGATGCCGGCGAGCGAGCCGAGCAGGTCGTAGCGATAGGCCGAAAGCGGGCGGAGCTTGCCGAAGCAGCGCCCGACCAGTTCGGCGGGCCCTGCGAGGATCACCGCGGCGAGCACGAAGACGAGCGGGAGCGCAAGCCAGGCGGGCGGGCCGTTCATCTCCAGCGCGGTGAAATAGATCACGTCCGATCCGCTGCGCTCGATGCTCACCGGGAACAGGAAGACCCCGATCACCAGGATCGTCAGCAGCGGCAGCGAAAAGGGCCAGAGCGACCAGCTCTTGCGGCTGACCAGGAACCCCGCCCCGATGCCGAGGAACGAGCCGAGCAGCACGAAATTGGAGAAATAGGAGAGGTGGATGACGTTGGCGCCGAGCCAGCGGATCAGCGCCAGTTCGAGGAACAGCATCAGCGAACTGGAGAGAAGAAGCCGGATGACTGCCGCCCGGTCGTCGGATGCGCCTTCAGCCTGATCCACTGCGTTCCCCCTCTCGATACCCGCGCCCCATGCGCTATCCGGTGATGGTTAGCAAAGTCTTGATGACGCTTGCGAATGCCGCGAGCGCGCGGTTGCGCGGGTCCGCGCACTTTGCGAGACTGTAGTCGCGGCAAAAGGGGGGAGAGGCGCGCAATGATCGTACCGATGATGCTTGCGGTGGCGGCGCCACCGCCGGCCGAGCCGCTGTGGGAATTGGTGCCGCCGGCGCCGCACTACGAGGCGCCCTGTCCGCTGCCCGCCGCGCGATGGAAGCCGCTGTCCGGGGAGGAGAGGCCGTTCTCCCGCGATATCGTCTCTTTCGATGGCGGGCAGCTGTCGTGGAACGGCATGGCGATCAGCGAGACGGATCTGACCATCATCGTGCAGCATGTGGCGTCGCAGCGCTTACGGGCGCCGATCATCCTTTCCGGCGTGGGAGTTGCGTGCGCGAAGCTTCGCCGGATCGCCGCGCTGATCGCGACCGAGGGCGGTTGCACGCCGGCCATTTGCTGGGTCACCTTCAAGGCGCTGCCCCCGCAGCCGCCGATGGTGTCGGTGGCGCCTCCGCCGATGCCCGTGCCGGCGAACGTCCTCCCGCCCCCGCCACCGCCGCGATCCTATGCGCCGCCGCCGCCCCAGGAATCGGGCGGGAACCGGGTAAGGCCGCGCGGCGCGCCGCAGAACTGGGTCACGAACGACGATTATCCCGCCGCCGCACTGCGCGTCGAAGCCTCGGGTCCGGTCGCGTTCCGGCTCGATATCGATGAGGCCGGACGGGTCTTCGCCTGCACGGTGACCAGCTCGTCGGGATGGGACATTCTCGACGCGACCACCTGCGCCCTGCTCAAGCGGCGCGCCCAGTTCGTGCCCGCGACCGACGCGCAGGGGCAGCCGGTCCCGTCGAGCTGGTCCAGCCGGCTGCGCTGGGAGCTGCCCGAAGAGGTGCGCGTGCCGGTCGAATCCTGGGCCTCGACGCTGCGCTTCACGATCAGCCCCAATGGCGAACTCGCCTCGTGCGCCTATCAGGAATATGGCGCGCCGGCGATCGAGGAGCGCTCGCCCTGCGTCGAGATTTCCGAGGTCCCCGTGCCGGCGATGCGCAGGCTGCGCGGGCGGTCGCAGGGGCCCGTGACGATCGTCATCCGCTTCGATCATGCGGTCGCGGGGATGACGATGCCCAAGGTCCCGGCGCTTTCGGCCAGGTTCAAGCCGATCGCCGTCTGGAGCGGCGGCTACACGATCAATCCGTACGGCAACCCCACCAGCTGCACCGGCACGATCGACGACCATGACCTGCCGGTGCCCGCAGTCACCTGCCTCAGCTACACGCATTATCAAGCGCCCGGCCAATCCTATCAGGCGACCACGACGCTCAGCTTCTTCACCGATGGTGATCCGGGTGTCGCGGTGGCGCTGCCGGGGCTGACCGATCTGGGGGATTGAGGTGGCTTTGGGTATCGTTGGCCGGATGATCGGCTGTCTTGCCTTGATCGCGGGCGCCGCGGCTCCGGCCCAGGCGCAGACTGCGAACCGCCCGGCCGGGGCGGGTCCAGCCGTTTGCGGCTTCTCGATTCCGCCAAGGCCCGGTGAAGCGCGGAAGGCGGCCCCCTGCGGTTCGCCGCAGTCATGGTTCGACCCTAAGGATTTCGCGGCCCTCCCGGCCTGGAAGACCGCTTTGGGGAAGACGGTGTTCAGGCTCGATATCGACGCCGCCGGGCAGATCGCGCGCTGCACGATCATCGCCTCGAATGTCGATCCCGCGCTCGATGCGCGGCTCTGCCAGTCGCTGAGCGAGCGCGGGCGATTTCGTCCGGCGCTGAACGCGGAGGGCGCGCCGGTTCCGTCAACCTATATCAGTTCGACGCTCTGGCTGGGGAAGGGCGACCCGGTGCCGCTCGAATCCTGGGCTCGAACCGCGCGTATCGAATTCGACGCCGATGGGCGGCTGGTGGGGTGCGATATCCGCAGCGAAGGCGGCGCATCCGGCGCGCATGTCTTCATGTGCGAAGACCCCTATCGCGGATCGTCGGCGCTCGACGACGCCAGGCATCGCCCGCGCATTTTCGTGCGGCGGATCGAATATCTGGTCGAAGGCCAGCCGCTCACCGTGGCGGGCGAGGCGCCTCCCGGCAGGTTGTTCGCGAAAAGCGTTCAGGGAATGCACATTTCGGCGAAGGGAGAGCCACAAGACTGCGTCCTGCTGGCGGAAGAAGGGGCCACGATCTATCCCCGGCTCTGCGGGCCCGATATGAACTATCGGCCTTTGCCCCGGGGCACCCGCGCGCCCCTGGGCCTGATGCGGGTCGAGACGATCTGGGAAGTTCCGGCAGGCGCGCAATAGGGCTCGCGCCCTTTTTCGATTGGCGAAGCCGGATCGAGTCACTATGTCCCGCGTCTGTTGCGCTTAATTCCGGATTGTCGCTTGGAACTGCTTCTCCTCCTAACCGCGCTGTTCGCCAGCCTGACCGGGTCCGCTTCGGGCGACCAGGCGGCAGTGCGCGGGGTGCAGGGCGTTGCGGTGATCCGGGCGGCCGAAGTCGCGCAGGCGGCGGTCCAGCCCGCGCGTGCGGCCTTGCCGCGGGCGGTGCTTCCGGCACGCGTGCGCCCGGCCGTGCAGCGCTGGTTCGCGGTTCTGCCGGCGCCCATCTATTCGCTGCGCCTCGTCTTCGAGCGCCGGCTCGAATGAGCTGCTGACGGCGTCCCCAAGGGCCGCCGTTTTCCGATTTCGTGCCGCCCATGTGCGGCACCAGCGCGGGCGCGGGACCGTTCAGGCGGGCGCACGCATCGATCCATTTCAGATACGACAGGAAACGCACATGCTCGGCGCCATCGCCAAGACCCTCTTCGGCTCCTCGAACGATCGCTATGTGCGCTCGCTCCATTCGACCGTGGCCAAGATCAACGGCTTCGAAAACACCATTTCGGCGATGACCGACGACGAGCTTGCGGGCCAGACCGCCAAGTTCCGCGAGCGGCTCGCAAACGGCGAGAAGCTCGACGCGCTGATCCCCGAGGCGTTCGCCACGGTGCGCGAGGCGGCCAAGCGCACGCTCGGCCAGCGGCATTACGACGTGCAGATGATCGGCGGCATCGTCCTCCATCGCGGCGAGATCGCCGAGATGCGCACGGGCGAGGGCAAGACGCTGGTCGCGACGCTCGCCTGCTATCTGAACGCACTGCCGGGCGAGGGCGTCCATGTCGTCACCGTCAACGACTATCTCGCCCGCCGCGACGCCGAGTGGATGGGGCAGGTCTACAAGTTCCTCGGGCTCACCGTGGGCGTGATCGTCCCCAACCTCTCCGATCAGGAGCGGCGCGACGCCTATCATTCGGACATCACCTACGGCACGAACAACGAGTTCGGGTTCGACTATCTGCGCGACAATATGAAGTATGACCGCGCCTCGATGGTGCAGCGCGCCTTCAACTTCGCGATCGTCGACGAGGTCGATTCGATCCTGATCGACGAGGCGCGCACCCCGCTGATCATCTCAGGCCCCACCGACGACAAGTCCGAACTCTATATGCGCGTCGATGCGATCGTGAAGCAGTTCGTCCCCGAGGATTACGAGAAGGACGAGAAGCAGCGCACGATCATCCTCACCGAAGACGGCACCGAGCGCGCCGAGCGGATGCTCGAGGATGCCGGGGTGCTGGTCGGCGCCAATCTGTACGACTTCGAGAACACCCAGGTGGTCCACCACCTCAATCAGGCGCTGCGCGCGAACGTGATGTTCAAGCGCGACACCGATTACATCGTCAAGGACGGCAAGGTCATCATCATCGACGAGTTCACCGGCCGCATGATGGACGGGCGGCGCTGGTCGGACGGTCTGCACCAGGCGGTCGAGGCCAAGGAAGGCGTCGAGATCGAGCCCGAGAACCAGACCATGGCCTCGATCACGTTCCAGAATTATTTCCGCATGTACCCCAAGCTCTCGGGCATGACCGGCACCGCCGCGACCGAGGCGGCGGAATTCTACGACATCTACAAGATGAACGTGGTGACGATCCCCACCAACCTGCCCGTCAAGCGCGTCGACGAGGAGGACGAGTTCTACAAGGACACGCAGGACAAGTTCGCGGCGATCGCCAAGAAGATCAAGGAGCACTCGCTCAAGGGCCAGCCGGTGCTGGTCGGCACCGTCTCGATCGAGAAGTCCGAGCTGCTCAGCGAGTTCCTCCGCAAGGAAGGCGTCAAGCACGAGGTGCTCAACGCGCGCTTCCACGAGCAGGAGGCGCATATCGTCGCGCAGGCGGGCCGGCTCGGCGTCGTCACCGTTTCGACCAACATGGCGGGCCGCGGCACCGACATCCAGCTCGGCGGCAATGTCGAATTCCGCATCGGCGACGAGCTGGGCGACATGGAGCCTGGCCCCGCCCGCGATGCCGCGATCGAGAAGATCAAGGCCGAGGTCGCCGCCGAGAAGGAGCAGGTGATCGCCGCGGGCGGCCTCTTCGTGCTCGGCACCGAGCGCCACGAGAGCCGCCGCATCGACAACCAGCTGCGCGGCCGTTCGGGCCGCCAGGGCGACCCGGGCCTCAGCCGTTTCTACCTCTCGCTCGACGACGATCTGCTGCGCATCTTCGGCTCGAACACTTTGTTCGCCCGCATGATGCGCTCGAACATCGGCGATGGCGAGGCGATCGGCTCGAAGTGGCTCACCAAGGCGATCGAGACCGCGCAGAAGAAGGTCGAGGCGCGCAACTACGACATCCGCAAGCAGGTCGTCGAGTATGACGACGTCATGAACGACCAGCGCAAGGTGATCTACGAGCAGCGCGCCGACATCATGGACGCGAACACCGTCGGCGATGTCGTCGCGGACATGCGCGCCGAAACCGTGAACGCGCTGGTCGGCGAGGCCTGTCCGCCCAACTCCTATCCCGAGCAATGGGATGTCGAGACGCTCCACGCGAACGTGCTTGAGGCGCTCGGCATCGACGCGCCGATCGCCGAGTGGATCAAGGCCGAGGAGGCGATCGAGCCCGAGACGCTCGAGGAGCGCCTCAACGAGGCCGCGACCGCGCTGATCGAGGACAAGGCCAACGAACTCGATGCCGAGACCTGGACCCAGATCGAGAAGTCGATCCTGCTCCAGAATCTCGACACGCACTGGAAGGACCATCTCGCGATGCTCGATGCGCTGCGCCAGGTGATCCACCTGCGCGCCTATGCGCAGAAGACCCCGCTCAACGAATATAAGCACGAGGCGTTCGCGCTGTTCGAGCGGATGCTGTCGCAAATCCGCGAGGGCGTGACCAAGACGCTGGCGCACGCCCAGTTCCGCTACCAGCCCGGGCCCGAACTGCCCGAGCTGCCGGACTTCCTGACCACGCATATCGATCCGTTCACCGGCGACGACGATACGCGCGATTGGGACCTGAGTTCGCTCGGCAACCCCTCGACCCAGTTCGCGCCGCTCCAGGTGCCTGAACTGGGCGCGGCCGATCTCGGCATGGATCCGGCCGAATGGGAGGGCAAGGTGAGCCGCAACGCGACCTGCCCGTGCGGTTCGGGCCGCAAGTACAAGCACTGCCACGGCGCGCTGACCGGCGCGGAGTGATCTAGCTTAATCCTCCCCCGGAGGGGGAGGGGACCGCGAAGCGGTGGAGGGGTAATCTCCACAAGCGAGCCGATCGCTTGTGGAGACTACCCCTCCGTCATGCTGCGCATGCCACCTCCCCCTCCGGGGGAGGAATTTGGATTCACTTCTCCTTCGGCAACACGATCCCCGGCCCGAGTCGCTCGACCACCTCGCGCGCATCGAACGCCCGCACGTTTCCGGTCGGCTTCGGCCCCTTGCCCACGACGATCTCGGCCATCGCCTCATAGCGGTTGATCGTGCGGACATCGAAGTCGCGGTCGAAGGGATCGTCGAAGAACGGGTCCCAGCTGCGCCAGCCGAAGCGCGGGCGGTACCAGCGCCAATAGGGCCGCCACGAGCCGAATCCGCCCCCAAAGCGGCTGCCCCAGCGGCTGTCGACATAGGTTTCGGTGCGCGTCTCGGTATCGCGGCTGACCAGCACGAAATGGTCGAAGCCATGCTGGAGCGTCAGCTCGGCGGCGCGATAGAGGAGGTAGCGCTCCACCGTCTCGCGCGAGGTGAGGCTGTTGCCCGCGAAGCTGACGCGGAAATGATCGCCATCGACCTGTTCGTCCCAATAGCCGGTGCGATACTGACCGGCACCGACCGCGGGCTGATAGGGGGTGGGCGTGGCGCACGAAGCGAGCGCGACGCTGCCCATGAGCATCACGGCCAATGCGGCGAGGCGTGGACGCCTAAACGATTGTCTCGGCATGATTTCCTCCAATTCTATGCACGCGCGAACGCATGCGCCGTGCTTTGGCTCCGTACTCTTTTCATCGCCGCCGCTCGCTGCCTATCCGTAATTGCCCGGGTGAGCGATCAGGCGATCCGTTCAGGCACTTCCATCGCGTCCTCGGTCAGCGCCTCTTGCGGCGCCATCGCCTCCCAGGGGAAGACGAACCAGTCCTTCTGCACCGCGCGGTCGATGACCCTGAAACCATATTCGACTTTTTGCGACGATCGGATGTTGTCCATCAGCACCGCGAAACGGACCCGCTCCATCACCGCGCCATGCGCGGCCAGTGCGACGCGCAGTTCGCCGATCGTCTTGCCGCTGTCGTTGATATCCTCGATGAACAGCAGTCGGTCGCCGGCGCGGGTGCGCTCTGCGAGATGGACGATCAGTTCGTCGCCGAACTGGGCGATCTTCGTCGAATAGTCGACCGACACCATCGACAGTCCCATGCGGTGCGACAGGAACACCGCCGGCGTCAGCCCGCCGCGCCCGACCCCGACCAGCAGCGAGGGGTTCCACTCGGCCGAGGCCTCGGCGATCGCATGGACGCCCGCGACCATCTCTTCATGCGTGAAGGGGGTGAAGACTATATCGGCCATCAGTTCGCCTCAACATAGGCATCGAGCCGTTCGAGATGCGCCGTGACCGCCTCGTCGGGCAGGAACGAGCCGAGGAACGAGTTGCGCGCGAGCGTGACGACTTCGTCGCGCCCGAGCCCGCGGCCCCGCGCGATCGCCCGGTAATTCTCGCCGACATAGCCGCCGAAATAGGCCGGATCGTCCGAATTGACCGTCGCGCGCAGCCCCTTGCGCAGCATCTCGTCGATCGGATGGACCTCGATTGAGGCGACGTTGCACAATTTGACGTTCGAGAGCGGGCAGACGGTGAGCGTCATGCCGCTGCGCGCCAGCTTGGTCACCAGCGCCGGGTCCTCGAGGCTGCGGTTGCCGTGATCGAGCCGGTCGATATGGAGCAGGTCGAGCGCTTCATGGACATATTCGGGCGGCCCTTCTTCGCCGGCATGGGCGACGCGCTTGAGCCCCATCGCGGCGGCGGCGGCGAAGACGCGTTCGAACTTGGAGGGCGGATGGCCGATCTCGGACGAATCGAGCCCGACACCCGTGATCTGCTCGATCCAGGGATGCGCCTGCTCGAGCGTGCGGAAGGCATCCTCCTCGTCGAGATGGCGCAGGAAGCACAGGATCAGCTTCGAGGTGAGCCCGTGCTTCGCTTCCGCTTCCGCCATCCCGGCGAGCAGCCCGTTGGCGGCCACGCCGAAGGGAATGCCGCGATGCGTGTGCGTCTGCGGATCGAAGAAGATCTCGGCATGGACCACCCCGTCGGCCGCGGCCCGGTCGAAATAGGCCATCGCCATGTCGCGGAAATCCTCCTCGGTCTGGAGGACGCTGGCGCCGGCATAGTAGATGTCGAGAAAGTCCTGCAGGTTCGAGAATTCATACGCCGCGCGCACCTCCTCGACCGAGCCGAACGGAATCTCCACCCCGTTGCGCCGCGCGAATTCGAACATCTGCTCGGGCTCGAGGCTGCCCTCGATATGAAGGTGGAGCTCGGCCTTGGGCAGGCCGGTAATGAAAGCATCGAGATCGCTCATGCGGCGAGCATCGCAGGGGCGGGGGAGAGTCGCAAGCGGGAGCGTGCCAGGCGCTACAGTTGGACCGGGCATTGCGAAATTCCACGCATTGGAGGACAAGCTTCAGAAGAAGAGGATGAAAAGTTTGGGCCGAGCGCCAGGGAAATCTGATCGAACCAATGTGGATGGGCCGACCGCACTCGATTGGCTTGAAGCCGCCTACAGTAATCTTGAAGGTGTTGTCAGCGATGAAGCTGAGCGGGCCAGAACAATTTTGGCAGCGGTAATTTCGGTAGTAGAGCGACTCACCGCCTCTGATTCCAAGCAGATGAGCATTCTTAGAACAGCGGCTGTCGATCTGGAGGCTGTACCGCTCGAAGAATTTCGTTCGATCTCGCCGTCGATGTACTACAGTAAATACCTGAATAAGAAGATGGGGATAACCTTCAAAGATGAGATTCAGGGTATTCAGCAATTGATATCACAACTTGGATCTGCTGCGTCCCCAACAGAAGCCTCTTGGAACAAGGCGAGTTTAAGAAAGGTCGCGGAGCGCACGAGAAGAACGGATCTTCGGACATACTTGTTGCTATTTGAGACAAGGGATTTTGTTCGCACGTCGAAATTGGTTGGAGGAAGCGACGACGGTATCTGGCGTATCATGCGAACTATTCAGGGTTCAGCCGGTATCCGGTTGTTCGAAGATCTGCAAAGTTTGAAATTTAGCAAGGCTGGAGAGGTATTTGCTTCGGTTGCGAGTGAGGTACTTGATCAGAAACCCGCGCCTCCGCTGCCCATTGCGCAAGCCGCGAGAATGGTTCGGGCTGTTACCCCGGCTCAGCGCGTCGGCCCGGTCCAGTTCGAAATTGCAGATGGGGTCCTAAAAGTTGCGCACACTGAAAGTGCGACGGCGCAAGGAGACGAAAACGCGGCGGAAGCGGCGCGGATTGCACTTGTCGAAGGTGGTCAGCGACTGCTTGGCGAATTAAGAAGCTCAAACTGCGACCGTCGCGTCGTGGAGACGATCGAAGCAATCCAAGAAAAATTGGAAAATAAGAAAGATGTCATACAGCTTGGTGTGATGAACATCGGCTGCGAAGCAATGCGGGTAACATTTTCAGATGAGTTACCGGCCGCAGTTGCCGCGATGCTTAAAGGTTACTCGGACGGAATCAAAATGTATGTAGGCCAGTTTCCGGAATGGGCGCGGTTTGTAGAAAATGCCGCCGCGATTGATTTAGCGCCGGGAGATATCGAATTAGTGCACACTGCGGCTGCCAAACTTATCGCCGATTTGAAGCTATCAAGAAAGGTGGACGCTGAAGTTCCAAAAACACTCGCAGCGCTTAACGGCCTAATTGCTAACGTCGCTAGCGCGGGTCAGCGTGCGTTCTTCGCGGTGCTTCGAACGTTGGAGAACCTTGTCTCAAAGGTTTTTCAGCACGGCGCAAACATATTGGAATCAATAGCTGAAGGCATTGCGGAGGGAGCAAAAAAGGGCGCGTCCGAGGCGACGCACAAGATTGTGAAATGGGGCTTGCTGGCATTGGCTCTCAGAATTGCCGTGGAAATTAACCCGGTCGCTGGAAAAATTCCGGATATGGGATGGCTGCCCAATGCAGTCGAGGCAGTGAAAAAAGCCCTCGAACCTTTTGGGGTAGAGATGTTTGACTAGGTGGATCGCAGAGACGGGGAGTCGCTAGCGGGAGCGTGTGAGACGCGTGTGCGTTCTGCGCGCATGCCCTCCACCGTGATCCGCGCCTTTAGCTACGACCCCGCCGAGCACCGGCTCGACGTCGAGTTCGTGACGGGCAAGCGCTACAGTTATCACGACGTGCCGGAGCCCGTGGCGCAGGGGATGCGCGAGGCCTTCTCGAAGGGCAGCTATTTCAACCGCAGGATCCGCGATCACTTTGCCTTCACGAAGCGGCGGTGAGGAGATGGACCGATCCGTCCTGGTTCGTGATGATTTGAGCGGCTCGCTTGTCGAAGGTCACGAATGTCTCGCCGCCCAGCCAGCGACCTTCGTACGCAATCACCCCGTCGGCGAAATCGCCGCCTGCTTCCAGCATCGCGAGGCCGGCCTCGACTGCATCGCGATCGATCGCGACGTTCTCGGAATCGGCGAGGAGCCGCAAAGAGACAGCCAGTTGATGAGGCGTGAAACCGTAGGCGGCTTTCAAGACCCAGCAAAATTCGCATAGGGCAGGCAAGGTTACGGCAACGATTTCGGCCGTCGCCATCGCGCTTCGGGCACCTTCAGCCTGCTCGGGGTCGTCTCCGGTGGCGGCACGGACCAGGACATTGGTATCGGCTGTAATCCTCACAGTTCGCCGGCCCAGCCCTTCGCGATGATCTCATTCATCTCTTCAATGGAAACGGGCTTGCCTCTGTGGCTTTTCAAGGAACCGAAAAAATCCTCAATCCTACCCGTTGGCCTTGTCGCCCTGATCCGCAGTTCACCGCCGGGCAACTCAACGACTTCGATCTGCTCGCCTGGCCGCACGCCGAGATGTTGCAGCAAGTCCTTGCGCAGCGTGACCTGACCCTTCGACGTGACGGTGAGCCTGCTCATGGCGCGGAAGGTAAGGCATTTTAGCCTTACAGTCAAAGGAAGTGGCTCCCCGGGCCTGATTCGAACAGGCGACCATTCGATTAACAGTCGAACGCTCTACCGCTGAGCTACCGGGGAATACCGTCTTCATGGGCGGCGGGGCCGCTTGCGGAGGCGCGCCTATAGCAGCGGGTTTTCGGATATTGCAAGCGCTTGTCGCCCGGTCGGGCTTGCAAAGTAGGATTTGGCTTGCTCGGGTGTCCGTCCGCCGGAGCATCGGCCGCTCTTTGAAAACAGGGTATGGCGCCCGATTTCACGCCGATCCGCTAAGCTATTGATTTTACTTAATCGATGCACGCGCAAAAACGCGTGTCTGGCCTAACTTTCCTAACCTTTGAATATGCCGCGCAAATCAGGCGACGAACTGCTCCAGCGTGATCCGGTCGTCGAGCGCGTGCTCGGGGTCGAAGAGCAGGGTCAGGTCGCGCGAGGGATCGATCGTCACATCGACCCGCTCGACCTCGCGGACCTCGCGCTGGTCGCCCACCGCGCTGACGGGGCGCTTGTCGGCTTCGAGGATGCGGATGCCGATCCGCGCCTTGTCGGGCAGGATCGCCCCGCTCCAGCGCCGCGGGCGGAAGGGGCTGATCGGGGTGACCGCGAGCATGCCCGATCCGAGCGGCAGGATCGGGCCCTGGACCGAGAGATTATAGGCGGTCGATCCCGCGGGGGTGGCGACGAGCATGCCGTCGCAGACCAGTTCGGGCAGGACGATGCGGTCGTTGACGCTGATCTCGAGCTTGGCGGTCTGGCGGGTTTCGCGCAGCAGCGAGACTTCGTTGATCGCGGGAAGCTCGAGATGCTCGCCATGGATGGTCACCGCGACCATCTTGAGCGGCGAGACGCGGAAGGGCTTGGCGCGGGCGAGGCGGTCTTCGAGCCCCTCGAGCCGCCACTCGTTCATCAGGAACCCGACCGTGCCGAGGTTCATCCCGAACACGGGCAGGATGCGGCGCGCCTCGAGCATCGTGTGGAGCGTCTGGAGCAGGAAGCCGTCGCCGCCCAATGCGACCACGATCTCGGCCTCCTCGATCGGGACCCAATCGTAATTGGCGCGCAGCTCTTCCTCTGCCGCCTGTGCGGGCGGGGTAGGCGAGGCGACGAGCGCACGCAGGGTCATCCGCCGGTGACGCTCATGTGGCGCGCGACCGCGGGGGCGGCGCCCGGTGCGATACGGAAGTCATGGCGGGCGGGCTTGAGCGCGAGCGCCTCTTCGATCCGTGCGTCGACCTCGGCGAGGCCGCCGGCGCGGATCGCGGCCTTGAGATCGACCGAATCCTCATGGCCGAGGCACATATGGAGCTTGCCGTCGGTCGAGAGGCGGACGCGGTTGCAGGTCGCGCAGAAGTTGGCGGTGAGGGGCGAGATCAGGCCGAGCCGGCTGTCCGTGCCTTCGATGCGCCAATAGCGCGCGGGGCCGCCGGTGGTGTGGCTGTCGGGGGTGAGCGCGAACCGGGTGCGCAGATCGGCCATCACCTCGGTGAGCGGCAGGAAGCGGTCGGCGCGGTCCTCGTCGATCGCGCCCAGCGGCATCGTCTCGATCAGGGTGAGGTCCATGCCCTCGGCGGACGTCCAGGCGAGCATCGGGGCGATCTCGGCCTGGTTGAGGCCCTTGAGCGCGACCATGTTGATCTTGACCGCGAGTCCCGCGGCCTTCGCGGCGGCGATGCCGTCCAGCACGCGCGTCACATCGCCGTGGCGGGTGATGTAGCGGAAAGTGTCGGGGTCGCGGCTGTCGAGGCTGACATTGATGCGCCGCACCCCCGCGTCGAACAGGGCCTCGGCATGCTCGGCAAGGCGGGTGCCGTTGGTGGTGAGGGTGAGCTCGTCGAGCCCCGATCCGATCTTGCCGCCCAGCCGGCGCGCGAGATCGATCATGTCGCGGCGGACGAGCGGCTCGCCCCCGGTCAGGCGGATCTTGCGGACGCCGCGCGCGATGAAGCGCTCGGCGATCAGCGCCATCTCCTCGAGACTGAGCACCGCACTGCGCGGCATGAAGCTCATCGCCTCGGACATGCAGTAGCGGCAGCGCAGGTCGCAGCGGTCGGTCACCGAAATGCGCAGATAGGAAATCGTGCGGCCTTCACGGTCGATCAGGGCGGGGGCGCAGGCCATGACAGGAGACCTAGGATGTTCGCACAGCGCGAACAACCCTCCCGGATGGCGGCGGGGCGCAGTTGGCGCTATCGAGGGGGCAATGGACGAAGAAATCGCCGAGGCCGGTACGGCTGGGCCCACCGAAGCACCCATGTTCGTGCTGTCTTTCCGCCAGCGCGATGAGATGGCGACTGCCGCCGCGGGCGCGGGCTGGCGCGTGGTTGCCGCACGCCGCGCCGAGGGGGTCGAGCGGCGCTTCCTCGCGAGCGGGGCGAGCGTCGCGGTGATCGACGCGCGCGGGGCGCTGAGCGACGGGATCGAGGCGGCGCGCGCGCTGGGCGGGGTGATCGAGGCCAATGGCGGAGCGATGCTGGTGCTCGTCAGCCAGAGCGACACGCTCCATATGCGCGCCTTCTACGATGCCGGCGCGACCCATTTCCTGAGCAGCCCGATGTCCTCGCCCGCGATCGCCCATGCGATGCGTTTCGCCCAGCGGCATGTCGAGCGGATGGCGGGCGGGTTCGGCGGGGCGAGCGAGGCGGGCGACCTGATGGGGTGGCGCTACGATGCCGATCTCAAGTCGCTCCAGCTGACGCCCGCTTTCGCCGCGCTGCTCGGGCTGCCCGAGGGTGCTTCGGTGCGGTCGGTGCTGGCGCTGGTCGATCCGGCCGACCGCAAGCTGGGCCGCGCGGCGATCCGGCGGCTGAGCGAGGAGAAGCCCTCGACCGCCTTTGCGCACGATCTGCCGGGGGCGGGGCGTATCGTCCAGCATCTCCAGCGCGATCCGCGGACCGGGCGGCTGCACGCGCTGGTCGAGCGGCTGGGCAGCGCGCCCGATGCGGGGGCGGCGGTGCGCGACGTGCTGACCGGTGCGCGCGACGGTGCCAGTGCGCGGCGCTGGATCGAGCGGCGGCTGGGCGACGGGGCGACGGTGTCGGCGATCCTGATCGGGCTGACGCGGTTCGAGACGGTCAACACCGCCTATGGGCGTCCGGCGGGCGATGCGCTGCTGCGCGCGGTGTCGCGGCGATTGTCCGAGGTGGCGCGCGAGGCGCTGGGACGGCGCGCGGTGGTCGCGCGGATGGGGGGATCGGAGTTCCTGGTCGCGACCGACGATGCGGATGCCGAGAAGATCGCACTGGCCTCGGCGCGGTTCGAGGAGGCGATCGGGCGCCCGTTCGTGATCGAGGGCGAGTTCGTCCCGCTCGGCGCGCGCGTGGTGAGTGCAGTGAGCGCCGCGGGCGACAGCGCGGCGGGGCTGCTGCGGCGCGCGAGCGAGGCGCTGTTCGAGCATCATGTGCCGCGTGAGGCATCGGCGCCGTCGATGGACGCGCTGGCGGCGGATTTGCGGCATGCGCTCGACCGCGGCGAGATCGGTGTGCTGTTCCAGCCCCAGGTCTCGATCGCGAACGACCTGATCGTCGGCGTCGAGGCGCTGGCGCGCTGGCAGCATCCCGAACTGGGCGAGATCGGCGCGGAGACGCTGTTCGCGGCGGCCGAGCATGCCGGGCTTGCCGGGACACTCAGCGATCATGTCCAGGCGCTGGCGTTGCGCGCGGCGGCGGCATGGCCCGCGGGCCTTTCGAAGCTGCGGCTGTCGATCAATGTGACCGCGGGCGATGTCGGGCGGCCGGGCTTTGCCGACAGCCTGCTCGGGCGGATCGATGCGAGCGGCTTTCCGCGCGGACGCCTGACGATCGAGCTGACCGAGAGCGGAATCATGCAGGATCTGGGCGAGGCCGCGCGGCTCTTCGCCGAGCTGCGCACCGCGGGATGCCGGGTGGCGATCGACGATTTCGGGACGGGCTATTCGAGCCTCGCCTATTTGAAGGCGCTGCCGCTCGACTATCTCAAGATCGACAAGAAGCTGAGCCAGGACATCACCGGTTCGGCGCGCGACCGGGTGGTGGTGCGCGGGGTGATCGACATGGCGCGCTCGCTGGGGCTGTCGGTGGTCGCGGAGGGGGTGGAGACCAAGGCGCAGCTCGATCTGCTCGCGAAGGAGGGGTGCAACTATTATCAGGGCTTCCTGCGCTCCGGCCCGATCGACGGCGAGGCGCTGGCGCGGCTGATGGGAGGGTGAGGATGCGGCTGCTGATCGCGATGGCGGCAATGGCAGTGGCGGCGCCCGGGGCCGCGCAGACCATCCAGCCCGATGACGGCATCGCCGTCAACGGCATCCGCGCCCAGCTCGAGGCGGTGACCGCGATCATGCGCGGGATGGAGGATTCGGCGAAGGGCTGGAACGAGGGAAATATCGACCGCTTCCTCGCCATCTATTCGGACGATCCCGGCACGAGCTTCGCGGGCAGCGACGGGGTCGCATACGGCAAGGCGGGGATTCGGGCGCGGTACCTGAAGCGCTATACGAAGCAATTCGGATCTGAGAGCAGCTCCGCGACCCGATCGACGCTCAATTTCACCAAGGAGAATTTCCGGCTGATCGGCCCCGACCATGCGCTGCTGATCGCGCGCTGGACGCTGGTGAGCGGGGCGCAGGTGCAATCGGGGATGACCAGCCTGCTGTTCCGCAAGGAAGCCGGCGGCTGGAAGATCATCGCCGATCACAGCAGCTAGCGCCGGCACGGACCCTCGGCCGGACCCGACACAGTCCGCCGCAGGGCGCGCAGCGGGGGCAGCAGCGCGCGGCGCTCGGGGCCCGGCGGCACCGGGCTTCCTTCGAGCGAGCGGCCATCGAGGCGCAGGACCTGTTCGTCGCCGCTCTCGCGCTCGCAGAGATATTTGAACCGTCCACCCTGGAGGAACGCGATCGTCCCGGTGGTTTCCGCGGTCCCCAGTGGGATGGCGGCGATGGCCGCGGGCGCCTGCAGCGGCTGGCCGTGCCAGCCTGCGCCGAATTCGCCGTTCACCGCGCGCAGGAAGGTCGGCGCGATATCGATCTGGCTGTAGAGGGGCGCTCCGGGATAGACGCCGCCGCGGGGATCGTAGACCAGCAGCGGGATCGAGGTCGCGGCGACATCCGGCCGGCCGCCATGGAAATAGAGGCCCTTCTCGCCGAGCCGCTCGCCATGATCCGCGGTAATGACGATCAGCGCGTCGGCGAGCAGCCCCTTGTCGCGAAGCACCGCGAATATCTCGCTCAGCACCTGGTCCACCTGCGCGACGCGCCCGTCATACTGGCGGACGAAGGCAGTGGCGCTGGAGGGCAGGGTGGCGCTCGACACACGGAACCGCGGGCGCACGAACGACGCGGCGTGCGCGGAAATGACGTGGAGGTAGAGGAAGCTGTGCGTCGGATCGGGAAAGTCGGTCGCCTTGAGCGCTTCGACCAGCTGATCGTCATTGGGGGTGGCGCCCGCGGGCTGCTCGCTGAACCGGACGATCCCGCGCCCATAGAGTTGGGTCAGCCGGCCGAAATTGGAATGCCGGCCGCCGAGGATCACATAGTTGCGGTACGAATAGCGGGCCAGCGCGTCGAGGAGGGTCGGCGGGCGCTTGCCGAACGTGTCCCAGCTTTGCGAGGCAAGGATGCTCATGATGCCGCACGCCGAGAAAGTGCAGGTCGCATAGGCCGGACCGAGGACCTTGAGCGCGCCGTCCTGCTGGAGCCTAGCCAGGAAGGGTGTCGTCTTGAGCGAAAGATCATAGACCCCCATCCGGTCGGGCCGGAGCGCGTCGACGACGATCAGGATGAGCGGGCGTGGCTTGGCCAATGTCCGCGGTGCGGGCGCAGGGCCCGGGGGTTCGGCGGCGCTCAGGATCAGGCTCAGCGGGGCCATGCGGAACTCGCCCGGGGCGCCCTGGTGGAAGATCTCGCTGTTCCAGTATTTACGCGGCACCATGACGACCAAGGCGAGGAACAGCACGAGATAACCCGCCGCCATCCAGGCCCCAGGAACGGCCGCTTCGGCTGACAGGCGGATGCGCAGCGACATCGCCTCGCGAGCAAGCTCGACCAGTTGCCGGGCTACCGGGGCGTAGAGCAGCAGGTGGAGCGCCAGGATCACGATCAGCGCAACGACGAGGCTGGCCGCGCCGATATCGACACTCTCGAGCAGCGACAATGCGAGTTCGGGATCGGTGACGATCAGCCAGACCGGCGCGGTGAGCCCCGCATAATATTGGGTGACGAACTGGGTGATGTCGAACGCCGTCATCACGGCATGGGCCGTGCCGAGGAGCAGCACCGCCACGGGCGCCGCGATGTGCCACCCGCGCCACCGCCGCGGGAGGCGCGACACCAGCAGCGCGACGAACACCAGATAGGCAAGGATGATCGCGAAATGGAGCGCGCTGCTCACCCAGGTCTCGCGGAAGCTGGGCCGGTGCAGCAGGATGCGCGCAAGGGTCTGGACGGCGAGCAGGGCGGGCAGGAACAGCAGATAGGCCTTTCGCCAGCCCCGCACGAGCGGGTTGTCGCCTGCGCCTGTATCCACGTGGCTGGCATTTTCCCTGACGAACCAGCCTCGCTGCATCGCCACCGCATCCCATGTGGCCGCGGCCTCGGTCAAGCGCTCAGCCCGCGGCCTTGGCGAGCCCCCGCGAGATCTGCAGCGCCGCGTTGAGTCGCGCCTTGGGGTTCCCCCATTCGCGCGCAACCACCAGCTTCATGTCGGGGCGCAGGCGCGCGGTGCCGTCGAGGCGGTCGACATAGGCGAGCAGGCCGTCGATGTTCGGGAATTGATCGGCGTGGAAGCTGATCAGCGCGCCCTTGGGCCCGACATCGAGCTTGGCGATATTGGCCTGCTTGGCGTTGAGCTTGGTCTCGATCAGGCGGAGCAGGTTGTCGGTCGCTTCGGGGAGCTTGCCGAACCGGTCGATCATCTCGGCGGCGAAGCTTTCGATGCCGTTCGAATCCTCCACCTCGTTGAGGCGGCGATAGAGGCCCATGCGCAGATCGAGATCGGGGACATAATCCTCGGGGATCATGATCGGGGCGTCGATATTGATCTGGGGCGAGAGGTCCTTGGGGCGGAGCTCGTCGCGGATGCCGCCCGCTCGGGCGTCGAGGATCGCCTCCTCGAGCATCGACTGGTAGAGTTCGTAGCCGACCTCCTTGATGTGCCCCGATTGCTCGTCGCCGAGCAGGTTGCCCGCGCCGCGGATATCGAGATCGTGACTTGCGAGCTGGAAGCCCGCGCCCAGCGATTCGAGATCAGAAAGGACCTTGAGGCGCTTCTCCGCGGCCTCGGTCATCTGGCGCTGCGGCGGCGTGGTCAGATAGGCATAGGCGCGGGTCTTGGCCCGGCCGACGCGGCCGCGGATCTGATAGAGCTGGGCCAGGCCGAACTTGTCGGCGCGGTTGACGATCAGGGTGTTGGCGCTGGGGATGTCGAGCCCGGACTCGATGATCGTGGTCGAGACGAGCAGGTCGTATTTGCGGTCGTAAAAGGCGGACATTCGCTCCTCGACCTCGGTCGGCGCCATCTGGCCGTGCGCGACGACATAGGTGATCTCGGGGATGTGATCGCGCAGGAACTCCTCGATCTCGGGGAGATCGGCGATGCGCGGGGTGACGAAATAGGCCTGGCCGCCGCGATAATGCTCGCGGAGCAGCGCCTCGCGCAGGACCACCGGATCCCAGGGCATGACATAGGTGCGCACCGCCAGGCGATCGACCGGGGGCGTCTGGATCACGCTGAGTTCGCGCAGGCCCGACATCGCCATCTGGAGCGTGCGCGGGATCGGCGTGGCGGTGAGGGTGAGGACGTGGACGTCGGCCTTCAATGCCTTGAGCCGCTCCTTGTGGGTGACGCCGAAGCGCTGCTCCTCGTCGACCACGACGAGGCCGAGCCGCTTGAACTCGATGCCCTTCGCCAGGATCGCGTGGGTGCCGATGACGATGTCGATCTTGCCCTCGGCGACGCCCTCCTTGGTGGCCTTGGCCTCGGCGGCGGGGACGAGGCGCGAGAGGCGGCCGATATTGATCGGGAAGCCCTGGAAGCGCTCCGAGAAATTCTGGAAATGCTGGCGGGCAAGGAGGGTGGTGGGGCAGACCACCGCGACCTGCTGGCCGGCCATCGCCGCGACGAAGGCGGCGCGGAGCGCGACCTCGGTCTTGCCGAAGCCGACATCGCCGACGATCAGCCGGTCCATCGGCTTGCCCGCGCCGAGATCGTTCAGCACATCGCCGATCGCGCGATCCTGGTCGTCGGTTTCCTCATAGGGGAAGCGATCGACGAACGCCGGATAGCCGCCATGATCGGGCTCGAGCACGATGCCAGGGCGGACGGCGCGGCGGGCCGCGGTGGCGATGAGCTCGCCCGCAATCTCGCGGATCCGCTCCTTCATGCGGCTCTTGCGGCGCTGCCATGCCTCGCCGCCGAGCTTGTCGAGCGCGGCGCCTTCCTCGCCCGCGCCGTAGCGGCTCAGGACCTCGAGATTTTCGACGGGGACGTAGAGCTTGTCGCCGCCGGCATAGGTGAGCGCGACGCAGTCGTGCGGGGCCTTCTGGACCGGGATCTGGGTCAGCCCCTCGTACCGGCCGATGCCGTGATCGACATGGACGACGAGATCGCCGGGGGAGAGGGTGGCGAGCTCGTTGAGGAAGGCGTCGGTCGATTTCTTGCGCTTGGCGCGGCGGACGAGGCGGTCGCCGAGCATGTCCTGCTCGGTGAGCACGGCGACATCGGGAGCGGCGAAGCCGTGGTCGAGCGGGAGGACGACCAGGGCGACGCCCCTGTCGGCGATGCCCAGCGCCTCTTGCCAGGTCGCTGCGGGGGCCGCGCCGTGGAGGCCGTGATCGGCGAGCAGGCCGGTCAGGCGTTCGCGGGCACCGTTGGAGTAGCTGGCGAGGATGGGCTTCTGGCCGGCCTTCCGGATCTTCGCGATGTGCGCGACGACGGCTTCGTAGATGTTCGCGCCCGATGCGCGCTCGGGGGCGAAGTCGCGGGGGCCGTCGACGCCAAAGTCGAGGACGGTTCTGCTCTCGGGCTCGTGGAAGGGGGTAGCGGTGTGGACCGGCGCCTCCGCCAGTGCGGCCTCCCAGGCGGCGGGGGCGAGATAGAGCGCGTCGGCATCGAGCGGGCGGTAGCTGCCGGGATCGCTCGACTGGGCGCGGACGCGGTTGGCCTGGTAATCCGCGATCGCTTCGAAGCGTTGCTCCGCGGCACCGGTGGTGGCGGTGTCGCGGACCAGGACGGCGCTGTCGGGGAGGTGATCGAACAGCGTCTCGAGCTTCTCCTCGAACAGCGGGAGCCAATGCTCCATGCCGGCGAGGCGGCGTCCATCGCTGATCGCCTGGTAGAGCGGATCGCCGGTGGCGGTGGCGCCGAACTTCTCGCGGTAGCGGGTCCGGAAGCGCTTGATCGACTCCTCGTCGAGCAGGGTTTCGCTGGCGGGGAGGAGGGTGAAGCCGTCGATGCGGCCGGTGGTGCGCTGGTCGGCGGGGTCGAAGGTGCGGACGGATTCGATCTCGTCGCCGAAGAAATCGAGGCGGAGCGGCTGTTCGGCGCCCGAGGGAAAGAGATCGACCAGGCCGCCGCGGACGGCGAACTCGCCCGCGTCGTTGACGGTGTCGAGGCGGACATAGCCGTTGGCGGTGAGCAGTCCGATCAGCTTTTCGAGCGGCATGCGCTCGCCGGGGGCGAGGCGGGCGACGAGCTGGCGGATGCGGAAGCGGGTGAGGGTGCGCTGGGTGGCGGCGTTGGCGGTGGTGACGAAGAGGCGCGGGGCCTTGGCCGGCGTCTGGAGCGCGTGGAGCGCGGCGAGGCGCTCGGACATGACGCGTAGTGTAGGGCTGGCGCGGTCATAGGGCAGGCAGTCCCAGGCCGGATAGGTGACGATCTCGAGTTCGGGGGCGAAATAGGGCGCGGTGCTCGCGAGCGCGCGCATCGCGGCTTCGTCGGGGGCGATGAACACCGCTGTGCCCGAGGCGCGCGCGAGATCGGCCAGCATCCAGGGGAGGAAGCCGGTGGGCGCGCCTGCCAGGGTAAGCGGCTTGGCGGCGGAGAGGATGGTCTTGAAGTCGGGCATTCTGTTCCTGTTTGGTCATCCCGGCGAAAGCCGGGACCCAGAGTCGCGAGCAATGCCTGTTTGGCTCTGGGTCCCGGCTTTCGCCGGGATGACGGTTATTTTGAAATCGGCACGTAATTCAGTTGCTTGAGATCGGTGATCAGGGTGCCGAGATAGTGCGCGGGCACGGGCAGCGTTCCCATCGCCCAGGCCATGATGTCGACATCTTGCTCCTCGAGCATCGCCTCGAACAGCAACGCCTCTTCCTCGCTCCAGCCGGTATGGTGGGCGTCGAAGAAGCCGCCGATCAGCAGATCGGCTTCGCGGGTGCCGCGGTGATGGCTGCGGAAGCGGAGGCGTTTGAGGCGGGTTTCGAGGTCCATGTTTCCAACGGCAATTGGCCGGCAGCGCTGGAATGCGCCGTCGGCTTGGGTGTAGGACGCAGATAGCCATGCGCCCCGAACTCCTCAACCCGCTCTTTGCCGAGATCACCGCGCTCAAGGGCATCGGCGCGGCGCTGGCCAAGCCGCTCGAGCGGCTGGGGATGGCACGGGTGGTGGACGTGGCCTTCCATTTGCCCACCGGGTTCATCGACAAGCTGCCGCGCGAGGAGCTGATGCAATCAGACGTCGGGCGGACGATCACGATCCCGCTGACGGTGATGAACTATCGCTTCGGGGGCAGCGCGCGGGCGCCGGCGCGGGTGCAGGCGGTGGATGCGTTCGGCAATTATGTCAGCCTGGTGTTCTTCGGGGGCAATTCGGGCTGGGCGAAGAAATTGCTGCCGCTGAACGAGCGGCGCTGGATTTCGGGGCGGCTCGACCAGTACGGGCAGGAGCTGCAGATCGTGCACCCCGAGGTGTCCGAGGATGCCGAGGGCGGCGGGCGCGAGGCGGTCTATCCGTGTTCGGAGGGGATCACCTCGAAGCGGATCGCGGCGCTCGCCGCGCAGGCGATCGAGCGCGCGCCCGAGCTGCCCGAATGGATCGAGCCGAGCCTGAAGGCCAAGAACGACTGGCCGGGCTGGCGCGAGGCGCTGGCACGGATCCATGCCGATCCCGCCGACGCCAAGGCGCGCGAGCGGCTGGCCTATGACGAGGTGTTCGCGAACCAGCTCGCTTTGCTGCTCGTGCGCGGCGAGGCGCGATCGAAGCGGGGGCGGCCGCTGGCGGGCGACGGGCGGCTGCGGGCGGCGCTCAAGCTGCCCTATGCGCCGACGGGCGCGCAAGCGCGGACGATGCGCGAGATCGAAGGCGACATGGCGCAGACGCAACCGATGCTGCGGCTACTGCAGGGCGATGTCGGATCGGGCAAGACGCTGGTCGCGCTGATGGCGCTGCTGATCGCCGCGGAGGCGGGGGCGCAGGGGGCGCTGCTGGCGCCGACCGAGATATTGGCGCGGCAGCATTTCGAGAATCTGTCGCGGCTGCTCGCGGGGATGGACGTGCGGATCGCGATCCTGACCGGGCGGGACAAGGGCAAGGTTCGCGAGGCGACGCTGATGGGCGTGGCTTCGGGCGAGATCGATATCCTGATCGGCACGCATGCGATCTTCCAGGAGGGGGTGCGCTATCGCGATCTCGGGCTGGTGGTGGTGGACGAGCAGCACCGCTTCGGGGTGGCCGAGCGGATGATGCTGCAGGCCAAGGCCGCGGTGCCGCCGCATCTGCTGGTGATGACCGCCACGCCGATCCCGCGCACGCTCCAGCTCGCCTCGCACGGCGAGATGGACGTCAGCCGGCTCGACGAGATGCCGCCGGGGCGTGAGCCGATCCAGACCAGCGTGATCGCCGAGGACCGGCTGGGCGATGTCGTCGACGGGCTCGGGCGGCATCTGGCGGCGGGGAAGCAGGCCTATTGGGTGTGCCCGCTGGTCGAGGAGAGCGAGAAGGTCGATCTGGCTGCGGCGGAGGACCGCGCGGCGGTGCTGACGGCGCGGTTCGGGGACAAGGTCGGGCTGGTCCATGGCCGGATGAAGGGCCCCGAAAAGGATGCGGTGATGGCGCGCTTCGCCAGCGGCGAGCTGGGGGTGCTGGTGGCGACGACGGTGATCGAGGTGGGGGTGGACGTGCCCAACGCGACGCTGATCGTGATCGAGCATGCCGACCGGTTCGGGCTTGCGCAGCTCCACCAGCTGCGCGGGCGAGTCGGGCGGGGCGGGGGGCAGTCGCATTGCATCCTGCTGCGCGGCGGGAGCCTCAGCGAGACCTCACGGGCGCGGCTGGGGCTGATGCGCGATACGACCGACGGCTTCCTGATCGCCGAGCGCGACCTGGAACTGCGGGGCGCGGGGGAGCTGCTGGGGACGCGGCAGTCGGGGGAGCAGACGTTCCGGCTGGCGACCCCCGAGAGCCTGGCATCGCTGATCGTCGCGGCGAACGCCGATGCGCGGTTGCTGGAGGATCAGGACCGGGGGCTCAAGACCGAGCGGGGGCAGGCGGCGCGGGTGGCGCTGTACCTGTTCGAGCGGGATGCGGCGGTGAGCCTGTTGCGGGCTGGCTAGCCTATTTGGCCTTCATCATCGCGGCGATGAGTTCGTAATAGCCGGCGAGATTGATCGCGGGATCGAACTGGCAGCCGATCCGGCCGCCCAGCGACCAGCGCACGTCCGCCGCCACCACGCCGACGACCGGGAGGGTGACCTGGATACGGTCGTCGATCTCGAACTCGCGCTCGCAGCGCGCCATCATGCCGTGCGGCGAGATGTTGACGATGACGATATTGAGCTGGCGCGCATCGGCGCCGAACGCCTTGGCGCGGTAATGGACGTCTTCACGCCCTTCGCGCCTGCCGTCGGCAAAAGCCAGATTTCCCATACCCAGACTCACACGCGCTCCATTCAACTCGAAGCCACATCGCAAGGATATTCAGTCCCGCGTGAATCTCTATGCAACAAAACTGCTTAACGACGATCTAGTTCCGGGTAAGGAGTGATACGGACTGTATTTATCCCGCGACGATCAGTCCGTGCTTCTTCTTGCCCGCCGAGACTCGGGCGCCGGGGGTTACCATCGCGGCCTCATCCTCGATCTTTTCGCCATCGACTCGCGCGCCGCCGCCCTGGATGAGCCGGCGGGCCTCGCCCTTCGAGGCGCAGAGGCCGAGGCCGACCAGCGCCTCGACGATGCCGAGCGGGGCTGCGGCGGCGAAGGTCGGCAGCGCCTCGCCCGCGGCGCCTTCCTCGAAGGTGCGGCGCGCGGTTTCGGCGGCTTCCTCGGCGGCGGCCTGGCCGCGGCAGAGTGCGGTGGCAGCGCCCGCGAGCAGCTTCTTGGCCTCGTTGATCTCGGCGCCTTCGAGCGATTCGAGTCGGACGATCTCGTCCAGCGGGATGTCGGTGAAGAGGCGGAGGAACTTGCCGACATCGCGATCGTCGGTGTTCCGCCAGAATTGCCAATAGTCGTAGGCCGAGAGCTGTTCCTCGTTGAGCCACACCGCGCCGGCGGCGGTCTTGCCCATCTTGGCGCCGTCGGCGGTGGTGATCAGCGGCGTCGTCAGGCCGAACACCTCGACACTGTCGATGCGGCGCGTGAGCTCGATGCCGTTGACGATATTCCCCCACTGATCCGATCCGCCCATCTGGAGGCGGCAGGCGCGCGTGCGCGACAGTTCGAGAAAGTCGTACGCCTGGAGGATCATATAGTTGAATTCGAGGAAGGTCAGCGGCTGTTCGCGGTCGAGGCGAAGCTTGACCGAATCGAAGGCGAGCATGCGGTTGATCGTGAAGTGCCGGCCGACATCGCGGAGGAAGGGGACATATTCGAGCGCGTCGAGCCAATCGGCATTGTCGACCATCACGGCGTCGGTGGGCCCCTCTCCGAAGGTCAGGAAGCGTTCGAAGACGCGGCGGATCGAGGCGATGTTGGCGTTGATATCCTCGGCAGTGAGCAACTTGCGGCTCTCATCCTTGCCCGAAGGATCGCCAACCTTGGTGGTGCCGCCGCCCATCAGCACGATCGGTTTGTGCCCCGCCTGCTGGAGCCGGCGCAGCATCATGATCTGGACCATCGACCCGACATGGAGCGAGGGGGCGGTGGCATCGAAGCCGATATAGGCGGGGACGACCTGCCTGGCGGCGAGCGCGTCGAGGCCCTGGGCGTCGGTCACCTGATGGATATAGCCGCGCGACGAGAGCAGGCGGAGCAGATCGGAGCTGAATTCGGTCATAGCGCGGCGCGCTTAGCACGAATCGGGCGCACGTCATCAGCGGCATTCGCGTTTTGGGGCGTGCCGATAAGGTCCCGCACAACGCGTTCATTGGTGACCTTTGTCCGAGGGAAAAGGCGCTGATTGTTGGATCGCGGGGGCGCCGTGCGAGATGCGGTCTGTCGCTTCATCTGGCAGGGTGGAGCAGATGAAATCCTACATTTCAAGGAAGGCCGCCCTCTTCCTCCGTCACCCTGAACTTGTTTCAGGGTCCATGTCTCCACAGGCGATGCCGTCGCCTGTCGCACGGTGGATGCTGAAACAAGTTCAGCATGACGGTAGGGGTAGTTCGAAGCGATGGAGGAAACATGGCTGCGGTGAAGGTCGATCCGGCGAAGGTGTGTGAGTTCAAGGATGCCGAGGCCTTCTACGCCTGGCTGGGCAAGCGTCATGACAGCGCGGACGAGGTGTGGATCAAGATCCACAAAGTGGGTTCGGGGCTGCCATCGATCACGCCGAAGGAGGCGATCGATGTCGTGCTGTGCTGGGGCTGGATCGACGGCATCCGCAAGAGTTTCGACGCGAAGAGCTATCTCCAGCGCTACACGCCGCGGACCAAGACGAGCATCTGGAGCCAGATCAATGTCGATAACGTCGCGCGGCTGATCGCCGAGGGACGGATGACCGAACATGGTCTTGCCGAGGTCGAGAAGGCCAAGGGGGACGGGCGCTGGGACCGCGCCTATGCCAGCGGCAAGGGGATGGCGATCCCCGACGATCTGCAGGCGGCGATCGATGCCGAGCCGGCGGCGAAAGCGATGCTGGCGAAGCTGAGCGCGCAGAACCGTTTCGCGCTGGCATTCCGCACGCACAATATGAAGACCGAGGCGGGGCGGGCGAAGAAGATCGCGGGGTTTGTCGAGATGCTGAAGCGGGGGGAAACGATCTATCCGCAGAAGGGGTGAGTTTTCCCTCTCCCAATGGGAGAGGGGTTTACCGCTCCTCCCAGGCGAAATCGTAGAAGACGCGCCAGACATTCCCGTCGGGGTCTTGGGCGAAGAATTCGTAGAGCTTGTGGGGTTGGGCCTCGGGCGGGCCGGCGACGATCGCGCCGGCTTGCGACCATTCGCGGTGGAGCGCGTCGATCTCGGCGCGGTTGGCGAGGTTGAGCCAGAGGACCAGCGGGGGCTGGTTGGCGAGGTTGGTGCGATAAGGGGCATTGGTCATGAACAGCCGCGTTTCGCCGCGCGAGAGGCCGGCGAGGCCGAGTTGCTCGTCCGACCAGTCGATCGTGAAGCCGAGCCGGTCGCGGTAATAGGCGAGCGACAGCGCGAGGTCCGTGGCCGGGATTTCGGGGCAGGCGGGCGGGAAGGGCGGGGGCATGGGAGGTGGTATAGCACAATCAGATCCTCCCCCGGAGGGGGAGGTGGCAGCGTAGCTGACGGAGGGGTAGTTGCCCCAGACGAGCGGATCGCGTGCGGAGACTACCCCTCCACCGCTTCGCGGTCCCCCTCCCCCTCCGGGGGAGGAATTATCTTGTCCGATCGGGGCAAACGCTTTCAACATCCTCTCGAATCAGAAAGGCCCCCCATGCCCGCTTTCCCCGAGGACATCTTCACCGAGCCCGCCGATGTCGATCCCGACACGCTGGCGAATCTGGGGCCGTTGCGGCGGCTTGCCGGGACCTGGGAGGGGCGGCGGGGGATCGATCTGAACCCCAAGGCCGACGGCCCCGAGCGGCGGGAATTTATCGAGCGCGCCGTGTTTGAGCCGATCGATCCGCAGGCGAACGGGCCGCAGCTCTTCTATGGGCTGCGCTACCATCTGCACATCAACACCGAGGAGGAAGCGATCACCTTCCACGATCAGGTGGGGTATTGGCTGTGGGAGCCCGCGACGGGGCTGATCCTGCAGACGCTGGCGATCCCGCGCGGACAATCCTTGCTCGCCAAGGGGCGGGCCGAGGGCGACGACCGGATCGTGGTGAGCGCCGGGCGGGGATCGACCGAGAACGGGATCACCTCGACCGCATTCCTGGAATATGCCTTTCGCACCGATGCTTACCGGCTGGAGCTGAGTTTCAATCCCGATGGATCGTACAGCTATGTCAGCGATACGACGCTGGTCGTGCGGGGGCGGAGCGAGCCGTTCCTGCACCGCGACAGCAACACGCTGGTGAAGGTAGCCGAGCCGGTGCCCAATCCGCTGATGCTGCTGACGGTAGGGGCCGGGCGGGCGTGACCGAATTGCCGTTCGGGGGCCGCGCGGTGCCGCTGGTGCCGTTTCCCGGCAAGCCGCATCCGAAGATCGCGATCACCGTCGAGGCGACCCGGCTGAGCGCGGGGCGGTTGCGGCTCTGGTATGTGGTGAAGGGTGCGGTCGAGGGGCTGGTCATGCCGCCGCTGGGCCAGGCGGCGCGCGAGGATGGGCTGTGGCACCATAGCTGCTGCGAGGCGTTCGTCCGCGCCGGGGCGGGGGCGGCCTATCGCGAGCTCAACCTCTCGCCCTCGGGGAAATGGGCCGCCTATGACTTCGCGTCGTATCGCAAGGGCGGAGCGAATGCGGCGATGCGGCCGCCGATGATCACGACCGCGGCGGTCGCGGGGCAGTTTGCGGTGGGGGCCGACCTGCATTTCGACGGGGCCGCGGCGGCGGCAGCCTGGCATATTGGATTGTCGATGGTGGTCGAGGCGAAAGGCGGGGCGAAGTCCTATTGGGCGCTGGCGCATGCGGCGGACAAGCCGGATTTCCACCGGCCGGAGAGCTTTACCCTCACGCTGCCGGCGACGCGATGATCGATCTCGAACTGAAACCGCATCCCGCGACGCCGCCCTGCGCCGATTTCGCGGTGAGGGTCGAACTCGAGCGCAAAGGTGCGTGGCTGACCCTTCGCTACGCCATTTGGGGGAATGTCGACCTGATCGGCCTGCCTTTCAGAGAGCCGGTGCGGACCGACGAGCTGTGGAAGAGCACCTGCTTCGAAGCGTTTATCGCGGGCGCGATGCCGGAGCGCTATCATGAGTTGAATTTCGATCTCAACGGCGCCTGGGCCGCCTATAGCTTCGACGGGTATCGCGGCGCGATGCGCGATACGGCGGTGACGCCGGTGACAGGCTATCCCGCCGGAGGCGATGGCTGGCGGTGCATGGGCGCGCTGGTCGATTATTCGGCCCTCGAAGACCTTGCCAGGCCTTCGCCATGGCGACTGGGCCTGACCGCGGTGATCGAGGAGGCCGACGGCACCAAATCCTATTGGGCACTCCATCATCCCCGCGACGAGCCCGATTTCCACCATGCGGGTGGACGTATCCTCGAACTTGCGGCAGCAGGCTGACCCCATGAACTTCGGTATCGACCGGCTGCTCGCCGACCCTGAATTGCGCCGCCCGCTGGAGGGCAAGCGCGTCGCCTTGCTCGCGCATCCCGCATCGGTGACGGTGGACCTGACGCATTCGCTCGATGCGCTGGTCGCGTGCGGGCTCAATGTCAGCGCGGTGTTCGGGCCGCAGCATGGCGTGCGGGGCGACCTGCAGGACAATATGATGGAGTCGCCGGACTTTACCGATCCCACTTACGGGATGCCGGTATTCAGCCTCTATGGGGAGGTGCGGCGGCCGACGGGCCAGTCGATGCACACGTTCGACACGATCCTGATCGACCTGCAGGACGTGGGTTGCCGCATCTACACCTTCGTGACGACCCTGCTCTACGTGCTCGAGGCGGCGGCGCAGCATGGCAAGAGCGTGTGGGTGCTTGACCGGCCCAATCCCGCGGGACGGCCGGTGGAGGGGACCACGCTGCTGCCGGGGTGGGAGAGCTTTGTCGGCGCCGGGCCGATGGTGATGCGGCACGGGATGACGCTGGGCGAGATGGGGCACTGGTTCATCGAGCATTTCCGGCTCGACGTGGATTACCGCGTGGTCGCGATGGAGGGCTGGGCGCCCGAGGCCGCGCCGGGGTTCGGCTGGCCGGAGGACCGGGTGTGGATCAATCCGAGCCCCAATGCGGCCAATGTGAACATGGCGCGGGCCTATGGGGGCACGGTGATGCTCGAGGGGACGATGCTGTCCGAGGGGCGCGGGACGACGCGGCCGCTCGAGCTGTTCGGCGCGCCGGATATCGACGCGAAGAAGGTGATCGCCGAGATGCGGCGGATGGCGCCCGGGTGGCTGGCGGGGTGCACGTTGCGCGACATCTGGTTCCAGCCGACCTTCCACAAGCATGTCGGACAGCTGTGCAACGGCGTGTTCATCCATGCCGAGGGTGCCGCGTACGGCCATGCGGCGTTCCGGCCATGGCGGGTGCAGGCCTTGGGGTTCAAGGCGATCCGGGCGCTCTATCCGGACTACGATCTGTGGCGCGATTTTCCATATGAATATGAGTTCGGGAAGCTCGCGATCGACGTGATCAATGGCGGGCCGGGCCTGCGCGAATGGGTCGATGACAGCGAGGCCGCGCCGGGGGATCTCGACGCGCTTGCCTGCCCCGACGAGGGGGCGTGGGACGCGCTCAGGGCGAAATATCTGCTCTACTGAGCGAGGTCGCTTGCCCCGAGCAGCCCGAGCGCGGTCTTGAACCACCAGTCGCTGCCCCATAGCGCGTGCATCAGCGTTGCGGGGACGATCGCGACGCCGAGCCAGATCCAATAGGCGCGGTGGATGCCGCGCTGGCGGTACAGATCCCACAGGATCAGCGGCGAGAGCACCACCAGCGGCCAGAACTCGACGCTCCAGGCGGTACCGGGCAAGGAGCTGGGGAGCCAGGTCATCCGGTCGGTCGCGGCGGGGAGCGGCGCGGCGGTAGCGAGGAACAGCAGACGCTTGTGCACCTCGGAATCGGATTTGCGCAGCGTCAGTGCGATCGCGACGAGCACCGCGAAGACGAAACCGGCGCGGATCTGGATCAGCATGATGTTCATGACGAGCGGCAGGATCGCCCTGAGCTGGGTCGCGACCTCGGGCGGACCGTGGCGGATGCCCTCGACGATCTGGCCGTCCATGGTGGGGATCAGGATGAAGCCCGCGATCACCATCGCCGGCGCCAGTACCATGCCGAGCAGGCCGAGCTGCATGTGGAAACCCCGCCGGCCAGTCGCCATCAGGACGGCCTGGACGAACAGCAGGGTGAGCCAGCTTCCCATCAGCACGGCGTGGATGTGAAGGATCGGGGGCAGCGGCGGGCGCCGGCCCGCGGCGACATCGCCCAGCATGCCCATCGAGTGCGGGATGAACCCCGCGAGCACGGTGACGATGAACAGCCCCGCCATGAAGACGTAGATCCAGCGATCGATGAAGGCGGCCGAGCCAATTTCGCCGTTATCGCCTGTCGTGTTTTCCGCCGCCGTTGCCATGACCGAGATCCCCCTCGCCAAAACGATTGCCGGCGGGCCCCATAGCATGATCGCCAGCGTCTTGGAACGTTTCGGAGCCGTTCCTTCGCCTGGGCTGTGGGATCGGGCGGGCGGCCGTCCCTCGTCCGCCCGATCTGAAGCGGTCAGAAGCCGACGGACAGCGTCTGGCCTTCCTGGCCACCGACGAAGGTCGCGGTCCCGTTCACCGAATACTCCATCGCGAAATATTTGGTGTTGCCGTAGTCGGGATCGCCGCCGAAGGTTTCGTTGGCGATCGCGATCTGGGCAGGCGCCGAGCTCTGGCCGGCGACGATGCCGCCCTGGTTGACGATCGCCTGGCAGATCGCGGTCACGTCGAAGCCATTGTTCGGCGTGCCATAGACCGCGCGGGTGACCGAGATCGTCGAGATCGCCGACTGACCGAGCGAAGGCTGGGCCGATGTGGCGAAGTAATAGGAGGGCGGCGAAGTCGGGATCAGGTCGATCGTCTGACCTTCCGCGCACGCCAAACCAACGGGATTGCCGTTGTTCACGCTCGGCGAGGTGTACCAGACGATGAAATATTTGGTCGAGCCCGGATCGGGGTCGCCGAAACTGGCATTGTTGGCGGTCACGTCGTCATTGCCGGACGCTGTGAGGCTGGTCACCTGGCTGGTGACGTCGGCCCCCTTGTTGTTGGATGCGTAGACCGCCAGCATGATTGTCAGATTGGGATTGGCCATAGGTTTGTCCTCTGATTTGAATCAATACATAAATACTGATCTATTGATCTTGAGGCGGCCCAATTGTAAAAATACGACGAGAGTCGATTGAAGAATAAATATCTTCAGATATGCAATTTCACTACGACTCGAAGGCATTAATTCTGCACTTGAATCCGCAAGCATCGCAAGCAATTTAAATTTCATTCAGTTGATATTTACGGGCCAAGCGATGCACTGAGCTGTCGCTGGCGTACTCGGATGCCGCGCGGCAATTGCCTCGCCGGGCCAATCCGCCTAACTCCGCGTCATGTTGGCGGGATTGATTTTCGCGATTGACGAGGCGGTGGACCGGCCGGGGACGCTGGCGGCGACCTTGCCGTTCGGGGGCATGACCCTGCTCGAATATCAGGTGCGGCTGCTGACCGGCGCCGGGGCGGGGCAAGTGATGGTCGCGGTGGGGCGGATGACCCCGGCGCTGCTCAACGCGGTCAATCGCGCGGTGAAGCGCGGGGCGCATGTCGAGGTGGTGCGATCGGCCGAGGAAGCCTCGGAGAAGATCCCGCCCGATGCGCGCGTGCTGGTGCTCGCCGACGGGCTGGTGACGACCGATCCCGTCATCGATCGCATGGCGGCGGAGGGCGCGGAGGCGCTGCTCGTGACCGACGATCCGCAGTCCCCCGCGGCGATCGAGCGGCTCGACATGAAGGATTGCTGGGCGGGGATCGCGAGGGTGACGGGCAAGCAGCTCGGCGAGATCGCGACGATGCCCGCCGATTACGACTTTCAGTCGGCGCTGCTGCGCGTCGCGGTGCAGGCCGGGGCCGAGCATGTGATGCTGACCCCGGGCTGGGCGAAGAGCGGGCATGTCGTCGAGCGCAGCGCGGGAGCGCTGGCGACGCGCGGCAATGCGGTGCTCGCCGCGCTGACCGAACGGCGGACGAGCTGGGCCGACCGCTGGGTGTTCAACCGGATCGCGCGGATGACGCTGCCATGGCTGACCACGCGCAACGTGCCGGGATGGGCGCTGGAGGCGGGCGGGATCGCGCTGGCGCTGGGCGCGCTCGGCGGGATCGGCTGGGGCTGGCCGGGCGCGGGGATGGTGGCGGCTCTGGTATCGGCGGCGTTGCTCGCGGGTGGCGCGGCGATGGCGGCGCTGGGCGGTCAGCCGAAGCGCGCCGATGCGATGGAGATCGGCATCACGATCCTGTTCGGCGCGGCGACTTTGGCCGTGGGGGCGATGACGCGGATCGGGACCGGGGACTGGACTCCGTTCGTGCTCGCGATCGTCGCGGTTGCGGCACAAATACTGGTCGAGCGGTCGCCCGTACGGCACAAGCGCTGGTGGTCGAGCCCCGCCGCGCACCTGCTCGCGCTCACGCCGTTCGTGCTCGCCCATTGCGCCACGATCGGTCTTGCCGGAATCGCGACATATGCATTCGCGACCCTGGCCGCGGCGGTTGAGGGCAGCCGCGAAAAAGCTTAGTCTCGTCTTAAGGACACTCCCGCTAGTTTGAGGTCGATGTCGGACAATCCCGTCGACACGCGCGATGGCGCTACCATCGGCGCGAAAAGGCTGCTTGCCCGGGCGGCGGCCGCGGACGTGCGCGCGTTTCACGCGCTGATGATCGCGGTTGACGATTTCTTCCTGCCAGAGGAGTCGCGGCTCGACGAGCGGACCCGGTCGGCGCTGGCGATGCTGGTGCGCTCGCTGGTGGAGACGGTGGAAGCCGAGATTCGCGAGCATGGCGCGCGTCTGCTGGGCGCGCGGGGCGAGGCCGCGCTTGCCGGCAAGCTTGCCGACGAGCGCGTGCCGGTGCTGGCGCGGCTCTCCAAATCGGGGCTGCTGCGCGATCCCGAACTGATGGCCGAGCTGATCGCGCGGGTGCGCCAGGAATTGCTGGGCAATGCGCTGCCGATGCAGGGGGCGGTCGATCCCGAAAGGCCGAGCCTCATCAACCGCTTCGTTCAGCATCCCGACCGAGTCGTGGCGGCAGGCGCGATGGCGGTGCTGATCGCCGAGTCGCGCCGGCGCGGCGGTCCCGAATCGGGACAGCTGACTCAGACCGAGCTGCCCGCCGAGCTGCACCACCGGATGATCTGGTGGGTCGCGGCCGCGCTGCGCGAACGCGTTGCCGAGGGTGCGGAAGGCGGAGTGGATCCGCTCGACAAGGCCCTGTCCGACGCGGCGCAGCGCAGCCTCAGCGCCTATGACGAGGGCGACCGGCTGGAGGCGACCGCGATGCGCTTCGCCGCTGCGATCGACGCGCAGCCGGGCGAATTGCCCCAATTGCTGGTGGAATCGCTGGGCGACCGTCGGATCGTGCTGTTCACCGCCTTGCTCGCGCACGCGCTGGGGGTGGGGTATGCGCTCGCCCGCGACGTGGTGGTCGATCCGGCGGGGGACCGGCTGTGGCTGGCGCTGCGCGCGCTCGACCTGACGCGCGATACCGTCGCCAAGATTGGCTATGCGCTGTGCGAGGCCGATCCTCGGCGCGATCTCGAGAGCTTCGCCGATACGCTGGATTCGATCGCCGCGATCGATGCGGGCGAGGCGCGGACCGCGCTGGCGCCGATGAAGCTTCATCCCGATTACCGGGCCGCCGTGCTGGCGCTGGGCCGCGCCGGAGGGGGGGCGTGAACGCGATCGATTCCTCGCTCCCCACCGCCATCGGGCACATCGATTCGGAGGGCCGGCTGCTCGATGCCGAGGCCCGGCTCGCCGAGCTGAACGCGCGCGCTGGCGGGGCGATCGGGCAGGCGCTGGCGGTGCCGCAGATCGCCACCCTCGCGAGGCTGGCGCAACGGCTGGGGATCGGCATCTCGCGCAACGTGATCGCCGCCGATGGCGAGGACGATCTGGAACTCTGGGTGCGCGCCGAGCCTCAGGACGGCGGGGTGCGGCTCGAGGTGAGCGGGTGGCGGCTGCGGCCGCTGTGGCGCGCGGTGGCGACCGAACCCGAGCGCGACGGGGATTTCTTCCGTTCGGCTGCCGATTGGCTGTGGGAGACCGATGCGTCGCTGCGCATCACCTTCCTCTCGATCGAGGCGGGTGCGCGTTACGGCTTCGATACCAGCGCGATGCTGGGGCAGCCGCTGACCCGGCTGTTTGCGCTCGAAGAGGATGAGACGGGCAATTTGCCGATCCTGAGCGCGGTGGCGGCGCAGGCGCGGTTCGACGGGCAGAAGGCGGAATTGCGCGGCACAGGCCGGATGGTGCGGCTCGATGCGACGCCGCGCACCGATCCGGGCGGTCGTTTCGCAGGGTTCGTCGGCGCGGCGCACATGCTCGATCTGATCGAGCCGGTGGCGCCCAAGGTCGATGCGCCGGTGCCGGCGACGCCGTTCGGAGGCTTCCCGGACTCGTTCAGCCAGCGGCTCGACCGGGCGCTGCGCGGACCGCTGGGCAAGATCATCGCCAATGCGGATTCGATCAGCGCGCAGACCGAGGGGCCGCTCAAGCCCGATTATGCCGAATATGCCAGCGACATCGCCAATGCCGGGCGGCATCTGCTCGGGCTGGTCGACGATCTGGTCGATTTGCAGGCGATCGAGCGCGACGATTTCAGCACCGCTTCGGAGCCAATCGATCTGGCCGACGTCGCGCGGCGGGCGGGCGGGCTGCTCGCGGTGCGTGCTGCTCAAGCGGAAGTGCGGGTCGACAAGCCCTCGGCGAGCGAGGCGATGCCGGTGACCGGCGAATTCCGCCGCGCCTTGCAGGTGCTGGTCAATCTGATCGGCAACGCGGTGCGCTATTCGCCGCCGGGCGCGATGGTGTGGATCCGGCTCGAGCGCGACGGCGATATGGGCTGCGTGATCGTCGCCGATCAGGGCAAGGGCATCGCGTTCGAGGATCAGGAGCGCATCTTCGAGAAGTTCGGCCGCGTCGACCCGACCGAGCCTGGCGGGAGCGGGCTGGGGCTCTATATCGCGCGGAGGCTGGCGCGGGCGATGGGCGGCGACCTGAGCGTGGACAGCGCCCCGGGCATGGGCGCGCGCTTCATCTTCACGCTTCCCTATCGTGATCCGGTGCGCGGGGCGGCTTTCGGGGCGTGAAATCTTCCGGACACATACCGGACCCCGCGTTATTCCTAGTTTAACCACCCGGGATTATCCCCTGTTTCAGGGAGGGTTCCGGGAATGTCGGGTCAGGCTGCGGTCAACGGGTACGTGCCCCCTGCGCATCAGCGCGAGGTCGATGCCATGCTGGCCGAAATCCGCGCCCAGGCTGCCCAAGCGGCGTTGCCCCCCTCCGCGACCCCGATCAAGCGCCCTTTGTTTCGCGAGCCGCCGCCGCGTCCCACGGCCTCCAATGATCCGATCGATTTCCGCATCGCCGAGGAGCTCGACACGATCCGCCGCCGGCTCGACCAGATCGGCGATGCACTGATCGGCGACCCGATCCTGCTCCACCGCCACGCCATGGCGCTGCAGGGGATCGACCTGACCAACCAGATTCTCGCGCACCTGGCCGAAGTCATCAAGGCAGCGGACAAGGCGGCGGGGGTCGAGGCGGTGAAGATGGACGACCTGCGCGCGCGGCTGAAGCGGCAGACGGGGCTCTAACCCGGCACTCGCCTTCTGCGCCCCGCGGCGCTAGCATTTTCCCATGGCCGACTATGTCTGGGCGCTGCTTGGAGCGGCGATCGGAGCGACGATCCTGTCGCGGGGCCTTTTGCGCGGCGCCCTGGTCTGGGGGGATCGCGCGGTGACGCGGGCGCGCCAGCCCGGGGCCTATTGGATCGTGATGGTGCTCGCGGGCATCTTGATCGTGCACGGCGCTTGGTATTTGGCGCGCGGCTGGGGCTGACATTCGCCATTCGCATGTGCGAAAGAGGGCGACGAATCCGGGGAATTTTCGATGCTTGTCCTGCTTGCCCTTCCTGCACTGATAATCGTTGCCGCTCCGGCGGCCGACCGGCTGTTCGTCAGCCCGATGGGCGAGCCCTTTGTCGGCGACAAGGCCAATCCGCCCGCGCTCACCTGGTTCAACGGCGCCGATGCGGACAAGGACGGCAAGGTCAGCATCTACGAGTTCGAGGACGACGCGCAGCGTTTCTTCAAGACGCTCGACCTCGATCACAGCGGCGAGATCGATCCGCAGGAGAATGAGCGCTACGAGCTGCTGATCCAGCAGGCGATCAGCGATTCGGGCGGCGGCGTCGGCCGCGGAATGGACCGCGGCTACGACCCCGAGGCCGACGGCATGATCAAGCCGAACGTGACCTATGTGCGGCGCGGCGGCGCTTCGTCGTACAATTGGCTGGGGATCCCGCAGCCGGTGATGTCGGCCGACACCAATTTCAACCGCGGCGTGACCGCGCAGGAATTCGACCGCGCGGCGATCACCCGCTTCCGCCTGCTCGACACCAATGGCGACGGCAATCTGGACAAGGCGGAATTGCCGAAGAGCTGAGCGGTTGCATCGATCTTCAGCCCATGGCGGGCTGCAAATGGCGTTTTCCCGCGCTTCCGGTGCTCACGTGCCTTGAGCACGCTGCGCTCCGGGTCGCGGCAAACCACCATTTTCGCCGCGCCCTGAGCTGAATCTCGACGCAACCGTAGCGCTCAATCCTCGCCTTTCTTGCGCGTCGCCGGCACCAGCCGGACGCCCGCCACCAGGATCGCGCTGAGGAAGGCGAGGATGCCGCCGCGCGTGATCCAGACATGGTTGTCGACCATGAAGCTGCTGGGGGGATAACGGATCACGCCGAGCCCCTGGAGCATGAAGATCATGCCCGCGATGAAGCCGATGATGCCGGCGAAGATCAGGATTTGCTGGCGCATCGGGTCCTCCGTTAGCGCCAATAGCCTCAGCGCTTGTCCACCGCCACATAATCGCGCTGCACCGGGCCGGTGTAAAGCTGGCGCGGGCGGCCGATCTTCTGGTCGGGGTCCGAAATCATCTCGTTCCATTGCGCGACCCAGCCCACGGTGCGGGCGAGCGCGAACAAAGCGGTGAACATGGTGGTCGGGAAGCCGATCGCCGAGAGGATCACGCCCGAATAGAAATCGACGTTCGGGAACAGCTTCTTCTCGATGAAATAATCGTCCTTGAGCGCCATTTCCTCGAGCTGGAGCGCGACGTCGAACAGCGGATCGGTGACGTTGAGCGCAGTCAGCACTTCGCGGACGGTCTTCTGCATCACGGTCGCGCGGGGGTCGTAGTTTTTGTACACGCGGTGGCCGAAGCCCATCAGGCGGAACGGATCGTTCTTGTCCTTGGCGCGGGCGATATATTCGGGGATGCGCTCCGGACGGCCGATCTCGCGCAGCATGTTGAGCGCTGCCTCGTTGGCGCCGCCATGCGCGGGGCCCCAGAGGCAGGCGATGCCCGCGGCGATGCACGCGAAGGGGTTCGCGCCCGACGAACCGGCGAGGCGCACGGTCGAGGTCGAGGCGTTCTGCTCGTGATCGGCGTGGAGGATGAAGATGCGGTCGAGCGCGCGCTCGACCACCGGGTTCACGACATATTCCTCGGCGGGCACGCCGAAGGTCATGCGCAGGAAGTTGCCGGTGTAGGACAGCGAGTTCTTCGGATACACGAAGGGCTGACCGATCGTGTATTTATACGCCATCGCCGCGATCGTCGGCATCTTCGCGATGAGGCGATGCGAGGCCACCATGCGCTGATACGGATCGGTGATGTCGGTCGAATCGTGATAAAAGGCCGAGAGCGCGCCGACGATACCGCACATCACCGCCATCGGATGCGCATCGCGCCGGAAGCCGCGATAGAAGGTCGCGAGCTGCTCGTGCAGCATGGTGTGGCGGGTGATGGTGTAGCTGAACTTGTCGAGCTCCTCCTTGTTCGGCAGCTCGCCGTTGAGGAGGAGGTAGCTCACCTCCATGAAGCTCGAATGCTCCGCGAGCTGGCCGATCGGATAGCCGCGATGGAGCAGCACGCCCTCGTCGCCGTCGATGAAGGTCAGGCCCGATTCGCAGCTCGCGGTCGAGGTGAAGCCGGGGTCGTAGGTGAACATCCCCGTATTCGCATAGAGCTTGCGGATGTCGATCACGTCCGGACCCGTGCTGCCGGACATCACGCCATAATCGCGATCGCCGATCTTGATCGAGGTGCCGTCGGTCATCGCATCTATCCTTTCGTTAGGCCGGTACGCCCATCTGATCGGAAATGCGGCCCAGGCTTTCGTCGCGCCCCAGCAGAACCAGGACGTCGAAAATCCCAGGGGAAGTCCGTTTGCCCGTGAGCGCGGCCCGAAGGGGCTGCGCGACCTGGCCAAGCTTGACCCCCGCATCTTCCGCGACCGTGCGTACCGCCGCTTCGAGCGTCTCCGTATCCCAGCTTTGCGCCGCGTCAAGCGCGGCGTGCAATTGGACCAGGAGCGACCGTGCCGCGCCCTCTAGCAGAGGTGCCGCGTCCGCGTCCAATTCCAGTGGGCGGGTGCGAAACAGGAACTCGGCGCCGGCCGTCAACTCAAGGAGATTCGCGGCGCGGGGCTTCAGCTCGGCCATGCTGCGGCGCAGAAGGTCGAGCTGCGATTCGCCGAGTTCAAAACCGAGTCGCGCGGCGACGAGACCGGCGAGCCGGCTATCGTCGGCGGCGCGGATATAGTGACCGTTCAGGTTCTCCAGCTTCTTCAAATCGAACCGGCTTGGTGATTTTCCGACTGCGTCGATATCGAACCATTCGACGGCCTGCTCGCGGCTGATGATCTCGTCATCGCCATGCCCCCAGCCGAGGCGGAGCAGATAATTGAACAGCGCCTCGGGCAGGATCCCCATCTCGTCGCGATAGGCATCGACGCCGAGCGCGCCGTGACGCTTCGAGAGCTTGGCACCGTCCGAGCCGTGGATCAGCGGGATATGGGCGTAGACGGGCTCGGGCCAGCCCATCGCGCGGTAGATCGGCAGCTGGCGGAAAGCGTTGTTGAGGTGATCGTCGCCGCGGATGACGTGGGTGACGCCCATGTCGTGATCGTCGACCACCACCGCGAGCATATAGGTGGGCGTGCCGTCCGAGCGGAGCAGGACGAGATCGTCGATCTCGCTGTTCTGGACGGTGACCTCGCCCTGGACGCGGTCATGGATCGTGGTGGCGCCTTCGCTTGGGGCCTTGAGGCGGACGACGAAGGGCTTGCCCTCCTCGTTCGGAGTCTTGTCGCGCCAGGGCGAGCGGATGCGGAGCGGCTTCTTGTTGGCCTCGGCCTCGGCGCGCATCGCGGCGAGCTCGTCCTGGGTCAGGTAGCAGCGATAGGCCGCGCCCTTCTCGACCATTTCGTGCGCGACCGCGGCGTGGCGATCGGCGCGGGTGAACTGATAGGTTTCGTCGCCGTCCCAATCGAGGCCGAGCCAGCGCATCCCGTCGAGGATCGCCTCGATCGCGGGCTGGGTCGAGCGGGCGCGGTCAGTATCCTCGATCCGCAGCAGGAACTTGCCGCCATGGTGACGGGCATAGAGGAGGTTGAACAAGGCAGTGCGTGCGCCGCCGATGTGCAGAAAGCCCGTCGGAGACGGCGCGAAACGGGTGACGACAGCGGTGCTGCCGGTATCAGATGTTGCGCTCAACCGCGCTTGCTCCCAGCATGAAAATCGATGGCCAGTTCAGCCGCCGAGGCCCTAGGGCTTAAACTCATCTCCCGCAATGGCCGGGACGGAGCGTATTTTGGCGCACAGGTAGGAGCAAGGAGCGGAGCGATGCGAAGGCATCGTGACCGACGCGCGACGCCGCTGTGCGCCAAAATACGCCCGCCGCTTCGCGGTCGCCCGGAGAGAGGCGCTGGCTGCGTCAGGCCGCTTGCGCGTGGCGCCGCCACGCGACTGCACGACCTTCCTTGCCAGCGCCTCTCTCCGGGCGATCACGGCCGTTGCGGAAGATGAGTCTAAGCCCACGCACGGGGGACCTGCCCCTTCAAATGGGGGCGATCAGCCTGTTCGGCCAGATCCCGGGCGCGGTCGAACACTGGCTGGAGGGCGAGCGCGAGCAGCTGATCCTGTGGCTGCCGGTCGCGCTGGGGGCGGGGATCGCCGCCTGGTTCGTGCTGCCGGGAGCGGAGGCGTGGCGCTGGTTTCTGGTGGCGACTGGCGCGCTGGCGCTGCTGGGGCTGGCCTTTTCGGGCGCGGGCCGGGGCGGGCGGGTGCTGCTGGTCGGAAGCCTTGCGATGGCGGCGGGATGTTCGCTGACATGGTGGCGCGCGGAAAGCGTGGCGGCGCCGGTGCTGGCGCGGGCGGCGCTGGTGACCATCGAGGCGCGGGTTGAGCGGATCGAGCAATTGCCGGCGCGCGGGCTGGTGCGGCTGCGGCTGGCGCCCGAGGGCAGGGCGGATTTGCCGCCGCATGTTCGGGTCAATCTGGCGGAAAAGGACGTGCCGGCGCGACTGGCGCGGGGCGCGATGGTGCGGCTGCGCGCGCGGCTGATGCCACCGCCGCCGCCTGCGGTGCCGGGGGCGTACGACTTTGCGCGGGTGGCGTGGTTCGACCGGATCGGGGCGACGGGGCGCGGGTTCGGGCCCGTGGCGGTGGTGAAGCCGGGCGAGGCGCCGGGGGCGGACCTGCGCGCCTCGCTCTCGGCGCATATCCAGAGCCGCCTCGAGGGCAGCGCAGGCGGGATCGCGAGCGCGCTGGCGACCGGGGACCAGGGCGCCATCGCCGAGGCGGATTCGGAGGCGATGCGGCGATCGGGGCTCGCGCATCTGCTCTCGGTGAGCGGACTGCATGTGACCGCGGTGACGGCGGCGGCGATGCTGGTGGTGCTGCGGCTGCTGGCGCTGAGCCCGTGGCTGGCGCTCCGCTTCCGGCTGCCGCTGATCGCGGCGGGGGCGGGGGCGGTGGCCGCGATCGGCTATACCCTGCTGACCGGCGCCGAGGTGCCGACGATCCGCTCCTGCGCGGCGGCGCTGCTGGTGTTGCTCGCGCTGAGTCTGGGGCGTGAGGCGATCACGCTCCGGCTGGTCGCGGCAGGGGCGTTCTTCGTGCTGCTGCTCTGGCCCGAGGCGCTGGCGGGCCCGAGCTTTCAGCTGAGCTTCGCCGCGGTGACCGCGATCGTCGCGCTGCACGAGAACCGGACGGTGCGTGGCTGGTTCGAGCGGCGCGAGGAGGGGCGGGTGAAGCGGCTGGCGCGCAGCCTGGGTTCGCTGCTGCTCACGGGTATCGCGGTCGAGCTGGCGCTGATGCCGATCGCGCTGTTCCATTTCCATCAGGCGGGGGTTTACGGCGCGCTCGCGAATATCGTCGCGATCCCGCTGACCACTTTCGTGATCATGCCGCTCGAGGCGCTGGCGTTGCTGCTCGACACGATCGGGCTGGGCGGGCCGCTATGGTGGCTGACGGGACAGGCGCTCGCGCTGCTGTTGTGGCTCGCGCACGCCGCCGCGAACGCACCGGGGGCGGTGGCGGCGCTTCCCGCCATGCCGGGCGGCGCGTTCGCGCTGATGGTCGCGGGCGGGCTGTGGCTGGCGCTGTGGCGGAGCCGGGTGCGGCTGGCTGGGGCGGTGCCGCTGGCGATCGGGGCGGTCTGGGCGCTGATGACGCCGCCCCCCGATCTGCTCGTCACCGGGGATGGGCGGCACCTGGCGATCCGGATGCCCGATGGCGGGATGGCGCTGCTGCGCGACCGGGCGGGGGATTATACCCGCGACATGCTGGGCGAGAATAGCGGCGATGACGAGCTGGCTTTGCTCGCCGAGCAGGAGGGCGCGCGGTGCAGCGCCGACCTCTGCCTGATCGATGTCGTATCGGGCACGCGGCGCTGGCGGGTGGCGGCGACGCGGAGCAATTATCTGGTGCCGTGGCCGCAGATGGTGGCGCTGTGCCGTTCGGCGGACATCGTGGTGAGCGACCGGCGGCTGCCCGCGGGATGCACGCCGCGTTGGCTCAAGCTCGACCGCGAGGCGCTGGCGAAGAGCGGCGGGGTGGCCATCACCTTCAGCGATGCCCGGGTGCGCAGCGTTGCGGCGACAGGCGGGCACCATCCCTGGGTTGACCCGCCCGGGGTAATGCCGCCACCACTGCACCCGACCCAACAGCCGCCAAGAACAAGTGGACCCCGATGATGCGCGCTCTCTCTCTGCTCCTCCCGCTGATGATGATGATGATGACGGCCGCACCCGCCGCCGCGCAGACGACCGACTGGACGCAGGCGATCGTCGAATGGACGCGGCCGACCACGCCCTTCCGGGTCGTCGGCAATGTCTATTATGTCGGGACGGCGGGGGTTTCGGTCTATCTGATCACCAGTCCGCAAGGGCATATCCTGATCGATGGAGCGATGGATCCAAGCGTCGACGGGATCGTCGCCAATATCCGCGCGCTCGGTTTCCGGATCGAGGATGTGCGCTATCTGCTGATCAACCATGCGCATTTCGATCATGCGGGTGGGCTGGCGAGGCTCAAGGCACTGAGCGGCGCGCAGCTGCTGGCGAGCGTGGGCGACGCGCCCGATCTCGAGGCGGGGATGACCGCGGGGCGGACCGACCTGCTCCATTTCGCGCCGGTGCATGTCGATCGGCTGATCCTGAACGGCATGCATGTCCGCTGGGGGGCGATCGACCTGGTGACGCACCTCACCCCGGGGCACACCAAGGGCTGCACGAGCTGGTCGTTACGGACGGCGGAGATGGGGCGGCCGCTCGACGTGCTGTTCGCCTGCAGCCTGACGGCGGCGGGGCAGGACCTGACGGGGGGGAATCCCGTCTATCCGGGCGTGGCCGATGATTTCCGGAGGACCTTCCGGCTGCTGCGCGGGTTGCAGGCGGACGTGTTTTTGAGCTTTCATCCCGCGGTGTTCGACATGGAGGCCAAGCGGAAGGCGCTGGAAGCGGGGGATCGCTTCGCCTTTGTCGATGCGCACGAATTGGGGCGGCGGGTCGACGCGGCGGAGGCGGCGTTCGAGAAGGAACTCGAGGCGCAGACCGCGGCGAAACGCGGACGGTGACCGGGCCGCTCAAGCGTATTCCGCCGTACCGCGTCTACCGGGATTTCCTGCCGGCCGGCGAGCGCGCGGCCTTGCTCGAATGGGCGATCGCGAACGAGGCGCTGTTCGGCGCGGCGGGGCTTGGGCGGGCGCAGAAGGTCGATCTGACCATGCGCAACTCGCTCAACGTCCGCGCGAAGGTCGCGCAGCCCTGGCGGCGGGTGTTGCGCGAGCGCTTCATGGCGATGTTGCCCGAATGGACGGCCGCGTTCGGGATGGCGGCGTTCGAGGTGAGCGTGATCGAGTTCGACATGATCGCCTATAATGACGGCGCCTATTATCGGCGGCATTCGGACCTTGGTCCGCGTAACCGGCATGGCGGCGATCCGTCATTGCCCGGGCTGCCGGGGGACCGGCTGATCACCGCGGTCTATTATTTCCACAATGAACCCAAGGGGTTCGAAGGCGGCGACCTGAGGCTCTATCCAATTGCGCGGCCGGGGCCGAGGAAGGCTGAGGCGTTCGCCGATATTCCGCCCGAGCAGAACAGTCTTGCGGTGTTTCCGAGCTGGGCGCCGCACGAGGTGTTGCCGGTGCGCTGTGCTTCGGGAGCGTTCGGGGATTCGCGGTTTGCGGTGAATTGCTGGATCCGGCGGGCGCGGGAAACCCCGGTTTAAGCGGCGCTTTGCACCGCGCGCTCACAAGTGTGAGCGCTACCCCTCACCCAGCTCCGACTAGGGCCGCGTGAAGAACGCGACCCAAGTCTGCGCAACCCTCTCCCCTCTGCGAGGGGCGAGGGAAGGTCAGGTCAATTATACCGCCGCAGCAGCCCTGCCAGCTTGCCTTGCACGCGGACCTGCTCGGGGCGGTAGCGCTGGGGGTCGTAGCTGCGGTTCGCGGGATCGAGGCGGACCATCGCGCCTTCCTTGCGGAAATATTTGAGCGTCGCTTCCTCGTCGTTGATCAGCGCCACGACGATATCGCCGTCGCGCGCGGTCTCGGCCTTGCGGATCAGCGCGTAGTCGCCGTCGAGGATGCCAGCCTCGACCATCGAGTCACCCGCCACTTCGAGCGCATAATGTTCGCCCATGCCGAGCAGGGCGGCGGGGACCGGCAGCATCGACGCGCCTTCGAGCGCCTCGATCGGCACGCCCGCGGCGATGCGGCCGTGCAGGGGGATCTCGATCACGTCGTTGGCGGGCTCGGGTGCGCGCGGTGTCATCTGCACCACATTGCCCTTGGGCGCGGCCTTCCTGGCATCGGCACGCTCGGGCATCTTGAGCACTTCGAGCGCGCGGGCGCGGTTGGCGAGGCGGCGGATGAAGCCGCGTTCCTCGAGCGCCGAGATCAGGCGGTGCACGCCCGACTTCGACTTGAGGTCAAGCGCCTCCTTCATTTCCTCGAACGACGGCGACACGCCGGTCTCGTTCAGGCGGTCGTTGATGAAGCAGATCAGCTCGTGCTGCTTGCGCGTGAGCATCGACAGGTCCTCTCGTCGGGAACAGACTGGGAACGTTTACGCAATGTTCCGCGTGCCTGTCAAGCGATGTCGAGGATTTCCACCGAGTCGCCCGTTTTTGCGGGGGGAGCACCCGGCTCGCGGACGATCAGGCAGGACGCGCGCGCGAGGGTGCGGAGCATCGAACTGTCCTGGATCGTCGAGGCGAAGGCGTGGCCATCGCGGAGCTCGGCGCGGAGATAGTCGGTGCGTTCGCCATTGGCGGGGAGCGGTTCGCCGAGCGGGACCGTGCGCGTGGCCGGGAAGGGATCGGCGGCGCCGGAAAGGCGGGCGATCAGCGGGCGGACGAAGAGCTGGGCGGTGACGAAGGCCGAGACCGGATTGCCGGGGAGGCCGAGCACCGCTGTGTTGCCGAGCATGCCCGCCATCATCGGCTTGCCGGGGCGTAGCGCGATGCGCCAGAAGTCGATCGTGGCGCCGGCGGCTTCGAGTGCGGGGCGGACAAGGTCGTGATCGCCGACCGAGGCGCCGCCGGTGGTGACGAGGAGATCGGCCTGGACGGCACGGAAGCCGGCTTCGAGAGTCGGCTGGTGATCGGGAAGGATGCCGAGATCGACGATCTCGACCGGCAGGCCGGCCAGTTGCGCGGCGAGCATCATCCGGTTGGTTTCGGGGAGCTGGGCTTCGGCGAGCGGCGTGCCAGGGGGCACGAGTTCGTCGCCGGTGGCGGCGAGGGCGACGCGGATCTTGCGGCGGACGGGGAGGGCGGCGTGGCCCGAGATGCCGGCGAGGGCGAGACGGGCGGGGGTGAGGCGCTCGCCGGCTTCGATCAGCGTATCGCCCTGGGTGAAGTCGAGGCCCTTGCGGCGGATATTGCGGCCCCGGTGGGGCGGGCCGTCGCCGGTGAGGGTGAGGGCGGTGCCGTCACGGGTCGCCTCTTCCTGGACGAGGACGGTGTCGGCCCCGCCGGGAACGGGTGCGCCGGTGAAGATGCGGACGGCCTGGCCCGGGGCGACCGATCCGGCGAAAGCGCGTCCGGCGGCGCTTTCGCCGATGACGTGCCAGGGGCCGGGCATGTCGGCGAAGCGGATCGCGTAGCCGTCCATCGCCGAGAGATCGGCATAGGGCTGGGTGCGAAGGGCAGGGATGTCCTCCGCGGCCCAGCGGGCGGCGGCTTCGTGAAGGGGGACGTGCTCGACCGCGACGGGCTCGACGAGGGCGAGGAGACGTTGCTGGGCTTCGAGGACGGGGAGGAGGGGTTTCATCGCGGCAAGCGTTGGCGCGGAATGTGGTGAGGATGCAAGGGGCGCTTCAATACATCGCCACCCGGGCACCAGGCCGGGGCGAGGGGGTTTTGGGATTACCCCGCCGCCAACCGTCCCGGGGCGATCATGGCGAGTTCGTGCTGCCTCAGCGGCAGGCGGAATTCGGCGAGGTAGCGCAGATTCTCCGCCTCGATCACGCTGATCGGCCAGCCGGCGGTGCCGGGCAGGCTGAACCAGAGCTGGGTGCCCTTGGAGAAATCGGCTGCAGCCTCGAATTCGACGAGGGTGGGGGTGAGGTTGCGGACCTCGACGTTCCACCAGATCGTGCCCTCGCGGACCCGGCCGGGGGCGTTGATACGGATCGCGTTCTTGTCCGAGGTGAGGCCGAAGCCGCGCTCTTCGTGGATGTCGTGGAGGCGCGGCGCGGGGCGGACGGGGCGGCTCTGCACTTCGCGTAGCCAGGGCATCAGCATTTGCCAGCCCAGTTCCTCGTTGAAGGCGATGCCGGCGAGGCCGTCGCGTTCCCAGCGGACCTTGCCCGCGATCGGGCGGAGACCGTCGAAGGCGAGCTGGACCTCGTCGCCCTCCTGCAGCGCGAGCCCGGTCTCGATGCCGACGCCGGCCTGCGAGATGTCGCGGGTGCGGGTGAATTCGACATTGTTGCCGCGGTGGAGGCAGACGGTCTGGCGGACCTCGACGCGCGGCACGCGGCGGCGCTCGGCGGGGAGGATGGCGAGGTTGCGCGCGAGCGTGCCGACCACGTCCATTGCCGCATCGAACAGGAAACCGGCCTCGCCCTCGCCGAGCCAGGCGATCGTGCCGGGAATGGCCTGGCCGTTGCGGAGCTCGAGGATATGCGCTTCGCCTTCGGCGAGCGCATCGACGGTGAGGCGCAGCGTGGCGCCGGCGGCGGTGAAGCGGCTGATGCGGCAGAGGATGCGGCGCTCCTCACCCACCAAAATGGCGGAATCGAGCGCCGACTCATACCCTTCTGCCGGCGCGGGAAGGGCGGTCGGCAGATCGGCATTGAGCGAAAAAATGGTAGACGACGCAAGCACTTCCGACATTCCACGCCCCGCCCGGTACTTGCCCCGACTGTCAGGCGCGGGGCCTGAAGAAAGCGTTAAGCCGGGGGCCCGTTAACCTCCTAATTTGCGCCGTTACCGGACGTCAGCGCATCGCGGGTCGCCGTTGCAGCTCGACCTCGAAGGTCGCCGCCCCGCGCACCGGCTGGCCTTGCGGATCGCGGCCGGGCGTCAGCAGCTTGCGGTTCATGACCGCGTCGCAGCCGATCTTTTCCGCGCGTTTGTCGGTTTCCGGATCGATGATCTGACAGCCATCCACCACGCCCTCGGGCGTGGCAGTGACGCGAAAGGCGGCATGGAAGAAGTGCGCGTTGCCGGCCATGAAGATCAGCTGCCGGTTCGGGATCCAGTCGTCGATCGGTACCAGCGCCACCGCGGGCGCGCCGCCTTTGGCAAACTGGGCGGGATCGGCGCCCCATTCGATGAGCTGGTCCGCGACGCAGCCCTTGAATGCGCGAACGGCGGGCCCGGCGCTCGGCAGCAAATAGGGGCCGAAACTCTTCGACCCGATCGTTACCGTAAGCGCCGAGGCTCCCGCGAAGGCCTCAAGAAACGCTGGCCTCATGCCGGTGACCGTGACCCCGTGGATGCCTTGCGCGTGAACGGGGAACACGCCAACGTAGCCCTTGTGGACCGGGCCGTCGGCGGCGAACTGGACGGTTGCCGGGACGGGATAACGGCCGCCGAGATCAGGCAGTCCGCGCTCGGCGATCACCAGCGTGAAATAGTCCGAGCCCGGCCGGGTCCAAAGTCCGATCATGTGCGGAGTCGGCTCGGTCACGGTGCGATTGAGCGTGCACATCGCCGGATCGATCTGAAGCGACCAGTCACGCGCGGCACCCTGTGCCGCCGCCGGAGCTGCGGCAAACAGGCACGCCGCGGCCATCGGTAGATAGAATTTGCCCCACATGTCGCGCTGCCCCCATCGCGATTGAAACGTCCAGCCTAGGAGAGGCCGCGTGGGGCTGCAACCGTTCGGATCACGCCTTCCAATCCCCCGATTTGCCACCGGTTTTGGAGAGGAGGCGAATCTCGCCGATCACCATCGCCTTATCGAGCGCCTTGGCCATGTCGTAGATCGTCAGCAGCGCGACGCTGACCGCGGTGAGGGCTTCCATCTCGACGCCGGTCTGGGCCTCGGTGGCGGCGGTGGCGGTGGCGGTGATGCCGGTTTCGTCCAGCGCGAGGTCGATGGCGACGCGGGTGAGGGGGAGGGGGTGGCACAGCGGGATGAGGTCGCTCGTCTTCTTCGCGGCCATGATGCCGGCGATACGGGCCGTCGCGAGGACGTCGCCTTTCCTGACCGATCCTTCGCGGATGGCCGCGGCGGCCTCTGGGGACATGGCGATGCGGCCGGTGGCTACGGCTTCGCGCGCGGTGACGGGCTTGCCGCCGACATCGACCATGTGCGCGGCGCCGGTGGAGTCGAGATGGGTGAGGGTCATACTGTCCCTCTCCCTTTGGGAGAGGGAAGGAGCCGCGAAGCGGCGGGAGGGTGAGGGTGAAGGGTCGAGAGGCAGGTCACCCTCACCCTTCCCACGCCTTCGGCGCGGGCCCCTTCCCTCTCCCAAAGGGAGAGGGAGATTTGTGTAGCCCTCACCCGATCAGCTCCCGCGTTGCCTTTTCGACGTCCGCCTGGCGCATCAGCGCTTCGCCGATCAGGAAGCAGCGGACGCCGTGTTCGGCCATGGCGTCGAGATCGGCGCGCGCCGTCAGGCCGGACTCGGCGACGAAGGTGCAGCCCTCGGGCGCGCGGCCTACCAGTTCGTAGGTGCGGTCAAAGGAGACCGTGAAGTCCTTGAGATTGCGGTTGTTCACGCCGATCAGGCGAGACTTGAGCGACAGCGCACGGTCCAGCTCCGCCGCGTCGTGCACCTCGACCAGCACGTCCATGCCGAGCCCGATCGCGGCGTCCTCGATCTCGGCCATCCGGGCGTCGTCGAGCGCGGCGACGATGATCAGGATCGCGTCTGCGCCGATGCCGCGCGCCTCGATCACCTGCCAGGGATCGACCATGAAATCCTTGCGGAGGACCGGGATCGAGACGGCGGCGCGGGCGGCGATCAGATAATCCTCATGGCCCTGGAAACCCGGTGCGTCGGTGAGGACCGAGAGACAGGCCGCGCCGCCGGCCTGATAGGCGCGGGCATGGGCGGCGGGATCGAAATCGGCGCGGATCAGACCCTTGGAGGGGCTGGCCTTCTTGACCTCGGCGATCAGGCCATAGCCGGTCGCGGCCTTGGCATCGAGCGCGGCGCGGAAGCCGCGCGGGGGCGTTTGCGCAAGCGCGGCGGCGCTGAGGTCGGCAAGGCTGGTCGCGGCCTTGCGCCCGGCGACTTCGACGCGCTTGCGGTCCAGGATTTCGTCCAGCATCGTACTCATGAATAGGCGATCCAGCAGTCGAGCAGCGCATTGGCAAGCCCGTTGTCGAGGACCTCGGCGGCTTCCTCGGCGCCGTCCCGCAGGTCGGCGGCGCGGCCGGCGACCATCAGCGCGGCGGCGGCGTTGAGGAGGACGGCGTCGCGATAGGCGCCCTTCTCGCCGAGCAGCAGCTTGCGCAGCGCCACCGCATTCTCTTGCGGGTTGCCGCCGCGGATCGCGCTGAGCGGGTGGCGGGGGAGACCGGCATCCTCGGGGGTGATCCGCGCGGGCAGGCTCGCGCTGCCCACATTGACGGCGATGCTCGCGCCCTCGGTCGAGAGTTCGTCGAGCCCTTCCTCGCCCGCGATCACCGCGGCGGCCTCGGTGCCGAGCTGCGCCAGCGCCTCGGCAAAGACAGGCGCATAGTCGGGGCGTGCGATGCCGATCAGCTGGCGGGTGACGTGCGCGGGGTTGGCGAGCGGACCCATCAGGTTGAAGATGGTGCGGCGGCCGATGCGCCTGCGGATCGGCCCGATGCGCGCAAGCGCCGGATGATGGTGCTGTGCGAACAGGAAGGCGATGCCGATATCGCTCAGGCTCGCCTCGGCCCGGGCGGTGGCGCGGTCGAGGTCGAGGCCCAGTGCCTCGAGCGTGTCGGCGGCACCGGCCTTGGACGAAGCGGCGCGGTTGCCATGCTTGGCGACGGGGACGCCGCAGGCCGCGACCACCAGCGCGACCGCGGTCGAGACGTTGAGCGTATGGTGGCCATCGCCGCCGGTGCCGCACACATCGATCGCGCCGGCGGGGGCGGCGACGGGGATCAGCCGGGCGCGCATCGCGCGGGCGGCCTCGGCGATCTCGACGCTGGTCTCGCCGCGTTCGGCGAGCGCGATCAGAAAGGCCTCGATCTCGGCCTCGGGCACGTCGCCGTCGAGCAGATCGGCAAAGGCCTGCGCGGCGGATTCGCGCGCGAGCGGCGCACTGGGATCGGGAAGGAGGGCGAAGACGGTCACGGCGTCGCTATCCCGTTCCGGGCGGCCGGAGTCGAGATAGAATTGCTTAGGGCGCGTCACCCTTGAGGCGATGATAGCGATTGTTGAGTTCCGCCACATCGTTGGGGGTGAGCGTCACCGGACCCTCCGCGGAACGGTAGGTCATCTTGGCGCCCGGACCATCGCCATGGAAGGGGAGCGACGCCAGCGCCTGTTGCATCAGCGGATCGTCGAGCGGGGCGGCGAGCTGGCTGGTCCGGATCGCCGCCCTGGAGACCGGGATGCCCGGATTGCCCGGCCATTCGGTCATCTCGGGCTGGTTCACGGGATGCGCGGGCGAGAAAAGGCCCCCGACGAGGCGGATCGTCACCGCCATTACGATCAGGAAGCCCAGCCGCCACATCAACCGATTCAGGAAGCCCATCGCCCTCGCTCCGCCTTGCCGGAGCAAGGAAGCCAGAGCGAGCTTAACATCGGGTAAGGGCGGTACGGAGGGTGAATTGATCGATGCTCAATTATAAACTATACACTGCTCAATTAATTCGCTAGGCGGGCGGATACGGAACATTCACGCTGGGCGGGCGACGACTGGGGACGCTCGGGGCAAAGGGGGAAGACGCGATGCGCAAGTGGCTGAGGCAGCTTGAAAAGGATCTCGAATCGCCGATCGAGGTGCGCCGGTTCGGCAGCGGCTGGTTTTCGGGGCTGTTCGGGCTGGTGCTCGCGGTTTCGGGGCTGTGCCTCGTGGTATCGCTACGTTGGCCCGATCTCGCCTCGATGCCCGAACTGGCGGCGCTCCGGGCGGTGCCCTGGTTCCGCGGGCTGGTCCATGCGGTGCTGATCGCGGCCTATGCGCTGGCGTTGCTCAGCCTGATGCTGCGGCCGCGCAAGGCGATCGGCGCGACGGCGCTGGTGGTGGTGATCGCCGCGACCCTGCTCGGGGGCGCCAATGTCCAGCCGCACGAGACGCGCGACTGGGGCATCTTTTTCGGCGTCGATTTCTTCGTGATCAATCTGGTGATGATCGGGCTGATGTTCGCCCCGGTCGAGCGGATGTTCCCGCACCGGCGCGGCCAGCGGCTGTTCCGGCCCGAATGGGGCGAGGACCTGTTCTACTATCTGGTGAGTTCGATGCTGATCCAGCTGACCACCTTCCTCGCGCTCGGCCCGTCGACATTGGTGATGGCGGCGACGGGCGGGTTCGGCGAATTTCGCGCCGCGGTGGCGGGCCAGCCCTGGCTGCTCCAGTTCGTCGAGGTGCTGATCGTCACCGACCTCGCCCAATATTGGTTCCACCGCGCCTTTCACCGCATCCCCTTCCTGTGGGGCTTCCACGCCGTCCACCATTCGGCGAAGTCGATGGACTGGCTGGCGGGCGCGCGGATGCATTTCGTGGAGATCGTGGCGTTGCGCGGGCTGACCTCGCTGCCGCTGCTGACCCTGGGGTTCAGCCCGTCGGTGATGCAGGCTTATGTGGGGTTCGTGTTTATCTATGCGACGATCGTCCACGCCAATTTGCGTGGTGATTTCAACCTGTTGGGGCGGTTCGTGGTCACGCCGCGCTTTCATCACTGGCACCATGGAATCGACGACATCGCGGTGGACAAGAATTTTGCGATCCATTTTCCGCTGCTCGACCGGCTTTTCGGGACCTATCATTTCCCGAAGAGTGAATGGCCGAGCGGCTATGGCGTGCCGGAAAGCGTGCCGCGGGGATATGCAGCGCAGTTGCTCTATCCGTTCCGGCGGAAGGGTTAGGCCAGCGCCTTCGCCTCTAGCCCCGCGAGGCGCATGAAATTGGCCAGCATCGCATGGCCGTGTTCGGTGGCGATGCTTTCGGGGTGGAACTGGACGCCGTGGATCGGGAGGGTGGCGTGGCGGAAGCCCATCACGGTGCCGTCCTCGGCGGTGGCGTTGACGATCAGGTCCGCGGGCACCTCCTCGACGATCAGCGAGTGATAGCGCGTCGCGGTGAAGGGCGAGGGGAGGCCCTCGAACAGCCCGGTGCCGTCATGCGAAACCGGGCAGGTCTTGCCGTGCATCAGCCCGCCGCGCACCACTTGCCCACCGAAATGCTGGCCGATCGCCTGATGGCCGAGGCACACGCCGAGCAAAGGCTTGCCCAGTTCGGCGCAGGCGGCGACCAGGTCGAGGCTGATCCCGGCCTCGTTGGGAGTGCAGGGGCCCGGCGAGATGAGGAAGGCCTGGGCGTTGCTCGCGATCGCGTCGCGCGCGGTGAGGGCGTCGTTGCGGACGACCTGAACTTCGGCGCCCAGCTCCATCAGGTAATGGACGAGGTTCCAGGTGAAGCTGTCATAATTGTCGAGGACGAGGATCATGGCCGCGCCACTTAGTGCGTCGCCAGCAATTGCGCCAGATCGGCTTTCCAGAACCTGGCCCAAGTGTGTGTCCCATGCCCGCGCGTTTCGGTGGTGGCGGGAATCAGGATGAAGCGCGCGTGGGGCATGCGCTTCACTTCGCGCTCGGCGATGCCGAGTTCGGGCGGGTTGATGAAATCGTCGGCCGAATTGATCCACAGGACGGGGACGGTGATCCGCTCGAGAAAGGGCGAGGGATTGTAGTTCCGCGAGGCTTCGAGCCAGTAGATGGTGTCGTTCGCGTCGGCCATGGTCGCGAAGCGCGCAGCCATCGGGCCGGCGAGTTCGGCCTCGAGTTTCTCGCGGGTGGGGAAGTGGTCCTGCAGCATCAGCGGGTTCGCGCCCGCGATGATCGACAGGCTGGTCGCGGTGCGCATTCCGGACAGGGGCTGGGCGGTGTAGTTGCCATTGTCCCAGGCCGGATCGGCCTCGATCGCGTCGATCGAGAGCTTGCGCCACAGCCGGTTGCGGCCGGCAATCTCGACCGGCTGGCACGCGAACGGGGCGAGGCGTTCGGCGAAACCGGGGTGGGTCGTGCCCCAGACAAAGGCGTGCATGCATCCCATCGAGGTACCGAGGATCAGCCGCAGCCTGGTCACGCCCAGCCCATCGACCAGCAGGCGGCGCTGGGCCTCGACCATGTCGTCATAATCGTAATGCGGGAAGGCCATGCGCAGCCCGTCGCTCGGCTTGGAGGAGCCGCCATGGCCGATATTGTCGGGCAGGATGATGTAATGGGTGGCGATGTCGAGCGGGGCGCCGGGGCCGTAAAGCTCGTCGGCGAACTGGGGCTGGAGGAACTGCTTGCCGGTGCCGCCGGTGCCGTGGAGGACCATCACCGCATTGTCGATCCGGCCGTTCTTGTCGCGGTGCGGGAAGCCGAGCGTGGTGTAATGCATCCGCAGCTCGGGGAGCTTCTCGCCCGATTTGAAGGCGAAATCGTGGAGGGTGAAGTCGCCTTCCTTGATCGGCCAGTCCTTCGCGGCGGCGGGGGTAGCGGTGAGGATCAGGGCGAGGAGAGTGAGAAGGATGCGCATGGAGGCATGCGTAACCCAAATCCTCTCCCGAAGGGAGAGGGGGCCGCTTGACTCCGGGCGGCCTGCTGCGTTTCGTGGCGCGAGGGAGGAATCGGCGATGCCTGGTTTGATACTTGCGGTCGCGCTTTCGACTGCCGCGACGCAAACCGCGGATGATATCGGAACGCGGCCTTCCTTCGAGCAAGGCGTCGCGCTTGGCGAGCGCGCCATCAAGGGCAGCCTGATCGACCCGGGTTCGGCGCAGATCGAATGGCCATATGATTTTACCGGCGGCTCGCTGAAGCCCCTGATCGGGCGGCGTCAGGCGGGCTATTATACCTGCGGTTGGGTCAACGCGAAGAATCGGATGGGTGGCTACACCGGCCGCGTCTGGTTCCTGCTGATGATCCGTAACGACGTGGTCGTCTCGCTGTCCATCGGTTCGGTGGATGGCGTCGACACGGCCACAGCGACCTGCCCGGGCTTGCTGAAGCGGGGTTTTCTCAGGGCGGCTCCCTCGCGAAATGCCGGTCCGCCGAGTCCTCAGGCGTCGAGTGCGCGAGCTGCATTGGGGGACGGCGAAGCGCCGAATTCGGAAGCCCCCGTTCAAACCGGATTTGGGGTCACATTCGTCCAGACGCCCTTTGGCGCGATGATCACGGCGATCGCCGCGGGTTCGCCGGCCGAGAAGGCCGGGCTGAAGCCAGGCGCAGTCATAGAGAGTGTGAACGGGATCCAGTTCAAGGGCTTCGATCTCGCGACCATGCAGAACGTGCTGCAGGCGGCGCACGGGACCGTGACCCTGGGAATTGTTGGCGTAGGTGATGTGAAGGTCGTTCGCCCCTAGGCGAAGAAACGGCCGGGGCCCGGCCTTTGCCGGGATGACGCGCGGGCTCTAGGGCCGCTGCAGCGCCACGACCATCGGGCCGATGTCGGCGCCTACATCCCTGCGGGCGGCAACCGGATCCCATAGCCGCGACACCGCGCCGTCGAGGAACAGTGCGTTGGGCGCCCCCAGCCGGTCGCGGAACAGCCGGGCGAAGCGGCCGAACGAGACGGGTTGGTCGCTGATCGCGAACCAGGCGGAGCCGTCCGCCGAGATGCCGACGCCGTTGCGGGTCTGGAGCGAGGTGCCGTTCTCGCTGATTTCGGGGTGGAGCTTGCCCGCGATCACCAGCATCGGGCCCGACTGGGTGGCGAAGCGGACATGATCGGGCTTGGCCTTGGCGAAATCATCGGTGGTGGCGACGTGCCAGCCCGCCGCGTCGCCATAGAAGACGCCATTGGGCTTCATGTGGAAATTGCCGGGGCCGTCCTTGCGGTTGAGCGGTACCTGGACCGCGCCGTCCTCGACATAATAGCCGATCGGCGCGCCCTCAGGATCGTACATCCCCGCGTTCATCGCGAAGGCGAGGCGGGGAAAGCGTTCGCCGAGCCGCGCCTCGAGCTTGTCGAAATCGCGCATCGGCTTGCCGTCTGCGCCGCGGTCGGCGAGCAGAAGGTCGTGCTTGCCCGGCTGGGCGCGGCAGACGGTGAAGGCCGAGCCTTCGAATTCGACCCTGGAGCAAGCCGCGGCGATCCCGTCGCGGGCCTTGGGGGCTCCGCAGGCGGCGAGAAACAGGAGTCCGGCGAAGGCGGCGAGCCGGTGGAAGCAGGTCATGCGCACCACTTAGGGACTGGAAATCCCCGGACAAGCCGCATTGCGGCCACAGTGGGACGCAACGGTGCGCAGCGCAGGGACGTTGTACGGGGGCAGAGGAGTTTGACCGTGTTCGCCAGATTGATGTTCGCCGTCCCGTTGCTGCTGATCGCCACGCCCGCCCTTGCCCAAAAGGAGGGCGGGGCCCCGCCGCCGCAGCGCGTGCGGAGCGTCGTGCTCTATGGCGAGGAGCAATGCCCCAAATCGACCGACCCCGACGAGATCGTGGTCTGCGCCCAGGGCGGCGATTCGCCGTACCGCATCCCCAAGGAGCTTCGCGACCAGCCCAATGAGAGCGCCGCCGCGCAGAGCTGGACGCGGCGGACCGAGACGGTGACCGAGGTCAACCGCGCGGTGCTGCCGGGCAGCTGCTCGCCGATCGGATCGTACGGGCAATCGGGCTGCTCGCAGGCGATGATCCGCGAATGGTATCGCGAGCGCGCGGACCAGCGACGCAAGGCGGGGCGGGTGCCTTAATTCCCTCTCCCTTTGGAAGAGGGTGAACCTTGCCGTTCCATTCCGACCTATCGTTCGGTCACCCTCATCCTTCCCAACGCTTCGCGGCGGGCGCCTTCCTTCTCCGGGAGGGAGAGGGAACTACTCCCGCCAGCTCCGATCGATCCGGTCGACCAGCCGCACCATCGCCGCGAAATCCGCCGCGCCCGCGCCGCCGGGAATCTGGACCTTGGAGAGGTCGCGCTGGTGCACCGCGATCACCTCCGGCGGCACCATCAAAGGCTTGCCCATCGACAGCGTCGCCATCTGGATCTCGCACGCGCGCTGGAGCGACCAGTGCTTGAGGAACGCCTCGGGCAAGGTCCGGCCCATGGCCAGGATGCCGTGGTTGCGCAGGAACATCACGCGCTTGTCGCCCAGATTGGCGATCAGCCGCTCGCCCTCCTCCGAACGGACCGTCACACCCTCGAAATCATGATAGGCGATCTGGCCGATGAAGTTGCACGCGTAGAAATTGACCGGCTGGAGCCCGCCCTCGAGCGAAGCCACCGCCATGCCCGCGGTGGTATGCGTGTGCATGATGCAATGCGCATCCTCGAGATGGCGGTGGAACAGCGAATGCTGGACGAAGCCGGCAAGATTCACCGGATAGGGGTTATCGTCGAGCTTGTTGCCGTCGATATCGATCTTGACGAGGTTCGAGGCCTTCACCTCGCTGAAATGCAGCCCGAACGGGTTGATCAGGAACGCGCTGTCCTCGCCGGGCACCTTCAGCGTGATATGGTTGTAGATCATCTCGTCCCAGCCGAGCATCGCGAACACGCGGTAGCAGGCGGCGAGCTGCTGACGGGCTTCCCATTCGGCCTCGGTGACCTTCGGCTTTTCCTGAAGCGCGGTGGCCATGATCCCTCTCCTCGGTTTTCGTAAGCGCGGTATGCCATGCCATCACGCATCGGCGCAACGCCGAGGTTGAATCCGTAATCTCCTCAACCGGAGAATTACCAAAATCCGCGCGATCGGGCGGCGCCTAGAGCGGCCCCCTCGAAACACCAAGAGGACAAGTTCGATGCGCACGACCCTGATTATCGCCCTGGCGGGCACCGCGCTGTTTGCCACCCCCGCCTTTGCCCAGAACGACCGGGAGGCCGGTGACTGGCTGGTGCGCGCCCGCGCCATATTGGTCACGCCGAACGAGGAGAGCGGCGCGGTGACCGGCATCGCCGGCAGCGGGGCGACTGTCGATGACGACGTGATGCCGGAGGTCGACTTCACCTATTTCGTCACGCGCCACATCGGCGCCGAGTTGATCCTCGCCACCACCAAGCACAATGTGAACGGCGCCGGATCCATCGCCGGACTCGGCCGCATCGCGAGCAGCCGGGTGCTGCCTCCCACGCTCACGCTGCAATATCATTTTGCCCCGGGCGGCGCGGTGCACCCCTATGTCGGCGCGGGCGTCAACTACACCATTTTCTATTCGGAGAAGGCGACTTCGTCGCTCAACACCGCGCTCGGCGCGACCACGATCGATATGGAAGACAGCGCCGGCTACGCGCTCCAGGCGGGCGTCGATATCGATGTGGGCCACAACCTCTTCATCAACGCCGATGTCAAATATATCGACATGGACACGACCGCGACGCTGAGGTCCGGCGCCACGGTGCGGACGCTCGACGTGAGTATCGATCCCATCGTCGCATCCGTGGGTGTTGGCGTGAAGTTCTAAGGAACGCTCACCTCGCCACGCTTCAGCCTCTCCCGGTGATCCCCCGGGAGGGGCCGGACTGCTAGTTGCGGAAGAGCGGGGTGCGGTTCCAGCCGCCGAGCAGGCCGAAGCGGCGCACGCGCCGGAGCCGGTCCGCGGCCTCGTGCAGGGCCTGGCCCTCGGCCAGCGAACGGGCCTGGCCCGCGCGGGCGTCAAGTTCCTGAGCGAGAGTGATCTTCTGCCCCATGTCCACAAGTTATCCACAGATTTGTGAACAGGCAATGACGAAGGGGTTAACGCGCGGATGAGCCGCAGCGGGGAGGAGATCCTGGATTTGGGGAGAGGCCACCCGGCAGCCTTGCTGCCGTCACCAGCGGCCGAAAACGTGCCCCGCACGTTTTCGAGTCCGCTGTCACCACGCGAAATCATCGCCCCGCGATGATTTCCAGCGTGGTGACCCCTACGAGAATCGAACTCGTGTTTTCGCCGTGAGAGGGCGACGTCCTGACCGCTAGACGAAGGGGCCATGCGCGGAAGCGGGGCTACTAGGGGTAGCGGCGCGGGCCGTCAAGCGCCCGAGCGGGCGCTGGCGAACGCAGCGTTCATGCTTTGCTTTGATGATTTCGTCATCCGGCGATGTTCGGTTATCCTGGCTGGAAAATATCCGCCGGACAGGGCGGAACAGGACTGGGGGGCGCCGTGAGCGAGGAAGTCGAAGCCGGGAATCCGGAGCCTGAGGCCGATACCGCCGCGGAGCCGGTACCGCCGCTCGCCTCCGGCGCTTCGATGCTCGCGATGTTGCCCGCGCTGGCGTTGGCTGCCTGCGACGCGGGGGGAGGCGGCGGCGGTGGCGGCGGGATCGTCACCCCCGGGCCGTCGCCCGCGCCGGTTCCCACCCCGACACCGACCATCGCGGTCACCCGCGTCCAGGCCAGCCGCTTCCTCGCCCAGGCCAGCTTCGGTGCGACCAAGGCGGACATCGAGGATGTGATAACACGCGGCTATGACGGCTGGATCACCAACCAGTTCGGCCTGACCCGCGCCACCACTCATTGGAACTGGCTGAGCCTCAAGGGCTATCGCGACGCGCAATATATGAATGACGAGCGCGGCTTCGATAACACGATGTGGCGCCAGATCATCTCCGACACCAATCAGCTGCGCCAGCGCGTCGGCATGGCGCTGCTCGAAATGCTGGTGGTGGGGATTGCGGGGGTTCAGCTCAATTACGTCCAGTTCGCGATGGCGGCCTATGCCGATGTGCTGCTCGACAATGCCTTCGACAATTTCCGCACGATCATCGAGAAGATCACCTTCAACGCCGCGATGGCATCGTATCTGACCTTCCTCGGCAACCGGAAGGCGAACATGGCGACCGGCGCGGTGCCCGACGAGAATTATGCGCGCGAGCTGATGCAGCTCTTCACCATGGGGCTCTACCGGCTCAACATGGACGGATCGCTGGTGCTGTCGGGCGGCAATCCGGTCGAGACCTATACCCAGGCCGATGTTTCGGGGCTGGCGCGGATCTTTACCGGGCTGACGTTCAGCAGTTTCGATTTCACGACGCCCGATCATTACGAACAGCCATTGGTCTTCAACGATCAGCATGAGACCGGGGCGTCGAGCTTCCTCGGCGTCACCGTGCCCTCGGGCACCAGCGCGGCGAATTCGCTCAAGACCGCGCTCGATACGATCTTCAACCACGCCAATGTGCCGCCCTTCGTCTCGAAGCAGCTGATCCAGCGGCTGGTGACGAGCAATCCGAGCGCGGCCTATATCAACCGCGTCGCCAATGTGTTCGCCAACAACGGCTCGGGCGTGCGCGGCGACATGAAGGCGGTGGTGCGCGCGATCCTGATGGATGCCGAGGCGCGTGCCGATCCGCTCGCCAGCGCGACCAGCAGCGGCAAGCTGCGCGAGCCGGTGATGCGGCTGACCGGCTGGGCGCGCGCGTTCGGCGCGACCTCGCCCTCCGACACCTGGCAGATCGGCGACACGAGCAGCTCCAGCACAAGGCTGGCGGAATCGATGGGGCGCAGCCAATCGGTCTTCAACTTCTTCCGCCCCGGCTATAGCCCGCCCAACACCGCCATCTCGGCCGCCGGACTGACCGCGCCCGAATTCCAGATCACCAACGAGCTGAGCGTCGTCGCCTATATCAACTTCATGGCGGTGGTGATCTCGAACGGGATCGGCGATTTCCGCGCCAACTATACCACGATGCAGGCGCTGGCGGCCGACAGCCAGGCGCTGGTCGACGAGATCAATATCCTGCTCGCCGCGGGGCAGCTGACCAGTGCAACCGTCGCCTCGATCAAGGCGGCGGTGGACAGCGTCGCGTTCGGCGACGGCTCCAACCGGGTCTATACCGCCATCCTGCTGACGATGGCTGCGCCCGAATATCTGACGCTGAAGTGAGGGGAGAAGGCCGATGAGCAGTGATCAATCCCGCCGCGCCTTTCTCAAGCGCTCCGCCGCTTTGGGGATCGCGGGCGGCGTCACCCCCTTCGTCACCCAGCTCGCCGGGATCGGCGAGGCGGCGGCGGCGACCGCCTCCGACTATAAGGCGCTGGTCTGCGTCTTCCTCTATGGCGGCAACGACTATGCCAACACGCTGCCGCCCTATGACCAGGCCAGCTACGATCTCTACAATGCCGCGCGCCCCGCGCTGGCGCATACGCGCGCTTCGCTCGCCGCGACCGCGCTGAGCCCGTCGGTGGCGCTGCCCGGCGGGCGGCAATATGCGCTCGCGCCGACCATGGCCTCGCTGATGCCAGTGTTCGATGCGGGCAAGCTCGCGGTGGTGCTCAATGTCGGCACGCTGATCCAGCCGACCACCAAGGCGCAGTTCAACGCCCAATCGGCGCCGCTGCCCCCCAAGCTGTTCAGCCACAATGACCAGCAGTCTTACTGGCAAGCCTCGAGCCCCGAGGGCGCGGCGTCGGGCTGGGGCGGGCGGCTGGGCGACCTGATGCAGAGCGGCAACGGGACCGCGACGCTCACCTGCATCAACGCGGCGGGCAACGCCGTCTTCATGTCGGGCCGCACCGCGATCCAATATTCGGTGAGCACCAACGGCCCGATCGCCCTGCTCAACAATAATACGACCCTGTTCGGATCGAGCACCGCCGCCAGCACGCTGCGCAGCCTGATGAGCGCGCCTCGGACGCACATCTTCGAGAATGAGCACGCCAAGGTGAGCAAGCGCGCGCTCGACACCTATACGCAGGTGAGCACCGCGCTGGCAGGGGCCCCCGCGGCGGGCTTCACTCTCTTCCCGAGCGGCAACAATCTGGCCGACCAGCTTCGCATCGTCGCGCGGCTGATCGCCGTGTCGCAGGAACTGGGGGCGAAGCGGCAGGTGTTCTTCGTCTCGATCGGCGGGTTCGACATGCATGACAGCCTCGCCGCGCAGCACCCCACCCAGATCGGCCTCGTCGCCGATGCGATGCGCGCCTTCTACGACACCACCGTCGCGCTGGGCGTGTCGGACAGGGTGACGACCTTCACCGGATCCGATTTCGGCCGCACGCTCCAGCCCAACAGCGACGGATCGGACCATGGCTGGGGCGCGATGCACTTCGTGATGGGCGGCGCGGTCAACGGCAAGCGCTTCTACGGCACGCCGCCCGCGATCGGGAACAACACACCCGACGATGTGGGGCAGGGGCGGCTGCTTCCCGCCATCTCGGTCGATCAATATGCGTCGACGCTGGCGACCTGGTTCGGAGTGAGCGCGGGGAACATGGCGACGGTGCTGCCCAATATCGGCAATTACAACGCCTCGACCTGGAACCTCGGGTTCGTCTGAGCCGATTGCGGGACAATCTGGTGCGCATCGCGCTTGATTCGTGATACATTGCAACATATCGACCGGATCGATGGCATTGGGTAGCAGGTCGGTGCGCGGCAGGCGCATGGGGACGCATCAGGCGAGCCGCCTGAGCGCGGCCTGGCTTGCCGTTCTCGCGGCGGTGCTGTTCGCCTTCCTGTCGCAGAGCATCGTCACCCAGACGCACCAGCATTACGACTTCGCCAAGCTGGCGCAGGCGGACGGTGCGGCCCCGCAAAAGCCGGGCAAGCCAACGCCCGGCGATTCGCAGAACAACTGCCCGATCTGCCGTGAACTCGCCCATGCAGGCCCGGTCCTGCTGCCCGCGCCGATCGGCCTCGACGCGCCCGCGACCGCGGGCTTCTGGCTGGCTGTAACGCTCCTTCTCGGCCTCTCGCTCACCGGGCGCTCGCACGCCTGGCAGAGCCGCGCACCCCCGATCCGACTCCAGGCCTGACGGAATCGTGACCGCGACAGGGGCGCCATGCGCTCCGCCCGCCGGATTCCGTTCCCGTTTTCAAAGTTTTTCCGGAGTCCGTTTCCATGCGTCATTTCTTCCTGCTCAGCGCGGCCACGCTCGCGCTCGCGCTTCCCGCCGCGGCCCAGGCCGCCCCCGACGACACCCCCGCCGCCTCGCCGACCCCCACGGCGAGCGATGAGGATCAGAGCCAGGATCATAGCAGCGAGATCGTCGTCACCGGCGTGCTCCAGCAGAGCGAGAAGGACGTGCTCTCGGGCACCTCGTTGGTCTCGGGCGAGGCGCTGACCCGCGATCTGCGCCCCAGCATCGGCGAGACGCTGGCGCGCCAGCCCGGCGTTTCGGCGACCTCGTTCGGCCCGAGCGCCTCGCGGCCGATCCTGCGCGGTTTCCAGGGCGAGCGCGTGCGCGTGCTCACTGACGGGATCGGCGCGATCGATGTGTCGAGCACCTCGGCCGATCACGCTGTGATCATCGATCCGCTGCTCGCCGAGCGGGTCGAGGTGCTACGCGGACCCGCTGTGCTGCTGTTCGGCTCGTCGGCGATTGGCGGGGTGGTCAATGTCATCGACACCCGCATCCCGCGCCGCGTGCCCGAGAATGGCTACCGGCTCGACGCGATCGCCACCTATGGCTCCGCCTCCAACGAGCGTTCGTTCGGCGCGGCGGGCGATGCCGCGATCGGCGGCAATTTCGTCGCCCATGTCGATGGCTCGTACCTCAAGACCGAAGATCTCCGCATCGGCGGCTATGCGCTGACCCCCGCGGCGCGCGCACAGGCGGCGGCCGCCGCGGCGGGCCCGACGCTCCCCGACGACCCTGATTTCGCCGCGACCGCCGCGCTCAAGGGCACGCTGCCCAACACGGCGGCGGAAACCTGGACTGCCGGCGTCGGCCTCGCCTATGCCAGCGACAACGCCAATATCGGCGTCTCCTACTCGCACTATGACAGCCTGTACGGCGTTCCGATCCGCTATGCGCTGGCATCGGGCGAGGAACAGGAGGCGCCGCGGCTCGACGTGCTCCAGAACCGCTTCGATATCCGCGCCGATGTGAGCACCGGCGGCGGTTTGCTCGACAAGGTCCGCTTCCGCGGCGGCTATGCCAATTATCGCCATTTCGAGCTCGAGGACACCGGGGCGATCGGCACCGCCTTCTACAACAAGGGCTATGAGGGGCGGCTCGAATTCGTCCAGGCCAATCGCGGCGGCTGGCAGGGCGCGTCGGGCGTCCAGTATTTCCACCGTGACTTCGACGTGGTCGGCAGCGAGGCCTTCCTGCCGCGCAGCACCAGCAGCCAGGTCGGTATCTTCACCCTCCAGCAGGTCGATCTGGGCAAGTTGCGGGCCGAGGGCGGGCTTCGCTACGAACGGAGCACGCTGACCTCGCGGCCCGATGCCGGCGACCTCCGCTTCCCCGCCACCTCGCGCAGCTTCGATGCCATTTCAGGCTCGGCGGGTCTCTCGCTCGAACTCGCCGAGGGCGTGCGGATCGGCGCCAATGTCTCGCGCACCGAACGCGCGCCCAGCGCCGACGAGCTGTTCGCCAATGGCGGCCATGCCGGCACCCAGGCCTGGGAGCTGGGCAACCCCGATTTCGGGCTCGAACAGTCCTGGGGGCTGGAGACCACGCTCCATGTCCACAAGGACGGGTTCAGCTTCGACGGATCGGCCTATTATGACTGGTTCAGCGGCTATATCTCCGAGGACCAGGTCGCGCAGAGCGTGTGCCAGGCCGCCGCGGCGCCGAGCGGACGGACGGTCGATCTGCCCTGCTTCCGGTTCAGCCAGACCGACGCGCGTTATTATGGCGTCGAGGGCGACATGTCGGTTCGGCTCGCGACGATCGGCAGCGCGACGCTCAATTTCGACCTGCTCGGCGACTATGTCCACGCCTCGGCCAATGGCAACAACCCGGTGCCGCGCATCCCGCCCGCGCGGCTGCTCGGCGGGTTCGAGCTGCAATCGGACACCGTCACGGGCCGCATCGAGGCCGAGCATGTCTTCGAGCAGAACCGCATCGCCCCGTTCGAGACCCCGACCGCGGACTATACGCTGGTCAACGCCTCGGTCGCGATCCGGCCGTTCGCGAACAACCGCAAGCTTTCGCTGACGCTGAGCGCGAACAACATCTTCGACGTCGATGCGCGGCGGCATTCGAGCTTCCTCAAGGACTTCGCGCCGCTCGCCGGGCGGGACTTGCGGGCGACGGTGAGGCTGGGGTTCTGAACGGGCAGGAGGGGGTGGCTTAAGCCGCCACCTTCCGCCGCTCCGCCATCTCCTCGTTCAGCATCTCCGCCAGCAAGAACGCCAGCTCTAGGCTCTGCCCCGCGTTCAGCCGCGGATCGCAGTGCGTGTGATACCGGTCCGCCAGCGATTGCTCGGTCACGTCGATCGCGCCGCCGGTGCATTCGGTGACGTTCTGGCCGGTCATTTCGGCGTGAATGCCGCCGGCGTACGTGCCCTCGGCGCGGTGGACGGCGAAGAAGCCGCGGACTTCGGCGAGGATGCGGTCGAAGGGGCGGGTCTTGTAGCCGTTGGCGGCCTTGATGACGTTGCCGTGCATCGGGTCGCAGCTCCACACCACCGGATGCCCCTCGCGCTTGACCGCGCGGACGAGGCGGGGGAGGCCGGCCTCGATCTTGTCGTGGCCGTAGCGGGTGATCAGGGTCATGCGGCCGGGGATGCGCCCGGGGTTGAGCGTGTCGAGCAGGCGCAGCAGCGCGTCGGGCTCGAGGCTGGGGCCGCACTTCATCCCGATCGGGTTGCCGATGCCGCGCAGGAACTCGACATGCGCGCTGCCCTCGAAGCGGGTGCGGTCGCCGATCCAAAGGAAGTGCGCGCTGGTATCGTACCAGTCGCCGGTGAGGCTGTCCTGGCGGGTGAGGGCTTGCTCGTAGGGGAGCAGCAGCGCTTCGTGGCTGGTGTAGAAATCGGTGGCTTTGAGCTGGGGGACGCTGTCGGCGTCGATCCCGCAGGCCTGCATGAAGTCGAGCGCCTCGCCGATGCGGGCGGCGACGTCGGCATATTTCTTCGACCAGGGGCTCTTGCCCATGAAGTCGTGGGTCCAGCGATGGACCTGGTGGAGGTTGGCATAGCCGCCGCTGGCGAACGCGCGCAGCAGGTTGAGGGTGGCGGCGGACTGGCTGTAGCCCTGGATCATCCGCTGGGGATCGGGGATGCGGTCCTCGGCGGTGAACTCGATGCCGTTGATATTGTCGCCGCGATAGGAGGGGAGCTCGACGCCGCCGATCGTCTCGGTGTCCGCCGAGCGCGGCTTGGCGAACTGGCCCGCCATGCGGCCGAGCTTCACCGTGGGGAGCTTCGAGGCATAGGTGAGGACGACCGCCATCTGGAGGATGACGCGGAAGGTGTCGCGGATATTGTTGGGGTGGAACTCGGCGAAGCTCTCGGCGCAGTCGCCGCCCTGGAGGAGGAAGGCCTTGCCCTCCGCCACGCGGGCGAGATCGGCGGTGAGGTTGCGCGCTTCGCCCGCGAAGACGAGCGGGGGGAAGCTGCTGAGCGTGGTGGTCGCGGCGTCCAGCCGCTCCTGATCGGGGTAAGTCGGGAGCTGACGCGCCTCGGCGGCCTTCCAGCTGTCCGGGGTCCAGCTGGAGAGGTCGTTCTCGGCGGCGCGGACATGGACATACCAGTCCTGATGGTGTGCGATGCCGTTGGCGGCGATCTGGTTGACCACCGCGGGGTTGGCGCGCTTGCCCTCTTCCTCCCAGCCCTGGACGGTCGAGCCCGGCGTATCGAACCAGGCGCCGAACGCGGCGCGGGAGAGAGAGCGTTCCTCGCGGAAGCGGCGGATCTTGGAGCCTGCTAGCGTCGTCATGGGCGGGCCTTACCCGGAGAGGGTAAAACGACGCAACCCCAAAATTTATCCGCGCGGGGTAAATTCTGCCCCAGCCTGTCCCGAAGCGTGACGCCGGGCGACTGCGGCACTAGGATAGCCGGGTGACAACCCAGCCGGTCTCCACGCTTGTCGGCGACATGCCGCCGCCGCTCCGTGCACTGCTCGTCGAGCGCTTCACCGTGTCGCCGCTAGCCTATCACAACCGCGATCATATCACCGCGATGCTGGAGGCGATGGCGGCCAGCTTTTCCGGTCTGGGCGAGCGCGAGGCGCGCATCCTGCGCTATGCGATCTGGCTGCACGATATCGTCTATGACGCGACGGCGACCGACAATGAGCGGCGCAGTGCGGATATCGCGCTCGAATTGCTCGATTGGCCCGAGGATGAGCTGCGCGCGATCGAGACGTGCATCATGGCGACCAAGGGACATGCGGCCGACGACGCGCTGGCGCAGATCCTGGTCGATCTCGATCTCGCGATCCTCGCTGCGGATCGCGCCGATTATCGCCGCTATGCGCTGGCGATCCGGGACGAGTATCGCATCTATCCCGACGCGCAGTATCGCGCGGGGCGGGCGCGGGTGCTGGAGCATCTGAGCGCCGCGCCGCTGCTGCGAGTGCTGTCGCGCGCGAGGGGACTCGCGTACGATGCGCTGGAGCAGCAGGCGCGGGCGAACATGCGTTGGGAGTGCGAGGCGCTCGGTGGGAACGCGCCGACGGTCCAGGCTGCGCTAGGCGGGTAAGGTCTCGCCCATCTTGTCCATCTGCCAGCTTACGCCGTGGTGACGGCTGCCCTTGTCCTCATAGCCATCGAGATAGATGCCATGCTCGGTCAGGGTGAGGCGGGTGCCCGCGCTGTCGGGAACCATTTCGATTGCGGCCATGCTGACCGAGATCGGCTTGCCGTCGATTGCCATCCGGTACGAATAGACGATGCGGCGGTCGGGGACGATGTCGTGATAGACGAGGTCCATCCGCGAGACCGTGCCGGCCGGCATGTGCCCGCCTTTCCACCGGCCCTCGATCGTCTCGATCCCGCCGACGCTGAAGTCGAACTCGCGCTCGATCAGATCCCATTGGTCGTTGGGGCCGGAGAACCAGCGCTGCTTGCCCTCTTCGGTCGCGAAGGCGGCGAAAACCTTGGCGGGGGCGTGGGGGTAGGTGCGTTCGATCGTGAAGCGGTCGTGGACGGCGGGTGCGTCAGACATTGGGGTCCTCCAGTTGATCGAGATAGGCGCCGAGGCGGCCCAGGCGCGCTTCCCAGTCGCGGCGGCGCTGGATGATCCAGGTCTCGACCGCGGTGAGTGCTTGGGGGGAGAGCGTGCAGGTGCGCACGCGGCCCTGCTTCTCGCTGCGGATAAGGCCCGCGCTTTCGAGCTGGCGGAGATGCTGCATGAAGCTGGGGAGCGCGATCGGATGATCGGCGGCGAGGGTGGAGACGCTCGCGGGGCCTCGCCCGAGCCGCTCGACCACCGCACGGCGGGTGGGGTCGGCGAGCGCGGCGAAGGCGGCGTCGATGGGGGAATGGTTAGGCATGGGGATAAGTATCCGGGCCGGGGCGGGCGAGTCAAGACACTTAGCAAATTACCTAAGTATTTGCTTTTTCGGCCAACCCCGGGGAATCGGGTAGAACCCGGCCGACTCTTGAGGGGAGGCGACCATGAGCGATCAAGACCTTGGTGGACTGGACGAACTGCTTGCGCGGATCGAGGAGCTGGAGCGCGACCCAGCAACCGCACCTGAAGCGGGCCAGCTGGTGAAAGCGATGCTGGCGGTGCTGGGATCGGGGCCCAGCATCGCGAAAATCCAGTCGATCCTGGCATCCGACGGCGAGCCGGGCCCGCTCGAACAGCACGCCATCACCGAGCAGCAGCGAGAGAATATCCGCAACATGGTCGCGACGATCAAGATCGCGATGGATATGATCGACCACCCCGCGATAATTCCCTTACTGCCGGAGTGATCCGGCCCGGTTTCAGCCGGGCGCCCAGTTGCCGTGGAAGCCCGGCGGCACGCGATGGGGGATGCGGACCTTGGCGACCGGCTCCTCCTCGAAGCGCTGCGCATCGAGGATGACGAGGTCGGTCGTCTCGCCGGGGTAATTGACCACCAGTCCGATCAGCCAGCCCTCGTCCTCGGCGGCGTCGGCATGCGCGGGGACGAAGACGAACTCGCCGGGGAAATGGCCGGGGCCGAAATCGTGGATCGCGCGGGTGCCGGCATCGAGGTCGTGCTTGATCAGGTGATGCGCGCCGCTGAAATGGTCCGCGGTGTCGAGCGCCATCGTGTAGGCGTAGCGATAAGGCTGACCGAAGCGGCGTTCGTCGGGGCGGGGGAATTCCTGGGGGTTGTCGTCGATCACGCGGCGATCGACGCGCTTCGCTGCAGGATCGATCGTCCAGCGCTCGAAGGTGATGCGGCGCGAGTCCGGGCCCTGGGTGCTCTCCGCAAACATCGTCTCGTGCACCACCGCATCGAGCACGACGCGGCCGTCGGGCAGGTCGTACGCGTTGGCGGCGTGGAAGATGTAGCAGGGCTCGACCTCGCACCAGATCACCTCCTCGCCGCGGCCCGCGCGCGGCAGGAGCCCGATCCGCGCCTGATGCCTGGGGTTCCAGCGATAGGGGAAATTGTGGCCGGCGATCAGCGCCTGCATCGAGAAGGTGACGGGCAGATCGAAGACGAGGACGTAGCGGCTGGTGATCGCGCAGTCATGGATCGAGGGGCCGTGTTCGACCGCGATAGGCTCCTCGCGGCGGACCTTGCCGTTCGCATCGACGACGGCGTGCCAGACCCGGTTCTGCTCCTTGCCGGCGTAGGTGATCGCGTGGAGCTCGCCGGTCAGGGGATCGAGATGCGGGTGGGCGGTGAAGGGGCCCTTCAGCGTGCCGTCGAACGGGTTGTAGGCGAGGCTTTCGAGCGTTTCGCCCAGCTCGATCGGCGCGGTTCCGGCCTCGACCAGGGCGAAGGTGCGGCCCGCGATCGCCATGACATTGGTGTTGACCGTGGTCCGGTCGCCGCGCGGGGAGGGGATGGGGGCCTCGCCGAGCTGGTCCGAGACATCGCCCGAGCGGGTCCAGCGATTGCGGTACCAGAGCGCCTTGCCGTCTTGGAGGCGCAGGCCATGGACCATTCCGTCGCCGATGAACCAATGATGCCCGGTCGCATCCGGATTCACCGGATTGGGCCCGATGCGCAGATAACGGCCGTCGAGCGATATGGGGATCGCGCCGGTAACGGGGAGGTCCTCGATCGTCAGCTCTTCCTCCATCGGCGTGTGGATGCCGGTGAGGAACGGGTGGTCGGCTGCGGGCTTGGCCATGCGCTTGCGGTTGAAGTCGTGGAGCATGAACACGCCCTTGGTGACGACGCCCCGGATCGCGGTTTCGACGCTGCTTGCCATTTTCCGACTCCAGCCTAAGTTGACAATGTTCACATAACGATTTGATGGTAACAGTGTCAACATGGAAAAGCGGGCCTATCATCATGGCGACCTGCGCGCGGCGCTGATCGAGGCGGGGCTGAAGCTGCTGGCCGAACCGGGTGCGGATGCGCCGGGGCTGCGCGAGGTGGCGCGCGCGGTGGGGGTGAGCCCGACTGCGGTCTATCGGCATTTTCCCGACAAGGGGGCATTGCTGGGCGCGATGGCGCGCGAGGGGCTCGACCGGCTGGGCAGCGCGCAGGCCGAGGCGGGGAAGCGGGGCTTCAACGCGGTCGGGCGGGCCTACATCACCTTCGCGCTACAGAATCCGGCGCTGTTCAGGCTGATCTTCGCCAATTCGCCCAACCATAATCCCCTCGACTGGAACAGCGATGATCCCGACACGATGCCGCTGCTGCGGATGCAAGCGGTGCGCGAGGTGGCCGAGCGCGACGGTGAGGGCGCGGCGCGGCTGTTCGCGCTGCGTGCATGGGCGCTGGTGCACGGGCTCGCGGTGCTGCTGCTCGACCGGCAGGTGACGGTAGACGATGCGACGATCGACGCGTTTTTCGAGGCGCGTGGACCGCTGATGTGACGTTCAGTCGGCGCGATACGTGTTGCAGCTGAACTTGATGATCGAAAGGATTTCGGCCGCATCGGCGATGCGCAGGCCGTCGAAGCGGTAATGTGTGACCGTGCCGACGCCGTCGGTCACTTCGAAATCGACCGAGCGGCTGCGGAGGATGCGTTCGGCGGTTTGCAGGCGCAGCGCTTCCGGCACGGCGAGATAGGTCGCCCGGGGGCGGTCGGGATTGACCTGCAAGATCAGCTTCACCCCGCTGTCCTCACCGTCGATCAGCAGCCGGCCATGGCTGACCTTGCGCGTGCGCGTGCGGCCGATGGGAATGAGTTCGAGTCCGAGAACGCTGGGGCCGGAATTGAAGCGTGTCGCCGGGCGGGGCTGAAACGTCATGCCGAGCAGGACATGGAACCCGCGAACGGCGTCGATGGGAGGCTGGTCCAGAAGGGCCTGGGGCTCGGCGCCCGCCGCGGCGTTCACCAGCAGCATTCCGGGATTGGCGTTGAGGCGGCACTTCGTGCCCCCCGCATCGGTGGTGACCTCGCGCACGCGCGTATCGAGCCGCTGAGCGTGGGCGGGCAGAGCGAGCGCGGTCAGCGCGAAGGCGGCGAGGATCAGGCGCATCATGGTCCCTTTCAGCGGCAGCTCCAGTTGATCACCTGCAGCACCTCGTTCGAGCGGCGCAGGCGGCGGATATCCCAGCTATAGCGGCCAAGCGGCGCGCCCGAGGCATCGACCAGGTCGATCTCGACGATCGAGACCGCCATCAGCCGCTGGGCCAATTCCTCGCGCTGGCGCTCGGCGACCGCGAGCGAGAGATAGGTGGGGTCGCCCTCGAGCTGGAGCGGGGTCGCATCGGCAATGCCGTCGAGGCGGAGATGCGCCGATTTGGCGGGCGCGCGCAGCGGCGTGCGCGGCATGTTGAACTCGAAGCCCAGCAGCGCGGGCGCTGCAACCGAGGGCCGGTCCTCCTGCGGATGGAAGGCGACGCGGATGCGATAGTCGCCGGCGCCCGCCTCACGCGCGCGGCCCTCCCAGATCGCGCCGCGATCGGCCCCGCGCCAATCGTGCGAGAGGCTGAGTTCGGGCATTTCGTGCGCGCGGCATTTATAGCCGTCCGAGGTCTCGACCACGTCGTCGACGCGCGGATCGGCTTCCTGCGCATGCGCGGTGGCGGGGAGGAGGACGGCAAGCGCCGCGGCGGTGAACAGGTTACGCATGGACTTCCTTCAGCAGGCGGGCAGGATAGCCGCTGGCCGATGGGAGGCAAGCGGGAGTCGGGCGGATGCGCGTGCATGGGGTGATGCTGCTGGGCTGCGCGGTGGCGCTGGCGGGGTGCAAGCCTGCGGAGGAGACCCCCAATTTCATGGCGGACGCCAATTTCGCGGCGGACGTCAACGCCGTCGATACCGATATTCGCAATGTGATGGCGGCGGAGGGCGAGCAGCCGCCCCCATCCTATGTCGCCGGCCCGGACGATGCCAAGGGCGAGAATGCGATGACCGACGCGAACCCCGGGCAGATCTATTATCGCGATCTGCCTGCCGCGCGGCTGCTGCGGGGGGACTGGACGGTACGCAAGACCGCCTGGTTCGCCGTTTCCGGCAAGGAGACCGAGCCCAGATCCCTGGCGCGGCTGGATGCCTTCGACGGCGCGAAGGTCCGGATCGACCGGCGGCGTATCCTCGTGACGCCGCGTGCCTCGAAACCGCTCGCCAAGGTGACGCTCGATTGCACAAGCGTCGGCTATCTCGACAAGGACCGGCTGACGGCGAGTGAGAATCTGCCCGGACGCCGTCCGAACACTCGCGAGGATGTGGTGATCATCTACGGCATTGCGGTAGCGGAGCGGGAGATTTCCGCAGCCTTTGCCCAGTCGCAATCGGTGGAAGGACAAGTCCTTTCGCTCCTCTGTCCGGAAAGCGACCAAGGCGACGCCGAGGAGGGTGTCTATCCCGTCGCCTGGCTCAGCGGAGCGATGCTGATCGACCGTAACCGCATGGTGCTGATCTTCACCGACGGCACCACACTCTATGCCGAGCGCGATCCTCAATAGCCCGCGGCGAGATCGACTTCGTTCTTGAGCGGGCGGCCGGCGACATAGGCATTGAGATTCTCGACGAAGAGCTGGGCGCAGCGCAGGAACATCTTGGTCTGGCTGCGGCCCGACAAATGCATCGAGTGGATCGCGTTGGGCGCGGTCCAGAGCGGATGCTCGGGCGGGAGCGGCTCGGGGCTGACCGTGTCGCAAAAGGCGCCGCCGATCCGGCGCTTGTGGAGCGCCTCAATCAGCGCGTCCTGATCGATCGTGCTGCCGCGGCCGACATTCACGATCCAGGCGGTGGGCTTCATCGCGGCGAGCTCGGCCGCGCCGATCATGTGGCGGGTCTCGGCGGTGGCCGGGGCGGCGAGCATGATCCAGTCGAATTCGGCGAGGCGACCGCGCCACTCGTCGGGGCCGATCGTGCCCTCGGTCCGGGTGCGGGTGACGGCGGTGACGTGCGCGCCGAAGCCGCGCATCCGCTCGCCGATCAGCCGGCCGATCGTGCCATAGCCGAGGATCAGGACGTTGCTCTCATAGAGTTCGAGCTTGCCCGGCGCGTCCATCGGCCATTCGTGGCGGTCGGCGGCGCGGACGACTTCGTCATAGCGCTTGGCGGCGACCAGCGCTCCCATCACCGCATATTCGGCGACGGTATGGGCGTTGACCCCGCTGCCGTTGGTGACGCGGATACCGCGCGAGATCAGCAGCTTTTTGTCGAGCGCGTCGAGCCCGGCATAGATGGTCGAGAGCCATTTGAGATCGGTTGCGGCGGCGACGGTGCGCGCCCATTCGGCGGGCCGGTTATTGTCGAGCCAGCCCAGTTCCGCCCCCGGCAGCATCGCGATCGCCTCGTCCGGCGAGGTGAACCAATGCGCCTCGATGCCCTCGGGGAGATGGGGCTCGACGAGCGGGCGGGCGAGGGCGGGGAGCACGGCTTTCATGAGGCGCGGCTTAGCGTGGCGGAAGGCCTGCGCCTAGAACCAGGACTTGTTGCCCTGGATATAGGTGGCGTCGAACGTCTCGTCGGTCATCGTCACATAGATGATCGATTCGACCAGCGCGACGAGGCAGACCAGGATCACCGGGAAGATCAGGATCCAGCCGAACAGCCCGCCCAGCAGCATGATCACGCCCGCGCCGGGCTTGTTCATGTAGAATTTGTGGATGCCGAGCCCGCCGAGAAAGAAGGCGAGCAGGGCCGCGGCGATGCGGTTGCGCTCATATTGGCCGACTGCGCTTCGCACCGGGTACACCGCCAGCGCGTCGCGCTCCGATGCTTCGAAATCGACCGACTGGTTGGCAACGGGCTGGCCGCCGCCATGCCATTCGCCCCCGGCAAAGCTGTAACGATTGCCGTCTTCGCCCGAGATCTTGCCTTCGCCGGTGCGGAAATCGAACGCCAATATCGTGCCGCGCATCATGCCCTCCCAGTCTTGGAGAGGTGGTCTGCCACGATCAGAGGGTCGGGCGCCAGTCCCAGCCGAGCGGGTCGCCGTCCATCACCTCCACGCCGGATGCGGCGAGTTCGTCGCGGATCGCATCCGAGCGGGCGAAATCCTTCGCGGCGCGGGCTTCCTTGCGCTCGGCGAGCCGGGCTTCGATGTCCTCGGCGGTGAGGGCCGCGCTGGCGGGGCGGACGCGCAGGTCGTTCCGGTCGAGGCCGAGCAGGTCGAGGCCCAGCACCGCGTCGAACTCGGCCAGCGCGGCGAGCCGGTCGGCGGGGGACAGGCTCTTCTCGGCGAGCAGCTCGTCGAGCACTGGCAGCGCGCGGGGCGTGTTCAGGTCGTCCGACACCGCCTCGTCGAGCCGCTTGATCCAGGGGGCGGGGGCGGTGCCTTCGCCCTCGGCCCTGGCCTTGAGCGCGGTGACGGTCATCACCAGCCGCTTGAGCCGGGTGAGCGCGGCGGCAAGGTTTTCGGGGCTGAACTCGAGCTCGGACCGGTAATGCGCGCTGATGCACATCAGGCGATAGGCGAGGGGGTGCACCCCGGCGTCGATCAGCACCTGCAGCGTGGTGAAACCGCCCTTCGACTTGGACATCTTGCCGGTGCGGTCGACGAGGAAGTTGTTGTGCATCCAGAAATGCGCGCCGCTGTCGGAACAGCCGCACCATGCCTGGTTCTGGGCGATCTCGTTGGGATGATGGATCTCGCGATGATCGATCCCGCCGGTGTGGATATCGAACGGCGCGCCGAGATATTTGATGCTCATCACTGAGCATTCGAGGTGCCAGCCCGGCGCGCCCTTGCCCCAGGGGCTGTCCCATTCCATCTGGCGCTGCTCGCCGGGAGGCGACTTGCGCCAGATCGCGAAGTCCTGCGGGTGACGCTTGCCCGAGACGGGGTCGATCCGATTCTCACCCGCATCGTCCTGCCCCCCCGCGAGCTTGCCGTAATCGGGGACGGTGGTGTGGTCGAAATAGAGGCCGCTCTCGATCTCGTAGCAATGCTCCGGCGCGATTTTCTTCGCGAACGCGATCATCTCGCCGATATGGTCGGTCGCGACCGACCAGAGCATCGGTGGCGTGATGTTGAGGCGCTCGACGTCGCGCTTGAACGCTTCGGTGTAGTGCGCAGCGATCTCCCAGATCGACCGGGCCTGTGCGGCTGCGGCCCTCTCCATCTTGTCCTCGCCGGCGTCGGCGTCCGAGGTCAGGTGACCGACATCGGTGATGTTGATGACGTGGCTGAGCGCATAGCCCTTCCAGCGCAGCACCCGGCCGAGCGTGTCCGCGAAGATGAACGCGCGCATGTTGCCGATGTGCTGGTAGTTATAGACCGTAGGCCCGCAGGTGTAGACGCGCGCGCCCTTTTCCGGATCGAGCGGCTGGAAGGGCTCGAGGCTGCGCGAGAGCGAATTATAGAGGGTGAGCGGGCTGTGCTGCATGGCGCGGGGCAATAGCGGCTGGGGGGGCGACAGCGCAACCTGCCTAACGGCGCGTCAATTGCGCCGCGCGCTTTACTTGGGCCTCATCTTGTGGTGACCCTGCGGCGTATCGTTCCGCGTAGAAATCCAGCCAATTTCCGGGGATGACGTCATGGCCACCAAAGACTGGATCGTCTGGTTCAAGACGAATTTCGGCGCGGAGATCGTCGCGGCGACCGCGGGGACGCCATTCGACCTCGATATGCTCACTGCGATCGCGGTGCAGGAAACCGGCTCGATCTGGGGGCGGCTGATCAACAAGGGCCTCACGACCGAGCGCATCCTCGAATTGTGCGTCGGCGATGTGCTCAACGCGCCCAGGCGCAGCGTGAAGGCCTTTCCGAACGACCGTGCCCAGCTGGTCGCCTGGCCCGGCGGCGACGCGATGTACGCGATAGCGCGCGCCGCACTGGCGGACATGGCCGAGCATATTACCGAGTATAAGCCCTATGTCGCGAACCCCGAGCGGTTCTGCCACGGCTATGGCCTGTTCCAGTACGACATCCAGTTCTTCAAGACCGATCCCGACTATTTCCTCGAGCGCCGCTACATTCATTTCGACCAGACGCTGGGCAAGGCGATTTCCGAACTCACCGCGCAGCTGGCCAGCCTGGGGCCGAAGCTCGGCTGGAAGTCCGACCGCAAGCTGAGCGACGCCGACAAGGCGGCGGTGGCGATCGCCTACAACACCGGCGGCTACAACCCGAACAAGGGGCTGCAGCAGGGCTATTACGACAAGACCTCGAAGAAATATTATGGCGAATATTTCGCCGACTATATGGCGCTGGCGAAGACCGTGCCGCTGCCTTCGGGTCCCGCACCGGCACCTACTCCTACGCCAGCGCCTGGACCTGCACCTGCTCCGTCACCATCACCTGCCCCGGGCGGGGAATCGATGACGGTCGAAGTGACCAGCGATCCGCTCAATGTGCGGCGGACGCCCGCAAAGGCGCCGGGCAATGTCTTCGCCCAGCTCCCCAACAAGCATCCGGTGCAGGCTTTCGAGACCAAGGATGGCTTCCGGCACATCAAGACGGTGCTGAACGGCGATGCGATCGATGGCTGGGCCGCGGCGCAATTCCTCAAGGCCGTCGCGCTGCCCGCGCCGCCGCCGCCTCCACCGTCCGCACCGCTCGGCGAACCGCTGGTGGTGGAAGTGGGCAGCGACCCGCTCAACGTGCGGCGTAAGCCCGAGAAGGTTGCGGGGAATGTCTTCGCGAGCCTGGCGAAGGGCCACCCCGTGCTCGCCTTCGAGGCGCAGAACGGATTTCGGCATATCAAGACCAAGCTGAACGGGGACACGATCGACGGCTGGGCCTCGGCGCAGTTCCTGAGGAAGCCCTGAGCAAGATCCAGACCCTCCGTTCGGGCTGAGCTTGTCGAAGCCCGCCTATCCGCAAGCGCATCGCACGTGGCGGGCCGCCCTTCGACAAGCTCAGGGCGAACGGGGAGAGAGAGTGGTCAATCCCACATCTAGGTTGCGTCAGGAGATATCCGTTGCCCGATCGCGGCGCGGACCATCGCGGCCCAGATCTCGGCGGGATCGTCACCCGCGTCGCGGCCGGCGTCGATCATCTCGGGCGTGGCTTCGCGCAGCGTCTTGAGCACCGCCAACGCGCGCCCGGTCTCGCGGCGCCAGACGGCATCGACCTCGGTCGCGACCGGGCCGTCGGACCAGTCGGGGCCCTCGCCATTGGGGCTGCGCTCTTCGGCGGCGAGGACGCGCGCGATGCGTTCGATGGGGGAGGTGACGGCGACGTCAGTCATGGTGCGAGGCTCCGGATGCCTCGGCCCAAACGCGCGGCCGGGATGCGGCGTTCCCGCCCGGGCCCGGTTTCCCCGCCGGGCCTCAGGCGGATCAGGCCGCGAGCGGACGGAAGTCCGAAAGGCCGCGTTGGCGGATCACGCCGTTGCCGAAGCTGCCGCCCGCGATCAGCGGAAGCGCCGTGGCGCAAAAGGCGCATTCTGCTGTCATGCGGCCGACCACCCATTGCGACTGTCCGCAGCCGGGGCAGTGATTCGCCTCATGCTGGTGATACGCGATTCGATACCCGGTTTGGGGCTGATTGACGCCGAAATTGTACATCGTTCTACTCCAGTAACCACCCAACCAACGCCCTAGATTCGCACTTCGTTCCTTCTCCAGGATGAACAATGAGCGGTGAACCGTGCATTTCCGTGGACGAGTTGCCAAAATGCAACATTTCCGGAATTGCGGCGCGGATGATGTTAAGGAAGCTGAACGCGGGCTAACGGCGCCGTTCAGGCTGCTGGAATGGCCGGCGGAGCATTTCGGTTCCAACGGGGCGGTACTTTCGCGCCGAGGAGGAGAATCGCCATGAAGAATTTTCTGTTCGCGGCCGCGATCGGACTGACCGCGCTCACCGCCACGCCCGCGCTCGCGCAGCGCTACGACCCGCCGCCTCCGCCGCCGGAGGAGCAGAGCTATTATGACGACAATCGCGATGCGGGCGATCGGAACTATGACCAGCGCGACCAGCAGGGCTATGACCAGCGTGGTTACGACCAGCAGGCCTATGATCAGCGCGGTTACGACCGCGGCGGTTATGAGCGGCAGGACTATGCCCAGGGTCCGCACCGCTACCAGCCCGGCGACTATTATCGCGGCGACGGTCAGCCGACCGAATATGCCGGCAATTATCGCGACGGCCGCCGCTATTATCGCGGCCGCCATCGCTCGCACGGCTGCGGCTCGACCGGCACGATCCTGGGCGGCATCGCCGGGGCGCTGATCGGCGGCGAGCTTGGCCGTGGCGACGGGCGCTACAGCCGCCGCAGCGGCACCGGCACGGTGATCGGCGCGGGCGTGGGCGCGCTCATCGGCAACGGCATCGATCAGGACAATTGCGACCGCCAGCACGGCTATCGCCGCTGAGGCGAGCCCCAGGAACAGGAAAGGGCGTCCGGATCACGGTCCGGGCGCCCTTTTTGTTGGCACGGCGCTTGCGATTAGCGGGGTATGACAAGCCCCGCGCACGAGATTTGCCCGGCAGACTGTCCGTTTCCGGACAGGAGCGTCCGTTTGTGGACAGTGTCTCTCGAAACGTGTGGAGGCCCGAGCCGGAATCGAACCGGCGTGCACGGATTTGCAGTCCGCTGCGTCACCACTCCGCCATCGGGCCTCGGAGCGAGCGGGGGGAATGCGCAGGCGGCGCGCGCGCTGTCAACACATCGCGGCAACATGCGTGTGAAAATAGCACGTTCGGTCGCTTGGCGTTCTCGTTTCACCACGATACATGCACCGCGATATTCGGCGCTCGGACGCCAACAACTGTGTTGCACGACTAATACGGTTGTGCGAAAAGCGGAGTGATGATGACCCTTTCGGTCGACCCCACGCCCGTCGAGGGCGCCCCTGTTGTGAGTGGGCGCTTCGATGCGATGCGGAGTGCAATGGTCTCGAACCAGCTGCGCACCAACGCGGTCAACGATCCGCGCGTGGTCGATGCCATGCGTGACGTGGCGCGCGAGGATTACCTTCCCGAGGCCCATCGCGGCATCGCCTATCGCGACACGTTGCTGCCGCTGAACGGCGGGCGCAGGCACAATTCGCCGCTCGCGACCGGCCGCCTGATCACCGAGGCGCGGGTGGAAGCCGGCGACAAGGTGCTGCTGATCGGTGCCGCGGGCGGCTATGCCGCGGCGGTGCTGGCGAAGCTCGGCGCGTCGGTGACCGCGGTCGAGGAAGACGAATCGCTCTTCGCGCTCGCCACGGCCGCGCTGGCGGGGCAGGGGGTTACCCTCGTCCAGGGGCCGCTCGCCGCGGGCTCGGCCAACGGCGCTCCCTATGACGTGCTGATCATCGACGGTGCGGTCGAGCATGTGCCCGACGCGCTGGTCGCCCAGCTCCGTCCGGGCGCGCGGGTGACCGCGGGGATCGCCGATCGCGGCGTGACCCGGCTCGCATCGGGCCGCCGCACCGATGGCGGCTTCGGCCTGGTCGATTTCGCCGATCTCGAATGCGCGACCCTTCCGGGCTTCGCGCGCCCCACGACCTTCAAGTTCTGAAAGCAGAAGAGGCCCATGCGACTTCCCCATCTGATCATTGGCGTGAGCCTGGCAGCGCTGGCCTACCCGGTCATGGCGCAGACGACCGCGACCACCAGCACGACCATGCCGGACGCGCCGCAGCCGACGATGACGCTGCGCGAGGCGATGGTGCTGGCCTATAACACCAACCCCGATCTCGCCGCCGAGCGCGCCAATCTGCGCGCCACCGACGAGAATGTGCCGATCGCGCGCGCTTCGGGCCTGCCCGGCGTGAGCGCTACCGGCGGGGTGAACCAGAGCCTGTACAACACCGATCAGGGCATCAGCCCCAGCCGGCGCGGGACGATCGGCGCCGATCTGTCGGTGCCGGTCTATTCGGGCGGTTCGGTGCGCAATTCGGTGCGCGGCGCGGAAACCCGCGTCGAGGCGGGCCGGGCGGCGCTGCGCGCGGCCGAGTCCGAGCTCTTCGTCCAGGTCGTCACCGTCTATGTCGACGTGATCCGCGACGAAGCGATCGTGCGGCTCAACCAGCAGAACGTCCATGTCCTCGAGGTCAACCTCCAGGCGACGCGCGACCGGTTCGAGGTGGGCGATCTGACCCGCACCGACGTGGCCCAGTCCGAGGCGCGGCTCGCGCTGGCGCAGGCGCAGCTGCGCGGCGCCGAGGCGCGGCTGATCGGCAGCCGCGAGAATTTCATCCGCGTCGTCGGCGTGGCGCCGGGCGTGCTCGCGCCGCCGCCGCCGCTGCCGGGGCTCCCCGCCAGCGTGCAGGATGCCGTGCAGGTCGCGCTCGCCAACAACCCCAATCTGCTCGCCGCGCAGAAGCAGAGCGATGCCAGCGTGTTCGACGTCAATGTCGCGCGTGCCGGGCGGCTGCCGCGGGTGAGCGTCGGCGTGGGCACCGATTATTACAACTATCTCGGCTCGGTCAGCCCCCAGGGCAAGCTGGCCGGCTTCGGCGGCGACGGTTTCGCGACCTCGGTGGGCGTCAACCTCACCGTGCCGCTGTTCCAGGGCGGCCGCCCCGCCGCGCAGGTCCGCCAGGCCCAGTCGCGGCGTTCGGCGGCGATGGAGAATGTGACCTTTGCCGAGCGCGGCGTGATCGCGCAGGCGCGCTCGCAATTCGCCATCTATCAGTCGTCGCTGCGCGTGATCGAATCGTCGCGCGTCGCGGTGGACGCCAACCGGCTCAGCCTCGAGGGCGTCCGCGCCGAAAATGGCGTCGGCACGCGCACCATCCTCGACATCCTCAACGCCGAGCAGGAATTCCTCAACTCGCAGGTCCAGTATGTGACCGCCGAGCGCGACGCCTATGTCGCGGGCTTCACCCTGCTCGCGGTGATGGGCAAGGCCGAGGCGGAGGATCTGGGGCTCGACGGCGGGCCGCTCTATAATCCGGTCGAGCATTATGACCGGGTCAACCACAGCTGGAGCGACTGGAGCGACGGTCCCGACGCCACGACCACGGGCACGCGGACCAACGAGACGCCCTATCAGAACCCCGATGTCACCCCGGGCGTCGATCCGTTGTTGCAACGCCCTGTTGACAGCACCGGTACAAATCCCTGATTGAGCCCCGCTGCAATTAACCGCATAGGTGCTTGATATGGGGGATATCAGTTCCGAGCCTTCGATGGAGGAGATCCTCTCCTCGATCAAACGCATCATCGCCGAAGAGGGCGATGCGGCGACGGGCACCCGTACGCGCCGCCCGGCCAAGCCTGCGGCCCCCGCGGTCCGCGACGCGCTGAGCGACGCGATGGATGCGGATGACGAGGTCCTCGAACTGAGCGAGCCGGTGGCCGAGGAGCGCGAGACTCCCGCGCCGATGCCGATCGGCGCGCCCGACGTTCCTTCTGCTCCCGGACCCAAGCCTGTGCAGCGTACCCCCGAACCGATCCTTTCCGAGCGCGCGGCCGAAGCCACGCGCGGGCCGCTCGAAGCGCTGTCGCGGATGGTGGTGAAGCCCGAGGTCGCGGGATCGGACACGCTCGAGGGGCTCGTGCGCGAGCTGCTCAAGCCGATGCTGCGCGAATGGCTCGACGACAATCTGCCGCAGATCGTCGAAACGATGGTCGCGCGCGAGATTTCGCGGATCACCGGACGCTAGGCACGCGCTGATTACCAGACGGTACTAGGATCCAATCCATTGATATTTGCCGAAAACTCGACGGCTTCGCCCTCGAAGACGAAATCCGGCGTGTTGGCGGTCACCCGGATCGCGCCAGCATAGGGGCTCCGGGCAGCGGTCAGTGAGCTCGAAATCTCGATCGTCTGGCCGGTGCTGCTGGTTGTCTCGATCTGCATCGGGAGGCTTTCTGCCTGCGCAGGAAGACCCCAGGAGGGCGCTTGCGGGGTCAGCGTGACACTGCTGAAATTTCCGATTGCGTTGTAGATCAGATCGAAAACCAGCGTGAGCCCCGGGCTTGCCGGCCAGACAAGCTGAACCGTGGTTCCCGCATTGAGGGTATCCCCTTTCACCTGGGCGGGTAGCGGTTCGGGCTGGCTAGTTGTCATCGCTCGCTCCTGCGGATGGTGAGGGCCGGAACTAGCAGGTTCGTGGCGCATCGGAAACATGGTCGCGATTGTATCCCTCGTCACCATCTGCTCTAAACCGCGCCCATGAAGCGCATCCTGCTCGCGAGCATCGCCCTCGCCTCGACCGTCGCAGCCACCGCGGTGGCGCGCCCCCTGACCATCAACGACGTTGTCGGCTTTTCGCGTGTCGGCGCGCCGGTCGTGTCGCCCGACGGGCGCTGGCTGGTGTGGCAGCAGCGCGAGACCGATCTCGCCGCGAACAAGGGCCGCTACGATCTGTGGCGGCTCGATCTGGCGACCAAGGGCGCGCTTCCCGAGCCGCTGGTCGCGGAGGGCGACGTCAACGAGACCGGACCGCAATTCGGCGCGAACAACCTGGTGATCTTCCAGTCGGACAAGGGCGGCAAGGATGCGATCGTCTCGATCCCCGTCGCCGGCGGCACGCAGACCGTGCTGGCGACGCCGCCGGGCGGCTTCAGCGGATTCGAACTCTCGCCCGACGGGACCCGGGCGCTGGTCTGGGCCGATCGCCTCCCCGGCGCGCCGACGATCGAGCCGGCCGAGATCAAGCGCGACGGCAATGCCGGCAGTGGCCGCGTGTTCGGCAAGCTCTTCATCCGCCATTGGGACACGTGGAGCGACGGCACGCGCTCGCAGCTTTTCGTGGTGCCGCTGGGCAAGGATGCGCCCGCGGTGCCCGTCTCGGGCAGCCTCGATGGCGATTCGCCTTCCAAGCCCTTTGGCGGCGGCGAGGAAGTCGCGTGGAGCGCCGACGGCAAGACGATCTTCTTCGCGCTGCGCGAGGCGGGCACGACCGAGCCGCTTTCGACCAATCTCGATATCTGGTCGGTGCCCGCCGACGGTTCGGCCAAGCCGGTCAATTTGACCCCCGACAATGACGGGATGGACAATCTCCCGACGCCCTCGCCCGACGGCAAATGGCTCGCCTGGTTTGCGATGAAGCGGCCGACCTACGAGGCCGACCGGCAGGTGCTGATGCTCCGCAACCTCGCCACCGGTGAAACGCGCGCGCTGACCGAGGCGTGGGACCGCTCGGTCGGTTCGATCGCCTGGTCGCCCGACGGCAAGAAGCTGTTCGTCACCGCCGAGGACACGCAGGAAAACCCGATCTTCCAGGTCGATCTCAAGACCGGCAAGCCGACGCGGCTGACGCAGGAGGGCAATGTCACCGCGATCGTGCCCACGAAGAAGGGCGTCGTCTTCTCGATGAACAGCCTGCTCGGCCCCGACGATTTCTACAGCCTGACCGGCAAGGCGCCGACGCGGCTGACCACGGTCAATGCGGCCAAGATGCAAGGCATCGACCTGCCCACCATCACCCGCTTCAGCTTCACCGGCGCGAACAACGACACGGTGTGGGGCTATTCGGTCAAGCCGGCCCAGCTCAGGGACGGCGAGAAGGCGCCGATCGCCTTCATCGTCCATGGCGGGCCGCAGGGGACGATGAATAACAGCTGGTCGTACCGCTGGAATCCCGCGGTGTTCGCGGGCGCGGGCTATGCGGTGGTCGCGATCGATTTCCATGGCAGCACGGGCTACGGCCAGGCCTTCACCGATGCGATCCGCAACAATTGGGGCGGCTGGCCGCTCGAGGACCTGCAAAAGGGCCTCGCCACCGCGACTGCCAAATTCCCCTGGATGGACGCCGACAATGCCTGCGCGCTCGGCGCCTCCTATGGCGGCTTCATGATGAACTGGATCGAGGGCAACTGGCCCGATCGCTTCAAGTGCATCGTCCAGCATGACGGCGTGTTCGACGCGCGCGCCATGGCCTATGAGACCGAGGAGCTGTGGTTCGACGAATGGGAGCATGGCGGGCACCCCTATTACGAGGACCCCGCGGCGTTCGAGAAATGGAACCCGGTCAACCATGTCGACAAGTGGCGCACCCCGATGCTGGTGATCCACAGCGACAAGGATTACCGCATCCCGGTGACCCAGGGCATCGCGACCTTCACCGCGCTCCAGCGGCGGGGGATTCCGTCCAAGTTCCTGAACTTCCCGGACGAGAATCACTGGGTGCTCAAGCCCAAGAACTCGATGCAATGGTATGGCGAGGTGCTCGGCTGGCTGGGGACCTATACGGGGAAGAAGTGACGGCTCACCCCGGCACTTCGCCCCCCTCCGCGCCATAGAAGATTCGCCACAGCGCCAGATCGCCGCTGAAATCGGCATAGTGATGCTCGACGCCGGCGGCGACGAACAGCAGGTCGCCGGCCGCGAAGGGCGTTCGTTCGCTGCCATGGACGAGCACACCGTTGCCGCGGATGACCGCATAGATTTCGTCCTGCTCGTGCGGCGTCTGTTCGTTGGGCGGGAGCGGGATCGAGAGGCGGATGTCGAGCGTGCCGCGGCGGAGCACCAGCGCCGATCGCTCGCCCTCGGGCGTCGGGATGCGGGCTTCGGCGTCGGCAAGGCGGATCACGCCGCTGCGGGCATTGGGGTCCATGTGCGGCCTCCGTGGGTGGCGGGAGCCATTGTTATCACGCCGTCATCCCGGCGAAAGCCGGGACCCAGGGTGTTTTGAGCGTAACGCTTGCGGCTCTGGGTCCCGGCTTTCGCCGGGATGACGGTTGTGGTGGGTGCAACGTTCGCGCTAAGCGCGCGGCACCATGACCGAACTCCCCAAGACCTTCGACCCCGCCGAGATCGAGACCCGCTGGTACAGCCATTGGGAGGATAGGGGCCTGTTCGCCCCCGAGCGCCCGGGCGCCGAGCCCTGGACGCTGGTCAATCCGCCGCCCAACGTCACCGGCAGCCTGCATATCGGCCATGCGCTCGACAACACGCTGCAGGACGTGCTGGTGCGCCATGCGCGGCTCAAGGGGATGGACGCGCGCTGGGTGGTGGGCACAGACCATGCCGGGATCGCCACGCAGATGGTCGTGGAACGCCAGCTCAACGAAAAGCAGCAGAAGCGCACCGATTTCAGCCGCGACGAATTCGTCGCGAAGGTCTGGGAATGGAAGGCCGAGAGCGGGGGCGAGATCACCCAGCAGCTCCGCCGGCTCGGCTGCTCGATGGACTGGGCGAACGAGCGATTCACGATGGACGAGGGCTTTTCGAAGGCCGTCCTCAAGGTGTTCGTCGATCTCTACCGCCAGGGCCTGCTCTACCGCGACAAGCGCTTGGTGAACTGGGATCCGGGCCTCGGCACCGCGATCAGCGATCTCGAGGTCGAGACGCACGATATGAAGGGCAGCTTCTGGCATCTGCGCTACCCGCTCGAGGATGGCAGCGGGTTCATCCAGGTCGCCACGACGCGGCCCGAGACGATGCTCGCCGATATGGCGGTGGCGGTGCACCCGAGCGACGCACGCTATGCGGCGCTGGTGGGGAAGAACGTCAAGCTGCCGATCACCGGGCGGCTGATCCCGATCGTCACCGACGAACATGCCGATCCCGAGCTGGGCTCGGGCGCGGTGAAGATCACGCCGGGGCATGATTTCAACGACTTCGAGGTCGGCAAGCGCGCGGGGTTCAAGCCCGGCGAGATGCTCAACATGCTCGATGCCAAGGCGGCGATCGCGCAGACCAGCGACGGGCTGATCCCCCCCGAGTTGATCGGGATGGACCGGTTCGAGGCGCGCAAGGCGGTGGTCGCGCGGCTCAAGGCCGAGGGCTTCCTGATCCCGCATGTCGACAAGGACGGGGGCGAGCACGACGCCGAGCCACGCACGATCGCGACGCCCTATGGCGACCGCTCGAATGTGGTGATCGAGCCTTGGCTGACCGACCAGTGGTATGTCGATGCGGCGACGCTGGCCAAGCCCGCGATCGAGGCGGTGCGTTCGGGCGCGACCAGGATCGTCCCGAAGAGCTGGGAAAAGACCTATTTCAACTGGATGGAGAATATCCAGCCATGGTGTGTCTCGCGGCAGCTTTGGTGGGGGCACCGGATTCCGGCTTGGTTTGCCGAGGATGGCAGCATCTACGTCGCGGAGAGCGAGGCCGAAGCGCAGGCGCAGGCTGGCGTTGCGCGATATGGCGAAGGCTGGGAAGAAGCGGACGAAGTTGCGCTCACGCAGGACTCCGACGTCCTCGACACCTGGTTCTCCTCCGCGCTCTGGCCCTTCGCGACGATGGGGTGGCCCGACGAGGACGTGAAGGCGCTCGGCCGCTATCCCAATGACGTCCTCATCTCGGGCTTCGACATCCTGTTCTTCTGGGATGCGCGGATGATGATGCAGGGTTTGCACTTCATGGGCGATGTGCCCTTCAAGACCTTGTATCTCCATGGGCTTGTGCGCGCGGCGGACGGGCAGAAAATGTCCAAGTCCAAGGGCAATGTCGTCAATCCGCTGGGGCTGATCGACCAGTACGGCGCCGATGCGCTGCGCTTCTTCATGGCGGCGATGGAGAGTCAGGGCCGCGACATCAAGATGGATGAGCAGCGGATCGCCGGATACCGCAACTTCGCGACCAAGCTGTGGAACGCGGCGCGCTTCGCCCAGTCGAACGGGATCGGCGCGTCGGCTACGCTGGAGCCGCCTGCCGCCGAGCTGGCGGTCAATCGCTGGATCATCGCCGAGACGGTCGCGACCGTGCAGGCGCTCGATCTGGCGCTGGCCGATCTGCGCTTCGACGAGGCGGCGAACACCATCTACCAGTTCACCTGGAGCCGCTTTTGCGACTGGTATCTCGAGCTGATCAAGCCGGTGCTGAACGAAGACGCGGTTCATCATCCGTGGATGGGCGAGGAGACGCGCGCGGTCGCGGGCTGGGTGCTGGACCAGATTCTGGTGATGCTCCACCCCTTCATGCCCTTCATTACTGAAGAGCTGTGGTCGAAGATGGGGCCCCGCGATCGGGACCTGATCGTGTCGAACTGGCCGCGCGTCGATGCCGTCAGCATCGATCCGGCTGCTGCTGCCGACATCAACTGGTTGATCCGCGTGATCGGCGAAGTGCGCGCTGCCAAGAATGAGCTGGGCATCGCGCCGGGCGTGATGCTGACGGCTTATTCGCGTGGCGCGAATCAGGAGACCGAGCGGCGGGTCAATGCCTTCTACACGGCGCTACGCAAGCTCGCGCGGGTGCAGGACGTCCATCATCAGGCCGCGCCGGAAGGCGGCGCGCTCCAGATCGTGGTCGATGAAGCGACCTTCGTTATCCCGCTTGGCGACGTGATCGATCTCGAAGCTGAAAAGGCCCGCCTCACCAAGGCGATCGCCGCGGCGGAGAAGGAACGCGACTCGCTTGCCGGGCGCTTGAACAACCCGAGCTTCGTCGAAAAGGCCAAGCCCGAGGCGGTCGAGAAGGCGCGCGCGGATCATGCCGAGAAGGCCGCCGAGGCCGAACGGCTGAGCGCGGCGCTGGCGCGGTTGGGGTAAAGGGCATTATCGGCAAGGCCGGCGACGAGGGGATCGGATAGACGAATGGCCATGCCTCCCAAACGCGATCTCACCACCGGCCCGATCGGTTCGGCATTGCTCGCCTTCGCCGTGCCGACGCTGTTCTCGTCGATCCTCCAGTCGCTCCAGGGCTCGATCAACACGATCTGGGTCGGGCGTTTCCTCGGCGAGGCGGCGCTCGCAGCGACGTCGAACGCCAATATGATCCTGTTCCTCACGCTCAGCTTCGTGTTCGGCTTCGGCATGGCGGCGACGATCCTGGTGGGGCAGGCCTATGGCCGGCGCGATCTCGATCAGGTGCGGCGCGTGATCGGCACCACCATCGGCGCCTTCTTTTTCCTCGCGGTGATCTTCGCCGCGCTCGGCTGGCTCTTCTCGCCCCAGCTGCTCGGCGTGATGGGGCTGGCGCCCGAGGCGATGGCCTCCGCGCTCGCCTATACCCGCGTCATCTTCCTCGCCATCCCGCTGGTGATGTTGACGGTGGTGCTCAGCATGTCGCTGCGCGGCACGGGCGACGCCTTGACGCCGCTCTGGATCATGATCGTGATGGTGGTGATCGATTGCGGGCTCAATCCGCTGCTGATCCTCGGCGTTGGGCCGCTGCCGCGGCTGGGGATTGCCGGATCGGCGACCGCGACGCTGGTGGCGAATGTGGTCGGCCTGCTGGGGCTGCTCGCGGTCATCTATCTCCGCGATCTGCCGGTGCGGCTGCGCGGGCATGAGTTCGCCTATCTCAAGCCCGATCCGGCGCTGGTGAAGCGGATCATGGCGATGGGCCTGCCGATGGGGCTCCAGATGATCGTGCTGTCGGTCGCGGGGCTGGCGATGCTCGGCATGGTCAATCGCGAGGGCGTCGATACGACGGCTGCATTTGGCGTGGCGCTGCAGCTGTGGACCTATATCCAGATGCCCTCGATGGCGCTGGGCGCCGCGGTGAGCGCGATGGCGGCGCAGAATATCGGCGCCGGCAAATGGGATCGCGTCGGCAGGATCACCATCAGCGGCGTGACCTATAATCTCCTCATCACCGGAGCGCTCGTATTGGTGCTCGCCATCGCCGACCGGCCCGCGCTCGCGCTGTTCATCGGCGGCGACAGCCCCGCGCTGCCGATCGCACAGCATATCCAGCTGATCGTCACCTGGAGCTTCGTGATGGCGGGGGTCGCGATGACCCTGTTCGGCACGATGCGCGCCAACGGCTCGGTGTGGTGGCCGCTGATCATCCTGGGGGTGACCCAGCTGCCCATCCGCCTCGGCATAGCGCTCGCCACCTATGGCTGGCTGGGCGCCGATGCGATCTGGATCGCCTATCCGATCAGCTCGACGCTCTCGATGCTCGCTGCGGTCTGGGTCTACCGCAAGGGCGACTGGAAGAAGCGCAAGCCGATGATGGCGCCGCGCCCCGGCCCCGACGCGGCGATCGAGGCGGCCAATGCCGATATGGAGCCCGAAGGGCGGATGACGCCGACGGGCTAGGGTCCGGACTCGATTGGCGCACCAGACTGGGCCGTCCCAGCATGTGAAAGGTAACACTAGGGTAACACTGCCGCGCATGTTTTGCGCCGCGCAGCCTCCGGGGAAGGCGCATCGCTCGCCAGGTGCGGATCGACAGGGTCAAAGAGCGGCCGGAGCGACTGGCCGGGCGAGCCAAGCAGGCGAAATCCTACATTGCAAGAGCTTGGAGAGCGGACTCAACGAACCGCACCCTGCAAAGCCCAGATGCCAATTGAATACGGACCCTAGGGTGTATCGACATTCAGAGAGCGAGGTTGATCCTCCCCCGCCAGGGGGAGGTGGCGCCGAAGGCGTCGGAGGGGGAGGACACGAAACAAATGTGGCCCCCGTCCTCCCCCTCCGTCACGCTACGCGTGCCACCTCCCCCTGGCGGGGGAGGATGAATTGAATGTCGATACGCCCTAGTTGGCCAGCGAGAAGACGACGGTCACGCGCGCGGTGGTCTCGACGGGCTTGGGGGTGACGTCGATCTGCACCGGTGGCGCAGAGACCGGCGCGCTCCGTGCCTGCGGGAGGGCGTTGAGGCTCTCGCCGGCCTCCATCGGCGCCCCGATATTGGGCGTTCCGATCACCGACACGATCGGCCCCAGCCGTCCGCCCGAGGCCGTCGCCAGCGTCTGCGCCTGGGCGCGGGCGTCGGCCATCGCGGCGCCGGCCGCGGCCCGCTCGGCGGCTTCCGGATCCTGCAGGCTGAAGCCGTCGAGCGACGCCGATGCCGCGCCGAGCCGCTGCGCCAGGCCGATCGCGGTGCCGGCCTTGTCGACCGCCGTCAGCTCGACCGTCGCGCTGATGGTCGCGACATAGCCGGTGACGCGGCACGGACCCTTGTCGTCGGTGGACGAACCTTCGCTCAGGTCATACCGGCCTGGCGTGTTCGGGCAGTCGCCCTTGCGTACCTCGGACGTGGCGACCGCTCCGGTATAGAATTTCAGCTTGGGGTCGATCTGCGCCAGGCCGCCGATCACGTCGCGCTGCCGCTTGGCGAGGTCGCTGGTCGCCGCATCGGGCGTTGTGCCCTCACCGCGCAGCTCGATCGAGATCGTCGCGCGATCGGGCGCGGTCTTGATCGTGGCGGAGCCGGTGACGACGATGCCGTGCGGAAGTTCACCCGTCTGAGCGAGGGCCGGGGAGGGGAGCGCGGCGATCGCGAACGGCAGCAGGAGCAGGGCTAGGCGCATCATGACTCTCCTCGATAATGTAATAATATATCATTGTTGCGATCGAGGCCCCGAAGTCAAGCGGCTTGCACTCGCGGAGCGGCGCGCTCATTAGCCGCGCCATGAGTCACTATCCTGCCCTCCGCCTCCGCCGCACCCGCAGCTCGGCCTGGAGCCGGCGGATGTATGCCGAGACCGTGCTCACCCCCGCCGACCTGATCTGGCCGCTGTTCGTGACCGAAGGCGATGCCGAGGAGCCGATCGCGACGCTGCCGGGCGTGTCGCGCTGGCCGGTCAATGGCATCGTCGCGCGGGCCAAGGAGGCCGAGGCGCTGGGCATCCCCTGCGTCGCGCTGTTTCCCAACACGCCGTCGCATCTGCGCACCGATGACGGGCGCGAGGCGTTCAATCCCGATAATCTGATGTGCCGCACGATCCGCGCGATCAAGGAATCGGGCGTGAATGTCGGCGTGCTCACCGATGTCGCGCTCGATCCCTATACGAGCCACGGGCATGACGGGCTGGTCGATGGCGCCGGCTATGTGCTCAACGACGAGACGGCTTCGGTGCTGGTCGATCAGGCGCTGGTGCAGGCAGAGGCGGGCGCGGATATCGTCGCGCCCAGCGACATGATGGACGGCCGGGTCGGGCTGATCCGCGGCGCGCTCGAGGCGAACGGGCATTCGAACGTCCAGATCATGGCCTATGCGGCGAAATACGCCTCGGGCTTCTACGGCCCGTTCCGCGATGCCGTCGGCTCGCGCGGACTGCTCAAGGGCGACAAGAAGACCTATCAGATGGACCCGGCCAACGCCGAAGAGGCGCTGCGCGAGGTGGCGCTCGATCTCGCCGAGGGCGCGGACAGCGTGATGGTCAAGCCCGGGCTGCCCTATCTCGACATCATCCTGCGGGTGAAGAGCGAGTTCCAGGTGCCGGTCTTCGCCTATCAGGTGTCGGGCGAATACGCGATGATCGAGGCTGCGGTCGCCGCCGGGGCGGGGGAGCGCGACGCGCTGGTGCTCGAGACGCTGATGGCGTTCAAGCGCGCGGGCTGCTCGGGCGTGCTGACCTATCACGCGGCGCATGCGGCGCGGCTTCTGAACGGATGATCGAGACCGAGCGCCTGATCCTGCGCGTGCCCGAGCCGCGCGACCGGCTGGCGCTCCATGCGATCTTCGCGGACGCGCAAGTGATGGCCGATCTCGCACCCGTGAAGGACGCAGCGGGCAGCGACGCGACGCTCGCCAAGCACGACGCCTATCGCGGCGAGGGGTTGGGCTTCTGGGTGGTCGAGCGGCGCGAGGATGGCGCGGTGGTCGGCTTTTGCGGGCTCAAGCGTGGCGACGCGCACAATCCGATCGCGGGCGAGATCGAGGCCGGCTGGATCATCGACAAGCCCTATTGGCGGCAGGGCTATGCGTTCGAGGCGATGGAAGCCGCGCTCGCCTGGGCCTGGGCCAATCTCGATGTCGCGCGGATCGTGGCGATCACCGCGGCGGTCAACGTCAAGAGCCAGCGGCTGATGGAGCGGCTCGGCATGACGCGGCTCGCGGATGGGGACTATGAGCACCCGCTCTTTCCCGAGGGCGACCGGCTGCGTTCCACCGTCACCTATGCGATCGCGCGGCCTGCATGATCGAGACCGGGCGCCTGATCCTGCGCGGCTGGCGCGATGACGACCTCCATCCCTTTCACCTGATGTCGCAGGACCCGCAGGTGATGGCGACGCTGGGGCCGCTGATGTCGCGCGACGAGTGCGCGGCGGGGATCGCGCGGCTGGAAGGGGTGCGTAAGCAGCACGGCCACACCTTCTGGGCGCTCGAGCGGCGCGAGGACGGCGCGTTCCTGGGCTTTTGCGGGGTAAAGCCGGGCCCCGCGGGTACCCCGATCGAGGGCGAGATGGAAATCGGCTGGCGGCTGGGCTCGGCCTTTTGGGGGCAGGGCTATGCCCGCGAGGCTGCGCAGGCATCGCTCGACTGGGTCTGGGCGAACACCGATGCGCCGTTGGTTGCGGCGATCACCACGCGCGGCAACACGCGCAGCTGGGGGCTGATGGAACGGCTCGGCATGGTCCGTGCTCGGCAAGATGATTTCGATCATCCAAATCTGCCGTCGGAGAGTGCACTGCGGCCACATATCACTTACAGGGTGATGCGCCCGACCAGTTAATCGCAGGGCAAGCCGCTCCCGCTAGACCGGGAGCAGGGTTGGGGAGGGACAGAATGACGCAGGCGGCGGACGAGGCCGGGGGACCCCCGGCGATCACGCACAAGCTGTTCGTCGTCGCGATCCTCGCCGGATCCTTCCTGCTGTTCCTCGTTCAGCCGATGGTGGCGCGGATGGCATTGCCCAAGCTGGGCGGCGCGCCAGCGGTGTGGAACTCGGCGATGCTGGTCTATCAGGCGCTGCTGCTGGGCGGTTACGCCTATGCGCACTGGCTGGGCCGGGTGCCGGTCAGGCAACAGGCCTGGATCCATCTCGGCGTGCTCGCCGTCGCGGCGCTCTGGCTTCCCATCGGGCTGATCGCGATGAACCTGCCCGCCGACGCCCAACCCGCGATCTGGGTGCCCTGGCTGCTGGGGGCCTCGATCGGCCCGCTCTTCTTCGCCATCGCCGCGCAGGCGCCGCTGCTCCAGCGCTGGTACAGCGTCGCCACCCATGGCCGCGACCCATACGCGCTCTACGCCGCCTCGAACATCGGCAGCTTTGGCGGCCTGCTCACCTATCCCTTGCTGGTCGAGCCCAATATGGCGCTCAAGGCCCAGAGTTGGCTGTGGACCGGCGGCTATGCCTTCGTCTTCCTCGCGGTCGCGGCCTGCGCGCTGCTGTTGCCCAGGCGCGCCGCGGACGACGATACGCCGCATGTCCAGCATCACAGCCCCGCCCCGGGCTGGCATCGCGTCGGCTATTGGGTGCTGCTCGCCTTCGTCCCATCGGGGCTGATGCTCGCGACCACGACCTTCCTCACCACCGATATCGTCGCGGTGCCGATGCTGTGGGTGCTGCCCCTCGGCCTCTATCTGCTGAGCTTCAGCGTCGCCTTTTCGGGCAATCAGACGGTCGTGAGCGCGCTCGCCAAGATCACCCCGGTCACGCTGATCATGTTCGGTGCGACGCTGATCGCGGGCAACCAGGACTATGCCTATCTCAACGCCTTCATCGCACTGGCGCTGCTGTTCCTCGTCTCGGTCTCGCTCCATGCGCATATGTATGCCAACCGGCCCGAGCCCGACCGGCTGACGGGCTTCTACCTCGCCATGTCGGTCGGCGGGGCGCTGGGCGGCATGTTTTCGGGGCTGATCGCGCCGATCCTGTTCGACTGGACCTATGAATATCCGCTGCTGATCCTCGCCGCCGGCGCGCTGGTGCCGCAGACATACCTCGTCCCCGTGATCGGCAAATTGTGGCAGGGCGACGCGCAATGGGTGCGGATCAGGATCCTTTCGCTCGCGCTGGTCGTGACGCTGATCGCGTTCGCCGGGCTTAGCGACGATGTCTACCAGCGGGTCTACGCCTGGTTTGGACCCGAGGTTGGCGCATGGTTCGGCGCCAAGCAGGCCAATCTCGCCTTCATGGCGGTGGCCCTGGTCGGGCTGGTCGCGGTGGGGACGCGCTGGGGGTTCGTGATCACGCTGGCGGGGGCGATCTTCATCTTCGGCGGCTATCGCGCGATCCTGATGTCGATGGATGGCGCGCGGACGCGGAGCTATTTCGGCGTCTACACCGTCAGCGATACGCCCACGCGCCGCGTGCTCACCCATGGCACCACGCTCCACGGCGTCGAGCTCAAGGCCGATCCGCGCCAGCCAACCACCTACTATGTCAACGGATCGGGCGTCGGCCAGGCGATGCTCGCCGCGCCCGAGCTGTTCGGGGAGGGCGCGCGGATCGGCGTGGTCGGGCTCGGTTCGGGAACGCTCAGCTGCTACGCCAGGCCGGGCCAGCATTGGAAGATTTTCGAGATCGACCCCGCCGTGGTCAGCATCGCGCGCGATTCGGGCAAGTTCGCCTTCCTGAAACTGTGCCTGCCGGATGCCGACATCGTGATCGGCGACGCCCGCCTCCGCCTTGCCGAGCAGCCTCCCGGCAGCCTCGACCTGCTCGCGCTCGACGCCTTCTCCTCGGACGCGGTGCCGATGCACCTGATGACCGCCGAGGCCTTCCAGACCTACGCCCGCGTGCTCGCGCCCAACGGGCTGCTGCTCGTCCATATCTCGAACCGCTACATGGCGCTCGATCCGGTGGTGGCAGGGGCGGCGGCGCGCGGCGGCTGGCACGCGGCGATGCTCCATTACAACCCGACCACGACCTTCATCGCCAGCCGGACCCGGGAGGGCAAGACCGCCGTCCGCAGCGAGGTGCCCGATTGGGAGAGCGCGTCGGACTGGATCGTGCTTTCGCACGACAAGGCGATGTTCGACCGGATCGTGAGCCGCGACACCAACTGGATTCCCCTGAAGCCCAAGCCGGGTTTTGCGGGTTGGACCGACGATTATGCCTCGATCGTGCCGGTGCTTCGCCGGGCGCGGACGCCCCTAGATTCGCTTATGGGCTGGTGAGGGCGCTCTCGAGCAGCTTGATCCGCTTGGCCTGATCCGCGGCGAGCGCATTGGCGCGCGCGATCGCGGCGCTGAGCGCGGGGTAGGGTGGCATGCCCGTCCGGCCGCGCTCGATCGCGAGCGCCTCGAGCGCCTCGACCACATCGGTGGTCTGCCCGCGCACCGCATCGAGCGCGCCCAGCGCCACCTGTGCGTCGAGCCACGGCTCCGATCCCTCGGGCAGCCCACGCGCGACCGCGATCCTGGCCTCGGCATCCTGCGCGGCCTTGGCGAAGGCCTTTTGCGCACTGTCGAGCGTGGCGGAGAGTTCGGCGATCCGCTTGTCGAGCGCCGGATCGGCAGCGGCTACGGGGACGGGGCGATCGGGCTCGGCGGTGCCCTGCGATTCGGCCGGGCGGGGCAGGAGCGAGGGATATTTGCTGTCGCTCTGCACGCACCCCGCCAGCGGCAGGATCAGCGCAAGCAGGGGAAGGGCGAAGCGACGCATCGCAGCCTGCTCTATGCCGAGGGGGCTAGCGGCGCAACGGGCTTCAGAAACCCCGGAAAAGGTTGCGGAACGGGGTTGCGCTCCCGAAGAGACGCGTCTAACAGCCCAACTCCCGCGCACCCGTAGCTCAGCTGGATAGAGCATCAGACTACGAATCTGAGGGTCGGACGTTCGAATCGTTCCGGGTGCGCCATTTTCCCACATCGCTTGAGCCATGGGCCTGCAACGCCGGTTGCGGGGATCGGCTCCGCGCGGGCGGGGCTGCGGAAGTTCAGGTCGGCGACTCTGTAACACTCGGATCCGAGCCGTCCCAGAATGTGAAAGTTGACACGAACTTGACACTGCCCGGCATGTTTTTCGCGGCACGGTGCCAGGCGTGCGCCGGGTTTGCCCTGTGAGGATCGCCAGGTCCAAGAGCGGCCGGAGCGACCGCCCAGGATTACGGTGGGATTACGGTGACAGGATTACGGTGACAGTGCACTAATTCCACGTTTCCGCCCCCTCCGGGCCGCTTCGAGCTTTCGACCGCTAGTGGCCTCCAGTCCGGTGATGAAGCTGGCATCGCCCAAAGGGCGGCCGATGCTTTCGGCCTTACGCAGCCGCATCGAAAGCTCCGCGTCTTCGCCGGCAGCGAGCAGCGCCGCAAAGTCGGGATAACGCGTGCGGACCGGCTCGGGATCGGTAACGCCATCCTCGTGTTCGCCAAGATGGACTCGGGCGCTCGACCATGCCCAGTCCGCCGCCCGATCGACCAATCGTGCCCGCACCGGATTGAGCGCGACATAGCGCAGCGCGGCGCCGAGATGGGTCTCATCCATCGCGACGCAGCCGAAGCGGCCCTGCCAGAAATGCCCGGTTCGTCTGAGGCGGGCATGGATGTGGCCGGCATAGCGTCGGTGAACGGCTGCCAATGCCCGCCGGATGCCGTCGGCGTCGCTGGGGACAAGGACGAGGTGGACGTGGTTCGGCATGAGGACCCAGGCCCAAATATCGACGCCCGCGGCGAGGCAATGTTCGGCGAGCAGGTCGCGATAAAGGGCATAGTCTTCGTCGCAGAAGAAGGTCTGCGTCCGACCGTTGCCACGCTGGGTGACATGATGAGGGAGGCCGGGAAAGACCGCGCGGGCGAGGCGAGCCATGGGGAAAGGCTACGCCGCGCCGTGGGGCGAGTCAAATTAGTGCACTGTCACCGTAATCCCCTGTCACCGTAATCCCTGTCACCGTAATCCTGTCATTCAGTAATCCTTAGTAATCCTTAATTCTAATTCGCTGTCACTTTAATCCGTTGCATTTCACTCTACTAAACAAGATCGTATTTCCGTTAGTATCAAAAATATATAATCCGCCGTAATCCTCGGTAATACGCAAGAGTTTCGGAGAGTCATTGTTAGTCGATATGAATGAATTACTCTGACTCATTATTACAAGGTTTCTATCCGTCCGGAGTGACCATCCAATATTGTCGAATGTCGTTGATACATTTACAGAACCTCTGTTGAAGTACAGTTTGCCATCATTGCGAACATCGATAGTAGGAGACAATATCCATGCTGGGCCGCGATAGCATCCCGCAACGCGACTCAAATTGGACCGATTATCCGTCCTAGGTATGAGGGCAAGAATACCTAATATCAGTAAAAATGCCAATATTGCAAGATTTCTTCTCATTGTGAAGTTCCGTCAACGCACCAGAATATTATTGTTTTGGAAACTGTTGTTGAGCCCCCGCGTTTCGGAGCCCTGATCGGGAGCTTAACGCCAACTTTTATGGCGGGGCCCATGGCCCCGCCTACTAAATTTAGGTCCTTGTCAAAGTTTACAGAGAAGCTCCACTCCCCAGCAGATAGTCCGATGTTAGCATTGAAGCCAAATAAATCGGCGGTTCGTCTATAAAATCCTCCCTTAATACTTGCGCCAGCCTCCAACCCGAAACCGAACCCACCGGTAGCAAAAAAACCTCGACTGCCCGTCTTCAGATTGAGAAATACACCAACGGCACCTGAGCCCCCGTAGCCTGGGATAAGCGAGCCATCGACAAAGCTAATCCAAGTCAGCCCCTCTTGGCTAAGCACCGAGCGGCAAGGTCCCGTCGGGTCTTCTCCTCCTCCGATTTCCCGGCTAGCCCAATCCGCGCCGCCAACACCGGGGATTGGCATATCGACGCAGAATTTTGTCGGTCCTGTAACGCGTATCTCCTCTCCCTCTGCTGGATTCTCCGGAGCAGGTATCAGCATTTCTAATTGGCCATCGCGACACCTTCCAAGAGGGTCCGAAAAATTGACCGGGTCATTCCGCACATAAGCATACATGTTCATCCCGTCCCCATACCCGATCGGATCGGTCTGCAGGAACCGCCCCAGCGTCGGCGAGTAGATGCGGGCCTTGTAGTAATACATGCCGAGCGACGGGATCCACGCCTGGCCGGTATATTGGTTCCGCCCGGCCGAGCCGTTGTTCGAAGGAATGCCATATTCGTCATAGCTGGTGACCAGACTGGTCACGGCAAGGCGGCTGGAGCGCGCGACGATCGAGCCGCGCTCATCGGCGATGGTGAAGACGGGGTAAGCGGTCGCGCTGTTATAATCGGCGACGATCTCGTCGGTGCCGGGACCGTAGACGAAGCGCTTCACCAGCGTCCCGCTGCTGTTGTACGAGGCGATCGTCTCGCCACCGTCATAGAGATATTTGAGGTCCGGGCTGGCATTGATGCGGTATAGCCGCAGCATCGGATCATATTCATAGCTGGCGCTCACGCTCGAGACCGTCGAACCCGTCAGCAGGTTCTCCGAGCTGTAGCTGTAGCTGTCGCTCCCCGAGCTGGTGATGTTGCCGCGCGAATCATAGCCCAGGCTGGTGCCGCCCGAGGCGGTGAGCTGGTTGAGACCGTTCGAGGTATAGCTGCGCGCGACATTGGCGTGGCCGCCGAACGCGAACTGATCATTGGTGCGCGTCAGGCTCGCGATCTGGTTCGCCGGGGTGTAGCTGAAGCTGGTGGTGCTGTCATAGGTCGTGCCCGACCCGTCGAGATTGTGCGACAGCGACGCCAGCCGCGACGCATTGTCGAAGCTATAGGTCGTGACCGTCCCGTTGCCGCGGGTGAGGGTCGTGCGGCGGCCAAGATCGTCATAGGCGTAGCTGGCGAGCACATCGAGGCCCGAGGTCGCGCCGTTGGCACGGACCGCGGTGACCTCGCCGGTGACCTGATAATCATAGTCGATGTAGAAGCTGTCGGGCCAGGTCATCCGCGTGCGCCGGCCCGACAGGTCATACTGATAGGAAACGGTGCCGAGCGGCGTGCCCTGGCTCGTGTTGCGCCCGAGCGCGTCGTAGCCGAAGGTCAGCGCGGCGGTGGAGCTGCTGGCGCCGGTCATCCGGCCGAGCAGATCATAGGTGTAGGTGACGTCGGGCTCGCTGCCCGGCAGGTTCTTGGTCGTCAGCCGACCGAGATAGTCATAGCTATAGGCGATCGACGTGCCGTCGCGCAGGCGCCGGTTCGTGACGAGGCTGCCGGCATTGTAGGTCAGTTCCTGATAGTCGGTCGTGGAGCTGGTCCCCGCTCCCTTGGTGCTGGAGGGATAGCGGAGCTTCACCTGACGGTCGAAGCCGTCATATTCCGCCGTGGTCTTGTTGCCCTCGGCATCGGTGATCGTCGCGGCCAGGCCGTTGTTGGTATAGGTGGTGGTCACCTCGTCGGCCTGGACACCGCTCACGCCATAGCCGGTCTGGACCTTGGTGACCTGCCCGACCGCGTCATAGGTATATTTGGTGATCTGGTCGGGCCCCGACGATCCCGTCGTCGCCTGCGTGCACGCCGAAGAGGGCAGCGACGACCAGGTCGAGGGATTCATGCGCTGTGCGACGCATTCGAGGCGGCCGACCGCGTCATAGCTGTATTGCGTCACCTGATAGGTGGTGCTGCTCGCGGTCAGCACTTCCTTGGTCTTGAACCCGTTGGCGTCGTAGGTGGCGGTGACCTGCTGCGCCGAGGCGAAGGCTGCCCAGTCGGTGTCGGTGGTGCCGTTGACGGTGCCGATCTCGACCACCGTCAGATTGCCGTCGGCATCATAGGTGCGCTTCTCGGCGCGCCGCTTGAGCGAGCCGCCGCCATCGGGATCGGGCGAGATGATTCCGATCAGCCGGCGATCGGCGTCGTAGCGATAGGTGGTGGTGTCGGAGGTGCCCGAGAGCGGGCCATCGACCGTGAGCACATCACCCGCGGCGCTATAGGTAAAGGCGGTCACCGCACTCAGGCTCGAATCGCCCGCGGCGGTCGTCACGCTGGTGGTATTGAGATTGCCGTCATAGGCGACGGTACTCTTCACCTCGTCCGCGGTGCCGACGCAGCTCGGGGAATCGGACGTCGCGCCGGTCTGGCAGGCCGAGACGCCGGTCAGCAGCGCGATGCCCGAAGTGGTGGTGTAGCTATGGCGCACCTCGGGCCGCTTGGCCCCGCCGGTCGCGGCCGGCGCGGTGGCGGCGGTCAGCAGGCCGGTGGTGCCGTCATAGCTGTAGTTCGTGACGTTGCCGAGCGCGTCGGTCGTCGAATCAGGGTCGTTGCACGAAGGCGTCGAGCAGCTCGACGGATAGCTTCCCGTCATGACGATATCGGACAGGCCCGACCCCGATTTGGGCTTGAGCCGCGTCTCGGTCACATTGCCGCGGCTGTCATAGGTGTACTGGATCTTGTTCCCCTCGGGGAAGGTGATCTCGGTGATCCGGCCGACGCTGTCATAGGCGTAGCTGGTGGTGCGCGAGAGCGCGTCGGTGACCGAGGTGGGGCGGAACTTGTTGCGGTCCGAAACGATCGTGGTGCTGTGCGATTGCGCGTCGGTCACCACCATCGTGCCCGTCGAGCCCGATACCGAATAGCTGTAATTGGTCGTGATGCCATCGCGGGTGACCGAGCTGACATAGCCGCTCGAGGAGCTGACGGTCATCGTGTCGCTGCCCGCGCTCGGACGGCGAAGCCCGGTCACTGCCGAGCCGCCATTGTTGCCGCCCGTGAAGCGGTACGTGCTGCCGCCGGGTGCGGTGACCGTATAGATGCCAGTCGAGGGATTAGCGTAGCTGACCGTACTTACCGTGGTGGCGGCGTTCTTCAGCGCTGCGCTCGTGCGGCGATACCAGTTCGGACCCGAACTGGCCGACGCATAGGTCCAGTTGATCGAATAGCCGGCGCCATTGCTGACATTGTTAAGCCGCCACTGATGGACACAGTCGCGGTCCGGATCGGGAAAGGGAACATCGACGCAGTCGCTGAGCAGATCCCATTCAAAGGTGACCTCCATCCCGGCCTTGCCGGTAGCGGTCGAGGCGAGCAGCCAGCAATTGTTCGAATTATTCTCGTCGCAAAGATTCGAATCGCCGCCCTGAGTGGCGATCGGACTGTTAAACAGGATCTCCATTCCATCGCTCGTGCGATAGATCAGACCCCCGAGCCCGTCGCTGGTCAGCGTGGCGTTGGTCCCGCGCGTCGAGTTGGCGCTTGCACTCGTGAAATTGTCGTACGCTTGGCCGAGATATACGGAGTAGCTGGTCACGCCGCCCGACACGGTCTGGTAGAGCGCGATGTCGGACCAATTGTCACGCTGGCCGTCACTGATAATCAGCGGCAGTCTGGCTTGGCCTGAGCCGACCGCAGCGATCGGCAGATGAGGATCGAACTTGCCGGTGGTCAGATCGACCCCGTTGGAATCGAGGTTCGGGTGCGGGCTCTGCTGCGCCATCGCCGGCGCGACGAAACCGGCCGCGAGGATCGTCGTCAGCGAAAGCGCGACGCGGCGCATCATGCGGCCGCGCACGCGGCCTTTACCAGGATTGCTCATGGAATTCCCCTTCCGAAATGCGTGCTGATCAGGAATCGCGTGCTGCGTGTCAGGGCGCGCCGGTGACGTTCACCGTCCCGCGATTATTGGCCTTGTCGTAGGTGTAGTTGGTCTGGACGTTGTTGTTGACGCTCCCTGCGTGGCTGACATTGGTCAGCTGCCCGCGCGCGTCATAGGTGTAGGTGATCGTCTCATTGCCCATTTCGGCAGGCGCGGAGGCGGCCATCGCGAGGCCCCCGGTTCCGGCCGCGATCACGAGCAGCCAACCAATCTGACGTATGCCCTTGTCCATGCCCCAATCCCCTCCAGTCCCGGCGGTCTCTTCCGACGGAACATAATAAGAACAATCCAAATCCAACAACGCAAATGCTGCGGAATCGGCAGTTATCTATCGGACTTTTCGGGAAATTCCGGCTTGGCGCTGGTTGCGTCCGCCGGCTTATATAGGCTGCGACCTGTGGACAAACTCTCGTAAAATACGGATGCGGTCAATCTCCGATTCGGAGTTATCCACAGGAACTGACGGTGTCCGCAGCGCTAACGGTCAATTGGGGGAAGCGGCGTGCGCTGTGTCATGGCAATTTGATTTCATGATTGTGACGATATCAATTTCCGGATCTTTGTCCGATCCGCTCGGGTCGAGCCCGCTCGTCGCAGCAATGCATTGGCTGCAGGATACGTTACTTGGCACGGTCGCGCTGACCGTCGGGATTCTCGCGGTGGCGTCGGTCGGGTTCTTGATGCTGACCGGGCGGGTGAATATCCGATATGGTGCGACCGTGATCGGCGGCTGCTTCATCCTGTTCGGCGCGTCGAGCATTGTCGCGGGGATCCAGTCGGCAGCGTCAGGGGGTGGAGCCGAGGCGCCAGCCCTGCCGATCGCGCAAGCGCCGCCCGTCGTGATCCCGCCGCAGCCGCCGCGCGATCCCTATGCCGGCGCGTCGCTGCCGCCGCAGCGTTAGCCCGCCTCAAGCAGCGCGAGCAGCGCGAAGCTGGCGAGCCAGTGGGTGCCCATATAATGATCGTCGATATGGCCGAGGCTGGCGGCGATATGGACGTCCGCGGCCTCTGCCAGCGCAGGGCGATCCAGCGCCTTGGCCAGTGCGCGCCAGCACCAGGCCCGGCTGAGATTGACGCCGTCGAGATGCGCGATCTTGCCGTCGCTGCGGTCCGAGACGGTGGCGGGGTTGAAGAGCGTGGCGGGCTCTCCCTGCGCGGCGCGGGGGAGGAAGGCGTCGAACCAGGCGGCGAATTCGGACGAGGGCAGGACGCGGCTCATCAGCAGCGCCTCGGTGAGCGCGGAGGAGAGGAATTCGTCGCCGCCGGGCTCCCAGGCCTGGCAATCGCGGTCTTGCCCGAACCAGTCACGGGCGCGGGCGTCGATCAGCGCCGCCAGTTCGGGTTCGTGCTCCAACGCCCAGCCGCGCGCATGGATCAGCGCGAAGCTGGTGTTGAAATGCGTGCCGACGCGGATCGGATAGGTGAGCCTGGGCAAATAGTCGCGGAAGCGCGCGGCGAAGGCGCGGGCGAGGGGCTCGAGGGCTGTAGCCCAGGGCGCCTCGTGGCGCGCGAGCTCGCCATGGAGCGAGAGCAGCCAGCCCCAGCCATAGGGCCGCTCGAAGCCCGTGGCGTAGGGCCGCGAGAGATAGGCCAGTTCGCCGGCCGCCTTTTCCGCGGTCAGCATCCGGTCCGCTTTGGCGCGAATCGCGCTCGCCTCGGGGAGGCGGGGATGGCGGCGGAGCAGCGTCATCACCTGCCACCAGCCATGGACGCAGCTGTGCCAATCGAAGCTGCCATGGAAGATCGGGTGGAAGTGGATCGGCGGACGCGCATCCTCGGGGCCGCCGAGGACGTGATCCATCTTGTAGGGATATTGCTGTTCGAGATGGCCGAGCGTCAGCCGGGCGAAGCGGCTGGCCAATTCAAAGGTGACCGTGGTCATCTAAAACGCCAAAAAGTAGAGAAGACAGATATTTACGAGGAGCAGGGGCAGGGCCGTGAAGATCTGCGCCTTGATCACGCCGTTGCGGTCCTTGAGCTCCAATAGGGCAGCGGGCACGAGGTTGAAATTGGCCGCCATGGGGGTCATCAACGTCCCGCAAAAGCCCGCGAGCATCCCGATCGCGCCCACTGCGGCCGGATTCCCGCCATAGCCGTGGATCAGCAGCGGCACCCCGATCGCCGCGGCCATCACCGGGAAGGCGGCGAAGGCGTTGCCCATGATCATCGTGAACAGCGCCATGCCCAGCGCGAACACCATGACCGTCAGGAAGATGCTGCCCTCGGGGATCAGCGCCCTGGTGGTGTCGCCGATGATCGTGCCGACCCCCGCCGCCGCGAACACCACGCCGAGCGCGGCGAGCATCTGAGGCAGCACCGCGGCCCAGCCGATCGCATCGATCAGACGGCGGCCTTCCTGCAGCGGCGCGATCGCGGGGGGCCTGAGCCAGGCATAGATGACGATCAGCGCGAGCAGCACGCCGAGGCCGAGCAATATGTAGGTCTCGCGCTTGGGCTGGAAGAGCCCCGATTGGCCCAGCGGAGAGTAGTTGTAGAGCAAAGTCCCGATCAGCGCGGTCAGCGGGATGATCAGCGCGGGGAGGAAGATCTTGTTGCCGAGCCTCGCGCTGAACGCCTCGCGGTCATCGTCGCTGGTCGTCGGCGGATTGCCGCGGCCGACAAAGCCGAACCCGGCGAGTCCCGCTAGGCCCAGGACCAGCACGCCATTGCCCAGGTCGCCGAGATACGAACCGCCGAGCAGGCTCAGCGCCATCAGGCCCCAGAAGCCGGCATTGCCGAGCCGCTTGGCATTGGTTCGGTCCACCGCGCCCAGCAGCGCGAAGGCCGCGAACATCGCGCCGGCGAGGGCGTAGAGCCATTCGAGCGTTATCATCGCGGCTTCCTCCCGAGCTTGCGGTCGAGCAGGAGCAGGCGGGCCCCGTGGATCAGGAAGGCGGCGAGCGCGGTCGGGATCGCCCAGACCGCGAGTTCGAGCGGGGTGAGGTCGATCTTGTAGGTGGCGAGTGTCGCCTGGATCAGCACGATCGATCCGATCGCGAAGAAGATGTCCTCGCCGAAGAACAGCCCGATATTGTCGGTCGCGGCGGCCATTGCCTTGACCTGTTCGGCGGTGGCTTCGTCGAGCTCGCCATGCTGCTTCTCGGCGGCTGCGAGCGCCATCGGGGCGACCAGCGGGCGGACGGTCTGGGGGTGGCCCGCAGTCGAATGCAGCCCGATCGCGGCGGTGATCTGGCGGTAGACCAGATAGAGCAGCAGCAGCCTGCCCACCGTTGCGTTGCGGAAGCCGAGGATCACCGCGCGGGCGCGCTGCTGGAGCCCATAGCGCTCGAGCATCCCGATCGCGGGGAGCACGATCCAGACGATCGCGATGATCCGGTTGTCGTTGAACGCCTTGCCGAATGCCCTGGTGACCTCGATCGGGTCCATCCCCGCCAGCAACCCGGTGACATAGGCCGAGACGGTGACTACCAGCATCGGGTTCAGCCGCAGCGCGAAGCCCGCGACGACGACCAAGATACCGAGCAGGGGGAGATAGTGCATCAGCCAAAGCCTCCGCCGCCGGGGGTTTCGATCACGAAGACATCGCCCGGCGCCATTTCGGCCGAGGCGGTGGCGGAAAGCGTCTCGACACTACCGTCCCCGCGCTCGATCCGGTTGACGCCCGGTGCACCGCTGTCGCCGCCCGCCAGTCCGAAGGGCGGCACCCGGCGGCGGTTCGAGAGGATGCCGGCGGTCATCGCCTCGCGAAAACGGATCCGCCGCACCGCGCCATCGCCGCCATGCCATGTGCCTTGCCCGCCGGAGCCCCGACGGATCGCAAATTCCTCGACCAGCACGGGGAAGCGCGCCTCCAGCACTTCGGGATCGGTCAACCGGCTATTGGTCATATGGGTCTGCACCGCAGCGGTACCGTCGAAACCCCGGCCAGCGCCCGATCCGCCCGCGATCGTCTCATAATATTGGTGGCGGGCATTGCCGAAGGTGAAGTTGTTCATCGTGCCCTGCGACCCCGCCAATGCCCCCAGCGCGCCGAACAGCGCGTCGGTGACAACCTGACTCGTCTCGACATTTCCGGCAACCACTGCCGCGGGATAGCGCGGGTTGAGCATGCAGCCCTCGGGCACGATGATCGTCACCGCGCGCAGGAAGCCGTCGTTGAGGGGCACCGGCGCGTCGATCAGCGTGCGCATGACGTAGAGGACGGCGGCGCGGACCACCGCGAGGGGCGCGTTGAAATTGTCGGGCTGCTGCGCGCTGGTGCCGGTGAAATCGAAGGTGAGGGCGCCGTCTCCTACGGTCACCGCCACCCGGATCACCGCGCCGCTATCCATCTCATAGGCGAAGCTGCCCGAGGTCAGGCGAGGGATCAGCCGGGCGACCGCTTGTTCGGCATGGTCCTGGACGTAGCGCATATAGGCCTGGATCACCGCGACCCCGTAATCGTCGGACGTGCTCCGCAGCCCCTCGGCCCCGCGCGCGCAGGCGGCGATCTGGGCGGCGAGATCGGCGATGTTCATATCGATATTGCGCGCGGGATAGGGTTCCGAGGCGAGCAGCGCGCGCGTTTCCGTCTCCAGCAGCTCGCCATCCTCGACCAGCAGGACATTGTCGAAGATGATGCCCTCTTCGCGGATATCCCTGCTGTTCGGCGGCATCGACCCCGGACTGATCCCGCCCACATCGGCATGATGCCCCCGCGCGGCGGTGAAGAAGGCGAGCGTGCCACCCACGAACACCGGCTGGATCACGGTGATGTCGGGCAGATGGGTGCCGCCATCATAGGGCGCGTTGAGCGCGTAGACATCGCCCTCGCGGATGCCGCGCCCGTCGCTCGTGCGGCGGGTGAGGATCGTGCGGATGCTCTCGCCCATCGATCCCAGATGCACCGGGATGTGCGGCGCATTGGCGATGAGGTTGCCCTCGGCATCGAACACCGCGCAGGAGAAATCGAGGCGTTCGCGGATGTTGACCGAGGAGGCACTGTGGCGGAGCGCCGCGCCCATCTCTTCGGCAATCGCCATGAATAGGCCGGAGAAGATTTCCAGCCGCACCGGATCGAGCTCGGTGCCAAGCGCCGCGGTCGCCCGGGGTACGGCGCGGGTGAGGAGGATGCTGCCCTCGCCGTCGATGGTGGCACGCCAGCCGGGTTCGATCACGGTGGTGGCGACGGGATCGGTGATCAGCGCCGGGCCCGCGATATCCGCCCCCTCGGCCAGCCCGGCGCGGTCATATACCGGCGTGGCGTGGTGTGCGCCGCCCATGAAGGTCTCGACCGTCGCGACCGGCGGCGCGCTAGTCGCCGGTGGAGCGGGGAGGGCGAGCGCCGCGCCGGCATCGGCAATCGCCTCGGCGCGGAGCATATCGACGATCAGTGCGCTCGTTGCCGAATAGCCGAAGCGCTGGCGATAGGCAGCGGCGAAGGCTGCGTGCATCGCCTCGGGATCGCCTAGCGGAACTTCGATGGGGGAATCGCTGCCCTGGGTGCGCAGGTGCGCGGTCATCTCCAGTCGCGCATTCTCGCCCAGCGCATCGAGCGCCTCCAGCCCCAGCGCGTCCGCGATCGCGCCCAGGCCGGGATCGTCGAGCGGCAGCTCCACCGTCCGCTCGCGCACCTCGCGCCGCGCGGCGATGCCGATGCCATAGGCCGAGAGCACGCCCGCGAGCGGGTGGATCATCACCGTCTCGATCCCGAGCGCGTCCGCCACCAGGCAGGCATGTTGCCCGCCCGCGCCGCCGAAGCTGGCGAGGGTAAAGCGGGTGACGTCATGCCCGCGGGCGATCGAGACCGACTTGATCGCATTGGCCATGTTCGCGACCGCGATGGCGACCAGCCCCTCGGCACAGGCTTCGGGCGAAAGCCCGGCCTGCGCCGCCACCTCGCCCAGCCGCGCCAGCGATGCCTCGCGGTCGAGCGGCTGGTTTCCCTCCGCTCCGAATACCCTCGGGAAGAAGTCCGGCTGCACCTTGCCGAGCGCGACGTTGCAGTCGGTGACGGTCAGCGGTCCGCCGCGCCGGTAACAGGCTGGCCCGGGTACCGCGCCCGCCGAGGCCGGGCCGACCAGCAGCCGCCCGCCATCGAATCGGCAAACCGATCCGCCCCCCGCCGCCACGGTATGGATCCGCAGCATCGGCGCGCGGATGCGCGCGCCCGCGACGATCGTCTCATTGTCGCGCTCATACTGGCCGGCATAGAGCGACACGTCGGTCGAGGTGCCGCCCATGTCGAAGCCGATGACGCGGTCGAACCCTGCCCGTTTTGCGGTCTCGGCCATGCCGACGATCCCGCCCGCCGGACCCGACAGGATCGCATCCTTGCCGCGAAATCCGCGCCCCGGCGCCAGCCCGCCATTGCTCTGCATGAACAGGGGCGTCTTGCCCTCCAGCGCGGTCTCCAGCCCCTCGACATAGCGGCGCAGCACCGGTGACAGATAGGCATCGACCACGCTGGTATCCCCGCGCCCGACCAGCTTGATCAGCGCGCCGACCTCATGGCTGACCGAAACCTGGGTGAAGCCGATCTCGCGCGCCAGCGCTGCCAGCGCCGCTTCGTGCGCGGTGTGGCGGTAGCCGTGCATCAGCACGATCGCGACCGCGCGCAGACCCCGCGCATGCGCATCGATGAACGCAACGCGGGCGGCGTCGAGATCGAGCGGGTGCAAGACTTTGCCCTCATGACTCACCCGCTCGTCGATCTCGGCGACCTCCGCATGGAGCGGCGGCGGCCGGACGATGTGGCGCGCGAAGATATCCGGCCGGTCCTGCGTCCCGATCACCAGCGCGTCGCGAAAGCCGCGGGTGATCGCCAGCAATACGGGCTCGCCCGTGCGCTCGAGCAGCGCGTTGGTCGCGATGGTGGTGCCGATGCGGATTTCGGCGGGGGGCAAGGGCCCCTCCGGGCAGCCGGTGAGCATCCGGATCGCCGCCACCGCGGCGTCGTCATAGCGCTCCGGGTCCTCGGAGAGCAGCTTGGCGGTCACCATGCCGCCATCGGGCGTCCGCGCGACGACATCGGTGAAGGTCCCGCCGCGATCGACCCAGAAATGCCAGCTGCCCATCGGCTGAGCGATGCGGGGGGCAAGCTCTCAGGTCAAGGCTGCGAAACGCGTCCGATCAGCACCTTCATATTGTCGATGTACGTGCCGGTCGAAATCCCGATCACCGGCTTGTCGGTGATGTAGGGCGAGGTGTCGCTGGGATCGCCGACGCGGGTGCCGGTGAAATTGCCCGGCACCGGCGTGCGCGGTCCGTCGCCGGTATAGGGATTGCTGGTTGCGCGCAGCTCGGTCGGCCACCAGCCTTGCGGGTTGAGCGTGCGTACCAAAACATCCGGATTGCGCTTGCCGTCCGCGGTGTTGAGGTCCGAGGTTGCGGCCTCGTCGATCAGGAAATAGCGCGGCAGCGGGTGGGCGCGGCCGGGGCGGAGTGGCGTATCCTTGGCGATCTCGGCCGGGTCGGTCGCGCGCAGCGCCGCATATTCGCGGCGCATGCCCGCGACATCGATCGCGCGGGTCGAACTGTAATGGGTGATCAGCCCGTCGGGATTGGTGTCCGCATAATATTCGCCGTTGAACACATTCGATCCGCGGCGGTGCAGCCACAGGAACTTGCCCGTGCCGAGCTCGACAAAGGTCGGATAGGCTCGCCCGCCCTTGATCAGATTATCGGGCAACCGCACCGACTCGAGCCAGTCGAGCGCCTCCGGGATGCGCGCGAGGAACTTGGTGTCGCCGGTCAGCCGGTAGAACCAGAAGAGCTGGCGGATGTTCGATGCGGTAGTGTGTGTCGCCAGGCCCAGCGGCTCGTAGCTGCGGGCCGCGGCGGGTTTGAGGTCGAGCGTATATTGCAGCGCCCAGCCCGGCTGGGGCTGGCCCTGCTGGGTCACCAGATAGACGTTCATCGCGCGGACAATCGCGTCGTACACCCGGGCATCGCCGCCGAGGACCTGATAGACGTAGATCAGGAAGCGGATATTCTCCCCGGCGACATCGTCGTTGAAGGTGATGTAGCCGGTATAATCGCCCTCGAACGCGTGGCGGACCGGCCAGCGCTGGGGCCAGCCGCCGATCGGATATTGGCTGTCGAGGACGAAGTTCAGCGCTTTCTTGAGCGGCGGCAGATATTTGGGATCATGCTTCTCGACATAGAGGCGCAGCAGGAACTGCATCGATTCCGACGTACCGGCATCGTCGAAGGTGGCGTTGCCCCAGTCGTGCTGGAATTCCTCGAGCCGCCACGCATTCCTGCCGATCGTGGCATACCATTGCGTCTTCGAGGCCTCGCCGCCGAAATCGATGAAGTAATTCCAGCCGCCATTGTCCATCTGGCCCGCGATCAGCGCGGACGCGGCCTGCTCGGCGGCGTCGTAATAATAGGGGTCGCCGGTGGCGTGGTACGCATCGAGGAACAAATGCCCCATCGTCGCGGTGCCCGGCGGCTGGACCCACACCATTGTGGGGTAGGCCTCCATCTCGCCCCAGCGGCGCGACATATCGGGGAGGTAGGACCAGACATAGCCGCCATTATAGGCGACCTTCTCGACCATGAACCGCGTCGCGCGCTTCATCGTGTCGAGCATCTTGCCGCGGCTGGGCTGCGAGTCGGCGGCCTGGGCGGGGGCGATGAGCGCCATCGCCACCAGCGCAGCCATTGCCAGACGCCACGCCACGATCACCGCCTTACGCATAGCGCCACCTCTCCAGACCCGTTTGGCCGGGGGTGTAGCAAAAGGCTTATGACACCGGTAGCAGAATCAGCATCTGGTATATCGGGCGGCGCAGGCCCGGGCGTTCATCGTGTCGAGCGATTGGCTGAGGACGAAGATCAGCCCGAGCAGCGCAAGTCCACCCACCACCCAGATCTGCCAGCCCATTCGGCCAAGGTCTGCCGGCTTTCCGCCCGCGAACAGCGCGATGAGCAACGCGACCGCGGCAACGGCGGTCGCGATCAGCGTCTCGGTCGAATCGAACACGTGTCCGCCCATGATTTCTCCGTTGCCGCGCTATTCCGGCAGCGGGACGCGCGAGAGGCCGAGAAGTTCCACGTGCCTCACGCGCGCGGCGGTTCGGTCGGCAAAATAACGGTGACGCGCAGCCCGCCGATCGGCGAGCGGCTCGCCTCGATCCGTCCGTGATGCGCCTCGACGATCGCGCGCGCGGTGGCGAGGCCCAGGCCGGAAGCGGCGGCTGAATCCTCGGGCCGGTCCGACGAGCGGAAAAAGGGCTCGAACAGCCGCTGCGCCAGCATCACGTCGATCCCCGGCGCGCTGTCGTCGATGATCAGCCGCCACGCGTCGCGCGAGCTTTCCAGGCCGAGCACGATCTGCCCGCCCCTGGGCGTGTAGCGCAGGCTGTTCTCGATCAGTGCGCCGAACAATTGCTCGATCCGCGCGCCGTCCCATTTCACCAGGATCGTGTAGCCCGGCAGCGTGCTCGTCTCGAGCCGGACGCCGTTCGCCAGGGCGCGCTTCGAATGATCGTGGATCGCATTGTGGATCAGCGCGCGCGGATCGACCTGGTTGAAGTTGACCGGCAGCCGGCCGAGATCGGCAAGCGCGACCGCGCTCAGATCCTCGGCCATCTGGCTCAGGCGGCGCTGATCGTCCTCGAGGCCCGCGGTCAGCTCGGCATCGATCGGGATCTGCGCGGCGGCGAGCGCGTCGAGATGCGTGCTGAGGCTCGCGGTCGGGCGCTTGAGTTCGTCGGCGATCGACACCAGCCAGGTGCGGCGCGCGGTTTCGAGGCGGCTGAACTGGCTGGCGATGCGGCGCAGGTTGCGCATCGTCGCGACGACTTCGCTCGGCCCCCGCTCGTCGAAATCGATGTCGTGATCGCCATGCACCACCTCGCGGCTCAGCCGGTACAGCTCCTGCTGCGGCTTGGACCAGCGGCGCGCAAATTCATAGGCGGTCACCAGCAACAGCACGAACAGCCCGGTGATAATCGCGCCGATGCCCAGATATTGCGCGGCGAGATAGCGGCGATCGTCGTCGGTGAGGTTGGGTTCGCGCACGATCCGCGCGAGCGCGACGGTCTGCCCGCCGACCTTCACGGGACGCTCGGCACGGGGCGGTTCGGTGCTGGTCGGTCCGGAGATCGGCGCGCCATCGGGCCGGACGAGCTGGACACGCCCCCCCAGGCGCTGCGGATCGCGCAGATCGAGCTCGGGAACGAGCTGGTCGAGCGGTTTGCCCGCGGTGGCCGCGACCGACGCGGCGTCGGCAAAGGCCTCGAGCCGTTCGCGGTCGCGCTGGGCGAGCTGGATCTCCTGGCCCATATGCATGTTCCACACGAGCAGCCCGCCGGGCACCGCCGCCGCGAGCAGCGCCTGGCCGGCCAGGGGAAGGAACATTCCGGGGAAAAGCCGCACTTAAAATCCTCCGCCCGCAGGCATGGCCGCGCGGTGACTAGCCCGCCCGCTCATGCCGCACAATCGCGCTTCAACCCCCGACATCGAAACTATCCAGAATTTTGACCCCCGCCATGAACACCGCGATCGGGCAGAGCATGAACAGCATCCACCCGCCGATGCCCGGGAAGCGATCGAGATAATGGACCCCCCGCTCCACCGCCCCGGTGCCAAGCCCGTAGATGACGAGGAAAGCCTCGAACTTGGACTTGATCACGAACAGGCGAGAGATGCGGCGGATCATGCGCGAATGTAAAGCAAGCGCCGGGCCAACCCCGGAAAACCGCGATTCCCATGTTAACGCTTATGGTTACCTGTCAATTAATTCGACAATGCCGAGGGTTTCGAGAAGCGCGCGGCGTGCGGCTTCGATGCGGGCGATGAGCGGGGGATCGGCGATCTCGTCCTGGCCGATGCGTTCGGGCCAATGCGCCTCGATCACCGCGGCGATCCGGTCGAGCTTGGCGTGGCCGACGAGGAAGCGGGGGTCGATCGTCGCGGGATCGGCGACGACGCGCAGGCGCAGGCATGCGGGGCCGCCGCCATTGGCCATCGACTGGCGGACATCCACCACTTCCAGCCGGCGGATCGGCCCGTTGCCTGCGACATGCGCCTCTAGCCAGCGCCACACGCTGGGCGTCTCGCGAGCTTCCTCGGGCACCACCAGTGCCATTTCCCCGCCCGGGAGCGTCACCAGCTGGGCGTTGAACAGATAGGAGGTGATCGCATCGGTCAGGGGCACCTCGGCATCGGGCACCTCGACGATCTCGACTTCGGGGAAGGCGCGGCGGAGATCGGCGTAGAACGCGCCCTTGTCGGCAAAGGCCAGTTCGTGCGCGAACAGCACCCGCTCGTTCGCGACCGCGACCACGTCATTGTGGAAGGCGCCCGCGGCGATCGCCTCCTCGGATTGCTGGACGAACAGGGTCCGCGCCGCATCGAGCCGGTGATGCCGCGCGACCGAGGCGCTCGCCTCGCGGTGCTGACGGGCAGGGAAGGGACCGCCCGACACGCCATAGACAAACACTTCCACGCCGGGCGCGTCATGCGCGGCGCACAGGCGCATGTGATTGGCGGCGCCTTCGTCGCCGAAGGGGGCGGGGACAGGCTCGTGCACCGCAAAGGCCGGGTTCGCGAAGGCGAGGCGGAGCTGCGCCAGCGTTTCGGGCCATTCGTGGCTGCGATGCGCCATGGTGACGAGATTGGCGGGGGAAAGGTGGCAGATGCCGTCTGCGGTATCCGGCGCGGGCGAGACGGTCGCGGCATTGGCTGCCCACATCGCCGAGGCGCTCAGCGCCTGTGCCTGGAGGTGCGGCTGCGCCTCGGCATAGGTGAGGCCGAGCTGCGCCAGCCAGCGATGATCCGGCCGGGCATGCGGCACCAGGATGCCCTGTGCCAGCCCCAGCGCGATATTGGCGCGCATCTTGGCGATGCCCTGCAGCGCCGCGGCCCTGGGATAAGCGACGGCCCCGCGGTTTTTCATCGCGGCGAGGTTGCCCGGGCTCAGGCCCGCATAATTATGGCTGGGGCCGATGATGCCGTCGAAATTGATTTCAACGCGCGACATGCATTACCTCGTCGCCCACGCCCACGCCCAGGGTTTCGGCGCAGATCGCATCGATCGCCACGCCGCCCTCGCGTACCGATACGCGCCCCTGCGCGCACAAAAACGCCGCAAGCCGTCCCGTCGAGACTAACGCTGCCTCACCGCCATCCTCGATGGCCACCACCGTCGCCGCCGTCGCCTCGCGGATCGCCTTCACTTGGTCGGTGCGCGCGGTCATGGTCGGACCGCCGTCGAAAATGTCGATATAGTCTTCCCAGGCGAACCCCTCATTCTCGAGCATCCGCATCGCCGCGCGCCCCGAGGGGTGGGGCAGGCCGATCACCTGGCGCGCACTTTCGGGCAGCATCGAGACATAGATCGGATGGCGCGGCATCAGATCGGCGATGAACTGATAGCCATTGGCGGCGTTGAAGGCATCGGCCTCCTGGAAGTTCATCCCGAAGAAGCGTCCCGCGATCCCGTCCCAGAAGGGCGATCCGCCGCCCTCGTCGATTACCCCGCGCAGTTCCGCCAGGATGCGGTCGGCGAAGCGCGCGCGGTGGCGGGCGATGAACAGGTAGCGGCTGCGCGCGAGCAGCATCCCGAGCCCGCCGGCGCGCTCGCCGGGATGGAGGAAGAGGCCGCCGACCTCGCTGCTGCCCTTCAGGTCGCTCACCATGGTCAGCGTTTCGAGGTGGAAGGTCTTGTCGAGCATCTCGCTGCGCGTCGTCTCGGTGCTGCGCGCGTAGGAATAGAAGGGCACGCGCTCGCCGACCGAGGTAAAGATCTGGCAGGTGCCGCGCACCTCGCCCGTCGCGGCGTTTTCGAGCATCAGGACGAACAGCTCTTCCTGATGCGCGTCCTCCTCGCGGGCAAAGGCGGCGCGGCTGCGGTCGAGCTTGGCGCGCAGCACTTTCTTCTCGGGCTGGAGATTGGTGAAACCCCCGCCGGTTAGCTTTGCCATTTCATAGAGATGCTGAAGATCGGTGTCGCGCGCGGCGCGGATGCGGAAGCTCATAACCCGCCCTTCTGCGCGATGCGGAGGATGGTCAAGGCCGAGAGCGCCGCGCGCTCGGGCAGGCTTTCGGCGATCAGAAACTCGTCCGACGAATGGATCGCGCCGCCGCGCGCACCCATCGTATCGACCACCGGCACCCCGCACGCCGCGATATTGTTGCCGTCGCACACGCCCCCGGTCGCCTTCCACGCGATCGGGAGGCCCAGATCGGCGCCGGCCTGCTTGACGAGGTTGAACAGCTTCTCGGCACCGGCATCGAGCGGCTTGGGCGGCCGGTTGAAGCTGCCATGGAGGTGGATGCGCACATCGTGCTTCACCGCGACCACCGCGATCGCCTGATCGATCGCGACCTGCGCCTTCGCGATCGCCTCGGCATCCCTGGGCCGGAAATTGACCCGCAGGATCGCGAGGTCGGGAACGACATTGTTGGGCCCGCCGCCCTCGATCCGCGCGGGATTGACCGCGAGCCCCGGCGCGCGCGCCTCGGCGAGCCGCAATGCCAGGTCGGCGGCGGCAACGATGGCGTTGCGCCCCTCCTCGGGATTGCGCCCGGCATGCGCGCTCCGGCCGTGCACGACGATCGAGAAATTGCCCGTCCCGCCCCGCGCGCCCGCCAGCGTGCCGTCGGGCAAGGCAGGCTCATAGGTGAGGGCCGCCGCCTTGCCCTGCGCCGCACCCGCGATCAGCGCCGCGGAGGAGAAGCTGCCCGTCTCCTCGTCCGAATTGATCAGCACCTCATAGCCGATCTGCGAGGCGAGCGGGCTCGCCTCCACGGCCTCCAGCGCCGCGAGCATCAGCGACAGTCCGCCCTTCATATCGGCCGCGCCGGGGGCGTTCCACGCCCCGTCTTCCAGCCAGACGCCCGTCTGGAACGGATGATCGGCGGGATAGACCGTATCCATATGCCCGGTCAGCAGGATCTGCACCGGCGCCTCGGGCCGCACCGCGAGATGGAGGTGCTTGCCATGCGCCAGCATCTGCACCTCGCCCGCACCGGTCACCGTCTCCACCGGCGCCGGATCGATCAGCGCCAGATGTCCCGGCAGCACCGAGAAACTGTCCGCCAGCATCCCGGCCATGGTGCCGAGCCCCGCCAGATTGCGCGTGCCGCTGTTCACCGCGACCCACGCCTCGGTCCGCGCAAGGATCGGTGCGGTGGTGATGCGGGCGACCGCATCGGCTTCGATCGGGGAAAGCGAGGTCATGAAGGGGTCGTAACGGGGGTTACGACTTCCCTCAATCTCCGCCGCGTCAGAAATCCACCACCAAGGCCGCGCGGCTCACCGTGTCGGTGGTCTTGCGGCCCGCGGGCGGCATGCTCTCATATTGGAGCGTATAGGAGAGCTGCGCCGAAAGCGGCCCGATCAGCCGCGACAGCACCGCCGATTTCGACGTCACCGTGCTGGTCGCGTCCTGCTGGACATAGGCCGATGCGTTCTGGCGGATGGTGATCCCCGTCACCGGCTTCCACTCGAAATCGACCGAGCCGCGGATCGCCGGCCTGCTCTCGGTCCGCCCGTCGGTGAAGTCGGTGTAGCGATAGGCCGGTCCCAGCTCGAGATCGAGCCGCAGCCCCGGCCGCTTGAACGCGCTGTAGCCGATGCCCGAAGAGACCGAGATACGGTCGCGATAGCCGAGGATCCGGTCGGCCTCGAACTGTGCCGCGCCATACATATAGGCCCGCTCGCCGAACTTCCAGTTGGGCTCGTACGCGGCGACATAGCGCTCGCGGGTCACGACCCCCCGGCTTTCCTGATAATCGGCCTGGAAGCGCAATTTGTGCCGCCATTCGAGCGCCTCGCGCCGCAGCTCGATCACCGCGGTCAGCCCGATATTGTTGCTGTTGCCCTGCGTGACATAGGCGCCCAGCTCGGCGCGGCCCTTGACGAGGTCGAACAGTCCCGCCTCGCGGATGCGCTGTTCGTTCTTGCGGCGCCGGTCGGCGCGCCAGTCCGAGGCGAGCCGGGCGATCTGGTCGGCGGATTCGGGCGCCGCGGCGCGGGCATATTTGACGACGGTGGCGACGTCATTCTCGTTGCCCGAGGCCATTGCGGCATCGAGCATCGCCTTGATCGGCGGCGGAATCGTGTCCGGATCGCTCGGCGCATTGGCGAGCAACAGCGGGAGGGCGAGGAGCAGCGCGCGCATGAATGCCGCTGATAACGGTATCAATCGGGCTGGAAAAGGGCCGGGTTAGTTCGATTCCGGGGCGAGATGTTCCGCAAAGGCCTCAAGAACGTTCGCATAGAGCTCACGCTTGAAGGGGACGATCAGCTCGACCAGGTCGGCGGGATCGGCCCAGCGCCATGCGCGGAATTCGGGTTCGGCGGTGGCGATGTTGACGTCTTCATCCTCGCCCAGGAAGCGGAACAGGAACCAGCGCTGCCGCTGCCCTCGCCACTTGCCCTTCCAGATCACCCCGATCAGCTCGTCGGGCAGGTCGTAGAACAGCTCGTCGGGCGCCTCGGCGACCAGCTCGACCAGATCGGCGCGCACCCCGGTCTCTTCCCACAGCTCGCGCACCGCCGCGTCATAGGGCGTCTCGCCCTTGTCGATCCCGCCCTGCGGCATCTGCCAGGCCTCGAGCGTCGAATCGAGCCGCTGCCCGACAAGGACCTGCCCCTCGCGGTTGACCAGCATCACGCCGGCGCAGGGGCGATAGGGGAGGGAGGCGTGGTCGGTCATCGCGGCGCCCTACTCCAATCGTCATCCCGGCGGAAGCCGGGACCCAGGAGTCGCAAGCGGTGTCCTGCGTGACTCCTGGGTCCCGGCTTTCGCCGGGATGACGGCCCGTGAAACTACGGGTCCTGGGACAGCCAAGGTGCGCGCCGTGCAAAGCTTGCATTGCAACTGCGGTGTTTTTTTCTAGGTTGGGAGTCGCCCGAGGGGGGCGTAGAGGGGCCGCATAACGATAAAACCAAAAGACCCGTGACAGCAGGAACATCCTAAATGGCGAGTGCCGTGCATCAGCTGACGCCCGAAGAGGCTTCGGCCAACCCCGTATCTGAAGCTGTGGTCGTTCGATTTGCCGGAGATTCCGGCGACGGCATGCAGCTGACCGGGGGCCAATTCACGCTCTCGACCGCGCTGGCCGGAAACGACCTTGCGACCTTCCCCGATTTCCCCGCCGAGATCCGTGCGCCGCAGGGGACTTTGTTCGGGGTCTCGGCCTTCCAGATCAATTTCGGCTCGACCTCGATCGAGACCGCGGGCGACCAGCCCGACGTGCTCGTCGCGATGAACCCGGCCGCGCTCAAGACCAATGTCGATGCGCTCAAGCCCGGCGGGCTGATCATCGCCGACACCGGCGAATTCGGCCAGCGCAACCTCGACAAGGCGAAATATGCCGCCAACCCGCTCGAGGACGATTCGCTCGGCAAGTGGCAGGTTCTGAAGCTCGATATCTCGGCGCTGACCGTCGAGGCGGTGAAGCCCTTCGGCCTCGGCAACAAGGAAGCTTTGCGCTGCAAGAATATGTGGACGCTGGGGCTCGCGCTCTGGATGTTCGACCGCGACCGCGCGCCGCTCGTGCAGTGGCTCAAGGACAAGTTCGCCAAGAAGCCGGAGCTGGCCGAGGCCAATATCGCCGCGCTCAATGCGGGCCATGCCTATGGCGAGACCGCCGAGTTGGGCGCGCTGGGCATCTCGCAGCGCAACGTCGCCGCCGCGCCTTCGGAGCCGGGCTTGTACCGCACCGTCACGGGCGCCGACTCGATCTCGCTGGGCCTGGTCGCCGGGGCGCAGCTGGCCGGGCTGCCGATGTTCTTCGGCGGCTATCCGATCACGCCGGCCTCGGCGATCCTGCACAGCCTGTCGCGGTACAAGGAATTTGGCGTCACCACCTTCCAGGCCGAGGACGAGATCGCCGCGATCGCTTCGGCGCTGGGCGCATCATATGCGGGTTCGCTGGGCGTCACCTCGTCATCGGGTCCGGGCATCGCGCTCAAGGGGGAGGCGATGGGGCTGGCGATCATGACCGAGCTGCCGCTCGTCATCATCAACTCGCAGCGCGGCGGGCCCTCGACCGGCCTGCCGACCAAGACCGAGCAGTCGGACCTCTATCAAGCGGTCTATGGCCGCAACGGCGACGCGCCGATGCCGGTGATCGCCTCGCGCTCGGCCGCCGATTGCTTCGATGTCGCGATCGAGGCGGTGCGGATCGCGACCCAATATATGACACCGGTGATGATCCTGACCGACGGCTATATCGCCAATGCCGCCGAGCCCTGGAAGGTGCCCGACATGAGCACCTACAAGCCCTTCCCGGTGACGCATCACACGGCGCTGCCCCCTGAGGGCGAGAAGTTCATGCCCTATGCGCGCGACGAAAAGCTCGCGCGCCCCTGGGTCAAGCCGGGCACCCCGGGCCTGCTCCACCGCATCGGCGGGATCGAGAAGGCGCTCAATTCGGGCAATATCGATTATTCGCCGGGCAACCACCAGGCGATGACCGATATCCGCCGTGACAAGGTGGCGAATATCGATGTGCCCGATCAGGTGGTCGAAGCAGGTCAGGCGGGCGGCAAGCTCGTCGTGGTCGGCTGGGGCTCGACCTATGGCCCGATCACCACCGCGGTTCGCCGCGCGCGTGCGAAGGGCGTGGATGTCAGCCACATCCATATCCGCCACATCTGGCCGCTCCCGAAAAACCTGGGCGATATTCTGAGGAGTTACGAGCACATCCTCGTACCCGAAATGAACACCGGCCAGCTCAAGACGGTGCTGCGCGACCAGTTCCTGGTGAACGCGGTCCCGCTCAACAAGATCAGCGGCCAGCCCTTCACCATCGCCGAGATCGAAGCCGCGATCACGCGCCACCTCGGCAGTGACAAGGCCGAGGAACTCGGCCCCGACGATAGCCAGCTGCCCAGCCCGGAGGCGGTGAACCCATGATGCGCGACCCCCTAACTTTCGTAACTTTCGAGGCCCGGCCATGAACGAGATGACGACGGTCCGCCCGAGCACGCCCAGGGATTGGGAAACCGATCAGGAGGTCCGCTGGTGCCCGGGCTGCGGCGACTATGCGATCCTCAAGGCGGTGCAGCGCACCATGCCCGAAATCGGCGGGACGCCGGAGAATACGGTGTTCGTCAGCGGCATCGGCTGCTCGTCGCGCTTCCCCTATTATATGGAGACCTATGGCTTCCACACGATCCACGGCCGCGCGCCGGCGGTGGCGACGGGGGTCAAGCTGGCGAACCCGGAGCTCGATGTGTGGATCATCACCGGCGACGGCGACGCGCTGTCGATCGGCGGCAACCACACGATGCATCTGCTGCGCCGGAACCTGAACTGCCAGGTGCTGCTGTTCAACAACGAGATTTATGGCCTCACCAAGGGGCAATACTCGCCGACCAGCCGCGAGGGCACGCGTTCGCCCTCGACGCCGTTCGGCTCGGTCGATCACCCCGTCAAGCCCTGTGCCTTCGCGCTCGGGAGCGGTGCGCGCTTCGTCGCGCGCGGGATCGATGTGAACAAGAACCTGCCGAGCGTCCTCAAGGCCGCGCACGCGCACCAGGGGGCGGCGTTCGTCGAGATCTTCCAGAACTGCATCGTTTATAATGACGAGGTGTTCGAGCCCTTTACCGCCAAGCCCAACGCCCTCGCTAACCAGCTCTGGTGCGAGGAAGGCCAGCCCCTGCTGTTCGCGGGCGGCACCAAGGGGCTCGCGCTCGACATGGAGCGGCTGACCCTCAAGGTGATCGACGTGGTCGATGGCGACGTCTCGGGGGTGATCGTCCACAATGTGAAGAACCGCGCGATCGCGCACATGCTGGTCGAAATGCCGTTTGGGCCCTTCCCGATGGCGCTCGGCGTGCTCTACGACGATCCCGCCCCGACCTTCGAAAGCGCGGTGGTCGCGCAGAACAAGGCGGCGAGCGAGGGCAAGACCCCCGATCTGCAGAAGCTGGTCGCCAAGGGGCAGACCTGGATGGTGGACAAGCAGCCCCGGGTGGAGTGAAACTGCAGCGCCGATGGGCTTGGGGAGATTTGCCGCATGAAATGGCTGCTGATCCTGGTGATCTACGCCGCGCCGGACGATGCCGTGAATTGGAACGGCCCCTGGACGTTCGGGATGACCCATCTGGTCGAGACGCCGTTCGACTCGGAGGCGGCGTGCCGGAAGGCCGCCACCTACGCGATCGACAAGCTCCATGAGGGAATGAGGGCGCCGATCCGCTATCGCTGCGTTGCGGTGGAAGACGGGCTCCCGAAGGATGCCCCGCGCTAGGGTGCAACCCCGTTCGCCTACGGGAGATCGGCCAGGCCGAGATTCGCGCTTGCTCCCGTTGCGCCAAGGTGCATGACGTTCCGCAATGAACGCGCCGATGGCAAACACGGGCGAGGTCGCGGGGGGACGCAGGGGTGGGGGCCCGGGCGGACTGCTGGGCCTGTTTGCACCCGTTTTCCGCCGGATGATCGATCGCATCGACCGCGGGATCGAGGCCGGCAGCCTCGAAACGACCCTGCCCGATGGCACGCGGCGGATGCTCGGCGGGCGCGGGGCGGGGCCGATCGCCATCGTCCATCTCCACAGCTGGCGCGCGCTGCTCCGGCTCGCAACGGGCGGATCGGGCGGCTGGTATGAGGCCTGGGCGAGGGGCGAATGGACCAGCCCCGATCCCGTCCAGATCTTTGCGCTGTTCAGCCGCAACCGCGCGACGCTGGCGCGGGGCGCGCGGGCTTCGGGCTATCATCTGCTGGTCAAGCGCTTCGCCCATTGGCTGCGGCGCAACCATCGCGACGGGGCGCGGCGGAACATCGAATATCACTACGATCTGGGCAACGACTTCTACGCGCCCTGGCTCGATCCCGGCATGAGCTATTCGAGCGCGATCTTCGAGAGTCCCGGCCAGCCGCTCGACGCGGCGCAGGCGGCGAAGCTCGATGCGATGCTGGCGCGGACGGGCACCGGGCCCGGCGACACGATCCTCGAAATCGGCTGCGGCTGGGGCTCGTTCGCCGAGGCCGCGGGCAAGGCAGGGCGGCGCCTCCACGGCATCACCCTGTCGAAGGAACAAAAGGCCTGGGCCGAAGCCCGGATCGCCGAGCAGCGCATCGAAGGCGTCGATTTCGCGCTCACCGACTATCGCGACGTCACCGGGACTTATGACGCGGTGGTGAGCATCGAAATGGTCGAGGCGGTGGGGCGCGAATATTGGCCCCATTATCTCGAAACCATATCGCGCGTGCTCAAGCCCGGCGGCCGCGCCGCGATCCAGTATATCGCCTTCGACGACACGTTGTTCGAGGATTATGCGAGCAACGTCGACTTCATCCAGACCCATATCTTCCCGGGCGGCTTGCTGCTCTCGGAAAGCCAGTTTCGCGCGATCGCCCAGGCGAAGGGGCTCCGCTGGCAGGATCAGGCCAATTTCGGCCTCAGCTATGCCGAGACGCTCCGCCAATGGCGGCTGAACTTCGACGCTGCGGTGGGGAGCGGACGCTTGCCGGAATGCTTCCGCATCCAATTCCACAATCTATGGCGTTACTACCTCATGTATTGCGAGGGAGGATTCCGCGGGGGCGGGATCGATGTCGCGCAGGTGACCTTGGTCAAGGAGGGGTAATGTTCAGGAAGTTGATTTGCGCGGCCGCGATTTTGCTTTCCAGCCCCGCGCTGGCACAGGTAGCGCCGAGTCCCGCCGACGCCGAACGCGTGCGTGTGCAGGCGGCGCAGGTGCTGTTCTGGAGCCAGCCGCAACGCGACGCCAATTTTCCGGCGATGGAAAAGCTCTTCCCCACACATATAGTTGCGGCGGGCGGGCGGGTCCGCGCGCTGCCTTCGGGCAGAGCGCTTTCCGTGCCGGACGCCGATATCGAGAGCTTCATGGCTGCGCAGAATGTCGCCGGCCTGCTCGTGCTCCAGGACGGCAAGGTCCGGCTCGAACGTTATGCGCGAGGCTATGGACCCGAGGGGCGCTGGACGAGCTTCTCGGTGGCGAAATCCTTTACCTCAACGCTGGTCGGGGCGGCGATCAGGGATGGTTATATCAAATCGGTCGATGATCCGGTGACCCGCTACATCCCCGAACTGGTGGGTAGTGGATATGACGGCGTGACCGTAGCGCAGCTGCTCACCATGACCTCCGGCGTCAAGTGGAACGAGGACTATACCGATCCGAACTCGGACGTCGCGCGCATGCTGTTGATGCCGCTGAAACCGGGCGAGGATGCAACCGTCGCCTATATGCGAACACTCCAGCGCGAGAGCGTGCCGGGCGCCAAATGGGTGTACAAGACTGGCGAGACCAATCTGGTCGGGGTGCTGGTCCGCCGTGCGACGGGCAAGGGACTCGCCGAATATCTCAGCGAGAAGATCTGGATGCCTTTCGGCATGGAACGCGACGCGCTGTGGATGATCGATCCCTCGGGATTCGAGATTGGCGGCTGCTGCCTGTCGGTAAGCCTGCGCGACTATGCCCGGATGGGGCAATTCGTGCTCGAAGGCGGCAAGGGAGTCGTGCCGGATGGTTGGTTTGCAGACGCGACCCGCTCGCACGCCGATATCGGCAATCCCGGCTTCGGCTATGGCTATCAATGGTGGACCTATCCCCAGGGCCGCTATGGCGCGCAGGGGATTTTCGGCCAGACGATCCGGGTCGATCCCAGGACCCGCACGGTGATCGTCATTTCCGCCGCAGCTGCCAAGGCGACCGACCGCGACTATTCGCTCGCGCGCAATGCCTTTCTCGACCGGCTGTTCGCGGCGACTGCGCGCTAGGGCGGAACGGGTCAGGCCCCCTCGGGCGCCTCGTAATAGCCGTTCTCGAAATCGGCCATGAGCAAAGCGGCGATGCGTTCGCCGGCGGCTTCGGGCTGCTGGATCGTTGCGGGGTCCTCGCCGGGATAGGCGCGGGCACGCATGCGGGTGGCGGTGCGGCCCGGGTCGATCAGCCCCACGCGGATGTTCGAGATCTGGTGGACCTCCTCACCATAGCTCAGCAGCAGCTGCTCGAACGCGGCCTTGCTGGCGCCGTACATCGCCCAATAGGCACGGGGGCTGCGGGCGACCCGGCTGGTCACGCCGAGCACGCGCCCGGCCGCCGCCTTGCGGAGCATCGGATCGAACGCGGCGATCAGCGCGGCCTGCGCGCTCACATTGAGCGTCAGCACCTTGGCGAAATCCTTGAAGTCGAACGCGGGCACCGGGCTGAGATCGCCCAGGGTCGCGGCGTTGAGCACGAGCATGTCGAGCGCAGGCCAGCGCCCCTGGATCGCTCCCGCAAGCCGCGCGATGCTGTCATTCTCGGTCAGGTCGAGCGGCGCGATGGTCGCGCTGCCGCCCTCGGCATGGATCGCTTCCTCGACTTCCTCGAGGCCCCCTGCGGTTCGCGCGGTGAGGATGACGTGTGCGCCGGCGGCGCCCAGCGCACGCGCGGTGGCGGCACCGATGCCGCGGCTCGCGCCGGTGACGAGCGCGATCCGCCCGGAAAGTGACTTGTCGGTCATGGTATCTCGTTCAGCCGACGGCGCGTTCGAGCAGCGAGAATTGCTCGCCGGTCGCGCGTTCGTCGCGGTCGGTCAGGGTGGTGGGATATTCGCCGGTGAAGCAGGCGTCGCAGTAGCGCGGCTTGTCCGCGGCGCGCGCCGCCTCGCCCAGCGCGCGATAGAGACCGTCGATCGAGACGAAGGCCAGGCTGTCGGCCTTGATGATGTCGCGGATCTCGTCAAGGCTGTGGTTCGCCGCGATCAGCCCCGATTTCTCGGGCGTGTCGACGCCGTAGAAGCAGGGATCGGTGGTCGGCGGGCTGGCGATCCGCATATGGACCTCGGCGGCGCCGGCATCCTTCATCATCTGGACGATCTTGAGGCTGGTGGTGCCGCGCACGATCGAATCGTCGATCAGCACGACGCGCTTGCCTTTCACCACCTCGCTATTGGCGTTGTGCTTGAGCTTGACGCCAAGGTGGCGGACCTGGTCGGTCGGCTGGATGAAGGTGCGGCCCATATAGTGCGAGCGGATGATGCCGAGCTCGAACGGGATCTTCGATTCCTGCGCATAGCCGATCGCCGCGGGGACGCCCGAATCGGGCACCGGCACGACGATATCGGCATCGACATGCGCCTCGATCGCCAACTGCGCGCCGATCGCCTTGCGCACCGAATAGACCGAGCGGTCCTCGGCGATCGAATCGGGGCGTGAGAAATAGACATATTCGAAGATGCAGGGACGTGGGCTCCGCGGCGGAAAGGGGCGGTGGGATTCGATCTGGCCGTCCCGCACGATCACCAGCTCGCCGGGATCGATCGAGCGGACGAATTCGGCGCCGACCACGTCGAACGCCACCGTCTCGCTCGCGAACAGGATCGAATCGCCGCGCTTGCCCATCACCAGCGGGCGTACCCCCAGCGGATCGCGGCAGGCGATCAGTCCTTCGGGCGTCATGCAGATCAGCGAATAGGCGCCCTCGACCCGGCGCAGCGCATCGATGATCTTCTCGAGCAGCCCATGATAGGTCGACATGGCGACGAGATGGATGATCGTCTCGGTGTCCGAGGTCGACTGGAAGATCGAGCCCCCCTTGATCAGGTCGCGCCGAAGCCGCATCGCGTTCGAGATATTGCCGTTGTGCGCGACCGCGAAGCCGCCCTCGGCGAGTTCGGCATAGAGCGGCTGGACGTTGCGCAGCGAGGTTTCGCCGGTGGTGGCGTAGCGGACATGGCCGCAGGCAGTGCGCCCGGGCAGCGCGCGCATTACCGTCTCGTTCTTCTCGTTGAAAGTCTCGCCGACCAGGCCCATCGCGTGCTTGGTGTGGAAATGCTCGCCGTCATAGCTGGTGATGCCGGCGGCTTCCTGGCCGCGATGCTGGAGCGCGTGGAGCCCCAGCGCGACCAGGGCAGCGGCGCCATCCGCGCCGGACACACCGAAGATTCCACACTCCTCGCGGAGTTTGTCGTCGTCGTACGGATTGGTGGTAATCATCCTACCCCTGCGGGTTCGGGTTACAGATGAGGCCCTATAGGGGCTGCGATCGGTTTTGTCGCCCGTCCGTCATAAATCTTTTGTTCGCGTGTCGGCAGGTGACGCCGTAAAGGGAAAATCATGGCCCCCAAGATCGAAAACCACCGCGAAACCGGGCTCACGCTCGATCCGAAATATGACGCGAACGGGCTGATCACCGCGGTTGCGACGCACGGCGATTCGGTGCTGATGGTCGCGCATATGAACGCGGAGGCGCTGGCGGCGACGCTAACGACGGGTGAGGCGCATTTCTGGTCGCGCAGCCGGGGCAGGCTCTGGAAGAAGGGCGAGACTTCGGGGCATGTCCTGAAGGTCCGCGAACTTCGGGTCGATTGCGATCAGGACGCGGTGTGGCTGATCGTCGATCCGGCGGGCCCTGCGTGCCACACCGGCGAGCCGAGCTGCTTCTATCGCCGCGCCGAGGACGGGCGGCTGGTGCGCGTATGAGGCGCACCGCGCTCGCGCTGCTGCTGGTCCTGTCGGCCTGCAAGGGCGGCAACGCGCCGGTCGAGAACGCGGCCCAGCCGCAGGACCTCGAATCCGCTGCGATCGAGCGCGGGATGGTGCGCGATCCCAAGGATACCGAGATCGCCGGCCTCTATGCGCGCGACACCGACCGGGTCTGCATCGTGCCGGATGGGCAGGGGTACAGGATCGGTGCCTTCGTCGATTATGGCGACCGCATCACCTGCAGCGGCAAGGGTACCGTCAGCCGCGCGGGCGAGACGCTGCGGATCGATCTGGGCGGCGAGGGCGACGAACGCTGCGGGTTCGACGCGAAATTCGACGGCGACAAGATCTATTTCCCCGGCAACGTCCCCGATGCCTGCGCCAAGCTCTGCGCGCGCCGCGCCTCCTATGCGGGGCTCGAAGTCGCGCGGATGAGCGAATCGGTTGCCGAAGCCTCGGCAATGCGCGATTCTCAGGGGCGCCAGCTCTGCGCCGGCAAGTGACGAGAGGGTTGACGTTAACGTAAAGGGAAGGTAGGTTCGCACCATGCCAGCCGCGGTTTTCCCCATCGAAGCGCTCGCACCGATCGAGCCGCGCCCCGATCGCGACCATTTCTCGATCTCCGATCTCTGCGCCGAATTCGGCGTCACCGCGCGGGCGCTGCGCTTCTACGAGGATGAGGGGCTGATCGGGCCCGAGCGGCGCGGCACCCAGCGCATCTATTCGCACCGCGACCGCGCGCGGCTCGCCTGGATCCTGCGCGGCAAGCGCGTCGGCTTCTCGCTCGGCGAGATCCGCGAGATGATCGACCTCTACGATATCGGCGACGGCCGCAGCACCCAGCGTCAGGTGACGCTCGAACGCTGCCTCGACCGGATCAAGACGCTCGAGCACCAGAAGCACGATATCGATGCGCATATCGCCGAACTGCAGCAGTTCGTGGCGATGATGAAGAACAGCGATTCCGAACACTGAGGACCTGAAATGCCCAAATACACGCCGCCCGTGCGCGACACGCGCTTCATCCTCGATCGCGTGATCGGGATCGATCGCTACGCCAATCTGCCGGGCTTCGAGAACGCCACACCCGACGTGGTGACCGCAGTGCTCGAAGAGGGCGGCAGGTTCGTCAGCGAGGTGCTTTTCCCGCTCAACCATAGCGGCGATCAGGAGGGCTGCACCCGCCACGAGGATGGCAGCGTCACAACGCCCAAGGGCTTCAAGGAAGCCTATGCCCAATATGTCGAAAGCGGCTGGGGCACGCTCGGCGCGCCCGAGGCGTTCGGCGGGCAGGGGATGCCGCACCTCGTTTCGACCGCGTTCGAGGAATATATGATCTCCTCGAACATGGCCTTCGCCATGTACCCCGGCCTCACCCATGGCGCGATCGCCTCGCTGCTGGTCAAGGGCAGCCCCGAGCAGCAGGCGAAATACGTGCCGCGGATGGTTTCGGGCGAATGGGGCGGGACGATGAACCTGACCGAGCCCCAGTGCGGCACCGATCTCGGCCTGATCAAGACCAAGGCCGAGCCGCAGGCGGACGGCAGCTACAGCATCACCGGCACCAAGATCTTCATCTCGTCGGGCGAGCACGACCTGACGAGCAACATCATCCACCTCGTCCTCGCCAAGACTCCCGGCGCGCCCGAGAGCACCAAGGGCATCTCGCTGTTCGTGGTGCCCAAATTCCTGGTCAATGACGACGGCTCGCTCGGCGAGCGCAACGCGGTGTCGTGCGGCTCGATCGAGCACAAGATGGGCATCCACGCCAATTCGACCTGCGTGATGAACTATGACGGCGCCAAGGGCTGGCTGGTCGGCGAGGAGATGAAGGGCCTCGCCGCGATGTTCATCATGATGAACGTCGCGCGGCTGGGCGTCGGGCTGCAGGGGCTCGCGGTGGGCGAGACGGCGCTCCAGAACGCGGTTCAGTACGCCGAGGACCGGCGGCAGGGGCGGGCGCTGACCGGGCCGGCCGAGCCCAACGAGAAGGCCGATACGCTGTTCGTCCATCCCGATGTCCGCCGGATGCTGATGGAGGCCAAGGCGCTGACCGAGGGCCTGCGCGCCTTGTGCCTCTGGGCCGCGCTCCAGGTCGATCTCGAACATGGCGCCCCCACCGAGGAGGAGCGTACACTTGCCGCCGATCTGGTCGGGCTGCTGACCCCGGTGATCAAGGGCTTCGGCACCGATATCGGCTACAAGACCGCGACCGACGCGCAGCAGGTCTATGGCGGGCATGGCTACATCGCCGAATGGGGGATGGAGCAATATGTCCGCGATGCCCGCATTTCGATGATCTACGAAGGCACCAACGGCGTCCAGGCGATGGACCTGGTCGGGCGCAAGCTCGGCCTGAATGGCGGCCGCGCGGTCCAACTCTTCTTCAAGACCGTGACCGAGGAAGTCGCCGCGGCGAAGGGGGACGCGAAGCTCGCGGCGTTCGCCGAGGCGCTGGAAAAGGCGCTGGGGCAGATGCAGGCCGCGACCCTGTGGATCGCGGCCAACGGCTTCAAGAATCCGAACGACGCGGGCGCGGCGGCCTATCCTTATATGCAGCTGACCGGCACGGTCGCGCTCGGGCTGATGTGGCTGCGGATGGCCAAGGCTGCCGCCCAGGCGCTGGCCGAAGGCGCCGACGACGCCAAATTCTACGAAGCCAAGCTGGTCACCGCCCGCTTCTACGCCGAACGCATCCTCCCCGACGCAGGCGCGCTCCGCCGCAAGATCGAAGCTGGCAGCGACGCGCTGATGGCCTTGGATCCTGAGATGTTCCGGGCGGCATGACTTCTTTCCCTCTCCCCTTGTTGGAGAGGGAGGGAGCAAGCGCAGCTTGCGGAAGGGTGAGGGCGAGTCGGGCGATGGCAAGTGAGTCCCCCTCATCCTTCCCACCGCTTCGCGGCGGGCCCCTTCCTTCTCCCACAGGGGGAGAAGGAGATTAGGGACGTACCGCCGTTGGCGTCGGCTTGGGGCTCGGCGCGGGCGTCGAGGGCCTCGCAACCGGCAGGGTCATCGTCTGGCGTGGGCCGGTGCCGCCCATGGGCGAAGCGGCTTGGGTCTCACCCCGCCGCCGCACGCCCGTCAGCCCCGCCGGTCCCACGGGCTTCCCATTCGCATCCACCGGCGCGGCCTCGACCGAAGCCGGAGCCGGCGGCGGGCCCGCCAAGGGCTGGGCGCGCATGCACTGGACCGGGCTCGGCCGCATGAACTGGGCGCAGTTCCACAGCGCCTTGGAGAAGCCCTGCCGCTCGTCGCGCAGATAGGAGAAGGACATCGACGCGACCTGCGCGCTGCTCAGCGGCAGCCGCGCGGGGGTCTTCGACCCGTCGGTCCAGGCCATGAACTTGCAGTAGGTCCGCTCGCCGCAGGTCCGGATCGCCAGGCTGGCGAAGTCGTTGGCGCTCATCCCCTTGGGAAGCGTGACCAGGAAGGAATTGGCGTCCGCAGGGATCGCTGGCGGGACCTGGCTCTCGGGAATCTTGGACGGGTCGACTGCGAGCGCGTCGCTCGGCGCCCCCGCCAGCGTCTCGGGCGCATTCGGATCGCCGAAATGCGCCGAGGAGAGCCGCGACATTTGCGGGATATTGGGCTCGAACCCGGCATAGCCGCGGCTGAAGGCCGCGGGCGTGCCCCACCAGCCCGCCCAGCGGAAGAAGAGGTGCGTGCCGTAGCTCCCCCGGATCGCGCTGATCTTTTCGAGGCTGGCGCTCCAATAGGGCACCACCCAGTCGGTGTGATAATGCGTCGCGAGCCCGACGCGCTTGTCGACCGATCCGGTCAGCGCCATCCGGGCGACCGCGCGCGCGCGGGTCCAGGCCTCGGCGCTGGGCAGGCGGCGGAGCATCGAGCCGTCGCAGGTGAAGGTGAACTGGCACCCCGTCGAACGCTCCGAGCCCTGGAACACCACCCCGCACACCGTCTTGGGGAAGGCCGGGTGCCGCGTGCGGTTGAGGATCACCTGCGCCACCGCGCGCTCGCCATCGCTGTCGTCGCCCGCCTCGTAATAGACCGCGGCGGCGAGGCAATCGACCGCGCGGGTCTGCGTCGTCTCGGCCCCGGTCAGGTGGAAGGCGCGCGCCGCGATATTGGGCTCGGTCGAAAAGGGGATCGAGGCGTTGATCGTCGTCGCGTCCTGGACGCTCACCGCCTGGAGCTGGACCGGATCGACCTTGGGAAGCTCGGTCTTGGGCACCACGCGGGTGGCGATCACCACCTTGGCCTGGACCACGCGCGGGGTGATCGCGACCAGCAGCGCGGGCACCACCACCGCGACCAGCGCGATCGCCGCGAGTATCGCAAGGATCGGACGCGGCACGTCAGACTCGAACGACGGAAATTTGATCTGGGGCATGGATCGCGCGTCCGGGCTCAGCACGCGGCCCGAGGGCGCGGGGAGGGGAACGATGCGGTCGGGCGAGGGTACACAAACTGCTCCATGGGGGCGGGGGCCGCCGCCCATAACGCAGAAGCATGTCAGTTGGAACCATTACGCCTGCGAATGATCGCCGTCAGGCGTTGCCGGGCGGGTTATTCGGGCCAGAAGCCGGTGGCTTCGCACATGTCCCAATGATCGGCCTGCTTGAGCCGGCACGCCGCGCCCGCGCCGCCGCTGCACTGGCGCACCTCGCGCTGATAGCGCTTGTAGCAGCTCTCGGCCTTGGGGGTGGCGGGCGTGGCCTGCACTGCGGCCGCGGTCGCGGGCACCGTCGCGGCAACCGCCACGGTACGCGCTTCGGCGCGGCTCGGTTGCAAGACGGTCGCCTCGCCTCCGCCAAATGCGAGCGGCCAGCCCAGAAACACTGCCAGCATCACGCTGACGCAGATCATCATGTTGCGCACGCCGAATTCCCCCCGGAAAGATCGACTTAACCCCGACTCGATGATCCTACCGTTAATTTGGGGTTCATGCGAGTCTTTCAGCTCTCCGGAAGGAAGTCCGGAACGCTCAAATAGCGCTCACCTGTATCATAATTGAACCCGAGCACCCGGCTGCCCGCGGGCAGGTCCGCCAGCTTCTGCGAAATCGCCGCCAGAGTCGCGCCCGACGAGATGCCGACGAGCAGCCCTTCCTCGCGCGCGGCGCGGCGGGCGAACTCCTTGGCGACCCCCGCGTCCACCTTGATCACCCCGTCGATCGCGTCGGTATGGAGGTTGCGCGGCACGAAGCCCGCGCCGATGCCCTGGATCGGGTGCGGCCCCGGCTGACCGCCCGAAATGACCGGGGAAAGCTCGGGCTCGACGGCATAGACCTTCACATTGGGCCAGCTCTTCTTGAGGGTTTCGGCGACCCCCGTGATATGCCCGCCCGTGCCGACGCCGGTGATGACGACGTCGATCGGGCTGTCCGCGAAGTCGCTCAGGATTTCCTGCGCGGTGGTGCGGACATGGACGTCGATATTGGCGGGATTCTCGAACTGCTGGGGCATCCAGGCGCCTTCGGTCGAGGCGACGATCTCCATCGCGCGTTCGATCGCGCCCTTCATGCCCTTTTCGCGCGGGGTCAGGTCGAAGCTCGCGCCATAAGCGAGCATCAGGCGCCGGCGCTCGAGGCTCATGCTCTCGGGCATGACGAGGATCAGCTTGTAGCCCTTGACCGCGGCGACCATCGCCAGGCCCACGCCGGTATTGCCGCTGGTCGGCTCGACGATCGTGCCGCCGGGCTTGAGGCTGCCGTCCTTCTCGGCCGCCTCGACCATCGACAGCGCGATGCGGTCCTTGATCGATCCGCCGGGATTCGAGCGCTCGGACTTGATCCACACCTCAGCACCGGGGAACAGCTTGGCCACGCGGATATGCGGGGTGTTGCCGATCGTCTCGAGGATCGAATTCGCCTTCATGTCTGGGCCTCCGGAGTGGTTGCGGCCTTGATCGTCTCGGGCGAGGGATCGAAGGTCCGCGCGTTGCGGATTGCGGGGAATAGATAGGTCCACAGGATCGTCACGACAATCGCCCCGCCGCCGCCGACCAGCACCGCGCCGACCGGCCCCAGCAGCGAGGCGAGGAAGCCCGATTCGGCTTCGCCCAGTTCGTTGGACGCGGAAATGGTGAGCTGCGAGACGGCGCCCACGCGGCCGCGCATCGCGTCGGGCGTGTAGAGCTGAATCAGCGACTGGCGGATATAGACCGAGAACATGTCCGCCCCGCCCGCGATCGCGAGCGCGGCGATGCCGACTTCGAAGGCGAAGGCGGGGACGATCAGATGGGCGACGCCGAAGACCACCGTCGCGCTGCCATAGATCAGCACCGATCCCAGCATCTTGGGGCCCACATTGGTCTTGAGCGGCCGCACCGAGAAGAACAGCGCCACCACCGAGGCCCCCACCGCCGGCGCCGCCGCGAGCAGGCTCAATCCCTGCGGGCCCACCTTGAAGATATCGTGCGCATAGATGGGCAGCAGCGCAGTGGTGCCGGCCAGGAACACCGCGAACAGATCGAGCGTGATCGTTCCGAACACCAGCTTGTTGCGCCAGACATAGGCCATGCCATCGATGATCTGGCGTAGCGGGTGCGCGCTCGATCGCGGCGGCTGCGGCACCTTGCCGATCAGCATCAGGCTGGCCAGCGCCACAGCGAACAGTCCGCTCGCCAGCCAATAGGCGCCCGATTGGGCGTGGGCATAGGCGAAACCGCCGATCGCCGGGCCGATGATCGTGCCCACCTGCCACGAGATCGAGCTGAGCGCGATCGCGGTCGGCAGCACCTCGCGCGGCACCAGATTGGGCGTCAGCGCGCTGAACGCCGGCCCGGCAAAGGCACGCGCCAGCCCGAGCAGCACTGCGACGGTGAACAGCACGGGCAGCGACATCCATCCCTGCCACGTGGCGAGGGCGAGGATCAGCGTGCAGCCGAGCTGGAGTGAGACGGTGATCCGCGTGATCCAGCGCCGGTCCAGCCGGTCGGCGAGATAGCCCGTGATCGGCGTGGTGAAGAAGAGCGGCAGGAACTGGAGCAGCCCGATCAGCCCGAGCTGCGCGGCCGCTGCCGCCGGGCTCATCGTCATCCGCGCGATCGTGTAGGTCTGCCAGCCGATGACGATGATCATCGCATTCTGCGCGATCGTCATCGTGAAGCGCGCCGCCCAATAGGCGCGGAAATTGGCGATGCGGAAGGGGTGTTCGGACATCTGGGACCGCCTCTAGGCGGGACTTCGCCTCAGAGGCAACGCTCGATTGGCTTGGGCGCGCTAAAGTTGCCGCGCGGGCGGGGCGGGCGCATGGTGCGATTCATCATATCAAACGAATCGGAGAGTCTTATGCGCGTCGCTTTATTCCTGGGTGCAGCCTGTCTGGCGCTCGCGGCCTGTTCGTCGGGCAGCGGCGGGAGCAACAACAGCATGGCCGAGGCGCCGACCACGCAGGGCTGGGCTGGGTTCCGCGACGCGACGATCGACAAATGGTTCAAGGTCGATCCGTCCTTCGCGGTCTATGAAGGCAAGCATGAATTTGACGGCCAGCTGCCCGATTGGAGCGCGGCGGGGCTGAAGACGCGCGGCGATTTCCTGCGCGCCACGATCGCGAAGGCCAGCGCCATGACCGGGCTCAACCCCGATGAGGCGTTCGAGCGCGACTATATGGTCCAGGTCGCCAAGGGGCAGCTTTTCTGGCTCGAGGAAGCCGATTCGCCGCACCGGAACCCCGCCTTCTATGTCGGCGGCGGGCTCGATCCGAACACCTATGTCTCGCGCGAATATGCCCCGCCCGAGGTCCGCATCAAGGCGATGACCGCCTTCCTCAAGGCGGTCCCCGCGGCCGCGGCCAACATCAAGGCCAACCTCAAGACGCCGATGCCGGCGAGCTTCGTCAAATACGGCCTCGCGGCGTTCGAGGGCTTCGAGGGCTATTACAAGGGCGATGCGGTCGCGGCCTTCGCCTCGGTCAAGGATCCCGCGCTCCAAAAGGCGCTCAAGGATGCCGGCGAGGCGGCGAGCAAGGCGATGAGCGAGCTGGCCGTCTGGATGAAGGGACAGCAGGCGGGCGCCACGCAGGATTTCGCGCTGGGCGCCGAGCGTTTCTCGCACATGCTGATGGCGACCGAGGGCGTCGATATGCCGCTCGAGCAGCTCGAGGCGGTCGGCAAGGCCGATCTCAAGCGCAACCAGGACGCGCTGGTCGCCGAATGCGCAAAATATGCGCCCGGCGCGACCGTGGTCGATTGCATGGCCAAGATGAATTCGGAAAAGCCCAAGGGCGGCCCGGTCAAGGCCGCGACCGATCAGATCCCGGAACTCCGCGACTTCATCGTCAAGAATAACATCGTGACGATCCCCGGCACCGAACAGGCGCTGGTGCGCGAGAGCCCGCCCTACAACCGGCAGAACTCGGCCTATATCGATCCGGCGGGGCCACTCGAGACCGGGGTCGCGTCGATCTACTATATCTCGCCGCCCGATCCGTCCTGGAGCCCGCAGGAGCAGGCCGCCTATATCCCCGGCGAGGACGACCTGCTGTTCACCACGGTGCACGAGGTGATGCCGGGCCACTTCCTCCAGTTCCTCCATTCGAACCGGTCGAAGTACAAGTTCGGGCAGCTCTTCGTCGGCTATGCGTTCGCCGAGGGCTGGGCGCATTATAGCGAGGAGATGATGTGGGAGGCCGGCCTCCATGCGGGCGACAGCGCCACGCATATCGGCCAGCTCTCCAACGCGCTGCTGCGCAACTGCCGCTTCCTTTCGGCGATCGGGCTGCACACGGGGAAGATGACGCAGGAGCAGTCCGAAACCATGTTCCGCGAGCAATGCTATCAGGACTCGGGCAATGCCCGGCAGCAGGCGGCGCGCGGCACCTATGACCCGGCCTATCTCAACTACACGCTGGGCAAGCTGATGATCCGGCGCCTGCGCGACGACTGGACCGCCAAGCATGGCGGCCGCGCGGCGTGGAAGGATTTCCACGACCAGTTCCTGTCGTTCGGCGGCCCGCCGATCCCGCTGGTCCGCCAGCGGATGATGGGCGAGCCGACCGCCAAGGCGGTGTTCTGATTTGATGCTCCTGGGAACCCGCGGGAGCTCCTGCGGGTTCTAACGCCAACAAAATCAACATGATGGAGCATGGCGTATGGGCAAGGGCATTTTGCTTTGGCTGCTGGGGATTCCGATCCCGATCATCATCCTGTTGCTGATCTTGTGGCACTGAGTTCGCGCCCGGGGACCAGACATCCCCGGGCGAGACATTTCCGCGTTCGAGGGTTCTTGCTGCAGCGCAACAAAATCCCTATAACGGGGGGATGAAGCTGACCACCGATCAGGACCGCGAGCAGGCCGACGCGCCCACCCCGACGATGATGCTGTTCGAGGCGATCATCTGCCGCCGCTGCATATCGGCGACCTATAACCGCAGCCGCATGGTCCTTGCTCCGCACATCCTTTACACGCGCCATGGCGGGCTGCACGTCGATGCGGTCACGGTCAGCCGGGAGAATATGATCCCGCGCGAGATCAAGCTTGCCACCTTCAAGCTCGATGGCCTGAGCGAGCTGCGGGTGCTCGAGCGCGAGTTCGAGATCAATGCCGAGCTGTTCGAGCCCGAGGCCGAGAAATATATCGGCGAGACGATCCTGGTGGTCGAGCCCCAAGCGGCAGCCGAGGCCGCCTGAGGCCATTTCCCAAGGCTTCGGATAGGCCGCGATCACGCTTCCGCGTGAAGCAGTCGGGGGCGCAGCCTCTCGAGACCGCGCCCCAAACCGCGACAGGATCAGCGGCAGCGAAGCTGGCTGTTCCGATCGATCTGGTTTCCGACAACCGCGCCCGCCAATGCGCCGATCAGCGTTCCGGCGCTGCGCGAATGGCCTCCGTCGACGAGGTTACCCAGCGTCGCGCCAGCGATCGCGCCGACGATCAGGCCGGTGGTGCCGTCGCTGCGCTTGCAATAATAACGGCCGTCGCGACCGCGATAGACGCGCTCATCGGGGCCCATCATCCGCTCCTGATAGCGCGGCCCGTCGCGATAATAGCCCGACGGCTCATAATTGCCCTCGTCGCGATCGTCGTCATAATTGTCGCGCGGATTGTTGCGGAAATCGCGCATGTCGCGCGTCTGGGCGCGCGAGGCGCGGTAGCGGTCGGTCGCGGCCTGGAACAGGACATATTCGTTTCCGAAGCGCTGCTGCGCGGCGGCGAAGCGGGCGTCCTCAGCCGAACTCTGCGAATAGCGGCTATCGGTCTGGCCGCGCTGCGCCAGCGCCGGAGCGGCAATGGCGAGGCAGCTCGCGGCAAGCGCCGCGAGGGTGAGGGTCGTTTTCATGGAAGTTCCTTTTGCCCCGGTGCGAGGCGTGGACACAAAGCGAATGGCGGACGGGATCGTTCCGTGGACGAAATCGTCCGGCCAGGTCTGCGGTCGTAACATGTTGCCATGAAAGTCGATTTCAATTCGGCCGTTCGGGACGCGCTTGCTGCGCGTGCGAAGGCGCGATAGCCTGATCCGCACTTTCCGTGCACGAGGGGTGGGACGATGCGTTGGCTCCTGATAGCCCTGATCGGCCTGCTGGCCGCGCCGCTGCCCGCGACCGCGCAGCGCCGCCCCAGCCCCGTCCTTACCGCGAGCGGCTTCAGCTTCTTCCCCGATGCCGATCGCGCCCCGGTGCCCTACCAGACGGTCAAGGGCCGTGTCGTTTTTCGCGCGAAGATCGGCGGGCGCGAGGTCTGGGCGCTGCTCGACAACGGCGCGGACCGCACGCTGATCGATCTGAACGCGGCGCAATCGGCAGGGTACAGGATCGACACCGCCAAGGGCCTGGTTTTCGGCGCGGGCGGCGGATCGCTGGTTTCGCAATGGGTTGCCGAGGTGCCGGTCTCGATCGCGGGCCAGTTCGAGGCGAAAATGCCGATGCTCGCGCTCGACATGACCGCCGCGCAGAAGATCCTCGGCTACAAGATCGAACTGGTGGTCGGCGGCGACACGCTGCTCCACATGGCACTCAGGATCGATCCCTTCGCGCGCACCTTCCATCTTACCCCTACCGGCCGGATGGACGGCGTCGCACCCGATCAGGCGATCGCGCTGCGCGGCAAGCGTGCGCTGGTCGAGATCCAGATCGGCGGCAAGCCCGCGACGGTCGGGCTCGATCTCGGATCGAATGGCGGGCTCACGCTCACGCCTGCCGCCTGGGCGCGGCTGGGGGCAATCGGGCGCCGCATGGGCACCGGCCGGGCGACCGGCGCCACCGGCCAAAGCTACGACGTCGAGATGGTCGAGATCGCCGAGATGGGAATCGGTTCGCACAGCGTGGCCGATGTGAGCACCGTGCTCGATGCCGCACGGCCCGGATCGGGCGACGGCATCCTCGGCATGGAGGTGCTCGGCCGGTTCGTCATCGTGCTCGATCTGGGCGCGGGAAAATTGTGGCTGATCGATCCGGAGCGCCGCGTCTTCACCAATCCTAAACAGCCCCGGCCGTAACCCTGTCCGGTTCCCCATCCGGGGGCGGGCAGGCAAACGAGAGTCATGGGTCAAGACTCCACTTCCGGCGCGAATGCGACTGCGGCAACCTCTGCCCGCAGAGCGTCTCCGTTTGCCCGCTGGGGGGGCGGCAAGCGCGACACCGCCGAGCAGGACGAGCATTCGCGGCTGCTGCGCAATTACGAGGAGATGGGGCTGGGCTGGTTCTGGGCGACCGATGCCGAGGGCCGGATCACCTATATCAGCGAACAGATCAGCACGATGCTGGGCGGCGCGCCCGATGCGCTGATCGGCCGCGACCTGCTCTCGCTCTTCCAGTCGGTCAATTCCGAGGTCGAGAAGCGGCGGACCCTGCCATTCCATCTGATCCGCCACGCCCGCTTCGAAAATGCCCAGGCCCATGCCGAAGTCGATGGCGAGGAGCGTTGCTTCGCGCTCTCCGGACAGCCCCAGACCGACGCCAAGGGCGGCTTTGCGGGCTATCTGGGCCACGGCATCGATGTGACCGAAGAGCGGCTGTCGGCTGCACAGAATAGCCGTGCCGCCGCCTATGACACGCTCACCGGGCTGCCCAACCGGCGCAAGGTGACCGACCTGCTCGACGACACGATCAAGGCGTTCCGCGGCAAGAAGCGGCCGTGCGCGGTGCTGCTGATCAACCTCGATCGTTTCAAGCAGATCAACGACACGATGGGCCATCCGGTGGGCGACGCGCTGCTCAAGCAGGTCGCGGAGCGGCTAGCGAAGATCATCGGCGATGCCGAGAAGGTCGGCCGGCTGGGCGGCGACGAGTTTCAGGTCGTCCTCCAGGATTCGCACGATCGCGGCGCGCTGGGCGACCTTGCGACGCAGATCATCGAATCGCTCTCGCACCCCTATTCGATCAACGGCACCCGCTGCATCATCGGCGCTTCGATCGGCATCGCGGTCAATCCCTATGACGGCATCACCAGCGAGGAGCTGCTCCGCAACGCCGACCTCGCGCTCCATGCCGCCAAGGGCAGCGGCCGCGGGCGCTTCCGCTTCTTCGCGACCGAATTGCTCAAGGCCGCCGAGGACCGCCGCGTGCTCGAGCACGACCTGCGCGACGCGCTCACCAAGGGCGAGATGGCGGTGCATTACCAGCCGGTCGTCAACGCCGCGACCAACGAGGTCAGCGGATTCGAGGCGCTGCTGCGCTGGAACCATCCCAAACGCGGCCGCATCAGCCCCGCCATCTTCATCCCGATCGCCGAGGACGCCAACCTGATCCCGGCGCTGGGCGAATGGACGCTGCGCCAGGCCTGCATGGACGCCGCCCAATGGCCCGGCGAGCTGCGCGTCGCGGTCAACGTCTCGCCGATCCAGTTCGCCAGCGAGAAACTGCCCAAGACCGTGATGAGCGCGCTCGCCAATTCGGGGCTGCCCGCCGAGCGGCTCGAGCTCGAGATCACCGAGAGCGTCTTCCTGGGCGATACCAGCGAGACCGACGCCCGCTTCGCCGCGCTCAAGCGGCTCGGTGTCCGGCTGGCGCTCGACGATTTCGGCACCGGCTATTCGTCGCTCGGCTATCTGAAGACCGCGCCGTTCGACAAGATCAAGATCGACCAGAGCTTCGTCCGCGGCACCACCGAGGAGGGCGCGCGCAACCAGGCGATCATCGCGGCGATCGTCGCGCTCGCGGGTGCGATGGGGATGGAGACCACCGCCGAGGGCATCGAGAGCTTCGACCAGCTCGAGACGATGAAGGCGCTCAAGGTCAGCCACATCCAGGGCTTCCTCTACAGCCGCGCGGTCTCGAACGAGGACTTGGCCGGCTATGTCGAGGACGGGCGCTGGGTGATCAAGCCGAACGGCCCCGCCAAGCAGCGCCACAGCCGCCACGCGACCTTCCGCAGGGTGGGAGTGATCCACGACAATCATTATTATTCCGCGGTGCTGCGCAATTTCTCGGCATCGGGCGCGCTGATCGACGGGCTGGTCGACGTGCCCCAGGGCACCCAGTTCGTGGTCGATCTGGGCGACGGCCAGCTCGTGGTCGCCACCGTCCGCCGCGCGCTGAACAGCCAGCAGGGCGTCGAGTTCGAACAGCATCTGGTCGATGACGGCGATGGCGGGCTGTGCACGCGCCACCGCGTCTCCCCCGCGATCCTCGCCGCGGCCGGGCTGACCAGCGATCCGAGCAACCCCAATTCCACGCTGGTCGCCAAGACCGAGGAGGGCGGGCTGACGCTGCCGGCGTTCCACACCATCACCGAGTGGAAGGCGGCGATCGAGGGCGCGAAGGCGGCGGCCTGAACCCCAGCGGCAACCAAAGCGGAGGCAGGGCGTAGTCCAGGCGGTCAACCCAAGGAGACCGCCATGCCGCTCACCGGACATTGCCATTGCGGGCGCACAGCGTTCGAGATCGACGGGGACCTCCCCGAGAAGCTGACGCGCTGCACCTGCTCCTTCTGCTCGAAACGCGGGCATCTCTATGCCTATTACCCGCCCGGGCAGTTCAAGGTGACGCAGGCGGACAGCGACGCGGTCTATCGCTGGAACTCGAAGACGGTCGCCAATCATTTCTGCTCGGCGTGCGGGTGCGACCTCTATGCCGACAGCCCCGATTTCCAGCAGGACGGGAGCTGGGACGGGAAGACGCGGCGGATCTGCGTCAACGCGCGGCTGCTCGACGATTTCGAGGCGGCGGACTGGCCCGTAACGGTGATCGACGGCAAGAATCTGTGGTGACCTGACGCCAAGCGAAAACACTGGCGGCGGGCGAATTTCCAGGCATGATCGGCGCTCGGTTCGGGGAGGGTGCGGTGCGTCGGTTCGGGTTGATCCTCTGTGCGCTCACGGCCGCCTGCTCGGGAGCGCCGCAGGCGGCGCAGGAGCCGCTCAAGGCGCTCGAAGCGGCCACCTCCAGCGCCGCAAATGCCAGCCCCGCGGCAGCGCCGGTCTTCGCCGTCCAGCCGGGCAAGTTCGAGGGGCCGATGGCGATGGCGTTCCTGGCCGACGGGCGGATTCTGGTCGGGCTCAAGGACGGGAGCCTCAAGCTGCGCGCCGCCAATGGGGCGATCACCCCGGTCGCGGGCGTGCCCGCGGCGGAGATGATGCGCGACCTGTGGATCGCCGCGGACCAGACGATCTACATCGCCTATTCCGAGCCGCAATCGGCGGGCGGATGCCTGGCGCTGGCGCGGGCGGTGCTCTCGGGGAACCGGCTGGGCAAGGTCCAGATCCTGTGGCGCGGCAAGGCCGGCCGGATGGACGGATCGCTCGGCGGGGCGATCGCGGTCTCGGCGGACCAGCGCACCGCCTATATCTCGGGCGCGCGCCAGCGCTGGGGCGCGCCGCCCGTGCCGCGGGGCCAGCGGCCCAAGGGCTATCACCGCCCGATCGTCGCCTACGGCAGCATCGTCCGGATCGATCTGCCCGCGCCGGGCGCCGGGGGCCTGCTTCCGCTCGCCCGGGTCCGCGCCGGCACCTACTCGACCGGGCACCGCAACCCGCTGGGACTCGCCATCGCCGCCGACGGGCGGCTGTGGGAGCATGAGATGGGCCCCAGGGGCGGCGACGAGCTCAACCTGATCGTGCGCGGCAAGGATTATGGCTGGCCCAAGGTCTCCAACGGCGACAATTATGACGGGACCATCATCCCCGACCACAAGCCCGGCGACGGCTTCCAGCCGCCGGTGCTGTTCTGGAACCCGTCCATCTCGCCGGCGGGGTTCATCCTCTATTCGGGCCGGATGTTCCGTGAATGGCGCGGATCGGGGTTCATGGGGCTGCTCTCCGGGCGGGGCGTGGCGCGGATGACGATCTCGGGCGGGGGCGCGGCCAAGGGGGACGAATGGCCGATGGGCACGCGCATCCGCGACGTGGCCGAGGCGCCCGACGGGGCGATCTGGCTGATCGAGGACGATAGCGGCGATGGCGGGCGGCTGTTCCGGCTGGGGCGGTGAGGGCGGGCCGATAAGGTCCCGCACATCGCATTCATTGGTGACCTTTGCCCGAGGGGAAAAGCGCATCCTGTTGGGAAGCGGGGGCGCCGGGACGGCGGCCGCCGGCGCGGAGCGCGGCGAGGAGCATGTGGCGGTTATTCGCGGTGACGGCGCCGGTGAACAGGCCGCGATAGGTGCGCGGGACGAAACTGTCGGTGAGCGCGGCCTCCACCACCATGTCGAACGCCCGGGCGCGGGCTTCGCGGAGCAGCTTGTCCCACGCGGCGGCGAAACTCTCCGCGCCGGGGCGGGTGCGGAGGCGGTAGGCGGTGCGGGGGCTCATGCCGACGGCCTTCGCGGCGGTGGCGACGCTGCCGCAGGCATAGAGGGCGGCGAGGAAGGTTTTCTGGCGTTGGGGAGTCCAGCCGTCGTGGCGCTTGCGGGTGGAGGGCACGGGGATGAAGGCGACGCCTGCGGCCTTGAGGCGGCGGGGGCGGGGTTTTGGGGTGCGCGGTGGGGTGACGGGGTGGGTCATCTGCTAGTGTGGAGCAGATGAAATCCTACATTTAAAGGGGTTTATGAGCGTGGGGTTATTTCGGGGTTATTGCACGTGTCACCGTAACCCTGTCACCGTAACCCACGCACCGTAACCCACGTGTCACCGTAACCCTGTCACCGTAACCCCCACCGTAACCCCGTAACCCGACCGTAACCCGTAACCCGCACCGTAACCCGAGGTTGGGAGGTATTGTACCTGTCACCGTAGTCTCAGTTGAGCGAACCCCTATCGTCAAGATGCTTGATTCGGCAGGCTTCTTATGAGGAAGGCAGCGGTCCCGTGCGGTACCAGCTTGGCAGTGCCCGGAATCGAGATGTCGTTCTGGAAGATGGCCTTTCCTCCCAATGCCTCCAGCCTAGAAAGCTCAAGGGTCGGTTCGTGCAAAAAGTGATTGAGGCATGCGTCGTTCATCAGAAGAATAGCCGCCAGTTCGCGATGCGGGCGGGGTTCGGCGTTTAACTCGGCATCGAACCCTACGAGCACGTAGTCCTCACTGGTAGATGATCGTAACTCGGCACCCGCGTAGTTCGCCCGCTCAAGTACTAGACGTGGTATTACACCTTGCTCAGCAATGTAAATCTCTCGCGTTGTACCGTCACGTCGTACGTAAGTCGTCGTATCTGCATCCTTAAGAACATCAATGGCGCCGGCCAACTCTTCTCTCGCCTCACGCAGCGCACAGGCCTCAAGTGTTTCATCCTCATGCTCGCGTTTGCCACCAATTCCGAAGAATCGGAGCCGATTATGGCTGGCAGAGATATCCCGGCGCGGAACGCCGAAAACATGCATTCCATCCCATTTTAAGAACAAAGCGGCGCCCGCTGGTGTGGCGGGTGAGATTAAATCCGATAGTGTAACACGAACCGGTGACGAAGAACTCCATACATGATCAAACCAATCTCGAAAAGAGTAATACATGGATCCGCTGGTCCTGCTAAATACCAGAACAGGAGAGTGTTTAGTTGCATCTTTCCGAACGGTATAAGGCATAAAATAGAGTCGATCGGGGAGGCAATATAAGCGCCAGATGTACGGTAAATCGTGGGATCGACGACGTAAAGTCGAGTTGGTTCGCTGCTCAAGACGGTGAAGCGATTCACGCGTATGATCGAGGAGTTCTCGAACGCGTTCAGGGTCCTTGCCAAGGGCGAGAAGGCGTTGGCTGTCGAACACGGGTGACCGCGCAGAAGCGTGGAGCACACGAATATCAACTCCTCCAGCTTCAACCAAGCTTTTCATAAGCTCAAACAAGGCACCACGAATACCGAGATCTTTCGATCCAATGTAACAGAATATCTGGAGCGGTCCTATTGTGTTCGCTAGGTCGTTATAAAGGTCGCCCTCCGCGTCTTCAAAACTTGTGTAAGTGCGCTCCAAGCCGTCCAAATCTGCGGCGGAGACTAACAGGTCTTTGGGGCTAGATCGACCAACGGGCCCCAGGCGAGATATCTCATGAATGATATCAGTTGATGCAGAGCTAACTGCCATCTTTAGTTCATGATTGCGCGCTGGATCAAAATCTAACCAATTAACTCCATGATAGTCAGACATGACCTTAAAGGAGGTTCCGCGTTCAACGATGGCAAAAACGCGGTCCGGTCCTAAAGCTCCTACGAATAATCCGAGTTCCAAGACTAAGTTGTCTCTCGGGGATGGTTGAGTTGTACCCCTACTAGTTGTTTCGTCGTCGGGACCCAATATGATTACCGCGAAATCAACGGCATTAGATGTGTCGATGAGGTTTTGATAGGTCGTGTGTCCTGGCCGAAAGATATGCGGCCAAAAGCAAGTGTCGGCGACCTCCTGCAAATTAGCCTCAACCGCGCGGGCGACATCACGGCGCTCGTTTGATGATCCGATGAAGATCCTTGGCCGGGGCATCGCGGGAGTCTCGGGTCGTCAATGGGCAGGTGTCAATAGGTTAGAAGGTGAAGCCGAAGCGTCGCGTTGCAATGAGCCTCACCCCACCGTCACAAAACTATCCATAACCCGCTTCCTGCCAGCAGTCTCGAAGTCGATCTCGAGCTTGTTCCCCTCGATCTCCACGATCGCGCCATAGCCGAACTTCTGGTGGAACACGCGCATGCCGAGCGCCAAATCCCCCCGCGGCTTGGCGCCGAAGCTTACCGCTAGGGCTCCGCTTTCCACGACGCGAGCCGGTTCCCTCGAAAACGTCCGGGGCGTGAAGGCCCCGCCCGGGTTCTTCGCATCCACGCCCGCCGCTCGCTGCCAGCCCGGCCCGCGCCCCGTGCCGCGGCCCACGTCCGCGAAGGGGTCCGAGCGTTCGGACCAGTTGGCTTGCCATAGGCTCGCGCCGCCGGTCATGGTCGATTCCGACGCGATATGCGCCTCGGGCAGCTCGGCGATGAAGCGGCTCGGGATGCTGCTCGTCCATTGCCCGTAGATGCGGCGGTTGGCGGCGTGGAGGATGGTGGCCTGGCGCCGCGCGCGGGTGATCGCGACATAGGCGAGGCGGCGTTCCTCCTCCAATGACGCGAGGCCGCCTTCGTCGAGCGCGCGTTGCGAGGGGAACAGGCCTTCTTCCCAGCCGGCGAGGAACACCGTGTCGAATTCGAGGCCCTTGGCGGCGTGGATCGTCATGATCGTCACCTTGGGCTCGTCGGCCTGGGCCTCATTGTCCATCACGAGGCTGACATGTTCGAGGAAGGCGGTGAGGGACTCATATTCCTCCATCGCCCTCACGAGTTCGCTGAGATTCTCGAGGCGGCCCGCGGCTTCGGCGGTGCGGTCGGCCTGCCACAGCGCGGTGTAGCCGCTTTCGTCGAGGATGATGCGGGCGAGCTCGGGGTGGGGGAGGGTGTCACCCTGCGCGCGCCACCGCGCGATGTCGCCGATCAAATTGCCGAGGCTGCGGCGCGCCTGGGGGGTGAGTTCGTCGGTATCGAGGATGCGCGCGGCGGCGACGGTCAGGGGCAGGCCCTGGGCGCGGGCGAGTTGGTGGACTTTTGCTAGGGCCTTGTCGCCCAGGCCGCGCTTGGGGGTGTTGACGATGCGTTCGAAGGCGAGGTCGTCGGCGGGCTGGGCGACGACGCGCAGATAGGCGAGCGCGTCGCGGATCTCGGCGCGTTCGTAGAAGCGGAAGCCGCCGACGATGCGATAGGGCATGCCGATCGCGATGAAGCGGTCTTCGAATTCGCGGGTCTGGTGCTGGGCGCGGACGAGGATCGCCATGTCGTCGAGGCTCTTGCCGCCGCGCTGCTGCCCCTCGATCTCCTCGCCGACGCGGCGCGCTTCCTCGGGGCCGTCCCAGATGCCGAGGACCTTCACCTTTTCGCCGTCCGCATGCTCGGTCCACAAGGTCTTGCCGAGGCGGCCGGCATTGTTGGCGATCACACCCGATGCGGCGGCGAGGATGTGCGGCGTCGAGCGGTAATTCTGTTCGAGGCGGATGACCTTGGCGCCGGGGAAATCCTTTTCGAACTTGAGGATATTCTCCACCTGCGCGCCGCGCCAGGAATAGATCGACTGGTCGTCGTCGCCCACGCAGCACAGATTCTTGCGCTCCTGCGCGAGCAGGCGGAGCCAGAGATACTGGACGCTGTTGGTGTCCTGATACTCGTCGACCATGATGTAGCGGAAGCGCTGCTGGTAGAGTTCGAGCACGTCGCGATGGCCGCGCAGGATCGTCAGCATGTGGAGCAGCAGGTCGCCGAAATCGCAGGCGTTGAGGGTGCGTAGCCGCTCCTGATAGGCCGCGTAGAGGCCGCGGCCCTTGCCGTTCGCGTACTGCTCGGAGTCGCCGGCGTCGATCATCTCGGGGGTGAGGCCGCGATTCTTCCAGCTATCGATCAGCCCGGCGAGCTGGCGCGCGGGCCAGCGTTTCTCGTCGAGATCGGCGGCCTGGATGAGCTGCTTGAGCAGGCGGAGCTGATCGTCGGTGTCGAGGATGGTGAAGTTGGACTGGAGTCCCGCGAGTTCGGCATGGCGGCGGAGCATCTTGGCGCCGATCGCGTGGAAGGTGCCGAGCCAGGGCATCCCCTCGACCGCGTCGCCGACAAGGCGGTGGACCCGCTCGCGCATCTCGCGCGCGGCGCGGTTGGTGAAGGTGACGCTGAGGATTTCGGACGGATAGGCCTTCCGCGTCCACAGCAGATGGGCGAGGCGCGCGGTGAGCGCAGCGGTCTTGCCGGTGCCCGCGCCCGCGAGGACGAGCACGGGCCCTTCGGTGGTGAGCACCGCCTCGCGCTGGGGAGCGTTCAGGCCCTTGAGATAGGGCGGGTCCTGGGAATCGGCGGGGAGCGACATGGGCGAACAGTTAGGGAACGCGGGCCGAGGGGGCAAGCATGGCGTTGCGGACGCCCGGGCACGCTTTCGAAACGATCCACAGGACTGTCATGGATACGTCATCAGCCTGTCACACCGCAGCGCCAGAGCGCGGCCATGGCCACACTCGCACTGGACCAGGCACCGTCAGCTGAAACGCCGGCGGGCCCCCGATTCGACTATCAGACCCACCCCCTCGCCAAGCTGTTGTTCGCGCTGATTCTGATCGGTGCGCTGGGCTTTGCGGGCTGGAGCGTCTTCACCGACACCCAGGTCGCGGGGGAGCAGCTCGCCATGGGGGTGTTCGTCTTCCTGGGCGTCGCGCTGCTGATCGCGCTCGGCTTCGAGTTCGTGAACGGGTTCCACGATACCGCCAATGCGGTGGCGACGGTGATCTACACCAATTCGATGCCCGCGCACCTCGCGGTGGTCTGGTCGGGCTTCTTCAACTTCCTCGGCGTGATGTTCTCCAGCGGGGCGGTCGCCTATGCGATCATCACCATGCTGCCGGTCGAGCTGATCCTCAATGTGGGATCGGGCGCGGGGTTCGCGATGATCTTCGCGCTGCTGCTCGCGGCGGTCTTGTGGAACCTCGCCACCTGGTATGTCGGGCTGCCGAACAGCTCCTCGCACACGCTGATCGGATCGGTGCTGGGCGTCGGCTTTGCGAACCAGCTCTTCTCGGCGGGATCGAAGGGCGGCACCTCGGGCGTCGACTGGGCGCAGGCGACCAAGATCCTCACCGGGCTGTGGATGGCGCCGCTGATCGGTTTCTTCGCGGCGATGGCGCTGCTGCTCGTGATGCGGCTGCTGATCCGCAATCCCAGGCTCTACCAGTCGCCGATGCCCAATACGCCGCCGCCTTTGGGCATCCGCGCGATGCTGATCGCGACCTGCACGGGCGTCTCCTATTTCCATGGGTCGAATGACGGGCAGAAGGGGATGGGGCTGATCATGCTGATCCTGATCGGCTGCGCTCCGACCGCCTACGCGCTCAACCGCACCCTGCCCGCGAGCGCGACCCCGGCCTATGTCGCCACCGCCAGCGCCGCGACCGCCGCGTTCGACGCCAAGGGCGGAGCGGACGTGACCCCGGAACAGGCGCGCAGCGTGCTGACCCAGGCGCTGCAGAAGAAGTCGGCGAGCCCCGAAATCTATCCGGCGCTGGAAAGCCTGTCGCGCGACCTGACCGCGCGGGTCGAGGGCTATGGCTCGCTGAGCGCGGTGCCTGCGGCGGCGACCCAGAATGTCCGCAACGACATGTATCTGGTGCTCGACAGCATCAAGATCGCGACCAAGAAGCCCGGCGCCTTCGCCGAGCCCGAGGCCAAGGCGGTGACCGACTATCAGAAGCAGCTCGAGGCGGGGACGCGCTTCATCCCGCTCTGGGTGAAGATCGTCGTCGCGATCGCGCTGGGGCTGGGGACGATGATCGGCTGGCGGCGGATCGTGATCACGGTGGGCGAGCGGATCGGCAAGCAGCACATGACCTATGGCATGGGCGCATCGGCCGAGATGGTCGCGGCGGGGACGATCTTCGCGGCGGACACGTTCGGGCTGCCGGTCTCGACGACGCACATCCTCTCCTCGGGCGTCGCGGGCGCATCGGTGGCGAGCGGGGCGGGGCTGCAGGCGCGCACGCTGATCCAGCTCGCGGCAGCCTGGCTGCTGACGCTGCCGGTGGCGATGGCGCTGGCCGGCGGGCTCTATTGGGTGCTGCTGACCGGGGTGAGGGCGGCGGGGCTGGGGTGAGACCCCGGACCCGTTCGTCCCGGGTAGCCATTGAGTAGCGGCGAAGCCGCGTATCGAAATGGCGTATCGAAGGACAGGTTTAGCGGGTCCGGCGGTGCTTCGATACGAGCCTTCGATACGCCGCTCGCGCGGCTACTCAGTCTCTACTCGGCACGAACGGGCAGAGGGTGTGGGCCCTCTCACACCTTCAGCAGATGCGCCGAATATTCGAGGCTGAGGATGAAACCTTTCGCGTCGGCGCGGAGGTCGCTGGCGGAACGACTAGGCAGGCTTTGCTGTCGCGCAGATGAACAAGGCTTGCACTTCGACCCGTCTCCCTTGATGGGAGAAGCGAGAAGGTTGGGGGACAGCCGATGACCGAAGCCAATGACTGACAGGGCCGCCGAAGCATCGCATCGCCGCATCCTGTTCGCGAGCCTGGTGGGCACCGCGGTCGAATTCTACGATTTCTACATCTTCGCGACCGCGGCGGCGCTCGTCTTCGGGCCGCTCTTCTTCCCCGGCGTGGATCCGGCAGCGCAGCAGCTTTCCTCCTATGCCACCTTCAGCGTCGCCTTTTTCGCGCGGCCGCTGGGCGGGTTGGTGTTTGGGCATTTCGGCGACCGGCTGGGGCGCAAATCGACCCTCGTCGCCTCGCTGATGCTGATGGGGCTTTCGACCGTGCTGATCGCGTTCCTGCCCACCTATGGCCAGGTCGGGATCGTCGCGCCCGCTTTGCTTTGCCTGCTCCGCTTCGGGCAAGGGCTCGGGCTGGGCGGCGAGTGGGGCGGGGCCTCGCTGCTCGCGGTCGAGAATGCGCCGCGCGGCTGGGAGAATCGCTATGGCAGCTTCCCGCCGATGGGCGCGCCGGTGGGGTTCATCGCCTCGAACGGACTGTTCCTGCTGCTGGGGCTCTGGCTGAGCGACAAGGATTTCCTCGAATGGGGCTGGCGCGTGCCTTTCCTGCTGAGCGCGGTGCTGGTCGCGCTGGGGCTGTGGGTGCGGCTCAAGATCGGCGAGACGCCCGCGTTCGAGAGCGCGGCGGGGCACCGGCCGGTCGCCAAGGTGCCCGTCGCCGAGCTGCTGCGCGATCATTGGCGGCCGACGCTTGCCGGGACGGTAGGGGTGATCGCCTGCTTCGCGCTCTTCTATCTCTCGACGGTGTTCGCGATCGGATACGGCACCAAGACGCTGGGTTACAGCCGCGAGCTGTTCCTGCTGATCCAGCTGGTCGCGATCCTGTTTCTCGCCGGGGGGATCATCCTGGCGGGGGTGCATGCCGATCTCGGCAATGCGCAGCGGACGCTGTTCCGCGGCTTCCTCGTCACCGTCGCGGTCGGACTGCTGCTGCCGCTGCTGCTGGTGAAATTCTCGCCCGTCACGGTGTTCGTGTGGCTCGCCTTCGGGCTGTTCACCATGGGCTTCTGCTATGGGCCGCTCGGTGGGTGGCTGCCGAGCCTGTTTCCGGCGCGGGTGCGCTATACCGGCGTGTCGGTGACCTTCAATCTGGGCGGGATCATCGGCGGCGGGCTGACGCCCTTCATCGCGCAGAAGCTGGTCGAGCAGGGCGGGCTGTCGCTGGTCGGCTATTATCTGGCGGGCGCAGGCGTGGTGAGCATGCTCGGCCTCGCGATCATCCCGAAGGTGAAGCCCGCAGAAGGGTGATCCGCGCCTTGCCGTGGACGCGGCTGGCCTCGATCTCGAAGCCGGCGACGGCGATTTCCTCGGCCTTTCCGGTCTCGATGCTGATCCAGGTCGCGGCATTGGTCCAGCCGAGCCGCGCCAGCTTGTCGAGCGCCACCTCGCCGGCGCCGGTGCCATAGGGCGGGTCCATCAGGATCAGGTCGAGCGGTTTCGGCGCAGGGCCGAGCGCCAGGACCGAGGTGGCGCGGACATCGGCGCGGGTGTTCAGCTGGGTGAGGTTGGCGCGGAGCGCGTCGAGCGCGGCCTTGTCCTGCTCGACGAACAGGCACGAGGCGGCGCCGCGCGACAGGGCCTCGAGGCCGAGCGCGCCGCTGCCCGCGAACAGATCCGCCACCGCCAGCCCCTCGAAGCTGCCGATCCGGCTGACGAGCATCGAGAAGAGCGCCTCGCGGGTGCGGTCGGCGGTGGGGCGGGTGGCGTCGCCCTTGGGGGCGAGCAGCGGGCGGCCGCGCCATTGGCCGGCGATGATTCTCATGCGCCAATTCCTCCCCGGAACGGGGAGGGGGACCGCCGCGAAGCGGTGGTGGAGGGGCCGCGCCGCAGGCGCGGGAGTCGCTTGCCGCACGCGGAACCGCCGTCTTCGCGGCGGCCCCTCCACCAGTTTCGCTGGTCCCCCTCCCCGTTCCGGGGAGGAATTGAGAAGGCCCTCACTTCCGCGTCCTCGGGGGTCGCCCCGGCTTGTTCGGCTTGCCGCGGCCGCCCGCGGGGCCGCGGGAGGGCCCGGCGGGGCGGCGGGGGCGGTCGACCAGATCGCCTTCGCGCGGGGCCTGTGCCTCGCGGTGCGAGCGCGCGCGGGCGGCGCGCGCGGGATTGGCGACGTCGCGCGGGGCCTCGTCGCGCCGGGCAGGGGTGCCGCGCGGGGTGAATTGGGATTCGCGAGGGGCGCGCTCGGGGCGCGGGGCGGCGGGCTTGGCGAAGGCGCGGCGCTCGGGTTCGCGGCGGCCGGGGCGATTGTCGGGACGGGGGGCTCCCGGCACCGCGACGGGGGTCGCGCGCGGCGGTGCCTGCACGCGCTGGCGCACCGCGAACTGGAGGTTCGATGCGGCCTTGCCGCCGCCGGGGCGGGCGAGCACGGAGCGGAAGGTTTCGAGATCGTTCGGCCGGACCTCGTCGACATCGCCCACCGGCAGGTCCCCGAGCCGGAACGGGCCGTAGCGGGTACGGATCAGCCGGCTGACCTTGAGCCCCAGATGCTCGAGCACGCGGCGGACCTCGCGGTTCTTGCCTTCGGTCAGCGTCAGCTCGATCCACAGATTCGCGCCGGTGCGCCGCTCCAGATTGGCGTTGATCGATCCGTAGCGCACGCCCTCGATCTCGACGCCGAGCATCAGGTCCTCGAGCTGCGCCTGGCTGACCTGGCCATAGGCGCGCGCGCGATAGCTGCGCTCGACGCCGGTGGCGGGGAGTTCGAGCTGGCGCTTGAGCTCGCCATCGGTGGTGAGGAGCAGCAGCCCCTCGGTGCTGAGGTCGAGCCGCCCCACCGGCATCACCCGGGGCAGGCCCTTGGGGAGTCGGTCATAGATGGTGAGCCGCCCCTTGGGGTCGCGCTCCGCCGTCAGCAGGCCGGGGGGTTTGTGATAGCGGAACAGGCGCGCGGGCTCGGCGGCCTGGACGGGATTGCCGTCGACCGTCACGCCGTCGAGCGATTTGAGGATCGTCGCCGGCGTATCGAGCACCACGCCGTTGAGCGCCACGCGCCCCTCGGCGATCATCCGCTCAATCTCTCGCCGCGACGCGATTCCGGCACGGGCGAGCAGCTTGGCGATGCGCTGCTGATCTGGATCACTGGAACTCATCCGCGCGCTATAGCGATAATGTCACAGGCGCCAAAAACTATCCGGTTCCCAAGTTTATTGCGGCACCGGAAGGGCCGTGCGCCGTTTAGGATCGCCAGGCGGGTGCGGGGCCCGTGCGTGAGGTTGATTGGAAGTCGGTTCGATGTTGTTCGGAGGGAAAAGGAAGCGGCGGATCGAGCGGTTGCTGATCGTGGAGGACGAGCCGCTCGTCGCCTTCGATACCGAACATTTCCTGCGCGATGCGGGGTTCGAGATCGTGGCGACGGTGGATAGCGTGGCGGCGGCGCTGCGCGTGATCGACGCGGAGGATCAGGAGATCGACCTGGTGCTGGCCGATGTCAGCCTGTCCGACGGCAGCGGGATCGACGTGGCCAAGGCTGCGCATGCCAGGGGCTTCCCGATCCTGTTCGTCACCGGCAACTGCCCGGGCGAGGCGCGGGCGCTGGCGGCGGGGTGTTTGTCGAAGCCCTATCCGCAGCGCGATCTGCTCGCGGCGATCGACGCGATCGAGGCGGTGGAGGATGGCAGGAAACCGAAGCGCTTGCCGGGCAGCTTCAGCCTGTTCAAGAAGGCGGCGTAAACCGGCGGCCGTTCCCGCGCGTATCTCCGGGCCTGGAGGCATGATGATACGTTCTACGATCCTTTCGCTCTTCGCCCTTGCCGCTTGTTCGGGCAGCGCACCGGCGTCCGCGCCCGCCGATCCGGCGGGGCCGGCGCATCCGGTGGCGGTCGAGCTGTTCACCAGCCAGGGTTGCTCGTCCTGCCCGCCCGCCGATGCGCTGATGGAGAAGCTCGCGGCAGGGCCCGATGTGGTCGCGATCACCCGGCCGGTGACCTATTGGGACGAGCTGGGCTGGAAGGACACGCTCGCGCGCCCGGCCAATACCGAGCTCCAGCACGCTTATGCCGCGCGGAAGATCCCCGGCGCGGGGGTCTATACGCCGCAGACGGTGGTACAGGGGCGGACCGGTTTCGTCGGCAGCAGCGAGGGCAAGATCCGCGGCGAGATCGTGCGGCAGAGCCATGCCGCCGAGCCGGGGCTGGCGATCTCGGGCGGGGCCGTGCGGCTGTCGGGCAGCGGGCGGGGCCAGCTCTGGGTGGCGGCGGTGCGCAAGACCGTCACCGTCAGGATCGGGAGCGGCGAGAATGGCGGGCGGAAGATCCGCTACGCCAATGTGCTGGTCGGCGAGACGCGGATCGGCGAGTGGAAGGGCGGGAGCGCCGAGATCGCGGTTCCAACGGCGGCGATGCGGGTGGCAGGGGCTGATCGCTATGTCCTGCTGCTCCGCGACGGGCCCGCCGGGCCGATCCTGGCGGCGCGCTACCTCTAGGGCCGGTTCAGGGAAGCGGCCTGATCACCGGATAGACGGCCATGCGGAAGGTCGCGAGGCAGTGTTTCGGCGTGTCGTCGAAGGTGAAGGCATAGCTGCCCCATTCGGCACGTGCCCGCCATTCGTTGCCGACGTGCTTCGGGTTCGGAACGGTGCTCAGAACATCCTTGCGAGGTTCGCATACACCGCTGAAGCTCAGGAAGAGCAGCGCGGGGGCATCGGGAGGCGATGCTGCGGGCTCGCGGAACTCGGCGCGGGTGGTGCCGCCATCGGTCGTGAAGACGCTGACAGCGAAGACGCCCGGGCTGACCTCGGCCATCGCATGGTTGAGCAGCAGGTCTTCGGCCTGGGCGAGGGTGCGCGGCGGCTTGTAGGTCCCCTGATAGACGAACATCATGATGCCCGTTTCCTGCACAGGAGCGGCCAGCAGGGCGAGGGGCAGGGGGATCACGCGAGCGCGGCCTCGACGGCATCGTGGAAGTGCCGCACGCCGGCTTCGAGCGTGCCCAAAGTCAGCCGCTCGATCGCGCCCGATTCGAGGCCCTGCTGGCCCAGCTCGGCGGCGCGGAAATCCTCGGCGGCGAACACGCCCTCGTCGAGCAGCTTCCAGCTCCGTTCCCAATGGGCGAGCGCCTTTTCGGTCGCGGGCGCCTCGGGAATCAGCATGAAATCCTCGACCAGCACGCGGTCGACTCCCTGCGGCATCAGCACCATCAGGTTGATGTAATCGGGGCTGACGATCAGCACCGTGCCGGGAAACATCTGATAGGTGTAGGTGATCGCCCCGCGCAGCACCGCCCAATCGCTCGACGACAGCGCGTCATGCTCCGAATCGCGGCCCACCGCGGAGCGCTGGTGCGGGCCGATGCTGTCGGCGGTGGTGACGCCGTCCTTGAAGAAGGGGCCGATCGTGCCGGCGTGGAGGCGCTGGACATGGTATGACTCCAGAAAGGCATCCATGATCAGCTTCCAGTTCGCCTGCACATCGTGGGTGCGGCGGCGGAAGAGGTGCTGGCCGGCGAGATCGAAGGCCTCGAAGTCGTTCGCGAGCGTCTCCGCCGCGGAGAAATCCGCCTCCTCGTCGAACGAGAACCAGATCAGCCCGCCCGCTTCGCGCGTCGGCAGGCGCTTGAGGCCATGCTCGGCCTTGTCGAGCCCGGGGAAGGTCTCGGGGCGCGGCATGCCGGTCAGCCGGCCGTCGAGCGCATAGCTCCAGGCGTGATAGGGGCAGATCAGCCGGGGCGACTTCACCGCCGCGCAGCCCTCGACCAGCCGCGTGCCGCGATGGCGGCAGACGTTGAGGAAGATATGGGCCTGCCCGTCCTTGTCGCGCGCGATCAGCAGCGGCTTGCCGAACCCGTCATGCGGCACGGCCATGTTGTTTTCGGGCAGCAGCGCGGAGGGGGCGATCACCAAGGGCGCGCGGGTGAAGATGCGGGCCTGCTCGGCGGCATAGCGTTCGGGCGCGGTGTAGGCGGCGGCATCGACATAAGTGATGCCGCTGGCGCCGCGCGATCCGCCCGTAGCGAGCGAACGCGCCAGAGCGAGCTGGCCTTCGGTCGGCGTTAGCGCGTTCATCGCGGTGATCCTCTCTGGCCTTCCCCGTCTTTTGCGCTAGTTTCGGCCTGAAGCTTCGGAGGGGCAAGTGGAATGAGCGAGTGGTGGGTCGGCGCATTTGTGATCGCCATCGTGGCGCTGGGATTGCTTTCCCGGCTGCCGATGTTCCGCAGCGCGCTCGCGCCGATCGGGCCCTATGTCGAAAAGGAGACGCTCGCCGCCTTCGCGCTCGGTGTCTCCTCGGGCTTTCCCTATGCGATGATCGGCGCGACGCTGACCACGCGGCTCGCGCAGTCGGGGATCGACAAGAAGACGGTCACCGCCTTCACGCTGGCCTTCCTCGTCTACAACTTCAAACCGCTCTGGGCGTGGGTGGTTGAGGGTGTGCGGCTGCCGCTGATCGGCGGGCTCGGCCAGCGCGTCTCCTGGCTGCTGTTTGCGGGCGTGCTGGTGATGGCGGCGGTGCTCAATCTTGCGCTGGTCGATCCCAAGGCGAGTATCGAAGCGACCGTCGTCGCCGCCGTGCTGGTCGGCTTGGCGGGCGCAACCTTCGATATCGTGATCGACGCCTATCGTATCGAGACCCTGCAACCCCGCCAGCTCGCCGTCGGTTCGGGGATGACCCAATATGGCTGGCGCATCGGATCCGTGATGGCTGGCGGGCTCGCGCTGCTCGTTTCGGCGCGGTTGGGATGGACGACCGGCTATGCGCTCTGTGCTGCGTTCGCGCTGCCGGCGATGCTGACCGGCCTGTTCCTCGGCGAACCCGATCGGCACCGCCCAATCGCCGGCAAACGCGGCATCGGCGAAATCTGGGCGTCGATCATCGGCCCGTTTCTCGAATTCTTCGGACGCAAGGGCGCATTTCTCGTGCTGGTTTTCATCCTGATCCACAAGATCGGCGATACGCTCGGGCAGCTCACCGTGCGGCTGCTGTACAACGATCTGGGTTATTCGAACGACGAGATCGCGTTCTACGATGTGGGCATCGGATTCTGGGCCTATCTCATCGGCATTTTCGTCGGCGGTTACCTCTATTCGCGGTTGGGCATGAAGCGATCTGTGCTGCTCAGCCTCGTGCTGATGGCGGTGTCGAATGCGAGCTTTGCCGGGCTTGCCGTGCTGGGGCACAATAATCTGGCGATGGCGGGCGCGCAGGGCTTCGAGAATTTCGCGAGCGGGATCGGCGGCGTGACCGTGATCGCCTATTTCTCGATGCTCGCGGACCTGCGCTACACGGCGGCACAGTTCGCGCTGATCTCGGCGGCCGCAAGCATCGTCGGGCGCATCGTCACCGGCAACCCCAAATACGGTGCCGGCTGGATGATCGAGAAGCTCGGTTACGTCGATTTCTACATCTTCACCACATTGGTCGCGCTGCCGGGCGTCTTCCTCTTCTGGTGGATGATGCGCGCCGGGCTGATCGACCAGTCGATCGGCACCGCCGGCACGGTGGAGGCCGAGACCGAGAGCAAGGCCGCGAGCTGATCCATGCTCTTCTATATCGGCATTATCATCCTGGACGTGGCGTGCCTGATCCATCTCGTGAGGACGGGGCGGAACACGCTGTGGCTGAGTGCGATCATCTTCATGCCGGTGGCGGGGGCGCTCGCCTATTTCGTCGTCGAGGTGCTGCCGGGCATGCGGCACGATCGCCATGTCCGCACCGCGCGGGCGCGGGCGATCCAGGCGCTCGACCCCAAGCGCCAGGTGCGCGCGGCGCGCGACGCGCTCGACCTGTCCGACACCGCCGAGAACCGGCTGAAGCTGGCCGATGCGCTGGTCGGTCTGGGCGAACACGCCGAGGCAATCCCCTATTATCGCGAGGCGATCCGGATGACCGCGGGCGATCCCGATGTCCGCACGCAAGGCAAGCTCGCCGCCGCGCTCTACGAGACCGGGCAGGGGGCGGAGGCGCTGGCGCTGCTCGATGCGGCCGATCCGCCGCTCGGCCAGAGCGAGCGCGACCGGCAACAGCTGCTGCGCGGCAAGATCCTCGAGCATCTCGGGCGCAAGGACGAGGCGCTCGAACTCTATGAGGACGTCGTCACCCGCCTGCCCGGCGAGGAGGCGCGCTGCCGCTATGCCGCGCTGCTGCTCGACCAGGGATGGGACCGCAAGGCGATCGTGGTGCTCGAGGAAGTGGAGAGCCGGATGAAGCGTCTCGACCGGCTCCAGCGCGCGGCCGACGCCGACATGTATCGCTGGGCAACCGAGACGCTCGCGCGGTTGAGGGCTGCCAAGTGAAGCGGCGCACGCTCTGGATCGCCGCGGCGGCCTTGCTGGTGCTCAGCGCCGGCTGGTATTTCGAATCCCCTTGGTGGACGCTGTGGCGCATGGCCGGCGCCGCCGAGGCGCATGATGTGAAGACGCTGTCGGCCTATATCGACTATCGCGCGGTGCGCGAGGATATGCGCGCGCGGATCAACGCCCGGATCCATGAACGCGGCGGACTGGCGCGGCGAATCGGCGGGACGCTGGAGAAGGCGGTGATGGGCGCGGCGATCCGGCCCGAGGGGCTGCGCGCGAGCTTCCTGATTTCGGGCATCACCGGCGAAGGGAAGCCGCTCGGCCCCGGCGACATCTGGGTGCTGCGCGACAGCTTCAGCCAGTTCCGCATGGTTCGGCGCGACGGGAAGGGAAAGACGCTCGTCTTCCGCCGCGAATGGCTGTGGTGGAAGCTGGTGGCGGTCGGTTAGGGGCCGTACTCGACCAATTTGAATCGTCATCCCGGCGAAAGCCGGGACCCAGGAATCACTGGCGATACCGTTCGTGGCTCTGGGTCCCGGCTTTCGCCGGGATGACGGGGTTCCAACCTGGTCGAATACCCGTCAGAGCGGAAGCCCCAGGTCCGCGAAGGCGTTCGACAGGGCATGCGCGGTGGCGAGGACGCTTCCCGCGTCGCGCACGCCGAGCAGGTCGCGGAGCAGCAGTCCCGCCGTCTCGGGATTCTCGCGTACCCGCCCGAGCACCGCGAGCAGGGTCGCCTCCGATCCGGTCATGCGCGGACAGCACCATGGCGCGATCGTGATCGGCCCCGCCGAGGCGCGCGCCATATCCGCCATCAGCGCGCGCAGCAGCACCAGCGGCCGCTGGAACCCCTTGCCGAACGCCGTCACGAAGGCGTTTGCCGCGCAGGCGTCGTTCAGCCCGTGCATTCCCATCTGCCGCACCCCGAACAGCAACAGCCGCGCGCCGGCATCGTCGGGCTGCAGGGCGGGGAGGCTTTCGGTGAGCGGGGAAACTGGGGGCATGGGAGACTCCGGCACGTTACGCCGCCAGTCTCGCCAATCTGCTATTGATAGTCAATCGCAATAAAGATGGAGCGTTGACTGGCAGTCGGCGCCTGGGCTTTGCAGGGCATGGTTGGGCGAGTCCGCTCCCAAGCCCTTGCAATGTAGGATTTCGCCTGCTTGGCTCGCGCAGCCGGTCGCTCTGGCCGCTCTTTGACGCTCCTGACGAACGAGGCGTTTTCCCCGGGAAACCGCGCGGCGCAAACCAAGCGCGATAGTGTGAAGCCAGTGTCAACTTTCACATGCTGGGACGGTCCAGCCTGGCGCGCTATCGAGTCCGGACCCTAGGCGCTCAACGCCCGCGCCAGCGCCACGAACTCCGCGACCGAGACCGTCTCGGCGCGGCGGCTCGAATCGATGCCGAGCCGCTCCATCGCCGCGAGCGCTCCGGGCACGCCCTTCAGGCTCTGGCGCAGCATCTTGCGGCGCTGGCCGAATGCCGCCGCGGTGAGGGCTTCCAGCGTCTTGAACTTGACCCCCTCCGGCTCCGCGGCGGGCACGATATGCACCACCGCTGACATCACCTTGGGCGGCGGGGTGAAGGCGGAACGGTGGACCGTCATCGCGATCTTCGCGGTCGATCGCCACTGCGCCAGCACCGCCAGCCGCCCATAGGCGTCGGTATCGACGGCGGCGACGATCCGCTCGGCCACCTCCTTCTGGAACATCAGCGTCAGGCTCGCCCACCACGGCTCCCACGCCGCCGAGAGCCACCCGACCAGCAGTGCGGTGCCGACATTATAGGGCAGGTTGGCCACGACATGCGGCTTGCCGGCGAACAGGGCAGGGGCATCGACCGCCAGCGCGTCGCCCTCGATGACGCGCAGCTTGCCCGGAAACGCCTCGCCCAGCTCAGCCAGCGCCGGAATGCACCGCCGGTCCCGCTCGACCGCAGCCACGCTGGCGCCCGCTTCCAGCAGCGCCCGCGTCAGCCCGCCGGGCCCGGGCCCCACCTCGAATACCTCGGCCCCCTCCAGATCCCCCGGCACCCGCGCGATCCGCGCAAGCAATTGGCCGTCGAACAGGAAGTTCTGGCCCAGCGCCTTGCTGGCGCTCAGCCCATATCTCTGGATGACATCGCGAAGCGGGGGTAGGTCGGTCATCGCCAAAGACTTAAGGCGTCCCGGCGGTGACGAGTTCGGCGCGGTGTTGCGCGGCGGAGGCGGCCATGCGGATCGCGGCGATCATCGCGCCGGGGTTCGCCTCGTCCTTGCCCGCGATCCCGAACGCGGTGCCGTGATCGGGCGAGGTGCGCACGATCGGCAGCCCCAATGTGGTGTTCACGCCGTCGTCGAAGTGCAAGGTCTTGAGCGGCACCAGCGCCTGGTCGTGATAGCAGCACATCGCCACGTCATAGCCGGCGCGGGCACGCGGGTGGAACATCGTGTCGGCGGCGAAGGGGCCCACCGCGTCGATCCCCTCCTCGCGGAGCTGCTCGATCGCGGGCTTGAGCAGTTCGATCTCCTCGCGCCCGATCGCGCCGCCCTCGCCGGCATGCGGGTTGAGCCCGGCAAAGGCGAGCCGTGGCCGCTCGATCCCGAAATTGCGGTACAGCCCGCGCGCGGTCACCCGCGCCTTGGCGAGGATCAGCTCGATCGAGAGCAGGCCCGGCACATCCTTGAGCGCGACATGGACGGTGATCGGCACCACGCGCAGCGTCGGACCGGCGAGCATCATCACTGCATTCTCGCTCGAAACGCCACAGCGTTCGGCGACGAACTCGGTCTGGCCGGGATGGGTGAAGCCGATATCGTAGAGCTGCGCCTTGGAGACCGGCCCGGTGACCAGCCCGCCGACCGCGTCCGACGAACGTGCCATCCCGACCGCGAGTTCGAGCGATTGCAGCGCGCAGCGCGCGCCGTCGATATCGGGCTTGCCGGGGACGATCTCGCCGGTATCGGCGACCGAGATTACCGGCAGCGCGCTCGGAAACACCGCCGCCGCCTCTTCGGGGCCCGAGATGCGCTGAACCGGCCCATCCCACACCGCGGCGATCGCGCGCTCGTCGCCCACCGCGAAGAAGGGCGCGAGCGAATGCAGCTCGCGCGCCTTCCACGCCTTGGCGGTGATCTCGGGGCCGACCCCGGCAGGGTCCCCCATCGCGATGGCGAGCGGCAGGTTCATCGCTCGCGCATCTCCCTCACTCAGCGATATTCGATGATCGCATCGCGGCGAAGATCGCGCAGCATGCGCTCGGCGCGCAGATTGGTGCGCTTCTCGATCTCCTGATCCTCGATCTGCGCCGCCGACGGCAGGCCCACCGCGGGCGGATCGTCGCGGCCGCAGAGCACGAGGACGCGCACGCCCTGATCGATCGATCCGAACGGCTGGGTCGCCTGGCCGACCTGGAGGCCGAGCATGATGTCCTGGAGCGGTGCCGGCAGCTGCTTGACCACGAGATTGTCGTTGGTGACGACCTCGGCGCCGATCGTGCCGGCCACGCGCTCGGCATCGCCGCAGCCCTGCATCGTGCTGGTCGCCTTGGCGAAATCGGCGGCGCGCTGGGTCGCCTGGGTTTCGTTCGTGCCGGGAGGGAAGGTGATCGTCAGCTGCTTGAGGCTCAGCTTGGCGTCCTTCGGATCGGCGCGGAGCACCTGGCGCTTTTCGGCCAGATAGATGATCGAGAAGCCGCCGGGGACCTCGATCGGGCCCGCGATCTGGCCCGCGCTCATCTGCTTGCCCGCGGCCTGAAGCTGCTCGGGGAGCAGGGGCAGGCGGATCCAGCCGAGATCGCCGCCGGTCGCCTTGGTGGTGGCTTCGGAATTGACGCGCGCCAGATATTCGAATGGCGTACCCTGCTTGAGCTGCTCGATGATGCGTTGCTGGGCGGCAAAGACATCATTGGCGCGATCGGGCGTCGCGTACATGAAGATTTCGAAGAAGTGATACTCGTCGGTGCCCTGATCGGCGGTCAGGCGGTCGAGGATCGCCTGGATCTCGGCCTGGCTGACATTGATGTCGACGCGGGCGCGCAGCAGCCGGCCCCAGGCGAGTTCGCCCTCGATCTGGCGCTTGATCGAGCGCTCCGACGATCCGATCTGGCGCAGCCAGGCGCGCATTTCGTCCGGGCTGCGCTTGAAGCTCGCCGCGACGCGATCGAAGCTCTTGTCGATCTCCTCGCGCGTGACCTTGATCTTGTCGGCGGCGGCGGCCTGGATCTGCAGCGTCTCGTCGATCAGCTGGCGCAGCACGGTGAGGCGCAGCCGCTGCATATCCTCGGGCTGGAGCTTGAAATCGTTGAGCGCGACGATCAGCGCGACGCGCTGATCGACATCGGTGCCGGTGATGACCGTATCGTTGACGACCGCTGTCGCCTTGCGGATGTTGGGGTCGGCCTTGCCGAAGATCTGCAGGTTGGCGGGCAGATCGAGGCCTGCGCCGGGAACCGTCTCATCGGGAACCACCTGCGCCATCGCGGGAACCGAAACCATGGTCAGGCCGAGCGCCAGTACCATCGCGCGGGCCGTCCGGACCGCCGTCGCAACACCAATGTTCACGTGAACCTTTACCCTCATCCTATGCGGAGATTGGGCGGCATACTGCGCAATTGTGCCTGAACCAAGGCTTATCGGAGGCCTTCGCCTCCGCGATTTTCCCTAGAAACCGAGATTCTTGAACGACACCGACAGGATATAGCTGTTGCCGCGCCGCGCGTCGCCGGTCTCTTCGTAATCGCGCTTCCAGGTGAGGCCGAGCCTCAGGCAATCATCCTCATAGGTGATGCCCAGCCGGTGACGCACCGGCTCGAAGCCGTCGGACTGTGAGAGGATGTCCTCGTTGCGGTCGGTCAGGTCGATCAGCACCGATCCCGAGACCGACCAGAAGCGCGAGACCTGGACGCGCGCGCCGATGCGCGCTTCCTCGCGGTCCTGAAGGTCCTCGAGGCTCGGGCCGATATCGCGGTTGAGGCGGAGATAGCCGAGCTGGACATAGGTGCCGCGCGACCCGACCGTGACGTCGACTTCGTTGCGGCGGAACGCCAGATTGTCCTTGTCGATGCGATAGCGGTGCGTGAAGGCCACGAAATCGCGGAAGCGGATCACCGTGCGGCCGACGATATCCGAGACGCGGCCGTTGAGCCCGGTACCGTCGGGGAAGATCGTCGGACGCGACGAGAGCCGGTAGCTCTGGCCGATATTCGCGTCGAGACTGAAGCCCGGCAGCAGCAGCGAATAATCGACGCCCCAGGTGATGCGCGTCGAATCCTCGAACCGGTCGTAGCCGGGGAAGCGATTGAGCGCGAACAGGTTCGAATCCTCGAGATCGACCGCGCGCGCATCCTCGTTGGGGACGGCAAGATTCTCGATCGGCGGCGCCGCGACGATCTGGATGCGGGGAGTGATCCGCTGAGTGCCGCCCATGAAGGGGCCGACCAGCGGCCATTTCATGTCGAGCGCGACCGCGGCGACCCCGCGGAACCGGAAGCCCTCGTCGCCGCGATAGCTGGGGACGCTGGTCAGCAGCGTGTCGTGCGCATTGTAGACATCGGCACGGGCATAGCCGGTAAGGGTGATTTCCTGCCCCCAGGCGGTGAGCCTGCGCAGATCCCAGCGCGCCGAGGCGAACGCGCGCTGCGAATCCTGCCCCTCGGTCCGCCCGATCGCGAGCGTGTTGAACTGAAGCTCGACGCGGCCGCCGATGAAGCCGTCGTTGAAGCGGCGGCGATAATCGACCTCGGGCAGGACGAACGGTTGCAGCCCCTGCCGGTCGCCGATCCGCAGCGTCTGCACCGCCCACCCGTTGATCGCGAGGTAGCTGTTCTCATCGACCCGCTCGACCCGGATATTGTTGCGCAGCCGGTCGTCGCGCGAAATATCGTAGCGGCGCAGGAAGGTGCGGTCGCTGGTGAGCCGGAGCGATCCGCTGACGCTCCAATTGGGATCGAGCTGATAGCGGCCCGCGGCGTCGAAATAGCCGCGAAAGTCGTTCTTCGAGGTGGCGGGCGTCACCGGGACCGTCAGGTCGTCGGCGCGGCGGCTATAGGTGCCATAGGCCGCGACGCGGAACGCGCCGAGGGAATTGATCTCGCGATACTCGGCCGAGACCATCGGCAGCACCCCGGTATAGACGCGCGGGGTGACCGTCAGGTCGCGATTGGGACCGAGGCTGAAGAAATAGGGCAGGGCGAACTGGAGGCCGTTGGTGCGGTTGTAGCGCAGGTCGGGCGTCAGGAAGCCGTCGTCGCTATTGCCGCCGACGGGGTGCGAGAAGACCGGCAGCGGAATCGTCGCGAAGCCGAACACAGAGATGCGCGCGCCGGTGTAGCGCAGCCGGCCGAGTTCCGGGTTGTAGACCACCTTGTCGGCGGTGATCTTCCAGCTCGGCTCCTTGGGACAGCCGTCCGAACCGGTGACCGAGCAAGCGGTATAGGCGGCGTCGTAGACGGTGATCACCCCGTCCTCGCGCACCCCGCGCTTCGCCGCGATGCGGCCGCCGGCATCGAGCACGACGAGCATATTCTCGACGACGCCGTCCTTGAGCGAATCGGTCAGCTCGATACGGTCCCCATAGGCCGTGTCGCCTTCGGGATTGGTGATGACGATATTGCCCTCGGCCACGACCCGGCCGGTCTTGCGGTTCCAGATGACGCGGTCGGCGCGAAGCCGGTCGCTGCGGCGATAGAGGCGGACGTCGCCGCTCGCGGTGACGACATCGGCGTTATAGTCATAGTCGAGCTGGTCGGCGGTGAACTGGATCTGGTCGGGGTCCTGCGAGACGGCAGGGCCGGGCGGCGGAAGATCGACGGCCGGGGTCTGGAGATCGGCGGTGGTCGGCGAATCGTCGGCCGCGGGCGGTACGGCCTTGACCGTGTCCTGCGGCGCCGCCGCGCTGTCGCCGGCGGGCGGCGGAGGCGCGGTGACCTCCTGCGCAAATGCCGGCGCGGAGACGCAAAGCATCAACGGTACCGCGCCCGAAAGCAGCAGGGCCTTGCGCGTCACTCTAACGTCCCACCTCTAAAACCCTGCGCGCGGCGCGCCGACTGCCCGCCTATCGCACCGGATACAGCGCTCCGCAACGCCGGGTGTTCCATGGCCCTGCAGTTGGCGTTATCCGGGAGCGATGCAGGTCGATTTCTACCACCTCACCCGCGCGCCGCTCGAACGCGTGCTGCCGACGATCGCGCAGAAGGTGCTCGAGGGCGGCGGGCGGCTGCTGATCGTCGCGGAGGAGGACGGCGCCCGGGCCAGGCTCGACCAGTTGCTGTGGAGCTTCTCGCCCGAGAGTTTCCTGCCGCATGCCCGGGCCGGGGCGGGCGACGATGCCGCGCAGCCGGTGCTGATCGCGGGCGAGGCGGAACCCGGCAACGGCGCGCGCAACATCGCTCTGGTCGACGGCTTGTGGCGCGACGCCGCGCTGGCGTTCGACCGTGCGTTCCATTTTTTCGGCGAGGATCATATCGCCGAGGCGCGCGCGGCCTGGCGCGGGCTGGCGGACAAGCCGGATGTCGTCCGCAACTATTGGAAGCAGGACGATAACGGGCGCTGGGAAAAGGCAGCCTGAGCGCGGAAGTTGACACTAGCTTGACACTGCCAGGGCCTTTTCCCCAGGCCGGGAAAGGTGACGAAGATCGTCGAGTTTCCGCAGCTTCGCGATGTCAAAGAGCGGCCCGTAAGGCAGGCCCGGTGACCAAAGCAAACGAAATCCAACATTGCAATGCTGCGCTGCGGCGACTAGGGAGCCGCCGACTTTCCGCAACTTACAACACAGGAGCCGCACGGCCATGGCCGCGACCCGGACCTTTTCGATCATCAAGCCCGATGCCACCCGCCGCAACCTGACCGGTGCGGTCACCAAGATGCTGGAGGAAGCGGGCCTGCGCGTCGTCGCCTCGAAGCGCATCCAGATGACCAGGGAGCAGGCCGAGGGCTTCTACGGCGTGCACCGCGAGCGGCCCTTCTTCAATGATCTGGTCAGTTTCATGATCTCCGGCCCGGTGGTGGTGCAGGTGCTCGAGGGCGAGAATGCCGTCCAGCGCAACCGCGACATCATGGGCGCGACCAACCCGGCCAACGCCGATGCCGGCACGATCCGCAAGGAGCTGGCGGAATCGATCGAGGCGAATTCGGTCCATGGTTCGGACTCGGACGAGAATGCGGCGATCGAGATCGCCTTCTTCTTCAAGCCCGAAGAGATTGTGGGGTAAGCCAATCTCCTTCTCCCCTTGTGGGAGAAGGAAGGGGCCCGCGCCGAAGGCGTGGGAAGGATGAGGGGGACTGAGTCTCACTCCCCCTCACCCTTCCGCCGCTTCGCGGCTCCCTCCCTCTCCCACAAGGGGAGAGGGAATTACCTCGGCAGCCTGATCGTCGCGATCAGGCCGCCGCCTTCGCGGTTAGCCAGCACGATATCCCCGCCCGCGTCGCGGACGATGGCGCGCGCCAGTGCCAGTCCGAGCCCGATCCCGCCGGTCCCGCGGTTGCGCGAGGTTTCGAGGCGCGTGAACGGGTCGAACACCGCCTCGATCTGATCCGGCGGAATGCCGGGGCCGCGATCGGCGACGGCGATCAGGGCATTCTCGCTCTCGGGTACGAGCGTGACTTCGGCGCTCTGGCCGTATTTCACCGCATTCTCGATCAGGTTGCGCACCGCGCGGCGCATCAGGCCGGTGCGGATCCGCATCGTCAGCCGCGGTGCCTCCTCGAACTGGACGGGCATGTCGAGATCGCGGAAATCCTCGACGACCGCATCGATCAGCGCCGAGAGATCGACATCGGTCGGCGGCTCGCTCGGGCGGCCCAGCCGGGCGAGCGAGAGGATGTCGTCGAGCGTGCGGTTCATCTCGTCGATCGTGTCGGCCATGCGGCCCCGGTCCTCATCGTCCTCGACCGATTCGATCCGGACGCGCAGCGCCGCCAGCGGGGTGCGCAGATCATGCCCGATCGCGCCGAGCATCCGGTCCTTCTCGTCGAGCATCGCGGTGACGCGCTTCGACAGCCCGTTATAGGCGGCGATCACCGAGCGGACATCGCTCGGCCCGTGCTCCTCGACCGGTTCGGCATTCTCGCCGGGCACGAAGCTGCGCGCGGCGGCGGCGAGATTGCGCAGCGGCTTGGCGATGCGGCGCGTGGCGAGCAGCACCGGGATCAGCACGACGATGTAGAGAATCCCCGTCTGGATGAGGAGTTGCCAGATCACCACCATCTCGCTGCGCGGCCAGCCGGTCTGGAGCGACAGCCAGCGGCCGTCCCGGAGCTGGACCGCGACATGGAGCTCGGCGCCGAGGCGGCGAAGCCGGTCCGCGCGCTGCGGCGACATCTTGCGCAGAAAGGGGCGGCGATCGTCGATCGGGCGAACCACCGCCAGCACCTGGAGGGGATCGAGCCCGCCATCGACCAGCCCGCGCTCGATCGCATCCTCGATATCGGGCCGGCGCGGCTGGCCGCCGGGGATCGGCTGGGTGTTGCTCAACTGGACGCGCGTGCGCTGATCGAAGTCGCGCCGCTGCCGCCGCGGGCGATCGTCATCGACCGGATCGACCGGCAAAGGGTTGGCCAGCCGCTCGTTCGCGTCGATCAGCCGCGTGACCGAGGGGACGATCACCTGTCCGAACCGCGCGCCGCGGCGCTCGTTGAGCATCAGCCCGAAATTGATCGCCTGCGCGACGAACAGCGCCAGGGCGACGAGCAGGCCGATCTGGCCGGTGAGGCTCTTGGGGAGGAAGCGGCGGAGGTTCAAAGGCGAGTGACCTCGGCCGCGAGGGTATAGCCGCCGCCCCAGACCGTCTTGATGATGTCCGGATTCTTGGGATCGGTCTCGATCTTCTTGCGCAGCCGGCTGACCTGATTGTCGATCGCGCGGTCGAACGCGGCGGCCTCGCGGCCCTGGGTGAGGTCGAGCAGCTGGTCGCGGGTCAGCACCGCGCGGGGGCGGGTGACGAGCGCGTGGAGCAGATTATACTCGCCGGTCGAGAGCGGGACCGAGACGCCGTCGCGGTCGACCAGGGCCCGCTCGCCGGTCTTGAGCACCCAGCCGGCAAAGGCGAAGCTGCCGCTGTCCGGCGCGTGCTGGCGCGCCCCGCCCGCGGCGGCGCGGCGGAGGATCACCTTCACGCGGGCAGCCAGCTCACGCGGGCTGAACGGCTTCACGACATAATCGTCGGCGCCCATTTCGAGCCCGACGATCCGGTCGGTCTCCTCGCTGCGCGCGGTGAGCAGGATGACGGGGATGTCGCCGGTCTCGCGGATATGGCGGCACAGGCTGAGGCCGTCCTCGCCCGGCATCATGATGTCGAGGATCACCAGATCGATCGCATAGGCCGCCATGCGGGCGCGCGCGCCCTCGGCATCGCCCGCCTGGGTCACGCGGAACCCCTGTTTGGTGAGGTACTGCGCGAGCGGCTCGCGGATCGATCGCTCGTCGTCGACGAGCAGAAGGTGGGGCAGTTCCGACATCGGGTGCTCGATTACCATGGAAAGCCTTGGGTGCCAGAATGTCCATGCGGCCGGGCGGACGAGGAGGCGGGATCCGCCCGGCCGGGACCGGCTGGCTTTACTGACCCGGGGGCGGGGGTGCGTCAGCCGGCGGGGGACCGTGGCGACCGTGACGGCCGAAAGGGCCGCCGCCGGGGCCGCCGGGGCCGTGCATCGCCATGGCGGCTTCGTGGAACGCCTCGCGCTCGGCCTTGTCGATCTGCCCGTCATTGTTGCGGTCGACATAGGCGAAGAATTTGAGCGCGGGGGCCCGGGCTTCTTCGAGCGTCACCACACCGTCATTGTTCGCATCGACGCGCGGGCCATGGCCGGGGCCGCCCTCGGGACCACCTTCGGGACCGCGCATGTGACGGCCGCGGCCGCCCATCCGGTCGTGCATCGCCTGGCGCTCGGCCTGGTCGATCTTGCCGTCATGATTGGCATCCACCTTGGCAAAATGCTGATCGACGGCGGCGAGCAGTTCCTGGCGGGTGACGATGCCGTCCTTGTTGGCATCGGCATGCATGAGCATGCCGCCATGGGGCGGCGGGGGCGGGGCGTCCTGCTGCTGCGCGGCGGTCTGGGCCAGCGCGGCCCCGCCCGCCAATGCCGTCGCGGCGAGCGCGGCGGCGATGAGCTTGGTCTTCATGGTCGTGATTCTCCCGGGGCGGCCAGGGGGTCGAGCCGCCACGTCGTCCTTTTGCCGGAGCGCTGTCGCATCACTGTGTCATGCGTTTGGGAAAGTGTCGCAATTTGTCGCGCTGTTACGCGAAGATCGCGACGCCCTGCATGGCTTCGGCGATCAGCTCGCCCGCGGCGTTCCACACCGTCATCCGCTGGCTCGAATAGCCGTCGCGGGCGCGGTCGGCCTTGGCGTGGAGCAGCCACCAGCCGTCTTGGGTCGCGGGTTCGGGCGTGACGAAGTTGATCTGCCAGTTGAGCGAACTGACCGGCGCCTTGAGGCTATCGACCAGCTTGAGCGCGGCGGGAGGCAGGGCATCGCCGATCGCCATCAGCTCGACCATCGGGTGCAGCCCGACACGCGCGCGCAGGCGCGCCCAGCGGAGCCACTCGACGGGGCCGGTGCCGTCCTTGTGATCGTGGAAGTTGAAATTGCCGAGGAAGAAGTCGTCGGGGCCCGTGAAGATCTTCGCGTCGGGCACGGGCGGGGCGATGGGCGCGCGCGGAGCGTCGTCGTGTGCCACCGCCGAGGCGAGCGGCGCCATGAAGACGAAGGTGGCGCGAAAGCCCAGGCCTGCGTCGGAGCTGAGGTCCGCCTGGATGAAGGCGGCGTTGCGGCCGCGGCGGAGCCTGGTGGCGGTGACGCTCACCTCGCCGGCGAGCGGGCCGATAAAGGCGATCTGGGCCGAGCGGAGCGGGGGCAGATCGGGCTCGAGCAGCATCGCGGCGTGAAGCGCGAGCGCGGCGGAGAGGCCGCCATAGGTGGTGCGGCCCTGCGCCCAGTCCGGCGGGATCGCGGCGCGGAAGCCGCCCTCGATGGGTGCAGCGGCGGCGAGGATGTCGGTGATCGGGGTCATTTGGCGAGATACCGGTCGCGCAGCTCGCGTTTGAGCACCTTGCCGATCGCGTTGCGGGGCAGCTCGCCGACCTGCTCCAGCGCGGAGAGGCGCTGGGTCTTGCCGACCTGGGCGTTGAAGCTTTCGAGGATCGCGGCGGCGTCGCCGTCGCCGGTGTAGAAGCCCACCGGCGTCTCGCCCCATTGCTCGGAGGGCACGCCGACCACCGCGCAGTCCTTCATCCCCGGCTGCTGGATCAGGATCGCCTCGAGGTCCGAGGGATAGATGTTGAACCCGCCCGAGATGATCAGGTCCTTTTTGCGGTCCATCAGGATCAGGAAGCCGTCCTCGTCGAAGCGGCCGATATCGCCGTGGCGCAGGAAGCGGTTGCCCTCGGCATCGAACCACTCGGTCGCCGAGGTCGTGTCGGCGCGGCCGTGATAGCCGGTCATCATCGCCTTGGAGCGGCCGACCACCTCGCCCATCTCGCCGGGCGGCACTTCCTTGCCCTCCTCGTTGATCAGGCGGATGTCGTGGCCCTCGACCGGCTTGCCGACGGTGTGGAGCTTGTCGGGGTGCATCTGGCACACCAGCACGCAGGTGCCGCCACCTTCGGTCAGCCCATAATATTCGACCAGCGCGCCGGGCCAGCGCTTGACGATATCGGCCTTGAGCGCGGCGGAGAAGGGCGCGCTGGTGCAGGATTTGAAGACGAAGCTCGACAGGTCGAATTCGTCGAAATCGGGAAGCGCCATGATCCGCTGATACTGGACCGGGACCAGCATGGTGTGGGTCGCGCGGTGCTTGGCGGCGAGGCGGATGTATGACGCGGCGTCGAACTTCGCCATCAGCACCGCGGTGCCGCCATGCGCGAGGGTGGGAAGGAAACTGACCAGGGTCGTGTTCGAATAGAGCGGGGTCGAGATCATCGTCACCGCTTCCGAGAAGGTCGCGGGGGCACGGACGATGTGCTGCCAGCGCATCGCATGGGGCTGGACGATGCCCTTGGGGGTGCCGGTGGTGCCCGAGGAGTAGATGATGTTGAACGGGTCGTTCGGGCCGAGGATGACGAGCGCCGGCCTGGCGTCCTCGGGGGCGAGCCATTCGGAGAGGCCGGGGCCGTCAAGGGCGATCTTTCGGGCGGCGGTTTCGACCGCGGGCGCGGCCTTGTCGTGGAAGAGGATGGGCGCGCCGCAATCGCTGACCATCGCGGCGATCTGCTCCGGCGTGGCGGAGGGCTGGATCGGGGCAGCGACGCAGCCCGCACGGATCGCACCCAGGAAGACCACCGCATATTCGAGCGAGGTCGCGGCGAGGATCGCGACCGCGGTGCCGCGGGCTATGCCGTCGCGCTGGAGGGCGGCGGCGACGCGGTCCATGCCCTTGTCGAGCTGGGCGTAGCTGAGCCACTGGTCGCCGAAGACAAGCGCCGCCTTCTGCCCGCGCTCGGCGGCGTGCGCGCGGATCAACTCGGGCAGCGTCGCGAAATCGCTGGCCAGCATCGCCTCGGCGGTCATGATTCCCTTGCCCTCACGCGCTTTCGCTAGGCGAGGCAAATCGGGAATGCCATACGCAACCTTCGAAAAATCTCCCGGAGTGGAACATGGATCAGGAAATGGCGGGCGCGGTGGCGATCGTGACCGGGGGCGGGACCGGAATCGGCGCGGCGGTGGTGCGGCGGCTGGCGGGCCGGGGCGTGCGCTGCGTGGTCAATTACGCGCATAGCCGCGAGGAGGCGGAGGCGCTGGCCGCGGAGGTCGGCGGGATCGCGGTGCAGGCCGATATCGCCGAGGACGCGGCGTGCCGGGCGCTCGCACGGGCGGCGCTGGCGGCGTTCGGGCGGATCGATTTCCTCGTCAATAATGCGGGGCGGACCAAATTCGCCAATCACGAGGATCTCGACGCGCTCGATGCCGAGGATTTCATCGACATCTACCGGCTCAACACGATCGCGCCCTTCCAGATGATCCGCGCCTGCGCGCCGGCGCTTCGGGAGAGCCCGTTCGGGGCAGTGGTGAATGTCGCGTCGGTGGCGGGGGTGTTCGGACATGGCTCGTCGGTGGCCTATGCGGCCTCCAAGGGCGCGATGATCACCATGACCAAGAGCCTCGCGCGGGTGCTCGCCCCGGCGATCCGGGTGAACGCGGTGGCGCCCGGCTATGTCGGGACGGGCTGGTTCGAGAAGCGCCTCGGGACCGAGGGGCTGGCGATGCTCGACGCGCGGATCGCGGGCGCGGTGCCGATGGCGATGGCCGCCAAGGGCGAGGATATCGCCGGGCCGGTGGTGATGCTGCTCGATCCCGCGAGCCGGGCGGTGACCGGGGAGGTGATGCTGATCGATGCGGGCGCGCATCTGGATGTCGGACTGGCGAGGCGGCCGGGACGGGAGGGTTAGGCGGCAGGCTTTGCCACCTTCGGCACCACCTTGGTCAGCACGATCAGCAATGCCGTGAACGCCAGCGCCGCCGCGACGACGAAATTGCCCCCCGTGAAGCCGCGCTCCGATCCCAGCGCCAACGACTGGCTGAGCACGAGCGGAGCGAGGATCTGCGCGACGCTGACGAGGCTCGCCATCCCGCCCTGCAATGCACCCTGGTTCGACGCGTCGGTCATCCGCGAGAGCAGGGCGTTCATCGAGGGATAGGCCAGCCCCTGGAAGCCGCTGAACGCGATGATCGCATAGATCGCGATGTCCGAGCGCGCGAAGATATAGCCGGTAAAGGCCAGCCCGCCGATCAGCATCCCGAACACCGCCGCCCTCGCTTCGCCGAAGCGCTTGATCGCGCGGCCCGTGACCAGCGTCTGGACGACAACCATCGCCACGCCGGATGCCGTCAGCGACCAGCCGATCTGGCGTTCGGTCCAGCCCAATGCGATCTCGCCGAAAAAGGCCCAGGTCGCCGGATAGACCATATGCGCGAACTGCCAGAGGAAGGCGGCGGCGATCAGCCATTTGGCATTGCCGGCATGGAGCAAAGGCTTGAACGCGCCGAAGACATGCGCGCGGCGCCAATCGAAGGGACGGCGGCGATCCACCGTCATCGTCTCGGGCAGCGCGAAGAAGATCCACACCGCATTGGCGGCGGCGAGTCCGGCGGCGACCATGAACGGGGTGCGGGGCCCGAATTCCGCGAGCAGCCCCCCGATCGCCGGGCCCAGGATGAAGCCCGTGCCGAACGCGGCGCCCATCAGCCCGAAGGTCGTGCCGCGCTTTTCGGGGGGAGTCACGTCGGCGAGGACGGCGTTGGCGGGGCCGTAGGACGCCCCGGCAACCCCCGCGACGATCCGCCCGAGGAACAGCCAGCCGATCGTCGGCGCGACCGACATCAGCGCATAATCGATGGCGAAGGCAAGCATCGAGAAGAGCAGCACCCTGCGGCGGCCGAGGCTATCCCCGAGATTGCCGAGGATCGGCCCCGCGAAGAACTGCGCCACCGCATAGGCGACTAGCATATAGCCGCCGATCCGCGCGGCATCCGCGAGCGTGACGCCGGCCAGCGTGACGATCAGCTTGGGCAGCACCGGCATGACGATGCCGAAGCCGATCGAATCGATCATCACCGCGGCGAGCACGATCGGGACGGCGCGGTGATGGAACTTCATTCGGCTTCCCCCAAATGGTTTGCGGGCATCGGATTACCCAAGAGTCACAAGAGTCACAGTCCCTGTGCGTGCGCGCGCGAACCCTGGGCTTTTAGCCCGGCGTTCCCGCCCGTCCGCGGTTGGATGCGCCGCATCGTCCGGCGAAGGCCAGGCAGCGACGCAGAAAGGCAAATCTGGAACATTTGAAGAACATGACACAAACCCGGCCCGTAGGACAGCGATATTCTCACCCCCCGCTTGACGCGTAGGTCGCCATACCGCATTTTCGAAACACGAAAAGATCACGGCTTCCCGGGAGAGAATGGATGGCCACCGCAGAAATCGACGCGCCGGTGAATGCGCTGGACGCCTTCCGCGCGCAAGCTCGCGAATGGCTTGCGGAGCATTTCAAGCCCGAGCTCAAGGGCAAGGACAATTCGATGTCCGCGGTCGAGGGGCCGAACAATGATACGCCCGAGCAGGCGGCATGGAAAAAGGCGATCGGCGACAAGGGCTGGAGCGTCCCGACTTGGCCCGCCGAATATGGCGGCGGCGGGCTGGGCAAGGCCGAGGCGCGCGTCCTCCAGGAGGAAATGGCGCGGGTCGGGGCGTGGAACCCGATGGGCGGATCGATGGGCGTGATGATGTTCGGCCCGACCTTGCTCGAATATGGCAGCGAAGAGCAGAAGCGCGAGCATATTCCGCCGATCGTCCGCGGTGAAATCCGCTGGTGCCAGGGCTATTCGGAGCCGGGCGCGGGATCGGACCTCGCGAGCCTGCAGATGTTCGCCGAGGATCATGGCGATCACTATGTCGTCAACGGCCAGAAGACCTGGACCTCGGGCGGGCAATGGGCGGACAAATGCTTCGCGCTGGTCCGCACGGACAAGTCGAAGAAGCATGAAGGGATCACCTTCCTGCTGATCGACATGGATTCGCCGGGGGTCGAGACCAAGCCGATCCAGCTGATCTCGGGCTCGTCGCCCTTTTGCGAGACCTTCTTCACCGATGTGAAGGTGCCCAAGGCCAACCGCGTCGGCGCGGAGGGGCAGGGCTGGACGATCGGCAAAAGGCTGCTCCAGCACGAGCGCAACAGCCTGGGCGGCGGCGGATCGAGCGCGGCGCGGCTGTTCGCGGGGACCCCGCTTTCGGTGCTCGCGAAGAAATATGTCGGCGAGGACAGCGAGGGCCGGATCGCTGACGCCGAACTTCGCACGCGGATCGTCAAGCATGAGATGGATTTGCGCGCCTTCGCGCTGACGCTGCGCCGGGTGCAGAACGAGGCCAAGTCGAACCAGGGGCCGAGCGCGGCCACCTCGATCATGAAGAATGTCGGCGCGCGGATCATGCAGGAGCGCTCCGAGCTGCTGATCGAGATCCGCGGCATGGCGGGGCTCGGCTGGGAAGGCGAGGGGTTCGACGAGGACGCGCTCAAGGACACGCGCCACTGGCTCTTCGGCAAGGCGGTGTCGATCTATGGCGGATCGACCGAGATCCAGAACAATGTGATCGCCAAGCGCATCCTCGGGATGCTGGATCACCAATAGTTTGCCGTCACCCCGGCGAAAGCCGGGGCCCAGAGCAACAGAGGGCGACGCGCGGGACTCTGGGTCCCGGCTTTCGCCGGGATGACGAGAGAAATGACATGGCAGTCCTGACCGAAGAACAGACGATGCTGCGCGATATGGCGCGCGAATGGGCGGATAATGAATCGCCCGTCACCGCCTTTCGCAAGATGCGCGATGCGGCGCCCGCCGCGCTTTTCGATGCCGCGGCGTGGCAGGCGCAGGCCGAGATGGGTTGGGCGGGGATCCTGGTGCCCGAAGCCCATGGCGGGGTCGAGATGGGCTTCGTCACGCTGGGCGCGGTGATCGAGCAGCTCGGCCGCACGCTGACCGCGACGCCGCTCGCCGCGACCGCCGCCGCGACCAGCGCGATCGTGCTCGGCGGTTCGGACGCCCAGAAGGCCGAATGGCTGCCGAAGATCGCGACGGGTGAGGTGATCGCGACGCTGGCGATCGACGAGGGCCCGCGCTTCGATCCCGCGAAGATGGGCACCGTCACCTCGGGCGGGAAGATCAGCGGCACCAAGGAGTTCGTGGCCGAGGGTGACAGCGCCCAGCTGTTCATCGTCGCCGCCGCGGACGGGCTGTACCTGGTCTCGGGCGACGAGGGCGTGACGCGCTCGACCCGGCACATGGCGGATTCGCGCAGCCATGCGCAGGTGATTTTCGAGGGCGCGCCCGCGGAAAAGCTCGGCGATGCCGATCTGCTCGGCAAGGTGACCGATCGCGCCACCGCGGCGGCCTGCGCCGAGATGCTCGGCATGGCCGAGGCGGCGTTCGCGCAGACCAACGACTATCTCAAGACCCGCGTCCAGTTCGGTCAGCCGCTCGCCAGCTTCCAGGCGCTCCAGCACCGGATGGCGAAGATGTTCACCGAATTGGAGCTGATGCGCTCGGCGGTCGAGGGTGCGCTCGAGGCGATCGACGGCGGCCGGCCCGACGTGCCGGCATCGGTCAGCCTCGCCAAGGCGGTCGCGGGGGATACGCTGCGGCTCGTCAGCAGCGAAATGGTCCAGCTCCATGGCGGCATCGGCATGACCGACGAGCATGATGCGGGCTTCTATCTGAAGCGCGCGCGGGTGCTCGAGACGCAATGGGGCAATGCCGCGTGGCACCGCGAGCGTTTCGCGCGGTTGGCGGGGTATTGAGGCGTTCCGCCGGCCCCAAGGGCGGGGAGCTTGGCGCGCGCGCCTGCATCCGTTGGCGCGAGGCTTAGGTATATATACGGATTCGAATATCGGTATGGCGGGGCCATCGCCGTCCGCACGTCTATGACTTTTGCGCAACACTGCTGAACCGTCCTGCTTTGCAACGTTTGTTACGCTTGACGGGCGCTGGGGAAAGGCGCTTATTCGAGGATAGGGTATGGAGCCGCTAAGTGCTCCGGCCAATGGTGGGAGAAGAGATGATGAAGCGGTTTCGCCTTTTGACGGCCTGCGCCGTGCCCGCGTTGACGATGATGTTCGCGGCACCCGCAATGGCGCAGAACGAGCAGGACGACAGCTATGGCAATGAAGAGATTGTCGTCACCGCACAAGGCCGTTCGCAGGAGCTGAGCAAGGTCCCGCTGTCGGTCACCGCGGTCAGCAGCCAGACGATGGAGCTCACCGGCGCGACCGATATCCGCCAGCTCAACCAGGTCGCCCCCTCGCTGCTCGTCTCGTCGACGGGTTCGGAAGCCAATGGTTCGGCGCGTATCCGCGGCGTCGGCACGGTCGGCGACAACCCCGGCCTCGAAAGCTCGGTCGCGGTGTTCGTCGACGGCGTCTATCGCTCGCGTTCGGGCATCGGCCTCAACGAGATGGGCGATATCGAGCGGATCGAGGTGCTGCGCGGGCCGCAGGGGACCTTGTTCGGGCGCAACGCTTCGGCGGGCATCATCAACATCGTCAGCAAGGCGCCGTCGTTCGACGGCTTCCATGGCGGTGCCGAGGCCACCTATGGCAATTACGACTATATGCGCTTCGGCGGGTTCCTGAACCTGCCGCTGGGCGACAAGGCCGCGGCGCGCATCGACGGCGTCTATGTGAAGCGCGACGGCTTCTACAACGACAAGACCAATGGCGGGTCGGTCAACGACCGCGACCGCTTCTTCGTGCGCGGCTCGATCCTGTTCGAGCCGACCAGCGCGCTCTCGGTCCGCCTGATCGGCGATTACACCAAGCGCGACGAGAATTGCTGCGCCGCCGTCTATATCGACCGGACCCACAACGAGTTCATCGGCGACCTGAACACGCCGCAGACGCCGCTGGGTAATGCGGCGGGCAACAGCATCATCAACGTGCTGACCGGCCTGGGCCAGCCGATGGCGGCGTTCAGCGATCCCTATAGCCGCAACATCTATGTCACCCCCGGCCGCAGCTATGGCGGCAAGACCGAGGATTGGGGCGTATCGGGGCAGATCGACTGGGATCTGGGCGGCGCCAAGCTGACCTCGATCACCGCCTATCGCAACTATTTCTCGTCGCAGGGTTCGGACACCGACTATAGCTTCGTCGATATCCTGTACCGCGCCGATGACGATGGCAGCTCGCGCCAGTTCAAGACCTTCAGCCAGGAACTCCGCCTGCAGGGCGAGGCGTTCGGCGGCACGCTCGACTGGCTCGTCGGCGCCTATTACGCCAACGAGGATCTGAGGGTCACCGACAACCTCAAGTTCGGCAACCAATATGGCCGCTTCGCCACCTGCCGCATCGTTTCGGGCGGCGCGCTGGCGGGGCTCTACTCGCCGACCTCGCCGGGCTGCCTCGCGGCGCGCCCCGCTGCGTTCGGTGCGGCCTCGCCGGTCATCTATGCGGCGTTCGACACGCTCGATGCGATCAACAACAAGGGCTCGACGCTCGACGTCTACAACCAGAACAGCCGCAACTACGCCTTCTTCACGCACAACATCATTCACATGGGTCCGCAGCTCGATCTGGCGCTGGGCCTGCGTTACACCAACGAAGACAAGAGCTTCGACGCGACCTTCGGCAACAACAATACCGGCTGCGTCGCCAACCAGACCGCGCTGGTGCCCTTCCTCTCGAACGCCTCGCTGGCCGCCGTTTCGGGCGCGCTGATCGGGCTTTCGTGCCAGGGCAATTCGACCTCGGAGCTCAACGGCGTCCACATCACCAGCGAGCGCCGCGAGGACAAGTTCACCGGCACCGCGGTGCTCTCGTTCCGCCCGACCGACAATTTCATGGTCTATGCGAGCTATTCGCGCGGCTACAAGGCGGGCGGCTTCAACCTCGACCGTTCGGCGCTCAAATCGCCGATCCTGCCGTTCGGCGGGCAGGCGGGCGCGCAGGCGCTGGTCAATAACCTCCAGTTCGCGCCCGAAACGGTCGATGCCTTCGAAATCGGCGCGAAATATTCGAGCGGGCCGCTGGCGCTGAACGTCGCGATCTTCCGCCAGAATTTCAGCGATTTCCAGCTGAACACGTTCAACGGCACGGTCTTCCTCGTCCAGAACATCAATGGCTGCGACACCAACCTCAACGGCGGTGACCGCGACCAGAGCAAGTTCGTCGGGGCGCCCAACTACAACGCCGCGGCATCGACTACCGGCAGGTGCGATGCCGCCGACGTCTCCTATGGCGTGCGCTCGCAGGGCGTGGAAATCGAAGCGTCGATCGTCCCGGCGCGCGATCTCCGCATCGGCGTGGGCATCACCTATGCGCAGACCAAATATAACAGCCAGCTGGTCGGCAGCGCCTCGGGCGCGCCGCTCGATCAGGCGCTGCGCAAGCTGCCGGGCGACAATCTGTCGAACGCGCCGGAGCTGGTCGGCACCGCGTCCTTCGCCTGGACGCCGTCGCTGGGCAATACCGGGCTGAGCGGGCTGTTCTACATCGATGCCCGCGTGACCGACGATTACAACACCGGCTCGGACCTGTTCCCGCAGAAGGAGCAGGACAGCTATGGCGTGTTCAACGCGCGCATCGGCCTGCGCGGACCCGATCAGAAATGGTCGATCGAGTTCTGGGGCCAGAATATCTTCAACCAGGACTATACCCAGGTCGGCTTCAACTCGCCCTTCCAGGAAGGCGCGACCAGCACGACCACGGCGTTCGCCGACCCGCAATATCCGGGCGGCCGCCAGCTCTTCTCGGCCTTCCTCGCCGAGCCGCGCACCTATGGCATCACGGGGCGGTTCCGCTTCTGATCCGAAGGACGGTACGAAAGACGGGCCTGGGGGAAACCCCGGGCCCGTTTTCGTTTACCCTTCTCCCGTGAAGGCGGGAGAGGGCTAAGAAATCGCCCGCCCGAGCACTTCCGCGCAGAGGCGGGCAATCGTCTCGCCATGCGTCAAATGGAGGAAGCGCCCGCCCTTTTCGATCGGGGCGGTCGCCACTCCCGGCAACACGGCCTTCCAGTGCTCGGCCGCCGCGCCTTCGAAGCGGTAGAGCGGATCGTCGAGGCCATAGGCGATCGTCCAGGCGCTGCCGTCGGGCAGCGAGACCGCGCGGGCGCCGCTGCTCTGCGCCAGCACTTCGCTCAGGAAACCGCGCATGCCGAGCGCGGCCTGGCGGCCCGACCGGGCGATGATCGCCATCTCCTGCGGATCGTCGAGCGCCGCCAGGTCGATCGGGCTGTCCGCCACGCTTTCGCGCATCAGCCGGGCGATCGAGTCCGAGCTGGTGCGCCGCGCCATGACGCGGACCAGTGCCTCGGCGAGCCACGGCCGGTCGTAGAAGATCGCGCGGCCCGCACCCATCATGCCCGACCGCATGGGATCGAGCTCGACGGGCGGATCGGGGCCGAGCAGCACGCCGCCGAGGATGCGCTCGGGCAGGGCCGCCGCCGCGGTAACCGCGCCCGAGGCGAAGCCGCGCGACAGGAGGATCGCGGCGGGGCAGCCGAGCGCGTCGAGCACATCGGCGAGATCATGGGTGACGGTACGGTAGGGGTCGCCCTCGACATGGTCGGTCAGGCCATAGCCCGAACGATCGAAGATGATCGGACGCAGCCCCTGCGCCTGAAGCTGGGCGATGAAGCGCAGCGAGATCGAGCGGCTCATCGTGTTGACCTGGAAGATCACCACCGGGAAGCCCTTGGCCGGGCCATGGTCCGCCACCGCGATCTGTCCGGCCGCCCAGCTGCGCGCGACGATGCGGAGCGGCTCCTCGCTCGCCTGGCCGTGATTGAGCGCCACGTCGCACGCGCTGGCGAGCCCGGCGAGCGCATCGACCTCGGCGACGATGCGGGTGAGATCGACCGCGGTTTCCACCCCGCACGCGACGAACACGATCTTGAGTTCGGACTTCACCGCATGTTCGGAGATGCGCATCGCGTTCGCCACCTGCGCGCGCGTGCCGCCCGAGGCGATGCCGCGCGCCACCCGCGCCTGGCGCAGCGTCAGGTCGAACAGGTCGGCGAACAGGCGGTCGACATTGACCGGGGTGCGCAGATCGCCCGCGGCGAGCCGCATCGCCTCGCGCACCAGATCGGTCTGGCGCGCGGCGCCGCACTTGGCCATCGCGCTCGCGACGAGCTTGCGCGCGGTCTCATAGGCGATCTCGGCCCGCCCGGCGGCGGCGCGCAAATCGCCCTGCTGGATCAGCGCCGACACCAGTCGCGCCTCGGACCGGGTGAAGCCGTGCGCGCGCGCGGCGCGGAGCCAGCCGGCGCTGTCCGGGCGGAACGCGACCAGCGCGTAGCGGGCCTGGCCATTGCCGAGCGCCGCGCGGACCTCGGCGCTGAGCGGCCAGGTGGCGGCGGCGCGGCTGTCGCCCGCGGCGATCGCGACCGGGCGGCCGCTGCGGTCCTGCGCGATCATCGACAGGCGCGGCGTGCCCTCGGCGACCGGCCGGACCATCGCCCCGCTCGCCTCGATCGGGCCGAGCCAGGCGCGGAAACTGTCATCGGCGATCAGGATCATCCCCGATGCGTCGCACGCCGCCGAGGCGAACGAGCCGGGCATGACCTCGGCGATATAGCCCTCGACCCGCGCGGCGGCGGTATCGAAGGCTTTGGCCAGTTCCTCGGGATTATCCGCAATCGCGGCCTCGAAGCCCTCGCTATCCTCCGCGAACAGGAAGAGGGGCGAGGTTTCGCGTTCGACCTTGCGGAAACGATCGAGAAAACGGGCGGCGCGCATCGCCAAGGGGGTAAGGCGAATTTTTTGGTGCCGGTACCCCCAAATGGGGGGCGTGCGCGCGTTCGGCGTGATATAGTCAGGTGACATTGGGACTGACCCAATGACCAGAGGGATCACTTGATGCGTAAATTGCTCATTGCCGCAGCGTTCGCGCCGGCCGCCTTGTTCCTGACCGCCGCAGCGCCCGCGCAGGACATTCTCGATCAGCTCGCCGACAAGGCGAGCGAACTCTTCAAGGAAAAGGGGTTGTCGCCGACCGGATGGGTCAGCAATGGCGGGCTCGCGGAAGGCGGACAGAAGACCGTCAGCGTCACGCTGAAGGGCGGGTCGGTCTATAGCGTCGTCGGCATGTGCGACGGCGATTGCGGCGACCTCAACCTGCGCGTGACCGACTCGAGCGGCAACGTGATCGGCGAGGACCTCAAGGACGACGACTTCCCGCTGATCGTGACCGACAAGTCGGGCACCTTCCAGGCGACCGTCAGCATGGTGAAGTGCAAGGTCTCGCAGTGCCGCTATCGTCTCATGGCGTTCAGCCAGTAACCGATCGGACGAGTTTCTCCTGGACGGGCTCGCGGGAAACCGCGGGCCCGTTCTGCTTTGGTTCAGGCGCAGGGGACGAGGTTCGGACCATGAAACAGCTCCTTCTCGCTACCGCCGCGATCGCGATCCTCGGCAACGCCGCCCCGCAGCGGCCCGGACCCGGTGAACCCGTGCAGGTGGACCAGATCCGCGCGGATTGCCCGCTGACGGTGACCTTCGGCAGCTATGCGATGGGCATCGATGGCGGCACCTATGACCGGGTGCTCCGGCTGCTCAGGAACGACCGCGGCGTCTCTCGCGTCGAAGTGCGCGCCTGGGGCCGCGAGGGTGAGAAGACCTTGTGCGCGGTGACGCGGAGTTCGGTGGACGCGCGGCGGCTGTTCGCGCGGGTGAAGGGGCTCTTCCCCCGCAAGCCGCGCGGGCCGCTGACAGTGGCGCTTCGCGGCGGCGGGGAATACCATATGCCGCGGCGCTGAAGGGGAAGAAGACATGCGGGGGATCATGATCGCGGCGTTACTGGCCGGACCGCCGGGGAGTGCCGACGCGTTCTGCGCCGGGCTGAAGCGGATCGTGGACGCGGGGCCGGATGGGTTCGTGGGGGTTCCGCTGACGCTGCCCAATCCCGTCGATCCGGCAACGCCCTTTACGTGTGAGATCGAGCCGGGGACTCTCGACGAGGCGGTACATGAAGAGCATCCCGATTTCGTCTGCGAAGCGCGCAAGCCCGAGAGCGCCGATAGCGACGCGAGGCTGGAGCGTGACGCGGACGCCCTGGACGACATCATCCAGAAATGCGCGCTGCCGGGTGCGACCGCCACGGGGCGCAACGGCATCGCCACGCCCAACGCCGTGATCGGGGTCGGCATCACCTTCCTGAACGACGAACGCGTCACGCCGTCCGTGGCGACATCGGGGCTCAGAATCACCGTTCATAGGCGGCGATCGGGCGCCGACGCGGCGTAGCTCCAGGCCTCAGCCCGTCAGCACCCGATCGTCGAACAGCCCGAATACCAAGGTCGAGGCATAGAAGGCGATCGCCTTCTCCCGCTCCATCGTGCTCGCCCATTTGCGCATGTCGAACGCGGCGTTCTGGAGCGCCATCAGCGCCTGCGAGGCCACCAGCGGATCGATCGCGCGGATCGAGCCCTCCGCGATCCCGTCCGAGAGCATCCCGGCGAAGCGGCGCGCGATGCGGTTCGAGCGGTCGATCATCGTGGTGCGGACGCGCGGAGGCAGGCCCGATAGCGCAGTGGTGCGGAGCAGCGGGCCACGTTCGGAGAATTGGACGTCGAGCAATGTCGCCATGGTGGCGGCAAGGCGATCCCAATGACTGCCGCCATGATCTTCCGCCAGCCGCTGCGCTTCGGCGATGATGTCGAAGCTGCGCTTGTAGCAGGCGATCACCAGCTCGTCCTTGGCGTCGAGATGGTGGTAGAAGCTGCCCTTGGTGACGTTGAGTTCGCTCGCGATCTTCTGGACCGATGCGCCGCGATAGCCGAGTTCATTGATCAGCCGTGTGGCGGCGAGCAGGAAGGCCTCGCGCCCCGGCTCGGGCTCGTCATGTTCGAGGTCGAGCAGCTCGGGCGCCCAATGCTGTCCCGGCCCGACAATGCCGTGCGCGAACACCTCCATCAGCCGCGCCTCGACGCGCGGATATTCGTCGATCTCGTAGCGGGTGAGCCAGGCGGGCAGCCAGAAGATATTCTCGAGCAGCACATGCGCGCGCGCGCCGTGCAGGTCGGTCTCGGCGCGGCTGCCGTCGCCGCCCCATATCGCGCGCGTGGTGCGGAAGACGTCGCGCCACCCGTCGAGCAGGCGCTTCTTGACTGGTCCCTCCATTGCGCGAAGGTCCGAAAGCACCGCGAAGTCGCGTTCGTCGCCGCGATGGATGCGGGCATGGCGCTCCATGTTGATCGCGAGGAAGCGGCGGACCCGCGCCTCCGGGCCATGCTCGAGCATCGCCTCGGCGAGCATTTCCTGGAGCCGCTCGAGCGTCTGCTCGAAGGCCGCTGCGGCCAGGTCTTCCTTGCGCTTGAAATAATAGGTGACGCTGGTGGTGTTGAGTCCGACGCGGCGGGCGACATCGGCGAAGGTCATGCCCTTTGCGCTCTGTTCGTTGATGGCGTCGGCGGCGGCGGCGAGGATCGAATCGCGCTTGGCCTGGAACCGCTTGGTTCCACCCCCCTTGTCGGTTTCCGGATCGATCTTCTCGGGCGCGTTCATTCGGCCAGCTTAGCCAATTCGCGCGCAACCCAAAGCGATTTTTTAGAATGCCGGTGTTCGGTATGGAACGCGCTTTTTCAAAGGCGCGGCCCCTTTACCGAATATCCGGTACGCTCTAAGCCCGATTCCGACCCGTATCAGGAGAGAGCCCGTGGACTTCACGCTGACCGAACGCGAAACCTATTTCCGCGACCGTGTGAAGGCCTTTATCGACACCAGGATACGCCCCCGCGACGGCGACTATCGCGAAGAGGCGTACAGCGGCGACCGGTGGAAGGTGAACCGGGTGCTCGAGGAAGTGAAGGCCGAGGCCAAGGCCGCGGGTCTGTGGAATTTCTTCATGCCGCCGCACTCGGGGCAAGCGCATGTCGACGACAGTTTCGAGTTTCAGGGGACCCAGCTCACCAACCTCGAATATGCGCTCTGCGCCGAGGAAATGGGCCGCGTGGGCTGGGCGAGCGAGGTGTTCAACTGCTCGGCGCCCGACACCGGGAATATGGAGGTGCTCCACCGCTACGGCACCCGCGCGCAGAAGGACGAATGGCTCCGCCCGCTGATGGAGGGTGAGATCCGCTCGGCCTTCTTGATGACCGAGCCGGCGGTCGCCTCGTCCGATGCGACCAATATCCAGACTTCGATGGTCCGGGATGGCGACGACTATGTGATCAACGGGCGGAAATGGTGGAGTTCGGGCACCGGCGATCCGCGCTGCAAGATCGCGATCGTGATGGGCAAGACCAATCCCGATGCCTCGCGCCATTCGCAGCAGAGCCAGATCCTGGTCCCGCTCGATGCACCCGGCGTGAAGATCGAGCGGATGCTTTCGGTTTATGGGTATGATCATGCGCCGCACGGCCATGGCGAGGTGGTGCTCGAAAATGTCCGGGTTCCGGCCAGCAATATCCTGCTGGGCGAGGGGCGCGGATTCGAGATCGCGCAGGGGCGGCTCGGGCCGGGCCGCATCCATCATTGCATGCGCACGATCGGCACCGCCGAAGAGGCGATCGAGGCGATGGCGAAGCGGCTCGTCAGCCGGGTCGCGTTCGGCAAGCGCATCTCCGATCACTCGATCTGGGAGCAGCGTATCGCCCGCGCGCGCATCGATATCGAGATGACCCGGTTGCTGTGCCTCAAGGCCGCCGACATGATGGACAAGGCCGGCAACAAGGCGGCGCAGCTCGAGATCGCGATGATCAAGGTGCAGGCGCCCCAGATGGCGCTGCAGATCATCGACGACGCGATCCAGGCACATGGCGGCGCCGGCGTCTCGGGCGATACCGACCTCGCGCACAACTGGGCGGGAATCCGCACGCTGCGGCTCGCGGACGGGCCGGACGAGGTCCATAACCGGGCGATCGCGCGGAACGAGTTCGGGAAATGGGCGGAGTATAAGGCGGATCGGGTGAGCTCGGGCGAGATCGGGGTGAGCCGGTGAGGGCTCTGGCAATCCTCCCCCGGAGGGGGAGGGGGACCGCCGAAGGCGGTGGAGGGGTAATCTCCACAGGCGATGTCGCTTGGGGAGACGACCCCTCCGTCAGCTTCGCTGCCACCTCCCCCTCCGGGGGAGGATTGAACTCATGAAAGCCGCAGTCCTTTTCGAAGCCAAGACCCCCCTCCAGATCGAGGAGGTGACCGTCTCCAAGCCCGGCCCGCGCGAGGTGCTGATCCGCACCGTGGCGTGCGGCGTTTGCCGGTCGGACCTCCACTATGTCGACGGCGCCTTCCCGCATCCGGTGCCGACCGTGCCGGGGCATGAGGCGGCGGGGATCATCGAGGCGGTGGGATCGGACGTCGCGCATCTCAAGGTCGGCGATCATGTCATCACCTTCTTCACCGTCTTCTGCGGATCGTGCGAGATGTGCGTCACCGGGCGGCCGTCCTTGTGCATCGATTCCTCGACGCGGCGCCCCAAGGATGCCGAGCCCCGGCTGAGCCTCGCCGACGGCACCCCGCTCGCGCCCTTCCTCAATCTCTCGGCCTATGCCGAGATGATGCTGGTGCACGAAAATGCCTGCGTCGCGATCAACAAGGAGATGCCGCTCGACCGCGCGGCGCTGCTCGGCTGCGCGGTGATCACCGGCGCAGGGGCGGTGTTCAACGACAGCCGGGTGCGGCCCGGCGAGAGCGTCGCGGTGATCGGTGCCGGCGGGATCGGGCTGGCGGCGATCAACGCCGCGAAGATCGCGGGGGCGGGGACGATCCTCGCGATCGATCCGGTGCCCGAGAAGCGCGAGCTGGCGCTGAAGCTGGGCGCGACCCATGCGATGGATGCGATGAGCGAGACCATCGTCAAGGATGTGCTCAAGCTGACCGGCGGGGGCGTACACTATGCGATCGAGGCGGTGGGCCGCTCGAACACCGCCGAGCTGGCCTGGAACATCCTGCGCCGGGGGGGCACCGCGACGATCCTGGGCATGATCGCGCCGGGCAACAGCGTCAGCATTCCGGGGCCGACCTTCCTGACGGGCAAGAAGATCCAGGGCTCGCTGCTGGGCTCGACCCGCTTTCCGATCGATATGCCGCGGCTCGTGCAGATGTATCTCGACGGGCTGCTCGATCTCGACACGATGGTAGCCGAGCGGATCGCGCTCGGCCAGGTCAACGAGGCGCTCGAAAAGCTCCGCAAGGGCGATAGCGTGCGCAGCGTGATCATTTTCGCATGAGCGATCTCGACGAAGCGCGCCTCGGCGAATGGCTTGCGGCGAACGTCGCGGGCTTTGCGGCGCCGTTCGGCGTCGAGAAGTTTGCGGGCGGGCAGAGCAATCCGACCTATCGCATCGATGCGGCGAGCGGTTCCTATGTGCTGCGCCGCAAGCCTTTCGGGCCGATCCTGCCCTCGGCGCACGCGGTCGAGCGCGAGCACCGGCTGATCGCGGCGCTGCATCCCACGGGCTTCCCGGTCGCGCGGCCCTATGGGCTTTGCGAGGATGACGGTGTGATCGGTTCGGCCTTCTACATCATGGAGATGGTCGAAGGCCGGACGCTGTGGGACGGCTCGCTCCCCGGCATGACCCCCGCCGAGCGCACCGCGCATTACAACGCCATCACCGACACGCTCGCGGCGCTCCATGCGGTCGATTACGAGGCCGTGGGCCTCGGCGATTACGGCAAGCCCGGCAATTATTTCGAGCGGCAGGTCGGCCGCTGGTCGAAGCAGTATCGGGCCAGCCAGACCGAGGACATGCCCGAAATGGAGCGGCTGATCGAATGGCTCCCGCTCACGGTCCCCGAACAGACCCGCACCAGCATCGTCCATGGCGATTTCCGCATCGACAACATGATCTTCGCCAATTCCGGTCCGAAAGTCCTCGCCGTCCTCGACTGGGAACTCTCCACCCTCGGCGACCCCCTCGCCGACTTCTCCTATTACCTCATGAGCTGGGTAACCCAACCCGAGGGCCGCTCGGGGGTGAAGGGCCTCACCGGCGACAGCGGCATCCCGCCGCTCGAAGCGGTGGTCGAGCGCTATTGCGCGGCGACGAGGCGCGACGGGGTGCCCGATCTCGACTGGTATTTCGCCTATAATCTCTTCCGGCTGGCGGGGATCGTCCAGGGGATCAAGAAGCGGATCATCGACGGCAACGCCTCCAGCACACAGGCTGCGGCGACTGCGGAGCGGATGCCGGGGCTGGTCGCGGCGGCATGGGAGTTTGCGGAAAGGGCGGGGGCATGAACCAACCTCCCTCCGTTCGTTTCGAGCGAAGTCGAGAAACGTTGGCGGAGCGCTTGGGTCGGTTTCTCGACTGCGCTCGAAACGAACGGGGGATGAAATGAATCTCTTCGATCTCACCGGCAAGGTGGCCATCGTCACCGGCTCGACGCGCGGGATCGGCAAGGCTGCCGCGGAGGCGCTGGCCGAGCATGGCGCGAAGGTCGTGATCTCCAGCCGCAAGCAGGATGCGTGCGTGGAAGTGGCCGCCGGGATCAACACGCGCTTCGGCGAGGGCACCGCGATCGCGGTCGCCGCGAGCATCTCGGACAAGGCGGCGCTCCAGAACCTGGTCGATGCCACGCTCGCCGCGTTCGGGCGGATCGACGTGCTGGTCTGCAACGCGGCGTCGAACCCCTATTACGGGCCGATGGCGGGGATAGCCGACGATCAGTTCCGCAAGATCCTCGACAACAATATCGTCTCGAACCACTGGCTGATCCAGATGGCGGTGCCCGGCATGATCGCGCGGGGCGACGGATCGGTGATCATCGTCTCGTCGATCGGTGGGCTGAAGGGGTCCGAGGTGCTCGGCGCCTATTGCATCTCCAAGGCCGCCGACATGCAGCTCGCGCGCAACCTCGCGATCGAGCTGGGGCCCAAGGGCGTGCGGGTGAACTGCATCGCGCCGGGGCTGGTGAAGACCGATTTCGCGCGGGCGCTGTGGGAGGATCCCGAGCGGATCGCGGCGACCAATTCGACCACGCCGCTCCGGCGGATCGGGGAGCCCGAGGACATCGCGGGCGCGGTGGTGTTTCTCGCCAGCAAGGCGGGGGCATTCATGACCGGACAGTCGATGGTAATCGATGGGGGAGTGACGATCTGATGCGGTTCACAGGCAAGTCGATCATTGTCACCGGTGCGGGTTCGGGGATCGGGCGGGCTTCGGCGACGCTCTTCGCGGCGGAGGGCGGGAGCGTCATCGCCGCCGATATGTCGCCCAGCGTCCATGCGACGGTCGATGCGATCCGGGAGGCAGGCGGCACCGCCATCGCGGTCGAGATGGACGCCGGTTCGGAGCCCGATGTCGCGGAGACCGTAGAGCTGGCCTGCGGGGAGTTCGGCGGGCTGGATGTCTTCTACGCCAATGCCGGCATCTCGGGCGGGCTCGAGAGCGTGCTCGAGCAGTCGGTCGAGTTGTGGGCCGAAGTGCTGCGGGTCAATTTGATCGGCCCCTTCCTCGCGATCAAGCATGGCGCGCCGCGGATCGTCGAGCGCGGCAAGGGGGCGATCGTCTGCACCGCCAGCGTCGCCGGGCTGCGTTCGGGGGCGGGGGGATCGGCCTATTCGGCGAGCAAAGCGGGCGTGATCAACCTCGTCCAGACCGCCGCGCAGCAGCTCTCGACCTCGAACGTCCGCGTCAATGCGGTGTGTCCGGGGCTGATCGAGACGGGGATGACCGAACGCGCCTTCACCTATGCCCGCGAAAAGGGCGTCGAGGACAAGCTCGGCCAGCTCAACCCGCTGCGCCGCGCGGGCGTCCCCGAGGAGATCGCCCGCGTCGCGGCCTTCCTTGCCAGCGACGAGGCCAGCTATGTCAACGGCCAGGCCTGGGTGGTCGATGGCGGGCTTTCGACCAGCCATCCGGTGACGCGGCAGATGTTCGGGAAGACCGCGTTTTGAAACGTTACCCCTCCGTTCGTCCTGAGTAGCGATTGAGCTTGTCGAAGGCGCGTATCGAAGGACAGGTGGTTGCGTGCCACGGTACTTCGATACGAGCCCTCGCTACGCCTTCGGCTACTCGGTCTCTACTCAGCACGAACGGGTGGGGTGCGACCGGATTGACTCGTTACGGCCATGGCCTCAGCCTCTTCCTCCTCGGGGGCGAGAGGAGACATGCCATGCGTTTGCTGTTCAAGGTCCTGCTCGTGCTGGGCATTTTCACCACCGCCGCACCCGCTTTCGCGCAGGATCAGGAAATCGTGGTCACGGGCAGCCGTATCCGCGGCAATGGCTATTATGACAGCTCGGCCCCCGCGCCGAGCATGGCGCTGCGCCGCACCGCGGATTTCGCGGTCCAGACCGTCACGGTCACCGGCGACACGCGCGATCCGGACAAGCGGCGCGAGGAAATCTATGCGCTGATCAAGGGCGCGATCGACCTGGCGGGCAAATATGGCGTCCAGCTCGCGACGGGCGATGTCGTGGTCGAGCAGCTGACGCTCGCCAATTACCGCAACCTGCCGCTGGCGAAGGACGACGACCGCGAGGATACCGAGAGCACCAGTTTCCTGATCAAGGTGCCGCTGACGCCCGGTACCGACGCCAAGGCCGCGCTCGATCGCTTCGCCAAGTTCATCGCGGCGGTCCCCTCGGTCGGGCGCGCGGAGATCAAGGCGAGCGAGGATCTGTCGCTCTCGGTGGTCAACCCCGAACAGTATCGCGAGCCGATCATCGGGCTGATCGCCGCCAGCGCCAATGCCGCCGCGGCCAAGTTCGGGCCGGGCTATGGCGTGACGGTCGAAGGGCTGCAGGGCCGGGTGCAGTGGAGCCGGGCGAGCCTGACCGAAGTGTATCTGTACCTGCCGGCGAGCTTCACCGTGGTGCCGAAGGATTAGGCAGTTTGGCTTGGGTTGTGCACCGCCCACCGTTCGCCCTGAGCCTGTCGAAGGGCGGCTATCCGCGAGCGATGCGCTCGTGGAGAGGCGGGCTTCGACAGGCTCAGCCCGAACGGAAAAGGGGCGATTCAGCCAGCTATTTCCGATTCAGGCGGCCAGCTTCGATTTGAAGAAGGCGATCACCTCATCCGCGGCCGCGCGGGTGGGTTCGCCCGCGGCGTCGATCAGGTCGCGGGTGAAGACGCTGTGCGCGGGCTTGCCCTCGGCGTGCATGCCGCCGGGGTTGCCGGCGCTGTCGGGCAGGGTGGTGCCGGTGAAGGCGGTGCCGAACTCGCGCTCGAGCGTCTCGAAACGGGCGGCGCGGCAGAGGCTGTCCTTCTCGAAGCGATAGCCGCGCAGCGTCAGGCCGTCGTCGCGGGCGCGCGCCTTGACCCGGTCGAGATCGGCGGGAGAGATGTCGAGCGCATCATGGTTGAGCACCGGCAGGCTCGGCTGGGCGAGGACGGGGGCGAGCACCACCGGATCGACCGCCATCGACAGCGCGAAGCCGCCGGTGAGGCACATGCCGATCACCCCGACACCGGGACCGCCGCACTCCTCATGGGCCTGTTTCGCCAGCGGACGGAGCCAGTCGACCACCGGGCTCGAACGGCCGGTGCGGAACAGGGTGAATTCGCGGCTGACGCAGAGCTCGAGGATGTCGGCCAGGCCGGTCCTTTGCGGATTGCTGTCGTCCGGCCTGCCGCGCAGGATCGGGGCGTAGACGCGCATGCCGGCCTGGGCGATCCAGCCGCAGAAGCGGGTGAGGGGCGCGGTGAAGCCATAGACTTCGTGGATCACGATCACCGCGGGACCGGCTTCACCGAGGCACAGCACCGGCCTGGTGCGGCCCGCGAAACGCATGTCGCGGCGCGTGAAGTCGGCGATCGCAATCATTCCTTGAGCCGGATCAGCCCTTCCTGGGTGACGCTGGCGACGAGCCGCCCGTCGCGGCTGAAGATCTGGCCGCGGTTGAAGCCGCGTGTGTGGCCGGACCAGGGACTGTCGGTGGTGTAGAGCAGCCATTCGTCGAAGCGGAACGGCTCGTGCAGCCACACCGCGTGATCGAGGCTGGCGGTCTGCACATTGCCCTGCATCCAGCTGACGCCGTGCGGCATCATGCAGGTGCCGAGCAGGGTCATGTCGGTGGCATAGGCGAGCATCGCGCGGTGGAGCGACGGATCGTCGGGGAGCGGGGCGGCGACGCGGAACCAGCTGTGCTGGAGGGCGGGCTGCTTCTCGGGCTTGAACCAGTTGCGCGGATTGACCGGGCGGATCTCGATCGGCCGGGCGCGCAGGAAGAAGCGGCGGAGCTTTTCGGGGACCTGATCCTGGATCTCCGCGCGCAGCTCGCGTTCGCTGCGGAGCTGGTCCGGATCGGGGACGTCGGGCATCGCGTCCTGATGGTGCAGGCCCTCCGCGGGGGTCTGGAAGCTCGCCGTCATGTTGAGGATCGGCTTGCCCTTCTGCATCGCGATGATGCGGCGATTGGCGAAGCTGCGCCCTTCGAAATCGCGGACGACGCGGTAGATGATCGGATGATCCTCGTCGCCGGGGCGCATGAAATAGGCGTGGAGCGAGTGGGCGGCCTTATCGTCCTCAACCGAACGCTGCGCGGCCTGGAGCGCCTGCGCGATCACCTGTCCGCCGAACACGCGGCCGACCCCGCCGGGCTGGCGCGCACCGCGATAGAGATCGGTGTCGATCTCCTCGACGGTCAGCAGCTCGATCAACTGCTCGACCTGCGCCTCGGGCGTGGCGGCGCGTTCCGGGGGAGAGTCAGCCATTCCTCAAATCCGTTCGTGCTGAGCTTGTCGAAGCACCGCTCTTTCTTCCGAAGAAGGACTGCCCTTCGACAAGCTCAGGGCGAACGGTGGTGGGTTAGTATCCGGCCGCCTCCGCCAGCGCGTTCGCGTGAAAGTTGGTGTCGCCGAACATCTCGGCCAGGACTCGGGCGCGTTTCATATAGAAACCTATATCATATTCATCGGTCATGCCGATACCGCCATGCATCTGCACACCTTCCTGCACCGCGAGCGCTGTCGCGAGCCCGGTCATCGCCTTGGCGACGGCGACGGCTTCGGTGGCGTCCTGGCTCGAATCGAGCAATTGCTGGGCCTTGAGCACGGCGGCGCGGGCGACCTCCATCTCGCTGTAGAGATGCGCCGCGCGGTGCTGGAGCGCCTGGAAGCTGCCGATCGGCACGCCGAACTGCTTGCGCTCCTTGAGGTAGGAGACGGTCATGTCCATCGCGCCGCCGCCTACGCCGAGCATCTCGGCCGAGGCGCCGGTGCGGCCCGCGGAGAGCAGGCGGGCGAGGGGGGCGTCGCCCTGGTCGACCTCTCCGATCACCGCGTCGGCATCGACCTCGACGCCGTCGAAGGCGAGGCGCGCGGCGATGCTGGCATCGGCGAGGCGTTCGGGGGTGGCGGTGAGGCCCCTGGCGTCGTTCGGGACCGCGAACAGCGTGGTGCCGTGGCCGGTGTTCGCGGCGACGATCAGCAGGTCGGCGACATGACCGTGGGTGACGAACTGCTTGGCGCCGGTGAGGCGGAAGCCGTTGCCGCTGCGCTCGGCCTTCATCGTGACCTTGCCGTCATGCTTGGACCGCTCGTCGATCGCGAGCGCGGCGACGGTGTCGCCCGAAAGGATGCCGGGGAACCAGCGCTCGCGGCTCGCGCTGCCCTTGAGCGCCTCGACCGCCGCGACCGCGGTGGCGAGGAAGGGCGAGGGCGAGAGGTTGCGGCCGATTTCCTCGAGGATGGTGCCCGCCTCGACATGGCCGAGGCCGAGGCCGCCGTCCGCTTCCGGGATGATGACGCCGGTGAAGCCCATTTTGGCGAAGGACTTCCACAGGTCTCGGGAGAATCCGGTGGCGTCGTTAGCGTCGCGGCGTGCGCGCATGTGCGAGACGGGCGCGGCGTCGGCGACGAACTCTTTCGCGGTGTCGCGGAGCAGGGCCTGATCGTCGGTGAGGTACAGGGGCATGAATCAGGCTCCGGGAAGATCGAGAATGCGCTTGGCCACGATGTTGAGCTGGACCTCGCTCGTCCCGCCCTCGATCGAATTGCCCTTGGTGCGCAGCCAGGCGCGAGCGGCGTGGCCGTGGTTCGAGGCGCCGCTCTCCCATTCGAGCGCGTCCGATCCGCCCGCGGCCATCATCAGCTCGTACCGGGCCTTGTTCAGCTCGGTGCCGTAATATTTCATCATCGAAGGCTGGGCGGGATGCGCCTTGCCGGACTTGAGCTCATCGATGAACTTTTCCGACATTGCGCCGAACGCCTTTGACCGGACCTCGAACAGCGCGATCTGGGCGCGGAGGATCGGATCCAGCCCCAAGCGCGCCGCCTCGATCAGCGGATCGCCCCCGGTGCCCGCAAGGCCGAAGCCCGAGATCATCTCGCGCTCGTGCCCGAGCAGGAACTTGGCGACGTCCCAGCCCTTGTTGAGCTCGCCGAGCAGGTTCGCCTTGGGGACCTTCACATTGTCGAAAAAGGTCTCGCAGAAGGGCGAATAGCCGCTGATCAGCAGGATCGGCCTGGTGCTGACCCCCTCGCTCGCCATGTCGAACAGGAGGAAGCTGATCCCGGCCTGCTTGACGGTCTTGTCGGTGCGGACGAGGCAGAAGATCCAGTCGGCCTGGTCGGCGTACGAGGTCCAGACCTTCTGGCCGTTGATGATGAAATGATCCCCGGCATCCTCGGCGCTGGTCTGCAGCCCGGCAAGGTCCGAGCCGGCGCCGGGCTCGCTATATCCCTGGCACCAGCGGATCTCGCCGCGGGCGATCTTGGGGAGATGCTCGAGCTTCTGTTCCTCGGTGCCGTACTTCAGCAGCGCCGGCCCGAGCATCGAGATGCCGAAGCTGTTGAGCGGGTTGCGGCATTTCAGCCGCGCCATTTCCTCGCGCAGGATCTTGGTCTCGGCCGCGCTCAGCCCGCCGCCGCCATAGGCCGCGGGCCAATCGGGCACCGTCCAGCCGCGTGCGCCCATGCGGTCCATCCAGACTTTCTGGTCGGGGTGGGCGAAAACGGGGTTGCGGCCGCCCCAGGTGGCGTCCTTGTCGGAGCGCACCGGTTCGCGCATCGAGGCCGGGCAATTTTCCTCCAGCCAGGCGCGGGTTTCGAGGCGGAATTGGTCGAGGTCTTCCATATCATCCCTCCGTCATCCCGGCGAAAGCCGGGACCCAGGGTTACAGGCGATTTGCTTCGTGGCTCTGGGTCCCGGCTTTCGCCGGGATGACGAACCGTTAGTTGAACCGCTCGCCCTTCTCCGCCTTCTCGCGGAGCAGCGGCGCCACCTCGAAGCCGTATTTCTCCAGCCCCTCGACGATCTTCTTCAGCCCCACCGTGTCCGCCCAGAACATCGGGCCGCCGCGATAGACGGGCCAGCCATAGCCGTAGATCCACACCACATCGATGTCGGAAGCCCGCTGCGCCTTGCCCTCAGCGAGGATCAGCGCGCCTTCGTTGACCATGGTGTAGAGCGTGCGGACGATGATCTCGTCCTCGGTGATTTCGTGCTGGGGCGTGCCCGTCTTGGCGCGGAAATCGGCGATGATCTCGGCCACGCGGGGGCTGGGCGAGGGGTTCCGCTTCTCGTCATAGTCGTAGAAGCCCGCGCCCTTCTTCTGCCCCCAGCGGCCCTCGGCGGCGAGCGCGTCGCGGATATTCTCGATGCGCGTCGGGTCGCGGTGCCAGCCGATATCGACGCCGGCGAGATCGCTCATCTGGAAGGGACCCATCGGCATGCCAAACTCGACATGGACCTGGTCGATCTGCTGCGGAGTGGCGCCCTCGTGCAGCATCTTCATCGCCTCCATCTGGCGCGGGATGAGCATGCGGTTGCCGATGAAGCCGTAGCAGACGCCCGCCACGACGGCGACTTTCCTGATCTTCTTGGAGAGCGCCATGACGGTGGCGAGGACATCGTCGGCGGTCTTGTCGCCGCGCACGACCTCCAGCAGCTTCATGACATTGGCGGGCGAGAAGAAGTGCATGCCGAGCACGTCGCCCGGTCGCTGCGTGCTCGCGGCGATCTCGTTGATGTCGAGATACGAGGTGTTCGAGGCGAGGATCGCGCCGGGCTTGGCGATGGCGTCGAGCTTGCCGAAAATGTCCTTCTTGACGTCCATGCTCTCATAGACGGCCTCGATGATCAGGTCGCAGTCGGCGAGATCGGCGAGGTTGAGGGTGGGCGTGAGCAGCCCCATCGCCTGATCGACCTGTTCGGGCTTGATCCGGCCCTTGGCGGCGCTGCCCTCGTAATTCTTGCGCATCACGCCGGTGCCGCGATCGAGCGCCTCCTGCTGCATATCGACGATGGTGACGGGGATGCCCGCCGACAGGAAGTTCATACTGATCCCGCCGCCCATCGTGCCGGCGCCGATCACGCCGACCTTGTTGATGGGCCTGAGGGCGATGTCGTCGGCGATGCCGTCGATCTTGCTCGCCTTGCGCTCGGCGAAGAAGATGTGGCGCTGGGCGGCGGACTGGACGCCCATGATCAGCTTCATGAAGTCGTTGCGTTCCTGCACGACGCCTTCGGCATAGGGCAGGGTCGAGGTGCGCTCGATCAGGTCGATGATCGTCGCGGGCGCCTCGAAGCCGCGGAAGCGCTTGGCGTTGGTGGCGCGAAAGGCCTCGAACACCGCCGGATCGGCACTGACCGGCTTCTCGCTCGCGCGGGGCAGGGGGCGGGCATCTGCCACCTCATTGGCGAAGGCGAGCGCGTCGGCGAGCAGGCTGTCCTCGCCCGCGAGCCGGTCGACCAGCCCGGCGGCCTGCGCGGCCTTGGCCGAGACGGGATCGCCCTTGGCGGCGAGCTCGAGCGCGAACTCGACCCCGGCGACGCGCGGCAGGCGTTGGGTGCCGCCCGCGCCGGGCAGGATGCCGAGCTTGACCTCGGGCAGGCCGAACTTCGCGCTCGGCACCGCGATGCGGTAGTGCGACGCGAGCGCGACCTCGCAGCCGCCGCCGAGCGCGGTGCCATGGACCGCGGCGATCACCGGCTTGTCGAGCGCCTCGATCTGATCGACGAGCGTGGGTAGGCCGGGCTCGGCCATCGGCTTGCCGAATTCGGTGATGTCGGCGCCCGCGAAGAAGGTCTTGCCTGCGCAGGTGATGATCACGGCCTTGATCGAGTCATCGCCCGCGGCTTCCTGGATCCCGGCCTGCAGCCCCTGGCGCACCGCGGCGCCGAGCGCGTTCACCGGCGGATTGTCCGAGGTGATGACGAGGACGTCGCCGTGGCGGGCGGTGGTGATGGGCGAGGTCATATCTCTACTCCTGAGGGTCAGTCGTTCAGCGCCGAATAGATCAGCGTCTTGAGTTCGCGGCGGATGGTGAAGATGGTCGAGGGCGAGACCTGGGTCATGAAGACCATGGTGATCCGCTCGACCGGATCGACGAAGAAGGCGGTCGAGAACATGCCGCCCCAATAATATTCGCCCGCCGAGCCGGGCAGCAGCGCGCGGGCCGGGTCCATCGTGACCGCGAAGCCGAGGCCGAAGCCAACCCCGGCATTGGTGGTCTCGCTGAACAGCGAGGTCGACATCGAAGCCAGGTCCGAACCGCCGGGCAGGTGGTTCATCGTCATCAGCTCGATCGTCTTGCGGCTGACGATCCGCGCGCCGTCGAGCGCACCGCCGTTCAGCAGCATCGTATTGAAGCGGTGATAGTCGAGCGCCGAGGAGACGAGCCCGCCGCCGCCCGAGACCTGGGTAGGCGGAGTCGCCCACAGGCTTTCGGCACCGCGATCGTACATCACGCGTTTGCCGTCCGGTGCGATCGTCCAGCAATCGGCGAGGCGGTCTAGCTTGCCGGCGGGGACGGCGAAGAAGGTGTCGTGCATCCCCAGCGGCATGAAGATGCGCTCCTCGAAGAAACGGTCGAGGGGGATGCCGGCGATGCGCTGGACGACGAGGCCGAGCACGTCGGTCGAGACCGAATAGTTCCAGGCGGTGCCGGGCGAGAATTCGAGCGGGAGCTTGCCGAGCGCGGCGACGAAGCCGTCGAGATCGAGATTGCCCCACCAATTCTCGATCTTTCCCTCGCGATGGGCGAAATCGATGTTGGAGCGGTTCTGGAAGCTGTAGGTCAGGCCCGAGGTGTGGCGGAGCAGGTCGACCATCCGCATCGGCTCGGCGGTCGGCTTGGTCTTGAACGGGACACCCGCGCCGCCGCCGTCATAGACGCCGATGCCCTTCAGCTCGGGCAGGACGTGATGGACCGGGGTGTCGAGCGCGACCAGCCCTTGTTCGAGCAGCATCATGAAGGCGATCGAGGTGACCGGCTTGGTCATCGATGCGATGCGGAACAGGGTAGTCTCGTCCACCGGCGAGCCGCCCTCGCGGGCCGGGCCCTGGTGGCTGAAATGCACGATTTCGCCGTTGCGGGCGACGAGGATCTGGGCGTGCGGCAACAGCCCCGTGTCGAGATACCGCGCCTTCATGAACGCATCGAGGCGCTCCAGCCGGCCGCTTTCGAAACCCAGTGCTTCCGGCTTGGCGGTTTTCATCGCTACTCCATACCCCGCGTTCGAATCTGCATTCGCTCGTGCGATCCCCTATTGCCTTGAGCGCGCCTTGAATCAACACTAGTTCGAACAGGAATCATGAGCTCGGGGCAAACCCGACATATGAAATGGAGTGATGCCGCTTGTCAGCCGAACCGATCGTGCCGCTCGACCCCGCATGGCCCGCGCGGTCGCTCGCCGAATGCGAAGCGCTGCTGACCGCGCCCGGCGCGCGCTTCGAAACCGAGACGGCGGTGATCCGCGGGGTGGAGACCAAGGTCTGGAAGAATGCGCCGCCGACGCTGCGCATCCTGACCCAGCTGGCACGCGCCTATGGCGACCGGACCTTCACCATCTATGAGGATGAGCGCGTCAGCTATGAGGCCAATTTCCGCGCGGTGAGCCATCTGGCGGCGAAGATGCGCGAGATGGGGGTGGGGAAGGGCGACCGCGTCGCGCTGGCGATGCGTAACCTGCCCGAATGGCCGGTGATCTTCTTCGCGGCGGTGAGCATCGGTGCGATCATGGTGCCGCTCAATGCATGGTGGACCGCGGGCGAGATCGAATATGCGATGAACGATTCGGGCGCGAAATTGCTGTTCGTCGATGGCGAGCGGCACGAGCGGCTGAAGGACGGCTATGCCCGGATGCCCGCGTTGGAGCGGGTGATCGTGGCGCGCGCCAAGGGCGAGATAGAAGCGCCGGTGAGCCGGCTCGAGGTGCTGATCGGGCGGCCGATGGACTGGGCCGGGCTGTCGGACATCGGATTGCCCGACGCCGATGTGGCGCCGGACGACGAGGCGACGATCTTCTACACCAGCGGCACCACCGGCAATCCCAAGGGCGCGCTCGGCACGCACCGCAATTTCGTGACCAATATCATGTCGAGCGGCTTCACGGTGGGCCGCGCGATGCTGCGGCGGGGGGAGACGCCCCCGGCGGTGCCCGATCCCAAGGTGGTGCTGCTCGTCATCCCCTTGTTCCATGTGACCGCATCGAGCGCGGCGATGATGACGCTGATCGCTGCGGGCAGCACCATGGTGTTCATGCGCAAATGGGATCCCGTCCTGGCGATGGAGATCATCCAGCGCGAGAAGGTCAACCAGACCGGCGGCGTACCGACGATCGCGTGGCAGCTGCTCGAGCATCCCGACCGCGCGAAGTACGACCTCACCAGCCTCGATACGATTGCGTACGGAGGGGCGCCCTCGGCGCCCGAGCTGGTCAGGCGCATCTATGAGGAGTTCGGCGCGCTCCCCGGAAACGGCTGGGGCATGACCGAGACCACCGCGACCGTCACCCAGCATAGCGGCGAGGACTATCTCACCCGCCCCACCAGCGCCGGCCCGCCCGTCGCGGTCGCCGAACTCAAGATCAAGTCCGTCGAGGGCGACCGCGAGCTGGGCATCGGCGAGGTGGGCGAGCTCTGGGCCAAGGGGCCGATGGTGGTGAAGGAATATTGGAACAAGCCCGAGGCGAGCGCCGAAACCTTCGTCGACGGCTGGGTCCGCACCGGCGACCTCGCGCGGGTGGACGAGGACGGGTTCCTCTATATCGTCGACCGCGCCAAGGACATCATCATCCGCGGCGGCGAGAATATCTACTCGATCGAGGTCGAGGACGTGCTCTACGCCCACCCCGCGGTGACCGACTGCGCGCTGATCGGCATTCCGCACAAGACGTTGGGCGAGGAGCCCGCGGCGGTGGTGCATCTGGCGCCAGGGACGGACGCGAGCGAGGCCGAACTGCAGGACTGGGTCCGCGCGCGGCTCGCGGGGTTCAAGGTGCCGGTGGCGGTGCGGTTCGTCGCGGAGACGCTGCCGAGGAACGCCAACGGGAAGATCCTGAAGAAGGATCTGAAGGGGCTGTTCGTGGAGGAGGCGGCTTGAGGTTCTTGCCAATTTTTGCCATTGGCCCTATCTTTGGTTCATGAGCACCATGAACATCTCGCTGCCGGAAACGCTCAAGTCCTTCGTGGATCAGCAAGTGACCGGGCGCGGCTATGGCACTAGCAGTGAGTATGTCCGCGAGCTGATTCGACGTGACCGGGACCGCGAGCAGTTGCGGGCGCTGATCCTCGAGGGCGCGGCGTCCGGCCCGGCTGAAACGGTCGATCAAAGCTATTTCGACGAATTGCGCGCGCTCGCTCGGGGCGACATTCTGGAGTGAGCAACAGGCGACTGAACGTATATCCCGCAGCCAAGCGGGACATACGGTCTGCCGTGCTGTTCTATCGCGAAGAAGCTGGTGTCGCAGTTGCCGCCCGCTTCGCCACCGCCCTGGAACACCAATATCGGACCATCGCCCGAGACCCGGGCGTGGGATCGCCACGCTACGCAGGTGAACTCGGCATCGAGGGATTGCGCCACAGTCTCGTCAAGCGCTTCCCTTATTCGATCTTCTATCTCGCGTTTGACGACCGGATCGAGATCCTGCGCGTCCTCCACGCAATGCGCGACATCCCCGCCAATCTTCGAAGCTAAGGCGCTATTTCGGCGCCAGCGCGAAATCGACGCTGACGCTGACCTGCGAGCGGTCGCTGCCCGCGAAGACCGGGGGTGGGGCAGCCCGCTGAGCGACCATGTCGGCGGACTCATAGGCCACCATCGGCTGCGGAGGCGCGCCCGCGCCGCCGTCGCGGATCACCAGCACGCGCACCACCTTGAGCCCCGCGGCCTCGGCATAGGTGTCGGCGCGGGCGCGCGCGGTCTTGTAGGCGGCGGCATAGGCGCCCTTGTTCGCGGCTTCGGGATCGGAGACGCGCAGGTCCGGGCCCGAGAGGAGGTTGGCGCCCGCGCGCGTGGCGGCCTGGATCGCGGCGCCGGCCTTGCTCACGTCGCGGATGCGGATCGTGATCGTGTTGCTCGCCTCGAACTTGTTGCGGTTGGCGCCATAGCCGATCCGCGAGACGCTGAGCTGCTGGGTCTGCATGTCCGCCTCGGCGACGCCCAATGCCTTGAGTGCCCCCACCACCGCATTGATCTTCTGGTTGTTGGTCTCGGTCGCGGCTTCTGAGGTGGCGCCGATCGACGAGACGCCGACCGAGATATTCGCCTCGTCGGGCTTGGTTTCGGCCTGGCCGGTGGCGCTGACCTGGAGCAGGGTCTCGCCGCGCTCCAGCCCGTTGGGGCCGCCCTGCTGGCCGGGGACGCCGCATCCCGCAAGAGCCAGGCTTGCCAGTGACACCAATCCGATTGCCGCCTTGCCCATCTCGCTCTCCGTTCAAATTCTACGCCGCCATATTTTGGCCTTGTAGATGAACAGCGGATGAACCGACGCTCAGCGCATCGCCGCCCATTCGTCCTTGCTGAGATAGCGTTCGGCATTGAAGAAGCGCTTGATCTCGTCCTCGGTATTGAGCTTGCCGTCCATGATCCAGCGCGTGTGCCAGGTGAGGAAATAGAGCCAGTCGGCCTTGGGGCCGAGCGTCGCGGGATCGGGGATCGGACCGTTTTCATGGAGGCAGATCGGCACGCTGTCGCCGACGATCGCCTTCACCTGCGCGAACATCGGGGCGAGATTGCCGTGATCCTCGACATAGATGTCGGCGCCGGCGATATCGTAATAAGCGCGGCCCGGATCATAGGCGGGATCGACATTCTGGCCCGCCCAGCCGAGCACCCAGATCAGGTTGTTCAGCCCGCGCACCCGGGTGAAGTGATCGTACATCAGCTTCCACAGCGCCTTGAACGCCTCGGGGCCATGCTTGCCCCACCAGAACCAGTCGCCGCTGAACTCGTGATAGGGGCGCCACAGTATCGGCACGCCGCGGTCGCGCAGGGCGGCGAGCAGATCGGCGATATGCTCCATGTCGCGCATCATCGCGGTATTTTCGGGGGTGCCGGGTTTGAGCGCGGCGGCGACGTCCCAGTCCTTCTTCGAATTCTCGTAGCCAGTGCCGATGGTGGGCACGCCCCAATGCCAGCAGATCGTCGGCACCCCGCCACTCTCATACCAGCGCGCGGCGCGTTCGTTGGTGGCGAGGTGATCGTGGGGCTCGATATAGTCGAGGCCCAGCACCGCGGGGAGCTGGCCCGAGAGCTTGTGGATATAGTCGAGCTCGACCGTGGGCCCCTCGGGCCGCCAGAAGCTCTCCTGCTGGCCGCTGAGCGTGTAGCGGCCATAGACGCGCCAGAGACGCTCATAGAGGCTGCGCGCGGCGGCGGCGGCGTTCGGGTTGCTGAGCCGGGGCGGCGCAGGCGCGGCGGCGGTGAGGCCGAGCGCGGCGGCGGCGACCAATGTTTCGCGACGGGTAAGCTTCATTCGACGACTTTCAGGATTGCGTGCGACCAGCCGGCAAGGCGGGCCTCGCGGGTAGGGGCGGGCATTTGCGGTTCGAAGGTCTTCACCTTGCCGCGCATCGCGCTGGCGGCCTCCAGATCCTGGAACAGACCGCGGCCCACCCCCGCGAGCATCGCCGCGCCGAGTGCGGTGGTCTCGGTGAAATCGGGGCGGTCGACGGGGAGGGCGAGCATGTCGGCCAGGTCCTGCGCGATCCAGTCGTTGGCGATCATGCCGCCGTCGATGCGGAGGCGGCCCCAATCGGCGCCGTCGGCGGCGAAGGCGGTCTTGAGGTCGTGGCTCTGGTGCGCCTGCGCCTCGAGCGCGGCACGGATGATATGCGCGCGGCCCGAGTTGAAGCTGAGGCCGGTAATCGCGGCGCGCGCCTCGGGATGCCACCAGGGGGCGCCGAGCCCGGCGAGCGCGGGGACGAGATAGACGCCGCCATTGTCTTCGACGGAGCGGGCGAGGCCCTCGGTCTCGTCGGCACGCTCGATCAGCTTGACCGAATCGCGGAGCCACTGGACGAGGCTGCCCGCGACGAACACCGATCCTTCGAGCGCGTAGGTGCGGCGGCCGTTCAGCTGCCACAACACGGTGGCGAGCAGGCGGTTCTTCGAGGTTGGCGGGCTGGTCCCGGCGTTGGTGAGGACGAAGGCGCCGGTGCCGTAGGTGGCCTTGGTCTCGCCCTTGGCGAGGCAGGACTGGCCGATGGTCGCCGATTGCTGGTCGCCCGCGAGCCCGCAGATCGGGATTTCGCCGCCGAAGAGCGACGTTGTGCCGAATTGCCCGGCGCAATCGACGATTTCGGGCAGCGCGTCGCGGGGGGCGTCGAACATGTCGACAAGACCGTCGCTCCAGGCGCCGCTGCCCAGCCCCATGAGCAGCGTGCGCGAGGCGTTGGTTGCATCGGTGACGTGGAGGCCGCCCCTATTTTCATTGGCGGTGAGCTTCCACACCAGCCAGCTCTCGATCGTGCCGAGCGCCAGCCGGTCGCCGGCCTCCTTCAATTGCGGCCAATTGGCCATCGCCCAGGCGATCTTGGTGCCGCTGAAATAGGGATCGAGCAGCAGGCCGGTGCGCGCCTGCACGCCGGGCTCCTCATCCGCCTCCTTGAGCTTGCGGCAGATCTCGGCGCTGCGCCGGTCCTGCCAGACGATCGCGGGGGCGAGCGGTTCGCCGGTCAGCTTGTCCCAGAAGACGATCGTCTCGCGCTGGTTGGTGATGCCGATCGCCGCGATCCGGTCCGGTCCGCCCGCCTTCTCGACCATCGCGCGGGCGCAGGCGAGCGACTTCCCCCAGATCTCGGCCGCGTCATGCTCGACCAGCCCGGGAGCGGGGTAGCTTTGCGTCAGTTCCGCCGATTGCGATCCAAGCACCGTCCCGTCCGCCGCGAACAGCATCGCGCGCGTGGACGTAGTCCCTTCGTCGATGACGAGCAGTGTCTCTCCCATGTGCCTACGCTAGCCGCGAGAACGGCGCGTTGCTACCGGATTACGGGGCCACCGTTGCGCCTGTCGGTCATGTCGATCGCGGTATCGACCATGCAATTGTCGACGAAATCGTTGAGCAGCACGATCAGGTGATTCCGCGGCAGCCGGGTGAGGTTACGGCGCAGCCAGGGATTGGTGATATTGTCCGCGTCCGGCTTGGTCCCGAGCAGGGGCGAGCTCGCGTCGCTCCTCGTGAAGATCGCCGGGCCGAGGACACCCGTCGCACCGGTTGCGGTCAGCTGCATCTGCATCACGACATAGTCCATTCCCGCGGGCATCTCCCGCTGGATGCGCTCGAAGGCGTAGATGATGTTGTCGGGGTGCACCGAGGCGTATCCGCCGTTGTAGCTATCATATTTGCGCGTCTCGCCTTCGATCTGGTTGAGGAAGATCAGCCGCGTCTTGCTCCTGATCAGCTCGTCATAGCTGCGGTCGAGATCCGCCCGGGTGCCGTCCTTGATGTCCCGAACGCCGGTCTTCTCGCGCGCCGCCTGCAGGTCGTTCCTCAGGTCGGCGGCGCTCGGCTCCATCGCCTCGGCCGAAAAGCCCTGGGTGTTGGCGCTGACCACCACGATCTCGCGGTCGTTGTGCGCCAGCCACTTCAGCACCTCCTCGAGAAACTCGATATAGGGGCAGCCGGGGATCATCCCGTGCTGGTGGTAGCGCACGTTCGGGGTGAAGGCCCGGAGCGCGGGATGCATGATGCCGGGGCGGAAATCGAAATAGCGGATGCCGATATCGAGCTGGGTGCGGATATCGTCCTTCTGGGTCATTGCGAGATTGGCGAGCGCGCGTGCGATCATCTTGTTGCCGCCGAGGGCGAGGATGATCGGGCCGAGGATCGGAACGACCTGAATCGTGCCGATCAGGGCTTTCGAGAGCGCGGCGCTGCTCAGGATCTTCCTGACCGCGCGCATGTCGAACATGCCCGCATCGTGCGACCCGGGCAGCACCCAGCGGGAGAAGGGAGCGGTCGCGGTCTGCCGGTTGTGACCGGTGAGCCGCTCCATCCAGCGCCGATGGGGCTGGGTGACGTAGACATAGAGCCGGTGCTGGTTGCGGAGCCCGTGCTGGGTCGAGCCGGCATCGAATAGGCCCCAGCTGACGTCGAGATAGGGACCGAGCATCGGCGGCGTGTTGAACATGTTGCTCATCGGGCCGCCCTGAAGATTGCCGGTATAGGAGCTGATGTCCTCGTGCTTCCGGAATATCTCGACGAACTCCCTGCCGTTGTTGCGGTGGACGATGAATTCGAGTCTGCCGGTATAGTTGGTGAAACCGGGAATATTCTTCGACGAAATCTGCAGGTTGCCCGGATTGTCCGGCCGGAAGTTCTGTTTGTTCGTGTACTTGATCGCGGGCGCGTGCACGTCGATGCGACGGCCCCATTGATCCGAATATAACCAGAAATCCACGCCCTTGGCGACCACGGAGCATCCTTTCAACGTCGGAAATCGTTTCGTGGACGATATTGTATCGATGTTGAAGAATAGGGAATGCAGGAACGAAGTTTACTATCGGATAGGGAAGTTTTGTTCGCTTGAGGACCGTGGGCCAGTCAAGCCGTTGCTAGAACGTTCCCCTCGCCCTAGAGTGGCCAGGCGGGAGTGGTAACGTGGCAGACAAAGCAGAACCGACAGGCGAACTCCGGGCCGAAGGGCTGGCCGCTGCGGCGGCGGCCGCGACGGGCACTGCGCCGCCCGCCGAGCCGGCCGCGCCCGAGATTACCGAGAATATGGGCGACGGCCAGCGCCGCGACCGGCTGATGGCGTCGCTCACCCTGATGGCGGGGATCGGGCTGCTGCTCGCACTGCCGTTCGCACTGAGGGCCGGGAGCGAGTTCTTCCTGCCGCTGACCGCCGCGATCGTCATCGCCATCGCGCTGGTGCCGCTGCTCGAATGGCTCGAGCGGCACCGCGTGCCCGCCGGGCTCGCCGCCTTCACCTGCGTGCTGATCTTCCTGACGGCCGCCAATGTCGCGCTCGCCTCGATCGTGGTGCCGGCCTGGGCCTGGGTGCGCGAGCTGCCCGACAAGGTCGATGATATCCAGCACAACCTCGCGCCGTTGATCGATTTCTATTCGAGCCTCGAGCAATGGGTGAACAAGACGCTGCGCAACTTCGCTTCGGGCCCGATCCAGCAGCCCGCGCAGCAGGCCGCGCCGCCGCCGACCTCGCTGATCGACCTGTTCACCACCTCGGCGCCGTCGGCGCTGATCGAGATGTTCTTCGCGATCCTCGTCATCTATTTCTTCCTGTCCGGCTGGACGCGGCTGCGCCGCCGCGCGATCACCAGCCGCTCGAGCTTCGGCGGGGCGATGGCGACCGCGCGGGTGATCCAGGACGTGGTCGACGATACCTCGGCCTATCTGGGCACGATCACGCTGATCAACCTGACCCTCGGCCTGATCGTCGCCGGCGCGCTGTGGCTGATGGGGATGCCGACGCCATTGATGTGGGGCGGCCTCGTCGCGCTGCTCAACTACATCCCCTATTTCGGACCGGTGATGGCGGCGATCCTGCTCGCGCTTGGCGGGCTGATGAGCTTCGACGAGCTGGGCTGGGCGCTCGCCCCGGCGGTGATCATGATCGGTGCGCATCTGCTCGAGGCCAATCTGGTCACCCCGCTGATCGTCGGTCACCGCCTGACGATCAGCCCGATCATGATCCTGATCTCGCTGAGCTTCTGGGGGTGGGTGTGGGGGACCACCGGCGCGCTGCTCGCGGTGCCGCTGCTGATCATCATCCAGACGGTGGTGAACGCCGCGGGCAAGCCCGATATCGCCGGTTTCCTGTTCGAACACGGCACGCTGGTGGGCGAGCGCGAGGGCGGGCGGTTCCGGCGTTTCGGCAGCCGGGACCAATCCGGTTGACAGGGGTATGAGGCGCGGCTAGTGGCCGCCTCCTCGCTGGTTCAAGCGGGTGTAGCTCAGTTGGTTAGAGCGCCGGCCTGTCACGCCGGAGGTCGCGGGTTCGAGCCCCGTCACTCGCGCCATCGATGATCCCCGGATCGTCCGAATTTCACGGTAAGCCGTTGAACATGGCGCTTCTCGGCGCGTTTTTCTCCCGTCCGCGTCCCCGCGGGCGAGCGAGAGGATTTGCATCATGGAAAGCGATACCAAGGCACCCGAGCGGCTGATCGCGTCGGATCGGGTCGAGGGCACCGCGGTGTACAACAAGGAAGACGAGCGGCTCGGCTCGATCGAACGCTTCATGGTCGACAAGGCGTCGGGCCAGGTCGAATATGCGGTGATGGGGTTTGGCGGGCTGTTCGGGCTGGCGACGCGGCACTATCCGCTGCCGTGGAACGCGCTGACCTATGACACCAATCGCGGCGGCTATATCGTGAACCTCAGCCGCGACCAGCTTGCCGAGGCTCCGAGCTACGATCCGGAGGCGGAGACGCCGACCTATGACCGCAGCTATGGCGAGCGGATCTACGGCTATTACGGCTTTACCTATCTGTGATCAGGCCAAAGAACTAAGGCTTCCAACGCCCGGTCTCCATCCATTGGAGCAACGGCTTGAGCGGCGCGATCCAGGCCACGCCCGCGACGAGATAGATCGGCAGCTGCACGAGCACGGGCAGCGCGCCGATCTGTTTCGAGAAGCTGGCGATCAGGAAGACCCAGAGACATGCCGTCGCGACGATGGTGAGCGCGCCGACGGGCTTGCGCCAGCTGGGCTTCACGCTTCCTGATGGCATAGCATTCCCTCTTCGGTGATCACCGCCTGGAGCGGCACGTCCCAGATGTCGGTGGGGACGGCGGGGACTTGCTGGACCGACCAGGCGACCCCTACGCGCCACGCATCGGGATAGCGAGCAAAGGCGCGGTCATAATGTGCGGCGCCTTGTCCCAGGCGGTTGAGGCGGGCGTCGAAGCCGATCAGCGGGGTGAGGATGGTATCGGGCGCGGCCTCCTGCTGGCCGCCGGGCTGGCTGAGCCCGAACGGGCCGGCCACCAGCGGATCGCCAGGCTCCCAGAGCAGGAAGCGGATCGGGCTCGCGCGGTCGCTGACATGGGGGAGGGCGAGGCGGCAGCCGCGCTCGACGGCTGCTGCGGCCAGCAGCGCCGGGTCGGCCTCGCTGCCTACGGGCACATAAGAGGCGACCACGCTGCCGGGCACGAGCCGTTCCACGAACTCGGGCGGCGCCAGGATCGCGCTGCCGCCCACGCTGGTGAAACGGTCGCGCTCGGCGCGGATGCGCGCCCTGAGGGTGAGTTTATCGGGAATCATGCGTGACGGAGCGGGTGGCGGGACCGCCGTGGCCGTTTGCCAGAATATCCTCTGACGCCGGTAACGTCAGGTGGGGACCATGTGCGACAGACCAGGATCTGCACAGGGACAGCCCCCATGGATGATGAATCGCCTCAGGGATAATCGCTAAGGCTCGTACCGGGCAGTGCCCGCCGACCCCTATGTAGGCGGTCGCGGCGCTTTCCTCAAGGCCGGTGGGGCGCAATTCGAGGCCGAACAACAATCCGTTACCCCGGGCCGAAGTGCCGGGGGCACGGCAGGTGGGTCAGGCGCTCGCCCCGTCTTCCTCGAGGACCGCGGCAACCGCTTCGAGGCGATCGGCGATATTGTCGAGCAGCACCGGCGAAACGCCTGCCGAGGGGTTGCGCTCGGCCTCGTCGAGCAGGTCGGCGAGGATGAGGGTGAGATAGACGAGCGTCCGATCGTGGCTGATCCCGCCCGAGGCACGCTGAGCGGTGGCGGCGTGGCGGACGAGGAGCGATTCGAGTCGTTTGAGATGTGGCTCTTCGCCGTCGCGGCAAGCCACCGTGTAGTCGCGGCCGGCGACATTGAGCGTGACTTCGGCCATCAGCCTGCGTCCACGGTTTCGCGCGCGATCAGCGTGTCGAGCGAGGCGACCGCGTCCTGGATCTTCTCGCGCAGGGCTTCGTGGCGATGGGTGAGTCGCTCGGTGGCATAGGCGCGCGCGGCGGCGGCTGCCTCGATACGGGCAAGCGCGGCCTCGATGCGGTCTTTTGGGTCGGCCATGGCTAGCGATTAAGCATGGCGGGCCCATGCGGCAAGCGGCTTTCGGCGGGTAAAGTCGCGCTTCGGTTGACGCGTGGCGCCGCCGGTCCCTAAGGGGTCCGCGCCACCATCCGGGGACGCCACCAGTGACCGCATCCTTCACCGATTGCGCCAATGCCATCCGCGCGCTTGCGATGGACGCCGTGGAGGCCGCCAATTCGGGGCATCCCGGCATGCCGATGGGGATGGCCGATGTCGCGACGGTGCTGTTCCAGGATTATCTGAAATACGATCCCGCCGACCCCAAATGGCCCGACCGCGACCGGTTCGTGCTTTCGGCCGGCCATGGCTCGATGCTGCTCTACAGCCTGCTGCACCTGACCGGCTATGCGCGGCCGACGCTCGACGACATCAAGACCTTCCGCCAGGTCGGCAGCCCGTGCGCCGGACATCCGGAGAATTTCGAGCTTCCGGGCGTCGAATGCACCACCGGGCCGCTGGGGCAGGGGCTCGCGATGGCGGTGGGGATGGCGATCGCCGAGCGGCATCTGAACGCCTCGTTCGGCGACGCGCTGGTCGATCACCGCACCTGGGTGGTCGCGGGCGACGGATGCCTGATGGAGGGGATCAATCACGAGGCGATCGGGATCGCCGGGCATCTGAAGCTCGGGCGGCTGATCGTGCTGTGGGACGACAACAAGATCACCATCGACGGGCCGGTCTCGCTCTCGTCGAGCGAGGATATTCCGGCGCGCTATGCCGCGACCGGCTGGCACGTCACCGAATGCGATGGGCATGATCCCGCGAGCATCGCCAGGGCGTTCGACGCGGCGATCGCCGACGGACGGCCTTCGCTGGTCCGCTGCCGGACGATCATTGGCAAGGGCGCGCCCAACTTCCAGGGCAGCTCGAAGGTGCATGGCGCGGCGCTGGGCGCGGACGAAGTCGCGGCGGCGCGGGTCAAACTGGGCTGGGACTATCCCCCGTTCGAGGTGCCGGGCGATATCCGCGAGGCTTGGCTGGCGGCGGGCAGAAATCGCGCCGAACCTCATGCCGCGTGGCAGCAGCGGCTCGCAGCCGATTCGAATGGCGCCGAATTCTCGCGCCGGATGGCGGGCGATCTGCCCGCGGGCTTCAGTCTCGACGCCCATATCGCCGCGCTGATCGCCGAGCCGAAGAAGATCGCGACCCGCGTCGCAAGCCAACTGGCGCTCGACGTGATCAATGCCGCTGTGCCCGAAACGGTCGGCGGTTCGGCCGATCTCACGCCCTCGAACAACACGCTGACCAAGGGCCTGACCGATTTGGTCGGCACTGATTATGGCGCACGCTACGTTCGCTACGGCATCCGCGAGTTCGGCATGGCGGCGGCGATGAATGGACTGGCGCTGCACGGCGGCGTGATTCCCTATGGCGGCACCTTCCTCGTCTTTTCGGACTATGCGCGCCCCGCGATCCGGCTCTCGGCGCTCCAGCACGCGCGCGTCGTCTATGTGATGACGCACGATTCGATCGGTTTGGGCGAGGATGGGCCGACCCACCAGCCGGTCGAGCATGTGATGTCGCTGCGGCTGATCCCGAACCTTGAAGTCTGGCGCCCGTGCGATGCGGTCGAGACCGCCGAGGCCTGGGGCGAATCGCTCAAGCGCGCCGATGGCCCCTCGTTGCTCGCGCTCAGCCGCCAGAACCTGCCGCAACTCAGCAGCGGGGGCGCGGCCAGGGGCGGCTATCGCCTTGCCGCGGCGGGCGCGGCGCGCAAGGTGGTGCTGATCGCCTCGGGCTCCGAGGTCGAGATCGCGGTCGCGGTGCGCGATGCCCTTGAAGCCGAAGGCGTGGGTGCCGATGTCGTGTCCATGCCGTGCTGGTCGCGCTTCGATGCGCAGGACGCCGCCTATCGCCGCGACCTGCTCCCCGAAGGCGCGCTCCGCGTCTCGATCGAGGCGGGCGTAACCACGGGTTGGGAGCGCTACACCGGAATCGACGGCCTCAATTTCGGGCTCAACCGCTTCGGCGCCTCCGGGCCGGCGCCCAAGCTGTTTGAGCATTTCGGACTTACCGCTGCGGCAATCGCGCCGCAGATCCTTGAACGACTGAAGGACTGAGAGACATGACCAAGGTTGCGATCAACGGTTTCGGACGCATCGGCCGGCTGGTGGCGCGCGCGATCCTCGAGCGGCCGGATAGCGGGCTCGAGCTGGTCACGATCAACGATCTGGCGGACGCCAAGTCGAACGCATGGCTGTTCAGCCGCGACTCGGTCCATGGGAAATATCCGGGCACCGTCTCGGCCGATGGCGACGATCTGGTCGTCGACGGCAAGCGCATCAAGGTGACCAAGGAGCGCGATCCCGCCAACCTGCCGCATGCCGCAAACGGGGTGGAACTGGTGCTCGAATGCACCGGCTTCTTCACCGACCGCGCGAGCTGCGAGAAGCATATCGCGGCGGGGGCGAAAAAGGTGCTGATCTCGGCCCCGGGCAAGAATGTCGACCTGACCGTCGTCTATGGGGTCAACCACGACAAGCTCGAGGCGGGGCACACGATCGTCTCGAACGCGTCGTGCACCACCAATTGCCTGGCGCCCGTCGCCAAGGTGCTCAACGACACGGTCGGCATCGAGCGCGGGCTGATGACCACGGTCCATGCCTATACCAACGACCAGAAGATCCTCGACCAGATCCATGACGATCTGCGCCGCGCCCGCGCCGCCGCGATGAGCATGATCCCGACCACCACCGGCGCCGCGCGCGCGGTGGGCGAGGTGCTGCCCGAACTGAAGGGCCGGCTGGACGGTTCGGCGATCCGCGTCCCCGTGCCCGATGGCTCGCTGATCGACCTGACCTTCACCCCCAAGCGCGACACGACCAAGGAGGAGATCAACGCGATCCTGAAGGCCGCGTCGGAGAGCGGGCCGCTCAAGGGCGTGCTCTATTATTCGGACGAGCCCCTGGTCTCGATCGACATTGTCCACACGCCCGCATCGTCGACCATCGACAGCCTCGAGACCGCGGTGCTCGACGGCAAGCTGGTCCGCGTCGTCAGCTGGTACGACAATGAATGGGGCTTCTCGAACCGCATGGTCGACACCGCTTCGGCGATGGCGAAGCTGGGGTAATGGGCCGCCTCGCCGGCATCGCGCGCCACGCGGAACGGCGAGGGCCTATCGAGACGCTCACCAGCGTCCGGCTGAGCCCCGAGGGCGGCGTCGAGGGCGACCGCAACGGGGACAAGAACAAGCGCCAGGTCTCGTTGATCGAGGCGGGCGACTGGGCCGCGGCCACCGCGGAGGTCGGCGTCGACCTGCCATGGTGGGCGCGGCGCGCGAACCTGCTGGTCGAGGATTTCGACCTGCCGCATGGCGGCGATGTGCGCGTGCGGATCGGCGCGGAAGTGGTGATCGAGCTCAAGACCGAGATCGATCCGTGCGAGCGGATGGACGAGCTGGCGCCGGGGCTGCGGCAGGCGCTTGAACCCGATTGGCGCGGCGGGGCGGGCGGCAAGGTGATTTCAGGCGGCGTGATCGCCGTGGGCGACCCAATCAGGATTGAGCAATGACGCGAGCCTTCAAGACCCTCGACGATATGGGCGACATCGCCGGCAAGCGCGTGCTGGTCCGCGAGGATCTGAACGTGCCGATGGCCGATGGCGCGGTGACCGACGACACGCGGCTGCGCGCGGCGGTGCAGACCGTCGCCGAGCTGGCGGACCGCGGGGCGATCGTGATCGTGCTGGCACATTTCGGGCGGCCCAAGGGGATGCGCAATCCGGCGATGAGCCTGTCGCTGGTGACGCGGCCCTTCAGCCAGGTGCTGGGGCGGCAGGTCGCGTTCCTCGACGATGAGGGCGCCGGGAATGCGGTCGCGATGATGCGGCCCGGCGATATCGGCCTGCTCGAAAACACCCGCTTCGATCCCGGCGAGGAGAAGAACGCGCCCGAGACGGTCGACCGGCTCGCTTCACTCGGCGATCTCTACGTCAACGACGCCTTCTCCGCGGCGCACCGCGCGCATGCCTCGACCGAGGGACTGGCACATCGGCTTCCGGCGTTCGCCGGCCGCCAGATGGAGGCCGAACTCGACGCGCTCGACAAGGCGCTCGGCAATCCCGAGCATCCGGTCGCGGCGGTGGTCGGCGGGGCCAAGGTCTCGTCCAAGCTCGACGTGCTGCGGCACCTGGTCGAGAAGGTCGATCACCTGATCATCGGCGGCGGCATGGCCAATACCTTTCTGGCGGCACGCGGCGTCGATGTGGGCAAGAGCCTGTGCGAGCATGAGCTGACCGGTATCGCCGAGGAGATCCTCGACGCGGCGGACAAGGCCAATTGCACCGTCCACCTGCCGTACGATGTCGTGGTCGCGAAGGAATTCCGCGCCAATCCGCCGGTCCGCACGGTCAATGTCCATGAGGTCGCGCCCGACGAGATGATCCTCGATGTCGGCCCCGCCGCGACCGAGGCATTGGCGGACGTGCTCAAGACCTGCCGGACATTGGTCTGGAACGGCCCTATGGGCGCGTTCGAGACGCCGCCGTTCGACACCGCCACCGTCGCGCTCGCCAAGACAGCGGCCGCGCTCACCAAGGAAGGCTCGCTGGTCTCGGTCGCCGGGGGCGGGGACACCGTCGCCGCGCTCAACCAGGCCGGGGTCGCGGACGATTTCAGCTTCGTCTCGACCGCGGGTGGTGCGTTCCTCGAATGGATGGAAGGCAAGGCGCTGCCCGGCGTTGCTGCGCTGCAGCAATAATCGCTGGACTTTCGTTTCGCCTCCGCCTAGTGGCGCCGTCGCGTTGAACCTCCTTTCGTAGGGGCTCGTGAGACCCCGCGGGCGCGGCCGGCTCTGCCGTCCCGTGTTCCAGGAAATAGACGCCCTAGGGAATGTAGCTCAGTTGGATAGAGCACCCGGGTGACCGGGGTGTCGGCGGTTCAATTCCGTCCATTTCGCCAACGCTCAATGGTTGAGCAGCAGACTGGTAATCTGCCGGCGCGCAAGCGTCTTCGTGGGTTCGAATCCCACACTGGCCTGTCAAGCCAGTGCCCGTGGAAGGCACTCCAAATCGGGGAGGCCGGCGGGGCGTTCACGCCGAAGGCGAGGCGCTTTGCGCGAAGCCCGAGGCAACCGGTGCCCGGCTCTGTGCCGGCGAGGATACCTGCAGGCGCGCGCGGGTCGCGCGGCGTTCGTACCGGGAGCGGGTCCGCCCGCTCGTCCGCGCGGGCGCCAGAAGGCCCCGGCGACTGCCTCAATCGCCAGCCCGCACGCGCATCGGGGAACGCCCCCCGGCCGACCTATTCCACTCCATCGTCATCCCGGCGAAAGCCGGGACCCAGGGTAACGGGCCATGCCGCTCGTGGCTCTGGGTCCCGGCTTTCGCCGGGATGACGGAAGTGTTTTGACGCCCTCCGGACATCAAGATTTGCACATTTCTCTATATACTGCACTGCAGCAAAATAAAGGTTGCAATCGTTACTTTCCCGGCCTAACCGCGCCCTCCCGCACCGGCATGGGGCCGTTGCGCGTGAGAAGAGGAGGACCGGCCATGACGTTCGTTATTGCCGAAAACCAGCGCGGTCTCCTCATTCAGGATGGCCGCATCATCGATGTTCTGGGTCCGGGTCGTCACCGGATCTCGAACTGGCTCGGACGCAAGAGCGTGGAACTGGTCGACGCCGTCGGCCTGTTCACCTCGCCCTGGGCCGAGATCATGGAGAAGCGCCATCCGGAACTCGCGGAGGCGAATTTCGTGACCGTGCGCCCGAACGAGGGCGAGGTCGCGGTCGTGTGGCTCGGTGCGCGTCCGGCATGGATCGTGCGGCCGGGGCAGGCGATCCATGTGTGGAAGGTGCTCGACGAGGTACGGGTCGATACGTTCGACGTCCTCGATCGCCCGCGGCTCGACAAGCGCGAGCTGGTGGCGTTCGAAAAGGCGGCGACGATCGGTTCGCTCGGCGCCGGTCCGATCGCGATCGTCTCGGTCGGCGAGGCCGAGGCGGGGCTGGTGTTCTTCGACGGCGAGCTCGTCGAGACGCTGGGCCCGGGGCGTTACGGCTATTGGCAGGTCGGCCGCAAGGTCACCGCCAAGATGCTCGATACGCGTCCGATCCCGGTCGAGATCACCGCGCAGGAGATCCTGACCAAGGACCGTGTGTCGCTGCGCGTCACGCTCACCACCTTCGTGCAGGTCACGGACGTGCGTGTCGCGGCGCTCTCGACCCCGGACTATCAGGGTCACGTGTACAAGCTCGTCCAGTTCGCGGTCCGCGAGGCCGTGGGCGGGCGGACGCTCGACGAACTGCTCAACGACCGCGAGTCGGTCGATGCGCAGATCGTCCGGCATGTGCGCGAGCAGCTTGGCGATATCGGGATTCGGGTGACCGAACTCGGCGTCAAGGACGTGATCCTGCCGGGCGATATGCGCGAGCTGATCAACCGGGTGGTCGAGGCGGAGAAGGTCGCGCAGGCGAACCTGATCCGCCGGCGCGAGGAGACCGCGGCGACGCGGAGCCTGCTCAACACGGCGAAGCTGATGGAGGATAACCCCACGCTGCTTCGCCTGAAGGAGCTCGAAGCGCTCGAGCGCGTGACCGAGAAGATCGGCCGCATCGACGTCCAGACGGGCGATCGGGGTCTCACCGGGATCCTCGACCAGCTCGTGACCCTCAAGCCGCGGGACTGAGGTCCCGCACCGATGGGGAGGGGTGGCGCAAGCCGCTCCTCCCTTGTCGCGCGTTGTCAGGCTTCCGCACCGCAGCATGGCTGGCTAGGGCCACCCCAACGCAGCGAATCAGGGAAGCCCCATGTCTATCACGCCCGCCGTCAAAGCCATTCTCGCCAATTACGAGTCCGACAATCCGGGCGTGAAGGCGAACCTTGCGCGCATCCTGATGCAGGGGCGGCTGGGCGGCACCGGCAAGTTGATCATCCTGCCCGTGGACCAGGGCTTCGAGCATGGCCCGGCGCGCAGCTTCGCGGTCAATCCGCCGGCCTATGACCCGCATTATCATTTCCAGATCGCGATCGATGCGGGCCTTTCCGCCTATGCCGCGCCGCTCGGGATGATCGAGGCGGGGGCGGGGACCTTTGCCGGGCAGATCCCGACGATCCTCAAGTGCAATTCGTCCAATAGCTGGGCCACGGGGGCCAACCAGGCGATTACCGGCGGGGTCGACGACGCGCTGCGGCTCGGCTGCTCGGCGATCGGCTTCACCATCTATCCGGGCAGCGACGACTGTTTCGACATGATGGAGGAGATCAAGGAGCTCAGCGCCCAGGCCAAGTCGGTCGGCATCGCTACGGTGCTCTGGTCCTATCCGCGCGGCGGCGCGCTGCCCAAATCGGGTGAGCTTGCGCTCGATGTCGGCGCCTATGCCGCGCACATGGCGGCGTTGCTCGGCGCGCATATCATCAAGGTGAAGCTGCCCAGCGACCATATCGAGCAGAAGGACGCGCAAAAGGCGTACGAAGGCACCGACTGGTCGAACCAGTCGGACCGGGTGGCGCATGTCGTCAAGTCGTGCTTCAACGGGCGCCGGATCGTCGTCTTTTCGGGCGGCGCGGCGAAGGGCGAGGATGCGGTGTTCCAGGACGCGCGCGACATTCGTGACGGCGGCGGCAACGGCTCGATCATCGGGCGCAACACTTTCCAGCGCTCGCGCGAGGATGCGCTGGCGATGCTCGACCGGCTGGTGCGGATTTACAAAGGCGAGGAATGAGGGCGGCCGCGCTCGCCTTGGCGCTGATCGCCGGTGGGGGCTGTTCGCCGGCGCGCGACATGCCGCTCAACGCAATCGCGGACGAGGCGGCCACCGGAAACCCCGAGGGGATCGTCTCCGCCGTGTCGCGGCTGAAGCAGAGCGGCACGCGCGATGCCGAGACGCTGCAGGACGCGCTCGGCCGCGCGATGCAGGTCGCGCCGGATCGCGTCCTCCCGCTGGTCGGAACCTCCGAAGCGCTGGCGCCGCGCCATATCTGCCTGCCGCTGCTCGACCCGATGGCGCCGCCGCATTGGGCCAAGGAACAGATCGAAGCCTCACGCAAGGCGATCGAGGGCGTGCGCGATCCGTCGCTAGCGAAGCCGCGAGAGGCGTGCCTGGCCGAGGTCAACAGCGCGGCCACCGCGCTCGATCGCGGCGAAGAGGAATGATCGGCCGCCGTGCGTTGCTAGGCGGGGTGGCGCTGGCGGTGCTGGGCGCGGGTGCAGCGAGGAGCATGGGCGTGGAAGACGAGATCGACAGCTATGGTTTCATCGGCAAGGTCCGCTGTCATCCCGGCAAGCGCGCGGCGCTGGCCGCGGTGCTCAACAGCGACGCGGGCGCGATGCCCGGCTGCATCCTCTACCTCATCGCCGAGGACCTGAAGGAGGCCGATGTGCTGTGGATCACCGAGATCTGGGAGAGCAAAAGCGCGCACGACCAGTCGCTCGAACTGCCCGGGGTCAAGGCGGCGAACGCCAAGGGGCGGCCGCTGATCAAGGCGTTCGAGATGGCGGTCGAGACCCGCCCGGTGCTCCAGCAGAGCCAGAACGGCGCATGAGTGGGGACTGGAAAGCGGTCGACGACTATATCGCCGGCAATCTGCTCGGCGACGATCCCGCGCTCGAAGCGGCGCTGGCGGCGAACAAGGCGGGCGGGCTGCCGCCGATCGATGTGTCGGCGACGCAGGGGAAGATGCTCCATCTCCTCGCGCGGATGATGGGGGCGCGGCGTATCCTCGAAGTGGGGACGCTGGGCGGCTATTCGACGATTTGGCTGGCGCGGGCGCTGCCCAGGGATGGGCGGCTGGTGACGCTCGAGCTGGTGCCGCACCATGCTGAGGTGGCGCGGGCGAACCTGGCGAATGCGGGCGTGGCGGATCGCTGCGAGGTGCGCGTCGGGCCGGCGATCGACAGCCTCGCGGCGCTCAGGGCCGAGGGCGCCGAGCCGTTCGACCTCGTCTTCATCGACGCCGACAAGCCCGGCAACGTCGCCTATGTCCGCGCCGCGCTCGAACTGGCGCGGCCAGGCACCGCGATCATCGTCGACAATGTCGTGCGCGAGGGCGGCATCCTCGATCCCGCCAGCACCGATGCCGCGGTGATCGGCACCCAGCGGCTGTTCGAGATGCTGGCGGATGAGCCCCGGCTCGATGCCACCGCGATCCAGACCGTGGGCGCCAAGAAATGGGACGGGTTCGTGCTGGCGCTGGTGCGCTAGAGCCCGCCGCTGAACGTGAACATGAAGCGATAGGACCGTGGGCTGAGCTTCCGGCCCTGGAGCTTGCCGGGCAAGGCCTCGCGAAGCGTGAGCGCCCCGTCCGCGACATGCACCGGGGTGCCGAGCGTCAGGTCCATCCGCCGCTTGCCGCGCCCGGTACCGACCTCGACGCGGACCACGAGCCGGCCGGACCAGACGCAGGTGACGTCGCTGGGGCACCGGCTGTCCTCGATCACCGCGATCGGGCGGACGGTGGGCCCGCCGACGCGCACCGTCTGGCCGATCCGGGCGACGCCTTCGGGGCGAGTCTGGGCGGCGGTACCCGTCGTTACACAGGCAGCGAGCAGGAAGGGCAGACAGAGGAGGATGCGTATCTTCATGCGGCCAGCCTATCCGATGGCGATGAGTCGCGAATGAACGAACCTCATTCCTCGCCGAGCACGTCCCCCAGCCGATCGAGGCGCGTTTCCCAAAGCTCGCGGCAATGCGCGATCCACTGGGCGATCGTGATCAGCCCCGCCGCCTCGATACGGCAGACGCGGGTGCGGCCGTGCTTCTCGCTCGCGACCAGGCCACAGCTTTCGAGCAGCCGCAGATGCTGGCCGACCGCGGTCACGGTGATGCCGAGCGGCTCGGCGAGGCGCGAAACGGAGAGGGGACCCCGCGCGAGCCGCTCGACAATGGCGCGCCGGCTGGGATCGCCGAGCGCATGAAAGACGCGATCAATCGGCGGGGAGATCGCAGGCGCGGCGGCCATCACTCTGCGAGCGTCCGGCCGAGGCTGTCGAGCAGCGCGTTCCAGCCCATCTCGCGGATCTGCGGCCCGTCCGACCCCTCGAAGAACGCCCCCTGGAAGGTGCAGACCAGCCGGGTTTCCTCGCCCTGCGGCACGATCTCCATCGTCACCAGCGAAGAGGAGATGCAGGCATCCATCATCCACATGCTGCTCGTGGTCACCACGCGGCGGCCCGGCACGATAGTCTCGAACCGGCCTTCGCTGGCGAGCACCATGCCCTTGATCGGGCTGTCGCCGACGAAGCGGTATTTGAGCCGCTCGGCCCCGCCGATGCGGAAATCGGACTCATAGTCGAGCACGTCCTGATGCGCGCCGCCCGCGAACCAGCGGCGCTTCTTGTCGGGATCGGCCAGCGCGGCGAACACCGCGTCGGCGGGACGGGGATAGGTGCGTTCGAGCGTGAAGCTGCTGTGGACGGCGGGTTCGGTCATCGTGCGACTCCAATAGTGAAGTGATTGCTTGAGTATCGAGTTGCGCGAGATAGTCAAGTGATCACTTCACTATTGCGCGCGGACGCTTGACCCGGGCGCGCGTGCGGCGGATGGGGCAGGGATGACCGAAGATGACGGCCTGCCCCCGCTCGCCCCCGATTTCGCCGATCAGTTCCGCCGCGACGACCGGCGGCCGCCGTGTCAGCTCTATCTGATCTCGCCGCTGGAAGTGGGCGGGAGCTTCCCCGACCGGCTCAGGCGCGCGCTGGGGGTCGGGCCGGCGGCGGCGTTCCAGTTCCGCGTGAAGGGTATTGATCAGCACGAGGCTGCCCGGCTCGCCGAACCGCTCCAGCGCATCTGCGCCGATCATGACGTCGCCTTCATCGTCAACGACAGCGCGGCGCTGGCCAAGAGGCTGGGCGCGGACGGGGTGCATCTGGGACAAGGCGATGGCGATCCGCGCGAGGCGCGGGCGTTGCTCGGACCTTCGGCGCAGATCGGCGTGACCTGCCACGACAGCCGCCACCTCGCGATGGAAGCGGGGGAGGCGGGGGCCGATTACGTCGCGTTCGGCGCCTTCTATCCGACCGGCACCAAGGAAGTGCGCCACCGTCCCGAGCCGGTGATCCTCGCCTGGTGGTCGACCATGTTCGAGCTGCCCTGCGTCGCGATCGGGGGGATCACGCCGGCGAATGCCGCGCCGCTGGTGGTGGCGGGCGCCGATTTCCTCGCGGTGAGCAACGCCGTGTGGGGCGGGGATGAGGAAGCGGCAGTGAAGGCATTCGCGGGCGTGCTCGCTCAATAGCCCCAAACGCCCCGGCATGACGGGAGACGGACCCAAGCCCGACCTCCCTCGTTCTCCTGATGTGGGTTCCACCACAGGAGATTGAAAGCGTGCGGAAATTCCTCGGATCACTGGCTTGTCTCATTCTTCTGTCGTCCGGGCCCGTTGCGGCGGGCGTCGATGGAACCAATACGCGGAAGCCGCTGCCAGTGGTCGATATGGAGGTTCTCCAGATCCAGGTGATCCTCGATCATCTGGGCTTTTCGCCGGGCGTGCTCGACGGGCGGCGCGGGCAATCGCTGACCGCGGCGCTGCGGGGCTTCCAGACCTCGCGCGGGCTCAAGGTCACGGGCAAGGACGATGCCGAAACGCTTGAGGCGCTCAAGCCCTATCGCGGGCTGCGTGCCACGCGGAACCTGTATCTGACGCCCGATGCGCTGAGCGGGCCCTTCGTCCATCCGATGCCCAAGGATCCGGCGGAGCAGGGCAAGCTCGTGTCGCTCGGCTATCGCGGGCCGCTCGAGAAGCTCGCCGAGATGTTCCACACCACGCCTGCGGTGCTGCGCGCGCTCAACGATCCCAAGGCGCTGCTGCAGCCCGGCACGGTGCTGGTCTTTCCCAATGCGCTGCCTACCTCGCGCGCCTATCCGGCCGAGTTCGACCCCGATTGGCGCAAGACGCTGAACGATCTCAACGTCGATGCGGTGCAGCCGATCGGCGCTAAGATCGTCGTCGATCGATCGGAAAAGGTGCTCAAGGTCTATGATGCCGAGGACCGCCTCGTCGCGCAGTTCAGCGCCACCATGGGATCGCGCCACGATCCGCTGCCGATCGGGCGTTGGAAAATCCAGGGCGCGGATTACAATCCCCGCTTCCACTACAATCCGGAGCTGTTCTGGGACGTCAGCGACCGCAAGGCCAAGGTGCAGCTTCCGCCCGGACCCAATGGCCCGGTCGGGGTGGTGTGGCTCGATCTCAACAAGCCGCATTACGGCATCCATGGCACTCCGGAGCCGCAGACGATCGGCCGCGCCGAGAGCCATGGCTGCATCCGCCTCGCCAATTGGGATGCGGCGCGGCTGGCGCTGATGGTCAAGCCCGGCACGCCCGCGGTCTTCCAGGAATGAGGCGATGAGGCTGCGCACCGTGGCCGGGGTGGCGATGCTGGCGATGATCGGCTTCTTCGCCTCGCTGGTGCGGGTCGTGCCCGCGCAGGAGGCGCCGCCCGAGGGCCTGCCGCCGACCGCGGAGCGCGCGCTCACGACGATCTCGCATCCGCATGGACAGCAGCAGGAAGGCGCGCCGGTGGCTCCGGGCGAGCATCCGCTGCTCACCGTTCCCGTCCTCGGCGTGCCGCGCTCGAAAATCACCGACACCTGGGGGCAGGCGCGCGACAATGGCCTCAGGCCCCATCACGGGACCGATATCATGGCCCCCGGCGGCACGCCCGTCGTGGCCGCGGCGCCGGGCACGGTCGAGAAGCTCTTCTATTCGAACGGCGGGGGCGGGATCACGCTCTATGTCCGCTCGCCCGACCGGCGGTGGAGCTATTATTACGCCCATCTCCAGGGCTATGCGCCCGGCCTGGTCGAGGGGATGAGCGTCAAGGCCGGCGACCCGCTGGGCTTTGTCGGCGACACCGGCAACGCCGGCACCGGCAATTTCCACCTCCATTTCGGCCTCTCCCGGATGAAGCCCAGCGACCGCTGGTGGGAGGGCGAGCCGGTCAATGCCTATCCGCTGCTTCACGGCACCTGAGGCCAGTCTTAATCCGTCATCCCGGCGAAAGCCGGGACCCAGGGTCAAGAGCGGTGCCGCCTGTGGCTCTGGGTACCGGCTTTCGCCGGGATGACACGGTTGGGGGGGTGCTTGCGGGGATGGCGAGGCACCGCTAAGGGCCGCACTCGCTCTTTCTCAAGCTCTATAGGTCTCGGTCATGAAGATCAGCGGCGTGGACATCCGTCCCGGCAACATCATCGAATATGAAGGCGGCATCTGGCGTGCGGTGAAGATCCAGCACACCCAGCCCGGCAAGGGCGGCGCCTATATGCAGGTCGAAATGAAGAATTTGCGCGACGGGCGGAAGAACAATGTCCGCTTCCGCAGCGCCGAGACGGTCGAGCGCGTCCGCCTCGACACCAAGGATTTCCAGTTCCTCTACCCGGAAGGCGACAGCCTCGTCTTCATGGACAAGGAGACCTATGATCAGGTGACGCTGCCGCGCGACCTGCTCGGCGACGCCGCGGCCTTCCTGCAGGACGGGATGGACGTGGTGATGGAGCTTTACGACGAGGAAGCGATCAGCGTGCAGCTGCCCGACACGATCGAAGCGACGATCGTCGAGGCCGATGCCGTGGTGAAGGGCCAGACGGCCTCGTCGAGCTACAAGCCGGCCCTGCTCGAAAATGGCGTGCGCGTGATGGTGCCCCCGCATATCCAGGCGGGCACGCGCATCGTGGTCGATGTGTACGAACAAGCCTATGTGAAGCGGGCGGACTGACCCGGAAATGGTTTCGCATTCCGGCCTTCTCACCGTCATGGAGCGCGCCGCGCGCAAGGCCGCACCGCGCCTGCGCCGCGACTTCAACGAGGTCCAGCACCTCCAGGTGAGCCGCAAGGGCCCCGCCGACTTCGTGTCGATGGCCGACAAGCGCGCCGAGGACACGCTGATCGAGGAGCTGCAAAAGGCGCGGCCCGATTGGGGCTTCCTCGTCGAGGAGCGCGGGATCATCGAAGGCGACCCCTCGAAACCCCGCTGGATCATCGATCCGCTCGACGGCACCAGCAACTTCCTCCACGGCATCCCGCATTTCGCCATGTCGATCGCGGTCGAGGATCCGTTCGGCAGCCAGGGCAAGCCCGAGATCATCAGCGGGCTGGTCTATCAGCCGCTGACCGACGAGAGCTTCTGGGCGGAAAAGGGCCGCGGCGCATGGCTGCAGGACCAGCGCCTGCGCGTCTCGGCGCGGCGCGACCTCGACGAGGCGCTGATTGCGACGGGCATCCCGTTCCTCGGCCATGGCGATTTCGCGCAGTGGAGCCGCATCTTCGGCGCGGTCGCGCCCGAAGTGGCGGGCATCCGCCGGCTCGGCGCAGCGTGCCTCGATCTCGCCTGGGTCGCGGCGGGACGGTTCGACGGCTTCTGGGAATCGAACCTCAAGCCGTGGGATGTCGCGGCGGGAATGATCCTGATCAAGGAAGCGGGCGGCTTCGTCACCGATTTCAGGGGCGGAGACCGTCCGATGGAACGCAGCGAGTTCCTTGCCGCCAATGACGCGCTCCATTCGAAGCTGCACAAGCTGGTGGCGGGCGCGCTGCGCTGAGCTTGCGCCGTGCGCGGCTTTCCCTATCCTTCGCGCGGGGCAGGAGAGTCACGATGAAACGATGGATGGCGATCGCAGCCGCCTTGCTGCTGGCGATGCCGGGCGCGGCGATGGCGCAGGATTGGCAGTTTTCCGCCGCCAATCCCGACAAGGAATGTTTTGCGATGACCTTTCGCGGCAAGATCGCGATCGGCATCCAGGCGCCCAATGGCGACAATGCGGGCGGGATCATGGTGCTCGTGCCGCCCGCGCTGGTTCCGGCATCGGGAGATGCGTTCATCACCATCGACGCGCCGGGCAAGCTGGCGGGCGAGCATCGGGCGAAGATGGACGAGGATAGCCGGCTCAACGTCTTCTTCATGCGCGTCGAGGAGCTCGAGGACTTCGATACGCTGCCGGACCGCTGGCGCGTGTCGCTGACCCGGGGCGGGCAGCAACTGGTCGATACCGAGATCACCGGATACCGCGCGGCACTGGCGAATGTGCAGCGCTGCACGGCGGCGCGCTAACGCAGCGTAGAACTCATCTTCGCGACATTGGCGGAGCCGCTATTCTGGCGGATCAGCAAGAGATTGGGCGTGACCGGCAGGTCGCGCCGGGCGATCAGCACCGATCCGGTGCCGATGCCGAACCGTGCGAGGCTGACGGTATAGCCGCCCGCATTCACCGCGCGATCGAGCACCACGCTGTGCGGATAGGCGGGCTCGTCCTTCTCGGCGACCGAGGCGATGCCGGCCGCGCCCATGCGGTCGAGCACGCCGCGCGCGGCCGCGGGATTGGGCGCGGTCAGCACATAGTCGCGGCCCATGAAGTCGCTGGTCGACAGCCACTGCGAGGCGCGGCTGATCCAGAGCCGCTTAGCGCCGTTATCGGCAAAGGCCGCCTCGGCAATCAGCGCGCCTTCGCCGCCCGCCCGGCCATCGACGAGCCACAGCCCGCCCTCGCGCGCCATCGCCCGGGCGAGCGCCGGCGCGCCGATATCGGGCTTGGGCTCGAGCGCCCCCAGGCCGAGCAGCGCGGGGACCAGGGCCAGCGCCCCCATCGCGCCGCCGGCGATCCGCTGGGCCCGGCCCGCGCGCCACAGGGTGACGATGCCGAGCCCGGCGAGGATCACCAGCCAGGGAAGGAGCGGAGTGACGTAGCGCGGCTCGAGCGCGGCCGGGACGATCGACTGGAAGAGCAGGGTGGCTACCACCACGGCGATGGCGAGGCGCGCGATCCGGCTTTCCCCGGGCCGTAGCGCGCCGAAGGCCGAAGCCGCGCCTACGCCTGCGAGCCCGAGTCCGCCGATACCGAGATTGGCGTAGATCGCCTGTGCGTTCGCGGAGATCGCCAGCCCCGCATAGTTCAGCCCCGGCGCATAGTTGAACCCGCCCGCCGAGATCTTGAACGACAGCCAATACCAGGGCGCGACAACCGCGAAGGTGGCGAGCGCCGCCACCCAGAGCGCGCGGAGCCTGAGCAGCCGCCAGCGCTGGGTCAGCGCGATATCGAGCGCGGGCACCAGCGCGATCAGCGCGCCATTGCCCTTTACCAGCGGACAGGCGGCGGCGAAGGCCGCGAAGATCAGCATCCGCGCCCAGCCCGGCTGGTCCGAAGCGCGCGCCCAGGCGATCGCCGCGAGCGCGACGACCAGGGCCACCGGCTGATCGAGCAGCAGATAGCGCCCGCCATCGATCACGAGCGGAAGCAGGATGTAGAGTCCTGCCAATCCCAGCCCGAGCCGCAAGCGGCCCATCCGGTTGAACGCCCAGACGATCGCCCCTGAGGGCAATCCGGCGACGAAAGCGGAAAGGAGAAGCGCCCCGAACGGCGAGGGGCGGAACACGGCGAACCACGGCGCCTCGATCAGATACCAGCCCGGCGGCCAATGCCCGATCGAGAGGCGTGGAAAATGCGCGTAATAATCCTGGGCGAACGCCATTGGGGCGGGAAAGCCCGCGCGGATCCAGTCGCCCAGGAACAGCGCGTTGACATAGTGCCCGCCCTCATCGGGATTGATCAGGCTGTGGGAGAGTCCGCCGGTCGCGAGCGCGATCAGCAGCGCGGCGAGGCCGAAGCCGGCGGCTGCGGTGACCGGCACAGGAAAAAGAGCGCGCCCAGGCATAGGCGCGCTCTTTTAACCGTCATCGCTTAGCAAATGGTGGATTTACCCTGGCCGAAGCCCGGGATTATTCGTCCGAGGACACGAACTGGATGAACTGGCCCGCCAGGCTCTTCCACGTATCGAGATTATCCTCGAACAGCACGCGTGGCATGCCGCCATGATCGGTGTCGAGGTCCATCTCGAGCACCGGATCGCCCTCATCGTCATTATAGGCGAAGGCGAAGCGGTGCTTTTGGTTCCAGCCGTTCATCCGGTCGTTGCTGATCACCGGCTCGGTGAAGCCCATGTAGAATTGGAGCGTCTTGCACCCGCGGTTGTCGGTGCAATTGTAGAAGACCACCACCCAAAGCGTGCCGTCGAGGTCGCTCTTGATCATTGGATCGCCTTCGCCGTCCTTGGTCAGCTCGACGGTGAAACCCTTGTCGCGCATCACCGAAGCGATCTGCTCGGGATTGGTTGCGGAAACGAGCTGCTGCGCGCTGGCCGGAGCCGCCGCGGCGAAGCCGGCAAACAGGAACAGCGCCACAAGCGCCTGACGAAAACGGATCATAGCTTCCTCTCTCTCTGACCATCAATGCCCCCTAGGGGCTTAGGGCCTGTGGCACGGCGGCACAACCGCTGGACGAAGCGCTTTCGCCACCGCATGCTCAGATACGGAGCAAATGGGGGAGCGGACGGATGCGGATGGCGAGGCTGGCGGGGGCGGGGATGGCGCTGCTGCTGTCGGGCTGCATGTTCGCGGTGGCTCCGCAGACCTTCGAGAAACCCTATGCGAGATCGGGCAGCGAGGTCCGCAAGGCGATGGCGGCGGCGCTGGAGAGCGGCGACAAGGCCGCGCTCACCCGGCGCGCGATCGAACTGGCCTGGATGGGCGGGACGCTTTCGGACGCCACGCTTGCACGGATCGCGCCCAGCCTCGATCCGGGGGCATTCAGCCGCGCGCGGGTGAGCTGGTTGGCGGGGCGAGAGCCGCCGCTTGCCGGATTGAAGCGGCGGTTCGCGGCCAACGCCATGCCGAATGACGAGCCGGAGCCGTTCGCCCAGGTGCCCGCGGAGTATCGGCTCGTGGAGGGAATCGCCTGGGACGAGAAGACGCAGCGGCTGTTCGTCGGGACGGTGATCGAGGGACGCCTCGCCTATCGTGATCGGGACGGGAGCTGGCATGAGGTACCGGTCGGTTCGCCGCGCGGCGGCTTGTTCGGGATGGCAGTCGACGCGGAGCGCCGGCTGCTGTGGATCGCAACCGGTTCGGTCGAAGAGACGGCGGTTGCGGGCGAGCGGATGACCGGGCTGATCGCGGTCGATCTGGAGACGCTCAGGGTCGTGCGCCGCGTCCCGCTGGCGGCGGGGGCGGCCGGCGCGGCGGGCGACCTCGTGATCGCCGCCGACGGCACCGTCTATGTCAGCAATGTCCTTTCCGGTGCGATCCATCGTTGCCGGCCCGGCTGCACGGTGCTGGAGGATTTCCTGCCCGCCGGCACGTTCCCCAATCCCCAGGGACTGGCGGTCTCCGCCAACGGCAAGCGGCTCTACATCGCCGACTATCTCTCCGGCCTGTGGGTCGTCGATCCGCGTACGGGAGCGAAAGTGCCGATCCGGATCGGCGAGCCGTTGATGCTCGAGGGGATCGATGGGCTGGTAATCACCCACAACAATCTGGTCGCGATCCAGAACGGCACCCGCCCGCGCAGGATCGTGCGCTTCCTTCTCGACCGCGACGGCGACCGGATCCTCGAAACCAATGTGCGCGCGACGGTCGCGCCGGAGGCGGGCGATCCGACATTGGGGGTCAACCGCGCCGCGACGGGCGAGATGTTCGTGGTCGGGGACGGGCAATGGGAGCGCTATGGCCCGGGCGGCGTCCTCAAGGACGGCGCGCCGCTGCGCCCCACGCCGATCCTTCAGGTCGCCCCGTTCGACGACATCATCATCTGAGCCGCCGGAAAGGCCCGGCGCTCAATCGAAGATGGCCTTGGAAAAGTTGGACATGATCGCCATCCAGAATTCGATATGATCCTCGAACAGCACCGGCGACATGCCGCCATCGTCGAGATCGATGTCCATCTCGACCACCGCGTCGCCATCCTTGTCGATATAGGCGCGGCCGAAGCGGCTGTCGCGGTTCCAGGTGTTGACCTTCTCGATCGTCGCGCCGCTGTCCTTCCAATAGGACCATAGCCCCAGGGTTGTGCAATCGCGGTGCGCCGTGCAGCCATAGAAGAGGACGAGGAAGGTATAGCCCTTGCCGCTCGCCTTGATCATCGGATCGCCTTCGTCGTCCTTGGCGACCTCGGCGGTGAAACCCTTGGCGCGGATCGCGGAGGCGATCGCCTCGGGACTGGCGGCGGTGATGTTCTGCGCAAACGCAGGCTGGGCGGCGACGCCGGCAAAGGCGAGCGTGAGGGCGCATAGAAGACGTAGCATGGGCATGATGATCCCTCCCCGTGGAATGCGCGCCGGAGAATAACCGATGCCGGGCCGCGTGCAACGGCCAAACCATTGAGCTTGCAGGGCCGGGCTGCGCCGCTATCCTGCCGCCGTGGAGGGACAGAGCTCATGAAATGGACGGCGATGATCGCGCTCGCGCTGGCGGGCATTCCGGTGGCGGCGCAGGCGCAGACCCAGGTCGACGAGAAGGTCGGCAGCTGGTCCGTCCAGGGCAAGGGTGGCGATTGCATCGTCGGCACCTTCCAGCCGGGCGGCATGGTGATGGTCACCGCGCCGGCATCGGGCGGGGAGAATCACGGCGGCTTCATGATCTCGCAGCGTGAGATCGAGGTTCCCGATGGGCCGGGCGCCACGCTCGAAACCACGGGTACCGGCTCCTTCAGCGGCACGCGTCCGATGATCGGCTATAGCGATGTGCCCGCCTATTGGGTTTCCTTCCCGAGCGACGACACGATCGACGGCTTTTCGGACAATTTCCGCGTCAAGGTCAGCCGCGACGGCGAGACGATCATCGACGTTTCGGTGAGCGGTTTCACCGAGGCGCGCGCCGCGCTCCGGCGGTGCATCGCGAAGACCCGCTAGGCCCGCTGCGCCCGGGCTAATTGCGAGTCATTCTCACTCTCCGGGGCGTTGCGTCATGGTGCGCTCGGTCCTAAAGCCCGGGGCAGATTCCGCATCCGCGAGAAGAGCCCTTGGTCGACCTGTCACAATATCTGCCGATCCTGTTGTTTCTGGGCGTCGCGGTGGCGCTGTCGACCGCTTTCGTGGTCTTGCCGATGATCGCCGCCCGCTTCACCGGGGCGCACAAGCCATATCCTGAGAAACTCACCGAATATGAGTGCGGCTTCCCGGCCTTCGAGGACAGCCGCAGCCAGTTCGACGTGCGCTTCTATCTGGTCGCGATCCTCTTCATCGTCTTCGATCTGGAGGCCGCGTTCCTCTATCCCTGGGCGGTGTCGGTCTTCAAACTCGGGATCCATGACAAGGGCGTCGCCTGGGCGGCCTGGATCTCGATGATGATCTTTATCGTCGAGCTGGCGCTCGGCCTTGTCTATGCGTGGAAAAAGGGAGCGCTGGAGTGGGAGTAGAGCTTAGCCCGCCGGCGCCGGGCACCTTGCCCGACGTCAGCTTCCTCAACGACATCAATGCCGAGCTGGGCGACAAGGGCTTCCTCGTTACCTCGACCGAGGATCTGTTCCAATGGGCGCGCACCGGCTCCTTGTGGTGGATGACCTTCGGGCTCGCCTGCTGCGCGGTCGAAATGATCCATGTGAACATGCCGCGCTACGACATGGAGCGCTTCGGCGCCGCGCCGCGCGCCTCTCCGCGGCAGAGCGACGTGATGATCGTCGCGGGGACGCTGTGCAACAAGATGGCCCCGGCGCTGCGCCGCGTCTACGACCAGATGTCGGAGCCCAAATACGTGATCTCGATGGGCTCGTGCGCCAATGGCGGCGGCTATTATCACTATAGCTACAGCGTCGTGCGCGGCTGCGACCGGATCGTGCCCGTGGACATCTACGTCCCCGGCTGCCCGCCGACCGCCGAGGCCTTGCTCTATGGGATCATGCAGCTCCAGCGGAAGATCCGCCGTTCGGGGACGATCGAGCGGTGAGGAACACACTTTCCATCAGAATGCTGAGTGCCGCACTGGCGCTGATGGTCGGCGCTAGCGCTGCGTTCGCCGCGACTACGGACGTATGGACGCGCTCTGCGCCGCCCAACGGGGCCTTCTCTGTCGAGACGCCGTGCACCGCGTCCGAAATCAACGCGCTGAAGAACCCGCCCGGCGATGCCATGCCGATGAAGGTCGAGCCAGACGCGCGCCTGATCTGCAAGAAGGGGAAGATCCTCTTCTTCGCGGGACAGGCCGCTGTCGGTGCGTTGCCTGCGGGCGTGACTTCAATCTTCGATAGGATCGCCGATGGCGTTACCGCCGACGGAGGCGCGAAGGGCAAGCCGCGCACTCTCACCATCGATGGCCATCGTGCGCTGATCAATCGCGACGATTCTGAGGGCCCGATGGCGCAGACCGGCGTCATCGAAGTCGATGCGAGAACGATCATCGTGTTGGTGGCAGGTGTCGAACAAGGCAGCGATATCAGTCCAGTGGATCAAGGCAAGATGATCGACCGCTTCTATGGCTCGATCCGGGTGATCGCCAAATGACCTTGCTCCATTCCGCTCCGAAATACGTCTCGAACGACGGCGTGATCGATGCCGCCAAAGCTGCGCTCGGCGACATGCTGCTCGCGTCCGAGGACAAGGTGGGCGAGGTCAACCTCACCATCGACCGACCGCGGCTCGTCGAGGCGATGATCGCGCTCCGCGACACCAAAGGCCTCGAATATCAGCAGTGCATGGAGATCGCCGGGGTCGACTATCTCGACCGCGCCGAGCGCTTCGATGTCGTCTATTGCCTGCTCAGCCTCACCCGCAATCACCGCATCAAGGTCCGCGTGACCACCGACGAGGTGAAACCGGTCCCCTCGGTCACCTCTATCTGGCCGGTCGCGGGCTGGCTCGAGCGCGAGGTGTACGACATGTACGGCGTGCTGTTCGAGGGTAATACCGACCTGCGCCGCATCCTCACCGATTACGGCTTCCAGGGGCATCCGCAGCGCAAGGACTTCCCGCTCACCGGCTATGTCGAGCTGCGCTATTCCGAAGAGGCCAAGCGCGTCGTCTATTCGCCGGTCGAGCTGGCGCAGGACTTCCGCAACTTCGACTTCATGAGCCCGTGGGAAGGGGCGGAATATATCCTGCCGGGTGACGAGAAGGCGCCCGCAGCGCCACCCGCGCCTGCTCCCGCGCCGCCGCCGCCCGAAGCCGCCAAGCCCAAGCGCGCCGCGAAGGGGGCGAAGAAATGAGCATCATCGAGCGCGATCCCGCCATCGCTAGCGACACCGAGATCCAGAACTATACGATCAATTTCGGCCCCCAGCATCCGGCCGCGCATGGCGTGCTGCGCCTGGTGATGGAGCTGGACGGCGAGATCGTCGAGCGGCTCGATCCGCATATCGGCCTGCTCCATCGCGGCACCGAGAAGCTGATCGAGTACAAGACCTATCAGCAGGCTTTGCCCTATTTCGACCGGCTCGATTACTGTTCGCCGCTGTGCATGGAGCACAGCTTCGTCCTCGCGGTCGAGAAATTGCTCAACCTCGAAGTGCCGATCCGCGCGCAATATCTCCGCGTCTTCTTCGCCGAGCTGACGCGCATCTCGAACCACATGCTCAACCTGGGCAGCCACGTCATGGACGTCGGCGCGATGACGCCGAACCTGTGGATGTTCGAGCTGCGCGAGGATTGCCTCAACTTCTTCGAGCGCGTTTCGGGTGCGCGGATGCACTCCAACTATTTCCGCGTCGGCGGGGTGCACCAGGATGCGCCGCTCAAGCTGCTGACCGATATCGCCGACTGGCTCGACACGCGGCTGCCCAAATTGTTCGGCGACGCGATCAGCCTCGTCGCCGAGAACCGCATCTTCAAGCAGCGCAACGTCGATATCGCCATCGTCAGCCGCGACGACGCGATCCGCTGGGGCTTTTCGGGCCCGATGATCCGCGGCGCGGGCATCCCCTGGGACCTGCGCAAGTCGCAGCCCTATGAGGTCTATGACCGGATGGAGTTCGACGTGCCCGTCGGCACGCGCGGCGATTGCTATGACCGGTTCATGGTCCGCGTCGAGGAAGTCTATCAGTCGGCGCGCATCATGAAGCAGTGCCTTGCGCAGATGCCCGAGGGCCCGATCATGACGCTCGACCGCAAGATCGGCCCGCCCAAGCGCGGCGAGATGAAGCAGTCGATGGAAGCGCTGATCCACCACTTCAAGCTCTTTACCGAGGGCTTCCACGTCCCCGCGGGCGAGGTCTATGTCGCGACCGAGAGCCCCAAGGGCGAGTTCGGCGTCTATCTGGTCGCCGACGGCACCAACAAGCCGTACCGCTGCAAGATCCGCCCGACCGCGTTCAGCCACCTCCAGGCGATGGGATACATGTCCAAGGGCCATATGCTCGCAGACACGACGGCGATCCTCGGCGCGCTCGATATCGTGTTCGGGGAGTGCGACCGGTGAGGGCGGCTTCGGCCCTTCTTGTTGCGGCGTCGCTCAGCTTCGCCGGAACGGCGAACGCGCAGAGCGGGCCATCCCCGGCGTTGAATACTTACATCGATTATTTGGTGGGTAGAACCGACGCGCTGGACGTATCGGTTCCTCGGACTTTTTTGTTCGTTGATACTACTGGTCAGAGCAAAGCCCGCCCAATCGAAGAATTGCGCCCTCTGATTTTCGGTTGTGACTGGACGGGCCGTACTGCCACCGGATGGGAGCCGTACGAGCTTCAGTGGAGTGGCCATTGCTCAAAAAGCGACCCCGGGGAGACCATTTTGGTCATCTTAAGGGGCACTCGCACCAGTGTTGAGCGGGTCGAAGTGCGTATCGGCAATGGGCAAATGATATTTCCGCCGGCCCCGTCGCGCTCTGCAGGGAAGTCGGACTGATGACTGGTACGCTTCTCTCCTCCCGCCTCGACCTCGTCGACCGGCTGATGGGTCACTATAACGCCCTCGACGCGGACGCTTATGCCGACATGTTCGCTGAGGGCGGCAGCGAGGCGATGTATCGCGGCGACGTGGTTCGCGCGGGCCGCGAAGGCGTGCGCAGCGGCATGAAGGCGGTGTTCGCCGAATTCCCCGAGAACCGCGCCGATGTGCTCCAGAAATTCCAGCTGGGCGACCGGGTCGTCCTGCACGAACGCGTCTATCGCTCCAGCACCGCCGAGCCCTTCGAGGTGATGACTGTCTATTCGTTCGATGGGGATCTGGTCGAGCGCGTGGAGTTCATCCGGTGATGCGCCGCACGTCGATCCTGCTTGGCCTCGCTGCCTGCGCGCTTGCGCTGCCTGGATATGCGGTTGCAGGGGATCAGACCGCCGATGTTGCGCTGGTTGCCCGCTATCTCGACATGCTGCGGAGCGGCAAGGACGCAAACGCGTTGCTCAGCGATGCGCCGATGCTGATCGATTCCAAGACGCAGCAGCCCCGGCCGCTCGCCCAGTTCGTTACCTATGCAAATGCGTGCCAGATCAAGGAAATCAGAGCGATTCCCGTGTCTAGCCGCTCCCGCATGCCGATAGGCGTCACTTGGGGCTGCGGCCCGCACGCGACGCAGGAGCGTAGCGCATCCTTCTGGTTTGAAGGCGACCGGATCAGCAAGATCAGCTGGGGAGAGCCCTTGGTGATCCAGATCGCGCCCATGCCAACGCCCAATGGACAGAATTGATGGCTGAAAAACCCCCTCTCGAAGACACGCCGGAGCTTCGCGCTCGCTGGGGCGGCTTCGCCTGGACGCCTGAGAATGCCGCCAAGGCCAACGAGATCCTCGCGCGCTATCCCGCGGGGCGCCAGCAGTCGTGCACCATCCCCTTCCTCGACCTCGCCCAGCGCCAGGTGGGGGCGGAGACCAATACGCAGGGCTGGCTGCCGATCCCGGTGATCGAGTTCGTCGCGCGCCAGCTCGAGCTGCCCTATATCCGCCTGCTCGAGGTCGCGAGCTTCTACACCATGTTCAACCTGCATCCGGTGGGCCGCTACCATGTGCAGGTCTGCGGCACGACGCCGTGCTGGCTGCGCGGGTCGGACGATGTCTTCAAGGCGTGCAAGGCGCGTGGCATGAAGAAGGGCCACACCACCGAGGACGGGCTGTTCACTCTCACCGAGGTCGAGTGCATGGGCAATTGCTCGTCGGCGCCGATGGTGCAGATCAACGACGATAATTACGAGGATCTCGATTACGACCGCACCGCGGCGATCCTCGACGCGCTGGCGAAGGGCGAGACTCCCAAGACGGGCACCCAGGAGCCCGGCCGCCACACCGTCGAGCCGCTCGGCGGCCCGACCAGCCTCACGGCAATGGTGTCCGAGAACCACGATTATCGGGGAGAATGGGCATGAACGGCGACAACAAGAACCTGATCATCACGATCCTCGCCATCATCGGCGGGCTCGTCGTGCTGGGCTGGTTCCTGCGGCTCACTTTCGCGCTGCTCGGGCCGCTCTTCTTCATTGGTGCGGCGGTGCTGATCTACCTCATGTTCTTCAAGCGGAACCGATAGATGCCCAAGGCAGCAAAGACCGGGGTCCCGATCCTCGGTGTCATCTTCCTGGCGCTGGCGCTCTTCAAGTTCGTCCAGGGTGATTCCTGGGTGGTCTGGTTCGTGCTGGGATTCGTGTTCGGCGGCTTCGGCATCTTCAATCTGAACCGGCGAGGGGGGAACCAGACGTGAGCCTTGCCGACAAGGACCGGATCTTCACCAACGTTTACGGCTATCAGCCCTGGGGGCTGAAGGCCGCGATGGGCCGTGGCGATTGGGACAAGACCAAGGCGCTGATGCAACTCGGCCAGGATCCGATCATCGATCTGATCAAGGCATCGGGGCTGCGCGGGCGCGGTGGGGCGGGGTTCCCGACCGGCATGAAGTGGAGCTTCATGCCCAAGGAGCCCAAGCCCGAGCGGCCCAACTTCCTCGTCATCAACGCCGACGAATCCGAGCCGGGCAGCTGCAAGGACCGCGAGATCATCCGCCACGATCCGCACAAGCTGATCGAGGGCGCGCTGATCGCCGGCTTCGCGATGCGCGCGCGGGCGGCGTACATTTACATTCGCGGCGAATATATCCGCGAGGCGGAGACGCTGTTCGCGGCGGTCGCGGAGGCGTACGCCGCCGGCCTGATCGGCAAGAATGCCTGCAAGTCGGGCTATGATTTCGACGTGTTCGTCCATCGCGGCGCGGGCGCCTATATCTGCGGCGAAGAGACCGCGATGCTCGAAAGCCTCGAGGGCAAGAAGGGCCAGCCGCGCCTCAAGCCGCCCTTCCCGGCGGGAGCGGGCCTTTATGGCTGCCCGACCACGGTCAACAATGTCGAATCGATCGCGGTCGTCCCCACGATCCTGCGCCGTTCGCCCGAATGGTTCGCGAGCTTCGGCAACGAGGGCAATCGCGGCACCAAGCTCTTCCAGATCAGCGGCCATGTCGAAAAGCCGTGCGTGGTCGAGGAAGCGATGAGCATCCCGTTCCGCGAGCTGATCGAGAAGCATTGCGGCGGCATCCGCGGCGGCTGGGACAATCTGCTCGCGGTGATCCCGGGCGGCTCCTCGGTGCCGCTCGTCCCCGCGGCGCAGATCATGGACTGCGCGATGGATTTCGACGGGCTCAAGGCGGTCGGATCGGGGCTCGGCACCGCCGCGGTGATCGTCATGGACAAGTCGACCGACGTGGTCGCCGCGATCAGCCGCATCTCCTATTTCTACAAGCATGAGAGCTGCGGCCAGTGCACCCCGTGCCGCGAGGGCACCGGCTGGATGTGGCGCGTGATGGAGCGGCTGCGCACCGGCGACGCGGATATCAGCGAGATCGATACGCTCTACAACGTCACCAAGCAGGTGGAAGGGCACACCATCTGCGCGCTCGGCGACGCGGCGGCATGGCCGATCCAGGGCCTGATCCGCCATTTCCGCCCCGAGCTCGAGCGCCGGATCAACGAGCGGGGCAATGGCGATGCCCCGATGCAGGAGGCAGCGGAATGAGGGGAGCTCTGCTTTGCGGCGCGGCCGCGCTCGGCCTGGCCGCCATCCCGGCACAGGCGCAGACGGTGCCGGACAGCCAGGTGCGCAAATCGGCCGCGGCGTTTGCCGAATGTTCGGTGGGGCAGGCGGGCGGGGCGTGGCGCCGCCAGTTGCTGCGGCCCTATGGCGACACCGCCACCCATGCGATGATGAGCCGCCTGCTCGACGGCGCGTGCAGCAATCAGCCGGGCTGGGACCAGGTGCTCAAGGCGCCGCGGCTTCAGTTCCGCAGCTTCATCTTCGACGCGCTCTATCGCGCCGATTTCGGTGATGCGCCGCAGCCCGCCGATCTCGCGGGGCTCCAGCCCTTGGTCTATCCCGTTGCCGAAGGGCTGAACGAGGAAAACGCGCGGCCCTATCTCGTCAGCGTCGCCTTTGGCGACTGCGTCGCGCGGCAGGACCCCGCGGGCGCCCGCGCCTTCATGCTGAGCCGGGTCGAGACCGCCGGGGAGACTGCGGCGCTCCAGGCGCTGGCCCCGGCTTTCCAGAACTGCGTGCCGCAGGGCGCCGAGCTGACCCTGACCCGTTCCAAGGCGCGCGCGACGCTCGCCGAGCCGCTCTACCGGTTGACGCAAGCGAGGGTGAAGCCATGAAGATGCCGACCGCGATCCTCGCCGCCCTGCCGTTGCTCGCGCTGGCCCAGCCCGCCGCGGCGCAGAGCGTTTCGACCTCCTCCTATCGCGCGACGCTCGATTTTGCGGGCTGCGCGCTGACCGCCAACGGTGCCGATGCGCGCGCGCTGCTGGCGACGGCACCCGACAGCGCGGGCGAAGCGGCGATCGCTGCCAGGCTGGCCGGCACCGCGGGGTGCGGCACCGTGCCCAACGACAAGGCGCTGCGCGGCGCGATCGCCGAGCGCGTCTATCTCGCCACCTACACTGCGGCACCCGCCGCCCCGGCCGCCGGTCCGGCCGCGCCCTTCAAGGGCAGCGGCAACACCGCGCTCGCCAATTGGGACATTACCCGCTGTGCCGCGACGCGCGATCCGGTGAGCGCCGACATGCTGATCCGTTCCGAATTGCGCTCTCCGCAGGAAAAGGAAGCGATCAAACGCTTCATCCCGGTGATCGGCGCCTGCACCCCCGCCGGCTTCCAGGTCGGTTTCGACCGCGAGCGGATGCGCGGGCTCGTCGCCGAGGGGCTGCTGGCGGTTCGTGCCGGAGGCGCTCAGTAATGCGCCGGCTTTGGCCTTTCCTCTTGGGAGTCATCGGGTTGACGCTGGCGCTTCCCGCCGCGGCACAGGAAACGGGTACGCGGATCGCGCCCGCAGGACCTCCGGCCGTGATTCCCGACGCCGGCCTATCTCCGGCAGACCGAGCACGCGTTACGATCGTCGAATTTGCGAGCTGTGTCATCAATGTCGATCGCAAGCGTGTGATGGCGGCGCTGTCGCTGTTTCCCAGCGAGGCAAACGCTGGCGCGCTGGGCAAACTGGCGAACGACGATTGCCTTGCTGCTGGCGAGCTGCGGTTCAACACGCTCCTGTTCCGCGGCGGACTCTATACCGCGCTCTATCGCGAGCGGTTCGGGCGGCAGATGCCGGCATTGCCGCAGGGGCCGGCCAATTTCAGCGCGGGCGCGCCTCAGCCGCTCGATGCCGACGCGGCCAAGGCGATCGCATTGCGCGAATTCGGCGAATGCGTCGTGCGGGCCGATCCGGCGACCGCGCACGCCATCGTCACCGTCAGGATCGGTAGCGCCGAGGAGGCCCGGCTCTATACGGTGCTGGGCCCGCTTCTGGGGCCGTGCGTATATGAGGGGCAGGAAGTGAAGTTCAGCAAGACCGTCCTGTCGGGCCTGTTCGCCGAAATCCTGTACCGAGACGCCACGGAGGGCAGCGCGACGCCGCCCGCAGGGAATAACTGATGCCCAAGCTTACCGTTGACGGAATCGAAATCGAGGTCCCCGCCGGCGCCACCGTGCTCCAGGCGTGCGAGGCCGCGGGCAAGGAGATTCCGCGTTTCTGCTATCACGAGCGGCTGTCGATCGCCGGCAATTGCCGCATGTGCCTGGTCGAGGTGAAGCCCGGGCCGCCCAAGCCGCAGGCAAGCTGCGCGCTGCCCGCCGCCGACAATCAGGAGATCCGCACCGACAGCGCGATGGTGAAGGCCGCGCGCGAGGGCGTGATGGAGTTCCTGCTCATCAACCACCCGCTCGATTGTCCGATCTGCGATCAGGGCGGCGAATGCGACCTGCAGGACCAGTCGATCGCGTACGGTCGCGGCCACAGCCGCTACACCGAGAACAAGCGCGCGGTGACCGAGAAATATATGGGCCCGGTCGTCAAGACCGTGATGACCCGTTGCATCCAGTGCACCCGCTGCGTGCGCTTCGCCGAGGAGGTCGCCGGGGTCGAGGAGATCGGCGCCATCTATCGCGGCGAGGACATGCAGATCACCTCGTACCTCGAAAAGGCGGTGACCAGCGAACTCTCCGGCAATGTCGTCGATCTCTGCCCGGTCGGCGCGCTAACCTCGAAGCCCTATGCCTTTGAGGCGCGGCCCTGGGAGCTCAAGAAGACGCTGGCGATCGACGTCTCCGACGCGGTCGGCACCAATATCCGGCTCGACAGCCGCGGCCGCCAGGTGCTGCGCGCGCTTCCGCGGATCAATGAGGACGTCAACGAGGAATGGGCGCACGACAAGACGCGCCACCATGTCGACGGACTGGTCCGCCGGCGCCTCGACCGGCCGTTCGTGCGCAAGGACGGGCGGCTCTACGAGGCGAGCTGGGACGATGCCTTCGCCGCCATCGCCAAGGCCGCGAAGGACGCCGGATCGAGCGTCGCGGCGATCGCGGGCGATCTGGTCGATTGCGAGACGATGTTCGCGGCCAAGGCGCTGGTCCGTTCGCTCGGATCGGGGCTGATCGAGAGCCGCCAGACGGGCCTTGCCTATGACGTGACCAATCTGGGTGCGGTGGCGTTCAATCCCACCATCGCCGGCGTCGAGGATGCCGATGCGATCCTGCTGATCGGCTCGAACCTGCGCTGGGAAGCGTCGCTGATCAACACGCGCGTGCGCAAGGCGATCAAGAAGGGCGCCAAGGTCTTCGCGATCGGGCCCGAAGTCGATCTCACCTACAAGGTCGAATGGCTCGGCAACGATCTCGGCCTGCTCGCCAAGCTGCCCGAACAGGTCGTGCAGGCGTTCGACGGGGCGAAGCAGCCGCTGGTGATCCTGGGGCCGGGCGCGCTCACCAAGGGCCATGGCGCCGCGCTCGCGCTCGCCAAGCCGATGAACCTCGTCCGTGAAGGCTGGAACGGCTTCGGCGTGATCCACCTGGCGGCGGCGCGGATGGGCGCGCTGATGCTCGGCTTCGCCCAGCGCGGCGGCATGGCTGACATCCTCGCCGCGCAGCCCAAGCTCACCTTCTTCCTTGGCGCCGACGAGGTCGATTTCCCGCGCTTCGAGGGCAGCTTCAAGGTCTATATCGGCCATCATGGCGATGCCGGCGCGCACCATGCCGACGTGGTGCTGCCGGGCGCGAGCTATGCCGAGAAGCCCGGCACCTATGTGAACCTCGAGGGCCGCGTCCAGCGCAGCGAACGCGCGGTGTTCGCCCCCGGCGATGCGCGCGAGGACTGGACGATCCTGCGCGCGCTGTCGGACAAGCTCGGCCACACGCTGCCGTTCGACCATCTCGACGAGCTGCGTGCGGCGATGGCGGCTGACGTGCCCGCGCTGGGGCAGGAGGGGCTGGTCCGCTACGACTGGGCGCCGCCCAAGCTCAGCGCCAAGGCAGGCGGCGAGATCGCCTATCCGCTCAAGGATTTCTACCTCACCAACGCGATCTGCCGCGCCAGCCCGACGATGCAGCGCTGCTCGGCCGAACTGATCCACGGCGAGACTTTCGCGGAGGCGGCGGAGTGAGCGGGGGCTTCGATATCGTGATGCGCCGGATGCCGCAAATCATGACGGTGCTCGCCGTGGTGTATTATGTGGCGACGGTGACGGTCTCGCTGACCATGGGTGACGAGCTGAACCGCAATTTCGGCGATGCCGTGCCCCCCGAGTTCCGGCTGCGGGCGTTCATGATCATCTTCGTGCAGCCGCTTGTCAGCGCAACGATACTGCTGTTCGGCGCCGCCTTGCTGTGGCGGATCGATCGGTGGATTGCCAATCAGGGAGCGGCCAAGTGACCGCATTCTTCCAATCCTTCGGCTTGCCCTTCGAATGGTCATGGTTCCTCTCGACCATCATCGGCATCCTCCTCATCGCACTCCCGCTGATGCTCGCGGTCGCGATGGTCATCTATGCCGACCGCAAAATCTGGGCGGCGATGGCGCTCCGGCGCGGGCCCAACGTGGTCGGGCCCTGGGGCCTGCTCCAGAGCTTCGCCGACGGGCTCAAGGTCTTCCTCCAGGAAACGATCATCCCGTCGAGCGCCAACAAGGGCCTGTTCCTGATGGCGCCTATCATCACCTTCACGGTCGCGCTGATCGTGTGGGCGGTGGTGCCGTTCCAGGCGGGGGTGGTGCTCGCGAACATCAATGTCGGCGTGCTCTACGTCCTCGCGGCCTCGTCGCTCGGCGTCTATGGGGTGATCATCGCGGGCTGGTCGTCCAACTCGAAATATCCCTTTTACAGCGCGCTGCGCGCCGCTGCTCAGATGGTGTCTTATGAGGTCGCGATCGGCTTCGTGCTGATCTCGGTGGTGCTCTACGCGGGCAGCTTCAACCTCACGGACATCGTCGAGGGGCAGAAGGGGCATATCTTCCACGTCGTGAACGCCTATGGCCTCAATCCCTTGCTCTTCCCGATGGCGGTGGTGTTCTTCATCTCCTCGCTCGCCGAGACCGCGCGCCCGCCCTTCGACCTGACCGAGGCCGAGTCCGAGCTCGTCGCGGGCTATCAGACCGAATATTCGTCGATGAGCTTCGCGCTCTTCTGGCTCGGCGAATATGCCAACGTCCTGCTGATGTGCACGCTCAACGCGACGCTCTTCTGGGGCGGCTATCTCCCGCCGGTCGACTGGGCGCCGCTCTACTGGGTCCCCGGCATCCTCTGGCTGTTCGCCAAGATCGGCTTCTTCTTCTTCCTGTTCAGCTGGGTGAAGGCGACCGTCCCGCGCTACCGCTACGACCAGCTGATGCGGCTGGGCTGGAAGATCTTCCTGCCGCTCTCGCTGATCTTCGTGTTCCTGATTTCGGGCTGGCTGATGGTCGAGCGGGTGGGGCTGACGGGATGATCGCCGCGCTTCTTTTGTTCGCCAGCTCAACTATGCCCCCGGACGTGACGTTCGATTGCCGGGCCGCGACTTCATTTCGAGTCTATGTGCCCGGAAACGGTTTCACGTTGGCTTACCGGATTGACGATGCCAACCTGAGGGCGAATCTGCCAGCGCTGGTTCAGCCGCGTCGTTATGCCTATGAAAAGCTCGAAGGGACGTTGTCATCGGGCATCGTCTATACTTGGAAGAATCCCGGCACGAATGCGCGGTTGCGGCTGGTAATCCGTAACTATGATGGAGCGGCAGCGAGCGCGGATTATGCCATCGAGACGGCAACTGCAGACAATCCGAATGCGTTCAGTCAGGCGCTCAGCGGAACCTGCTCGGCGACTTTCGAGCCGAGGGATGTTCCGCTCGAACTGGTTTCACTCGAAAAAGTAAGTATCGATCGCGGTACGTATGGCTGCTTTGCTCCTGATTCTGCAGGTGGCGGATTCCGCATCGTGACGATCGAAAAGACGGACGATATTAACCTTCTTGAAGTCGGTGATATCAGGGCGGAAATCGAGGAAATCTCTGCTTTTCGACAAGGGAAGGTCATCGTTCTCAAGCTGGTATCCGGTTCGAATGGCGGGATTGAATTCACGATGCGGCGCGTGGATTTCGGATATGACAGCGCAGAGCTGGTGCTGAACGACGGCAAGGAGGAGCTTTCCTGCTCTCGTTTGCCCGATATGCCCGCGCCAGCATCATGATCGCCGCCGCCCTCATCCTCGCCCTTGCAGTGCCGGAGGAGCCGATGAAGCTCGCTTGCACGCTCGGCTTTGAGGACGGCACCACGCGTACTGCGCGCGTGGTGATCATGCTCGATGGCGGCCGCGGCGTCAGCTTCGAGGATGCGGAGAATCTACTGGGCGACGATCATGGCAGGATCAGCCCCAATCGGCGCGGCTGGTCGGTCAAGCGCGGGAAACAGGGCAGCGTCAGCACCATCCTATTGCGCTCGAAAGTGACGAAGACCGGCCATGGCGCGCAGGTCCGGCTGAGCCGCAACGAAGCCGGCCAGTATGAAGGCCGTTACTATGTCAACCAGGGCATGATGAGCGAAACCATCGCCTATGGCGCCAGCGGGCCGATCAGCTGCGACGTGGTGGAGGGCGCGGCGGCATGATCCTCGCGCTCGCCCTCGCGCTTGGTGCGGCGATTCCGCCGCCCGACATCCTGTTCGATTGCCAGGTCGAGCAGCGCCTGCCCGAGGGCGGCGAGGCGCGGAGCCATCGTGTCGCGCTCTTCTATCCCCGTGGCGCCGCGTCCGGCGCCGGAAAGGGCGATCGGCGGCTCGACGTGGTCGATCCGGATCGGGTCCTCGATTTTCCGCGCATGTCACCGGTTTTGCTTTTCGCCGTGGGCGTGGCGAGGAATGGCGGCTATCCGCCGAGCATCCGCATCGATTTTCCGCCAAGCACGGGGCCGGGGCCGCACGGCGAAACCTGGGAACCGCTCGACGGGGGCGGGTTCTTCGACACGAAGATCGATTGGCGGAACCACACCGCGTCGGTCTCGCTGGGTCGTCGGGCGAAGCAGATCGGCTGGTCCGCCGATGGCCCCGTCGCCAAGCGCTACGACGGCGCGTGCACGCTGCGCACCGGAAGGTCGGCATGGGCCGCATTCAAGGGTATCAATCAATGAGTATCGCCCAAACCATCCGCTCCTTCACCCTGTGGGAGTTCGTCAAGGCGCACGCGCTGACGCTGAGCTATTTCTTCAAGCCCAAGGCGACGATCAACTATCCGTACGAGAAGAACCCGATCTCGCCCCGTTTCCGCGGCGAGCATGCGCTGCGCCGCTATCCCAATGGCGAGGAGCGTTGCATCGCGTGCAAGCTGTGCGAGGCGGTGTGCCCGGCGCTGGCGATCACGATCGAGGCCGAGCCGCGCGAGGACGGCAGCCGCCGGACCACGCGCTACGACATCGACATGACCAAGTGCATCTATTGCGGCCTCTGCCAGGAGGCGTGCCCGGTGGATGCGATCGTCGAGGGCCCGAATTTCGAATTCGCCACCGAAACGCGCGAGGAATTGATCTACGACAAGTCGAAACTGCTCGCCAACGGCGATCGCTGGGAACGCGCGATCGCCGCGAACCTTGCCGCCGATGCACCGTACCGTTAAGCGCGCCGCAACAGTGGGACACGCGATGATTCACGCCTCGACCGTCACCCCGGCGAAAGCCGGGGCCCAGGGTCACGAAGGACAGCGTTTGAGGCTCTGGGTCCCGGCTTTCGCCGGGATGACGGAGGGCGTGCGTTGATCCAGCTTATCGCCTTCTATCTCTTCGCAGCGGTGGTGATCGCCTCCGCCACGATGACGATCCTGTCGCGCAATCCGGTGCACTCGGTGCTCTGGCTGATCCTCGCATTCTTCAACGCCGCGGGACTGATGGTGCTCGCCGGGGCCGAGTTCATCGCGATGCTGCTGGTCATCGTCTATGTCGGCGCGGTCGCGGTGCTGTTCCTGTTCGTGGTGATGATGCTCGACATCGATTTCACCGAGCTGCGCGCGGGCGTTGTCCGCTATGCCGCGGTCGGGATAGCGCTGGCGCTGGCGCTCGCCGCGGAGATCGTGTTCGCGGTCGGCGCGTGGCAGGCGGGCGGGATCGAGCTTGGCCGCCGCATCGCGCCGGTCGACGACAAGGTCCCGAACATCGAGGCGATCGGCAACCTGCTCTACACCAAATATCTGTTCGTGTTCGAAGGCGCGGGGCTGGTGCTGCTGGTGGCGATGATCGGCGCGATCGTGCTGACCCACCGCAACCGCAGCGACGTCCACAAGCAGAACATCAACCGCCAGATCAACCGCCGCCAGAAGGACGCGACGCGCAACATGCAGCCGAAGGTCGGGCAGGGGGTCGAGTTATGATCTCCGTCACCCACTATCTCGTCGTCTCGGCGATCCTCTTCGTGCTGGGCGTCGCGGGCATCTTCATCAACCGCAAGAACCTGATCGTCATCCTGATGGCGATCGAGCTGATCCTGCTCGCGGTGAACCTCAATCTCGTCGCCTTCTCGGCGGCGCTGCATGACCTGGTGGGGCAGATCTTCGCGATGTTCGTGCTCACCGTCGCGGCGGGCGAGGCCGCGATCGGGCTCGCCATCCTCGTCATCTATTTCCGCGGCCGCGGCACGATCTCGGTCGACGACGTCAATCGGATGAAGGGCTGATGTCGGCGATCCATTATCTCGTCTTCCTGCCGCTGCTGGCGGCTGCCGTCGCGGGGCTTGCGAACAAAGGCGCAGGCAGCACCCTGCCCAAGCTGGTGACCACGGGCGCGCTGTTCGCATCGGCAGCGCTCTCGTGGATGATCTTCCTCCACTATCTGGGTGAGGGCACCGAGCCGAGCATCGCGCCGGTCTTCACCTGGATCGCTTCCGGCAACCTGCAGGTCGAATGGGCACTGCGCGTCGACGCGCTGACCGCGGTCATGCTGGTGGTGATCACCAGCGTCTCGTCGCTCGTCCACCTCTATAGCTGGGGCTATATGGAGGAGGATCCGGACCAGCCGCGCTTCTTCGCCTATCTGAGCCTGTTCACCTTCGCGATGCTGATGCTGGTGACCGCGAACAACCTGGTCCAGATGTTCTTCGGCTGGGAAGGCGTCGGCCTCGCCTCGTACCTGCTGATCGGCTTCTGGTTCAAGAAACCCTCGGCCAACGCCGCCGCGATCAAGGCCTTCGTGGTCAACCGCGTCGGCGATCTCGGCTTCATGCTCGGCATCTTCGGCACCTTCCTCGTCTTCGGCACCGTCGATATCCCGACGATCCTCCACGAAGCGCCCAGCATGGGCGGCTCGACCATCGGCTTCCTGGGCCAGCGCTGGGATACGATGACGATCCTGTGCCTGCTGCTGTTCCTCGGCGCGATGGGCAAGTCGGCCCAGCTGGGGCTCCACACCTGGTTGCCCGACGCGATGGAGGGCCCGACGCCCGTCTCGGCGCTGATCCACGCCGCGACGATGGTGACCGCGGGCGTGTTCATGGTGTGCCGCCTGTCGCCGATGTTCGAGACCAGCCATGTCGCGATGGGTGTGGTGACCTTCGTCGGCGCCGCGACCTGCCTGTTCGCCGCGACCGTGGGCACCACCCAGACCGACATCAAGCGCGTGATCGCCTATTCGACTTGCTCGCAGCTCGGCTACATGTTCTTCGCCGCGGGCGTCGGCGCGTACGGCGCGGCGATGTTCCACCTCTTCACCCACGCCTTCTTCAAGGCGCTGCTGTTCCTCGGCGCCGGCAGCGTGATCCACGCGATGCATCACGAGCAGGACATGCGCTATTATGGCGGGCTCCGTAAGGAGATCCCGGTCACCTTCTGGACGATGATGGCGGGTACGCTCGCGATAACCGGCGTCGGCATCCCCGCGGTGCTCGGCAACCCGCTCGCGATCGGCTTCGCCGGCTTCCATTCGAAGGACGCGATCATCGAATCGGCCTGGGCGGCGGGCTTCCCGAGCGCGTTCTGGATCGGGGTGATCGTCGCGCTGATCACCAGCTTCTACAGCTGGCGGCTGATCTTCCTGACCTTCTACGGCAAGCCGCGCTGGGCCGCCTCCGAGCATATCCAGCACGCGCTCCACGACCATGCGCATGGGGCTGACGATCATCACGGCCATGACCATCACGCGCCCGCGACCGGCACCGGCGGCTATCATCCGCACGAGAGCCCCTGGACGATGCTGGTGCCGCTGGTGCTGCTGACCGTCGGCGCGGTCGCTTCGGGCTTCGTCTTCCACGGCTTCTTCATCGAGCCCGAGGCAGGCGAGCATTTCTGGCGCGGCTCGGTCGCGTTCAACGAGCATCTGATGCACGCAATGCATGAGGTGCCGCTGTGGGTGAAGCTGAGCGCGACCTTCGCGATGCTCGGCGGGCTCGCGATCGGATGGCTGGCCTATATCCGCTTCCCGGCCTTCCCTGCTGCGTTCGCCAGCGCCTTCCGCCCGCTCTACCTCTTCCTGCTCAACAAATGGTATTTCGACGAGATCTACCATTTCCTGTTCGTGAAGCCCGCCTTCGCGATCGGCCGCCTGCTGTGGAAGGCGGGCGACGAGGGGACGATCGACCGTTTCGGGCCCAACGGCTTCGCCAGGCTGGTCGCGCTCGGCAGCGCCGGGGCGGTCCGCCTGCAATCGGGATATCTCTACGCCTATGCCTTCGTCATGCTGATCGGCCTCACCGCCGCGATCACCTGGTTCATGGTGGGCTGAGGCAATGGAGCATTTTCCCATCCTGTCGATCATGCTCGCGGTTCCGGCCGTTGCGGCGATCCTGTGCCTCTACACGAACGCCGCGACCGCGCGCTGGATCGCGCTGATCGCGACTTTGGTCGATTTCGCGCTCGGCTGCTGGCTGTGGGCGAGCTTCGATCTCGGCCCGCACGCCGCGCAGTGGCAGTTTGTCGAGTTCCAGCCGGTGTTCGGGCGCTTTGCATACGCCCTCGGGATCGACGGTTTCGCGCTGATGCTGATCATGCTCAGCGTCTTCCTGATGCCGATCTGCATCCTCGCCAGCTGGGAAGCGATCGAGAAGCGCGTGCCCGAGTATATGGCCGCCTTCCTCGTCACCGAGGTGCTGATGATCGGCACCTTCGCGGCGCAGGACCTGCTGCTCTTCTACGTCTTCTTCGAGGCCGGCTTGATCCCGATGTACCTGATCATCGGCATCTGGGGCGGCGCGAACCGCATCTACGCGTCGTACAAATTCTTCCTCTACACGCTGCTCGGCTCGGTCGTGATGCTGATCGCGATGCTCTACATGATCGGGGTCGCGGGCACCTCGGACATCCCGAAGCTGATGGCGTACGACTTCGATCCGCATGTGCAGACCTGGCTTTGGCTCGCCTTCTTCGCGAGCTTCGCGGTCAAGATGCCGATGTGGCCGGTCCACACCTGGCTTCCCGACGCGCACGTGCAGGCGCCCACCGCGGGTTCGGTGATCCTGGCGGGCGTGCTGCTGAAGCTCGGCGGCTACGGCTTCCTGCGCTTCTCGCTGCCGATGTTCCCGGAGGCCTCGGCGCAGCTCGTCTGGCTCATCTTCGGGCTCAGCGCCGTCGCGGTGATTTACACCTCGCTGGTCGCGCTGGTGCAGTCGGACATGAAGAAGCTGATCGCCTATTCCTCGGTCGCCCATATGGCGATCGTGACGGGCGGGCTGTTCGCGTTCAACCAGCAGGGGATCGAGGGCGGCATGATGGTCATGCTCGGCCACGGCCTCGTCTCGGGCGCGCTCTTCCTGTGCGTCGGCGTGATCTATGACCGGCTCCACACCCGCGAGATCGACCGATACGGTGGCCTCGCGATCAACATGCCGCGCTACGCCGCCCTGTTCATGCTCTTCACCATGGCCTCGGTCGGGCTGCCCGGCACGAGCAACTTCGTCGGCGAGTTCCTGGGCCTTGCGGGGATGTACAAGGTCTCGACCACGATGACCTTGCTGTGCACCACCGGCATCATCCTCGGCGCCGCATACATGCTCTACCTCTATCGCCGCGTCGTGTTCGGTGATCTCACCAAGGACGACGTCAAGGCGATGCCGGACCTGAGCTTGCGCGAAATCCTCACCCTCGCGCCGATCGCGGCGGTGGTGCTGTGGATGGGTGTCTATCCCGAAAGCTTCCTCAAGCCGATGCGCGCCGACACCGAACGCCTCGTCGCCCGGATCGAGCGCGCGAGCCCCAAGGGGGATTCGCTCCCCACTGCCGGCCACCCCGCGGCCAAGCCCGCCCATGAAGCGCATGGGGAGGCACACTGATGGGCTATTCGGCACAATTGCTGATGACGCTGCCCGAGGTCGTGCTCGGCCTCGGCGCGATCCTGCTGATGCTCGTCGCAGCCTGGGGCGGGCAGGGCTCGACCCGCGCGGTCAGCCTCGCCGCGGTCGCAGTGCTGATCGGCGCGGGCATCTCGCTGATGGGCCCGGCTTCCGCGGGCGGCAGCGCGTTCGGCGGGCTCTACCGCGCGGACATGTTCGCGGCCTTCGCCAAGGCGGTGATCTTCGCCGCCGCCGCGGTTTCGATCCTGATCGCCCCCAAATTCTTCGCGACCACCAGCGGCGACGATCTCCGCCCCGAATATCCGGTGCTGATCCTGCTCAGCGCCGCCGGCATGGGAATGATGGTCTCGGCGGGGGACCTCATGTCGCTCTATGTCGGGCTCGAGCTCCAGAGCCTCTCGGCCTATGTCCTCGCCAGCTTCATGCGCCGCGACGCGCGCTCGGCCGAGGCGGGCCTCAAATATTTCGTCCTCGGCGCGCTCGCCTCGGGCATCCTGCTCTACGGCATTTCGCTCGTATACGGCTTCAGCGGCACCACGCTCTTCACCGATATCGCCCAGGCCTATGCGGGCCCGAAGTCGACCGGGCTGCTGTTCGGCCTCGTCTTCGTCTTCGCCGGGCTCGCCTTCAAGATCAGCGCGGTTCCGTTCCACATGTGGACCCCCGACGTCTATGAGGGTGCCCCGACCCCGGTCACCGCTTTCTTCGCCAGCGCGCCCAAGATGGCGGCGATGGCGATGGCGGTGCGCGTCGCGACCGAGGCGATGGGCCCCGCCGTCCATGACTGGCGCCAGATCGTCGTCTTCGCCGCGCTCGCCTCGATCGCGCTCGGCGCGTTCGGCGCGATCGGGCAGAAGAACATCAAGCGGCTGCTCGCTTACTCGTCGATCAACAATGTCGGCTTCGCGCTGATCGGCCTCGCCGCGGGGACGCAGGCGGGCGTCGCCTCGGTGCTGTTCTACATGGCGGTCTATGTCGTGATGACGCTCGGCTGCTTCCTCGTCGTGCTCCAGATGCGCGACGCCGAGGGCAACGCGATCGAGAGCCTCGACAGCATGGCCGGCATGTCGCGCACCCGTCCGGGCCTCGCACTGGCGATGATGATCTTCATGTTTGCGCTGGCGGGCATCCCGCCGCTGCTCGGCTTCTTCGCCAAGCTGGAGGTGTTCAACGCCGCGACCGCGGCGGGGCTGTTCCCGCTCGCGGTGCTCGGCATTATCGGCTCGGTGCCGGGGGCGTTCTACTATCTGAGCATCATCAAGCGCATGTATTTCGACGATCCCGCGCCGAAGTACGAGGGCAGGCCCGGGCTGGTCGAGGGCGGCCTGCTGCTCGCGGCCTCGGTCGCGATCTCACCGCTGGGGATGCTCGTGCTGCCCTGCCTTTCGGCTTGGACCGCGCTCGCCGCAAAGTCGCTGTTCTGACTATCGTCATCCGGACCGTCGCCGAGACGGGCTCGACCAATGCCGATATGCTCGAGCTGGCCCGTTCGGGCGCAACCGAAGGACTGTGGCTGCGTGCCGAGCGCCAGACCGGCGGGCGCGGCCGGCAGGGCAGGGCGTGGGAATCGCCGCCGGGGAATTTCTACGGCAGCACGCTGATTCGGGTGCGGCCCGGCGATCCGGGTCCGGCGACGCTGGCGCTTGTTGCTGCGGTAGCTCTGGAGGAAGCCATCTCCACCTTCCGTCATCCCGGCGAAAGCCGGGACCCAGAGTTCCGGGCGGCAGCCTGCGTGACTCTGGGTCCCGGCTTTCGCCGGGATGACGAGGTAGTGATCAAATGGCCCAACGATTTGCTGATCGATGGTGCGAAACTCTCCGGTATTCTCTTGGAGCGCACTGGAGATGCTGTGGTGATCGGGTTCGGAGTGAACCTCGCCCACCACCCCGAAAATCTCGAACGCCCCACCACCAGCCTCGCGGCGCACGGCGCCACGGTCGCGCCCGAAATCTTCGCGGACGTCCTCGCCGAAAGCGTCGCCCGCTGGATCGCCAAATGGCGCGAAGGCCTCGGCCCGGTGCGCGAGCGCTGGCTCGCCCGCGCGCATCCGATCGGCACCGCGCTCACCGCGCGCCTTTCCGACGGCAGTGCGATCGACGGGCTGTTCCAGGGCCTCGATGCGGACGGCGCGCTCACCCTGCGCTTGGCCGATGGCACCAGCCATGTCATTCACGCCGCCGATGTGTTCCTGATCTGAGGACCAACCCCATGCTGCTCGCGGTCGATGCCGGAAACACCAATATCGTCTTCGCCCTTGTGGAGAGTGGCCAGATCCGCGCGCGCTGGCGCATCGCCACCGATCCGCGCCGCACCGCTGACGAATATGCCGTGTGGCTCAGCCAGTTGCTCGGCCTCGAAGGCTTCACCATGGCGACCGTCACCGGCGTGATCATCGGCACCGTGGTTCCCCGCGCGCTCCACAATCTCCAGGTGCTCGCGCAGAAATATTTCAAGACCGAGGCCGTGATCGCGGGGAAGGGCGATGCGGGCTGGGGATTCCAGCTCGATGTCGAGGAACCCGAGCAGCTCGGCGCCGACCGCGCGCTCAACTGCATCGCGGCGCATGCCAATCATCCCGGCGACCTGATCATCATCGATTTCGGCACCGCGACCACCTTCGACGTGATCGACTTCAAGGGCACCTACAAGGGCGGGGTGATCGCCCCGGGCATCAACCTGTCGCTCGACGCGCTCGTCACCGCCGCGGCGAAGCTGCCCCGGATCGCGATCGAGGCGCCGCACGGCAATAACAGCGTGATCGGCCGCAACACCGTCGATCAGATGCAGATCGGCATCTATTGGGGCTATGTCGCGATGATCGAAGGGCTGGTCGCGCGCACCAAGGCCGAGATCGGGCGCCCGTCGAAGGTAATCGCCACCGGCGGCCTCGCGGTGCTGTTCGAGAAGCAGACCCCGGTGTTCGACGTGATCGAGCCCGATCTGACGATCCAGGGGCTCGCCATGCTCTGGGAACGGAGCAAGGTATAACCTTCAACCGTTCGGGCTGAGCTTGTCGAAGCCCCGTCTTTCCTCCTAGGGCGGAAGAAGAAGAACGGCCCTTCGGCAAGCTCAGGACGAACGGAAATAAGGGCACGTCCCAATCATGACAGGAACCCAGTGAACCCCGGCAAAGAACTCCTCTTCCTCGCGCTCGGCGGCTCGGGCGAGATCGGCATGAACGTCAATCTCTATGGCACCGAGGGCAAGTGGCTGATGGTCGATTGCGGCATCACCTTCGGCAACGCGGACTATCCCGGCGTCGATGTGATCCTGCCCGACCTCCAGTTCATCGAGGAGCGGCTCGACGACCTGCTCGGCATCGTCCTCACCCATGGCCATGAGGACCATATCGGCGCGCTTCCCTATCTGGCGGGCGAGCTCGACGTGCCGCTCTATGCCACGCCGTTCACCGCGGGCCTGATCCGGGGCAAGCTCGAAGAGGAGGGGATCGAAGACCGGGTGAAGCTCAACGTCGTGAACGACGAGGAAGCCTTCGCGCTCGGGCCCTTCACGATCCGCTACGTGCCGCTGGCCCACTCGATCCCCGAGGGCAATGCGGTCGAGATCGTAACGCCCTATGGCCGCATCTTCCACACCGGTGACTGGAAGCTCGACGACACGCCCTCGCTCGGCGGCGCATCGACCGCCGCGGAGCTGACCGCGATCGGCGATCAGGGCGTGCTCGCTTTGGTCTGCGATTCGACCAACGTCTTCAATCCCGAAGCCTCGGGATCGGAGGGCGAGGTCCGCAAGGGGCTCGACGAGGTGATCGGCGCCGCGAAGGGCAGGGTGCTCGTCACCACCTTCGCCTCCAACGCCGCGCGGCTGCAGACGCTGGGCGAAGTGGCGCGCGACACGGGCCGCGAACTGTGCGTCGCGGGCCGTTCGCTCGACCGCATCCTGCGCGTCGCCAAGCAGACCGGCTATCTGCGCGATTTCCCCGATACGGTGGACTTCGATACCGCGATGACGCTCCCGCCCGGACGCGTGCTGATCGTCGCCACCGGCGGGCAGGGCGAGCCCCGCGCGGCGCTCGCGCGCATCGCCGAGGGGCAGCATCAGGTCAAGCTGGGCAAGGGCGATCTCGTCCTCTTCTCGTCGCGCCAGATCCCCGGCAACGAGATCGCGATCGGCCGGATCATGAACCTGCTCGCCGAATCGGGCGTCGATATCGTCACCGATCGTCAGGCCTTCATCCATGTCTCCGGGCATCCCGGTCGCCCCGAACTCGCCGAAATGTACCGCTGGATCCGCCCGCAGATCCTGCTGCCGGTCCATGGCGAGGTTCGCCACATGCACGAGCAGGCGCGGTTCGGCCGTTCGCAGGGCATCCCCACCGCGATCGAGCAGACCAATGGCGACATCATCCGCCTCGCGCCGGGCAAGCCGCACAAGATCGGCGAGGCCCCAGCCGGCCGCCTCGTCCTCGACGGCGACATCATCCTCCCCGCCGATGGCGCGACGATCAACGAGCGGCGGCGGATCGCGCTCTATGGCCAGATCTCGGTCGCGGTGGCGCTCAAGGACGGCCGCCTGCTCGGCTCGCCGCAGGTCCGCGTCCAGGGCGTCCCCGTCGAGGAGGACCGCGACAAGTTCATCGAGGAGGCCGCGCAGGCTGCGGCCGAGGCCGTCCGCGCCGGCAAGAGCGGCGGCGATGCGCTGCGCGAAGCGCTCCGCCTTGCCGTCCGCCGCACCGCGACGCGCTTCACCGGCAAGAAGCCGATCGTCGACGTGCTGGTGATCGAGACATGAACTGGAAGTCCGCGCTCGCGATCTATGCGCTGTTCTGGGCCTTTTCGGTCTTCTTCGTCCTGCCCTTCGGCGTGAAGACCGCGCAGGAGGCCGGTGTCGATCTCGTTCCCGGCCAGGCCGAAAGCGCCCCGCACGGCTTCGATCCCAGGCGCATCGTCATCCGCACCACGATCGTCGCGACCGTGTTGTTCTCGCTCTTCTATCTCAACTATGTCTTCGGCTGGGTGACCGTTGAGATGCTCGACTGGACGCGCTGAATCGAGGCTGCCCGAAATAACAATAATTGCGCAGTTTCTGTTATCGGACTAAGACCCGGTCGACGAGCGACTCCGGGAGCACGATCATGAATGTATCGATTGGAGAGCGTTGGCAGGGATTTGTCGATGCCGTCGTCAAGGCCGGGCGGTATGGCTCGGCAAGCGAAGTGGTCCGCGAGGGGCTTCGCCTGGTCGAGGAGCGGGAAGCCAGGCTGCAGGCCCTGCGCGACACGTTGAATGCTTCGATCGAGACGGGTGGCGCGCGAACCGACGATCAGGTGGGTGCGCACGTCGCCGCTGCGCTCGATGCATGGGAACGTCCGAAAAAGGCGGGCTGATGCGCCAGCTTCGCTACACCGACACCGCCGAATCGGATCTCGCGGAAATCGCGCTCTACATTGCCGATCAGAGCGGCCACCGTGCCGTCGCCGAAGCCTTTGTCTCCCGATTACGCGACCAGTGCCGCAAGCTTGCGGTATTGCCGGGAATACTCGGCACCGCCCGGCCGGAACTCCGGCCGGATATCCGCAGCACGCCCTGTCAGGGCTATACGATCTTCTTCCGCTATCTTGGCGATACGGTGCAGATCGTGAGCGTGCTCGGAGCGCATCGGGATATTGAAGGTTATTTTGCCCCCTGACGAGGCTGGTCTCAGCTCCGCAACCGTTCGATCGCCTGCGCCAGCGCCACGTAGAGCTTGCCCATGTCCGACGAGAGCAACGTCACGCCCAGCGGCGAGCCGTCGCGCAGCGCGAGGATCTGCCGCAGCATCGCCTCGAAATCGTGGATGTAGCGGTTGACGTTGTCGCGGAAACCCTCGTCCTCGTCATAAAGCCGCGCCACTTCGCGCGCCTCGCCCGTGTCGAGCAGCCGCACCGCGCGGCGGGTGAAGACGCCGCGGTCGCCCTTCAAATAGGCGTTCCAGGCGCTGTCGGCGACTTCGGACGAGAAACTCTTGGTGATGTCGATCGAGGCCGAGTTGAGCGCCTCGATCAGGAGCGAGACGCGGCGGGCGAAATTGTCGCTGTCGCCCTTCTCGCGTTCTTCGCGGCCCTGCTCGATCTGGTGCTCGACCTGCGCAGTAGTCTCGGCGAGCGCCAGCATCTGCTGCGTCAGCCGCTCTGAGGCCCGCGAGGCGGCGTTGACCGCGGCCTCGGTGGTCTCGGCCAGTTCGCCCAGCTGGCGGCGCACCGTCGCGTCCATCGCGCGGCGCATCGCCTCGCCGCTCGCCTCCTCCAGCGCGGAGGCGGCCTGGGGGACGATCTCGGCGAGCGTCCGGCGCGCGTGATCGGCGGCGGCGGCAGAGGTCTCGCGCACCGTCAGCAGCGCATCGACAAGCTGCGGCGCGGCCTCCTCGGCGAAGCGGCGCGTCGTGCCGATCGCATCGTCGACGATCGCCTCGAGCGCATCGGCCTTGGCGCGCCCGTCGGCGAGGGTCTCGAGCAGCGATGCCTGTGTCTTGGCGAGCGTGTCGCGCTGCTGGCTGACCACGTCGGCGATCGCCTCGATCGCGTCGTGCGTGCTCTCGGCGGCGGTGACGAGCGCCATCAGCTCGGGCTTGCTCTCGGCGACGACCTTGCGGCTCGCCCCGATCCGCGCATCGAGCCGGTCGAGCGCCGCGGGCAGGGTCTCGTCGATCTCGCGTGCCGAGGCGTCGAGCGCGGTCAGCAGATCCTCGGAGGTGCGGATCACGTTCTGCGCGGTCTCTTCGCCCGACTTCATCGCCTCGCGCATCGCGTCGAACGATCCGCCGAGCGCGCTGACCTGCGCGGCGAGCGCCTGGGTGCGGTCCATCCCGGCGGCGTGGAACACCGCCAGCTCGCGGTCGGTGCGCGTCACGCCCTCTTCGAGCGTCTTGAACAGCGCGGTGCCGCGTTCCTGCTCCTCGCCCAGCCGCGCGCCGATGCGGCCCACGGCTTCCTCGATGGTTCCGATCCGCCCGCCCAGCGCCTCGGCACTGTCGGTCGCGGCGCGGTCGAGCGCGGCCTGGTTGGCGCTGAGCATCGCGAGCATCGCCTCGCCCTGCGCCGCGATCCCCTTGCGCGCCTCGTCCACCGCATTGGCGGCGCGATCGAGCACTGCATCGACCGCGGTCGACATCTCGCCGGTGACCGATTCGAGGCGCGCAGAGGCGGTCTCGCTGGTCGCCTCCATGCGCGCGATATGCGCCGCGAGCCGCTCGGCAGCCCCGCCCGCAATCGCATCCGCCTCGCGCCCGCGCTCCGCAAGCGCGGTCAGCTGGGTATCGAGCGCGGCGGCACGCTGGCCGGCGACCAGCCCCGCGGCATCGACGCGCGCGGCGATGCCCTGCATTTCCTCATGCGCCTTGGGTAGCGAACTGAGCACGATCTCGACGCGCTTCTCGGCTTCGCTGGTGGCTTCGGTCAGCCGTGTGCTGCTGGCGGTGATGAGCTGGGTCTGCTGGCCCATATCGTGCGCGAGCGACTTGAGCCGTTCGGCGGCGGCATCGCCCATCGCCATCAGCGCCTGGGTCTGGTGCGCCAGCTCGGCGCGGTTCATCTCGATCCGGGCGGAGAGGGTGGCGACCGCGGCCTCGAGGCTCGCCGCCTCGGCGCGCATCGCCCGCGCGGTGCTGCCGAAGCGCCGGGCCTCGGCGGCGCTGGTGCGCAGGAGCAGGAGATAGACGATCCCGATCAGCGTCGGGACGGTGGCGATCGTCGCGACCAGCGGCAGCAGCGCGGCGGGATCCTGCGGCGTCATCCAGGTGCCGCGCGACAGCCAAAGCGCGCCCGCGACCCAGCCCAGCGAGAGCAGGATCGCGATCGCCGGCCCGGCCCAGCCGAAGCGGCGCGCGCGCGGCGCATCCTCTTCCTCGGCCTCGAACGCCGGCGGGTGCTCGGCGACCGGAGCGGGCCCGGTGTCGTTCGAAAGCAACAATTCCTCGCCGCCGCTTGCCGCCGGCGCGAGGATGGATTCAGCTCGTGTTTCCCCTGTCATGTGGCGCATTTACCACATTTCCTGCACGGTCCAACTAAGTAAGGAAACGAAACGTTAAGTGCCGCGGGGCTAGGCTCTGGCACATGGCGTATGATCCGGGTGCAATCGATGCGACGTTGGCGGCGGCGGTGGGCGATGAGCCCGCGCTGATCGCGGAGCTGCGCGAGGCGTTTCTCGACGGCGTGAAGCGTTGCCTCGAGGCGATGAAATCCGCCGATTCCCCCGATAGTTGGACCGCCGCGGCGCTCCGCCTCAAGGGGCTCGCCGCCAGCTTTGGCGCAATCCGCCTGATGGCGCTGGCCAGCGAGGCCGCTGCTGCGCAGGCGCATGACGGCGCGGTGCTGCGCCGCCTGCATCGGGCGATCGAGCGGCTCTAGCCTACCAAAGGTGGCAGAAGGTCCGGAATGCGCGAACCCCGTTCACGCACGGCATCATCCATGTCTTGAGTTGCGGATCGTCCGGAATTTCCATCAGATACACCCCGCCAGCGCTACACCGCGCCACATAGCGGTCCATCGGGATCGGCGTCGGTCCGCCGCCATTCTGGTTCTTGATGAAGAATGAGCCTTGGTCCCAATGCCCGTAATGCTTGTAGCGCGTCACCCCGCACGCATGGCCGGTCAGCTTGAGGAATGCGCCGTCGATCCGCTCCCTGGCCGGATCCGGGCGCGCCGTATGCATGCAGCTCGCCAGCAGGGCCGGCAGGGCGATCGCCGCGACGGCCCGCCGCCCGATCATCTTTTCCGGCTCAGTTCGCGCATCGCCTCATCCAGCCCGGCGAGCGTCAGCGGATACATGCGGTCGGTCATCAGCTCGCGGATGATGCGCGTCGATTGCGAATATCCCCATTGCGCCTCGGGGATGGGATTGAGCCAGATCGCCGCCGGATAGGTATTGGTCAGCCGCTGCATCCACACTGCTCCCGGCTCCTCGTTGAAATGCTCGACCGAACCGCCGGGATGGGTGATCTCGTACGCGCTCATTGAAGCATCGCCGACGATCACGACCTTGTAATCATGGCCGTATTTATGGAGCACATCCATGGTCGGTGTGCGCTCGGTGAAGCGGCGCAGATTGTCCTTCCACACGCCCTCGTAGAGGCAATTGTGGAAGTAGAAGAACTCCAGGTTTTTGAACTCGCTGGTCGCTGCCGAGAACAGCTCCTCGCAAAGCTTCACGAACGGATCCATCGATCCGCCGATATCGAGGAAGAGCAGCAGCTTGACCGCATTGTGCCGCTCGGGCCGCATCCGGATGTCGAGCCAGCCCTGCCGCGCGGTGCCCTCGATCGTCGCATCGATATCGAGTTCGTCGGCGGCGCCTTCGCGCGCGAAGCGGCGCAGGCGGCGCAGCGCGATCTTGATATTGCGGGTGCCGAGTTCGCGGGTGTTGTCGAGATTCTTGTACTGGCGGCCTTCCCAGACCTTGAGCGCGCGGCCCTGCTTGCTCTCGCCGCCGATCCGCACGCCTTCGGGATTGTAGCCACCGTTACCAAATGGGGACGTGCCGCCGGTGCCGATCCACTTATTGCCGCCCTGGTGACGGCCCTCCTGCTCGGCGAGCCGCTCCTTCAGGGCCGCCATGATCTCGTCCCAGCTGCCGAGCGACTTGATCGCCGCCATCTCCTCGGGCGTCAGGAATTTCTCGGCAATGGCCTTGAGCCAGTCCTCGGGGATTTCGGCGGGCGCGATGCCGTAATTGGTCGCGATCCCCCTGAAGACCTTCGAAAAGACCTGATCGAACCGGTCGAGCAGCCCCTCGTCCTTCATGAAGGTGGCGCGGGCGAGGAAATAGAAATCCTCGGGCGTGCGCTCGATCACGTCGCGGTCGAGCGCTTCGAGCAGGATGAGGTGCTCCTTCAGGCTGGCGGGGATGCCCGCGGCGCGCAGCTCGTCGAGGAAGTTGAGGAACATGGGACTATTGTGGCGCCAGTGGGCCGCGTTCGTAAAGCTTCCAGTGCGTGCCGGAGAGGCCGGTGGGGTGGCCCTCGGCGACCACATGATAGGGATTGTCGCAGCGCACGGCCGGATCGGGGAATGGCGCGTCGCCGTCTCGGTCCACGAACCAGAAACGCGTGGCCGGGCAGGGCCCTTCGATCACGGTGAGGGGAAGGTGACGCGAGGCAGCCGCCATGCGCAGGATCGCAGTGGAACGGTCCCGCTCGACTGCAATCTCGCTCTCCTGTGCGGCGATCAGCGAATCGATTACGGGGGCAGGATCGGCACGGCGGTTCGCGATGATGCGGTTGTCGGTGATCAGCGCGGCGATCGTCACCAGCGCCAGCGCCGCCCCGACCGGCAGGCGCGAGGCGCGGCCCGGGGCGAGGCGTGGACCGCTGTGCATCGCCACCAGCATCATCGCGCCGAGCCCGCTCAACAGATGGTAGCGCGGCGCGCCGCTATTGGCGACCTGGAGCAAGGCGATGCCGAACGGGATGAGCAGCGCGAGCAGGAAGAAGACGCGGTCGCGCGCGGGGCCGTCCTGCGGCGAAGGCGTGTCGGGCGGGGCGCTCAGGAGGATCGCAGCGACCAGCGCCAGCGGCCCGCCGAATGCCGTGAGCAGCATTGCGCCCCAGCCATCGGCGAAGACCGTCAGGCTGAAGGGCTCGTAATTGCCGAGCCGCATGCCGGTGCCCGCCGCGCGCGCCGCGCCGAATATGATCGCGAGCACGGCGATGGCGGGGACGATGACCGGTAGCAGGATACGGGCGGCTGCCACGCTCGCTTCGCGTGGCGGACGGTTGCGATAGAGCGTCCAGCCTACCCACAGCGCCAGCGCCGCCAGCCCGAAAGCCATGGTGAGCTGCGAGAACATGCCGAGCAGCACCGCGAGCCCGATCGGGATCGCCGGCGCGCGCTGCGAAGGGTCGTCGAGCCAGTTCGCCACCAGCAGCACCGTCACCAGCAGCATCAGTACCATCGGCGCATAGCCGCGCGCCTCGGCGCCGTAGGTGACGAGCAGCGGCGACACCGCGAACAGCAGGGCCGCCGCCAGCGCCGCCGCCTTGCCCTGCCGCGCCGCGATCATCGCCGCCACCGGGATGGCCAGGGTGCCGGTCAGGATCGACAGCCCCCGCTGGAGCATCGGCGGCGCGTCGAGGCCGACCAGCTGCAGCCACAAGGTATTGAGATGATGGTTATTGTCGTGGTTGATCTCAAGAAACACGCCCAGCGGCGTCCCCACGTCATGCGCCGTGGTCGCAGACCAGGCCTCGTCGAGCCACAGCGCGCCCTGCGCGGCCAGCAGGCGGAGCGCCAGGCCGAGCGCGGCGATCCCCGCGACGATCAGCCAGTCGCGCCGGCTCATCCATGCGCTCGCTTGCGGCCCAGCGCCCGGCGGACCAGCGGAATGCGGATCAGCGCGGCGGCGATGAACAGCCCGGCCATCACCGATCCCAGCCCCTGCGTCTCGGGCCGCCAGATCCGGCCCCAATAGCTATAGGTGAAGACGAACCACAGCCACCACACGCCGGTGGCGTGGAGCCGCTTCCAGTTCCGGCCCAGCGCGCGCATCGCCGCGTCGTTCGAGGTCGCGGCCATCGCCCACATCAGCAGATAGCCGGTGCCCCCGACCAGCCAGACGATCAGCGGCCGCGTGGTGTCGGTCAGCGCGATCTGGGTCGCAAAACAGAAGCCATGGATGGTGTGCGCCGCCGCGAAGCCCAGCCCGACATAGCGGCGCTGGCGCAGCACCTCGCCCCAGACCCCGCCGAACATCTGGAACAGCGGCCGTGCCGTGAAGGCGGCGAGGAACCACAAGGCGGACCATCGCGCGGTCAGCCTGGTGGCAAGGCTGAGCTGCTCCTTCATGGTCCCCGGCATCAGCGCCGCGCCCGCACAGATCGCCAGCGCACCCACGGCGGCGACCGCGATCAGCCAGGTCTTGCGTTCCCCCCGCATCGTTCACCCGATCGGGGGAGGCTGGCGTTCGAACCGGGGCAGTTCGGGATCGAAGCAGGCCCAGGCCGGCGCCGCGCTCGTCCAGATCGTCGCCTGCGGCGCTAGCAGATCGGGATCGTCGAGCGCCCCCGACCGCACGATCAGCAGGTTCGGCCGCGCATCGGACTTGCTGAAGATCTGGGTGCCGCACTGCGGGCAGAAGCCGCGGTGCATCTGGTTGCCGCTATCCGCGACCGACGCATACCAGCGTACCTCGCCCTCGGCCGTCACGGCGTCGGCCGGAAACACGACATTGACCGTCGCATTCCCCGCCGCAAGATACTGGCACAGCCGGCACCAGCAGGCGCGGGCGAGCAGAGGCTCGGCGTCAATCGCGACGCGCACCGCGCCGCACAGGCATCCCGCGCCATGGCTCATCCCTTGTTCGCCTGCCGCCGCGCCATGAACGCCAGCCGCTCGAACAGCATCACGTCCTGCTCGTTCTTGAGCAACGCGCCGTGCAGCGGCGGGATCGCCTTGCTCGGGTCGCGTGTCTGGAGCACGTCGAGCGGCATGTCCTCGTGGAGAAGGAGCTTGAGCCAGTCGAGCAGCTCGCTGGTCGAGGGTTTCTTCTTGAGCCCCGGCACTTCGCGGATCTCGTAGAAGATATCCATCGCCCGGCTCACCAGCAGCTTCTGGATCTTGGGGAAATGGACATCGACGATCGCCTGCATCGTCTCGCGGTCCGGGAATTTGATGTAATGGAAGAAGCAACGGCGCAGGAAGGCGTCGGGCAGCTCCTTTTCGTTGTTCGAGGTAATGATCACGATCGGCCGCTCGACCGCGCGGACGGTCTCCTTGGTCTCGTAGACATGGAATTCCATGCGATCGAGTTCGGTGAGCAGATCGTTGGGAAACTCGATATCGGCCTTGTCGATCTCGTCGATCAGCAGGACGGGCAGTTCGGGGCTGGTGAACGCCTCCCACAGCTTGCCGCGGCGGATATAGTTGGCGATGTCGTGGACACGCTCATCGCCCAGCTGCCCGTCGCGCAGCCGCGCCACCGCGTCATACTCATAGAGGCCCTGCTGCGCCTTGGTGGTCGACTTCACGTTCCACTCGATCAGCGGCGCCCCCATCGCCTTGGCGACCTCATAGGCGAGCACGGTCTTGCCCGTCCCCGGCTCGCCCTTGACGAGCAGCGGGCGGCGCAAGGTCGCCGCGGCGTTGACCGCGACCTTCAGGTCATCGGTAGCGACATAGCTCTGGGTACCCTCGAAGCGCATCGGTAGTCCTTTGAAACCCGATACGCTGCCTAGAGAGGGAAATTGGCCTTGTCAGCCCTCAGTGATGCGCGCGTGCCGAAGCCCGCGCCTCGAGCAGGTCGAGCAGCCCGCGATGCTGGGCGAACATCTGCTGCGCGCCGAACAGCATCGCGCGCTCGACGCTCATCTCGCGCACCAGCGCATCGACCACCGTCACCGTTTCCTCCTGAAGGGGGAGAGTGCAAGCAGGCGGGGTGATCCCCAGCCGGTGCGCGGCGGCATCGAGCACGTCGCGCACCGCTTCCCAGTCGAGCCCCAGCGCCAGCGCGGCGCCGGTGGCACATCCGGTGCGGTCCGACTGGGCGAGCATGTCGAGCGCATGGCACTGCGCATGCACCGCGGCTTCCGATTCGGCCTGGCCGGGGGTGCTCGGCAGTGGCCCCGCCGCGGCGACGATGCGGACGAGATAGGCGCGCTCGGTGGCGAAAGCCTCGGCCGCCGCCTCGAGCCAGCCGCGCTCGACCGGCAGCCTGGCATGATCGAGCGCATAGTCGATCACGCCGGGATGGCGGCCATGGAGGATGCAGAGATAATGCGCGGCATCGGCGAGGTCGCGCGCGGGCTCGTGCCCCGCGATCAGCCGATTGAGCCAGGGATGCGTGGCGCTCCCGTCCGACGCGGTGAGGGCGCCCATGGCGCTCGAAGCACCGCCCAGTCGCGCAATCTGTACGGAATCAAACGGCATACGCCCCCAATACCCAAGAGTTTGCGCCCGGCATCGAGCGCTCTGCCTCTCAATGGACTCAGGGGATATACTGAAGCACGTAAAGACGTGGTTGATATGGGATTCACCGCGGAGAAACCATGTTGTGGCGGGCGCGACCTTGAACGTCATCCTTGATCACGACCGGCTGATCGCGGTCAACGCCGCGAGGAATGCGCTGGCCGGCTGGGGCGACCGGCTGACCTTCGGCCTCGGCCTGCCGGTGCTGCTGTTGGGGGCCCATGCCTGGCTCACGAGCCTACCCGAACGGCCCGCGCTCTACCTTTCGGCCGCGGCCGGGTTCGTCGCGGCGTTCGGCCTGGCCCGGCTCGGCGCGGGGCGGCTGACCTATCACCAGACGGAAGGCGCGCTCGCCGCACCGGCACTGAGCAGGCGCGCCGCCGCGCAGTATCTGTTGCTGCTGATCGGCCCGGCGCTGGCGATGCTTGCCATGATCTTCCTGCTGGCCGGACTGCGCTACCCGGCTTGTTGGCTGGCCACGATGCCCGCCGGAATCGCGGCCGGCTTCGCCTGGCACCGGTTTTCGCGCCCCTCGCGCCGCTTTGCCCCGGCGGAAGCGCTGGCCCGCCGGCGCGCGCTGCTGTTCGACCGACCGGTTCCCACGGCCATCGCCGGGATCGCCGCGGCCGCCATGCTCCTCGCGCTCGGCTCATTGCTGCGCGAGGCGGGGATGACGGCGCTGGCGCTCGCGACAAGTCTCGCTGCAAGCGCCGTGCTGGGCGGCGCCGACGCCGCGAAGGTCCGTTTCATGGCACAGGCCGGCTATCGGGCGACGCGGACCGTCGCGCTGCACGCATCGTCGCTGTCGGCCTTCACGCTCGCATTCTGCCTGCCGCTGCTGCTTGCCCGTCAGTTCGTCCCGGCGGCAACCGCCGCGGGCCTGGCCGCGCTGGTGCTTGCCGTGCTGGCCGTCCGCGTCCTCGCCTATCGCATCCATGCCAGGCGCACCGCGGACTGGATCGCCACGCTCCTGCTGGCCGCCGTCGCGCTGGCCGCGATCCTCGTGCCTTTCGCCGCTCCGCTCGTGTTGCTGCTGATCCTTGGCTGGCTGTTCAGGCGCGCGGGCCGCGTCACCTGGCTCATCGCATGACCGCCGCGCTCATCCTTGACGGCGTCCAGGTCCGGCGCGGCACCGCCACCGTGGTCCGGGGGTTGTCGCTCGAAGCCGAGCGCGGCGCCTGGTTCGGCATCGTCGGCGCCAATGGCTCGGGCAAGACCACCTTGCTGCGCGCGATTGCCGGGCGCCTTCCGATCGACGCGGGCAGTTGCCGTATCGACGGGGTCGAGCTGGCGCGCGATCGCGGCGGGCGCGCGGCGCGGATCGGCTTCGCGCCGCCGATCGAAAGTCTGCCGGCCGGCTTGCGCTTTCGCGATCTGCTCGCGCTCGCCGCGCACGACATGGCCCGCGCGCGTGCCGGCATCGGTTCGCTGTGGGAGCCGCTCGGGATCGGTGCGCTGACCGATCGCTGGATCGGCGACTGCTCTTCGGGCATGCGCCAGCGCGCTTCGATCGCGCTCGCCTTCGCCACCGGATGCCCGATCGTGATTCTCGACGAGCCGTTCAACTGGCTCGATCCGGTCGCCGCGTTCGACACCAGAACGGCGCTCGGCGGCAAGGTCGCCCAGGGGCTGACGCTCGTCACTGCGCTCCACGATCTCACCACGCTGTGCGGCGCCTGCGATGCCGGGGCGGTAATGACCGACGGACACGTGGCGATGACGCTCGCGCGCGACGACCTGCGCGCCGGAGCGAAGGACCCCGCCGCATTCGAGGAGCGAATGATCGCAGCGCTGCGGTCACACCCCTCTTCACAATAACTGACCAGTCAGTTATAAACGACTCATGGCCCGTCGCACCCCTCCAGATCGCCGCGAGTCGATCCTCGCCGCCGCCCGCGCGGAATTCGCGGCGCGCGGTTATGCGGGGACGCGGCTCGAGGATGTCGCGGCGCGCGTCGGCATCTCGAAGGCCGCGCTCTATCTCCAATTCTCCGACAAGCAGGCGCTGTTCCTCGCGATGATCGATTGGCTGCTGGCGGCCAACTTGCCAAACGCGGTCCCCGCGGCGCTTGCGAGCGCGAGCCCGTCGGAACAGCTGCCCGCGCTGATCGCCTTCGCCGCGTCGCAGGTCGCCGAGGGCGAGATCGCCTTTCTGCCGCGGCTGATCATCGGCGAGAGTGGCAATTTTCCCGAACTCGCGAAACTATATCACGACCGCGCAATCTCCCGGATTCTGGGACTGATCGAGTCGATCATCGCCCGCGGCGTTGCGTCGGGCGAGTTCCGTGCGGTCGATCCGGCAATGGCCGCGCGCAGCGTCGCGGGCGGGGTCCTGATCGGGGCATTGTGGCGAACGGTGCTCGAGCCTGCCGGCGCGCCGCCGCTCGATGTGCGGGCGCTGGCGGCTTCGCATGCCGATATCTTGCTCCACGGCCTGATTGCGGGAGATGCAAGTTGAAACGCGCCGCTGTGATTGTCGTCCTGATCGCCGCTGTCGGGGCATTGGCCTTCTGGTGGATGAGCCGCAGCGGCAAGGCGTCCGAAGGCTGGCTCGGCTATGTCGAGGGCGAGGCGATCGAAGTCGCAGCGCCGGTTTCAGGCACGCTCGCGCGGCTCGATGTCGTGCGCGGCGGGCAGGTGGCGGCAGGGCAGCCGCTGTTCGCGCTCAATGCGGTCTCGACCGATGCGGAGATCCGGCGGCTCGAGGCGCAGCTTGTGCAGGCCCAGGCCCAGCGCGCGGATCTGCTCAAGGCCCGGCAGCGCCCGGCCGAGCTTGGCGTATCGCGTGCGCAGCAGGCCTCCGCGCGGGCCGAACTGGTGCGGGCCTCGCGCGAGTATCAGCGGATCGAGACGCTCGCCACGCGGGGCTTTGCGACCAAGACGCGGCTCGATCAGGCGCGTGCGGCGATGCAATCGGCTCAGGCAGCGCTCCAGCAGGCGCAGGCGAGCGAGGCCTCAGGCGAGCTTGCCGGGCGCGTCGATCAGATCACCGCAGCCGATGCCGCGGTCGCCGCGGCCCAGGCCGCGCTCGATGCCCAGCGGCGGCGGGGCAATGAGATCGCGCCGGTCGCCCCCGCCGGGGCCTTGGTCGAACAGACCTATTTCAACCCAGGCGAATGGGTTCCCGCCAATTCGCCGGTCGTGCGGCTGCTCGAACCGGGGCGGGTGAAGATCCGCTTCTACGCCCCCGAGAACGCCATCGCGGCGCTGCGTCCGGGCGCTAAGGTGAGTGTGAGCTGCGATGGCTGCGGGTCCTTCACCGCGACGGTGCGCTATGTCTCGCCCCAGGCGGAGTTCACCCCGCCGGTGATCTACAGCGAACGCGCGCGCTCGAAGCTGGTCTTCCTCGTCGAGGCGACCCCCGATGGCGGCATTGCCCGGTTGCGCCCGGGCCTTCCGGTCGAGGTCCGCCCCCAATGAGCGCGGCGCCCGCGATCGCCGTCACCGGGCTCACCAAGAGCTTTGGCGGGCGCGTGGTGGTCGATCATGTCTCGCTCGAAGTGGGGCAGGGGCGGGTCTGCGGGTTCCTCGGCCCCAACGGATCGGGGAAGACGACGACGCTCAGGATGATCTGCGGGTTGCTGATCCCCGATTCGGGAAGCGGCACCGTGCTCGGGCTCGATCTCGCCACCAGCCGCGGGGAGATCAAGCGGCGAATCGGCTACATGACCCAGCGCTTCGGCCTGTTCGAAGATCTGACGATCCGCGAGAATCTGGCTTTCGTCGCCGACGCCTATAGCCTCGACAACAAGCACGCCCGCGTCGATGCCGCGCTCGACCGGCTCGGCCTCGCCACCCGCGCCGACCAGCTCGCCGGCAAGCTCTCGGGCGGGTGGAAGCAGCGCCTCGCGCTTGCCGCCTGCGTGCTCCACGAGCCGCAGATTCTCCTCCTCGACGAGCCCACCGCGGGCGTCGATCCGCTCGCCCGGCGCGAATTCTGGGACCAGATCCATGTCTTAGCGGCGGAAGGTGTGACCGTTCTGGTTTCCACGCACTACATGGACGAGGCCGAGCGCTGTCACGACATCGCCTATATCGCCTATGGCGTGCTGCTCGCCCGCGGGACGGCGGCGGAGATCGTGCGCGATTCGGGGCTCGCGGCGCTGACCGGTGAAGGGCCCGGCGCCGACCGGCTCGCGCCCTTGCTCCAGCAGCGCCCCGGCGTGACGATGGCCGCGGCGTTCGGGCCTACGCTCCATATCGCCGGGCCCGATCTCGCGGCGCTCCGCGCGGCGGTGAAGGACGTCGACCCTGCGATAGACTGGCGCGAGGCCGAGCCGACGCTCGAGGATGTCTTCATCCACCTGATGCGCTCGGCGACGGACAACAGCGTGGGCATCGCCTCGTGAGCCCGTCGCTCCGCCGCATCTGGGCGATGCTGATCAAGGAGTTCCACCAGCTCCGCCGCGACCGGCTGACCTTCGGGATGATCGTCGGCATCCCGCTGGTCCAGCTCTTCCTGTTCGGCTTCGCGATCAACAATGATCCGCGCCACCTGCGCGCCGCGCTCGAGGTCAACGATCATTCGGCCTTCACCCGCAGCATCGAGGGATCGCTGCGCGCGAGCAGCTATTTCGACCTCCAGCCCGCCGGCACCCGGCCCGGCGCGGGCGAGGAGATGCTGCGCCGGGGCGAGGTCCAGTTCCTGATCGTGATCCCGCCCGATTTCTCGCGCGACCTGGTGCGCGGCGAACACCCGCAATTGCTCGTCGTCGCCGACGCGACCGATCCCGCCGCGACCGGCGGCGCCACTGCGGCGGTCCAGCAGGCGGTGATGTCGGGGCTTGGCCATGACCTGATCGGCAGCCTCGCTCCGCTTGCGCCGCGGCCGCCGCCGGTCGATGTCGTGGTCCAGCGCCGCTACAATCCGGAGGGGATCACCAGCCACAATATCGTCCCCGGGCTGCTCGCGATCGTGCTGTCGATGACGATGGTGATGCTCACCTCGGTCTCGGTCGCCCGCGAGCGCGAGCGCGGGACGATGGAAAATCTCCTCGCCATGCCGCTCCACCCGCTCGAGGTCATGCTCGGCAAGATCCTGCCTTACGTCTTCATCGGCGCCACGCAGACCACGATCATCGTCGCCGCCGCCCAGCTGATCTTCCAGGTGCCGTTCTTCGGCCCGGTCTGGCTGCTTGCGCTGGCGACGCTCGTCTTCATCACCGTCAGCCTGCTGCTCGGCTTCACCCTCTCGACCTTCGCCCAGACCCAGCTCCAGGCGATGCAGATGAGCTTCTTCTACATCCTGCCGAGCATCCTGCTCTCGGGCTTCATGTTCCCCTTTCGCGGCATGCCCGGCTGGGCGCAGACGATCGGCGAGTGCATCCCGGTGACGCATTTCCTGCGCGTGGTGCGCGGGGTGATGCTCAAGGGCTGGGGAGTGGGGGAGGCGCTGCTTCCGCTCGGCATCCTCGCGGCGATGGGACTGGTCTTCGCGTTCGTGGCGGTGCGGCGATACGGGGATACGCTGGAATAGCTACACCGCGCGCCAGCTTACCGGCACCGTGGCGCAGGCGGGCGTGCCGTCCTTGCCCGTGCCCCGAACGGTGCCTTCGAGGATCTTCCCCGCCACCGCCGCATCGATCAGCGGCTGGGGGATCGTGTGGATGTCCACCTTCATCCGCCGGGTCCGGGGCGAGCCATGGTCGCCCGCAGAGGTCCCGATCGCGACATAGACGAAACGCCGCTCGGGCCCCTCGCTACGTACCTGCTCGCCATAGAATTTCGGGCCCTCCGCGACACGGATGGTGAAGTCGAAGCTCAGCGGCCCGTCCACCGCCCGCTTGGGATCGATCGGCTTGCCGTTCTTGTCCTGCAGGTTGTGAACCACCCCGGCGAGGGGGCGGTCGATGGTCAGGCGCATGCGGATTTGGGTCTGGGGCGGGCGCATGCCGGAGAGGAACCAGACTCGCGCGCGCCACGCAAGGCCGCCACGCCCCGGGAGCATTGGAGCGTGGCAGCCCTTCCGCTGCCCCAAGGGCCACGGAAATTCGTCTCAATTCAATGTGACGCAAGTGAAACCGGAGCGCCCCAAAAGAGTTTAAGGCGCGCTTGTTCGCTTTTGTCCGCATCTTGCACAACGTCGGATCAGGCCATTCGTTTCGTCCAACACAGGGGATGCCCATGAAGAAAATCTTGATCGCCGCCGTCGCCATCGCGGCACTTCCGCTGGCCGCCTGCGGCCCGAAGACGCCCGCCGCGGAGAATGTCGAATCGGCCGCCGACAACACCGCCGATGCGATGGAAGCGAATGCCGCGGACATCCGTTCGGACGCCGACAACAGCGCCGACGCGATCAAGGCGGGTGCCGAGAACCGCGCCGACGCGGTCGAGAACAAGGCCGACGCCGTCCGCGCCGCGGGCGAGAACAAGGCCGAAGCGATCGACGAGAAGGCGGGGCACTAAGCCCGCGCCGTTACCGGAAGCGAGGCCGGGGAGCGATCCCCGGCCTTTTTATGTGTAACCAAATCGGTTCATTTGGCTTGACTTTTGCCCGCGGTTGTGGAACATATCGCGAACGGGGGGCGATATGAACAAACGATCGGATCCGCGCGGACCGGCGGGCACCGCCATCCGCGCCACGGGCAAGGACGGCCCGCAGGTTATCCACAGCAAGGGCAAGCGCTGGACCGACCAGGCCGAGAAGCTGTTCCTCGATCACCTCGCCGCCAGCTGCAACGTCACCGCGTCCGCTGCCGCGGCGGGCTTCAGCACCGTCGCCATCTATAACCGCCGCCGCGCCGATCCCGGCTTCGCCGCGCGCTGGGATGCCGCGCTCGACCAGGGCTATGCCCGGATCGAGATGCTCCTCGTCCACCGCGCCGGGCAGTTGCTCGAGGGCTATGTCCCCGATCCCGGCTCCCCGCTCGCGTCGATGACGGTCAAAGAGGCGATCAACGTCCTCCAGCTCCACCGCGCCCGGGTGAAGGGCGACGGCGCCCGTGCCCCGGGCTGGCGTCCCCGTCCGCGCGGCTTCGAGGAGATGCGCGATTCGATCCTCGGCAAGCTCGAAGCGATCGAGACCGCCCGGCTCGCGCTGCCCCCGCCCGATGGCGCGTAGGCGCCGCAGGCTCCCGCGCGATCTCGATGTCGTCGCGTGGTTCCTCAGCCTCCCCCTCGATCTCCGCCACGCCGCGCTCGCCCGCCTCGGCGATCCCGAACGCGACGCGCTCGATCGCGCCTGGCCGCTCTGGGCGCATGACGGCCAGTACGAGCCCCCCAAATGTGCGGACGGTTCCGATTGGGACGTCTGGGTGATCAAGGCCGGCCGCGGCTTCGGCAAGACGCTCGCCGGCGCCCAGTGGATCACCGCGCGCATCGCCGAGGGCGAGAAGCTCCAGATCGCGCTGGTCGGCGCTACGCTCGAGGACGCCCGCCGCGTGATGGTCGAGGGCCGCAGCGGGCTGATCGCGGTCGCGGGCGATTGGGTCTCCGGCTGGCACCCGAGCCTGCGCCGCCTCGATTTCCGCACCGGCGCCCATGCCACGCTCTTCTCGGGCGCCAGCCCGGACATGCTGCGCGGCCCCGAGCGTCACTATGCCTGGTGCGACGAGCTGGCGAAGTGGGAAAAGCCCCAGCAAAGCTGGGACATGCTCCAGCTGAACCTGCGCCTCGGCACGCGTCCCCGCGCGCTGATCACCACCACCCCGCGCGGCGGCCCGGTCCTCCGCGGAATCATGGCTGATCCCGCCACCGTCACCACCGGCGGCCCGATGAGCCGTAACCCCCATATCTCGGCGCGCTGGAAGGCTCGCGTCGAGGCGCTCTACGCCGGAACGCGGCTGGGGCGGCAGGAACTCGAAGGCGAACTCCTCCCCGACGCAGCGGGCGCGCTCTGGACCGTCGAGCTGATCGAGAAATCCCGCCTCACCAATCCTCCCCCGGAGGGGGAGGGGGACCAGCCGGAGGCTGGTGGAGGGGTAATCTCCCCGGGCGACGCGACCGGTGGCGAACTACTCCTCCGTCGCGCTCCGCGCGCCACCTCCCCCTCCGCGGCAGGATCCAGCTACGCCCGAACCCTCATCGCCGTGGACCCGCCCTCCGGCGACGGCACCTGCGGCATCATCGCCTGCGCCCGCGAGGGCTCGGGCACGCAGGCCATCGCCCACATCCTCGCCGACCACAGCGTCACCGCGCGCAGCCCCGAAGGCTGGGCCCGAGCCGTAGCCGCCGCCGCCGCCGCCCACGCCACGCGCGAAGTGATCGCCGAGGCCAACCAGGGCGGCAAGATGGTCAAGGCGGTGCTGACGACCGCCGACCCGGGCCTGCGCGTGCGGCTGGTCCACGCGCGGCAGGGCAAGACCATCCGCGCCGAACCGGTCGCGCATCTGTTCGAGGCGGGGAGGGTGGTGATCCACGGCAGCATGCCCGAGCTGGAGGCGGAGCTGCTCGGAATGATCGCGGGCGGAGGATACGAGGGGCCGGGGCAGAGCCCGGACCGCGCGGACGCGATGGTGTGGGGGGTGGGGGAGGTGATGCGCGAGGTGGGCGCGCGGATTTCGGTGGGGTGAGGGCGAGATGTTCGAGTCGCATTAGGAACCCGTTCATCGTAGGCGCGTAATGTGATTTCCGCTTGAAAAATGACGCTAGAAATGGAACAAATATAGAACAAACAGCGCTCGAACAGGGACTGACACTTGCACAATGCGGCGGGTTAGGCCCAATGCGCGCAGGTCGTTGACTTGAAGGTGATCAATTCACCGATGGTCGTCGGGAGGGGGGCGTCCTCCATTTCGTCCGATGTTCGGAAACGATTGGAAGAGTTTATGGTGATACTGGCTGCAATTGGCCTGACGGCTACGGTCGTTTTACTGGCCACATTCGTGATCGGCTTGATCAAGGTGATGATTGACGGCCGTCGAGGCGTCGATCTGTTCGACCGCGCCGGTTTCGGCGCCGAGGCCTATTGGCTCGCGAAGCTACCGCGCCAGTCTGCCAGTTCTTCAGTTGCGACCCGTGAAGGCATTCTCGCCAGCGGACGTCGTGGCGCAGGCATTCAGCTGCGTCAGACCCGCACGATTAGCCACGAACTGCTTTAATCCCCTTCATGTCCAAGGATGTTTCGGACGAGGCGCCGCCTTGGGCGGGCGCAGCACTGAACTGTATCGGCTGGATTCCCAGCGCTGACGGACACTTGTCGTTCAGCATGATCGGCGCCGGCACAAGGCCGCCATGCCATCGCTTCTCCGCGATGGTGCCCAACGGCGATATGTCCGGCGCGCAGCGCAAGGTGGCGGCGTTCCAACTGCGTCGGAATACCGACCTTCCCTGGTTCTTTCGCCGGTTCAGCAAGCAGGCGCGACACCATTGGCTGCTGGCCGGCGATTCGCTCGCGGCGAGCTATTATACGGATCCGGGCAAGCCGCATCATATTCTCGATCATCAGGGAATGCTGCGTGGGCGCATCATCTTCATCCCGTACCAAGAGGATGCCCCGACCGGCGATCCGCTGCATATCGGTCAGGCCGAGTTGACACGGCAATGGGAGGGCGTGCGCAAGGGCATCCAGCGCGCGCTGCGCGCCAATCGGCGAGCGGACGATCAGGCCGCGTTTCACGAACTGGAACGTGAGATCGAGCGCATGTCAGAGCTGAAGTTCGAAACGACCACGATCGAATTCGCGCTATTCCGCACCGGCGAGTTGCGGCTTTGGATCACCGCTGACGAGATCGTCACGGTCGAGCCCGACGACAATTATCCGCGAACCGATCTCTATGTCGGGATGGACGAGATACCGTACTCACATTCGCTGCTCCGCCAGGCCTATTATTTCGTCAAAGACGCCGTTCATCACCACGTCCATCACGATGGCGAGTCGGACCAGATCATCCCGCTGGTGTTCCATCCCGACGAGGATTCGGATCCGGAGGTCAAGGGTGAGCCTTCGGTCAGCGAGCAGCGGTGGCACCGCGAGACGCTGTGGGGCCTGTCACGCACGATCGAGGAGTTGGTGCGCAAGGGCACGCGCGAGACCTTGCGCAACGCGCTCGGCTTCATGTGCTTCGCGGAGAGCTTTCAATCGACGTTGACGGGGCATGTCCGCAAGAACGGCTCGCTGAACCACTTCGCCAAAATCTGCGACTTCCATCAATATGATTTCAAGAACCTTCGCGAATCCGTGAAGATCGCGCTGGATCGCAAGAGCTGGAGCCTGCCGGGACGGGCGGCCATGGTCGGCTCTGTGCTCGCCGTCGGGCTTTCCTCGCTTATCGCGGCCAACGCGATCGGAAATCATCCGCATCCCAATGAAGCGAGCATGTGGGAGGGATGGTTCTCGCGGTTCCTCTATCAGGCGCCCTATGCGTTGCCGTTGATCTGTAGTGGGCTGATCACCGCTGCGTTCCTCTGGATTTATTCGGAGGTGGAATTCACGCGCTGGTTCTTCGGCCCAGCCCTCGCCTGGAACCGCTTCGTGCGCTCACATGTGCGGCATCTGGTCGATAAGTATGAGGGTGCGGCAAAGGACTGGCTGGCCATGGCGTTGACCGCGTTATTCTATGCGCTGCCGATCGGCGCCCTCGGATTGGTCGCTTATGGTCTCTATGCATATATTGCCGGTTGAATCCGAACATTTCGCACCGAGGATGAGCTTGAAAAGGCCGGGGTCGATGCCCCGGCCTTTGCATTTCGGCGTGCTTGACTAGGGCCTGTTGAGATTCATCGTGAGTTGATGACGGCTGCGGCGAGATAGATGCAAGCTTTGAAGCTCTGATCGGTTTTGTCGGCGCGCATGGCG
>NZ_JAPDOK010000004.1 GCF_026013415.1 Sphingomonas caeni
GGGCCGTTATGCCCCGCAAAGCACCGCGCATTGGGATAGGCGCCCTTGTTGCGCAATATGTCGATGAACACACGGTACCGACCCTCGGCATGAAGCCGGTCGATCGCCGAACTGAAGACCCGCGAGTAGTCCACACCCGCGGACACATTGGTCGTGGTGTCCATTTTCGCCTCCTAGCGTTTTGGAAGCGGGATTTCCAGCACCTGCGGACAGTCCGGCTGTCCCTCGCCGAGCCGTGTGCGAAATCCCCCGAAAGCCGATCGGGAGCCGGTGGGCGGGGAAGAAGAATTCTGCTATAAGCCGGGACACCGCGAGCGACTCGGCAACAGGCAGGCCCGCGGCAGAGAGACAGCGCTCTCCCGCTTGATTGACGGGACACCGCCACGATGATGCACGACCATGACTATTACCGCCGAAGGGAGCAGCAGGAGCGCGAGACCGCCGAGCGCTGCGACGAGCCTGGCGCGCGCCGTATCCATCTCGAACTCGCGGAACGCTATGCGGCTCTGGTCCGCGAGCCGCTGATGGCGCGGCCGGTCCAGCTCTAAAGCGAGTCGATTTCGGTCAGCCCGAACCGCGCGAGCGCCGGGGCCAGCCTGCCGGTGTCCGAGTCGCGCGCGGTGAAGACGGCGCGGCCGGGCCCCGGCGACTCGGGCCAGTCCTGCCCTTGGGTGAGATACGCCACGCGCCGCGCGATGCCGGGGCCGCCATCGACGAAGCGCACAGGGTGCGGCGCCGCTGCCGCCAGTTCGGCCTCGAGCAACGGGAAATGGGTGCAGGCGTTGACGATCAGGTCGAGCCGCTCGCCCCCCGGCTGATCGAAGAGCCCGGCCAGCACCGCGCGCAGCCGCTCGGCCGGGGGCGGGGACCCGCGCAGCGCCCCCTCGGCAAGGTCGACCAGCTCGGCCGAGCCGTGGCGCAGCACGGTACAGTCGCTCGCGAAGCGCGCCGCGAGATCGTCGACATAGGGCTGGCGCACCGTCGCATCGGTGCCGAGCACGCCGATCACGCGCGTCCGGCTCAGCTCGGCCGCCGGTTTGATCGCGGGAACCGTGCCGACGATCGGCAGATCGAGCGCCTTGCGCACCTCGGCCAGCGCGATCGTCGAGGCGGTGTTGCAGGCGATGACGATCAGCCGCGGATCGTAACGCTCCGCCAGCCGCCCGAGCAGGGCCGGCACCCGCCCCGCAATCTCCGCCTCGGTCTTGGTCCCGTACGGAAAGCCCGCCGAGTCGGCGACATAGACGAGAGGCGCCTGGGGCAGCAGCGCGCGGGTGGGGGCCAGCACCGAAAGCCCGCCCACGCCGGAATCGAAGAACAGGATCGGGCGCGTATCGGGCATCGGGCGCGGAGATGGCCCCGCGCCCGCCGCGCGTCAATCTGCGCCGTCAACCGGTCAGGGCCTGGGCTGCCGGCGTTCAGGCTAGCGCGGGACGCGCGGCTTCCCAAGCCGCGCCGTCTGGTATCCCATGAAGCAGATCATTGCGCCCGCGCATGAGAAGCGATTATCATGGGCGCCAGGGGGATTGCTTGCAGACCGAAATACTCTGGCAGGGTGCATTGGGAGCGCTTGTGCTCGGCTATCTGCTGGGCTCGATCCCGTTCGGCCTGCTGATCACCCGGTTCGGCGGCGCGGGCGACCTGCGCAGCATCGGATCGGGCAATATCGGCGCGACCAACGTGCTGCGCACCGGCCGCAAGGGCCTCGCCGCGGCGACCTTGCTGCTCGACATGGCCAAGGGCGCGGCGGCGGTGCTGATCGCCGACGCGCTCTTCCCCGGCACGGCGATGCTCGGCGCGATGGCGGCGTTCCTCGGCCATTGCTATCCGGTGTGGCTCAGGTTCCGCGGCGGCAAGGGCGTGGCGACCCTGATGGGCGTGGTGCTCGCGCTCCACTGGCCCTCGGGGCTGGTCTATGCCGCGGTGTGGCTCGGCATGCTCGCGGGCTTCCGCGTCTCGTCGCTTTCGGGGATGACCGCGGCGGTCAGCGCGCCCGTCAGCGCCGCTTTCTTCGGGCGGACCGATCTCGTCCTGCTCTTTCTCGCGCTCGCGCTGATCGTGGTGTGGAAGCATCGCGAGAATATCGACCGGCTGCTGAGCGGCACCGAGCCCAGAGTCGGACGGGGCGTCGGCGCCCGGAAACAGGATGGCTGACGCGCGCGAAGCGCGGCTCCGTCTGATCCGGTCGGCCAATGTCGGGCCGGTCACCTATGCCCAGCTGATCGCGCGCTTCGGCAGCGCCGAGGTCGCGATCGAGGCGTTGCCGATGCTCGCGGCGCGCGGCGGGGGACGGGCACCGATGCTCGCCGACCGGCAAGCCGTGCTACGCGAAATCGAACGGGTCGAGCGGCTCGGCGCGCGCTATCTGTTCCTCGGCGATCCCGACTATCCCGCGCTGCTCGCCGAAATGGAGACCGCGCCGCCCGCGCTGATCGCCCGCGGCCGGATCGATCTCGCCCGGCGCACCACCATCGCGATGGTCGGGGCGCGCAACGCCTCGGCGGCGGCGTGCCGATTCGCCCGCCAACTCGCGCTCGGGCTGAGCGAGGCGGGGGCGACCGTGGCCTCGGGGCTCGCGCGGGGCATCGACACCTCGGCGCATATCGGCTCACTCGACAGCGGCACGATCGGCGTAATCGCGTCGGGGATCGATGTGACCTTCCCGCCCGAAAATCGCGAGCTCCAGGAACGCGTCGCCACCGAAGGCCTGCTCCTCGCCGAGCAGCCTCCGGGCACCGAGCCGCTCGCGCGCTTCTTCCCCTCGCGCAACCGCATCATCGCCGGGCTCGCGCTCGGCACGGTGGTGGTCGAGGCGGCGCCGCGCTCGGGCTCGCTGATCACCGCGCGGATCGCGGCGGAGGCGGGGCGCGAGGTGATGGCGGTGCCCGGCTCGCCGCTCGATCCGCGCGCGCAGGGCTGCAACCTGCTGATCCGCGAGGGCGCCACCCTGGTCCAGTCGGTCGAGGATATCCTCGAAGCGATCCGTCCGATCGACCCGCGCGCGCTGCGCTCGCCCGTGAGCCGCTATGGCGCCGAGCCACCCGCCGACGCGAACGATGCCGACCGCAGGGCGATCAAGGCCTTGCTCGGGCCCGTCCCCGTCGCGGTCGACGAACTGATCCGCCAGGCGGCGCTGCCCGCGCCGGTGGTGCAAATGGTGTTGCTCGAACTCGAACTGGCGGGCAGGCTCGAGCGCCATGCCGGCGGGCGCGTGTCCTTCGCCTAGCGCCCGGCGGCTTCGTCAGGCCTCGGCACGTGCCGCCGCTCGCAGATCCAGCGGCTGGCGAGATATTTGGTGCCGCTGGTCACCGGCATCCCGGCATGTTCGGACATCGGATCGGCGCGGCTGCCCTCGATCGTGTTGCGAAAGACGATGGCGTCGCCCTTGCGCCCCTTCACTTCGACACCCGCCTTGGTGAAGAGGGTCGCGCCGCCTTCATAATCGTCGTTGAGATAGACGAGCGCGGTCAGGATGCGCTGGTTGGTGAAGCCGGGAATCGCGTCGAGATGCGGCCGATATTCCTGCCCTGGCTGGTAGCGCAGCACCCAGAGCGGCTCGCCCTGCTCGTGGCGCGTGTTGCTGGCGGCGGCGAGGCGGCGGTTGAGCGCATGCGTCGCCGGGTCCTCGACCAGGATATGGAAGGCAAAACCGTCGGCGGTGCGGACCGGATCGCGCACCGCCTGCCCCGCGCTGTTCATCACCATTGCGGGGGCAAGGTCGGGCTCGGCGACCTCCACCAGATAATCGCATTCCTCGGGCGTGAAGAGGTGCTGGAAGTGAAGGATCTCGGGCCGTTCGCAGATCCTTTGGCCGCGCGGAACGGTCGCGACGAAGCCGGTCGGGGTCAGCGGCATCGCCTCGATCAGCCGCAGCATATGCGCGCGGCGCGAGTCGCTCTGCGCCTCGAAGCGCAGCCGCGCCATCGCCTGGGGCCAGTCGCGCACGCCGCCGGCGCCGTTGGCGAGCAAATTGGTATAGGCGCGCCCCGAAACCGCGTGCCCCGCGTTGGAGGCCTGGCGGAACAGCCCCAGCGCCAGCGCGCCGTCGCGCGGCGCATAGGCGCCCTGCCAATAGATGTCGGCGAGCGCGAACATCGCATCGGGATCGCCCAGATCGGCGTGCCTGGCGATTAGCGGGATCGCCTCGTCCTGGCGGCCTTCATCCCAGAGCGCGACGGCCCTGGCGAGATCGGGATGCTGCTCCATCGGGCGCGACTATCCCCATTCCTGCCCGGGCGGCAAGCTCAGCGCTTGCACGCCGGCTCGGTCGAACGCGGCGTGCACAGCACCGCGCTGCCGATCCGCTCGCGCGCCCAGGCGACCCCCTGGGCATCGGGTACGCTGCGGAACGCGACCTGCACCATGTGCAGCCGCCCGCCCGCGCTGGTGACGCGGTAGAAGAGCGTCTCGGGCTTGCCCGTCGCGGGATTGCGCGGGCAATCGAGCTGGCCATCGAACGCGGCGCGTGTGCCGATGCGCGACACAGTGTGCGGCGCGGACCGCGCGCCGGGGCACCCGCCTTGCAGGCGCTGGTCGAACTCCGCCGCATAGGCTTCGGGCGGGGAATCGGTGTTGAGCGTGATCAGCGTGATCATCCGCGTCCATTGCTCGACCGTCTCGCCCTGGGGAATGCGCTCCTCGATCGAACCGACCTGGGCGGTCTGCTGGTGGGCCGTCACGAACCCCTCGGGCATCGGCATCGCCAGCCATTCGCCGGCCTGGGCGATCAGCGCCGTTGCGCCCGGCGCTAGCAGCGCCATTGCGATTGCGAAAATCACCATCATCTATCCCCCCGCTTGACGAACCGCCGCGAGGGCCACCACCCTCGTACGCGTACGCGAGAGGATCAGACACCAACTCCATGCAGCTTGTCATCGTCGAATCGCCCGCCAAGGCGAAAACCATCGAGAAATATCTGGGCAAGGATTACCGCGTGCTCGCCAGTTACGGGCATGTCCGCGATCTTCCGCCGCGCGACGGATCGGTGAACCCCGACGATGGGTTCGCGATGGAGTGGGAGGCCTATGCCGACAAGGCGCGCCAGCTGAGGGAGATCGCCGACGAGGCGAAGAAGGCCGACCGGCTGATCCTCGCTACCGACCCCGATCGCGAGGGCGAGGCGATTTCGTGGCACGTCCAGGAGGTGCTCCGTCAGAAAAAGGCGCTCCCCAAGGAGGTCGAGCGCGTCACCTTCAACGCGATCACCAAGGCCGCGGTGCTCGAGGCCATGGCGCATCCGCGCGAGCTCGATACCGATCTGATCGATGCGTACCGGGCCCGGCGCGCGCTCGATTATCTGGTCGGCTTCACCCTCTCGCCGGTGCTGTGGCGCAAGCTGCCGGGCGCCAAGTCGGCGGGCCGCGTCCAGTCGGTGGCGCTGCGCATTATCGTCGACCGCGAGCGCGAGATCGAAAGCTTCACCGCGCAGGAATATTGGTCGGTCGCCGCCGAGATGGAGCAGGACAGCACCCTCTTCCTTGCCCGCCTCGTCAAATGGCGGGGGAACAAGATCGAGCGCCTGACGATCGGCGACGGCAAGACCGCCGATGCCGCGAAGCAATCGGTCGAGGAGGGCCGCTTCTCGGTCGTCTCGGTCGAGACCAAGCCGCAGCTGCGCAACCCGCCCCCGCCCTTCACCACCTCGACGCTCCAGCAAGAGGCCGCGCGCAAGCTCGGCTTCTCGGCGAGCCACACGATGCGGATCGCGCAGGGGCTCTACGAAGACGGCGCGATCACCTATATGCGCACCGACGGCGTCCAGATGGATGGCGCCGCGATCCAGGAAGCGCGCAAGGCGGTAGTCGCGCGCTATGACGGCTTCTACGTCCCCGAAAAGCCGCGCCAATACACCGCCAAGGCCAAGAACGCCCAGGAAGCGCATGAGGCGATCCGCCCCACCGATTTCAGCAAGGACCGCGCGGGCTCGGGCGATCACGCCAAGCTCTACGACCTGATCTGGAAGCGCGCGCTGGCGAGCCAGATGGCGAGCGCGCGGATGGAGCGCACCACGATCGACCTCGAGGACGCGACCGGCCAGCACGGCCTGCGCGCCACCGGCCAGGTCGTGCTCTTCCCCGGCTATCTCGCGCTCTACGAGGAGGGCCGCGACGACAGTGAGGACGAGGAATCGAAGCGCCTGCCCAAGCTCTCGCAGGGTGATACCCCCGCCAAGAAGGCGGTCACCGCCGAGCAGCATTTCACCCAGCCCCCGCCGCGCTTCTCCGAAGCCTCGCTGGTCAAAAGGCTCGAGGAACTCGGCATCGGCCGCCCCTCCACCTATGCCTCGATCATCCAGACGCTCAAGGACCGGTCGTACGTCCGCATCGAGAAGAACCGCTTCTTCGCCGAGGAATCCGGGCGCCTCGTGACCGCCTTTCTCGAACGTTTCTTCGAAAAATATGTCGGCTATGATTTCACCGCCGGCCTCGAGGACGAACTCGACGAGGTCTCGGGCGGCCGCGCCGAATGGCAGGCGGTGCTCGACAGCTTCTGGAAGGACTTCAAGCCGCGCACCACCGAGGTGATGGAGCAGAAGCCGAGCGAAGTGACCGCGGCGCTCGACCTGTTCCTCGAACCCTATCTGTTTCCGCCCAAGGCCGACGGCAGCGATCCGCGGCTCTGCCCCACCTGCGGCACCGGGCGGCTGGCGCTGCGCGGCGGCAAGTTCGGCGCGTTCGTCGCCTGCTCCAACTATCCCGACTGCAAGTTCACTCGCCGCTTCGGACAGCCGGGCGGAGAGACGGGCGAGGGCGGCGCCGCCGAGATCCTCGGCAACGATCCCGAATCCGGGCTGCCGGTCGAGCGCAAATCGGGGCGGTTCGGCCCCTATATCCAGCTTGGCGAGGGCAAGGAGGCCGCGCGCGCCTCGATCCCCAAGGATGTCGAGCTCGACCTTGAAATGGCGCTCAAGCTGCTCAAGCTGCCGCGCACGATCGGCGATCATCCCGAGACCGGCAAGACGATCACCGCCTCGATCGGCCGCTACGGCCCCTATCTGGCGCATGACGGCAAATATGCCCGGCTCCAGTCGACGATGGAGGTGTTCGAAACCGGCATGAACGCCGCCGTGGTCAAGCTCGCCGAGGCCGCCGCCAATGCCGGCCGCCCCGCGCGTGGGAGCCAGGCGCCGCTCAAGGTGCTGGGCGCACACCCGCGCACCGAGGCCGAAATCAAGCTGATGGAGGGCCGCTACGGCGCCTATGTCACCGACGGCACCACCAACGCGACGCTCCCCAAGTCGATCGACAAGGACCAGCTCACGCTCGAGGAAGCCGCGCAACTGATCGATGCGCGCGCGGCTGCGGGGCCCGCGAAGGGCAAAGGAAAGAAGAAGGCGGCGCCGAAGAAAAAGGCGCCGGCGAAGAAGAAGGTCAAGGTGCCGCCTACGTAATCTCGCGAATGGCGAGCGGGCGGTTCCCGCGCCACGGGCAGGCACTGATGACCATGACCCGGAGGGCTCGCCCGTGACTCATAGCGAACACGCCCAGCATTCCGATCATGCCGTCCTTCCTTCGGGTGCGATCTGGACCTGTCCCATGCATCCGCAAATCCGGCGGCCGGGCCCGGGCTACTGCCCGATCTGCGGGATGGCGCTCGAGCCGCTCGATCCCGCCCAGGATGGCGGCGCCAGCCCCGAGTTGATCGACATGACCCGGCGGTTCCGGGTCAGCGCCGTGCTGGCGCTGCCGCTGGTGGTGCTCGCCATGGGCGGCGACCTGCTGGCATGGCACCCGCTGCCGATGGCGGTTTCGGCCTGGCTCCAGCTGGCGCTGGCGACGCCGGTGGTGCTGTGGGGGGCGTGGCCCTTCTTCGTGCGCGGCGTCGCGTCGGTCCGGAACCGAAGCCTCAACATGTTCACATTGATCGCGCTCGGGGTGGGCGTGTCGTTTGGCTACAGCGTGGTGGCGACCGTGTTTCCCGGGCTGTTCCCGCCCGCGCTTCGGACGATGGGGGGCATGGTTGCCGCCTATTTCGAAGCATCGGCGGTGATTGTCGCGCTGGTGCTGCTCGGGCAGGTCCTCGAGTTGCGCGCGCGCTCGGCGACCGGCCGGGCGATCCGCGCGCTTTTGGGGCTCGCGCCCGCCACCGCGCGCATCGTCCGCGCGGACGGGCGCGAGGAGGATATTCCGCTTGAAGATGTACGTCCCGGGGACCCGCTGCGCGTCCGCCCGGGCGAGAAAGTGCCGGTCGATGGCGTGGTGACGGAGGGTCGCTCGGCGGTCGACGAATCGATGATCAGCGGCGAGCCCGTGCCGGTCGAGAAATCGCCGGGCGAGCGGCTGACCGGCGCGACAGTCAACGGCACCGGCAGCCTTGTGATGCGCGCCGAGCGCGTGGGGCAGGATACGATGCTCGCACGGATCGTGCACATGGTGTCACAGGCACAGCGCTCGCGCGCGCCGATCCAGGCGCTGGCGGACAAGGTCTCGGGCTGGTTCGTGCCGGCGGTGATCGCGATCGCGATCCTGGCGTTTGTCGCCTGGTCGATCCTCGGCCCCGCGCCGGCGATGAGCCATGCACTGGTCGCCGCCGTGTCGGTGCTGATCATCGCCTGCCCCTGCGCGCTCGGGCTCGCCACGCCGATGGCAATCATGACGGGGACCGGCCGCGGCGCCGGCGCCGGGGTGCTGGTCCGCAACGCCGAAGCGCTCGAACTGATGGAGAAGGTCGACACGCTGGTGATCGACAAGACCGGCACGCTGACGCTGGGCCGGCCGCGCCTGGTCGCGGTCGGCCCGGACGCGGGGATGACCGAAGAGGATGTGCTGCGGCTCGCCGCCGGACTCGAGCGCGGCAGCGAGCATCCGCTGGCGGAAGCGATCGTCGAGGGTGCGGCCGAACGCGGGCTGGCGCCGGGCGAAGCGGTCGATTTCGAATCGCACACCGGCAAGGGCGTCTCGGCTCGCGTCGAGGGGCGGCGAGTCGCGCTGGGCAACGCCGCGCTGATGGCCGGGCTCGGCGTCGACGTCGCGCCGCTCGAGGCAGAGGCCGACGCGATGCGGGCGGAGGGTCAGGGGGTGATGTTCGTCGCGGTCGACGGCGCGTTCGGCGGATGGGTGGCGGTGGCCGATCCGGTCAAGGAAAGCGCCGGCGCGGCGATCGCGGCGCTGCATGCGGAGGGCGTGCGCGTGGTGATGTTGACCGGCGACAATCGCCGCACCGCTGAAGCGGTTGCGCGCAAGGTCGGCGGCATCGACGAGATCCACGCCGATGTGCTGCCCGAGGCCAAGCAAGCGATCGTCGAGCGGCTGCGCGGCGAGGGGCGGCGGGCGGCGATGGCGGGGGACGGCATCAACGACGCGCCCGCGCTGGCGGCGGCGGATGTCGGGATCGCCATGGGCACCGGCACCGATGTGGCGATGGAAAGCGCCGCAGTCACGCTGGTGAAGGGCGATCTGGCCGGAATCGTGCGCGCACGACGGCTCAGCCGGGCGGTGATGCGTAACATCCGCGAGAATCTGTTCTTCTCGTTCGTGTTCAATGCGGCGGGAATCCCGATCGCCGCGGGGATCTTCTATCCGTGGTCGGGGCTGCTGCTCAGTCCGGACATCGCCGGCGCGGCGATGGCGTTCAGCTCGGTCGCCGTGATCGGCAATTCGCTGCGCCTGAGGACGGCGCGGCTTTGACCGGTCACGCCGCCCGGCGCTGCGTCGTCTGGAGCCAGTCGCGTGCGGCCTTTTGCGCGGCGATGATCTCGCGGGCGGTCATGTCCTCGCTGATCTCCGCACGGCATTCCTTGGCGCGCTCATCACCGCCCATCGCGGCGATGTTGAACCATTTATGCGCTTCGATCAGGTCGAGATCGACGCCGTCGGCGCCGCTCGAATAAACCATGCCGAGATCGTAGCAGGCGTCGGCATCGCCGCGCGCCGCATCGCGGAGCCGGCTTTCGATCAGGAACTGTGCGCTCTTCAGGCTGTTGCCCATGTCACTACCCCTTTTCCACCCTCGTGGTGTGGGTCTTGTGGCAGGCCAGTTCCGAACAAATGGTTAACCGCGTTAACGGTAATTGTTCATATTCGTGAACGCTACGATCGTGTTTGATCGCCTCACGGCGATAGGCGGCGCCAGCCGCTCCCTCGCCCGGCCTCCCATAGGATATTAAAGTAAGGGAGGCGGGTGGGGGGAGCGGGCTGGCACCGTACCGAAACTCGCTCTTCCGCGAGTTTCGCAAAAAGGCTCTCAGCCCCCGACCGGGATATTGTCGATCAGCCGCGTCTTGCCGATCCGCGCCGCGGCGAGCAGGCGGCGCGGCTTGCCGGGAATGGGATTGCCCAGCGTCGCGGCGTCGCGCAGTTCGACATAGTCGATCTCGAACCCCGCCGCGGCCATCGTCTCGCGCGCCTGCGCCAGCGCGGCCTCGGGATCGCCGCCATCGGCGATCGCCCGTTCCGCCGCGCCCAGCGCGCGCGGCAGGGCCACCGCCTTGGCGCGGTCCTCGGGCATCAGATAGGCGTTGCGCGAGGAGAGGGCGAGCCCGTCATCGTCGCGCTGGGTGACCACGCCCTGGATCTCGAGCTTCAGACCGAGGTCGGCGACCATCTGGCGGATCACCGCGAGCTGCTGCCAGTCCTTCTCGCCGAACAAGGCGACATCGGGCGTCACCTGCTCGAACAGCCGCGACACCACCGTCGCCACCCCGTCGAAATGCCCGGGCCGGTGCGCCCCGTCGAGCACCTCGCTTACCCCCGAAACGGAGACAGTTGTTTCCAGCCCATCGGGATACATCACCTCGACCGGCGGCATCCAGAGCAGGTCGACCCCCGCCTTGGCGAGCATCGCCGAATCGGCCATCTCCTTGCGCGGATATTGCGCGAAATCCTCATTGGGCCCGAACTGGGTCGGATTGACGAAGATCGACACGGCCACCCGGTCCGCCGCGCGCTTCGCCGCGTCCACCAGCGCCATATGCCCGGCATGGAGCGCGCCCATGGTGGGCACCAGCGCCACGCGCTCTCCGGCATCGCGAAAGGCGGAAATCGCCTGACGGAGTTCGGGAAGCTGACGGACGGTTTGCACGCGTTAACACTTTCGATAAGACAGCAGGGGCGGCCTTCTATGGGGGGACGGCCGGAGGATCAACAAAGGAAACCGGGTGTTGGACGGACCGCATCGCCTGCATGTCATCGTCTTCGCGAACGAGAAGGGCGGCACCGGCAAGTCAACGACCGCGGTGCACACCGCGATCGCGCTCGCGGCCAAGGGCGCCAATGTCGCCTGTTTCGACCTCGATCATCGCCAGCGGACGATGGGCCGTTACCTCGACAATCGCGTCGAGACGATCAAGCGCACCGGGCGCGACCTCCCCATGCCGCGCTTCGAGACGCATGACGGCGAGAGCATCGCCCGCTTCTCCGAAACGCTCGACCGGCTGAGCGAGGGCAGCGACTTCCTCGTGATCGACACGCCGGGCCGCGACGACCGCTTCGCGCGGATCGCGGTCACCAATGCCGACACGCTCGTCACCCCAATGAACGACAGCTTCGTCGATTTCGACCTGATCGGCCAGGTCGACCCCGAGACCTACCGCGTCTCCAAGCCCAGTTTCTATTCGGAGCTGATCTGGGAATCGCGCAAGCGCCGCGCCAAGACCGATGGCGAGACGATCGACTGGGTCGTGCTGCGCAACCGCGTCCAGCATATCGAGGCGCGCAACATGAAGCGCGTGTCCGAGGCGATCGACCAGCTCTCGAAGCGCGTCGGCTTCCGCGTGATCTCGGGGCTCAGCGAGCGCGTCATCTATCGCGAGCTCTTCCCGCAGGGCCTCACCATGCTCGATTCGCGCGAGTTCGGGGATATGGCGCTCAGCCATGTCGCGGCGCGGCAGGAGCTGCGCGAGATGATGGCCGGCTTGGCGCTTCCGGAACCGGTCATGCCGCTGTTCGCCTGATGTCAAAATTCCTCATTGCCGCGCTGATCATCGGCGCGATCTTCCTGCTTCTCCGCAAGCCGACCAGAGCCGCGCCGCGCATGCCCGAGGCCGAGGCGCGCGAGACCTTGGGTGTCGGCCCCCATGCCGATGAGGAAGCCATCCGCGCCGCGCACCGCCGCCTGGTCAGCGCGCTCCACCCCGACAAGGGCGGTTCGGCCGAGCTGACCCGGCGGATCAATGCGGCAAGGGACGTGCTGCTGAGGCGGCGCTAGTCCTCCTCCCGCAAGCGAGAGGGGAGATTCAGTTGCAACTTCCGCCGCCCTCGCGGATTAGGCGCGCAACCGATTCCCCCGGAGGCCTCATGACCCATCAGTTCCACCCCAGCTCGCTGCGCGAATATGATATCCGCGGGATCGTCGGCGAAGCGCTGGGCCCCGACGATGCGCGCGCGATCGGGCGCGGTTTCGCGACCCTGCTGCGCCGCGCGGGCGGGCATAGGGTCGCGGTCGGCCGCGACGGGCGCACCTCGTCGCCGATGCTCGAAGCCGCGCTGATCGAAGGGCTCACCGCCAGCGGCTGCGACGTCGTCCGCATCGGCATGGGCCCCACGCCGATGCTCTATTATGCCGAGGCGACGCTAGAAGTGGATGGCGGCATCCAGATAACCGGCAGCCACAATCCCGGCAATTACAACGGCTTCAAGATGGTATTTCAGCACCGCGCCTTTTTCGGCGAGGATATCCAGACGATCGGCCGCATGGCGGCGGAAGGCGATTGGGACGAGCCCTCGGGCGAAACGACCGTGACCGACGCCGATGTCGAGGATCTCTATGTCGACCGCTTGTTCGCGGGCTATGCCGGCGGCGCCTATCGCGTCGGATGGGATACGGGCAACGGCGCCGCCGGTCCGGTGATCGAGAAGCTGGTCAAGCTGCTTCCGGGTGAGCATCACACGTTGTTCACCGATGTCGACGGCAATTTCCCGAACCATCATCCCGATCCTACCGAAGAAAAGAATCTGGCGGACCTGAAGCGCCTCGTCGCCGACAAGAAGCTCGATTTCGGACTGGCCTTCGACGGCGACGGCGACCGGATCGGTGCGATCGACGGCGAGGGCCGGGTGGTGTGGGGCGACCAGCTCCTGTCGATCCTCGCCGAGCCGGTGCTGCGCGAGCTGCCGGGCGCGACGATCATCGCCGACGTCAAGGCATCCCAGGCTCTTTACGACCGCATCGCCGAGCTCGGCGGCGAGCCGCTGATGTGGAAGACCGGCCATTCCCTCATCAAGACCAAGATGAAGGAAACCGGCGCGCCGCTCGCGGGCGAGATGAGCGGCCACATCTTCTTCGCGCATAACTATTACGGCTTCGACGATGCCCAATATGCCGCAGTCCGGCTGATCCAGGCGATCCATGTCATCGGCAAGTCGCTGACTCAGCTCAAGGACGAGATGCCGGCGATGGTCAACACGCCCGAGATGCGCTTCCAGGTCGACGAGACCCGCAAGTTCGCGGTGATCGACGAGGTGCTCGACCGGCTCGAGGCCGAAGGCGCCGAGGTCAACCGCACCGACGGCGCGCGCGTGAACACCCCCGATGGCTGGTGGCTGCTCCGCGCCTCGAACACGCAGGACGTGCTGGTCGCACGCGCCGAGGCCAGGTCGCAGGAGGGCCTCGACCGGCTCCTGGCCCAGATCGACGCGCAACTGGCGGCAAGCGGCCTGGTGCGCGGCCCGCAGGCGGCGCACTGAGCTGCCTTTTCCCCTCCCTGCAAGGGAGGGGCTAGGGGTGGGTTAGAAAAGGCGGGGCTCGATGCCCGGCCTTTTCTTTTTTCCGATACCGAGCGGATCGCTCGCTACGCTCGCTACCCACCCCCGACCCCTCCCTTGCAGGGAGGGGAGTTTTGTCGGCTAACGCCCCAGCTGCTCCAGCCACGCCAGCCAGAATCCCGCCAGCTCGCCATAGCCACCGGGCTGGGCCGCGAGCGCGCGGAAGGCCGACTGGGCCTCGTCACGATTGCCGGCCGCGGCCAGCGCCATCGCGCGGTGGAGGCTGGTCGCGGCGGGATCGGCGTCGGGCCGGGCGGACTGGCCGCGCCCTGTGGCAATCTCCCGGTCGATCTCGGCGCGGATCTGGCGAGTCAGCAGGTCGAGCGCAGGGATGACGTCGCGCGCCTCCCCCTCATCGAGCACCTTGCGCGCCTCGGCCGCCCTGCCGGCATGGGTGAGCAGCTGCGCCAGCCGCTGATATTCGGCGGGCTGGGTCAGCGCTCCCACCGCGCGCATCAGCTGGAGCAGGTCGATCTCGAGCCCGCCCTGCGGCTGCGCGATCTGGCGGTACACCACCAGCGCATCGCGCCAGTTCCGCGGGTTCGGATAGGCGCGGACCAGATCGAGCGCGGCGGCAAAGGCGGGCCGCGCCAGCTTCGCCTGGTTGGCGATGCTCAGCCGCTGGCGATAGAGCGCCTCGGAAACCGGCCGGTGCGCCGCGGTCAGCTTCGCGATGGCGCGCTCGATCAGATCGATCGCGCCCGCCGGATCATTCTGGGCGATGCGCACCTGCGCCAGATTGGCGAGCGCATCGGGATCGTCGGGCTTCATCGCCAGCAGCCGCGTCCACAGCGTGTTCGCCGTCGCGAAGTCGTGCGCGTCAAAGGCGATCCCGCCGCGCACCGACAGATAGGAGGCAAGACTCTGCGCCGAGGTCAGGTCGCTCGCGATCAGCACATCGAGCGCGGGAATGCGCATCGCATTGTCGCCACGCTGGGTGCCGATCTCGAGCTCGTACAGCGCGAGCACGTGGCGCGCATCGGGGCTCTTCACGATGCTGCGCGCCCTGGCGAGCGCATTGTCCTGGAGCGGGCGGTTGCGGCCCGGGATCGTGTTGCTGACCGCCCCCAGCGCCTTGGCTTCTTCGGAGGACAGGCTCAGGCGCTTGCCGTTGATCTCGATCGATTGGCTCTGCGCCTGCGCCGGCCTGGCGATCCCGCCAATCAGCGGGGCGAAGACGAGGGCGGAGGCAAGGCGCATCATGTGCGCGATCTTCCCTCAGGCCGGCTGACAGGTCCATCGCTAAAATCTCCCGGTGCAGCCCTCCGATGGCCGGCGCAAACCAAGCAAAGTTCGCCTAATACCAACGCGTGTCATGCAATTCTGCGCCTTTGACCTGAAAAGAAATAAAGTTACTGCCATTATGAGTAGTAATTAATGTGACGATACCAACTTTAAGTAATTGACTATGATCTCAATTATTGAGAGCATTAGATTATCGATGACTCGCGATAGAGGGAAGTTGATGCAAAACAAATTGCGGATGCTTTTTTTCGATGCGCTATTAGTCAACCGGCGCGGCGCCCCCCACGCGCCGGGGTGGGGGCAAGAAGGACTCGCTTTTAGCGGTCATTGCCCCCACATCGCGCGCCATGGCGTCACCCCCCCAGATCATCCGCGTCATCGATCTCGAGACAACCGGCCAGGCGCCGCCCGCGCATGGCGTGTGCGAGATCGGCTGGCAGGATGTCGCGCTGAGCGAGAGCGGGCGCTGGGAATTGCTCGGCGAGGGCGGGGCGCAGCTCGTCAATCCGGGCCGCCAGATGAACCCGATCACCACCGCGATCCATCATATCCGCGATCAGGATGTGGCCGACGCGCCCTGGTGGCACGATTGCGCGCGTCCGATCCTCAATCCCTGGCCGCGCCGGATCGCGCTCGCGGCGCACCGGGCGAGCTTCGAGCAGCAATTCTGCACCCCCGCGCTCACCCAGGGCGCCGACTGGATCTGCACCTGGAAATGCGCGCTCCGGCTCTGGCCGGACAGCCCCAGCTTCTCGAACCAGGTGCTGCGCTACTGGCGCAACCCGCAAGGACTCGAGCATGAACGCGGCCTTCCCGCGCACCGCGCCTTTCCCGATGCCTATGTGACCGCGCACCATCTGCGCGACATGCTCAACGAGGCGAGCGTGGCGCAGCTGATCGAATGGTCGAGCATTCCCGGCCTGCTCCCGCGCGTCCGCTACGGCCCCGATCGCGGCAAGGAATGGACCGAGGTCGAGGACGAGGTGCTGCAGGGCTTCATGGGCGACCGTGACGAGGATGTCCGCTTCACCGCGCGCACCGAATATGAGCGGCGGCGCGGCGGGGGCAGCATCGGCCGCACGACGGCGCAGGATCTGCTGCTCTAACCCACCAGATCGTCATCCCGGCGAAAGCCGGGACCCAGGGCCAGGCAGGTCAACCCTTGTGACTCTGGGTCCCGGCTTTCGCCGGGATGACGGTCTTGAGTCGAGCTGACTTTAACCGCTTGAAATGTTGGATTTCTCCTGCTGCAATCGGCTGGCTGGAAGTTCAGGCCGCTCTTTGAACCGTCGATCGCCTTTTGCTCATGGTGCTCCCTGGCTCCAACAGGATGCGCAAATCCCCTCGGGGAAAGGTCACCAATGAACGCGATGTGCGGGACCTTAAGCCGGTCGTTCAGCGCCGCCCGCCGATCAGCCAGCGCACGCCTTCGAGCACCGCGCCGAACACCAGGTTCGAGGCGGTCCGGATCGCGTCCGGCGCCTCGTCCGCGCCGCTATCCAGCCCCAGCGAGCCCGCGGGGTCGGCCAGCGCAGCGGCGGCGATGCCATAGGTGCCGGTGAAGCCGCCGCTCGCCTCGGGCCGATACTCGCTGATCACGCCATAGATGCCGCCGATCACCGCACCGACGATATAGGGCGCCGCCCCGCCCTCGGGCTCGTCGGGCGCGTCACCGCCCTCGTCCTCGATCAGCTTCGACGCCTGCGCCTCGAACGCCGCCATCGCCGCGGCCGCGACCAGGCCTGCGGCGATCCCGGCGGCGAGGCCGACAAAGGGGCGCGGACCCTGAACCGTTCGGCTGCGGGCCATCAATAGGGGATCCGCTCGGCGGTCAGGTGGCGCTTGGCGAGATAGTCCTGCACGCTGTTCCGCCCGGTAAGGTGCCCCGCGCCGACCGCGATGAACACCGTGCCGGGGCGCTCCATCCGCTCGGCGATCCAGCCGGCCCAGCGCTCGTTGCGCTGGAACAGCAGCACGCTCGCCATTTCGGGGGTCTGGTCCAGATCCTCGTTGAGCAACTTGCCGATCCCCTCGGCATCGCCCGCCGACCATTTGTCCAGCATCGAATCGAGCGTGGCGCCCAGCTTGGGCAGCTCGTCTATCGTCTGGACGAGGAACTTGACCTGGATCGGCTGCGGCAGTTCGTGGAAGAAGCCGAGCTGCTGATCGACCGTCTCGAACCCGCCCACCGGCTTGCCCGCGGCCGTGGCGGCGTCGGTGATGACATGCTCGGCGCCGAGATTGGGATCGAAGCCATATTTGGGCAGCGAGACCGAACTGAGCGTCGCCGCCGGCAGCCAGGGATCGAAATTCTCGAAGATCGCGGGCGGCACGCCCAGCCCGGTCATCGCCGCGGCATAGGGCGCGCGCTTGTCCTGCGGCAGCAGCTCGGTGATCGTCGGTCCGCCCGGGTGATAGGCGATCCGCCGCACCGCGTCCTGCACCGTCGCGGCATCGGGCAGGACCATTTCCAGCATCACCTCGTCGCTCTTGTCGAATGCGTCCTTCACCGCCTCGTCGAACCAGGTCAGGCCCGGCTTTAGCGCATGAAAGGTGCCGAAGAGATAGATGGTCGTGTCGCGATCGCGCACCACCCAGATCGCCGGATCGGCATCCTTGACCGTCTGGGCATGGGCGGCGGGGGTGAGCAGGAGCGCCAGCGCCGTCAGCGCGCGCGCGAACATCTTCAACATGGGCAGGAAGCTCCCCGGAATGAGACACGAGTTTTGCCGTCGCCGCTTAAGATGCGGTTATCGCCTCAGCCTTTCAACCGTGCCGCGTGCCAGGCGACGTGATCGGCCATGAAGGTCGAGATGCAATAATAGCTGTGGTCGTAGCCGGCTTGCATGCGGAGCGTCAGCGGGATGCCGGCGGCGGCGCATGCGGCCTCCAGCAGTTCGGGCTTGAGTTGTTCGGCGAGGAAGGCATCGGCGTCGCCCTGATCGACGAGCAGATCGGACAGCCGGGCGCCGTCCTCGATCAGCGCGACGGCGTCATGGGTCCGCCATGCCGCGCGGTCGGCGCCCAGATAGCCGCCCAGCGCCTTCTCACCCCACGGGACCTGGCTCGGCGCGACGATCGGCGCGAAGGCGGAGACGCTGCGGAAGCGGCCGGGGTTGCGCAGCGCAATGGTGAGCGCGCCGTGCCCGCCCATGGAATGACCGGTAATGCCCTGACGGCCCATATCGGCCATCGGAAATTGTTCGGCGATCAGCGCGGGCAGCTCCTGCTCGATGTACGATCGCATCCTGAAATGCGCCGCCCAGGGCGCCTCGGTCGCGTCGACATAGAAGCCCGCGCCCTGGCCGAAATCATATTCGGGAACATCGGGCACGCCCTCGCCACGCGGGCTGGTGTCGGGTGCGACGAGGATCACGCCATGCTCGGCGCAGGCCCGGCGATACTCGCCCTTGTCGGTGACGTTGGCGTGCGTGCAGGTGAGGCCCGAGAGATACCAGAGCACCGGCAGCCTCACGCCCTGGGCATGCGGGGGCACATAGACCGAGAAGATCATGCCGGTGCCGGTCGCGGACGAGGCGTGCCTGTACACGCCCTGCACCCCGCCATGCGCCCGGTTGGTGCTGACCGTCTCCATCACCCGGCCCGGTAGATCGCGCAGAGCTTGTTGCCGTCCGGATCGCGGATATAGCTGAGATGCATCGGCCCCAGCGCGCCGCCGTCGCGCTCGCCGGGCGGGTCCTCGATCGAGGTGCCGCCATGCGCGACGCCGGCATCGTGGAACGCCGCCACCTGCTCGGCCGAGCCGCACTTGAACCCGATCGTGCCGCCATTGGCGCAGGTCGCGGGTTCCCCGTCGATCGGCTCGGAAATGCACAGCGTCCCGCCATCGTGCCGGTAGAATAGCCGGGTCTGGCCGGTGGCGTTGACGTTGCGGATCGGTTCGCCCGCGAAGCCGAGCGTACCGAGTACCGCGTCGTAGAAGGCCCTGGACCGCTCGATATCGTTCGAGCCGAGCATGATATGGTTGAACATCTCAGTACACCACCACGCTGCGGATGCTCTCGCCGGCATGCATCAGGTCGAAGCCCTTGTTGATCTCCTCGAGGCTGAGCACATGGGTGATCATCGGGTCGATCTCGATCTTCTTGTTCATGTACCAGTCGACGATCTTGGGGACGTCGGTCCGGCCCTTGGCGCCGCCGAATGCGGTGCCCTTCCACACGCGGCCGGTGACGAGTTGGAAGGGGCGCGTCGCGATTTCCTTGCCCGCCTCGGCCACGCCGATGATGATCGATTCGCCCCAGCCGCGGTGGCAGCATTCCAGGGCGGTCCGCATCACCTCGGTATTGCCGGTCGCGTCGAAGCTGTAGTCGGCGCCGCCATCGGTGAGCTCGAGGATTTCGGCGATCACCGCCGCGCGGTCCTTGCCCCGGCCGTCGACAAAATCGGTCATGCCGAACTTGCGGCCCCATTCCTCGCGGTCGGGGTTGATGTCGACCCCGACGATCTTGCCGGCACCCACCATCTTGGCGCCCTGGATCACGTTGAGCCCGATGCCCCCAAGCCCGAACACGACGACATTCTCGCCCGCCTGGACCTTCGCGGTGTTGACCACCGCGCCGACCCCGGTGGTGACGCCGCAGCCGATATAGCAGCTGGTCTGGAACGGCGCGTCCTCGCGGATCTTCGCCACCGCGATCTCGGGCAGTACGGTGAAGTTCGAGAAGGTCGAGCAGCCCATATAGTGGAAGATGGTCTGCCCCTTGTAGCTGAAGCGGCTGGTGCCGTCGGGCATCAGCCCCTTGCCCTGGGTCGCGCGGATCGCGGTGCAGAGGTTGGTCTTGCCGCTGAGGCACGACTTACACTGGCGGCATTCGGGGGTGTAGAGCGGGATGACATGGTCGCCGGGCTTCACGCTGGTGGCCCCCGGTCCGACCTCACGGACGATGCCCGCGCCCTCATGCCCCAGTACGCTCGGGAAGATGCCCTCCGAATCGAAGCCGTCGAGCGTATAGGCGTCGGTATGGCAGATGCCCGTCGCCATGATCTCGACCAGCACCTCGCCGGCCTTGGGGCCTTCGAGATCGAGTTCGACGATTTCGAGCGGCTTTTTCGCTTCGAACGCCACGGCGGCACGGGTTTTCATACGGACTCCCCTCGCTTGGATCTTGCCCGCCGCCATCGTGGAATCGGCGCGCGCTGGCAAGTCTGAGCGAGGGTGTTGCGAGGCTCCGGACTCGCTGTCATGCTGCAGCGCAACGACCGATTCGGGGGGATCTCTAATGCTCTACGCGGCAGTGGGTGGTTTCGGCGCGCTCGTTACATGGCTGGTCGTGATGGATCAGCGCACCAAGCGCCGGCTCAGGGCCCGCGATGCCCGCCGCGACGCGCGTCAGCGCAACCGCATCCGCGACTGGACCGTGATGCAATGGGTGTTCGGCTCGCGCGCGAATCTGCGCATTACCGACCGGCGCGGCGCCGACGACTAGGGTCCGGGCTCTATTGGCGCACAGGGCCGGGCCGTCCCAGCATGTGAAAGGTGACACTAGGGTAACACTGATCGGCATGTTTTCCGCCGTGCAGTTCCCGGGAGAAAAGGCCTGATTCGCCAGGTGCGGATCGACAGGGTCAAAGCGCGGCCGGAGCGACCGGCTGCGCGAGCCAAGCAGGCGAAATCCTACACTGCAAGGGCCTGGGGAGCGATGCGTTCAAGCCACAGCGAATGGAGCGCAGACCCTAAGCGAGCCGGTCCTCGGGACGGTAGAGCGCCGCGAACACCGAACCCCACCACAGCACGCTGAGCGAGACGGCGGTGAAGATCAGCCCCGGCGCGAGGGCCGCGGCGACACAGGCGACCGCCAGCAGCAGTCCGAGCCCCTGCACCCATTCGGGCAGGCTGCGCGCGTCGCGGGCCTCGATCGCGGTCAGGCCGGCCCAGAGCCCGTAGCAGGCCAAGGCCGCCGAGCTCAGCGTCGCCATGAGCGGCCCCATCGGCGAGACCCGGCCATCGCCGAGCCAGGCCGCGGCCTCGAGATACCAATGCGCCGCGACGCCGATCAGCACCGTGCCGACCGTGCCGAACGCCAGCGCGGCGAGGCTCCGCGGCGTGCGCGGCCCGATCGGGGCGGCGAGGGTCCAGATGGCGAGCAGGATCGCGCCGCCGGTCACGCACTTCACGATCTCGGCGGCGAGGAGGACGCCCCAATAGGCCCGCGCCTGCGCGGGCACGGCGTGGAAGGGGTCGGCCGCGCCGGTGAGGTCGCGGGCGATATCCCACAGGATGAGCAGCGCGACGGTCAGGATCAGCGCGAAAAGCGCCGCGACGGTGCCGAACGGCCTGCCTGCCTCGCCCCGGAACGATCGCCGCTGCATCGATGCCTCCGCCACTGTATTAGATGAATAATACAGTAGGCCGGGACCAAAGTCTAGCCCGGGATTCCCAGCGCGTCGGCGGCGCGCATCCGGCGCTCGACCAGGCTCGCGGTCATCCGCATCAGCATAGCCTGCGCCTGGTGCCAGGCGCGCGCTTCGGCGGGGCCCTCCCAGTCCTTCTCGAATGCGCTGCCCCAGCCCTGCGCCAGCGCCTCGATCCGGTCGTGCGACGCATGGTCGATGACCGCCGAGGGGAAGGGGAGCGCGGCGCGGGGCGAGGCGAACCTGCTGTCGGCTTCATCGCCCGGGGTCGGCGCGAACAGCAGGGCGCCGGCGACCTTCGAGACATAGGAGGCGGGGGACAGCCGCGCCCACCAGGCGGTGGCGAGGCAGCTTTCGCCGCTGGCGACGAGCAGCACCGGCTTTTCCGAGCGCAGCACCGCCTGATCGAGCCGCGCGGCCCAGATGTTGCGCCGGGCGAGCGTGTCGGCGGCATAATCGATATGCGAGTCGCCGGACCGGGGCCAGTCGAGCAGCGACTTCCACAAGGGCGATTTCTGGCTGCGATCCGAGGTGGTCACGATCGCGAAGAGATCGGCAGGCAGGGCAAGCGACGCCATCGCACATCTCCATCACAGGGAGGGCGAGCCTATTCCTACTCTGCAACTATGCAATGGCGCTGCGCCGAAGGGCCGCAGGGCTACGACGAGTCAGGACTTCGGGAAAATGGTGCTGCCGGTGAGGATTGAACTCACGACCTCAGCCTTACCAAGACGCTTTTTTTCTTGCGCTATACTATCCAAAGCTACGATTTCAGCCATTTTTGGTTGACTCAATTACTCTAAGGCGCGACGATGATTTCATCGGTTTCGATCCGCTTGTGTCCTATGCGTGTCCGATTTCCGGATACTCTGGCAAGGCTGAGGTCGCGATGGAGTAGGTATAATGGCCGATGCGAGAGCCCGCATCACGAAGCGTTTGGTCGATGCCCTAGAGCCGGGCGCGATGGACATGACTATTCGGGACAGTGATGTCCTTGGTTTCGGGGTAAAAATAACGCCTGCGGGCCACATCACCTATATCCTGCGCTATTGGTTCGAGGGGCGCCAGCGGAAGTACAGGATAGGCGTTCATGGGGCGCCTTGGACGCCGGAGGCCGCTCGTGCCGAAGCGCAAGTTCTTCTAGGTAAAGTCGCCGATGGTATCGATCCGCAGCAAGAAAAAATCGCAGAACGAAAAGAACAGACGGTCGCTGAGCTTTGCGATACTTATCTGGCGGAGGCGCTGTACGCGGCCAAGGAGAGCTCGATCAAGCAGGCCCGCAACAACATTGAGAATCACATCAAGCCGCTGATCGGTTCGCGGCGTGCTTCGAAAATTGTGCGCGCCGATATCGAGCAGCTTCTACGCGATATCGCCGCGGGTAAGACGCGGAGCGTTCGCAAGACCGGGTATCGCAAACTCTCCCGCGTGCGTGGAGGAAGAGGTGCCGCCAATCAGGCGGTGACGACCCTCAGCGCAGTGCTGGGATTTGCGGTGGTGCGCGGCCTACGCCTCGACAACCCCGCGATCGGCGTCAAGAAATTCCCTGGCAAGAAGATGGAGCGCTTTTTGGCGCCCGTGGAATTGGCGCGCCTGGGTGAGGCTTTAGCAGCTGCCGCTTCGCTGGGAGTGGAGAGCGTCTACGCGATCGCGGCGCTGCGCTTGCTGATCCTGACCGGCTGCAGGAAGAACGAAATCCTCAAGCTCAAGCGGGTCCATATCGACGCCTATCATCGGTGCCTCCGCTTGCCGGACAGCAAGACCGGCGCGAAGGTCGTCCATCTGGGCGCTCCGGCGATGCGCATCATCTCCGGAGTCCCTCAGGTCGTCGGCAATCCGTATTTGTTGCCCGGCAAGAAGGAAGGCACGCATGTGACCGACCTTCAGGCGGTGTGGGTGCGCATCCGCAAGACTGCAGGGCTCGAAGATGTGCGCATCCACGATTTGCGCCACAGCTTCGCATCGATCGGCGCATCGACCGGCGACAGCATGCTCATCATCGGCGCGCTACTCGGTCACCGCAGCGCGAAGACGACGGAGCGCTACACCCATCTCTCGGACCATCCGCTCAAGTCGGCGGCAGAGCGGATTTCGGACGAGATCGCGAAACACCTAGGTGAGGCAATGACTTTTCCCGCCGCCAACGATACGGCGGACGCCGATCCGTTCGAAACATTCTGGGCCATGGAGCCTGAAAGCGAGACGCACCCGCCCGATCCTATCCTGGGGGCAATCATCCGCACCCAATGGCTGGACACGCGTGCCGCCGCGGCGATGCTCGGCTTCACGGTGGGTACGATGCAGACCTATCGCTGGATGGGGACGGGCCCTGCCTTTCGCAAAATCGGTCGGCGTGTCGTTTATGCAGCGGACGCTCTTGTCGCCTGGCGGAAGGCTCAGGCCCAACCGGACATATCGGCCGCGGCCTGACCTCAGACCATTCTAGCGCCGCAGCAGGAGAGTTGCGCTTGGCTTCGCTTGGATGAGCGTTCAGTCGGGCCGATCGCGAAGGAAACGATTGAAGGTGTAGGGCTGGAATCCCTTGCCGTCGGGATCGAGCTCGAACCGCTCCTCGTATGTGTCGTCGCCAATCAAGTCGTAGGTGTAGCGCGCCTTCCAGCCCGCAGGCACATTCTCGAGCTGCACGGACACCATCACGATATGTCCCGGCCGGCTTGCTGCCAGATCCTGAGCATAGGTCGAGACGAAGCCGAGATTGTCGAACTGGCGCAGGATGAGGTGCTTCTGCGACTTATCATAGCTCCACCAGTCGGTCTGTGTGTGGACCTCGCCCTTCTTGTTCTTCTCCTGCCTCGGATAGACCGACCGCCCTTCGATTCGGAGGTATCGTCCTTCGTGCGCGCGCTCGCCATGGCGGAAGGCGGCGGAGTTGCCCGGGTCTCCCTCACCAATACCGGTCCAATCGCCGGCCAGCATCGCCACGGGCGCCAGCGGATCGCTTGGTTGCGTTTGCGCAGGCGCGGCCTGAGGCGAAAGCGCCAAAAACAGAAGGGCCAGGAATGTGGTCGCGAGCTTCATGGTGCCTCCCCGTATGTCTGAAGCTACTCCGATCCGTTCGCTGCCGTCTTGCAAAAAGCGGTCAGGGCAGCGCGCAATAGACAAGCGGCTCGGCGCGCAGCCTGGCGGGCGTCATGCCGACATAGTGACGAAACGCGTTGGCAAATGCCGGCTGGTCGTTGAAGCCGAGTTGGTCAGCAACTTCGGCGATGGGCATGCCGGGGCGGTCGCGCAGCAATACGCACCCGCGCAACATCCGGCCGGACATGACGAGTTGCTTCGGCGACAGTCCGGCGTGACGCTCGCAGAAGCGGCGTAGAGTCCGATCTGAAATCCCCACTTCCTCGGAGAGCCTCGACAGCCGATGCCCGGCGAAGCGCGACAATAGCGCATTCTGAATTGCCAGCTGCCGCGCATCCTCGGCGCTCCAGTCGCGCAACCGCGATACCAGCCAGGTTTCGATCACGGTGCCGATGGCGGCGCGTGGCGTGCTCGCGAGCTGGTCGAGGAGGCTGTCTGCCTCAGACCCGATCAGCTCGGTGAGCGGGACCGGGCGATCCCAGCAATCCAGCAAGGGAGCGCGAAGAATGGCGCAAGCGACCGCCGCCGCTACGCGGAACGACACCATCATATTCGCGCCGTCCGGTAGCATCCGCAGCATGCCATGACGGAGGCCGTAGATCATCGCGCGCGGTGTCGCTCGCGTCGAACCGCCATCTGAAAGGCGGCAAGGGTCGCCCAGCTGGAAGACGAATTCGACTTGGCAGTCGGGCCCGATCAGCCCCTCCAGCCGCTCGGTGTCGCAGCCGTAATCGAGGCTCCACACCGAGCGCACCAGCTCTCCGAGCCGGGAGTTGGATAAGGCATGGTCTCGAAAGTCCGGGTGCATCCCGCAAATATTCCATAGGACCGCCTGCAGCAGCAAGCGCGCCCGACTTGGCTATCCGAAGCTACAGAGGAAGGCCGTTTTGCCGGGCGATCCAGACCGTCGCCGAATAGAGCAGGATGGTCAGCGCGCATCCCGCACCGAGCGCAATCCAGAACGGTGTGCCATGGCGCAGCAGCACGGGGATGAGCAGGAACATTGGCAGCGACGGGAGCACGTACCAGAAGGTCGCGCCGGCATGCACCGCCATGTTCTCGGCGTCAGGCTTGTCGTGCCAGAGCCAGATCATCCCGAGCACCGACACCAAAGGCAGCGAGGCGATCAGCGCTCCCGTGCCCGGATAGCGCTTCGCCATCTCCGACGCTGCCGCGATCAGGATGCCGGAGATGATCGCCTTCGCTGCCAGATAGTACATGGATCCGTTTCCTCAGTCTGGAGCCTGCGCGGCATTGCGACTGCCGAACCGCGCGTAGAGCGTCGGCAGCACGAACAAAGTGAGCAGCGTGGCGCTGATCAAACCGCCGATCACCACGGTCGCCAGCGGCTTCTGCACCTCGGCGCCGGCGCCATGGCCGAGCGCCATCGGCACAAACCCCAGGCTCGCGACCAGCGCGGTCATCGCCACCGGGCGCAGACGCGCCAATGCGCCCTCACGCGCCGCCGCCGCGCGGTCGCGCCCTTCGGCCACCAGCTGTTGGATCGAGGTCAGCATGACGAGCCCGTTGAGCACCGCGATGCCCGACAGCGCGATGAACCCGACTGCCGCCGAGATCGAGAAGGGCATGCCGCGCAACAACAGCGCGAGTACGCCGCCCACGAGCGCCAGTGGCACGCCGGTGAAGACGATCGCTGCATCGCGCAGATTGCCGAGGGCGCCGAATAGCAGCAGCAGGATCAGCGCGAAGCATGCGGGCACGACCAGCGCGAGCCGGTCGCGCGCGGAGGCGAGGTTCTCGAACTGGCCGCCCCATTCGAGCCATGTGCCGGCCGGAAGCTGTACCTCCCGCGCAATCGCTGCTCGCGCATCGGCCACGACGCTCGCCACATCGCGGCCACGGACATTGGCCTGGACGACGACGCGGCGCTTGCCGTTCTCGCGGCTGATCTGGTTCGGCCCGTCGATCACGCTGATGTCGGCGACGGAAGCCAGCGGAACGAAGCTGCCGCCGGGCGTCGGCACCGGCGTCTGCCCGAGCGTCTGGATATCGGCGCGGGCGGCGTCGGCCAGCCGGATGACGACCGGAAAGCTGCGGTCGCCCTCGAATATCCGGCCCGCTTCACGCCCTCCCACGCCAGTCGAAACCGTATCGGCGACATCCTGCGCGCTGACCCCGAGCCGCGAGGCACGGTCCTGCGCATAGGCGATGTCGAGCATCGGCAGGCCTTCGGTCTGCTCGACCTTGACGTCCTCCGCACCCGCCGTGCGGCGGAGCACGCCTGCGATCTTCGCGGCGGTCGCGTTCATCTCGGCAAAGTCCTCGCCGAACACCTTGATCGCCACATCCGACCGCACCCCGGCGATCAGCTCGTTGAAGCGCATCTGGATAGGCTGGGTGACTTCATAGGCGTGGCCGGGCACCTGCGCGAGCCGCGCCTCGATCCGCTCGACCACGGCCGCCTTGTCCTCCGACGGGTTGGGCCAGTCCTTGCGGTCCTTGAGCATGATGAAGGTGTCGGTCGCATTGGGCGGCATCGGGTCGGACGCGACCTCGGCGGTGCCGGTGCGCGAGAAGACCGTGCGGATCTCGGGCATGCCGGAAAGCGCATGCTCGATCTGCGCCTGCATCTTCTGGCTTTGCTCGACCGAAGTGCCCGGCACGCGGAACGCCGAGACGAGCACATCGCCTTCATCGAGCTGGGGCAGGAACTCCTGGCCGAGCGTGGTGTAGGCGCCGGCCGCTAATGCCAGTGCCCCGACCGCCACGCCGATCGTCAGGCGGGGCCGTCGCATCGCACGGTCGAGCCCGGGCTCGTAGCGCCGCCGCAGCCAGCCCAGCACGCGTCCTTCCTTCTCCGCAACCGGGCGTGACAGCGCGACCGCAATCGCCGCGGGCACGAAGGTCAAGGACAGGACGAAGGCAAAGACCAGCGCCATGATGACGGTAAGCGCCATCGGCTCGAACGTCTTGCCCTCGACACCGCTGAGCGTGAGCAGCGGCACATAGACGAGGATGATGATCGCTTGGCCGTAGACCGAAGGGCGGATCATTTCGCGCGCCGCGCCGGCGACGACCGCGAGCCGCTCCGGCAAGGTCAGCGTCCGTCCCTCGCCGTGCTGGCGCTCGGCGATGCGGCGGAGCGCATTCTCGACGATGATGACCGCGCCATCGACGATCAGCCCGAAATCGAGCGCGCCCAGGCTCATCAGGTTCGCCGAGACGCCGACGCGCAGCATGCCGAAGCCGGTGAGCAGCATGGTGATCGGGATCACCAATGCCGCGATCAGCGCTGCCCGGAAATTGCCGAGCAGCAGGAACAGCACGACGATGACGAGCAACGCGCCTTCGGACAGGTTCTTCGCCACGGTCGAGATGGTGGCGTTGACCAGCTTGGTGCGGTCGAGCACCGGCTCGATGACGATGTCGCGCGGCAGCGACGGCGCGATCGCCTTGAGCTTGGCATCGACGCCCGACGATACCGTTCGGCTGTTCTCGCCGATCCGCATGATCGCAGTGCCGGTGATCACCTCGCGGCCATTCTCCGACCCTGCCCCCATCCGGACGCCCTGACCGAGCCGCACCTCGGCGACCTGGCCGAGGGTGATCGGCACGCCTTCGCGCGTCGCGATCACGGTGCCGCGCAGCTGGGCAAGGCTGCGGATGCGCGCGTCGGCGCGGACCGCGAGGCCCTCGCCATTGCGATTCACCGTGCCGCCACCGGTCGCGACATTATTGCGCTCGAGCGCGGTCGCGAGATCGGCCAGCGACAGCTTCAACGCCGCCAGCCGCTGGACGTCGGGGACGACGAGATATTCCTTCTCGTAGCCGCCGAGCGAGTCGATCCCGGCGACGCCATCGACCGTCTTGATCTGCGGCGCGACGATCCAGTCCTGCACGGTGTGGAGATAGGTCGCCTTGTCGGCCTCGCTCGCCAGCCGGTCGCCTTCCGGGGTGATGTAGCTGCCATCGGGCTGTAGGCCCGGCTCGCCCGGCCGGTGCTGTTCGTGCGCGCGCTCGGCGTAGCGCAAGGTCCAGATATAGACTTCGCCCAGGCCGGTCGCGATCGGCCCCATTTCGGGCTTTGCGCCCGGCGGAAGCGTCTCCTGCGCCGCGGTCAGCCGCTCTTGCACCTGTGCGCGCGCGAAATAGATGTCGGTCGAATCCGAGAAGATCGCGGTGACCTGCACGAAGCCGTTGCGGCTCAGCGACCGCGTGCTCTCCAGCCCCTTGATCCCGGCAAGTGCGGTCTCGATCGGGAAGGCGACCTGCTTCTCGATTAGCTCGGGCGACAGCGCCGGCGCGAGGACGTTCACCTGCACCTGGTTGTTGGTGATGTCGGGCACCGCGTCGATCGGCAGCCGGTAGAGCGAGATGCCGCCGACGATCGCGGCGACGGCGGTGAGCAGCAGGACCAGCCAGCGCCGGTCGACCGCCCATGTGACGATGCGTTCGATCATGGCTCAGTCCTCATGACCGGCTTCGGCGGCGCCGAGCGCGGACTTGAGCGTGAAGCTGTTGGCCGCGGCGATCCGCTCGCGCCCTGTCAGCCCGGCGGTCACCACGACCATCGCGCCGTCCTGCCGCCCGAGCGTCACGGGAACCGCACGGAAACCGGCCTCGGTGCGGACGAACACGACGGTCTTGCCTTCGACCGTCTGCACGGCCGTCGATGGCACCTGGATCGTGCTCCCGCTCGATCCGGCAAGCTGGATCGAAGCGGTGACCGGCTCGCCCACGCGCCATTGCCCGCTGCGATTGTCGAGCATCGCAATTGCCGGCACCTGACGGGTCTCGGCGTCCAGCGCCGGCGAGACAAAGCTGATCCGAGCCGGCCGGCTGCGCCCGGGCGCCGTGACCACCACCGTCATTCCCGGGCGCACACGCCCTGCATCGGCCGGAGAGAGCGAAAGCGTGACACTCAACTCATCAAGGCGGGCGATCCGGAACAACTCGGTGTCGGCGGCGTCCGCCGCGAAATTCTGGCCCAGCACCGCAGTGCGCGCGATGATCCGCCCCGAAATCGGCGCTCTGATCACGATGCGGTTGTCGCTGCCGCCGCGGGCACCGCTGGCGGCAACCTGCTGGCGTGCCAGGCGCAGAGCCACCTGCGCCTGCTTGGCGGCCGCCCGCGAGATTTCAACTTCGCGCAGCGGCCGGAAGCCCTTGGCATAGAGCGCCTCGTCGCGCGCGAGCGTGGATCGTGCCAGTTCCAGGGCGGCGAGGGCGCGTTGAACCTCGGCCTGGAGACCTGCCGCCTCGCGGCTTTCGAGCACCGCCAGCGTCTCCCCGGCGCGCACGCTGTCGCCGAGATTGTGGCGCAGCTCGACGATACGGCCGGGCACGGTGGCGGCGACGATCCGCGTCGCCTGTGGATCGCTCTCCAGGAGCGCCGGCAGCTCGATCGTGCCGCCATTGCCGCCGATCGTTGGGCTGACGATTTCGATCCCCGCGGTGGCGATCTGCTGGGGCGTGAGCGTGACAATGCCTTCCTCGCCGTGCGCGGCTTCGGCCTCGGCATGGTTTTCGGCGGGCTGACTCCCGCCGCTACAGGCGCCGAGCGCGAACAGGAGCGGCAGAGCCGCGATAATGAGCTTCATGGTCGGGTTCCCCGGGGCCAGCACGGATTCCGCGCCGGCCGAGCTTCGAAATTGGCGAGCGCCTGGTGCGCGGCGTCAGATGCGTGGCGGCTCGAGCGCCGGGCCGACCATGCGCTTCGCCAGGCGCGACATGACCGGCGCATCCGGGTTCTCGACCGCGATCACCATCCGCGGAAGCGCCGCCGCCGCTACCGGCGTACTCAGGCTATGCCCATGGCAGGCGCCATGATGGTGCGGAACGGGTTGGTCGCTGTCGGCCGGAACCTGGTCGCCGTCGCCTTCGGCATGCGCGGCCGCGCAACAGGGGAGTTCCGCAGTGCGGTAGCTCTCCTGCGCATGCGCACTTGTCGTCGCCACCAGGGACGACGCAAGCAGGCAGAGGAGAAGGAACCATGCATGGCGAAGCATCGGTGCCCGGATAGCGGTCGCCGTCCGCTTTGTCATCGCAACGCCTCCGGTCGCGATCGCGCATCGCGCCAGGCTGGAATCGCCTCGGCCAGAACGCGCCACGCCGAGCGCAGGAACAGAAGCGCGATTGCCCCGCCCACCACAATGTCCGGCCAGGCGGTGCCGGTCACGGCGACCAGCCCGGCCGCGAGAAGCACGCCGATGTTCGAGGCAACGTCGTTGCGCGAGCATTCGAAGGTGCTGCGCATGTTCACATTAGTCTCGCGGAAGCGCCAAAGCAGCGCCAGGCAGACGAGGTTGGCCGCCAGCGCAGCGCCGCCGAAGGCAAGCATCAACGAGCTCGAAGGCGGCACGCCATTCGCCAGCTTGTCGGCAATCTCGACGGCGATTGCGATCCCAAGCAGGAGGATCAGGCCACCTTTGGCGATCGCCGCGCCTGCCTCCCATCTGGGCCCGCGATGCAGTGCATAGAGGCTCAATGCATAAACGAGCGCGTCGCCGAGCATGTCGACCGAGTCCGCCATCAGCGCCGAGGATCGGGCGACCAGCCCTCCGCCGAATTCGATCGCGAACATCGTGAAATTGATGGCCATGACGATAACCAGCACCCGCCGCTGCTCGGCCTTCACGGCAAGCGCGGCGATCGTATCGCCTTTGCTGGAGCAGCAATCATCGGCCATGCACGAAGCCTCAAGTCGTCGGCGTGACTGGACCCATGCACCCTGAAGCCACTATAGGGTCAAGCGATGAAAATCGGCGATCTCGCACGCGTCACCAGCACCAAGGTGGAGACGATCCGCTACTACGAGGCCGAGGGACTGATTCCGCGCCCTGCGCGCAGCAGCAGCAACTACCGCATCTACGAGCAGGCGCATCTCGACCGCCTCTCGTTCATCCGCCGCTCGCGCGACCTCGGCTTCACGCTCCATCAGGTTCGCACGCTGCTGCGGCTGGCCGACGACCCGGCCGCACCGTGCGGCGAGGTCGATGCCATCACGACCGCGCATGTCGTAGAGATCGACCGCAAGCTTGCCGACTTGCAGGCGCTGCGCAGCGAACTGGTCAGGCGCCTCGACAGCTGCGCTGGCTCGACGATAGCGGACTGCCGAATCATCGAAGCACTTTCACCGGGACGTTGACCGGGTCGAAGCACTCCTTCCTTTCGACCGATGATCCTAAGCGGGGCGGGGAGCGAACAGGATGATTCCGGCACCGGCCAAGCAGATCGCAGCGCCAGTCAGGTCCCAACGGTCCGGTCTCAAGCCTTCGACGGCCCAAAGCCAGGCCAGTGAAGCGCAGATATAGATGCCGCCGTACGCCGCATATGTCCGGCCCGCAGCTGCGCTATCGACCAGCGTCAATAGCCACGCAAACAAGGTGAGCGACGCAACCCCAGGTGCGATCCACCACGGCGACTTGCCGAGCCGCAACCAGGCCCAGAATGCGAAGCATCCTCCGATCTCCGCCAGGGCCGCGCCGATATAGGCAAGGATCGTCGGCATCAGGCAGTCCCGCAACATGAGGATGCGATCGGGCGCTTGCCGGACAGGTCGTCGAGGATGACGCAATCCGGTCCCGGTCCCCCGACGCACTCGGCGTCGCAGACTTCAACGAATTGCGCGATACTCTTCTCCAGCGCCCTGAGTTCGCGCAGTTTGGTGCGAACGGCGACGAGGTGCGCATGGGCAAGATCCCTGGCCTCGAGGCAGGATCGCGATCGATCCTCCACGAGCGAGGTCAGCGTGCGCACCTGTTCGATCGAAAATCCGAAATCCCGGCAGCGGCGAATGAAGGTCAGCCGGCGGACGTCATCGTCGCCATAGCGACGCTGGTTGCCCTCCTGGCGATCGGGGCGTGGCAGCAGACCAATGCCCTCATAATAGCGGATGGTCGCTGCGTTGGTGCCGGTGCGCTCGGCGAGTGCGCCGATCCTGTGCGATGCCATGAGGTCCTCGAAAATAGCCCTTGAACCTCAAGTTACTTCAACTTGTATAGCTCTGACTAGCGACGATCGCGACACGTCGGCAACGCCGTTGGCAGGAGTGGATATGAGTGGAATGACCGACATGGCACCAATCGCGTGCACGCTGGACGGCGGCAGCTTCAAGACAAGGATGGCGTGGATTGCCGACCTCAATGCACGGGTCCTGAAGGCCGTGCGGCGCAACGATCTCCGTCTTGAACTCGACTATGCGCCGTCAGCGCTCGCCGATGTCCGGCTGATGGTCGCGCAGGAGCAGGAATGCTGTGCGTTCCTGAACTTCGAACTCACCGAGGGCGAGGACGTCGCGACGCTGGCGATCACAGCGCCGGAGACGGCGCGCGACGCGGCAGAGGCGTTGTTCGGACCTTTTCAGGGGAAGACCTTGCAGGCCACGGACTGCGGCTGCACCGGCGGATGCGGCGCATGAACGCCGAGCCGCAAAAGCAGGACAACCGGACGGTCGGCACCGTTGCCGCTACTGCGTCCGTCGCCGCGCTCGCCTGCGGTGTCTGCTGCGTCCTGCCGCTGGCGATCCCTGCGGCGATGCTGGGTTCGTTCGGTGCTCTCATTTCCTGGTTCGCGCATGCCTATGGCTGGCTGACGCCGATCGCTGTCGCAGCGGTCGCCGCGGGCTGGCTGTGGATTGCCTATCAATCGAAGCGCTCAGGCAAACGCCCGGCCCGGTCCACGCTGGCCATCATGGGCCTTGCGACGGCAATGATGGTACTCGCCTATCTGTGGCCGGCATTCGAAGGACTCATCGGCACAGCGTTGCGGGGGTAAGCGAACCGGTCAGGTGAGGTCGCCGCAAACGCCGTCATTCTTCGACAAAACTCGAAACAGTCGGGGAGCCGGCCGCCCGTATGGTGGAAGGACTAACAGACGGCCGGCTGCCGGTTCACTGCTTCGCGATCGACGTCACCTCGCCCGAGCCGCCTTCGAGCTTGAGCTCGAACGCGACCTTGTCGCCGACCTTCACGCTGTCGCGCAGTGCGGGCGCGGCCTTGAACGCCATCGTCATCGCCGGCCAGCCCGCCTCGGCAATGGGGCCGTGGTCGAGCGTGATGGTGCCCGCGGCCGTGTCGATCGCCGTGACCGTGCCGGAGCCCTTGGCGGTCTTCGCGGCCGGCATCGCCATGTTGCCCATGTCGCCGGACATATTGTCCATGCCCGTCATCGTTCCCGAAGCTTCGGCGGACGTGTTGGCAGCGATCACGTTGGTCCCGGCTTTCTCACCGCACGCGGCGAGCAGCGCGGCGGGGCCGAGCAGGGCAATCAGGTAGAGAGGTTTCATCGTCGTCTTCTCCTTCACGGTTGATCGGATTGAACATCTGGTTTCGCTCTCCGCCGCCGCATCAGCAGGTAAGCGGCGGGGATCACGAACATTGAGAGCAAGGGCGCGGTGAGCATGCCGCCGATCATCGGCGCGGCGATGCGGCTCATCACCTCGGAGCCGGCGCCGGTGCCGATCAGGATCGGCAGGAGTCCGGCGATGATGACCGCGACCGTCATTGCCTTGGGCCGGACCCGGAGTAGCGCGCCTTCGCGAACCGCGGTCGCGACCTCGTCGGTGTCTGGCGTCGGCCCGCGCTCCTCCAGCGCGCTCTTCAGGTAGATCAGCATCACCACGCCGAACTCGGCGGCGACCCCGGCGAGCGCGATGAATCCGACGCCCGTCGCGACCGACTGGTGATAACCGAGCAGATAGAGGATCCAGAACCCGCCGGTCAGCGCGAACGGCAGCGTCCCCATGATCAGCGCCGCCTCACCCAGGCGCCGGAAGATCAAAAACAGCAACAGGAAGATGATCACGAGCGTCGCGGGCACCACCAGCGTCAGCCGTTCGACCGCGCGCTGGAGATATTCGAACTGCCCTGAATAGGCGATGCTGACACCGGGCGAGAGCTTCACCTGCCGGCTCACCGCCGCCTGCAAATCCCCGACGACGGACGCGAGGTCGCGACCGCGCACGTCGATATAGACCCAGGTCGACGGGCGTCCGTTCTCGGTCTTGAGCATCGGCGGGCCGTCGGTGACTTCAATGCGCGCGACCGTCCCGAGCGTAATCTGCTGCCCCGACGGCGTCAGAACGGGGAGCGTCCGCAACTTGTCGATGCTATCGCGAAGCTCGCGGGGGTAGCGGACGTTGATCGGATAGCGCGCAAGGCCTTCGACGGTCTGGCCGACATTCTCGCCGCCGATCGCGCCGGACACGATCCCCTGGACATCGGCGATGTTGAGCCCGTAGCGCGCGGCGGCGGCACGATCGATGTCGACATCGAGATAGCGCCCGCCGGTCAGCCGCTCGGCGAGCGCCGAACTGACCCCTGGCACTGTCTTCGCCACGCCTTCGATATCGTGTGCGATGCGGTCGAGCTGGCCCAGATCGGCGCCAGAGACCTTGATCCCGATCGGGCTCTTGATGCCCGTCGCGAGCATGTCGATCCGGTTGCGGATCGGCGGCACCCAGATATTGGCGAGGCCCGGCACCTTCACCACCCGGTCGAGTTCCTCGACCAGTTTCTCGGGGGTCATGCCCGGCCGCCATTGATCGCGCGGCTTGAAGCGGATCGTCGTCTCGAACATCTCCAGCGGTGCCGGGTCGGTCGCGGTCTCGGCGCGGCCTGCCTTGCCGAACACGCTCTGGACCTCGGGCACGGTCTTGATCATCCGGTCGGTCTGCTGGAGCAGCTCAGACGCCTTGGCCGCCGAGAGCCCCGGCAGTGCCGAGGGCATGTAAAGCAGGTCGCCTTCGTTCATCGTGGGCAGAAACTCGCCGCCCAGGCGCGACGCGGGCCAGGCGGTGGTCGCGAACACCAAAGCCGCGATCAGCAACGTCGTCTTGGGCTTCTTGAGCACCCAGTCGATCGCCGGGCGATAGACGGCGGTGAGCGCGCGGTTGATCGGATTGGCCTGCTCCGACGGAATCCGCCCGCGGATCAGCCAGCCCATCAGCACCGGCACCAACGTCACCGACAGGATCGCGGCGGCCGCCATCGTATAGGTCTTGGTGAAGGCAAGCGGCGCGAACAGCCGGCCTTCCTGTGCCTGGAGCGTGAACACCGGCACGAACGACAGCGTGATGATCAGCAGGCTGAAGAACAGCGCGGGGCCAACCTCGATCGCCGCTTCGGTGATGACGTTCCAGCGCGTGGCGCCTTCGAGCTTGTCGCCGGGATGGTCGTGCTCCCAGCGCTCGATCGCCTTGTGGGCATTCTCGACCATCACGATCGCGGCATCGACCATCGCCCCGATCGCGATCGCGATGCCCCCCAGCGACATGATGTTGGCGTTGACGCCCTGAAACCGCATCACGATGAATGCCGCGAGCACACCAAGCGGCAAGGTCACGATCGCAACCAGCGCCGAGCGGACGTGCCATAGGAACAGCGCGCAGACGATCGCGACGACGATGAACTCCTCGAGCAGCTTGTGGCTGAGATTGTCGATCGCATTGTCGATCAGCTGCGAGCGGTCATAGGTCGGGACGATCGCGACACCGGGCGGGAGGCTCGTGCGGAGCTCGGTCAGCTTGGCCTGGACCGCCGCGATCGTGGTCCGCGCGTCGGCGCCCGAGCGCAGGATGATCACGCCGCCCGCGACCTCGCCATCGCCGTCGAGGTCGGCGATGCCGCGCCGCATCTCGGGCCCGATCTGGATCGTGGCGACATCGCCCAGCGTCACCGGCACGCCGCCTGCCGCCGTACGCAGCGGGATCGCGCGAAAATCATCGAGCGATTTGAGATAGCCCGAAGCGCGGACCATATATTCGGCCTCGCCCATTTCGAGCACCGAGCCGCCGGCCTCCTGGTTGGCGCGTTGGATCGCCTCGACCGCCTGGGCGTGGGTGACGCCGTAGCTGACCAGCTTGGCGGGATCGAGCACGACCTGATATTGCTTGACCATGCCGCCGATGCTCGCGACCTCGGCGACGCCCGGCAGGCCTTTCAGCTCGTAGCGCAGGAACCAATCCTGTATCCCACGCAGCTGCGACAGGTCATGCCCGCCGGTGCGATCGACCAGCGCATATTCATAGATCCAGCCGACGCCAGTCGCGTCGGGCCCGATCGCGCTTCTTGCGCCCTCAGGCAGCCGCCCCTGAACCTGGTTGAGATATTCGAGGACGCGGCTGCGCGCCCAATAGAGGTCGGTTCCGTCCTCGAAGATCACATAGACGAAGCTGTCGCCGAAGAAGGAATAGGCCCTGACCGTCTTGGCGCCCGGCACCGACAGCATCGTCGTCGCAAGCGGATAGGTCACTTGATTCTCGACGATCTGCGGCGCCTGACCCGGATAGGAGGTGCGGATGATCACCTGCGTGTCGGACAGATCCGGCAGCGCGTCGATCGGGGTCGCGCGCACCGCCAGCAGGCCGGCGGCGACCAGCGCGAGCGCGCCGAGCACCACGAAGAAGCGGTTGGCCACCGACCAGCGGATGAGCGATCCGATCATTGGCCGGCTTCCCTGTCCAGGCGGCGCAGCGTCGGACCCTCGGGAGGCTGGTCGAAAGCGAAGCGGACGCGGTCGCCGACCTTATACCCTCGGGCCAGCGCGGGCGTGCCGAGCCGGAAGTGCATCGTCATAGCCGGCCAACGCAGCGCGGGTACGGGTCCGTGGGCAAGCGTGACGCCGGTCGCGTCGATCTTCTCGATCCTGCCGACGCCCTCGTAGAGGCTCGACGAAGCACTTGGCATCGGGGCGGAGCCCGTGATCGGCCGGGCCTGGATGCCCGAGAGGCTCGCCTCGGAATCGAGCAGGAACTGGCCCGACGCCGCGATCTTTTCGCCTTCCGACAATCCGGCGACGATCTCGGTCCGGCCTCCCGCTTCGGCGCCGGTCCGGACTTCGGCAGGCTGGTAGCGGCCACCCGGCAGCACGAGCATCACCAGGGTTCGCTTGCCGGTGCGGATCACGGCTTCCGACGGGACGAGCAGCGCCGACCGGCTGGTGCCGCCAAAGTCGACGCTCGCAAACATTCCCGGCCGCAACCGTCCGCCGCGGTTGGGGAGCTCGATGCGAACCGTCAGGGTGCGGCTCTCGGCCTGGACGTCTGGAAGGATCGCCGCGACCCGCCCGGTGAAATGCTCGCCCGGAAAGGCCGCAAGCGTGGCGGTCGCGCTCTGGCCGGGCTTGAGCTGTCCTGCCATCGCCTCGGGGACCGCCGCGTTGAGCCAGACGGTTCCAAGGCCATTGATCTCGGCAAGCGTTTGCCCGGCCGACACGGTCATGCCCGCGCGAACGCCAAGCGTCTTGATCGTGCCGCCGGTAGGTGTCGAGACCGTGATGACGTTGTACGGCCGACCGGTGCGCTCCACCGTGCTGATCGTGCCGGGCGGCATGCCGAGCAGTGCCAGCCGCTGGCGCGCGGCGCGCGTCAGCGCAGCGTCACCGGTTCGCCTGACCGCGAGATATTCGGCTTGCGCGCCGGCCCATTCGGGAATGAGCAGGTCCGCCAGCGGTGCGCCGGCGCCGATCACGTCACCGGGCGCGCGGCCATAGACGCGCTGGACGAAGCCCGAGGCGCGCGCCTGGATGATCGCCACGTCGCGCTGGTTGAAATCGATCGTGCCGGTCGCCGTGAGGCCGCTCGCAAGCGTGCCGCGCTCAGCCGTGACGGTCCGGACGCCCAGGCTTTGCGTCCGCGCGGGATCGATCCGGACGCCGGCGCCGCCCGACGCCTCGTCGGCGTATTTGGGGACGAGCTGCATATCCATGAACGGCGATTTGCCGGGCTTGTCGAAACGCTGGCTCGGCACCATCGGGTCGTACCAGTAAAGGATCTTGCGGTTGCTCTCGGTCTGCGAAGACTGAGCGCCGGTCCCGCCGAGATGCGCGATGCCGTAGCCGGCGCCGCCGGCCACAAGCGCGATCGCCGCTGCGGCGAGCCCGAGTTGCGCGCGGCGCGAGGGTTCGATCGTCATTGGTCACTCCCATAGGTCAGGACCAGCCGCGCCCCATCGCGTGCGACCAGCGCCTCGCGATCGAGCGCCAGGAGTCCCGCGTCGGCAAACATGGACTGGGCCGCGATCACGTCGATCAGCGTTGCGCGACCGGCGGAATAGCTCACGATCTCGAGGTCGGCGCGCTGGCGTGCGAGCGGCAGAAGTTCATCGCGCGCCCGCATCCATTGCTCGTGATGCATGGCATGATCCGCGAGCCCGGCCTCGAGATCTGCGACGAGCGCTCGTCGCAGATCCTCCTGATCGGCGCGGGCGGCGCCGGCCGATGCCGTGCTCGCCGCGATCATCGGATCCTGGCGCCGCCGCGTGAACAGTGGCAGGTCGACCCGGACGCCTACGGAAACCATATCCCCGTAGCGCGGGTACCGTCGCTGATAGCTGACGTCGAATCCCCAGTCCGGACGCTTGTCCGCGCGCGCCACCTCGACGCTCGCTTCACTTTGGCGGGTTCGGGCCATTGCCACCGCGAGCTCGGGGTTCTGGTCGATTGCGGCGCGGAGCGCCGCAGGATCGATGGCGAACTCGGGAATGGCTCCCTCGATCTGTGGGTTGGGGTCCCCCGTCCAGCGCGACAGGATAGCGCGCGCCCGGGCGACTTCGGCGGCAATTTCGCTGCGCCGGTCTTCGAGACGGGAGATGGCCTGGCGCGTTTCCAGCGCCTGCGCGGGGCGGACGGTTCCGGACGTCACCGCGGACGTCGCCGCCGAGACCAGTTCGCGCAACTCGACCAGCACCGAATCGATCAGCGCCAGCCTGCGCTCGGCATAGGCCAGATCGATCCAGGCAAGCGCCACCGCGATCCGAACGCGCCGACGTTCGGCCATCTGTGCCGCTTCGGCGACGCCGACCCCGGCAGTCGCAAATCCGGTACGCGCCCGACGCTTGCCTGGGTTCGGGAGGTCCTGACTGATGCCGACCCGCGCCATCGTCATTTCGTCACCGCCGAAGGTGAAGGCGGGCGGGCCCGAAACCGGGAAATTGTCGAGCCCGAAACTGAGCTTCGGATCGGGAAGCTGGCCCGCCGGTATCACGCTCGATCGCCTCGCATCGACATCGAGCGAACGCGCGCGCAGCGAGGGCGCCTGCCCGACCGCAAGCGTCAGGGCTTCGTCGAAGGTCAGCGGATCGGCGAACGCCGCGCTGGGGAGCGCCGCGAGCAGCGGCGCGAGGAATAATAATCGCATGGAACACTTCCGACCGGAGGTCGATCAGGCCGCGGTTGGGCGAAGGTCCGCGCGTATCGAAGCGAAGTTCGCTTCGATACGCGGGCATCGCCGCGCCTTTAGGGGCCGATCGTCGGGACGGCGGCAGAGCGCTCGGCATGCGCTCGCGCGCACGCATCAGCCAACCTGCCGCCGAGGCGGATCAGCCCAGCTGTGTCGGTGGATGTTGCTCGGGTGGGGGGTCGCTGCCTGCGAGCACCGAGGTGGCAGGCCAAAAGACCTGCCGCATGGCCATGCCGGGCTCCGCGACCGCCGCGGCCTGGTCCTGGACGAGAACCGGCACGACACACCCCATCGCCGCGATGCAGTCAAGCGTCATGCCCTTGCACGGCGTTGGCGCGGACGGTGGTGCCTTGCGCATCATCTCCATGCAATCGGCGTCCATCCCGGAAACCGCGGCCGGCGCGACCGCCATCCGTGGACCCAGCGCATAGGCCGATTCGGCGCCGAACAGGCCGATCAGGGCTCCCAGGAGAAGCAGGAAGTGAAGTGCGCGCGGCATTGGAGTGGACGCCTAGCCGAAAAACGGTGGAGCAACAATTCGCGATGAACCTATGCCAGCGGCGCGCGAGGATCCCTTCAATCGCAGGCGGGAGTGCAGCGCGGCATTGGGCTGGGTTAGCGCCTTCAACGCCTACCTCAGGGAGGCTTCGCCTGATCGCACGACAACGTCTGGAGCGATTGTGCTAGTCCCGGCCGATGTCGAACGCGCCGATTCTCGAACTCTTGCTGCGGGGGGCTGCCGTGGGCGGCTTTCTCGGCCTGGCGATCGCGATCGGGCGCGGCGGTTTCGCACGTGCGCGGGTTGCCGGCATCTTGTTCTGCCTCGCGGCCGCCGCGCATACGTGGACGCAATTGCCGGAAATCCGTCCGGCCCTGGGCGTGGCATGGGTACCGATCTGGTCGCTCTCGGTCGTCGGCGCGGGATTGTTCTGGGCGTTTGCGATCGAGCTGTTCGAGGACCGCGCGCGCTTCGAGTTCCGACGCCTGGTACCGATTGCAGCGTTGTTGGCTCTGAGTGTCGGCACGACGATCACAACCGGCAATTTCGCGAAGGGCCTCTGGCTCGCCCACAATCTCATCGGCGCGATATTGATGGCGCACGTCCTGTTCATCGTTGCGGCGGGCTGGAAAAGCGATCTGGTCGAGCCACGCCGGCGACTGCGCGGTCCGGTGCTCGCAGCGGGTGCCACCTATGCGTTTGCCGTCACGGTCGTCGAGTCCGGCGAAATCCTCGGGCGATCGGCGGAGGCGTTTTCGCCGATCGCGGCCACGCTGCTTTTTGCGATGAGCATGGCCGGGGTGCTGGCGTTCCTGCGCGCCGATGCGGCGCTGTTCGGACCGACCGAGGAAGCACCGACGGAGGACGCATCTGAACCGCCGGCCGAGCTGGCGGCAGAGGATGCACGTGCGGCGGCGATGCTGGAGCGATTGATGCGCGAGGAGCGCCTCTCGCGGGAACCCGGACTGACGGTCGCGGCGCTGGCTGCAAGACTGCGGATGCCCGAATATCGCCTGCGTCGCCTGATCAACCAGCGGCTCGGCCACCGAAACTTCAACACCTTTCTCAATCAGTGGCGGCTTGCGGAAGCCAAGGAAGCGCTCGCCGACCCCGCGCAGCGCGAAGTGCCGATCTCGACGATCGCGCTCGATGCCGGTTTCTCGTCGCTCGGCCCCTTCAACCGCGCCTTTCGGACGGAGACTGGTCAGACGCCCAGCGAGTTTCGCACGCGTTCGCTGGGTGCTAGTGCTATCGCCTAACAACCTGATCCGGCGCGCTCTTTTCGGATTCGGCGAGCCGCGTTTCGATTTCGGCTAGCCTGATTTCGACAACGGCGAGCCAACCCCGCCGTCATCTGCAATGCGGCTCCCATCGCGCCATTTCGGCGCAGGGAGCACCGCTTGACCCGCATTCATACCGTCGCCGCCCGGCCCATCTTCGACGTTCCCACTCGGTGGGAACACTGACGATGCGCAGACCGCGTTTCATCGCCGAGCAGGCGCGCAATGCGAAAGGGCTGCTGGGGTGGCTGATCGCCTCGATCATGGCGCGCGAGACATGGGATGTGAACCAGCGCGCCATCGAAGCGCTGGAGGTCGAGCCGCGCGACCATATCCTCGACGTCGGCTGCGGCCATGGACGCGGCCTGGCCATGCTGGCGGCGCTAGCGCCGAAGGGCCGCGTTACGGGCGCGGACCCATCGGCGCTCATGGCGGAGATCGCCGTGAAGCGGAACCGCAAGCTCGTGCGGGCGCGGCGCGTCGGCGTCGTGATCGCGGGCGCCGAGTCGCTGCCGTTTCCGGACGCGACGTTCGACAAGGCGATGTGCATCCATGTCGTCTATTTCTGGACCGATCTTGGCGCTGCCCTGCGCGAGATCGCGCGCGTCCTGAAGCCCGGCGGGCGCCTCGTCCTGGTGCTCCGCACCAACGCCAATGCTGCCGCGGTGCAGGCGTTCCCCATCGACGTCTACAACTTCTCCACGCTCGAAGAGATCGTCACCGCGCTCGAAGTCGCCGGCTTCGCGGTCGATCTGCCGAGTGATGCTTCCGCCGCGCAGCACGCCGGCCCGATCCTGATCACGGCCGCCCGGCAGAGGCTTCCAGAACTCGAAAACGCAGGAGTGCGCCCATGATCTCGCTCGACACCGTGCTGCACGGGCTCACCACCGTGCTGCCCCATGTCCTGATGCTCGAAGGCGGGCGGTACGTCGTCACCGCCGGGCTGGTGAGCCTTGCAACCTGGATCTTCTGGCGGAGCTGGTTCCGGGCTCGCAAGATCCAGAGCCGGTCCGCGACCGCGAGCGATTATCGCCGCGAGGTGCTCGCGTCCGCGCGCACCGTGCTTATCTTCACGTTGACCGGCTTCAGCATGTACCTCGCCGTCCGTTCCGGCTGGCTCAGGGTCTACAAGGACTTCTCGGTCCAGGGTCCGGTCTATTTCGCGGTGACGCTTGCGCTGATGATCGCCGCGCACGACGCCTATTTCTACTGGACGCACCGCGCGATGCACCATCCGCGGCTGTTCCGCGCCTTTCACTGGACGCACCACAAGTCGCGCACGCCGACGCCCTGGACCGCCTATGCCTTCGATGCGCCCGAGGCGATCGTCATGGTCGCGTTCGTGCCGATCTGGGCCGCGATCGTGCCGATGCACGACACCGCGCTCTACATCTTCATGACCTGGCAGATCGCGCGCAACGTGATCGGCCACGCCGGCGTCGAATTCTCGCCCGTTTCCGGGCGCCGCTCGCGGCTATGGGGCTGGCTCAACACCACCACGCACCACGACCTCCACCACCAGAGTGGGCGCACGAACTATGGGCTCTATTTCAGCTGGTGGGACCGCTGGATGGCCACCGAGCACCCCGACTATCAGGCGCGCGTCGCCGAGGTCGCGGAGCGCTCGCGCGCCGCGCGCAAGCCGGGCACGCCCTTTTCACCGATGAGACCGGCGGGCGAATCGTGATGGGCGGTAGCTTGTATGCGCGCACGGCAATACCCAGAATATCCAGTGAGGGAGCGAGCATGACCGAGGCGATCGGAGACGAGCGGCACACCCATTGGCAATCCGTCTACGGCACCAAGGCACCGGGCGATGTGAGCTGGTTCCAGGAGCGGCCGGACGTGTCGCTCACACTGATCGAGGCGACGGGCCTGCCCAGCGAGGCCGCAATCCTCGATGTCGGCGGCGGCGCTTCGACGCTGGTCGACCACCTGCTGGCGTCGGGCCATTCGTCGCTCGCGGTCCTCGACATTTCCGAAGCGGCGCTGGAGCACGCCCGTAGGCGGCTGGGGAGCGAAGCCGATCGCGTTCAATGGATCGCGTCCGACGTCACGCGCTGGCGCGCGGCCGCGCCTGTCGATCTCTGGCACGACCGCGCCGTCCTCCATTTCCTGACCGCACGCCCCGATCAGGAGGCCTATTTCGACACGCTCCGCGCCGCGCTGAAGCCGGGCGGCTGGGCGATCATCGCGGGCTTCGCGCCGGGCGGGCCGCTCAAGTGCAGCGGGCTCGAGATCGTCCAGCACGATGCCGAGAGCCTGGCCGCGCTTCTCGATTATGAGTTCCGGCTGATCGACACCCGCGACGAGGTGCACCACACGCCCTGGGGCGCGGAGCAGGCGTTCCGCTACCATCTGTTCTGGCGCGGTTGAGATCGGCTTCAGTGTCGAGCGACGCTGAGCCGCTTGCGACGGAAGCGACGAAGCATCCTGCGGTGTGATATCCCCTTCCTTTGGGCCGCCCGGCTATGGACTCCAACCTCCAGCCGCTCGAAACCGGGACCGAAAGGAATCGGCATTGGCATTTATCGATGACCTCCAGGAGGGCGGCGGAAACTTCATCTTCAAGCGGACCGAGGGCGGCGCGTCGCTCAGCCCGACCAGCGACCGCGATGCCGACCTCACCTCCTTCCAGAATCTCGTGCGCCGCGTCCGGGCAAATGAGGGGGACGGCTATTCGATCCACCTCGAGCACGCCTGCGCGGACCGCCCCGGCGGTCTCATCGACCTGATCGTCCTCGCAATTGACGACTGATCCCGGCTCACTTGTGAAGTCCGCACGACCCGAAGGCGATTGGGGCATCTGGCAGGGCGACGGCCTGGTGCTGCGTTCGGGAGGGCTGGTCGATCCCGATAGCCTGCCGCGCTTCGAGCAACTGGCCTGCTCGGTGGTCCGTGATCTCATCGTCGAGACGCGCGAGCTTCACAGCCAGAGCTACTATGCCGATCGCTTCGAGCGGCTGACCGTCTTCTATGTCAGCAATAACGCGGCAAATGCGCTGGCGATCGAACGCGAGGACCGTCGCGGTATCGCGATCTATATCGGCTTGCTGTGGCGACTTTGGGCGGCCTTCCAGATCGGACTGTCCAAACAGGAGTTTCTCGACGGCGCGTTCGATACGCCGCCGCTCACGCTGTCGGCCTCCCCGTCGCTCGTCCTGCTCAGGGGCGAGCAGCTCGCTTCGGTGCCCGAAGGCTTTTGGCCCGAAGAGCGGCGGCTCGCCCTGTGGGATCTCTTCCAGCGCTCTCTGCTGTTCCTGCTTTGCCATGAGCTCGCGCATCATGCGCGCGGTCATCTCGACCTTGTGCACGAGAAGCTCGGCCTGGACGGGATCGATGAATTGGCGAGCACAGGGACAGACGGGCCGGACCAATGCCTGCTGCGGATGATCGAGTTCGATGCGGACACCGACGCACTCGACATGATCCTGCTGGCCGATATCGACCAGGCCAGGAAGGAGAATTGGTCGATCGAAAAGTCCGAGGCGCAAGGATTACAGTGGCTGGTATCGATCGCGACGCTGTTTCTGGCTTTCGACCTCGATCACAAATCGGTCGAAGAGCAATATCGCGGCTCGCATCCGGCCCCCGTCCACCGCGCGGTCCATGCCGTCAGCACCATGGCGCGATCCTACGCCTTCCATTTCGGCTGGGATGACGAGAAGCGCATCTTCTACGAGGAAGAGGCATGGGAAGCGGCGGGCATCATTGCCGAGGCCGTCGGGATGCCCGAGGGGCGCTGGTTCGGGGAAAGCACCGTCCTGATGGACCTCGACCGGTACCGTGAGGAAGAGGCGCGGTTCCTCGAGTTCAATGCCTGGCTCACAAGCGAAGTGACCGGCGGCAGCCTTCAACAACCGCAATGGCTGGCGGAGCTCGGCGCCCCAGCTTAAGCGCTTTGGCGCATCGGGGCTTGCGTCAGCCCGTCCTGGGTCCACCATGGCGACCGTGACGTCCAAGCCTGCTCTCACTTTCCGCAAGAGCGCTCTGCTCCGTGCCGGTTGCGAAAGCCTGGAGGCGTTGCACACGGCGATCGCGCCCTTCGCGCAGCCTCGAGCCGAGGGAATCCGGCAGCTCAATTTCGACGGCATCGAGGGCGGCGCTGCGCTGCTCGAACAATTGCGGACCGAATACCTGGAGTTGATCGAAGAGATCGTCGAGGAAGGTCGCGGCTTCCAGCAGGGCTGGAACATCGAACTGCTTCGCGCGGTCGAGCTCGACCCGAGCCGCAAGGTCGATGCGCGGATCGAATGGCCCGATGGCGCGCTTCGCATCAAGTTGAGCGAGGGCCTTTGCCTGGCGCTCGACGACGCGCTTCTCAACATGCTGTGTGTCCTGGGCTTCTTTACCGCGCGCCCAACCCGCGACGATCGGCCCGAAGGACATCTGATCGCGGAATGCGGTCTGCCCGGCCGCAATCGCTATATCGACTATTCGGAAGTCACCGTGCTTCCCGGCGTGGAGATCGCGGCCGCGCTCACCAGCAGAATGCCGCTTGACGGCCTGAGGCTCGCGCAGGCCGACCTGTTGCTGGCGCTCGCGTTGGAATGGATCGCGCTCCACGAGCAGGCACACGCGCTGTTGGGGCACGTCGCCTGGCTCCGCGAAGGCCGGCACGGTGGCGCGGCCCGTCTTGACGAGGCGCTGTTCCTGGAAAGCTCGAGCGACGATGCGGCGCGCGAGGACAGTTATTGCCTCGAGCTTCAGGCCGACGCGCTGGCGACGCAGATGCTCTTCCTCCACGGCATGTCGGGGGACATGGCCGCCAACCGCTGGGTCCAGCGCTACCAGGCCGCGCGCGCCGACGCGATGGAGGACCGTCTGGCCTTCGCGCCCGACCTTGCCAGCCGCGAGGGCCGCTTCCACGCGATGCTGCTGGCCAGCGCGATCAGCTCGCTCCTGTTCGAGCTGCGCCGCGAACGCCTGCGGGACCCCGGCATCTCGCATCCGCCGCCGGCGACGCGGTTGCTCAACATCTTCACCGGCGCGGTCGCCGCCTGGGCCGACGTCGCCGAATATGAGCAGGATCTCCCCGGAAAGGAAGGCGATGTATAGGACAGGCTTTCCCAGTGCCGTGACCAGGCTTCCACCTCGACCAGCGCCATCAGTTCGGGGAGCTTCTCGTCATTTGTAGTGACGGTCTTGAGATGGGCTTCGAGGGTCTGCGTGTCGATCAGGCCCTGCCGAGCCAGGACGCCGCCGAGCAGGATTTCGCGAAGGGTGGGCAGACTGGCCCGGATGACGCGGTGGACGAGGCCGTTGAATGCCACTTTGGTTCGCCGATCGATGACTGCCGCCGGCAGCAGATCGCGGAAGGCTTCGCGTGCGACCGCCCGGTTGTTCCCGCCCGAACACCAAAGCCAGGTCGGGATCGTTAGGCAGGTCTCCAGGATCGGCTGCGACATGAGCGGCGCGACGAGGGGCGCAATCGCCTCGCGGCCATAGCCCTCGAGGTGATTCTGGATCGCGATGATTGACCAGACATGGCGTCGCTTGCCGGGTGCGATGTGCGGCGGCGCCTCTAGCCAGCGGTCGACGACCGGCAGCGCAGAGTGGAGCAGGCAGAAGATGCTGTCCCCGCCACCGCCGCCCAGAAATGCGTCGGCGCCCTGCAAACGGCCAAGCGCCTGGAGGGGCGCATCGAAGGCTTGTGACAATGCGCGTGCGCAGGGTCTCGGCAAGTCGGCGGAATCGGTTCGTGCGATATCGACGATCGACGCGTCGGGTGTCAGCTCCTGGAGGGGAAGCCCCGTCCTCGCAGCGACGGCCCTTGCCCATGGCCGCTCATCTGGATCGCCCTCGGCAGGCCCGAACGTGATGCACGAGGCAGCGGTGGAGACCGCGGCGGCGCCGGCGGTGACGAGCGAGGAATCCAGGCCGCCCGAAATTTCGATGATCGGCGCCTCGAAGCAGTCCACCCACGCGCCGATCGAACCCATGGCGCACGCTCGAAGCGTGGCCGCAGCGGTTGCCGGGTCGCTCGACTGCGGTCCCGGTTCGGCGAACGTCCAGGGGGACCATGCGCAGCGGCTTTGGGCACGACCGGCGCGCAGTTCCAGCATCATGCCGGGAAGCACCTCATCGATCCCGCGCAGCGCGGTCCGCGCCGGCCGCAGGTCGCGGTAGCAGAGCGACTGGGCGACGATCGTCCAGTCGATCGCCGGGAGAAGCAACCCGTGCTCAAGCAGCAGATCCGGCCGCGATGTCACGACATGGGCGCCGTCGATCTCGGCATGATAGCAGGCGACCGCGCCCGAGGGATCGCGAAGCACCTCCACCGCGTCTCCGAAGGAGCGGATCGCGACATAGCCTCCCCAATGGCTGCGCAGCAGTTCGTCCGCAGGCTGGAGGAGCGCGGGCCTGACCCCATCTGTCACCCGCGCGAAAGTCACCTGTTCGAAGAGATGTCCCCAGATCAGGCCGCGGCCACCCGGAAGGGTCAGGCTCGCGGCGTTCGCGTCGCCGAGGATGATGACCCCGGGAGCATCGACGAGGGTGGTGAGCGACGGTTGCAGCCTGCCGAGGAAGGCGCGTAGCCGCTCGGATGTCGCCGCATCGCGGGGAGTGATGCAGACGAGATAGGTCGATCGGTTCATATCGCCAGGATCGGCGTGAAGCTCGACACATGATCGAAGCTGTCGTTGAGGATCGCTTCCGGTGTCTGGAGCCAGCAATGCGCCGAGAATGGCTCGGGCGTTATACCGAACACCAGTTGCGATCCGAGGCCCCGCCTCGCGAGCCAGCCGTCCAATGCGAGCGAGTCGAGAAGGCAGTTGCGCGCGATCGGCACGGCGCCGCGGCCGCGCTCGAACGCGCCCGCTTCGGCCAGCGTGGCGTCCAGATGGCCGCGCACCGGCAGCGGCCCTCTCGTTCTCAACCCGGAAAGGATGCTGTTGAGCGAGAGCGTTCGCAGTCTCAGCCAGGTTCCCGCAACGGTACGGGCGATTCTGAAGGACCTCGGCTGAGCGACCTGGCGGCGTTCGAAGGTCGCAATGCCGTCGGGAACGGCGACCCGCTCCTTGAGGGCATTGGTCGGCTCCCTGTCGCCGGGACGGAAGATCTTGGAACGGACCAGTGTTGCCAGGACGGGCGCTGGCGGCGCGCAGGCGTGATTGCGCTCGAGCCACCCGCACATCTGTTCGGCAGGAGCGGGGGGGACCTGAAAATAGCGATCCTGTCGGGCGTCGAGCAAGAAAAGGCGATGCGCGGCGACGCAGGCGGTGGCATGCGGCAGGATCTGCCAGAACATCGCGGCTCCCGTTTTAGAATGTGGACGATCCCGGCGGCGGGGACGCGCGCCGGAATCTCGCGGTCAATTGTCCGAGAGGTCGAACGGAAGGATCCGCCCGATGATTACCCGCAAGCCAACGCAGCCGCCTTTGGTCTGGGTCGTAGCGGCGCCCAGATCGATCAGCTTGCGCGTATCTTCGCTCATGACGGGTCTCCAACGCCAGCCGGTCGACGAACGGCACCAGCCCGGCGAGGCCGGGCCGGTGCGCGCGCGGATCAGTCGTCGTCCGACAGACCGGTCTGCGGGATGAGTCCGACGACGTCGAACTTGCCCTGCTGGGCGCCCTGGGTCTCGACGCTGGCGACGCCGAGATCGATCAGGTCGATGGTTTCGTTGGGTTCACGGTCCATGATCATTCTCCTGTCGCGAGATGCGACCCGGAGAAGATTCGACATGCCGGCGGTTATAAGAAGTTTATAATCCGATTATAATCATAGGCCCGATCAAGCCGTTTCCCGGCGCCGAATTAGCTCTGTGACCGCCTTCATTCGGCGAAGATGATAGCGCCTTATTGCTTGCGGGAGCCCGGCGTTTACCAAGGCAAACTCGTCCAATTCGCCGATCAACGGTTCAAGAACTTCCGACTCGATCATGCGGAACGGATGCAGGCGATCCCCAACGCTCGAAATCGCCGCCCGAATCTCGCGATTGGGCGCCATCTCGCCGATGCGCTCGAATAGCTGCGCGGTCCTCGCCGCAATCGTCTCGCTGTCCAACGCATCCGTCACGAGCGGATTGCGAGCGGTGCGGACTGCCATCAGGACAAGGGCGGAATGCCACTCGTAGAGATCGCGCAGGGCAGCTTCGCTGTATCGTGGCACATGGAAACCTTCCCCGGCGCGCGCCTCGACCAGGCTTTCACCGACCAGGCGATGAAGAACGTCGCGCACCGGCGTCATGCTGACGCCGAGCTCCTCCGCGATGCGGTTCGCCTCAAGGCGGGCGCCCGGCGCATACCGGCCCTCCCGGAGCACTTGCTTCAGCGTCGCATAGCTTCGCTCCATCGCCTGGAGCGGGCTCATGCGGCAATCTCCTGGTCGGCGCGGTGCGCAGCGACCGCCTCGGCCTGATCGGGCCGAAGCGCATCCACGGCCCCGACATGGTCCGGAAGATCGCCCGTGAGGAGGAGCGAGGGGCACACGCCTTCATAATTGCCGAGGTTCGGCCGGTGCTGCCGATAGCCCACCAGGGCTGCAAGCTCGGGCGAGAAGCCTCTCGCGATGTGCGGCGGGTAAGCCAGCCACTGATTTTCATAGGGCTTGAGCCAGCCCAGGCAGTAGCTGACCACCACCGCGCGGCGGACGTCCGGGCTCCGGTTCGCCCCGGCTCCGTGGAGCGTCGAGCCGAGGAACAGAAACGCGTCGCCCGGCCCATATTCGGCGATAATGGACTGCCCAGGCATCTCTTCACGAAGCGCTTCGGCGCCATGACTGCCGGGATAGATGATGGTGCCGCCATTCTGGACGGTGAAGCGGGTAAGCGGCCACATCACGTTGACCAGATATTCGACCTCGCCCTTCACGCCCGCCCACATGTCCTGGTCGCGGTGCGGGAATTGCGCAGGGGCGCCGGGATGAAGCTCGATCGCCTGCATGAGGTTGAGCTGGATCGTGTCGCACCAGGGGCTGAGGACCGCTTCTGTCGCCGCGAGAATGCGTGGTTGCAGCGCCAGCGCGGCGGAATGCGCCGATCGCTTCAGCAGGCTCCCGAACCGCTTGGTGCGACCACCGTAGAAGTCGCCCTGGCAGAACGGCGTCGCGGCGTAGAGTGGATCGAGATCGGCGGCGAGCGCCTGGATCGCGTGGGCAGGCAACAGGTTGGGGATGACGCACCAACCATGGGTGCGGAGCTGCTCGACATCGGAGCGAGCAGGATCGGCTGCTGAAATAGCGCGCATGACGTTTCCTCAGGCATTCACGGCGTCGAACGCCGCGAGATTTCGGTTGGCGATCGGCGACCAGATGCGTCCCGCGGCAAGCTCGTCCGGCGTGTCCGCAGTGATGGTGATTTCGAGCGCGCCGAGCAGGCTGCGGCCGCAGCGGATAGGCTCGCCCAGCGCCCGGCATTGCCAGCCGAAGCAGAGGATCTGCTGCAGCCAGGCCATCTCGGCGACACCGGTGTAGCGCTCGACTCCGTTGGCCAGAGCGTGCTCGACCAACGCCGTCACGAGCTGGTTGCGGATCGAAAATCGTTCGGCGGCACGCAGCCGGCGGTCGAGACAAAAGCGGGTGATTTCCCAGATCCTTTCGCCTCGCGGAGGCTCCGCGTCGCACAGCGCGGGGAAGACGGTATCAAGGAGATGGGGCCGCGCGGTGGGCAGCAGCCGGGCCGACCCGAGATGCTGCTGGTCGCGATCGGTGATGATCAGGTAACGGGCGAAGCTGTCGTCGAACTGATCGAGCTCATAGCGCCCGTCGAGGACCGGCAGGTCCCATTTGAGGAGGTCGACGAAGACGCTCTTGCGGGCGGCGAACATCGCCCGGATCGCGGTGTCGCTGCCGCTGTCGATCATCGTGTCGGTGAGAAAAACCATGTGGTGAGCCCTCGAAATTCAAGCGAGGCTCAGCATCCCGTTCAGCGCCGAACGGGGATATTCCAAGAAATGGGGATAGCGTCAGCGCTTCAAAATGTCGGAGAAGCTGATCAGTCCATCGAAGAGCGCTCGGACCGCGAGCAGGGCACGCTTCTGCACGCCGTAGCGCTCACGTGCGTGCTTCAGATGCTGGATGACTGTCTCATGTCCTACGCCGAGGATCACGGAGATCTCCCAGTCGGTCTTGCCCCGTGCCGCCCACAGGACGCAGTCCCGCTGCCGGTCGGTCAGAATAGGCGTGTTGGCGATCCCGAAGTCGCGCGCACCCGACAAACGACGCGCCGCCTCGAATGCGAAGCCGCCGACCAGCTGGCAGACGAAGTGGAATTCGGCCGGAAATGCCTCGCCGGCGCCTACCGCAAACGAACAGGAGCCGAGCGTTTCACCGGGCACGCTCGCCGGAATGGTGAAGCCGTCGCCTATGCCGATCCGGTACGCCTGATCGAGGACAAATCGATCTTCCGGGGTCATCTTGATCATGTCCGGCACCTCGGACCAGGCAAATCCCACGGTCGCACGATGCGAGGCCCGGTGAATGGGATCGCATTTTCCAAGACCGTTCGCGTCGAACCACTCCTGCCAGGATGGAGGATAGTTGTGGACACGGACCGCGGGACCGTTTGCCTGGCGAAAGTCGACATGATGGCTCAGGGCGAAATAGCGCACGCCCATCGTCTCGCAGCAATCCAGCAAAGCGGCACGAAGCACATCGGCGTTCGCGGCCGACCGCGCATTTTCTACGAAAGCCTCGGCAATCGCGAACCTCGACATACCCACCCCGGCCGACTGCGAAATGGGGTCCTCAACCCGCCATCTCGCAATCCGGCTCAATCGGGCTCGTGGGCGAACAACTTCTCAAGGAAGTCGCCTGAGCGGCATTGGATTGGTTTTCACCAAAAGCATCGGCGTATGTCAAATCTCGCCGGATAGCCGACAGTTAGTATCGGTATCGATCCAATCATTAGCCTCACATTACTGCCATATTTACCTTGCCGCTCGGCGAAACGGTGAATGCCGACAGATTGTAGACGGTTTGATGGATGCTCCGACTTGAAGATTGGCGGTGAGGTAGCTTGCGAAGGGATAGTTCGGGCAACGCCAGTCGGGGTAACGGCCGGGCTTACGGCGTGGTAGCCAGCGCAATGACTCCAGCTGCCTGTCCTCCCCATTTCTATAAATATTCGTCGTTCGGCACCGCGAGGATCGTCCTCACCAACGGTAGACTGCGCTGGACGACTGCCTCGCTGCTCAACGACCCGTTCGACATGGGCTTCGATCTCCATATGGATATCGACGCCTCCGAGCTGCGCCGCCTCGTCAAGGAGCGGTTTCGCGTCCTGCTCGATGGCGGGCATTATGCGAGGACGAAGCGCGAGGACGCGGACCTTGAGGCCGACCTGGACCGCACACTAGATGGTACGCTTGCCAGCCTCGACCAGTCGCTCGCCGATATGCACCGCGAGAGCCGGCAATGGACCGAGAAGACCAAGATCCTCTGCCTGACCGTGTCCCCCGGCAACATGCTGATGTGGTCGCATTATGCAGAGCAGCATTCCGGCGCAGTGCTGCGGTTCTCGACGGCTGGTGAGAACAATGCGTTCCAGACCGCGAGGCCCGTGACCTATTCGGAGGAAATGCCCCGGTTCCTCGATACGGCTGGGTTCGCGGACATGATCCTGGGCGCAAACATCGATACCCCTGCGACGACCCGGAAGCAGATTTTCACCAAGGCCAGCGCCTGGTCGTACGAGCAGGAGTGGCGGATCAATTTCGGTCTGTGCCGCGATCCCGAAGCGGCGTTCGAGGACCTGCGCTTCGGGGAAGAGGAACTCGATGGAGTGATCCTTGGGTGCCGGATGCCGCCCGCGAATCGCCTGGACCTGGTGGCGTTGGCGCGCAGTCTCAATCCGGATGTCGAGATATTCGAGGCAGTACCGGCATCGCGAGCGTTTCGCATGGATATTCGGTCCTTCTGAACCTGCCGAAAATCCTGCGGGCGTGGCGATCCGTTACTGCTTGGCGCAGTCGATCCAGCCTAGCCCATCCATTCCCGCGTCGATGGCGCGAGCGGCGGTATCTATCAGCGGATGATGTCGACTCTTCCAGCCCTCGATAAAGCCCGACCGCGAAATGGCGAGCCAGTTCAGCTTGCGAGACTCCGCCGGACAGGTCGGGCCGCTGGCGCTGGCCCGCTGCTCTTTCGTCAGCTTCGGGTCGCCATAGCTGATGTAGATGTCCTGCCGCACCGCGGCGGGCCGCGATACCTGGCGAACGACGGCGATCTTGGCGCAGCTGTTGTTTGGGTCGCCGGAGACCGGCGCGGGCACGACTCCGTTGGAATAAGCGAGCAATGCAAGCGCGCATCGCTTCTGCAATTCTATATCGAGCACCGCATGTTCCGGCAGGATCGCCGGGCGTTCCACAGTCACTCCGTGTATGAACATCAGGTTCGTGGCCCCGCCCGAACCGCCGCCCACCGAGTTCCCCCGTTCGACGATGATGCCGGCGATCGGAAAGGAATAGTTGTTCGACTCCCACAGATCGTCCGCGAGCTTCGCCGCACATGCGTTGGGCTTCTTGCAAAGCTTGGCCGCATTCAGGATCCAGTCGGACATCAGGTCGGCTGGGACCGAAGCGAGACGAACCCACCCCTGAAGGCCTGAGTCGACATAAGTGCAATCGGTGACTGGAATGCCCTCGTATCCCGGCTCGGTGAGAATCGGCTTGGTGCAGGCGTCGGCGGAGCCGCCTTCGAAGTAACGGCGATGCTGCAACTTGTCGGACGCGAAGTTGCGTACTCCCGCCTCGAGCCCGTCGCGCTTGATATAGCCAGCTGCATTTGCGGGTTCGTCCGGCGCGACTTTCCCCGGCGCCGCTATCGTCAGAAGTGCCGTGACCGCGATCGTCAACATGGCCGTTCATCCGCTGCCAGAATCGGGGCGAACCTACCCGAGTCGAGAGGCGCTTCAAACCACCCCGGAACCGCCTCGAAACGCCCGAATGATACGGCGAAACGCTGCCGAACCCACGCCATGGGCACCTGCGGTTTTCATCCGCTTGTGTCCTATGCGTGTCCGATCTCGCGGAACGGCCTCGCCAGCCCCCGAAGGGTATTTATAAGATATTGATTTATAAGTAGAAAATGGTGCTGCCGGTGAGGATTGAACTCACGACCTCAGCCTTACCAAGGATGCGCTCTACCACTGAGCTACGGCAGCATTCCGGCCCCGGGACTGCAAGGCCCGGACGGAGCGCGCCTAAGAGACGAGCGCGGCTGGATTGTCAACCCGATGGCACCCGGTTTATCGCCGGGGCCATGAGCGATGCCGACAAGAAGGCCCGATTGGCCGAAGCGCTGCGCGCGAACCTGCGCAAACGCAAGGCGCAGGCGCGCGAGCAACGCGACGGTGAGGATCAGACCGGCGCGCACTTGCCCTCGAGCCATGAGCGGTCCTCGCCCTCGAGCTGAGGGCCGATGATCCGCAGGACATTGGCGTGATAGGCGTTGAGCCAGTCGCGCTCGCCCGCCGTCAGCATCGATGGCTCGATCAGGTCGCGCTCGATAGGGGCGAAGGTGAGGGTTTCGAAGCCGAGCATGGTCGCCTCGGCGCCCGGCACCGGCTTCTCGATCACCAGCACCAGATTCTCGATGCGGATGCCGAAATCGCCGCCCTTGTAATAGCCCGGCTCGTTCGAGAGGAACATGCCGGCGCGTAAGGGTTCGAGCGAGGCGCCGCCGGGATAGAGGGGCGAGGCGATGCGCTGGGGCCCTTCATGCACCGAGAGGTACGAGCCGACGCCGTGCCCGGTGCCATGGGCGAAATCGAGGCCGGCATCCCAGAGCGGGCGCCGCGCGAAGCTGTCGAGCTGGGCGCCCAGCGTGCGATCGGGGAAGATCGCGGTGGCGATGGCGATATGGCCCTGGAGGACGCGGGTGAAACGGTCCTTCATCTCCGCGGTCGGCGGCCCGACGGGGACGACGCGCGTCACATCGGTGGTGCCGTCGGCATATTGGCCGCCCGAATCGACGAGGTAGAGCTGACCGCGCTCGATCGGCAGGCTGCTCTCGTCGGTGACCTTATAGTGCGGGATCGCGCCATTGGGGCCGGTGGCGGAGATGGTGTCGAAGCTCAGGTCCTTGAGCACGCCGGTATCCTCGCGGAACCGGCGGAGGCGGTCGGCGGCGCTCATCTCGGTCTGGCCGCCTTTGGGCAGCTCGATTTCGCACCAGCGCAGGAAGCGGCTGAGTGCGGCGCCGTCGCGCGCTTGCGCGGCCTTGTGGCCGGCGATCTCGGCGGGGTTTTTGAGCGCCTTGGCAAGGACGACCGGGTCGCGCAGCGAGAGGATTTTCGCCCCGCCCGCGTCGAGCGAATCGAAGATCGCCGCGACCGCGCGCTCGGGATCGGCGGCGACGCGCTTGCCCTTGAAGGCGGCGAGCGCGGGGGCGAAGGCGGTGCGGTCGTGCACGCGGATCGCGTTGCCGAGATGCTGGGCGACCGCGTCGGTCATCTTCTCGGGCGCGACGAACAGGTCGGCGGTACCGTCCGAATTGACGATCGCATAGGCGAGCGCGACCGGGGTGTGGCTGACATCGCCGCCGCGCACGTTGAACGCCCAGGCGATCGAATCGAGCGCGGAGAGGACGACCGCGTCGGCCTTGCGCTCGTGGAGCCAGTCGGCGATCTCGGCGCGCTTGGCGGCGGAGGATTTGCCCGCATCCTTGTCCGACTGGATAGTAAGCGTGGCGTCCGAAGGCGAGGGCTTGTCGGGCCAGACCTTGTCGATCGGATTGGTATCGACCGCGACCAGCTCGGCGCCGCGTTCCGCAAGGGCTTTGCGCGCGGCATCGACCCAGGTGCGCGTGTGGAGCCAGGGATCGTAGCCGATCCGCCCGCCATCGGGGGCATGCTCGCCGAGCCAGCCCTCGACGCTGGTTTGGGGTACGCCGACATATTGCCAGTCATCGGCCGAGACCTGCTGGCGGACCTGGAGCGTGTAGCGCCCGTCAGTGAAGATCGCGGCTTCCTGGGGCAGCACCACCGCGGTGCCCGCCGAACCCTGGAACCCGGTCAGCCAGGCGAGACGCTGGGCATATTCGCCGACATACTCGGACATATGCTCATCGGTGAGCGGCACGACGAAGCCATCGAGGCGGTCGCGCTTGAGCTGTTCGCGAAGGGCGGAAAGGCGGTCTGCGTAGCTGGACATGGGAATCTGCCTCGGGTGATCGATCGGCGCCGGACTCGCCGGCGGACTGGATGGGCGGGATATAGCCCCGGAAGGCACCGAAGGAACAGCTTTGAGCGCAAGCAGCGGGGAGCGGGGACGATCGGGACATCCTATCCCGATGGCAGCGATGCTAGAGGAGTCCGACATGACCTATGCATACAAGACGATGAACTCGCCGGTGGGCGAACTCAAGCTGGTGGCCTCGGACAAGGGGCTCGCCGCGATCATCTGGGAGAAAGACTCGCCCGACCGGGTGAAGTTGGGGGCGATGGCCGAGGATGACGATCATCCCGTGCTCGCCGAGGCGGCGCGCCAGATCGGCGAGTATTTCGACGGCAAGCGGACGGCGTTCGATGTGCCGCTCGATTTCCGGGGGACCGAGTTCCAGAAATCGGTGTGGGAGGCGCTGCTGAGGATCCCGTTCGGCGAGACGCGCTCCTATGCCGAGATCGCGCGCGCAGTGGGCCGCCCGACGGCGTTCCGCGCGGTGGGAGCGGCGAACGGCAGGAATCCCATCTCGATCATCGCGCCGTGCCACCGGGTGATCGGCACCAACGGGGCGCTCACCGGCTTTGCGGGCGGGCTCGAGGCCAAGGCGCTGCTGCTCGGGATCGAGGGGCGGCCGGCCTGAGCCGTTTACGAAAGCGAAGGCGGTTTCGGGCTAGCTCCCCCAACGGCAATCGCGGGGCCTTCGATGTTCGGCAGCTATCATCGCTTCAAGTTGATCGTCGCGCTCGGCGTGACGGGTTGCGGCATGATGGTGATCGGCGAGCATGAGCTCGTCCTCGCCACGCGCTTCGTCGAGACGCAGACGCGGGTCACCGACGTCGCGCAGCTCTGCGGCGAGGGACGCGACGGTCGGTTCCATTATGTCGATTGCAGCGGCGCGCTGCCCGGCGCGGATCGCCGCACCGCGATCACCGTGCGCTATGTCTCGCCCGCCGACCACCGTCTGCATCGCGCCATCGTCCGCGGCGACACCAGCGCCGACAAGGCGCCCGAGATCAAGGCGGGGGACATTTTCGCGGTGCTCGCGCATCGCAGCGATCCGGGGCAGGTCGAGCGACGCAAATGCACCACGGTGATGCTCTCCTGAGCCCATGCAACGGTTGCATGGCGGTGCGCATGCCGCGGTTGGCCGATGCATCTCCCCGTGGGCGAGACCTCCGCATAGAGCGCCTCCACCGCGCCGCAAGGGCGCACCCAGGATCGAGGATTACCGTCATGATGAAGCAGATGACCGCCGCCGCCGGCCTTGCCGCGCTCGCTCTGATCGCCACCCCCGCCGCCGCGCAGGATGGCCGCGCCGCGGGCGGGCAGGGTTCGGCCTCCGCGCGCGAGGCGGGGAGCCGGGTCGCGGTGGGGCGTCGGCATTCGGAGACGCGGCGGCCGAGCGGCGGGGTTCGGGTTGCCGTGGGCGACGTCAATGGCGATGGCGCCACCAGCGGGCGCGAGCCCGCCCCGCCGCGCATGCGGACCCAGAACAATCTCAAGCAGATCGGCATCGCCACGCAGCACTGACCGTCCTGCCCCCCGGCAGGCTGCGGGCGTCCGTGCGAGCGGGCGCCCGTTTTGCGCATGGCGCCGCGCGGGGCTAAAGGCGCGGCGATGATCCGCCTGTCCGACCTCAAGCTGCCGCTGAATCACGATGCCGACGCCCTGCCCGCCGCGATCTGCGCGCGGCTGGGGATCGGGCGGGGCGAGCTGAGCAGTTTCGCGGTGGCGCGGCGCGGATGGGATGCGCGCAAGAAGGCGCATATCCTGCTGATCTATTCGGTCGATGTGACGCTGGCGGACGAAGCTGCGGTGCTGGCGCGGTTCGAAGGCGATGCGCATGTGCGGCCTGCGCCGGATATCGCCTACACGTTCGTCGCCAGGGCGGAAGGCTGGAGCGGCAAGCGCCCGATCGTGGTGGGGGCAGGGCCGTGCGGGCTCTTCGTCGGGCTCATCCTCGCGCAGATGGGGTTCAGGCCGATCATCCTCGATCGCGGCAAGGTGGTGCGCGAGCGGACCAAGGATACCTGGGGGCTGTGGCGCAAGAGCGTGCTCAATCCCGAATCGAACGTCCAGTTCGGCGAGGGCGGGGCGGGGACCTTCTCCGACGGCAAGCTCTACAGCCGGATCAAGGACCCGCGCCATCTCGACCGCAAGGTGCTGACCGAATTCGTCGCGGCGGGGGCGCCGGAGGAGATCCTTACCGAGGCGCATCCGCATATCGGCACCTTCCGGCTGGTGAAGATGGTCGAGGGCATCCGCGCGCAGATCGAGGCGCTGGGTGGGGAGTATCGCTGGCAGCACCGGGTCGAGGACCTGCTGCTCGACGATGCGCGGCGGGTGACCGGGGTGCGCATCCAGACCGGTGAGGTGATCGAGAGCGACCATATCGCGATCGCGCTGGGGCACAGCGCGCGCGACACCTTCCACATGCTCCACGAGCGCGGCGTCTTCATCGAGCCCAAGCCGTTCGCGATCGGGGTGCGCGTCGAGCATCCGCAGAAATGGATCGACGCGGCGCGCTTCGGGCCCAATGCGGGCAATCCGATCCTGGGCGCGGCCGATTATTCGATCTCGCACCAGGCCTCGAACGGCCGCGCGGTCTACAGCTTCTGCATGTGCCCGGGCGGACAGGTGGTGGCGGCGACCAGCGAGGAGGGGCGCGTGGCGACCAACGGGATGAGCCAATATTCGCGCGCCGAGCGCAACGCCAATTCGGGGATCGTGGTGACGATCGATCCCGAGACCGACTATCCGGGGCATCCGCTTGCCGGAATCGAATTGCAGCGGCGGCTGGAAGAGAAGGCGTTCGTCGCGGGCGGATCGAACTATCGCGCGCCGGCCCAAAGGCTGGGGGATTTCCTCGCCAAACGGCCATCGACCGAGCTGGGCGAGGTGACGCCGTCGTACAAGCCGGGGGTGACGCCGACCGATCTGGCCGAGATACTGCCGGACTTCGCGGTCGAGGCGATGCGCGAGGCCTTCCCGGTCTTCGGGCGGCGCATCCCGGGATATGATCATCCCGACGCGGTGATGACGGGCGTCGAGACGCGGACCAGCTCGCCGATCCGGATTACGCGCGGGGCGGATTTGCAGAGCCTCAACACGCCCGGGCTGTTTCCTGCCGGAGAAGGCGCGGGCTATGCGGGCGGCATCCTCTCGGCGGCGGTCGACGGGATCAAGGTTGCCGAGGCGATGGCGCTCAGCATGACCGGAAGGAAATAGCGGTCAGGCGCCGGCCTGCGAATTGTCCGTTTGCACCGGGACCCATCCTGCGACGACGGCGATGCGCACGGCATGGGCGAGATTCTGCACCCCCAGCTTCTTCATCGCGCCCGCGCGGTAGATTTCGACCGTCCGCGGGCTGATGCCGAGTTCCCCGGCGGTCACCTTGTTCGCGCAGCCGTCGAACAGATGGTAGAGCACGTCGCGTTCGCGCGGGCTCAGCGCCTCGATCTTGCGCCGCGCATCGCGCGTCAGGGCGGCCGTCGCCTTGCAGGCTTCGAGCCGGCCAAACGCCACGGTGAGCGCATCGCCGAGGGTGCCGTTCTCGAACGGCTTCTCGATCACGTCGGCGGCGCCGTACTTCATCGCGAGCACCGCGGCCTGAACCGACGCGCTGCCGGTGACGAGCACGGTCATGAACTTGGAGTCGCCGCGCGCATCCAGCTTTTCGAGAACCTCGACGCCATCCATCTGCGGCATGTTGAGATCGAGCAGCAGCACGCCGGGGTCGAGGTCATCGGCTTCGCGAAGGAAATCGAGGCCGTTCTCGAACATCCGCACCACTGTGCCGGTGTCGCCGCTTACCGCCTGCTGGATGAAGCGCCGAGAAATTCGATCGTCATCGACAATATAGATGAAGCGCATGACGTTACCCCATTTGGTTCTCACGGCGTGGAGTAAGTCCCGAACCCTGCCTCAGCGAAACTCGTACCGTTCGGCCCGGTTACTATCGGAAGCGTAAAGGATCGGTATATCGAGGCTTTCCCTTGGTCATTTGCGCGGGCGGGCGACTGCGCCGGGCCTCGACATGGCCGCGCACTGGGGTAAGGGCGGGGCATGACCGATGCTCCCACACCCCCTGTCGCCGACACCCGCCCGCACAGCTTCACGCGCCACGGCGTGACGATCGACGATCCCTGGGCGTGGCTGAAGGACCCGGGCTATCCGAACGTCACCGACAAGGATGTGCTGGCGTATCTGGAGGCTGAGAACGCCTATTACGAAGCGGTGATGGGGTCGCACAAGCCGCTGGCCGACACGCTGTTCGCGGAGATGCGCGGGCGGATCAAGGAGGACGAATCGACCGTCCCGCAGCGCGACGGCGACTGGGTCTATTGGACCGATTTCGAGATGGGCGGCCAGTATCGCCGCTGGTGGCGCAAGCCCGCTTCGGGCGGCGAGGATCAATTGATCCTGAGCGAACCCGAGCTGGCCGAGGGCAAGGAATATTTCAACCTGGGCGCGTTCAGCGCGAGCGATGACGGGCGCTGGCTGGCCTATGCGGTGGACGATAACGGCTCGGAGCGGTTCGAGGTCCGGGTCAAGGACCTGGAGAGCGGCGAGCTGTTACCCGATCTGATCCCCGGCGTGCTTTCGGAGCTGGTGTGGACCGCCGACTCGAAGGGGTTCCTCTATGCGCTGGTCAACGACAATTGGCGCACGGACCGGGTCCGCTGGCACAAATTGGGCGAGCCGGTCGAGCGGGACGTCGAGATCTATTTCGAGGCCGATGAGGGATTCCGGGTCGGCGTTTCGGAGACCCAGTCGCGCAAGTTTCTGATCGTCTCGACGGGCGATCATGTGACGAGCGAAGTCCATCTGCTCCCCGCCGACAATCCCGCCGCGCCCTTGCTGTGCGTGAGCCCGCGCAAGACGGGGCGCGAATATGATGTCGAGGAGCATGATGGCACGCTCTTCATCCACACCAACGACACCGATCCCAATTTCCGGCTGGTGACTGCGCCGGTTTCGAACCCGTGCGCGTGGGTCGAGCGGATCGCGCCGTCCAGGCATTTCTACATGACGGGGATCACCTGCTTCGCCGACTGGCTGATCGTCGAGGGGCGCGAGGACGGGCTCGATCAGATCGAACTGCACCGTTACGACCCCGCGATCGCGCCGGTGCGGATCGTGTTTCCCGAGCCGAGCTATGCAGCGGGGCTGGGCGACAATCCCGAATATGCGGTGACCAAGCTGCGGCTCGGATACGAGTCGATGGTCACGCCGGGGACGGTTTATGATTACGACCTGGCGACGGGCGAGCTCGAGACGCTCAAGGTCCAGACGATCCCGAGCGGCTATGACGCGGGCAAGTACCGCACCGAGCGGCTGAAGATCGAAGCGCGTGACGGGACGCCGGTGCCCGTGTCGATCGTCTATCCCAAGGACTTTCCGCGCGACGGCAGCGGCAAGCTCTATCTCTATGCCTATGGCGCCTATGGCATCGCGATCCCGCCGGGCTTCTCGACCAGCCGCATGTCGTTCCTCGACCGCGGCATGGCCTTCGCGATCGCGCATATCCGGGGCGGCGATGATCTCGGCCAGCAATGGTATCTCGACGGCAAGCTCGAGAAGCGCGCCAACACCTTCAACGATTTCGTCGATGTCGCGCGCGGGCTGATCGCGAAGGGCTTCACTCATGAAGGCGGGATCGCGATTGCGGGGCGCTCGGCGGGCGGCGAGCTGATGGGGGCGGTGGTCAATTCCGATCCCGAATTGTGGGGCGCGGTGGTGGCGGACGTGCCGTTCGTCGACGTGCTCAACACGATGCTCGACGACAGCCTGCCGCTGACCCCGGGCGAATGGCCCGAATGGGGCAACCCGATCGAGGACGCCGCGGCGTTCGCGCTGATCCGCGGCTACTCACCCTATGACAATGTGACCCGCCAGGCCTATCCGCCCTTGTTCATCTCGGGCGGGCTCAACGATCCGCGCGTGACCTATTGGGAGCCCGCCAAATGGGGGGCGAAGCTGCGCGCGATGAAGACCGACGACAACGTGCTGCTGCTCAAGACCAATATGGGCGCGGGGCATGGCGGCAAATCGGGCCGGTGGGAAAGCCTGAAGGAGGCCGCCGAGGAGATGGCCTTCGTGCTGTGGCAGCTGGGGATCGGGGGCTAGGGCGGATCGCCATTCGAACTTCTGTTCCTCCCTCGCAGGGCACCTGCGGGGGAGGTGGCAGCGAAGCTGACGGAGGGGCTTCACACCTATCGTCGCGCATGGGGTTGGTGGTGAGCCCCCTCCGTCAGCGCTTCGCGCTGCCACCTCCCCCGCTCTGCGAGCGGGGGAGGAACAAGATTGACACACCTCCGCCCCCCATTCGACACCCGCGAGGAGAGGGGCTGCTGGGGTGGCAGCCCCTCTCCCGTTGGGGCGGCCGGGCTCCCCGCTTGTCGGCCGCGCGACTTGGTTTGGTGAGGGGTTACGCTGTGTTCGAGCAGGATCGTAACCCCTCACCCGGCCTCCACCCGGGGTCGCTCCTAGGCGGGCCGTTCCACCAATTTGGTCTCGCGATGGCATTCGTGGCAGAAGGCGAAATCGAAGGTCTCGGCGAGCGCCCAGACTTGATCACCGACATGCCATTCGGCCCAGGCGTCACGTGTTACGGCGATCGAGCCACAATGGATGCAGGCATGCTCTACGGGTGGCCGGACCAGTTTCATCATGCGCGCGAGCCTAACCCGGAAAATCTCCGTTTCGGCGGCAAGTGACTCCGAAACGGAGCTATTTTCGAGGCTCATTTCGACTGGGCGCAGCGTCAAGGATTTGGTGACGAACGCGGCATAGCCTCGTCCGGCGAGGGAGATCATGCGGCGGGTACGGCACCAGACTTATGCGCAATCGGGGCGGGGCTATCGTCCGGCACGCGCATGGCTGGGCAGCCCGGGCGATGGCGTGCCGCTGCGCGCGCGGCGCAGCCCGGCGCAGCGCTGGGGGTTTCGCTGGACGCAGCTGCGCATCCTGCTGCTCGCGCTCCTGATCGCCGCGCTCGCCTGGCCGCTGGTGCTGGCGCTTCCGGGCGGGACGCACTAGCCTTGGCCCTGGAAACTCTCGGGGAGACATGACATGCGAGTCGGAACCATCGCGCTGGCGGCTTCGGGCCTGTTGCTGGCGAGCGTCGCGGCATCGGCGAACGGCGCGCATCCGGCGGCGGACCCGGCCGGGATCGTCAAGGGACGCCAGGCCGGGATGCGCATGTCGGGCGCGATCATGGGCGGCATCAAGGGCGCGATCGACCGCGGCGACGATGTGAAGACCCAGGCGTTCGCGGCGCGATCGATCGCGGGCTGGGCGGCGGCGGTCCCGGGCATGTTCCCCGAAGGCAGCGACGTGCCGCCGAGCGGCGCGCTGCCGGCGGTATGGAGCGACGCGCCCGGCTTCGCGGCCAAGGCGGCGGCATATCAGGCGGCGGCGACCAAGATGGCCGATGCGGCGAAGGCCGGCGACAAGGATGGCTTCGCAGCGGCCTGGGCCGAGACGCGCACGACCTGCCAGGGTTGCCACGACAGCTACAAGAAGCCCTGACCCGATAATCCTCCGAAACCGGTGAATCTGGGCCCGGTTCGCTCCAGGGTGGAGCGGACCGGGAACGCTTTGCTTACCCTGCTTCCATAGACTCGCCGCCTCTGAAGGAGGCGCGCAATGCGGTTCGGGATAGGCGAGGTGCGGATCGCGGCGCTGGGCGGCATGTTCGCCGGGTTGGCCGCGGCGGTCGCCAGCGTTGGCTTTCCGAGTGCGACGGCGGGCCCCGAGATCAGCCGGAGCTTCGGGCTGTGCCATGTCGGCGGCGGCACCGACTGCGTCGTCGATGGCGACACCTTCTGGATGGATGGGACCAAGATCCGCATCGCCGATATCGACGCCCCCGAGACGCACCCCTCGCGCTGCGCCGAGGAGGCGCGGCTGGGGGATGCGGCGACGCTGCGGTTGCAGGCGTTGCTCAATGCCGGGCCGGTGCGGCTGATGACCGCCGACCGCGATACCGACCGTTATGGGCGCAAGCTGCGGATCGTGATGCGGGGGAACATGTCGCTGGGTGACGTGCTCGTCCGCGAGGGACTGGCGCGGCGCTGGACGGGGCACCGCGAGCCCTGGTGCTGAACTAACCCGCCGGGCGGTGTGAATAACTGAGGACGCGCGCGAGCCGCCCCCTGCAATCATCGATTGTCCAATTGGGCGCGTACCGCCGCCAGCCCGAGCCGTGAGATGCGATAGGGCTGGCCGCCCATGCTCGCGATCAGCCCGCGGCGCTTGAGCTTGTGGAACAGGGCGACGGTGCAGTCGGTGAGGACATAGCCGTCGCGGGTGAAGCAATCGGCCTCGACGATGCGGCCGGTGTCGTCGCGGCGGTGCGCGATGCGGCCGCCTTGTGCCAGCGCGTGGAGCACGCGCTGTTCGTGTTTCGAGATGTTCAAGGGAATTGCCTTTCGCTGACGTGCGTGGACGCTCGGCGCCGGGCGATCCCGGGCCAGCGCGTGCGCGACGGCGGAACCGAGCATCAGCTCGGGCCGTCGGTCAGCTTGCGGCAATTTCCTTCATACGGCTCAACTCAAAATGTGCGGGCGCGGAGGTGCCGGGTGAACCCCAACAAGTCAAGATTTGGCCGGGCAGTCGCCGAGGCGGCGGCCCTGTTCGCGCGTCACCACCACCGTGGCGGCCTTGTCGCCGCGGCGGATCGAGGAGGTGGCGATGCGATAATCGTAGCGCTCGGGGCCGCGCGAGCCGTGGATGGCCGAGGTGATCAGGCCCTCATTGCCGCGCCCCGCGCACTGCCATTCATTGTCGGCGACCGCGCCGGCATCGGAGACGCGGGTGACCTTGCACCGCCCGCCTTCCTTGACGTCGCCGACCCGGGAGGCATGGCCGTCAAAACATTCGCGCGAGACGGTGGGGGGAGGCATGCGCCTGCGCAGCTCGGCGATGCGCTGCGGGGTGACGCCGGGGCCTTCGAGCGTGACGAAGCTGCCCTTGATCTCCCACAGCCCTGCGCGCGGCGCATAGGGATCGCCCGCCACATCGCAGCCGCTAAGCAGGGCGAGGGCGGGGAGGAGCAGGCGCGCGCGCTTCATGCCCGGGGTGTCGCCAGAGCTTACCAACATGTCAACGCGGGCCCTCCGGGATTCCCCATGGGGGCATTTCCGCAAGGTGAATGCCCCGGATTGAGATGGTTAATGAGAGGTGATCGAAAGTCCCGGCAACACGACTCGCTTTCCAGGGACTTGCACGATGCCCAACTGCATGAAACGCCGCCTGCTCTATGCTTCCTCGCAGGCCTATCAGCCCAAAATGGAGATGCACGGGCGCAGCGTCGGCTGGCTCGAGCCGCCGATGGTGGTGCGGCGCGAAATGGCGCACCGGCCGATCGACCTGGCGCTGGTGGGGCGCGTGCCCGAGGGGGTCGTCGTCGCGTTCCGCGGATCGCTCCCGCCCTTTTTCGGGGCCTATGAGGATGACGGCTGGACGGTGCTGCTCGACTGGCTGAACGACGCCAATTCGCTGTGCGTGCAGGAGCCGGGCTTTGCCGGGGGCGTGCATCTGGGCTTTGCCGAGAGCATGCGGCGGCTGTGGGTGGACGGCGAGGGCGAACTGGGGGTGCGGCACGCGGTGCAGGCGATGCTCGACCAGACCCTGCTCGACCGCAAATCCAGGCGGCATCTGTTCGTGACGGGCCATTCCAAGGGCGGGGCGCTCGCCAATCTCTTCGCGTGGCGCGCGGCGCGGGTGGGGGCGTGGATGGACATGCCCGTCAGCGTCGCGACGATCGCGGCGGCGCGCGCGGGCAATGCCGAATTCGCGCGCGCCTATGCCGCCGAGCGGATCGCGTGCCTGCGCTACGAGCTGACGAGCGACCTGGTGCCGCATCTGCCGCCGGGGCGCGACACCCCCGACTGGGTGCGCGGGGTCGCGCGGACGCTGGCGCCCAAGCTGGCGGCGATGGACTATCATGCGGTGGGGCTGCGGGTGGCGCCGGTGGCGCATGCGCACGCGAAGGGCCATCCGCACCAGCGCTGGGCGGGATCGCGCCGGCGGATCCTGCCGAGCCTGCTCGGACGGCGCGGGCTCGGGCTCGAGGCGCTGCTGCCGAGCGTGCTCAAGGCGCACGCGATCTGCCCCGATTCGGGCTATGACCGGCTGATCTGCCAGGGCGAGGGGTGCGATCACGGGGGCTGAGCGGCGCGGAAGCTGACACTGACTTCACACTGCCGCGCATGTTTCGCGTGGTATGCGCGCCCATAGTGCGAAACGGAAAGTTAGGGGAAAGTGAACCCAAAACGCACCTGGAGCGGGCGGAGCTGACGATCATTGCCGGGGGGCAAGGCGCGGAATCGACGATTCGAAAGAGCGGCCGGGTCGTCCGGCCTGCCGATTCCAGCAGGCGAAATCCAACATTGCAAGGCCGCGCAGCGGCGACTAGAGGCGCCGCTCCCGAAGAAGAGGAGGGCGCCATGACCCGTCATGACCAGCAAGACGACCAGCCCCGGTTTCGAGCGGAGCTCGAAGCGGCGTAAGGGCTTCCCGTCCGAGACACACGTCAAGCGCGGGATGCGCAGCGTGCGCGGCGGCGAGATCGAGTTGCTCGAAAAACTTGGCCGCAACGATCCTTGCCCGTGCGGCTCTGGACGCCGGTTTCAAGGCGTGCTGCCTGGCGAGCGGGCGGTATGACGGGGCCTTGCGGCGCGATTATTGGCGCTGAGCGGGGGGCCGGTATGGGCGACGGGGAGAGGATGCTGTCCGTATCTCCCCGCCGCCCAATTCCGGATCAGGTGACCTGGATCAGAAGTGGGCGATCACGCCGGCCATCGGGCGGGCGCTGTGGAAATCGCCGAAGGTGTTGACCTCGAGCCGCAGACGGATGCCGCTATTGCCGGTGATCCCGCCCAGCCCGATATCCTTGGGTCCGACCTCGAGGCCGATGCCATAGGTCATGTCGTGATAGTGGCGCTTGGGGTTGCCGACGCCGTCGAGCTTGACCCATTGATAGCCGACCTTGCCATAGATCAGCCCGCTGTCGCCGGCGCGGAAGCCGAAGCGGCCCGCGGCGCCATATTCCCAGCCGATGTCGCCGCGGAAGCCCTTGGCGCCATTGGCTTCGGCGCCGATGAAGACGGGGCCGAGGGGAATGTTGACGCCGATCACGCCCTGGACGATGCCGCCGTCGAGATCGCGGCCGGCGGCGGTGGGCAGGCCGGCCTTGCTGGCTTCGTTGTCGAAGCGCTCATAGCCGCCCATGACGCCGAAATAGGGCTCGATGCCGAAGGCGGGGGTGCCGTCGGGCGCGGTGACGGTGGCGGTCGCGGTGGTGTCCGCGTCCTGAGCGAAAGCCGCAGTCGGGATGGCCGCGGCGATGGCCGCGGCGGCGATGAACTTGCGCATGGTGCTGAATGACCTTGGATGAAGCGTTACTGGCCGGTGGGTGCGCCGCGCCCGGACGGGCGGTGGCGGCATCGGCAGGGGAGTGAGCGCATGAGGCCGGGTTTTGTTGCAGTGCAATAGGGACTTGGCGGGGAATAGGCGGGGCGTGTGGCTATTGGGTGACGGTTTGGCGGGCGGGCGGGGACGTGGCAGGAGGGGCGGCATGACGGGCTTTGACGGGGATCCGAGCTTCGAATTCGAAGCCGAGCTGTGGCGCTGGCAGGCGGAACCGCCGGCCAAGGGCGCGTGGTTCTTCGTGACGATTGTTGGGGAAGCGGCGGACGCGATCCGGGCGCTGGGGTTCGAACGGCGGGCGCTGGGCGGGGCGCGCGGGTTCGGATCGGTGCGCGTGCGGGCGAGCGTGGAGGGGGTGGCGTTCGAGACCTCGGCGTTTCCGCAAGGCGGCGGAAAGACGGGCTATGTGCTGCCGGTGAAGGCGGCGGTGCGGAAAGCGGCGGGGGTTGGGGAGGGGGATTTGGTGATGGTGGGGGTTTGGGGGTGAGTTGGTGGATTTAGTAAGCTGTCACCGTAATCCCACCGTAATCCCGTAATCCTTTAAGCTATCACCGCAATCCAAGAGTCGATTACTGAGCCTCTCCAGCCTGAAGCCACCTGGTACCAAAGTCCGAGAGTTTGTCCTTAGCGACTTCCTTCTCATACGATTTGAGCAACTCGTCAGCGCGATCCCGAACGCGATTTGGTGACTTAAGTTCGGATTTGTAATCAAAACTATCGCCCGCTCTCTCAACCTCGTAATTTAAGTCAATTATGATGGAGGAAAGGATCGGATCGAGGGCCACGCCCAATCGATCGCCCCACCCTGCGGCCGGCATCGCCTTACTTGGGTTTTGAAAGATCTCCGCGCCGACACCATCGCTCTGCATCAGACGTGATAGAACATAGAGGAGAAAGAAGCGCGTAAGCCGATAGCGGCCGAGTGCCAGATTCTTTATCATCGGCAATTTCGACACGACTATCTGAGATAGAGTCCAGACAAATAGGATTCTATCGGCGTTGACCTCCGGTCGGCCAAAAACATCGCCGTAATCATCCTCAAATAGTCTATAGAGTTGGTGGCAAGACCAAGGTCGTTGCAAATCAAAGGCAAGCAGAAGGGCGCCCGCCTCTTCATTGCTTATCGCTACTTTTGCAGTCGATGATTCGCCTCTTTTTATAATGTAATCAAATTCATCTTTATATCTTTTTTCAAAGTCGCTCTTGATGCGGCTCTGTATCTGATGGTTTTCCTTAAGATCGCGAGACTTGATGGAGTTTTGATTATTACTAATTTGCGTAATAGTTTTGGCTAATTCTGGCTTCTTGAGTTCTATTACTCGTATCGGCAAGCGAAGGTTTATCGAAATCTTATCTCGATCCTTGTATAGCGTGGTTACAGTTTGCGCTCCATTGACAACAACATAATTGGTTATCGTTAGAGTTTCGCCGTCATCGCTGATACTGGCATTGGCGCAAAGTAAGGTAATGCCGTTATGAAATAACGGAAATTGCGCATGGCTATCTTTATCTTGCAAGCTTTGCCGAATTCCGCGGTTAACACTAGTATTCCCCAGCGGGAGGCGAACATTTTGCGCAAATAATGTGTGGTCGCTAATTCCGGATAGCGCAACCAGATCTGATGCGGGGGCGATGAACTGGTACATGGTGGCGTCCGCGCCAGCTTCGTAGATCAACATCAAGCCATCAAAAACAGAAAGGGCGAAGCTTCCGGCAACCCCTTCCGGTGCCGTTATATCGATAAAATCCTCTGCTATTCGCTGCCTGTCATAGAGAGCGATTGAAGGGTGATTCCCGATAAAGGCAACGGCATTTTCATCCCGCAGAGCGTTCGTTACGAATATGCCCTTTGTCTTGTAGCCAGCACTCAGATTCTCAACAACCTTAGAGCGATCCAGTAACTTCTTGAGTTCCGTATTCTTGGTATTGGCCAAAATTGCTGCCGCTTTCTCAGCGGAATCGAACTGACCCAACGAGCCTGCAAATTCTTTGAGGGCTACATCGCCCAAGGTTTTTCCAGGATTTTGTGTCAGTTTGGATTGAAAGAAAACGATCTCTTGGTCAATTTCATTGACGTATATGGCATCGATGCCTTGATCATAATTTCCGTCACATATGCTATCGTCCGCATCAACGTCGTCTAAATTGTAGATTTCCTCAAGGAACCAATTGAGGAAAGCGGCGGACTCCGGGCGACCTTTGGCTATGTGCTTTGATGCAAGAGCAAGAACATTCTTATAATCAAGATCTTCCTGCTTCATTGGGTCGCCCTCTCCAATTATTCCGCCGCAATTCCTGCCTTACTAAACATATCCGCCCCATCGCCCGCGCCATCCTCGTTCGCCGGCTTCTCCGCTTTGGCCTTTTGGCGCTTGTCGAACGAATCCCACACCTCGTTCCAGTTCCCCCGCGTCGCGCCCTTCGAATATTCGGTCGCGCGCTGTTCGAAGAAGTTGGCGTGTTCCACCCCGTTGAGCAGCGGCGCGAGCCACGGGAGGGGGTGTTCCTCGATCATGTAGATCGGCTTGAAGCCGAGCTGGCCGAGGCGCCAGTCGGCGATGTAGCGGATATACTTCTTGATCTCCTTGGGCGTCATGCCGGGGACCGGGCCCTGTTCGAAGGCGAGATCGATGAACGCGTCCTCGAGGCGGACGGTGGTCTGGCAGACGTCGAGAATGTCGTCGCGGACCGCCTTGGTCATGCAGTCGCGTTCCTTGACGAAGGCGTGGAACAGGCGGGTGATGCCCTCGCAGTGGAGGCTCTCGTCGCGGACCGACCAGCTGACGATCTGGCCCATGCCCTTCATCTTGTTGAAGCGCGGGAAGTTCATCAGCATCGCGAAGCTCGCGAAGAGCTGAAGCCCCTCGGTGAAGCCGCCGAACATCGCCAGCGTCTTGGCGATGTCCTCGTCGGTGTCGACGGTGAAGCGGTGCAGATAGTCGTGCTTGTCCTTCATCTCGGCATATTCGAGGAACATGCCATATTCGCTTTCGGGCATGCCGATCGTGTCGAGCAGGTGGCTGTATGCCGCGATGTGCACCGTCTCCATGTTCGAGAAGGCGGCGAGCATCATCTTGATCTCGGTCGGCTTGAACACCCGGGCATATTTGTCGTGGTAGCAATCCTGCACCTCGACATCGGCCTGGGTGAAGAAGCGGAAGATCTGGGTCAGCAGGTTGCGCTCGACGCTGTCGAGCTTCTGCGCCCAGTCGCGGCAATCCTCGCCCAGCGGCACCTCTTCGGGCATCCAGTGGATCTGCTGCTGGCGCTTCCAGAAATCATAGGCCCAGGGATATTCGAACGGCTTGTACTGCTTGCGGGCTTCGAGAAGAGGCATCGACTTACTCCTGACCGGAACTGATATAGGGATTTAGGGGCGCGAAGGCGATCATTTGCGCGGCCCCGCGGACGAGTTTGCTGTGGATGACTGGTCGGTGACGGTCATGAAGACCGGGGCGAAGAGCGGCGCGAGCGTGCGGGCGCCGAAGCCGCTGACATGCTGCTCGTCGCGGAACAGCGCGCGGCGGTCACGCGAGCCCATGCATTGGTCCTCGGGGCAGAGGACCGGCTCGGGATCGAGCAGGACCAGCCCGCAATCGCGCCCGGCGCGGCGCAGCACCTCGATCTGGGCGGCGTTGCGCGTGCGATACTCGGCGACGGGATAGGCGATGTCGGGGGCGTGCGGGTCCGCGATCAGCCGGTGCGCGAGCTCGCGCGAGACCCACCAGGGGAATTCGGGGAGCGGGAGCATGGCATAGGTGGGGCCGGCCTGGGCGAGCCTGCACATCGAGCGGTAGAGCGCGTCGCGATAGGGTGTCCCGCCGGGGAAGCGCAGCGCGTCGGCCTCGGCATAATAGGTCCAGCGGCCGATCAGGATCAGCGGCGTCGCGCGCGGGGCGGCGAGCGGGGCGAGGGTGCGGTCGAGAAAGGCGCCGCAGCGGCTCGCGGTGGCGGTGGGGCGGGCGCCGAGCACCGGCGGGCAGGCCGAATAGGCGCTGAAGCGCACCGCCGTGCCCGCAGGGAGCGCCGCGACGATTCCGGGAAGCGCGGCGTCGGCCTGGCTGTCGCCCAGCACGATCGCGGTCACCGGGGCGCCCGCGGTGCCGAAGGTGCAATCGTCGTCGGGCATGCCGCCGATATCGGCATAGCAGCGCGCGGCGCCGGGAAGCGGCGCGGGGGTAGCATCGGCGGCGGCGGCCTGGACCTCGGGGGAGAAGCGCTGGGGAACGCCGCGCGCCTTCCAGATCCCGGCGCTGACGACCGCCAGCGCGAGGACGGGGAGCACGAAACCGGCATGTGCGCGCAGCGTGCTCGCGATCGGGCTCGTGTGGATGTGCGGCTTGGCGGTGGCGGGCCGGGCGATGCGCTCGACGAAGCGCCAGGAGAGGTGGCCGAGCAGGAAGGAGGCGGCGAGCGCGGCGAGAGTCCAGCGCCAGTCGCCGAAATGGCCGCTGCGGTGGAGCAGGACGACGAGCGGCCAGTGCCAGAGATAGATCGAATAGGAGTCGAGCCCGATCCGGGCCATCACCGCGTTGCCAGTGATGCGCGAGTCGGTGGCGCCCGCGAGGATCACCAGGGCGGTGCCGAGCACGGGGAGGAGGGTCCAGGCATTGGGCCAGTCCGAGGGGGCGAAGGCGAGCGCCGAGGCGAGGATCATCGCGAGGCCGGCGAGCTGGGCGATTCGCCGGGCGGGGCCGGCGAGCGGCGGCAGGGTGAAGACGAGGCCGCCGGCGAGCATCTCCCAGGCGCGCGGCGGCAAGAGGTAGAAGCCCGCGTCGGGCGTGGTGAGGCTGAGCGCGACCATCACGCCGAACGAGGCCAGCGCGGCGAGGGCGAGGATCGGGCGGAGCCACGCCGCGGGGGCGAGTTTCGCGATGGCGAGCAGGAGCAGCGGGTAGAGCAGATAGAATTGCCACTCGACCGAGAGCGACCAGCTGTGGAGCAGCCATTTCTGGTCGACGCCGGGATCGAAATAGCCCGATTCCTTCCAGAAGAGCAGGTTCGAGGCGAAGGTGACCGCGCTGCCGGCATGCTTCGACAGGATGATATATTCGTCGGGGAGCAGGATGAACCAGCCGAGCGCGAGCACCGCCGTCACCAGCACCAGCAGCGCGGGGACGATGCGCCGCGCGCGGTCGAGATAGAAGCCGGGGACCGAGAAATTGTGCCTGCCGAGGCGGCCGAGGATGATCCCGGTCATCAGATAGCCCGAGATCACGAAGAAGACATCGACCCCGGTGAAGCCGCTCCTGAACGGGGGCACGCCGAAATGGAAGGCGAGCACCGCCAGCACCGCGATCGCGCGCAGGCCGTTGATATCGGCGCGGAAGCCGAGCTTGGGCTGGGGGGCGGGGCCGCTCATGCCTGACACGCTAGGACAGCAGGATCGGGAGGGTGAAGAAAGCCGTCACCGCCCCGCCGAGCAGGGCGAACATCACGCCCATCGCGCGGACATTGGCGGCGCTGCGGGCCGGGATCGGGCCGCAGCCGACATAGAAATCGGGCCGGACGATCATGTGGAGCCCCGCGAGCAGCATCGCGAACATCAAGAACAGGACGAGCGCTCCGGGAAGGGTGAGATGCCAGCTCATCGCGCGAGCCACCAGGCGGTCGCGAAGCCGCCGAGGAACAGCGCGGCCGCGAAGAGCATCGCGCCGCCGATGCGCAGGCCATAGGCGGCCGCCTCACCCTCGGGAAGGCGCAGCAATGCGCGCATCGCGCCGGGCCGCACCAGCAGGGCGAGCCCGGTCGCGGCAAGGAGCGCGGCGATGCCGTCGGCGAGGACAGGCAAGCGCGTCATTCGTGATCGATCACCGTGCCGCGCTTCGCCGGGCGGTCGCGATAGACGACCTTCTGGCCGCGATGCGCGCCGACCCCGAATACGACGATGCCGAGGAAATAGCCGAAGTCATACCAGCCGCCATTATTGGGCACGGCGTAGATGGCGACATCGGGCATCACCAGGCTGAGGAACCAGGCGATGGGGAAGATGAAGCCGTGCCACAGCCCCATCAGGAAGCCGGCCTGCGAGGCGGGGTCGACCGCGGCGGGCACCTGCTTCGCGCAGGCGGCGAGCAGGGCGAGGGGAGCGAGCGCGAGCGTGAAACGGAACCGGTTCATCGTCAGTCCTTTCGCATCGTTCGTGGGGCTTGCGCGTTGGGGACGCGAACCCCGTTGAGGAGAAGTGCCATGACCCAGGCGAGTGATATCCGCGAACATATGGAAGTGATCGGCGCCGACGGCGTCCATCTCGGCACCGTCGATCGCGTCGAGGGGGATTTGATCAAGCTGACCAAGGCCGACAGCGGCGAGGGATCGCACGAGGGGCATCACCATACGCTCCCGCTCGGGCTGGTCGCCGAGGTGGAGGGCGACCGGGTGCGGCTGAGCGCGACCGCGGCGAATGCGCTGGCGTTCGAGGAGGAGGGGTAAAATCCCTCTCCCTTTGGGAGAGGGAGGGCCCCATCGCGAAGCGATGGGAGGGTGAGGGTGACGGTGTGTGCTGGTCACCGCCGTCGCCTCACGCCTTTGTCTCCTTCACCCTCGCCCTTCCCACGCGCCTTTGCCGCGCGGGCCCCTTCCCTCTCCCGATGTGAGAGGGAGTTTGCGACGGTAGCGACAACGCCTTCGGTGTTTCCCATCACGTCGTTGTTCCAGAAGCGTAGTACCCGATAGCCCTCGCTCTCGATGAAGCATGTGCGGGATTCGTCGTAGGCTTGGGTGTCGGCATGGGTCGCACCATCGATCTCGATCACAAGCCTTTCGGCAAAGCACAGGATATCGACGCGGAACGGGCCCATCGGCGCCTGGAAGCGCCATTTGTAGTCCGGAAGCGCTTCCCTCAGCGCACAAAGGAGACGGCTCTCGGCTTCGGTCGGATTCCGGCGCGCGGCGCGAAGTGCGGCGACCGTGCCTGAGGGTTGGTTCTTATAAAGGCGCATGTCGCCCTCACCCTCCCGCCGCTACGCGGCTCCTTCCCTCTCCCAAAGGGAGAGGGACAGCGGTGCGTCCCACAACCCCTCTCCCACAATGGGAGAGGGAGATTCTGGGCGCTCTACCGGTTCCACCTCACTGGCACGCGAGGCATTCGTCGTAATCCCGGCTCTCCACCTGGATCTCGCGCAGGTCGATCGTGTTGTCGGCTTCCACCCCGCCCGCGAAGCCGGCGCGCTGGACGCTCTTCGAACGGAGGTAATAGAGCGACTTGATCCCCAGCTCCCAGGCGCGGAAGTGGAGCATCAGCAGGTCCCACTTCTCGACATCCGCCGGGATGAACAGGTTGAGCGACTGGGCCTGGTCGATATAGGGCGCGCGGTCGCCGGCGAGCTCGAGGATCCAGCGCTGGTCGATCTCGAAGCTGGTCTTGAAACAGTCCTTCTCTTCCTGGGTCAGGAAGTCGAGATGCTGGACCGAGCCGCCCTGTTCGAGGATCGAGTTCCACACCGCGTCGCTGTTCTTCGATTTCTCGATGAGCAGCTTTTCGAGATAGGGGTTCTTGACCGACCAGGAGCCGCTGAGCGTCTTGTGGGTGTAGATGTTCGCCGGGATCGGCTCGATGCACGCGCTCGCGCCGCCGCAGATGATGCTGATCGACGCGGTCGGCGCGATCGCCATCTTGCAGCTGAAGCGCTCCATCACGCCCATCTCGGCGGCGTCGGGGCAGGGCCCGCGCTCGACCGCGAGCGCCATCGAGGCCTGATCGACCTGCGCGCGGATGTGCTTGAACATCCGGTTGTTCCAGCTCTTCGCCATCCCGCCCTCGAAGGGCAGGCCGCGCGCCTGGAGGAAGGAGTGGAAGCCCATCACGCCGAGGCCGACGCTGCGCTCGCGCATCGCGGAGTAGGCGGCCTTTTCCATGCCGGGCTCGGCGCGGTCGATATAGTCCTGGAGGACATTGTCGAGGAAGCGCATCACGTCCTCGATAAAGCCCTTCTCGTCCTTCCACTGGTCCCAGGTCTCGAAGTTGAGCGAGGAGAGGCAGCAGACCGCGGTGCGCTCGTTACCGAGATGGTCCTTGCCGGTGGGCAGCGTGATCTCGCTGCACAGGTTCGAGGTCGAGACCTTGAGGCCCAGATCGCGGTGATGCTTGGGCATGTTCGAGTTCACGTGATCGGCGAACACGATATACGGCTCGCCGGTCGCGAGGCGGGTCTCGACCAGCTTCTGGAACAGCGCGCGGGCATCGACCCGGGCGCGCTCGCTGCCGTCCTTGGGCGAGCGCAGGATCCATTCCTCGCCGCCGCGGACCGCCTCCATGAAGGCGTCGGGGATCAGCACGCCGTGATGGAGGTTGAGCGCCTTGCGGTTGAAGTCGCCCGAGGGTTTGCGGATCTCGAGGAATTCCTCGATCTCGGGATGCGAGATGTCGAGATAGCAGGCGGCGCTGCCGCGGCGGAGCGACCCCTGCGAGATGGCGAGGGTGAGCGAATCCATCACGCGGACGAAGGGGATGATGCCCGACGTCTTGCCGTTGAGCCCGACCGGCTCGCCGATGCCGCGGACATTGCCCCAATAGGTGCCGATGCCGCCGCCACGGCTCGCGAGCCAGACATTCTCGTTCCAGGTATCGACGATGCCGTTGAGGCTGTCGGGCACCGAATTGAGGAAGCAGGAGATGGGAAGGCCGCGCCCGGTGCCGCCGTTCGAGAGGACGGGGGTGGCGGGCATGAACCACAGCTTCGAGATATAGTCGTAGAGACGCTGGGCGTGCGGCTGATCGTCGGCGTATGCGCTGGCGACGCGGACGAACAGGTCCTGGAAGCTTTCGCCGGGCAACAGATAGCGGTCCTTGAGCGTGTCCTTGCCGAAATCGGTGAGGAGCGCGTCGCGGCTGTGATCGACCTCGACCGAGAAGAGCTGCGGCTTGACCGCCTTCGAATCGCGAGCGGCCGATTCGGCCTCGGGCGCCTTCGCCTTGCGCGGCTTGGCCGCAGGCTTGGCGGGCGGTGCGATCGTGTCGGTTACGCTATCGGTCACGCTGTTATCCGTATCCCTGAATTCCATGACTCAACCCCTGTACAGACCAACGCGCCTCCTTCCGGGGAGGCCTCCGTGCGACTTTGTTTGCCCGCCTTGCGGCGGAGGCGCTGCGACTCAGGAGCAAGCTTCCAGGCTACCACAGGACATGGATATGGGGAGAACAAAAAGTGTCCACAACCCTATCCACCGGGTGCGAGCAGGGTTATCCACGGGCTTATGCCCATGGCTTACGCCTACCAGTGCTTGAGCCTGCCCCTCAGTGCAACCACTACAGATTGTGCTTAATCGGGACGCGAGGCAATAGGTGAAATTACAGTTCGGTGACTCGGTTCGTCGCTAAAATGACTCGTTTCACGGACGCGGGAACAGGGTGCGGCGCAGCGACGCACGGACCTTCCTCGGGTTTTCAAAACGCAAGCGGGAAGTGGTTAACGCGAAAAATTTTTGGGTGGATGGATTGAGAGCGGGTTCGGCGGCCCCAGCCCTCTCCGTCATCCCGGCAGAAGCCGGGAGCCAGGGCCACACAGGGTATCGCTCGCGACTCTGGGTCCCGGCTTTCGCCGGGATGACGAATTCAATGCCCGATCAGGCCCCCGAGCGGCGGCGTTCGCTGCCCCGCCCTGCCAGATAGGCGGCGACCTGGTCCGCGGGGAGGGGGCGGGCGAAGAGATAGCCTTGCGCCAGCTTGCAGCCGCGGCCGCGCAGGAAGGCGGCCTGGGCCTCGGTCTCGACGCCCTCGGCGACGGTGGTGAGCTGGAGCGCCTCGCCCAGCCGCAGCACCACCTCGATGATCGCGCGGTCGCCGGCGCGGTCTTCGATACCCGAGACGAACGATTGGTCGATCTTGAGCGTATCGACCGGGAACTGGCGCAGATGGGCGAGGCTGGAAAAGCCGGTGCCGAAATCGTCGAGCGCGATCGTCATCCCCGAGCCACGCAGCGTCTGGAGCGCGTGAAGCACATGGCCGTCGCTGTCGCCGAGGAACGCGGTCTCGGTGATTTCGAGTTCGAGCGATGTCGGTGCCACGCCGTGGCGCGCGATCCGCGCGAGCAGGCGTTCCGCGTATCCGGGATGGCGAAACTCGGCGGCGGAGGCGTTGATCGCGACGCGGCCGACATCGATCCCGGCATCGGCCCAGCGGCGGACATCGGTGAGAACGGCCTCGACCATCGTCTCGCCGAGCACCGCGGCGAGTTCGGCATCGTCAAAGGCGTGCGCGATCGTCGCGGGGCTCTGCACCCCCCATTGCGGATGGCGCCAGCGGAACAGCGCTTCGAAGCCCATGACGCGGCCCGAGCCGAACGCGATCTTGGGCTGGTAGAAGGGCTGGGTCCAATCATTGTCGATCACGCTGCGCGCCTGGTGGAGCATGGTTGCGTGGTGGCGGAGCGTGGCGCGCATCGCCGGATCGAAGCGGCGCACCGTGGCGCGGCCATCGCCCTTCGCCGAATAGAGCGCGATATCGGCGCTCTTGATCAGCTCCTCGGCATCGGTCGCGTGCTCGGGAAAGCCCGCGACGCCGACGCTGGCGCGCAGGTCGATCGCCGAACCGTCGAGCGCGAAGGGCTGGCGGAACAAGGCGAGCAGCTCGGCGGCGAGCGGTTCGGCATGGGCCGCGGCGATATCGGGCAGCACCACCGCGAATTCGTCGCCGCCGAAGCGCGCGAGCACCGCGCCGGGGGGCAGCGCCGAGCCGATCCGGTCGCCGAAGGTGCGCAGCACCAGGTCGCCGGCATGATGGCCGTGGCTGTCGTTGATCGCCTTGAAATTGTCGAGGTCGACGAGGAGCAGCGACAAGGGCTGGCTGCGCGTCATCGCCGCGCCCAGCGCCGCCTCGAGCGCGGTCTGGAAGGCGGCGCGATTGGGCAGGCCGGTGACCGCGTCGTGCGTCGCGGTCCAGTGGATACGGTCCTGCGCGGTCTTTTCTTCGGTCACGTCCTTGGCGGTGACGATCACGCGGACGAGCCGGCCGCCCTCGTCATAGATCGGGTGGCCCTGGGTCGCGACCCAGCGCAACGCACCGTCGTTCTTGCGGAAGATGCGGCGCAGCCCGCGATACTGATGGGTGAAATCGCCGCGGCGCGCGCGGCGTTCATGCTCGGCCGCGTCGGCCTGGTCGTCGGGATGGATCAGTGCATGCGCGCTCGCCTGATCGGCGGGCTCGTCTGCATCGACCCCCAGGATCGCGCGGAGCTCGTCGGACCAGTGCAGCGTATCGGTACGCGCGTCATAGTCCGAAATGCCCAGCCCCGACGCGGCGACGGCGAGGCGAAGCCGCTCCTCGCTGACGCGCATCGCCGCCTCGGCGGCGCGCTTCTCGGTCAGGTCGATCATCGCGCCGATCGTGCGCACCGGCATGCCATTGGCATCGCGGATCACCTGGCCGCGATTGAGCGCATGGGCATAGCTGCCGTCGGCCCGCTCGAACCGGTATTCGCTCTCCCAGCTGGTGCCGCCGCCGCGCAGCACCGCCGCAGCCTGATCGGTCAGCCGCTGACGGTCGTCGGGATGGACGCGCGCGATCCACCAGTCGCGATGGACCGTCGGCGAATCGAGCATATAGCCGAAGCGGCCGTCGAGCGGATCGCCCCAGGTGATGATGTTGGTGGCGAGATCCATGTCCCAGACGACGTCGCTGGTCGCCTGCGCGACGAGGCGATAGCGTTCCTCGGCGGCGCGCAGCTTGGCCTCGGCCAGCACCGCGTCGTGGATATCCTCGGTGAAACCGTACCAACGGATGATCTCGCCCGCTTGGCCGCGGCGCGGCCAGGCGCGCGAACGCACCCAGCGGTCGCCGCGATCGGGGGTGCGGACGCGGAAACGAACGTCGTAGGGGTCGCCGGTCTTCAGGCAGCGCTCGAACTCGGCGGGATGCGCGAAATCCGCGAGCGGGACGGCGAGCGCCTGTTCGCGCGTCTGACCCGAAAAGGCGCACCAGCGATCGTTGACCGACAGGATGCGGCCGTCGGGCGATGCGGTCCAGGGCATCTGGGGGTTGAGCTCGACGGCGTGGCGATGATCCTCCTGCGCCTCGGCGAGCCGCGTCTCGGCGTCGCGCTGCGCCGAAATGTCAATCATCATGCCGACCCATTTGGCGACGCGCCCGTCGGGGCCGAGCACCGGTACGGCGCGGACATTGGACCAGCACCAGGTGCCATCGGCGCGGCGCAAACGGAATTCGCTGTCGAGATCGGTCCGGTCGCGCATCGCCTGGACGCGAAGCTCGGCGATCCGCTGGCGATCCTCGGGATGGATCGCGTCGATCCAGCCGAAGCCGCGCGCCTCTTCATAGCTGAGCCCGGTATAGGCGAGCCAGCTCGGCGAGATTTCGGTCGCGAACCCCAGCGCGTCGGTATCGAACACCGCCTGGGTGAGCATGCCCCGCATCAGCCGCGAATGCGCATCTCCCTCCGGCGCGGAATCGGCGTCGGGCGGCGTCGAGGCGAGTTCAACCGTCTCGGCCGGGTCACGTCCGCTGGGAGGTTTGAACGGAACCATTGCGCCTTCGTCTACTCGTCGGGACAATCCTCCCGATTCACGACCGTTAGCCCAGAACGATTAACGGGCTTTTCTTCAGTAGTTGTACGGAGACGGGGGATCAGAATCTGAGGCCGAAGCGCGGTCCGGCCCAGACCATCGCGAGATAGAGGGCGATGGTCAGCGCGCAACCCAGCGCCAGCGCGGGCCAGAACCCGACGCCGTTCCTGAGCAAGGCGGGGATCAGCAGGAACATCGGCAGCGAGGGCAGCACGTACCAGAAGGTCGCATCGACATGCGCCGCCATATTCTCGGCATCGGGCTTGTCGCGCCACAACCAGATCATGCCGAGCAGCGAGATCAGCGGCAGCGACGCGACCAGCGCGCCGAACCCCGGATTGCGCTTGGCGATCTCGGAGACCAGCGCGATGATGATGCCGGAGATCGCGGCCTTGACGATGAGATAGAGCATGGGCGGACGCTATCATCGCGCGTTTGCCGCGGCGATAGCTTTGCTTGGGTTGCCGCGCGGTGGAGCGCCGCATAGCATTGGGGTCAATGGGGCAGCCACCGGCCAGGCCTGCCCACCCCTTTGCCCGAGGACGCTGCGCATGGCCGAACCCGCTTCTCCGAGTTTTTCCGAACTCGTCCGCGTTTCGGCGCGAATCGGCTGGCTGAGCTTCGGCGGTCCCGCCGGGCAGATCGCGCTGATGCACCGCGAGCTGGTCGATGAGCGCAAGTGGATCGGCGAGGCGCAGTTCCTGAATGCGCTCAACTTCTGCAATTTGCTCCCGGGGCCCGAGGCGCAGCAGCTGGCGACCTATATCGGCTGGAAGCTGCACGGGGTGCGCGGCGGGCTGGCGGCGGGGCTGCTGTTCGTGATCCCCGGCATGCTGGTGATGCTGGCGCTGTCGATCCTCTATGTGAGCGCGGCCGATCTGAGCTGGTTCGCGGCTTTGTTTCTGGGGGTGAAGGCCGCAGTGATCGCGATCGTCGCGCAGGCGCTGATCCGGGTCGGGGGCCGCGCGCTGACCACGGGTTTCCGGCGATGGGTCGCGGTGGCGGCGTTCGTGGCGCTGTTCGCCTTTGCGTTGCCGTTTCCGGCGGTGGTGCTCGGTGCGGGTCTGGTGGGCGCGCTGGTGGCGGGGGCGAAGCCCGAATGGCTCAAGCTGCATGCGGGCGGGCATGGCGAGAGCAGCGCGCAGCCGCGGCTGTGGAAGACGGCGGCGACGGTTGCGGCATGGTTGGGCGTCTGGGCGCTGCCGATGGCTTTGGTGTTCGTGCTGCTCGGGCCCGGCCATGTGCTGTGGGAGATCGGGCTCTTCTTCTCGAAGCTGGCGGTGGTGACCTTTGGCGGGGCCTATGCGGTGCTCGCCTATATGGCGCAGCAGGCGGTGGAGACGCATGGCTGGCTGAGCGCGGGCGAGATGGCCGATGGGCTGGGGCTCGCCGAGACGACGCCGGGGCCGCTGATCCTCGTCACCCAGCATGTCGGTTTCGTCGCCGGGTGGCGCGAGGGCGGGGTGCTGGGGCCATGGGGCGGGGGGATCGCGGCGGCCTTGCTGACGACCTGGGTGACCTTCGCGCCCTGCTTCCTGTGGATCTTCGCCTTAGCGCCATGGATCGACCGGCTGCAATCGGCGAAGCGGCTGCAGGGCGGGCTGGCGGCGCTGACCGCGGCGGTGGTGGGGGTGATCGCCAATCTGTCGGTCTGGTTCGCGATCCATGTGCTGTTCGCGCGGGTGCGCGAAGTGGATGCGGGGCCGCTGCATCTGGGGGTGCCCGAGCTGGCGAGCTTCGACTGGCGGGCGGGGCTGCTTGCCGGCATTGCGGCGGTGTTGCTGCTCCGGCTCAAATGGGGGGTGCTGCGGGTGCTCGGCGTCGCCGCTGCGGGCGGGCTGGCGCTGCAACTGGCGGGAGTCTAGGCTGGCCCCCCAAGCAATCGGGGGATCGGCGATGCGGTGGTTGTTGGCGGCATTACTGGCGTTGGGCCTGACCGGGACCGCGACCGCGGTCGGGCTGACCAAGCCGATGGTCGAGGAAGCCTCGGTCGATCAGCTCCAGGCGATGATGACAGCGGGCCGCGCGACCAGCGTATCGATCACCCGGGGCTATCTCGCCCGGATCGCGGCGATGGACCGAAAGGGGCCGACCCTGCGCGCGGTGATCGCGGTCAATCCCAATGCGCTGGCCGAGGCGGCGGCGAGCGATGCGCGGCGCAAGGCCGGCAAGCTGCTCGGGCCGCTCGACGGGGTGCCGGTACTGATCAAGGACAATATCGAGACGCGCGACCAGCCGACCACCGCCGGGAGCCTGGCGCTGGCAGCCAATGACACCAAACGCGATGCGCCGATGGTGGCGCGGCTGCGCACGGCCGGCGCGGTGATCCTCGGCAAGACCAACCTCAGCGAATGGGCGAATATCCGCTCGACCCGGTCGATGAGCGGGTGGAGCGCGGTCGGCGGGCTGGTGCGCAATCCGTACGCGCTCGACCGGACGGCGTGCGGCTCTTCGAGCGGGACGGGCGCGGGGATCGCGGCGAGCTTCGCGGCGGTGGGGGTGGGGACCGAGACCGACGGATCGGTGGTCTGCCCCTCGTCGATGAACGGGCTGGTGGGGCTCAAGCCGACGCTGGGCGCGGTGAGCCGGACCTTCGTGGTGCCGATCAGCCATAGCCAGGACACGCCGGGGCCGATGGGGCGGACGGTGAAGGATGTGGCGATGCTGTTCACCGCGATGACGGGCACCGATCCGGCGGATGCGGCGACCAGGGACGCCGACGCGCACCGGGTCGACTATGCCGCGGGGCTCTCGGCGGATGGGCTCAAGGGGGTGCGGGTCGGCTATTTGCGGCCGGTGATGACCGAGGCGATGGGCAAGCGCTTCGACGCCGCGCTGGAAAGCCTGCGCGCGGCGGGCGCGGTGCTGGTCGAGGTCAAGCTGCCCAAGCTCGACGGGCTGGGCGCGGCGGAGTTCACCGTGCTGCAGGTCGAGCTGAAGGCCGATCTGAATAGCTATCTGGCGACCACGCCGAGCGGCGTGACCGCGCGGACGCTGGCGCTGCTGATCGATTTCAACACCGCCAATGCGGGCGCGGAAATGCCCTTTTTCGCGCAGGAGACCTTCGTGTCGTCGGACAAGATGAAGGGGCTCGACGATCCCGCCTATCTCGAGGCGCGCGCCAAATCGCAGCGGATGGCGGGCGAGGACGGGATCATGGCGATGCTGCGGACCGCCGATGTGCAGCTCTTCGTCACCCCGACCACGGGGCCCGCCTGGCTGAGCGATCCGGTGCATGGCGATCAGGGATCGGGGCCGTCGGCGAGCCGGCTGCCCGCGGTTTCGGGCTATCCGCATCTGACCGTGCCGATGGGGCTGGTCGGTGGGCTGCCGGTGGGGCTCTCGTTCATCGGGCCGCCCTGGTCCGAGGCACTGTTGCTGCGTAGCGGCTATGCCTTCGAGCAGCAGGCGCATGCGCGGGTGAAGCCGGGTTATCTGCCGAGCGTGGCGGCGGATTTGAACGGCGTCATTATTCCGGTGAGCGGATCGCGTAAGGGCGGCGCACGCTGAGCAGTGATGACGGCGGACTGAGGACCGTTCCGGATAAGCGCTAGCGCGCTGCAAACCTCGCCTGCCAGAGCAAGAGCAGCGGCACGACGACCAGCTCCATCCCGAGGCCGAAGAGGTGGCCTGTGGAAGGTGCGCCCATCACCGCCAGCGACAGCGCCCGGGCGAGGCCGCCGGCGATCACCATCGCGCCGAGCAGGCGGAAGCGCCCGGTTTGCGCCTCGATCCTCGGGATGCAGCTTGCGAAGCCGATCCCGAGCATCAGGAAAATGCCCGAGAGGTAGCGGAAATGACTGTCGAGATCGGGCGTCACCGGCGCCTTGGCGAGCCATGCCGCGCCGCGCAGCACGCCGATCGTGCCGAAGCCGAGCGGAACGAGGGCGGCAAGCGTACAGACGATTTGGAGCAGGCGCCGTTCGACGCCCGGGGTCACTTGCCCTTGCCGTCGAGCTCGAGCAGCTCCTCGCGGACATGGATCGCGTCGAGCGAGAGGCGGACCTCGATCAGGAAAAAGATCAGCCCCGCCATCAGCAGCAGCATCGACAGCACGAAGGTCGCCGCGACCACCCCGCCGATATGGAAGTTGACGAGCCGCGACACGAACATCAGCGCCACCACGAGGCAGATCGAGAGCGCGCTGGCGACGACGAGGAAGATCGCCGAGTTGATCACCGTTACGCGCCGGTCGATCAGGCGGAGTTCCCAGACATGGCGGTCATGTTCGGGCCCGGTCGAGCGCGGATGGAGCGCCTCGACGGTGCGGGCGCGGTCGACGATGCGCGCGAGGCGGCCGACCATGACGTTGAGGATCGCGCCGATCCCCGCGAGCAGGAAGACGGGCGCGATCGCCGTCTGGATCGTGTCCGCCACGGTGGAGAGCGAAGTGCTGATCATCGCCGCGCCTTATGCGGCCCGGCGCGGGCGGGCGTCAAACGGGTTGGTAAGAGATGGTGCGTTAAGCCGTAACGATGTCGAAGCCGATGCCGCTCGCCGAATTCACGCGCCTGCCGCCGGTGCATGCGGTCGATTGTGTCGACGGGCTTGCGGGCGCGATCGACGATGCTGCGCGCGGCGCGGCGGAGAGCCACCGGTTCCTGCGCTATGGCTGGTATGAAGCGGCGCTCGCGGCCTATGGCGGCGCGGCGCGGACCCTGACCGTGGCGCGCGACGGCGAGACCGTCGCCGCGCTGCCGATGGTGGGGATGGGGCCGGACTGGCTCGGGCTCGCGAGCGTGCCGGGCTGCTATTGGCCGTTCCGCAGCTTTCCGGTGCGCGAGGATGCGGGCGTCGAGGCGATCGAGGCGCTGCTGCCGCGGCTGGCGCGCGCGACGCGGGCGCTGCGGATCGGGCCGGTCTGTGACGGCGATCCGGGGCTCGAATTGCTCAAGGTTGCCGCCAAGGCGAAGGGCTGGGCGGTGCTCGACCGGTTTGTGGCAGATTCATTCGTGCTCGATATGGCGGCGCTGCGTGCGGAAGGGACCTGGCCGCGTAATTCGACGCTCAAGAAGAACCGGTTCCATGAGAAGCATCTCGGCGCCCATGGCGCGCTCGACTGGAGCTTCGTGTCGGGCGAGGGCTGGAGCGATGCGGCTTTTGCTGCGCTCGGCACCATCGAGGAAAAGAGCTGGATCGCGGCGCGGACCGACGGGAGCGACGCCAAATTCACCGGCGCCGGCCATGGCGGTTTCTGGCGCGCGGCGGCGAAGGATCCGGTGATCGCTCAGATGATGTGGGCGGCGATGCTGCACGTCGATGGCGTGCCCTCGGCCTTTTCGTTCGACCTCAATGCGGGGGCGCTCAAATATGCGATCGCCAACAGCTATGACCCGGCCTATGGCAAGCATTCCCCCGGCAAGCTCTTGTATTACCGCAATTTGCTGCGCGCGATCGAGGACGGCATGACCGACGTGGATTGGGGCGCGGGCGATGGCGGGTACAAGGGGACGATCGGCGCGGTGAAAGGGCCGGCGATCCGCGACTGGCTGTTCGTGCGCCCCGGCGTCGATGCTTTTGCTGCGGCCATGCTGCGCAGCATCTGGCGGCGCAGCGGGCATCGGCAGACCGTTGCCGCGGTGCCGGAGCCGGCCGCCGAGGACTGACGTCCGGGAGCTTGCCCTTATTTGGGGAGCGCCGCCTCGATCGCCGCCTTGAGCTTGTCCCCTGCGTCCGCAGCGACGCTCTGGACCGTGCGGTTGCCGGTCGCCGGATCAGTCTGGTGGAAGCTGAACGCCTGGCCCTTGAGCGGGCCGGAGATCAGATCGGCGATCATCAGTTCGCGCTGCTTGTTCTCGGCATCGGCGAAGGGCGCGACCAGATCGACGAGCCAGATCCTGGTGCCCGAATTCCACTCGTCGAGCGTGAGGCGATATTCGGGCTCGAGCATGCCCTTCTGGAGCTTGGCCTCGGCAAGCGGATTGCATTTGGCCCAGAGCGCGAGCCCGACCGGGCGGTCGCCGTCGCGGAACAGATAGAATTGCTGATGGATCAGCGCCGGCATGATCAGCCATTCGAGATCGCCGATCATGAGCGCACGATGCAGCGGCGACTGGGTGAGCAGCCAGGTCATCTCGCCGAGCAGGTGGCTGACGGTCGGCGCCGAAGGTTCTGCGGCGGGCGCGGTCGCGCCGGACAGGGCATAAGTCATATCGTTTCCTACTGGCCGCCGGCAAAATAATCAAAAGGCTGAGGATCGGGCTGGTTGCGCCGGTCGAGCGCGGATTCGCCGCTGCGCGCGCCGAATGCCGCCATTTGCTGCGCCATCAGCAAGGGCAGCAGGTCCTCGCGCGTGACCGGGACTGGCGCGCCCTGCGGCACGGCTTCGGCCGGGGCCTCGGGCTGGTCGCCGAACGACAAGGCGCTCAGCTCGCCGGGCAGGGGCACCCGGACCTTGAGCGCCGCCTGCATCTGCTTGAGCGCGGTGTCGGAGGTCGCCCAATTGGCGAGATCCGGCGCGCGATCGGGCAGCACCGCGACCGGTTCGGGGTCTAGCTCGGCGGGGACGCGGCTGGTCGAGCCGAAATGGTCGCTGGCGCTTGCCTCATCCGCGGAGAGCGGGAGCAGGATCGATGCCGGATTCGCGTCGGCCGGGGTGCGCAGGCTCGCCAAGGCCGAGCTGCTGTCGTCGCGGACACGGGATTCGGTGCCGAACGGGGTGCCCGCGACTTCCGGGGTCTCGGGGAGCGGCGCCGTGTCGTTCTCGGTCAGCGCCGATTCGAGCAGGCGGATATGGCTGTCGAGGCCGATCTCGCCGCGGCCATTCTGCTGGACGAAGCGGGCGAGCGCGGCGGCGAAACCGCGGCGCGTGCCCGTCGCGGCGGTGCTCGAGGCCGATGCGGAATGCTCCGACAGCTTGTGCTGCACCAGCTGCTGGATGGTCTGCTGGAACAGGGGCACGTCCGCGACGGGGCCGGGGTTGTCGGTCAGCGGGGTATCGAGCTGGCCGGGCACCGTGCCGAGTGAGGCCGGCGGCGTGGGATCGCCCGGCGGGAGGGGCGTATCGGGCTGATCGACCTGAACCGTGGCGGGAAGCGGCGCGGGCGCGGCCGGCGCGAGATAGGCCAGCCCGACATCGCCCGCGAGCCCTTCGCTGCCATCGGCGCGGATGAAGCGGGTGGTGCCCAGCACGACATTGTCGGTGGCGCCCTCCGCGCTCTGCCCGGTCGATTGGCCGCGAAGGTCGATCGCGGTGATCCCGGCTTCGGCCAGATAGCGAAGTTCGTTCGCCTGGCTGACGCCGTCCTGGTTGAGATCCTGCCAGACCTGCAGCTCGGCGAAGCGCGAATCCCGCGCGTCGAGCATGCCGTCGCCATTGGTGTCGAAGCCGGCAAGGCCCTCGAGATCGGTCTTGGCGCCGGCCTTGTCGCCCACGAACGAGATTTCGCTCGCATTCTCGATCAGGCCGTTGCGGTTGCGGTCGAACACCAGGATGCCGTCCGAGGCGCCGACCCAGCCGGTGCGGTTGTAGCTGCCGTCCGCGCCCTGATCGAAGAATACCGACGATGCGGTCACGCTGACGAGGTCGAGCCCATCGCCATTTAGGTCGAGCACGATCGGCAGTTCGATGAAGACATCATAATAGGTGTATTGATCCCCCCAGCCCGGCCCGGTGATGTACCAATTGGCCGGGATCACAGGGCTGGGATAGGTGTGGAACAACTCGGCATCGTCGGCCTGCGAGAGGTCGTAATAGGAACCGGGATTGTTGCCATTGTCGTCGTGGAACAGGCGCCAGACCCAGTCACCGCCGCCGCGGCCCGATCGCAGGCTTTGCGTGAAGTAATAGCCCTGCGCGACATAGGAGCCCTGCTTGATGATGAAATCGAGGTCCTTGACCGCGAAGTTGACCGTGGTGGTAGCCGTCGCGCTGCCGTCCGAGGCGGTCAGCGTCAGCGACCGTGCGATATTCGCGCCCTGGGTCCCGAAGGTCCCGCCGATCGCCTCATAGTCGAAGCCGTTCTGGATCTGCAGCTCGTAGCGGTTGTTGCTTGCGTTCCACACCGCCTTGAGCCCCGGGTCGGTCACGCTGAGCGAGAGCGAGCCGAGCGCGGCATCGACATCGGTGACGTCGATCACCGCGACCGGGGTGTTGAGCGCGAGATTTTCCGGGAGCACGCCATTCTCATAGCCGGCTAGCCAGGTGATGCCGTTGATCACCGGGGCGTCGTTGATCCCGGCGATATGAACGGTGACCGTCGCGGTCGAGGTCAGCCCGGCGGCATCGGTGATGCGATAGGTGAAGGTGTCGGTCGCGCTCTGGCCTGCGCCGAGGCTCTGGAAGGCGTTAGATCCCCAATAGGTGAGCGTCTGGCCCGGGGCATAATAGCTTACGACGCCGCCCGAACTGGTGGTCCCGCTCACGAGCGAGAAGGTCCGCGTGTCGCCGGCATCGGGGTCGGTATCGTTGGCCAGCAGCGCCGCGATATCGATGTTGGGGCCGCCGCCGTCCTCGCCGAACGTGTAGCCGGTATAGTCGTCATTGACCGCGACCGGCGCCTCATTCTTGTTGGTGACCGTGATCGTCGAGGTGCGCACCGGCGAGCGGTTGCCCGCCGCGTCGACCGCGACGATGCTCACCGAAACCGCCGGGCTGGCCGAATGCGCGGCGAACCATTCATAGTCGAAGCCGTTCGCCCAGGCGGTCGAGTTGATCAGCAGCTGGTTGCCGCTGATCGTGAACCAGCCATTGGGGTTGCCGTTGACCGAATCGCCCTGCGCGGTCTGCGCGAACTGATAGGTGACTGCGCCGCCCTCGGGATCGACTGCGCCTGCGAGGGTGCCGAGGACGAGATTGACCGTATCGCCCGCGGCATATTCGGCGACGCTGCGCGAGAAGTCGCTCGGTGCGCTCGCGGGCTCGTTGACGTCCTGCAGGTTGAGCGTGAAGGCCTGCCACGCGCCGGCCTGGGCGCCGGCCTTCGAGCGGACATAGATGGTGGTCGCCGAGATCCCGCCCGAGGGCGCGCCGAACCCGGCCGGGCGATTGTCATAGTCGAGACCGGCGGCCAGCAGTTTGAGCATCCCGCCGGCGATCTGGAAGGACGACGCGGCGCCGCGGGTCGAATCGATTTCCCAGCTGGTGACGGCGCCCGTCTCGGGATCGATGCCACCGAGCGTGATCCCGACCCAACCGCCGCTCCCGACCTCGCTGACCGTCGCCGATGTCGCGGTGAGCGTCAGGCTCGGCAGCTCATCGACCGGGGTGATGGTGATGACGAAGTCCCTCGCGACCGCCGAATCGAGTCCGGTCGCGTCGCGCGCGATCACCGAGACGGTCACCGTCGCGGCGCCGCCGGTATAGGTGTCGGCATCGGCGGTGACGCCCGCCTTGAGCCGCAGCTGGTTGCCCACCACCTCGAACCAGTTCTTGGTCTGATTGGTGATCAGATAGGAGGCGACATTGTTCTCCGGGTCGGTCGCGCTGAGCGTCAGGCCGCCGACCAGGGTGAGCGGCGCCGCGCCGTCCAGGATCGTCGCGCCCGTGACTGCGGCCGGCGTATCGGGGCGTTCGGCGACATTGTTCGAGGCGATGGACAGCGCCTGCTGGAAGGTCACCGGGCTCGCGGGGTTGGTGCGATCGGTGACGCGCACGATGATCTGCGCCTGCGCTTCGGCATCGAGCGACTGGCCCGGGGCCAGCTGGAGCTGGTTGGCGCCGTTCGCATCGTTCGGGTCGATGAACTTGGCCGCATCGGCGCCACCGACGATCTTGTAGGTATAGGTGCCGCTGGTGTCGTTCAGATCGGTGACGCTGAACGTGCCGACGAGCGCGCCCGCGACATTCTCGTTCACCCCGCCACCGACATAGCCGAGGGTGATCCCGGTCGGCGTACCGTTGACGTTGACGTTGATCGCCACCGTGGCCTCGGTCGAATACTGGCGGCCCGCGGCGATCAGGTTTGCCGCGACGGTCTCCTTCGAGCGCGCCCGGAGCGTGACCGTGAAGTCGAGCGTCGATCCTGCCGGCGGCGTGATCCGCAGCGTCGCCATGTTCCATCCGGTCACGTTCGCGGTGGTCGATCCCGCGGTGGCGGTGAAGCTGTTTGTGCCGTCCGAAAGGACCGCGCCGACCGGGATCGTATCGACCATGATATAGTCGAACACTTCCGAGCCGTCGGTATCGCCGAGCGCCACGAGTTTGCTGGCTGCGAGGGTGCCCGGCAGCATGATCGTGGTGCCGGTGTTGGTGCTGACGTTGAGCGTCGCGCTCTTGTTGAGATCGTTGCCGACCGCAAGCACCGTCAGGTTGACGGTGAGCGGGTTGGACAGAAGTACGCCGTCGGAGCCCGTGACGGTGATCGTCGCGACCCCCGAGGCCGTGTTGCCGAGCAGGGTCAGCTTGAGCCGCTTGCGGTTCCGCTGAGGGTCGCTCGGATCGTCGTCGATCTGAGGGGTCTGGAACAGGCCGGCCGTGACCTGGGCGGTGAGCGAGAGGTTGGAGCCGTTATTGGGCGTATCGGGATCGGTGACGAGGAAGGTCAGCATCGTCGTGCCAGTGGCGTCTTCGTTCACCGAGACCGCATTGCCCGCGACCGCGCTCACCGCCGGCGGTGAGGTATTGGTCCAGGCACTATTGATCTGGGCCTGCATCGACGTGGACAAGGCGGAGAAGCTCGCCGGTTGGGCCTGGCCGGCCATCAGCGTGAGCAGCGAAGCCATGCTGTTGCCGTTGACATGGGTGAGCGCCTTGGTCCCGGCGAGGAACAGGTTGACATAGAAGTCGTCAGCGGCCTGCCAGTCGCCGGCTGTCGCGTTGACGAACCAGTCCTTGATCGTGATCTGATCGGTGGTGCCGAGCACCTTGACGATCATGTCCTTGCCCGACTTGGTGAACCACAGATCGGTGTTCTGGATCGACGCGGCGAGATTGTTCGGGTCGTAGAAGAAGTCGACCGCGTCGGCCGGCCCCTGATACGTATCGTCGTCGTAATTGTAGATGATGTCCTGCCCGCCGCCGCGCGCGAACTTGTAGATGTCGCCGCCGGCGCCGCCGGCCATGATGTCGTTGCCGAGGCCGCCGTCGAGCAGGTCGCCCGCATCGCCCGCGTCGAGGATGTCGTTGCCAGCCTCGCCATTGAGAATGTCGGACGCGCCGCCCCCGAACAGGCGATCACTACCGTCGCCGCCATAGAGCAAGTCGTTGCCAGCCTCGCCATAGACGACATCGTCGCCGGTATCGCCATAGAGCGTGTCGTCGCCATCGCCGCCGCGGATGAGATCGTCGCCCCCGCCGCCGCGCACGATACTGCTGCTGCTGGTGCCGACCAGCTGGTCGTTATAGGCCGAACCGATAAGGTTCTCGACGCCATAGAACCAGTCGCCCTGCGCATCGGCGCCCTGCGCGGTGACTCCCCCCAGCCAGCTGGTCGCGCTTGTCGAGGTGTTGGCGACAAGGTCGACGCGGACGCCGTTGAGCGAGATGACCCGCCCGGTGACGATCGTCGTCGCGCCCACCGTCACCGCGCCGACCGACGCCGAGTTGACCGCGGTGCCCGCCGCCGACGAGGCATAGGTCACCGTATCGGTGCCGAGCCCGCCGATGAGCTGATCGGCGCCGCCGCGGCCCTCGAGAATGTCGTTGCCCGCGCCGCCATCGATCCGCTCCGAGGCCGCGGCGCCGGTCAGCGTGTCGTTGCCCGATCCGCTGAGCAGCACCTCGATGCCGGTGAGCTTGTGCGCGGCATTGCCGAGGTCGATCGTCAGCGCGGTGCCGACCGCGGCGAAGCTGGCCGTGTCGATGCCGAGACCGCCATCGACGGTATCCTCGCCGATGGTGGTGAGGAGGATCGTGTCGTCGCCGTCGCCGCCATTGACGATGTCGTTGCCCGCGCCGCCGTCGAGCGTGTCGTTGCCCAAGCCACCACCCAGGGTATCGGTCCCGGCCTCGCCGTAGAGCGTGTCGTTGCCGTCGTCGCCGTTCAGCGTGTCGTTCTCGGTGCCGCCATAGAGCGTGTCGTTCTCGGTCCCGCCCGAGAGCAGGTCGTTGCCGGCATCGCCATAGATCAGGTCGGCGCCCGCCTCGCCCCCGAGATCGTCGTCGCCTGCGTCGCCACGGATCGTATCGACGCCCGCACCGCCGCGCAGCTGGTTCGCCGCGGTGCTGCCAGTGAGTTCGTCATTCCCAGCCGAGCCGGCGATGTTCTCGATCGTGCCCGCAGCATAGGTGTCGCCCTCGGCATCGCCGCCGGCGCCGCGGCCCGCGGCCACGCCGTTCACCGCCGCGACCGACAGATTGACCTTCACCGCCGCTGCGGAGAGCGCGAAATCGAGCGTGTCGGTCCCGGTGCCGCCGTCATAGGTGTCGGCGTCGGCGCTGCCGAGCAGCCGGTCATTCTCGGAACCGCCATTGATCGTGTCGTTGCCGTCGCCGCCGTCGAGCGTGTCGTTGCCCGCGTCGCCCGACAGCAGGTCGCCGCCAAAGCCGCCCTTGAGCGTGTCGTCGCCGGCATCGCCATAGATCTGATTGGCATAGCTGTCGCCGGTCAGCGTGTCGGCATAGGTCGATCCGCGCAGATGTTCGATGCCCGCGATGTTCGTCGCGGTGGCGAGGTTGACGGTCACGCCGTTGACCGTCTGGTTGAGCCACAGCGTATCGACACCCGAACCGCCGTCGATCACATCATCGACCACGCCGCCGGCGGTGACGCTGGCGTAGATGGTGTCGTCGCCATCGCCGCCAAGCATGGTGTCGATGCCGTTCTGGCCGAACAGGAGGTCGGCGCCGGCCTTGCCCTCGAGCCAGTCATTGCCATCGGCGCCAACAAACCTGTCGTCGCCGCTGCTGCCGAGCAGCGTATCGTTGAAGTTGCTGCCGAACGCCTGCTGGATATTGATCCAGGTGTCGCCCTCGGCGTCGCCTCCGGTTCCGCTCGAGGTCGAGAAGTCGATCGTCACCGCCGTCAGCGACGTGAGATAGGAAATTCGGTTGATCCCCGTGCCGCCGTCGATGAAGTCGGCGCCGCCCGAGCCGGTGATCATGTCGTTGCCGTCGCCCGCCAGGATGGTTTCGGGCCGCGCGGTTCCGGTGATGTTGTCGTTGCCCGCAGTGCCGTTGATCGTCGCGCCGGGACCGCTCGCGATGTGGAGGGTGAAGTCCGAGGTGACGCTTGCGGCGCCCGCGCCGGGTCCGTCCTTGGCGGTGACGCGGATCGCAAAATCCTGTCCGATGGCGGCGATCACCGAGGCGTTGTTCGCGGCGAAGGAGAAGGTGCCGCCGCTGAAGCTCAGCCAGCCGGGCAGCGGATTGCCGTTGGCCAGGGCCGCGCTGTAGGTCAGCGTGTCGGTGAGGTCGAAATCATAGAAGGCGGTCGCCGGGATCGTGTAGCTGAAGGCCTGGTTGTCGAAGCCGGTCTGAGCCGCCAGTCCGGGTGAGCCGAGCTGCGGCGCGTTGTTGACGTCGATGCCGAGGCTGACGATGCCGTCGGCGAATTGCAGATATTCCACCTGCGCATAGGTGTCGACGCCGTCATTGCCGTCGGCGGTATTGTTGTCGGTCACGGTGCCGGTGACGGTGTTGATCATATAGTCGGCGCGAAGGCCGGAATAGACGATCGTGTCGTTGCCGTTGCCGCCGTTGAAGCTGTCGTTGCCCGTCCCGCCGATCAGCTTGTCGTCGCCGTCGCCGCCGTTGACTGCGTCGTTGCCCGCGCCGCCGATTACGGTGTCGTTGCCGCCATTGCCCCCGAGCGTATCGTCGCCCGCGCCGCCATCGATGCGTTCGGCGACGGCCGAACCGATGATCGTGTCGTTGCCCGATCCGGCGATCACCCCCTCGATGCTGGCATAGGTCTCGGTTCCGCCGTCGATGCTGCCGCTGATGCCGAGGTTGAGCGAGATCGCCGCGGTCTTGTCCGAATAATCGACGGTGTCGAAGCCGGTGCCGCCATCGAAGCTGTCGATACCGAGCCCGCCCTGGAGGACGTCGTCGCCGTCATTGCCCTGCAGCGTATCGTTGCCCGCGCCGCCGACGAGGCGATTGGCCGCGGCGGAGCCGCGCAGCGTGTCGTTGCCGCTGGTGCCGACCAGATTCTCGATCGAGACGAGCTGCGAGGTCGAGCCGCCCGAGACCTGGTTGCTGGCGAGCGAGAGATCGGCGGTGATGCCGGCCGACAGCGCGGAGAAATCGGCGGTGTCGGCTCCCGCGCCGCCGTCGATCGTATCGACGCCAGCGCCGCCGTTCAGCCAATCGTCGCCCCCGGCGCCGCGGAGCGTGTCGTTGCCGGCGCCGCCCTCGATCACATCGGCGAGATCGGTGCCGGTGATCGTTTCATTGCCTGTTGAGCCGACGATCTTGGCGATGCCGGTGGTATCGATGCCCGTGAGGTCGAGGGTCGCACCCGCCGCGAGCTGGATCTGGACATTGGCCTTGCCATTGCCGTCGATCTTCTCGATCCCGGTCAGCGCGCTCAGCCCGATCACGGCATTGTCGGCCATCGCCACAATCCGGTCGCCGCCCGACCCGCCATCGACCGCGTCGAAGCCCGCTTCGGCAAAATACTGCAATTCGTCGTTGCCGGCGCCCGCAGTGAGCGTGTCGTTGCCGGCGCCGCCGATCAGCACGTCGTCAAAGCCGGTCGCGGTGATCACATCGTTGCCGGCCTGCCCGTCGAACCGTCCGCCGCCGATCAGCAGCGGATCGGGCGTGAGCGTGTCGTTGGCGCCGGTGCCGGTGAGAACGAGCCGGTCGGTGAAGCTTTCCATCGGCTGCCAGGCATGATCGAATGCGGCCTGGAACTGCGCGTCCCACGCATTGCCGCCGATCCGCTGCATCTCGACGAACAGCGCCTCGACATCGCTGCGCGTGATCGCCGAATTGCCCACGATGATGCGCCGGGCCGCATTGGACGAGGCGGCGGTGGCGGTGATGGAGGTGAACCAGTTCTTCACGGTGACGCTGGTGCCGGTGCCAACCACCCCGATCACCAGATCGGCGCCCGACCGGGTCAGCCAGACCTGCTGGGGCGTCAACGCGGCGCCGCCATTGGCGGTGGTGCCGAAGACGATATTGTCATAGCCGCCGCCCGTGGTGATCGTGTCGATCCCGCCATCGCCGGCGATCAGATAAGTGTCGTTGCCCGCGCCGCCATAGAGCTGGTCATTGCCCACCCCGCCCGCGAGCTGATCGTCGCCGGTGCCGCCATAGAGATAGTCGTTACCGGCGTCGCCGCTGAGCGCATCACGCCCATCGCCGCCATAGAGATAGTCGTTGCCGTCGCCGCCGGAGATGAGATCCTGGCCACCGCCCGGGGCGGTCAGGCCGACGCCCCAGATCCGGGCGCCGGAGCCATTGGGGGTACCCAGCCCGACGAACCGAAGCATGTTGCCGCCCGACGCCGCGCCAATGACCGAATAGGAGTAGAAATTGGGTTCGTCGGCGCTGATCGTCGCAATCTTGGTATCGTTCCACCACACCTCGAAATCACCGGCGGCCCCCGAGGAATCGGCGGAGAAGACCAGCGTGTGCGCCTGACCCGGAGCGAGGCCGTTAATGGCTTGCCACACCTCCAGATTGGTGCCGCCGTCCAGCTGAAGCTTGCGGTTCCCCGGCTCTCCGGCGACGGTGAATACCGTGCCGAGATTGGCCTGCCAGCCGGGAAGGTCGGTCGTTGTCGTCCCGCTGGCGACCGTCACATCATTGGCCGGGTCACCGAGATTCTCGAAGCTGCCATTGGCGAGGCGGTTGAGGGTGAGCACCGAGGCGGAGCCGCTATTATCGGTCGCGTCGAGATCGCCATAAAGGATATCATCGCCCGATCCGCCGGCGATGACGTCATTATCGTCGCCGCCGGTGATCGTGTCATTGCCGTCGCCGCCGTCGAGCTTGTCGTCGCCCACGGTGCCGTAGAGCAGGTCATTTCCGGCGTCGCCCGAAAGCGTATCGTTGCCCGCGCTGCCGCCCTGGAGCGTATCGTCTCCCGCATTGCCCTTGATGACGTTGTCGTTGAGGTCGCCCTTGAGATTGTCGGCATAGTCGGAGCCGATCAGATTCTCGATTCCCGTGAAGGTGTCGCCGGTGGCGTCGCCGCTGGTGTAGCCGTTCTGGAGGTTTACGCTGCCCCCTGCCGCCGATCCGAAATAGGTGACGGTATCGATCCCGTTGCCGCCGATGAAAGCGTCGCTGCCCGAACCGCCGGAGAGCAGGTCGTCGCCATCGCCGCCGTTCAGCGTATCGTTGCCGTCGCGCCCGCTCAGCACGTCGTTGCCCGCGCCGCCGGTCAGCGTGTGCGCGCCCGCCGTCATGTCGACGATGAAGTCATCGTTTGCGGTGCCGGCGACGAGGAGATTGCCGCTGGCGTCAAACACCAACCCCTTGAGCGATCCGCCTTCGCCGTCGGCGAATTGCACATTTTCGACGCCGCGATTGGTATCGAAGGTCGCAGCGCCGGCATTGCGGAAATTCTTGAGCTGCACGCTGTCGCTGGTGCCCGCGATCGTGATCAGCAGATCGGCACCCGAAAAAGCGAAATCGAGATTGCCGAGGCCGACCGTCTGGATGCCGGTCGCGCTCGATCCGACCCGAGTGACGATATCGTCGAAATAGAGCGTGTCGTCACCGCCCGGTTGGGAGGGGGTGGTGCGCGTGACGGTGCCGCCGTTGACGACGGTGGGTGTGCCGTCCGCGTCGGGCAGCCAGGCGGTGTTGTCGCGCGTGGGGATTCCGGGCGCGTTCGAGCTGCTCGTGAACGCCTTGCGATAGGCGATCTCGCCGGTCTCGCTGTTCTCGATCGTATGCACGAAATTATAGACAGTTCCGGTGCGTCCGACCATGTCGAGCCGATCGACCCAAGGTCCGACCAGCGTGCCGCTGGCATCGGTCAGCGGCTCGGCGCTGACGCCATATTCGTCGGTGATGCTGTCTTGGCCATCGCCGCGGCCGAAGACGTAGACATCATTACCCAGATTGCCGGCCAGCGAATCATTGCCCGTGCCGCCTGTCAGTTCATTATCGCCATAATCGCCTGAAAGCGCGTCGGCGAATGCGGAACCGGTCAGACCCTCCACGTCGGAATAGCGGTCACCTGCGGCATCGCCGGTATTGGCCGAGGCGTCGATCAGCGAGGCGGTAACCCCCGCCGCCGCCGAGGCATAGCTGGCGACGTCGAAGCCAGCGCCACCGATCAGCGTGTCGCCCTTCGTGGTACCGGTCGCGCCGGTCACGAAGTTGCCAAGGGCGTCGGTGCCGGTTCCATCGTAGAAGGTGCCGCCCGTGCCGCCGTCGAGCGTGTCGTTGCCGGCACCGCCGAGCAGAATGTCGGCGCCGGCGCCGCCTTTCAGCCAGTCAAACCCGCCGCCGCCGACGAGCAGGTCATTATAGGTGCCGCCCGCAATCTCGTCGTCGCCCGCGCCGCCGGTTGCCCAATAGCCCTTGTCGTTTCCGGCGGTGATCTTGGTCGCGCCCCAATCGCTCCCGTCGGTACCCCCCAGCAGGCCGTTCTGCTTGACGTTGATCGTGCCCGAGGTGAGGAAGCTGAACTGTTCGATCGAGCCATTGGCCTGGGCATTGACCGCCCATTCCTTGAGCGTGATCTTGTCCGCGAAGCTGGCGAAGACGCCGTCGGACGCGCCCGCGTCGAGACCGACCACAATGTCCGAACCGACGATGCGGAACTGCAGTTCGGAAACGTCGATCCCGATCGCAAACTCGATCGTGTCGGTGCCGCTGTTGCGCGCGATATTGCCCGCACTCGCCGGCTTGTGCCGGTAGAGCCGCCCGGTGACGATGTCATATTCCATGCGGTCGAGCGTGTTCGACCCGTCATAGACCTTCACGCCATAATAGAAGATTGCGCTCGAATCGGCGCCGCTGCCCTGGGTGTAGCCCGTCTGAAAGCCCTGGCCCGAGACCCAGACCAGCTCCCACTCGCTCGACAATTCGTCGACGAACACGTCCTGCCCGTCGCCGCGCGAGAATTTGAAGATATCGTCGCCGGCGCCGCCGACGACGAAATCGTTCCCGGCACCGCCCGAAACGATGTCGTTGGCGGCCCCGCCGCGCACCTCGTCGCGGCCTGCGCCGCCGAGCACGGTATCCGAGCCCGCGCCGCCGAGCACGATATCGTCGCCGTCCATGCCGAGGACGATGTCGTTGCCGGGATCGCCCGAGACGAAGTCGTTGCCCTGGCCGCCATTGCCGAAATCATTGCCGAACAGCAGATGGACCACATCGTTGCCGCCGCCGGCATGGACGAAATCCGCTCCGTTGGTACCATAGATGAAGTCCTGGCCATCGGTTCCCAGGACGAAGGTGTCGAAATCGGCGATGCGAACCCTCTGGCCATCGGCGAACTGGATATTCTCGATCTTGTTGAGCGGGTTGAACCAGTCCTGCAGGACCAGCTTCTCGCCGGTCTTGGTATTCTCGATGATGAGGTCAGTCTTGGTCGCGTTGGGCGAGATCCGGATATCCTCTATCGTGATGTCCGTTCCGAACACCAGCGTGTCTTCGCCACCGCCCTGAACCTCCGCGCCGCTCAGCTCGTCGGTCTCGGTGGCGATGCTCCCCTCTTCGCCGCTGTCCCACAGCCTCAGGCCGAACTTGCGGAACGCCGCCTGGACCGCAGTGTTGGAGAGGTCGGTTTGTGCAGCATTCAGCGTGGGGTTCGCCTTGCGATAGATCTGCTGGAAGGTGAATCCGCTCTCGTCGCGGATCACGTCCGCGTCGGCGAGGTTGGCCGAGCCGTCCGAATCGCCGCTGCGGAAAATATACTGATCGTTGCCGAGGCCGCCGCGCAGGCTGTCGCCCTTTCCGCCGCCGCCCGCCAGAATATCGTCGCCGCGCCCGCCTTCGAGGATATCGACGCCGTCGCCACCCTCCAGCCAATCCGAGCCCTCACGGCCGATCAGGATATCGTTGCCCGCGCCGCCATCGAGATAGTTGCCATCGCCGCCCAGCGTACCGGCCGTCGCGCTGCCCGCGTTGATCGTGTCGTTGCCGTCGCCACCCAGCAGCCAATCGTCGAGCCGCCCGCCATTCAGGATATCGTCCCCGGCATCGCCGATGATGTTGTCGCCCAGATCGGAAGCATGGATCGTGTCGTTGCCCGCTCCGCCATCAACCGTCGCCGCCACCGGAATCTCCAGCGCCACACGGTCCGAGGTGGTGTAGGTTACGGTCGCAGCGCCGGTCGCGGTGCTGCTGCGGCTCACCGTGAGCGACGCGTTGCTGGCATTTTCGTGCACGACGACATCGTCGATCCAGGCATAGGGCTTGGCGCTGGTACCGTCGACGATCGTGCCGATACCCGAAACCGGCGCAGTACCATTGGCGAGCGCGGCGCCGCCCGAGGTCACGGTCGCGGTCAGCTTGAAGGTCTCATTGCCCTCGATATTGGTAGTCTGCCCCTGGCCGTCCACGCCATTGTCGGTGAGAACGGGGACGCGGACGAAATAGCTGGTCGCGCCCGCCGCAAGGGTCAGGCTGGTCGCGTTGGTCCAGCCGGTGACTCCGTCGGCGGAAATCTGGAGGCCGGTCGCAGTGAAATCGGAGCCGCCTTCGGCGCGCCCATCGGCGGTCTCGAGCGACAGCGCAACCGCGCTGGTCGCCGCCTTGGACAGGCTGATGCGGAACACGGCATAGCCGTCACCTTCGCTGGCGTAGCTGCGCCCGACCATGAGGGTCGGCAGCGCAGCGGCATCGACGATCGTCACCGTCGCTGCGGGCCCGATCAGGGTCAGCCCGCTCGCCGCGCTCAGCGACACCTTGAAGGTTTCGCCGGCCTCGGTCAGCGCGTCATTGGTGATCGCAATCGTCCCGGTGCCGCGCAGCGCGCCAGCGCCGAAGCTGAGGACCGCGCTCTTCGCGGTGAAATCGGTGCCGCTGACGGCGATATCGTCGTTCAAATGGCCGTTGACCGTGAACCCGATCTGGTTCGCCAGCGATCCGGTGCGCAGATCGATGACGTCTCCCGCGGCGGTCCCATGGATCGAGGTTTGTCCGGCTATGTCGATCGTATCCGCAAGCACGAAATTGCCCATCACGGTCAGGCGGCTGATCCGGTCGCTGGACGGATCATAATCGAACAGGAAGCTGGATTGGGCCGCGTTGCCCCCGGCTTCCTGCAGCAGATAGCTATAGCCGCCATACCAATCGCTCTTGTGCCGCCGCGTCAGGCCGAGTTCGCTGGCGCGGGCAAGGTTGATCGCGGTCTCGATCGCGAAGGCGCTGTCCGGCTGCGCCGCCACGACCGCGTTGATCGCCGCGCTGTTGGCGAGATATTTTTCATAGGCTTGCGCAGTCGAGATATTGCCGAGCAATATGTTCGTATCGAAGTTGAGCGGATCGACGCCGCCGATCTCGAAGGTGCGATAGAGCGCCCGCTTGATATAGGTGTCGCCGCCCGCGATCTGGAAATCGGGATCAGTCAGGCCCTGGTAGATGCCATAGCCGATCAGCTTCTGGGCGGCGTCCTTGCCGCGGAAACGCTGGCTGATGGCATCGGTGTCGCGCGTCGAATAGGGGCGATAGACATAGTCCTTGCCGCGCATCCCGTAATTGCCGGTCTGCACCGCATCGGGATTCATCAGCTTGCCGCCGGTCGCTTCAAGCACGGCGTTGAAGGAATCCGCCACGGTAGCGGCGATCCCGGCCGCCGCATCCTTGGAGCCGCCCTTTCGGGCATAGATATTGGCGATGTCGAACTTGCCGGTTGCCGGATTCCAGACGGCATCCGCCCCCGATGTCGGGGTTCCGCCGAACACCGACCCGATCAGCCCGCCGATGAGGAAACCGAGGAACGCGCCGACAAAGGCCCCCAGCGGGCCGGCGAAGATGCCGAGCTGCGCCCCGAGCCCGGCGAGCGAGCCGCCCTCTGCGAGCGCTGCGGTCACCGCGATCACGCCGACCGAAGAACCGATCGCGGATCCGATCTGCCCGCCGACCGTATCGAAGCTGACGATCTTGCTCGCCAGCTTGCTGCCGAGGAAGCCGCCGATCGCGTTGCCGATCATCGCGACGTTGACGCCATTGAAGATCGAGGCACCGTTGACCAGGTTGTTGCCGATCTGGCTGAGGACGGCGTTGACCCCGGTGCTCGCGACCTCCGCGCCGAAACCCTTCAGCCCGATGACCTGGATCAGCTGTGCGGTGAGGTAGGACGACACTGCGCCGACGCCGGCCGCCTTGAGGTTGCTGAGAAACTCCGGACCGAAGGTGGCGAAGGCGTCCTGCGACGCGTTCGTCGCCGACTGATGCCCGATCACCCCGTCGAGCAGGTCGCCCAGATTGTCGCCGACGGTCTTGAGCAGCGCCGAGGAAAGCACGCCGGCGATGACATTCCCGCCGGCGAGGCGATAGCCGAGCTGCGATCCGAGCGCCGCGCCGATATCGGAGAACTCGACCCCGATCGGATTGTGATTGAGCTTGATGTCGGTCGAGACCGGCTTGCCGTTGTGATAGAGGGTTTCGACGGTCACGCCGAAATTGTCGGGGTCGGCCGGGGTGCCGAAGGGCACGCTGCTCGCGCCATTGAGCGCACCGTCGCTGACGAGCGTCATCACGACCTTGCCCTGCTTGTCATAGACGACCTGGGCCTTGCGATAGCGCCCGTCGCGTATCTCCCACTTTCCGTCGCGGCCGTACGCTAGGAATCCCTTTGGCAGCAGGTTGCCGGTCTTCGGATCGACGAGGCTCAGCACCGCCGGCTGGAGGTAGCTGCTGAGGAACGACCGCGCGCCCAAGGCGCCGTCGATGGCCAGTTGGGAACGCCCGGTCTGAATGACCGGCAGGCCGCCGAGCAGATCGGACCCAAAACCCCTGGCCAGCTGCATCGCCGCATAGTTGACGTCGAGCTGGATCAGCGCTTCTGCGCGGTTGTCGTCATCCTGGGTGATAGCGGCTTGCGCGGCGGCAGCTTCGGTGGCCGAGCAATCGACCAGCGAGATCGCGCCATTGGGAGCGACGACGACCCGCTTGATCGCGCCCGGCACGAACTTGTTCTGCGCGTCCAGCGTTCCGGTCTGCAGATAGCCGGTGACGGTGCCGCCGTCCGCCACCATTACCGGCCGGCCGATAACCTCGGTGCCGTCGATAACGACCTTGAAAATCGGAACCGATTTGAGCGTGTCGCGATGCCGCTGGTAGAAGAGGTTCCCGAGCGCCTCGGCGCTGATGGCGGTACTTCCGTCCGCCCTGTAATAGGTATTGCCGGGGGTATTGTTGTTGCGAACCCGTTGGCCTTCCCCCCCGAAATCGGCGCCCATGTCGTCCTTGATGGCGTCCGCGCCATATTGGCCGTTCACGTCGCGAAAATGGTATGAAGTCGGGCCGTCCGGCGACATTTGGAAGGTGTCCGCCTCGATATAGCCCATCAGAAAAACCGGGGTCCCGTTCAGCACAGCGGATTCGAGCGAGCCTTTGAGCAGCCCTTCCGTGCCGCCAAGCACCTGGTCATTCTGAACCCAGGCAACCGTACCGTTGGGATCATAGCTGCCGTTGTTCGACACCGTGATGATCTGACGGTTGAAGCGATCCTTCACATAATAATAGCGGCCATCGCTGCTCCTGATCGGCGTGCCGCTATAATTGGCGATCGCCTGCATATCGAAACCCATGTACATGGGCTCGCGGCTCAGCTGGATTGCAAGCGGGCTCATGAAGGTTGTTGCAACGCCGAAGCCGTTGCCGCCCCCTCCGAAAATCGACACATAGCCCAAAGCGCCATAGCTGGTGGAGCGCAATTGGGTCTGCACCTCCCTGGAAACCGGAAAGGCCTTCCAGAGCGGCGAATCGAGCGGAATGTTGCGATAATCGAGACCCAGCGCGGTGCCAGGGAAGTTGAGGATCATGCCCTTGTCGGCCCAGACAAGACCATCGACCGCGTTGATGTTTTCGGGCGTCAGCAGGTCGTAGCGGCCGGTTTCCACGACGACCTGGATGAAATCGACGACGGCTTTGTCGATCTGCCAGCTGAAATAGTCGAGCGGGACATTGTATTTGGTCGGCTCGTTGATCATCGCGGCATAGTTGCCGATCAGCGCGGCGCGACCGTTGAAGCCGGAATAGGTCGTGATCTCGGCCTGTTCCTCAAGCCGGACCGCCACCGCTCGTAGCACGGGATTGTTGGTCCGGTCCGCTTCGATGCGCAGCACCGTCGCGATTTCCAGATAGGCGTTGGCGCGCCTGTCCGTCGTATCGAAACTGGGTCCGAGATGGCCCTGCGCGCGTACGACCGCGGCACGCAGGTTGTTTGGAAAACTATAGGTGGAGGCCATCAGCTGTCTCCCCAGGTCATCACGGTCAGTTTGCCGCGAAGGAATTGTTCAACATGCCGCTGGATCGCGGCCCAGTCGGGCAGGCGATCGCGCCGGAAAGTGATCTCGGTGAGCACCGCGGCGTTGGCCTCGGGGTTCAGTCCGCCGCCGCGTTCGCCGATCGATCGCAATGTGCACAGCGACGGATAATCGTTGCCGCTGGGATTGCAGACGATCATGAGATCATAGGGGTCGCGCCGGAAAAGCGTTTCCTCGGGCGCGCTGTGCGGGAACGGCGTGTTGGTCGCGTAGTTCAGGCCGAATTGCTGCGGGAAATCGCCGTCGCCACGAATGCCGCGGAACCCCATGAAACGGCGGCTTGCCGGATTGAGCGAGGCATCGATGGCGTCGAAATAGGCGACCGACAGCTGGACCACCACGATCGACCCTTCCTCGATCGGAGTCACGTCGGTCGCGCTGTCGTCACGCAGGTCGATGCTGAACGACACCCCGTTGATCGGCGGCGTCCAGGTTTCGCCCTGCTGGTGCAGATAGGCCGAGGGCAGGGTCAGCTTGAAGCGGATGTCCTGCTGGAAATATTCGTTCTTCTCGCTCGGGACGATGAGGGTCTCCGCCGCGTTCGATTGCGCGGCGGCGCCACCGGGCGGCGTACAGGCTGCGATCCCGCTCATTGCGGCGCAGACGAGCGCGATTGAAGCGCGGGCACGCGATGACGGCATCGGTTGGCGACCTTTGAAATCGTGGAGCGAATATCCGCGTCGGCGGACGAGAAAGGGAGGCCGTCGAACCGGCGACGGGCATCGCGCAGGGCGGCGATCATCGGCGCCGGCATGGGCGTCGAATGTCCGGGGCGAATGGTCGCAGCCACAGCCTTCCCCACGCGCAAAAGCACGTTTCCCTCCCCCTTGGGCGGTGATGTCGGAGTGCCCCGGGTTGTTTTCCCTTGGGCGATTCGGTGCGACCCTACCGGCTGTATCAACCGGCGATGGGAGGGTCGTCAATTCATGGTTAACGTAATATTAACAAAAAATTCAGGTGAAATCAGCGCTCTCGGCCGGCCTCGTCGACGGTGGTGGCGATGGGTGACAGCAGATACTGGATCACCCTTCGCTCGCCGGTCTTGATCTCCACCTGCACCGCGAGGCCCGGCCCGATCAGCTGGTCATGCCCCGCGATTCGGATCGTGCGGCGGTTGAGCCGGATGCGCGCGGCATAGACAAGGCCCTGGCCGGGCTGCGGCGTCTGGCCGTGTTCGGCGGCGGTCTGCTGCGGCGATTGCTGGATCGCGTCGCGGCTGATCGTCTCGACCGTGCCGTCGATCAGCCCGAAATCGGTGAAGGGATAGGCGTCGAGCTTGACGCGGACCGGCTGCCCCTCGCGGACGAAGCCGATATCCTTGTTGAGGATCTCGGCCTCGACCTCGACCGCGCTGTCGTCGGGCACGATCACCATCAGCACCTGCGCGGGCTGGACCACGCCGCCAACGGTGGCGACCGCGAGCTGCTGGACGGTGCCGCTCACCGGCGCGCGGATCGCCTGGAATTCGCGGCGGTGCTGGGTCTTGCGCAGCTCTTCGGTGGCGAGCCCCGATTTGTCGGTCGCTTCGCCCAGATCGGAGACCGCGGTCTTCGCGAACGTGTCGCGCAGCTTGACGATCTCGGCATCGAGAGTGGCGATCGCGGCGCGCGCCTTGGACGCATTGGCCTCCTGGACATCGATGTTGCGCAGATGCTCGATGCGCGCCTGCTCATATTCGAGCAGGCGCAGCTTCGAGAAATAGCCGCGATCGGCAAGGACGCGGCGCGCGGCGAGCTGTTGTTCGACCAAGGGCAGCGTCTCGCGCAGCTTGGCGATCTCGGCGAGCGACGAGGCGAGTTCGGCGGCGCGCTCGGCGCGCTGCTGGAGCAGGCTGGCGCGCTGCGCCTCGAACTCGGCGATCGCCGCGGTGACGTAGCGCCGCTGGACGTCGGCGATGGCCGGCGGAATCCCGGGGGGGACGGTGAAGCGGATCGGGCCGCCGGCGAGATAGCCCAGGATCGCGTTGGTGCGCGCCTTCATCAGATCGGCCGAGGCGAGGCCCTGGGTGGCCTGCGCCTCCTCGGCGCCGGCGACGGTGGGATCGAGCTCGATCAGCAGCTCGCCCTTGTCGACATGCTGGCCGTTGCGGACATGGATCGCGCGCACCGCGCCGATCTCGATCGGCTGGATCAGCTTGACGTTGGCGGCGGGGATCACCTTGCCGCGCGCGACCGCGACGACATCGACATGCGCGAAAACCGACCAGAGGATCGCGACCGCGAACAGCGCGCACAGCACGAGCAGCAGCCAGCGCAGCCCCGGGCTGGGCGGGGTCTCCATGATCTCGAGCGCGGCGGGAAGGAATTCGTGATCGGTGCGCGGGCGCTGGGCCTTCACCGCCTTGTTCTGCGCGGCCCAGGATTCGCGCAGCACCTGCCAGTGGCGCGTCAGCGTGGGGAAGCGGGTTGCAAAGCTCATTGGGCGAAGCTCACAGCGCCGGCCCCATCTGCTTGCGGTACAGCTCCGAATAGCGCCCGCCCGCGGCAAGCAACGCGGCATGATCGCCCATCTCGGTGATCGCGCCCTCCTCGACGGTGACGATGCGGTTGCACTGGCGCACCGCCGAAAGCCGGTGGGCGATGATCAGCACGGTGCGCCCGCGCGCGATGCTGCGCAGATTATTCTGGATGATCTCCTCACTCTCGGCATCGAGCGCCGAGGTCGCCTCGTCGAGGATCAGGATGCGCGGATCGCCGATCAGCGCGCGGGCGATCGCGATGCGCTGGCGCTGGCCCCCGGAGAGGTTGCCGCCGCGCTCCTCGATGATCGTGTCGTAGCCGTGCGGCATTTCGAGGATGAACTCGTTGGCGCCGGCCATTTCGGCGGCGGCGATCACCCGCTCCATCGGCAGCGTGGGGTCGCTCAGCGCGATATTCTCGCGGACCGAGCGGTTGAACAGGATATTCTCCTGCAGCACCACGCCGATCTGGCGGCGCAGCCAGGCCGGGTCGATCAGCGCGAGATCGGTGCCGTCCACGAGCACGCGGCCCTGCTCGGGGACGTATAGGCGCTGGACGAGCTTGGTGAGCGTCGACTTGCCCGACCCCGAGGGGCCGACGATCCCGAGCATCTCGCCCGCCGCGACCTCGAGCGAAACGCCGCGCAGCGCCTCGGGCAGGTCGGCGCGGTAGCGGAAGCGGACGCGGTCGAAGACGATGTCGCCCTCGATCGGCGGCAGGCTGGCGCGGTTGGGGTTGTGCTCGGGCTCGGCGGGCGAATTGAGCACATCGCCCAGCCGATCGACCGAGATGCGGACCTGCTGGAAATCCTGCCAGAGCTGCGAGAGCCGCAGGATCGGCTGGGCGACGCGGCCCGACAGCATGTTGAACGCGACCAGCGAGCCGATCGTCAGGTCCCCCGCGATCACCGATTTGGCGCCGAAATAGAGGATCAGCACCGTCGTCAGCTTCGAGACGAGCTGGATCAGGTGACTGCCCCAATTGGCGAGCCGGGTGACCTGGAAGCCGACCCCGGTATAGCCCGCGAAGAGCTTCTCCCATTTGTCGCGCATCTGCGGCTCGACCGCCATCGCCTTCAAGGTGCCGATGCCGGTGACGCTCTCGACCAGGAACGACTGGTTCTCGGCGCCGCGGCGGAACTTCTCGTCGAGCAGCTTGCGCAACGGCGGGGTGATGAAGATCGAGATCGCGGCGTAGACGGGGATCGACAGCGCGACGATCAGCGTCAGCATCGGGCTGTAGAGATACATCACCACGAAGAAGACGATGGTGAAGAAGAGATCGAGCACCACCGTCACCGCGTTGGAGGTGAGGAATTCGCGGATCCGCTCGAGCTCGCGGACGCGCGCGACGCTGTCGCCGACGCGGCGCGCCTCGAAATAGCTCAAGGGGAGCCCGAGCAGATGGCGGAACATCCGCGCGGAGAGCTCGGCGTCGACGCGGTTGGTGGAATGCGCGAACAGCCAGTTGCGCAGGCCCGACAGTGCGGTCTCCCAGATCAGCACCACGCCGAGCCCGAAGGCGAGCACGTCGAGCGTCGACATCGACTGGTGGACCAGCACCTTGTCGATCACCAGCTGGAAGAAGACCGGCGAGACCAGCCCCATCACCTGGAGGAAGAAGGAGGCGATCAGCACGTCGCGCAGCGGCTTGCGGTAGCGGACTAGCGCCGGGATGAACCAGCTGATGTCGAAGGGCCGCGTCGCGCCCGCCATATTCTCGCGCGAGGTGAGGAGGAGCAGCTCGCCCGAATAGCGTGCGGCGAATTCCTCGGCGGTCCACACTTCGGGGCCCTGGGCGCCGGCGGGCTGGACGAGCAGCCGCGGCACCTCCGCTTCCTCGACCTTGAGCAGGATCACCGCGCCGCCATCCTTGAGCGTCGCGATCGCGGGCAGCGGCACCTTGGCGAGCGCCCCAAGATCCGCGCCGCGGATCCGCGCGATCAGCCCGAGCCGCTTTGACACGCGCGACAGATCGGCGAGCGAAAAGGGCGTGTCGCCCTTGCCGCGATCATGCGCGATCTGCCCCGGATCGGCGGCGACACCGAGAAAGCGCGCGAGCAGCACGAAACAGGAAAGCGCGGGATCGAATCCCGGCGACAAGGGGTCGATGACAGCTTCGGGTTGGGAAGACATTTGGGTGCGACCGGCCGATCTCGTTTGACTGCCGCGCGAATCGGCACCGGCATTAACTATATCAGCCGCGATGCGATTGACGAGAACCCTCTGAATGATGGTCGAATTCTGGCGCTGTTCTTCGGTTGCGCCGCGGCATTTCTGTAGCGTTGAGCCCGGGCGGCAAATCGCCCAGGATGGACGGAGAGAGCATCGAACCCGGGGGAAAGAGCATGCGTTGGATCGTGGCGGCGGCGGCATTGATCGTCAGTGTTTCGCCCGCCGCGGCGCAGCGAGCGCCGAACGGGCGGCCCTATCTTTCGCAGCCCCTGGTGACCTCCACCTATTCCGCCGATCCGGCCGCGCATATCTTTGGCGGGCGCATCTATGTCTATGCCAGCCATGACGTTCCGGGCCCGCCGCTATCCGACGAACCGCCCTTCCAGAAGAGCGAGGGCAACAGCTTTCGCATGACCGATTTCGTCGTGCTGAGCATGGACCGGCCGGGCGGGCCGGTGACGGTCCATTCGAACATCCTCGACATCGGGCAGGTGCCCTGGGCGTCGCGCCAGATGTGGGCGCCCGACGCCGCGTACAGGCAAGGCACCTATTATCTCTATTTCCCGGCGAAGGACCGCGCGGGCGCGTTCCGGATCGGGGTGGCGACCTCGACCAGCCCGACGGGTCCGTTCACCGCGCGGCCCGAGCCGATCAAGGGGAGCTATTCGATCGATCCCGCGGCGTTCATCGACGATGACGGGACGGCCTATCTCTATTTCGGCGGGCTCAACGGCGGGCAGCTGCAGAAATGGCGGGACGGCGCGTTCGACCCCGATGGCCCGCCCGCCGATCCGCGCGGCAAGCGCGACCGGGCCTTCATGCCTCGCGTCGCCAGGCTCACCGCTGACATGCTCGAATTCGCCGAGGCGCCGCGCGAGGCGATGATCGTCGACGAGAAGGGCAAGCCACTGCTCGCGGGCGACGAGGCGCGGCGCTTCTTCGAGGGGTCATGGATGAACAAGCTGGGCGGCAAATATGTGCTGACCTATTCGACCGGGACCACGCACCTGCTCGTCTATGCGGTGGGTGACACGCCGTACGGGCCCTTCACCTACAAGGGAGTCGTGCTGAAACCGGTCGAGGGCTGGACGACGCATGCGTCGATGATCCGGTTCGACGGCCGCTGGTGGCTCTTCTACGCCGACAGCCAGATGTCGGGGCAGACGCCGCTGCGCAACGTCAAGCTCACCGAATTGTTCTGGGACGGCGATGCGATCCGGACGATCGATCCGTTCGGGAAGTGAGGTACGGTCGGCCGGGCGGCAGCGTGGACTATCCAGCTTTGGCGACTCAGTATTCACTCAGCAGCGGAGGCTCGCGCTCGTGGGTACCCATCCCACCAGTCTCGCCTCGCGCTTGCTCCACAGCCTCACGATGACGCGCGATGACCTCGTTCCAGTCACTTTCAAAGCCGGCAATCGAAAGCGCCTCCCGCGTAATATCGCCGATTCTCGCGACAAGGACATTGTTCACTCGGATATCCGGGATGTTCGGATTGAACAGCAGATATGCAGCGTCTTCGCGACTACTTGCTGCGCCAAAGCCCGGGAGCGCATAGGGAGGTCCCGACTTGCCGATCGCAAGCTGACCGGCGGCGGCGGCCATCCGGGCGGCGAAATCACTGGCCCCCACGATCGTATCCACGCGTTGCGGGTCGCCGATGGCTTCGGCGCTTTTCACGGTCGGACCAAGGTGCCGTGGATCGTCGTGCGCGATGTAGAAAAGATAGGATCCGATACCCGAGCCGAGCAATCGATCCCGCTGTGTGGAATCGCCTGCAGCGCGCCGCACATCGACAATACGGCTGGTCGCCCGCTTGGCCTGAAGCAGGGTGACAAGATAGAGCAACTTATCCCCGATATCGATTTCGATAATTAGGCCGAAATCGGCACCCGATCGTGCTTCGTTACCGAGTGTCGCGTGATCGCCAATCACGACGGCAAGGTCATGGCTTCTACGAGGAGTCCGAAAGGACGCGATCGCCCTCTGGATCATCCCGATAAAGGCGCCGTTCAATTCTGGTTCGTGCGTCGCCGTCAGGCCTGGATCGCTGATGTCCAGCGATGCTTGAGAAAGCGCCCAGAAAAGGCGCCACACGAAGCGATGCCGAAAAGCCGTGGGGTCGATGAGGAGAAGGCACGCGGCTGCGGGGCCCCTGCCGGCGAGCGCCTGCTTCACCAGATCGGCGGCGCGGGGCGCGAGAATATCCAGGCCCCAGAGTAGATTGTACAACTCGCTGAAGCGGCTGGCGTCCTGCGCCGCTGCCCAGATGCCCCTCTTTCTCGCCATCGAAAGCTCGAGCGTCCGTCGTGCGCTGTTCATCGCCCTCACGCCCGCAGATACCGGAAATACCAGACCTCATGCCCCTTGCCGCGCGCCTTGGCGTCGTAGCGGGTCTGGGGCCAGTCGGCGGGGCGGGCGAGGAAATCCTGCGGGGTTCTCGCCTGCCATTCGAAGTCGCGGCGCTGGTTCATCACCATGCATGACCAGCGGCAATAGGTCGGGTCGTCGGTGCCCAGCCGGAACTCGGCGCCGGGTTTGAGCTTGGCGGCGATCAGGTCGAGCGGCCCGTGATTGACCATGCGGCGCTTGGCGTGGCGCGCCTTGGGCCAGGGATCGGGGTGGAGGAGATAGAGGCGGGTGAGGCTCGCGTCGGGGAGCCGCTCGAGCACGTCGAGCGCGTCGCCCAGATGGAGGCGGACATTGGCGAGCCCGCCGTCACGGATATGCATCAGCGCGCCGACCATGCCGTTGAGGAAGGGTTCGCAGCCGATAAAGCCATGATCGGGCCGCGCCGCCGCCTGCCACGCCAGATGTTCGCCCGCGCCGAAACCGATCTCGAGTTCGAGCGGGCGGCCAGATTCGTTGGCGTCGCCGAACAGGCTCTCGGCAGTCAACGGGCCGCTCTCGGGGACGCTGAGGCGCGGCAGCATCTCCTCGACCAAAGCCGCCTGGCCCTGGCGGAGCTTGTGACTCTGGCTGCGGCCATAGAGGCGGCGGATCGTCGCGGGGTCCTGCATGGTGCCGCGCCCTAGCCGAGCGCGGCCCCCTTGGAAACCGCGCTACTTGGCCTGCATGTTGAGCGTGACATTCTTGCCGTCGGCCGAGACCTGGGCGAGCGGCGCGGTGGTGCGCAGCGCCTGCATCACGTCATCGGGATGCGGCAGCGCCTCGAACGGCGGATAGACCGAGGCGTGGTCGAGGAAGCCCGCGATCACCATCGATCCGTGCTTCTCGTCGAATTCGGGCAGGATGCGAACCGCGATCCCCGCGTCGCCCACCGCCATCACATAGCTGTTGGTCGCATCGGGCGCGCGATAGACGCCATAGGCGGGCTGCGGCGGCAGATCGCGGCAATACACCTTGGGATCGGCGGGCATGCCCAGCTTCGGATCGTCGATCATCATCATCGTCGATCCCATCAGTCCGTCGGCCATGTCGGGCTTCCGCATCCGCGCGCGCTTGGCATAGGCGAGCGGTTGGGCGCAGGGGGCGATCGGGGCCGCAGCGGGGCCTTCGGCGACACCCTCGGGCCAGCCGATCCCGGCGATCACTTCGGACAGCTTGGCATCGAGCCCGTCGGTGCCGACCGCGTTCGAGCTGACCCGCACCGCGACGAGCCATTTGCCGAGCGGCATCATCGCGAGGCCCGTGCTGCGGAACCCCTTGCCCGGGGCGTAGATGCGGCGCAGCCCGCTGGCGACGGTGCCGCGGGGCGGGGCGAAGGCGGTGGGCGCGTCGCTGGCTGGTTTGATATTGCCGTAGATGTCGCGGTGAAGCAACGCGGTTTCGGAGCGGTCGAACCAGACCGGCACGCTCGCGAGCGCGGGGCGGAAGATATAGACGGTGATATAGGTCTGCCCGTCCGGGCTCTCATATTGCGCCATCACGTCGAGCTCGCTGGCGCTGTTATCGACGATCATCCCGCGCGGGATGCCGGTGATTCGGGAGCGCAGGATCAGGCCGGTCTCGCCATGTTTCCAGCCGGCATTAGCGGGAACCTCGATCGTGGTTTGCGCATGTGCCGGCGCCACGGCGGCGCCGAACATGGCGATCAATGCGATCGCCCAGATCCTCTTGAACATCAGCCCTCTCCCCGCCCCCGGATTACGGAGAGCCTATCGCAGGCTGCCGCAAACGCAAGCAATCTCAGGGGGCTAGGGTGTATCGACATTCAGAGAGCGAGGTTGATCCTCCCCCGCCAGGGGGAGGTGGCGCCGAAGGCGTCGGAGGGGGAGGACACGAAACAAATGTGGCCCCCGTCCTCCCCCTCCGTCACGCTACGCGTGCCACCTCCCCCTGGCGGGGGAGGATGAATTGAATGTCGATACGCCCTAGGCCTGGACGGCCATCTCCATCGTGGCGAAGGTGCCCGGCGCGGGCTGGCGGCGATGGGTCAGCAGGTCGCGTTGCGTGCCCAGCGGCGCGGTGCGCGGCGCGCGGCGCGGGATGACCGCGCTGGGGAGCGGACGGAGCGCCGGGCCGCGCTCGAAATGGGCGATGCCGAGCCGCACGAGCGTGTCGAGCGCGCCCTGGGTCTCGACCGCGGCGGCGATCACGGTGGTGCCGAGGCTGCGCGCGAGACGGAGTGCGCCCTGGACGATCAGCGCGCGCGAGTCGCTCGTTTCGATGTTGCGGACCAGGGCGGCGTCGAGCGTGAGGAAGGGCGGCTTGAATCGCGCGAGCAGGTTGAGCCCGACATGGCCCGCGGCGAAGGCGCCGAGGGTGATGGCGAGGCCTTCGATGGCGCAGGCCTCGGCCAGCCGCTCGGCCGCCTCGAGATTGCCGCGCTCGTCGGCGCTGATTTCGATGAGGATGCGTTCGGCGGGCAGGCCGTGCGCCTTCGCGACCCGGAGGAGGTGGGCGAGGGTGATATCGGGGGCACCGCACGCCGCATTGACCGGCACGATCAGCAGCGACCCGGTGCGGAGAATGCCCTTGGCGACCGCCGCGGCGACTGCGAGCTCGGCGCGGGCACAATCGAGCATCTGGCGCTCATTGGGCGCCAGCCCGCCGAGCAGCGCCTCGAAGGCGAGGCCGTTGCTCGAAACCTTGCCGCGCCACGCGAAGGGAAGATCCGAACCACCATGCACCAAAGGCTGGAGCGTGATCGAAAGCCCGGCGGGCTTCATGGTGTTGGCGGCGGCGTTAAGCATCACTCGGTCCCCTAATCCTTGTTGGGACCTTGCTATGGTTAACAACATGTATCCGAAATTAAGGGCCGACTCGCATTGGATTCCTACCATTGGGGATTCCCCCTAAGGGCCGGATACAAAAGAAAACTCCCGCCGCGACCGGGATCGCGGCGGGAGCCTCGAATTCAGCCGAAGGGGCGCGACTCAGGCCAGCGCCGCCTTCAGATCCTCGACCAGGTCGGTCTTTTCCCAGGGGAAGAGATCGCCTTCGGCGGTGCGGCCGAAATGGCCGTACGCCGCGGTCTTCTGGTAGATCGGCTTGTTGAGCTTGAGGTGCGTGCGGATCGCGCGGGGCGTGAGGCCGCCGAGCTTCTCGATCGACATGATCGCTTCCTCAATCTTGTCGTCGCCGATGGTGCCGGTGCCGTGGGTGTCGACATAAAGCGACAGTGGCTTGGACACGCCGATCGCGTACGCCAGCTGGATCGTGCAGCGCTTGGCGAGGCCGGCGGCGACGATGTTCTTGGCGAGATAGCGCGTGATGTACGCCGCCGAGCGGTCGACCTTGGTGGGGTCCTTGCCTGAGAAAGCGCCGCCGCCATGCGGGGCAGCGCCGCCATAGGTGTCGACGATGATCTTGCGGCCGGTGAGGCCGGCATCGCCATCGGGGCCGCCGATCTCGAACGAGCCGGTCGGGTTGATGTGGTACTCGGTCGCGTCCGAAAGGAGCCTGGCGGGCAGCACGTCGGCGACGACCTTGCGGACATAGGCGTGGAGCTCGGCTTCCTTGGCGCCTTCGTCATAGCCCTTGGCATGCTGGGTCGAGACGACGATCGCCGTCGCGGCAACGGGCACGCCGCCTTCGAATTTGAGCGTCACCTGGCTCTTGGCATCGGGCTCGAGAAAGGGCGCGGCGCCCGAATGGCGGTCGGCCGCCATCTGCTCGAGGATCTTGTGGCTGTAATAGAGCGTCGCCGGCATCAGATCCGGGGTCTCGTCGCAGGCGAAGCCGAACATGATGCCCTGGTCGCCCGCGCCTTCATCCTTGTTGCCGCCGGCGTCGACGCCCTGCGCGATATGCGCCGACTGGGGATGGAGGTTGTTCGAGAAGTCGAGCGTCTGCCAGTGGAAGCCGTCCTGCTCATAGCCGATGCGCTTGACGGTCGCGCGGACCGTGTCCTCGATCTCCTGCTGGACGCCGGGGGCCCAGTTGCCCGCCTCGTCCATGATGCCCTTGCCGCGGATCTCGCCGGCGAGGACGACCTTCTGCGTCGTGGTCAGCGTCTCGCAGGCGACGCGCGCCTCGGGGTCCTTGGACAGGAAGAGATCGACGATCGCGTCGCTGATCTGGTCGGAAACCTTGTCCGGATGACCCTCGGAAACCGATTCGGACGTGAAGAGATAGTTGGAACGCATGGAAATTCCTCAAAGGTGGAGAGGAAAGCCGGGCCGTTGCCATGCCCATATAAAGCTTTCCTTATATCCGCGCGGCCCTAGCGCGCGAAGCGCCTTATGGCAAATGCAAAGAGCAGGAGGAGCAGCGCCATCGCCGCCGCCGCGGCATTGCCGATGCGCGCGAAGAGCGTGGGCGGGCGGGGCGCGGGAAGCAGCGCGTCGACCGCGCCCTCCTCGAGGTGGGGGATGCTGGCGACGACATGGCCGCGCGCGTCGATCACCGCGGAGATCCCGGTGGGGGTGGCGCGCAGGATCGGCAGCCCTTCCTCGATCGCGCGCATCCGCGCCTGGGCGAGGTGTTGGGCGGGGCCCCAGCTGCCGAACCAGGCGTCGTTCGAGGGGTTGAAGATGAAGTCGGGGCGCTCGAGCGGATCGACCACCTGGCCCGAGAAGATCACCTCGTAGCAGATCAGCATGCCCACCTTGCCGACGCCATTGATCTCGATCGTCTGGGGGCCGGGACCGCGGACGAAGTCGACATCGCCCGCGGCGAAGCGCGCGATGCCGAGCGCCTCGAAGAAGGGGCGGGCGGGGAGATATTCGCCGAACGGGACGAGGTGCGCCTTGTCGTAGCGTTTGCCGAGCATGCCCGAGGGATCGACCGGCCAGATCGAATTGCCCGCGCCGGTGATCCGGCCCTTGTCATCGAAGAACAGCGCGTTGCCGCCGATCAGCGCGGTATCGAGCGGCCCCAGCGTCGCGCCGATGCGCGCGCGGACGATGCGCGGATCAACCCGGTACCAGCGCGGATCGGGATAGCCGTCCTCGATCAGATCGTTGACCATCCCCTCGGGCCAGATCAGCAGCCGCGGCTCGAGGCTGGCGCCCTTCGAGAGCGCGATCATCCTGGCCAGCACCTTCTCGTTATAGTCCGGATCGTGCAGCGCCTCCTGCCCGATATTGGGCTGGACGATGCGGACGCGGAGTTGCGGCGGCGACTCGGCGGTGCGGGGGATTTCGGGGGCGTGGGCGGTGCCGAGCAGGGCGAGCGCCACCAGCGAAGCGGCGACGCTTGCGGCGAAATGATAGTTGCGGAACCACAGCAGATAGAGCGCGCCCGCGGCGAGCATCATCACGCCCGAAAGCGCATAGGTGCCGATCAGCGCGGCGCCCTGCGCGACCGGATCGACGGTGAGCCAGCCCAGGCCGATCGGGTCCCAGGGATAGCCGGTGAAGAGCGTCGCGCGCAGCCCCTCGGAGACCATCCAGGCAGCGGCGGCGGCGAGGACATAGGCGCTGTCGGGCCCCTCCCATCCGGCATGGATGCGCACCGCGGCCTTGAAGCGCCAGGCGAGCCCGCACGCGACCGCCGGGAAGATGGCGAGGTAGCAGGCGACCAGCAGCACCGCGAGATAGCCGAGCGCGGGCGGCAGCTTGTCCTGATAGTCGAAGGCGTGCTGCATCCAGTTGTTGCCGACCGCGAAATGGCCGAGCCCGAACATCCAGCCGCGCGCCAATGCCGCCCGCAGCCGCGGCGCTTCGTGGACAAGGTGCAGCAGGACGGCGAGCCCGAGCAGCAGCAGCGGCCAGAGGTTCAGCGGCGCGAACCCGGTGGCGGAGATCAGCCCCGCGAAGAGCGCGGTCAGAAGGGGCCGGCGAAGCATCAAGGGGCTATTGCCGGGATGGCCGATCGAGGCAAGGCGGCGCTACCGTGGATCGCTACCGGATCGGCTCATAGGTGCAGGCGATATCCGTTGTGTCGCCATTCTCGCCGATCAGGAGCGACGTCCGCGACTCCGCCTTTTTGATCGCGAAGACCTGACAGGTCGTATAGTCCCGCCTGGCCTCGGCCTCGCATTTGGCCTGGCCGTGGCCGGCGAGCGCAGCGGCTTTGACCTCCGCGTAGGGCCGTTCAACCGACGTGATGATCATGATCCGGCGCGTACCGTCCTCGAGCGTTTCGAGCGAACCGAGCGCGGCGGCGGGGAGGCCGAAGATCGTCATCCCGCCAGGCAGCGCATAGTTGCGGACGATCCGGTGGCGCGGCCCGTCCTCGGCCTCGTGCGCGGCATCGATCCGAAGCGCCGCAACCGCGGGGCCCACCGCCTCGGGCGCGAGCCTGCATTCGGCGAGATCGCGAAGCGCGTCGGCGGGTTGCGGCGCCGCGGCGCCCGAAAGCGCGAGCCAGGCGGCGGGGAGGAGGGCGCGGCGCACGCTGCTACCCCTCCGTGCGCGTATAGCCGCAGCCGATCCCCACCGCGTCGCCGAAATCCTTGAGCAGCAGCCCCGGCGTCTCGGGCTCGGAATAGCGGCCATAGACGACGCAGGCCTTGGTGTTGCCCTGCCCTCCGGGATCGGGACAGGCCTTGAGGCCGTTCGCCGCCAGCACCGTCGCCTCCACCTGATCATAGGGCAGCGGGATCATGCTCATCAGCACGACCTGCCGCTTGGTTCCCACGAGCGTGTCGTTCGCCGCAAGGTTGGCCGGCTTCAGGCCGAAGACGGTCAGTCCGGCGGGCGGGCGAAAGAAGCGGATGATGTTGCGGCCATTCGCATCGCCGAGATCGACCGTCTTTTCGGCGGTCAGCCCATCGAGCAGCGCCATCGAGGCGTCGATCCCGTGCCTGCATTCATAGACCGATTGCAGCGTGGCTTCCGGCGGGAGCGCCGCTCCGGGGAGGAGGCAGGCGGTGGCGATCAGGGTGAGGCGAATGCGCATGGGCGCAGCCTATCAGCGGGCGGGCCGCTCTGCTAGGGCGATGCCATGCGCGATATCCGGCCGTTCCACCTCGCCTTTCCGGTCCATGATCTGGGCGCCGCGCGCGCCTTTTACGGCGGGGTGATGGGGTGTCCGGAGGGGCGCTCGTCCGACAGCTGGATCGATTTCGACCTGTTCGGGCATCAGATCGTCGCGCATCTCGATCCCGGCGCGAAACCGGTCGCCGTCGAGAATGCGGTCGATGGGCATGACGTGCCGGTGCCGCATTTCGGGGTGGTGCTGACGATGCCGGACTGGGAGGCGTTGGCGGAGCGCGTCGCCGCGGCGGGCGTCGCTTTCGGGATCGCGCCGCATATCCGGTTCAAGGATCAGGTTGGCGAGCAGGCGACGATGTTCTTCCGCGATCCCAGCGGCAATGCGCTCGAGTTCAAGGCGTTTGCCGACGATTCGATGCTGTTCGCCACCTGAGAGCAAGCTCGATTACCTTGACCGGAACACTGAAGGCCGGCGCCACGTTGAAGCGCCATGCACGACTGGCTTTCCCGGCTCCATCGCAGCCGCCGCGCGCGTTTCCTGACGCTGAGCGCGGTCGGGATCGTGTCGCTGGGAAGCTGTGGCGGAGCGGTGCTCGCCAATTACACCGTCGCGGGGATGAATACGTTCCCGCACAGCGAGGCCGCGCAGTCCGATTGGCGCGCGGCCGAACCCGAATGGGTGCGCGAGGCGGCGATGGCGGCGGGCGGCGATACCGATCGCAGCGCAGGCTTCTCTTCGACGGCGACCGAGGCCTATAGCGACGCGGCCGATTAACGGAGCTGCGCGCGTGCCCGAACCGATCAAGGTCGATCTTCCCCATTCGCTGGGCCGCGAAGCGGCGCGGGCGCGGATCGCGGGCGGGGTGGGCAAGCTCGCCGAGATGATCCCGGGCGCGAGCGTCGCCGATCACCGCTGGGAGGGCGACACGCTCCATTTCAGCGTGAGCGCGATGGGGCAGGCCGTGGTGAGCCGGATCGACGTGTTCGACAAGCGCGTCCACGTCGAGGTTGATCTGCCGCCGATGCTGGCGCTGCTCGGCGGGCGGGTGCGCGACAAATTGCTGAGCGTGGCGCCCAAGCTGCTGAAATGATCAGCCGCGCTTGGTGAAGGTGCAGACGAGAAGAAGCTCGCCGCCGCTTTCGGTGAGGGTGACCGATCGCGACCAGGCGCCGTCGGGCGCGAGGCTCAGTTCGCAGGCGCTCGCCGTGTCGCGGTCGCATTGGGCCTTGCCATGGGCGGCGAGCAGGCGGGCGCGGGTCGCGGCGAAGCCGTCTGTCGGGGCGGTTTGAAAGCTTTGCGAATAGTCGCCCGCGGCAGGGTTGGCATAGTCGGACAGGCGGATGTGTTTGGGCGAGGCGCCCCAGAGCTCGCCGCCGGTGAAGCTGTAGATGGTGCCGCGTTCATCGGCTTCGGTATCGTCCTCGGTTCCGAGCAGCGAGAGCGCCTTGAACGCAGCCTCGGTCTCGGCGCGCGGAAGCGTGCAGCTCGCGGCGGGGGTCAGGTCGGCGGGCGGCGCGGCGGCGGTCAGGCCGAGCGCGGCGGCCGCCCAGAGCGCGCGCATCACTCTGCGCTCACCCGCCAGATGGTGTTGCCGACATCGTCCGCGACCAGCAGCGCGCCGCTCGCATCGGCGATCACGCCGACCGGACGCCCGCGCGCATTGCCCTTGTCGTCGAGGAAACCGGTGAGGAAGGGCACCGGCTTGACGCCCTTGGCCGGGAAGCCGTTATCGCCGAACGGCACGAACACGACGGTGTAGCCCGACAGCGGTTCGCGGTTCCACGATCCGTGCAGCCCGATGAATGCGCCATTGGCGAAAGCGGGCCCGAGCTTGGCGTCGGCCGCGAAGGTCAGTCCGAGCGGCGCGACGTGCGGCCCCAGCGCGAAATCGGGGCGGTGCGAATATTGGACGAGATCGGGGCGTTCGGGCTGGACGCGCTTGTCGACATAGCCGCCCCAGTAATTCCACGGCCAGCCGAAGAAGGTGCCCAGATCGACGCGCGTCAGATAGTCGGGCGGCATGTCCGATCCGAGCATGTCGCGCTCGTTGACCACCGCCCACAAGGCTCCGCTCTTGGGCTCGATCGCCATGCCGTTGGCGTTGCGGATGCCCCAGGCGAAGACGCGAGCATTCTTCTGGTCTGGATAGACTTCGAGGATCACGGCGCGCGCGCCCTTCCAGCCGCCCTGGCCGCTATAGATCGCGCCTTCTGCGTCGAGCCCGTTCTCGGCGATGTTGGAGGAGGAGCCGACCGAGACGTAGAGGCTCTTGCCCTCGGGCGCGACGATCACGTTGCGCGCCCAGTGATTGCCGCCGCCGGGCAGGTCGATGATCTTTTCCGGTTTTGCGGTGATCGCGGTGTCGCCCGCCTTGTAGGGGAAGCGGACCAGGGCGTCGGTATTGGCGACGTAGAGCCAGTCGCCGAACAGCGCCATGCCATAAGGCGAGTTGAGCCCGGTGAGGAAGGCGGTCTTCTGGTCGGCGACGCCATCGCCATTGGTGTCGCGAAGCAGGCTGATGCGATTGGCGGAAGGGCTCGCCGCGCCCGCCTTCTTCAGCAGCGATTCCATCACCATGCCCGTGATCCCGCCCACCTTGCGCGGCGGCGAATTGGTCTCGGCGACGAGGATGTCGCCATTGGGCAGGCGATAGAGCCAGCGCGGGTGATCGAGATCGCCCGCGAACGCCGCGACCTTGAGGCCCTTGGCCGGGACCGGCTTGGCGCCGCCCTGCCAGCCGACCACGGGCGCGACCTTCATCGTCGGGATGGTGGCGGGGCGCGCCTGGCCCAGCTTGGGGATCGCGCCGGTGACGTCCTGCTCGCTCAGCCGCGCGACATCGGGGCGGGTGAGGAACCAGAAGATGATCGCGCCGAGCACGATCAGCGCGGCGAGGATGATCAGGGCGTGCTTCAGATATTTGCGCAGCATCTCATTCCTCCGGCACAGCCAGTTCGGCGGGCGGATGAAGCCGCAGCCGCGTTACCTTGCGCGAATCCGCCTCGACCACTTCGAGCGTCCAGCCGCTGTCATGCATGAGGCATTCGCCCGGCTCGGGGACATGCCCGGCGAGCACGAAGGCGAGCCCGCCCAGCGTATCGACATCCTCCTCGACCTCGGCGAGCCGGGCATCGACCGTCTCGCCGACATCCTCGAGCTCGGCGCGGCCATCGGCTTCCCAGCCGCCGCCGTCGAGCGGCACGAGCATCTGGGGCGGGGCCTCGTCATGCTCGTCCTCGATCTCGCCGACGATCTCCTCGATCAGATCCTCGATCGTGATGAGACCCTCGGTCCCCGAATATTCATCGAGCACCACCGCGAGATGGGTGTGGGAGGCGCGCATCTGGGCGAGCAGATCGAGCGCGCCCATCGACATGGGGACGTAGAGCGGCTGGCGGATCAGCTCGGCGATGCTGGCCGGTTTCCTGGCGCGCGAGGCGAGGATCGCGAACACGTCCTTGATATGGACCATGCCGACCACGGTATCGAGTTCGCCGCGATAGACGGGGAGGCGGCTATGGCCGGCCTCGGCGAAGAGCCTCACCAGATCGGCGAAGCTGGTCGCCTCGTCGACTGCGATGATGTCCGCGCGCGGCACGCCGATGTCGCCCGCGTCGCGCTCGCCGAAATGGAGCAGGTTGCGCAGCATTTGGCGCTCGACCGGGGCAAGATCGCCCGCGGGCGCCTTGCGCCCCTCGTCCTCGACCTCGTCGATCGCCTCCTCGATGCGGTCGCGCAGCGTTTCCTGATTGTCGCCGAACAGGAGCATGCGCAGCCCCCGCCATATGCTGGGGCTGGAATCACTGCCGCCGCTACTGTCGCCCTCGGGCATGATCGTGTTCAGTCCTCGCGTACCGGATAGGGGTCGTGCAGGCCGAGATCGGCCATGGCGGCGCGCTCCATCTCCTCCATGACCTCGGCCTCCGCATCTCCTTGATGGTCATAGCCTAGCAAATGCAAGGTGCCGTGGACAATCAGGTGCGCGGCATGATCGGCGGTGCCGATCCCGCGCTCCTCCGCCTCGCGCACGCAGACGCCGTGCGCGAGGACGATATCGCCGAGGATCACCTCGCCGTCATCGGTGTTCATGGTGACGGTATCGAGCAGGTCGGGCTGGATCATCGGAAAGGAGAGGACGTTGGTCGGCTTGTCCTTGTGGCGATATTGCGCGTTGAGGGTTTGGACCTCGTCGTCGGAGGTAAGGCGGACGGCGATCTCGATCGTGGCGGGGGAGGTGAGCCATTCGCCATAGGGCGATTGGCTTACTGCTGCCGTCGCCGCGCGGGCGGCCAGCGCCTCCCAATCCGCGTCCGGCCAGCCCTCGGCCTGAGCGGCGACGTCAAGCATTCCTAACCCCGTTCGTCCTGAGTAGCCATTGAGCTTGTCGAAATGGCGTATCGAAGGACAGGTGGTTGCCCAGCCAGATGCTTCGATACGAGCCCTCGATACGCTGCTTCGCAGCTACTCGGTCTCTACTCAGCACGAACGGTTGGGGGTGGGAGATCTTACCCATCCGTCCCCTCATAGGCCTCCACGATCCGTCCCACGATCGGGTGCCGCACCACGTCGGCCGAGCTGAAGCGCGACACCGCGATTCCCTCGATCCCCTCGAGCTTCGCGACCGCATCGTTCAGCCCCGATGCCGCCGGCCCGCCCGGCAGGTCGGTCTGTTTGGGATCGCCGCAGATCACCATGCGGCTGTTCTGGCCGAAGCGCGTCAGGAACATCTTCATCTGCATCGGCGTGGTGTTCTGCGCCTCGTCGAGGATGACGAAGGCGTCCGCGAGCGTGCGGCCGCGCATGAAGGCGATCGGGGCAATCTCGATCTCGCCGCTGGCGATCCGCCGTTCGACCTGCTCGACCGGCAGGCAATCGTGGAGCGCGTCGTACAAGGGGCGGAGATAGGGATCGACCTTCTCCTTCATGTCGCCGGGGAGGAAGCCGAGCTTCTCGCCCGCCTCGACCGCGGGACGCGACAGGATCAGGCGCTGGACGCTGCCGGTGATCAGCTGCGCGACCGCCTGCGCCACCGCGAGATAGGTCTTGCCGGTACCCGCGGGCCCGAGCGCGAAGATCATGTCGTTCGAGACGAGCGCGCGCATATAGTCGATCTGCGCGACCGAGCGCGGGATGATCGTCTTGCGCCGCGTGCGGATCATGATCGGCGGCGGCGTGTTGCCGTTGTCGGCGCGCACGATGCCGGTGAGCATCGGCTCGCTCGACATCGCGATCACCGCGTCGATGAGGCCTGCGTCGATATCCTCGCCGCGGATCACCCGGCTGTGGAGTTCCTGGAGCACCTCGCGGGCATGCGCGACGGCCTCGGCCGATCCCTCGATCTGCACGCGCTGGCCGCGGGCATGGATATAGACGCCCAATCGTTCCTCGAGCGCCAGGATGTTGCTGTCATATTCGCCGAAGAGCCGCGGCAGGAGATGGGGTTTGTCGAAATTGACTTCGGCCCGGGAACGGTCGCCCATCTGGGCGGGAATCGGCTTGCGGCTCATGAGGCTCCTTCACTGTCGCGGCATCGGCCGGGGACACGCCGTCCCCCGTCTGCCGGGCGTCGATGAAACGAGAAAGACACGCGGCCCTGAAAGGCGAAAACGCGGATGCGGTGGTTTGCGTTGCGCATGTCCGAACGCGATTCTGTCAGAGACGATGGCGGCTGGACAGGGGTAAAATAGGGGCGATGCGCAAAAGATCGGGGCGTGTCTTCGCAGCCACAATCGGGTTAGGATGCGTGAACGAGAGGGAGTGACGATGCGGATTGCAGGCATGGTGGCGGGCCTGGCGATAGCGTTCGCGGCGCTGCCGGCACAGGCGCAGTGGAGCGATGTCGAGGGCGGAAAGCGGCACGACAAGTCCGGACTGGTCTGCCCGGCCAAGGCGGGTGGGTTCGAACTCAAGACCCAGGTTGCGACCGATACCGGGTTCAGCTGCCGTTACGAGCTGCATTGCTCGGCCGATGAGGGGTGCGAGGGCGCGGTGGGATATGCGGCGGTGACGTGGAACCCGGCGATGGACTTTGCGGGGCAGTTTCGCAGCCTTGCCGCGCAGCAAAAGCTTCCGCTGGTCGATGAAGCCGGCCCGGCCTGGGCCGGCCCGCCCAGGCTGTTCGCGCGGGCGGGCGAGGGACTCGAGACCGGCTATGGTGGCTGGTGGGTGGTCCAGTCGCACGGGCGGCCGCTCAATATCGGCATCTTCTACAACGCCGCCGCCGAGCCCGGCGCCCGCGCGCTGGCCGAGGCCACCGTCCGCGCCAATCCGTGAAACCGTGCTGGACCTGAAGCCGTCGGCCGTTAGGCTGGCGTGAACCGGATTCAGGGAGAGGTTATGCGGTTTCTGCTTGGAATCATCGCGCTGCTGGCCGCTACGCCGGCGTTCGCAACCGACTGGACGGTCGTGACCAATGTCGAGGACCGGGCGATGGTCCTCGCCGACCGCGACAGCGTCACGCGGGAGGCGGGCGGCACGATCAAGGTCCGGATGCTCTATGTGATGCGCGACGATATGGAGAACATGGCCGGGCTCGAGATGGTCAATGAGTTCGATTGCTCCGCCCGGCGCTACCGCCGCGTCTCGATCCGCGGGATCGATGCCGACGGGGCTCTGGTGCGCGAAGAGGCGGCGCGCCCCGAATGGCGCGATGCCGATCCGGAGGCCGTCAGCGGGACGATGCTCGATTTCGTGTGCAGCGGCACCATTTCGGCCGCGGGCACACCCCGGCTCGGCGCCTCGACGCCGGCGGCGATGGCCGAGGCGCGGCGGCAGTTGCGCGAGAAGCGCTAGGACGGATGCAGCGCTAGGCCGCCGCCTTCACGCTTTCGACGCCGCCCAGTGAATTCGGCCCGGCGCTGACGATCTCGACCTCGATCAGGTCGCCGATCTTCGCATCGGTGGTGAGGTGGACCGACTGCAACCAGGGCGATTTGCCGACCAGCTGGCCGGGCTGGCGGCCGGGGCGCTCGAGCAGGACCGGGCAGGTGCGGCCCACCGTGGCCGCGTTGAACGCGGTCTGATCGCGGATGATTGCGGCCTGGAGGCGCTGGAGCCGCTCGTCCATCACCGCCATCGGGATCATGCCGTCCATCTCCGCCGCGGGCGTGCCGGGGCGCGCGGAAAATTTGAAGCTGAACGCGGCGGCGTAGCGGACCGCGTCGATCAGGCTCAGCGTCTCCTCGAACTCGGCATCGGTTTCGCCCGGGAATCCGACGATGAAGTCGCCCGACAGCGCGATATCGGGCCGCGCGGCGCGGACGCGGTCGAGGATGCGGAGATAGGAGTCGCGCGTGTGCGAGCGGTTCATCGCCTTGAGGATTCGGTCGCTGCCCGCCTGCACGGGAAGGTGGAGATAGGGCATCAGCTTGCCCACCTCGGCATGCGCGCGGATCAGGCCTTCGCGCATGTCGTTGGGGTGGCTGGTGGTGTAGCGGATGCGGTGCAGTCCCTCGATCTTGTCGAGCGCGACGATCAGGCCGTGCAGCCCGGTGCCCGCGTCATCGTCCCAGGCATTGACGTTCTGCCCGAGCAAGGTGAGTTCCTTGGCGCCCGCATCGACCAGGGCCTTGGCCTCGTCGATGATCGCGTCGAACGGCCGGCTGACCTCGGCGCCGCGGGTATAGGGGACGACGCAATAGGTGCAGAATTTGTCGCAGCCCTCCTGCACCGTCAGGAAGGCGCTGGAGCCAACCTTGCGCCGCGCCGGGAGCGCGCCGAACTTCGCGATGGCGGGCATGTCGGTATCGAGCGCCAGGCCACCCTTGGCCGCTTCCGCCACGAGCCGGGGCAGGTTGTGATAGGCCTGCGGGCCGACCACAACGTCGATCCTGGCGCGGCGTGCGATCTCGGCGCCCTCGGCCTGGGCGACGCAGCCTGCGACCGCGATCATCGGCGGGGGAGCGGTGTCGCGGACCTTGAGCCGGCCGATTTCCGAATAGACCTTCTCGGTCGCCCTTTCGCGGATGTGGCAGGTGTTGAGCACCACCAGATCGGCATCGGCCGCATCGGCCGCAGTCAGGCCCTGGCTGCCCAGAAGCTCGGCCATGCGCTCGCCGTCATAGACGTTCATCTGGCAGCCGTACGACTTGATATGGAAGGTAGCGGGGGACTTTTGGGTGGTCATGATGGGTGCGCCTATACCATCAATATGGTCTGGGATAAGCCCGCGCGCTGCCGCATCTCTGGCGGATCGAACCGGAGGAGGAAGGCGATGCGCGACGGCACAGTCTCGATCGGGCCCAGGCCGCTATTCTATCTGATCATCGGCGCGGCGATCGCGTTCGGCGCGGCACTGTTCGTCTACGCGCCCGATCCGCTGGCGCTGATCGATGCGGGCGCGCGGCCGGGCAAGGCGCTGGCGGTGATCAAATGGGGCGGCGGGCTGATCGCGCTGCTCGGGGTGTGGCGGGTTTGTGTGCTCAAGCGCGTGAGCGCGGGCCCCGATGGGATCGTGATCTCATCCTGGCTGGGCAGCCGGCGCCACGACTGGAGCGACCTCAAGGATGCCAATCTCGACACGGTCGAGGGCAGCCCGCCAGGATATCGCCTCCGCTTCGGCGCCTATTCGATGTTCCTGCTGCGCCGCGAATATGCGCCCGCGGCGATCGCGAGCCTGCGCGAAGTCGTGAAGGCGCACCGGGGTTAGGGCTATTCGATCGGCACCGCCGCTTCGGTGGGTACTTCGGGCGCCGCATAGGCCACCGGCGCGACATCATGGGCGAAGGGGCGGAGCGGCTTGCCGAGCGCCTTGATCAGCGCCTCCTCGATCCGGCGGCGGCTCTCGGCGGCGATCGCCTTGCGGCCGGGGAAGTCGCGCGGGTGGAACGGGTCGAGAAAGGTCACGCGCAGCCGGAAGGCGCCGCGGCGCGACAGCATCCGCTTGGCGTTGTTGACCCCGCTCTCCTCGCCGATCCAGCCGATCTCCTCGGCGACGCGGCCATAGTCGAGCAGCACCGGCTGGACGAGCACGCCGGGCGGCGGCGGCTCGAGCACGCGCAGCATCGGCGTCTTGAACGGCAGCAGCGACTGGCCGTCGGTGGTGGTGCCCTCGGGGAAGACGGTGATCGCCCAATTCTCGGCGAGCGCGTCGCGCAGCTGGTTGATCTGGTCGGCAACGCCCAGACGGTTCTCGCGCTTGACATAGACGGTGCGGTTGAGCCCTGCGAGCCAGCCGACCAAAGGCGAGGTCTGGATCTCGGCCTTGGCGACGAACGCCGTCCCGCTGGTGCCGCCGAGCGCGAGGATGTCGATCCAGCTCAAATGGTTCGCGATGTAGAAGACGTCGCGCTTCAAGGGCACGCCGATCCGCTTGATCCGCGCGCCGACGATCCAGGCGACGCAGCCGAGGAACCATTTGGGCCAGGGCGAGGGCAGGCGGAACAGCCGGAACAGATAGTGGAACGGCACCATCAGGATGATGACCACCACCATCGCCGCGACGCGCAGCCACAGCCGGGTCCAGCCGATCGGTGTCATGCGGGGCGGCTCGCCGGCGATGACGCGGGCGCGTTCCTCGGGTGAAATTCTCACTCGCGGAGTCTTTGCAGAGGCTCCGGGCAACCGCCCTATGCCTTTTTGTGAGCCTCCGGGCAACAGCCCTATGCCTTCCGGTCGAGCGCGACCCCGTAGAGCTCCATGCGGTGATCGACGAGGCGGAAGCCGAGCCGCTCGGCGATCTGCTTCTGGAGCTGCTCGAGTTCGGGATCGACGAATTCGATCACCTGGCCGGTCTCGACATTGATCAGATGATCGTGATGCGCTTCGGGCGCGGGCTCGTAGCGCGCGCGGCCGTCGCCGAAATCGTGGCGGTCGAGGATGCCTGCCTCCTCGAACAGGCGCACGGTGCGATAGACGGTCGCGATCGAGATGCCCGGATCGATCGCCGAGGCGCGCTCATAGACCTTCTCGACATCCGGGTGATCCTCGGCGTCGGAAAGCACGCGCGCGATCACCTTACGCTGCTCGGTGATGCGCAGGCCCTTTTCGTGGCAGAGCGCTTCGAGATCGATTCTGCGGCCCATGGGTCCTTCCGCCGGGGAGGTTGCCTCACCGCTCTAACGGCAATGCGGGAGCGGGGGAAGAGTCGCGGGGCAAACAAAAGGCGGCTGGGGCGTCGCGCCCCGGCCGCCTTTGATCTTCGGTCCGGATCGGGCTCAGCGCTTGCGGCGCTTGGTGCCCAGACCGATCTTCTTGGCGAGCGTACGGCGCTGCTCGGCATAGTTCGGCGCGACCATCGGATAGTCGGCGGGCAGGCCCCACTTGGCGCGGTACTGGTCCGGGGTCATCTGATAGTGCGTCATCAGGTGACGCTTGAGCATCTTCAGCTTCTTGCCGTCCTCGAGGCAGACGATGAAATCGGGCTTGACCGACGAGCGGATCGACACCGCCGGTTCCTGCTTCGCTTCCGGCTCGGCTACGGCGGCACCAAGGCCGGCCAGCGCGCCGTGGACGTTTTGAATGAGAATGGGAAGATCGGAGACGGCAACGCTGTTGTTGCTCACATGGGCTGCCACAATATCGGCAGTCAGCGTCACCAATGTTTCTTGAATGTCAGCCTGCGTATCCATCTTTTTCCTTTCGACCCGGGCGGCGCGACTATCGCCGATCGCCTGCTCCGGCGCTATCGGGCCATTACGGACCAAATGCAAGCCGGTAAAGCAACATTCAGCGTTAACCTAGTAATCGCGACCAGTGAACTGACTTAGCCGACTTGCCGCGCAAAGGTCAGGCCATCAAAAACTTGCCCGCTTTTCCCACGATAATAGCCCTTGCGCTCGCCGACCTTTGCGAAACCTTCCCTTGCGTAAAGCTGAACAGCCTCGTTCCCGGCGCGTACCTCGAGGTGGAGCATGCGCGCGCCGCGGTGCCGCGCCTCCTCGATCACCGTTCGGAGAAGGGCGCCGCCGATCCCGCGCCCGCGCGCGGCGGGGCGTGTCGCGAGCAGCAGCAATTCGGCTTCATCGACGGCCTGCCGGGCGAGCGCGAAGGCGACGTCGCGGTCGTCCATCGCGGCGATGGTGAGCCAAACGCCCGGCAGCGAAAGCATCCCCATGCATTGCGAGCTGGTCCAGGCCTCGCCGTAACGCGGGTCGAACGCCTCCTGCATGATCGAATTGACCTGGGGAAGATCCTGCGGGCCCCCGGCGCGGAGTTCGGTCAGGTGCAGCATCCGGCTCACGCCCGGCCCAATTCCGCCAGTGTCTTGGCGTCCGGGGCTCGGCCATAGACGGGGCGCGGCGCAAGACTTCGGAGCGCTTCGGGAAGCAGCAGCGCGTCGGCGGCGTGGGGAAGGCTCCCACGCGGCGCGGTGCGGGGGTCGCCGAAGCCCAGCCAGCGCAGGCCGTCGCCCACGGCGTGATGTCCCCCGAGCCGCTCGCGGGCGGCGTCGGGAGCCAAGGATTCGAGCGCGCTCGCATTCATCATCGGAGGCGGACCGAACATCTGCATGAAGACCTCACCGTGCCCGCCTTCGAGCACGACGGCAAGCATCCCCGCCACCGTCTCGCGCGCGAAGGTCGCGGCGGCGATATTGGCGAGCGACGAATAGCCGGACACCGGCACGCCCCAGCCGATGCCAAGCCCGATCGCCGCGGCGAGCCCGACGCGGATACCGGTGAAGCTGCCGGGGCCGACATCGACGAGGATCTGGGTCGCGCGGCCCTGGTCCGGCAGATCGGCGATCATCGGCACCAGCCGCTCGGCATGGCCGCGCCCGACCACTTCATGGTGCTGGGCGATGAGTTGGCCGCCACGGATCAGCGCCACCGAACAGGCGGCGGTCGCGGTTTCGATGACGAGGGTGGTCAGCTCAGTCGATCCGGTTGAACTGCTCGAACTCGGGCCGGGGGTGCCTGCCGAAGATGGTCGAGGGGTCGCCATGGCCGAGCGTCGCGATGAAGTTGGACTTCACATTGGGCTGGTCGGCAAAGAAGGCCGCGTCAACCTTGGCGTTGTCGAAGCCCGACATCGGCCCGGTATCGAAGCCGAGCGCCCGCGCCGCGATGAGGAAATAGGCGCCCTGGAGCGTCGAGTTGCGGAAGGCGTGCGTGTGGCGGTCCTCGAGCTTGGGGAACCAGCTCTTCGCGCTCTGGTCGTGCGGGAAGAGCCAGGGCAGATGCTCGTGGAAATCGAGGTCCATCGCGATGATCACCGCGGCGGGCGCCTTGCGGATCTTCGCGCCGTTGGTCTTGCTGGCGAGATCGGCGAGCTTGTCCTTGCCTTCCTGGCTCAGCAGCCAGACGAAGCGCGCGGGCTGCTGGTTGGCCGAGGTCGGGCCCAGTTTGAGCAGCTCGTAGATCGCGCGGATATCGGCCTCGGTGACGGGCGTGTCGTCATAGCCGTTATAGGTGCGGGCGGTGCGGAAGATCGTGTCGAGCCCCGAATCGTCGAGCGGCTTGCCCATCAGACGGCGCGCACTTCGGTGACTTCGGGGACATAGTGCTTGAGCAATTGCTCGATCCCGTTCTTGAGCGTCGCGCTCGAGGAGGGGCAGCCCGAGCAGGCGCCCTGCATCTGGAGGAAGACCTTGCCCTGCTGGAAGCCGCGATAGACGATGTCGCCGCCGTCGTTCGCGACCGCGGGACGGACGCGGGTCTCGATCAGCTCCTTGATCTGCGCGACGATATCGGCGTCGGCGGGATCGTCGCCGAAATCCTCATCCTCGGCGGGGACCGAGAAGCCTGCCGAGGGCGCGCGGAACAACGGCATGTTCGCGCTGAAATGATCGAGCAGGATGCCGAGCACGTCGGGCTTGAGGTCGCGCCACTCGGCGCCGGGGCCCGCGGTCACCGAGATGAAGTCGCGCCCGAAGAACACGCCGGTCACGTCGCCGAGCGTGAACAGCGCCTCCGCGAGCGGTGAGGCCTCGGCCTCCTCTGGAGTCGCGAAGTCGCGGGTGCCGGCGTCCATCACGGTTCGGCCGGGGATGAATTTGAGCGTCGCCGGGTTGGGCGTCGGTTCGGTCTCGATCAGCATGGGGTGCATGTGGGCGCGTGCGGCGCGCGGATCAAGCGCGCATCACGAAACGCTGGGTTGCCCGGGGACGTGAGCCGCAGGGCCAGCTTCATAAGGTCCCGCACATCGCATTCATTGGTGACCTTTGCCCGAGGGGATTTGCGCATTCCGTTGGAATTGCGAGTGCCACAGGCACGGGGATCGACGGCTCAACGAGCGACGCCGAATCCAGCAGGCGAAATCCAACATTGCAAGCGAAACCCTAGCGCCGCGTCGCCAGCCGCTCGGCGAGCCAGCGCGCCGGCTGGCGCATCGGGCGGCGGAACTGGAGGTGGAGCACGGTGCGCGGCGCGCCCGCCTCGTTCCAGATCTCGTGCGCATAGCTGTCGTCGAACACGAGCGTCTCGCCCTCGGCCCAGCGCAGCACCCGGTTGGCCAGCGCCATGCGGACATCGCCGTCGCGCGGCACCGCGAGCCCGAGGTGGCAGGTGATCAGCCCCTTGGTCGCGCCGCGATGCGCGGGGATATGCGCGCCCGCCGCGAGCGTCGAGACCGTGGCGTTCACCAGCCCCGGGATCTGATGGACCAGCGAAGCGGTCACCGGGCAGCGCGACAGCGTCTCCTCGATCGGCTTGCCCCCGACGATCAGCTGGCGCGCGGCCTCGGTCTCGGCGCGAATCGCGCGCCAATTCTCGCGCAGCAGCGCCGTCCAGGGAAAGTCGCGCACGTCGAGCACCGGGCTGGTCGCGACGAGCGAGCAGGAGGCGATCAGCCGGTCGAGCGGTCCGCGAAGAAGCGTGCGCAGCGATGCCGGACGCGAAGCGCCCGCCTGCTGCCACATTTCATCCCAGTTTCCGGCTTCGACACGCACGCGTTTCCGACTCCTCGGCGGCTTCCGATTCCCATTTGGTTTTTCGCAGCCTCGCCAGTTTCCCGCTGGCATGGCGCGATGGCCCGAAGGCACAGGAGTTAAGCATTACATGCGCCCAAATGATGGCGCGCTGAACGAGATTGCGGCAGGATCGCAACGCTCGCGCAACGTCCCGGGGCTGGATCGGCAGCTCGCGGCCGGGCCAAGCGCGGGATTGCGGGAAGCCGCCGCGCACCTTACTAAAAGCAGCATGTTCCCGTACCTTTCGCGCCTGCCGCGCTTCGCCCTCCTCGCCCTTTCGGTTCTCGGCCTCGCGGTTCCCGCGCTGGCTCAGGTCGCGCCCCAGGCGGTTCCGGCCGCGGCGCCGACCTCGCGGCCGGTCCAGACCGCCGACGATCCCTGGCTCTACAAGGGCAGCGATATCGTCCAGGATACCGCCTGGCGGTTCGGGCGGCTGCCCAACGGCGTGCGCTATGCGGTGCGCAAGAACGGCGTGCCCCCCGGGCAGATCTCGGTGCGCGTGCGGATCGACGCGGGCTCGCTGATGGAGACCGACAGCGAGCGCGGCTTCGCGCATCTGCTCGAACATCTCTCGTTCCGCAGCTCGGAATTCGTGCCCGACGGCGATTCGAAGCGGATCTGGCAGCGGCTGGGCGTGACCTTCGGATCGGATAGCAACGCGCAGACCACCTTCACCCAGACGGTCTACAAGCTCGACCTGCCCAACGCGACGACCGCCGGCTTCGATGAGAGCATGAAAATCCTGGGCGGCATGATGTACGGCCCCGCGCTGTCGCAGGCCGATCTCAACGCCGAGCGGCCGGTGGTGCTCGCCGAGGCGCGCGAGATTCCGGGGCCGCAATCGCGGATGCAGGATGCGATGTTCGGGCTGATGTTCGCGGGCCAGCCGGTCGCGGTGCGCAAGCCGATCGGCACGACCGAGGCGCTCAACGCCGCCACCCCCGAGACCGTCAAGGCGTTCCACGACCGCTGGTACCGCCCCGAGCGCGCGGTGGTGATCGTGGTCGGCGACATGGACCCGGCCCAACTCGAGGCGATGGTCGTCAAGCATTTCTCGGGCTGGCAGGGCAAGGGCCCCGCGCCCAAATCGCCCGATTTCGGCAAGCCCGAGGAGGGGCATCCGGTGAGCGCCTCGCTCGTCGAGCCGACCATCCCGCCGATGGCGCTGATCACGGTGGTGCGCCCCTGGACCGTCTTCGCCGACACGGTGATCTTCAACCAGGAGCGGATGGTCGATCTGGTCGCACTGCGCATCATCAACCGCAGGCTGGAGACGCGCGCGCGCGCCGGCGCCAGTTTCCTGGCAGCAGGCGCCAATCTCGACGATATCGCGCGGTCCGCCAATGTGACGACGGTGCAGATCCTGCCCTCGGGCGACAATTGGGAGACCGCGCTCAAGGATGTGCGCGAGGTGATCGCCGATGCCCAGGCGAATCCCCCGACCCAGGCCGAGATCGACCGCGAACTCGCCGAGATCGAATCGGCGATGAAGAACCGCATCGCCACCGCCCCGGTCGAATCGGGCGTGTCGCTCGCTGACGATCTGGTCGAAGCGGTCGATATCAACGAGACGATGACCACGCCCGAGGGCAGCTATGCCATTTTCGCGGAAGCCAAGGCCAAGGGGATGTTCAACCCCGCCGCCGTCCAGGCCTCGTCGAAGCGCGTGTTCCAGGGGACCGCGACGCGGGCGCTGCTCAACACCCACAAGGCGGACGCCTCGACCGTCACCAAGCTCTCGGCCGCGATCAGCGCCGAGGTGACGGCCGCCACCAAGCGCCGGATGGTCGGCAATGTCAGCTTCGATCAGCTGCCGAAGCTGGGCGCCGCGAGCGCGATCGTCAGCCGCACGACCGTGCTCGATTCGCCCAAGGTCGAGAAGGTGGTGTTCGCCAATGGCGTCGTCCTGCTCGTCCACGAGAATGCGTCGGAGGTGAGCAAGGTCTATGTCAATGTCCGCTTCGGGCGCGGGCTGCAGGGCCTGCCCTCGACGCGCCAGACCCCGGCCTGGGCCGCCCCGGCCGCGCTCGTCGCGAGCGGGATCGGCACTTATGGCCAGGAGGAACTCGACGCGCTGACGGGCAGCCGCACCATGGGGCTCGATTTTGCGGTGGGCGACGATGCCTTCACCTTCTCGGGCCAGACCACCAAGGAGGATCTGGCCGACCAGCTCAAGCTGTTCGCCACCAAGCTGGCGGCGCCGAGCTGGGATCCCAATCCGGTCAACCGCGCGCGCGCGGCGATGCTGAGCGGCTATGCCGGAATGTCGGCCTCGCCCGATGCGGTGCTGGGACGCGATCTCGACGCGCTGCTCCATTCGGGCGATCCGCGCTGGGGCACGCCGCCCAAGGCGACGATCGCCGCGCTGAACCCGGCGAGCTTCCGCAAGCTGTGGGAGCCCTTGCTGGCGAGCGGCCCGATCGAGGTGGAGGTGTTCGGCGATCTCGATACCGAGGCGACGATCAAGGCGGTCGGCGCGACTTTCGGCGCGCTCAAGCCGCGGACGCTGGGCGCGATCGTGGGCGCCCCGGCCAGGTTCCCGGCGCATGTCGCGACCCCCGTCGTTCGCTATCACACCGGCCAGCCCGATCAGGCCGCGGCGGTGATCGCCTGGCCGACCGGCGGGGGCACCGCGAACAATGGCATCACCGAGAGCCGCCGGCTCGAGATCCTCGCCGCGATCTTCCGCGACCGGCTGATCGACAAATTGCGCAGCGAAGCGGGGCTCAGCTATTCGCCGATGGTGCTGAGCGACTGGCCGCTGGGCATGCCCGGCGGCGGCAAGATGATGGCGGTGGGCATGCTGCCTCCCGACAAGACCGGCTTCTTCTTCGAGCTCGCGCGCAGCATCGCCGCCGATCTGGTCGCGAACCCGGTCAGCCGCGACGAGCTCGACCGCGCGATCAATCCGCTGCGTTCGCTGATCATTCGCCAGTCGAGCGGCAACATGTTCTGGATGCGGTTGGTGGAAGGCGGCGCCTTCGACCCGGCCCGCATCGCCGCGGTGGAGACGCTGCCGCGCGACATCTCCTATGCGACGCCGGCGCAGATCCAGGCGCTGGCGGCGAAATATTTCGTGCCGGCCAAGGACTGGACGATGGTGGTGCTGCCGGAGAAGCGGGCGGGGCGGTGATCTAACTCCTTCTCCCTTTGGGAGAAGGAAGGGGCCCGCCGCGAAGCGGTGGGAAGGATGAGGGTGAGTGGTGGCTCACCTCGATCACCCTCACCCTTCCGCGAACTTCGTTCGCTCCCTCCCTCTCCCAATGGGAGAGGGAATTTCAATACAGCGCGTCCAGCCGCTCGCCATACACCTGCTTCAACACGTGCCGCCGGATCTTCAAGCTCGGCGTAAGCTGCTCATTGTCGATCGTGAACGGCCCGTCCGCCAGGATGAACTTGCGGATGCGCTCGATCACCGAAAGGTCCTTGTTCACCCGCTCGACCGCCTCGCCCAGCGCGCGCTTGTAATCGGGGTCGTGCGCCAGCTCCTTGAAGTCGCACTTGCTCCCGTTCCTGGCGCACCATTCCGCGGTCCATTCGGAATCGGGGACGAGCACCGCGGTCATATAGGGCTTCTTGTCGCCCGCGATCATTGCCTGGACGATCTCGGGCTGGAGCGTCAGCATCCCCTCGACCTTTTGCGGGGCGACATTGTCGCCCTTGTCGTTGACGATGATGTCCTTCTTGCGGTCGGTGATCTTGATCCGGCCCTTTTCGTCGATGAGGCCGATATCGCCGGTGTGGAGCCAGCCGTCCTTGAGGACGCGCGCGGTCTCCTCCTCGTTGCGCCAATAGCCGTGCATGACGAGTTCGCCGCGCACCAGGATCTCGCCATCGGGGGCGATCTTGAGTTCGACGCCCTCGAGCGGCGGGCCGACCGTGTCCATCTTGAGCCCGACCTTGGGCCGGTTGCACGAGATGACCGGCGCGGACTCGGTCTGGCCATAGCCCTGCAGGAAGGTCAGCCCCAGCGACTCGAAGAAGGTGCCGACCTCCGGCGTGAGCGGGGCCCCACCCGAGACCATCGCCTTGATCCGTCCGCCGAACTTCTTGGCGAGCTTGGGCCGCAGCGTGGCATTGAGGAGCAAGTCCATCGGCCGGTCGTGGAGCGGGATGCCGCGCGTCGCCTTTTTGAGCCCGATCGAGACCGCGCGGTCGAGCAGGTAATTGGCGAACCTGCCCTGTTTCTCGACCTGTTTGGTGATCCGCGTGCGCAGCACCTCGAACAGGCGCGGGACCACGACCATGATCGTCGGGCGCACCTCCTCGATGTTCGAGGCGAGCTTTTCGAGCCCTTCGGAATAATAGATCTGCGCGCCCAGCCCGATCGGGAAATGCTGCCCGCCGGTATGTTCATAGGCGTGGGAGAGCGGGAGGAAGCTCAGGAACACCTCGTCGCCCCAGCCGAAATCCTCGCTGATCAGCGCGCAGCAGCCCTCGACATTGTGCAGGATCGCGCCGTGATGCTGCATCACCCCGCGCGGGGATCCGCCGGTGCCGCTGGTGTAGATGATGCACGCCAGCTCCTCGCGGCGGAAGGCGGCCTTGGACGCCATGACGGTGGGATCGGCGGGATGATCCCCGATCAGCTTGCGCCACTGGTGGAAGGCGAAGCCGCCGACCTGGCCCGATCGGAACTCTTCGATGCCGATCACGATGTGGCTGCCGCTGGTCGCGCGCAGCACCGCGGGGAGCAGGGCCTTGGCGAGCTTCTCGCTCGACACGATCGTCGCGCACGCCCCCGAATTGTCGAGGATATGCTGGTGATCGCGCTCGGTATTGGTGGTGTAGGTCGGCACGGTGATGCAGCCCGCGGCCATGATCGCGAAATCGCTGATCAGGAATTCGGGCCGGTTCTCGCAGACCAGCATCACCCGGTCGCCGCGCTTCAATCCAAGCGCCTGGAGCGCGGCGGCAAGGCTCGCGATCTGGCGCGCGGTCTCGGCCCAGCTGGTGGGGGTCCATTTCCCCCCGGCCTTGTGCCACAAAAAGGGCGCCTCGCCCTTGGCCTTCGCCCGCGCGAAGAACATCTGGACGAGATTGTCGAACCGTTCGAGCCTGCGCATCACTTCCTCTCCCCCGGAGCCGGACTTTGCGCCCGTGCTCCCATTCTCCTCATTGTATGGCGACGGTCCCCACGCTGCGCGGATCGGCGGCGCCGCGCCAGCCGACGGGCGTCCATTCGAGTGCGGTGACCTTGGATGTGACGTCCGACGCGCGCGCCGGGCCGAGCCTGGCGACCCCGGCGACCAGGGTCAGCCCCATCGGATTGCCCTCGATCAGCAGCCCCTGGCGGTCGAAATAGAGGTTCGGCAGCGCGATCGAATCGGCGACGGGCAGGTGCCAGTCGAGCACGCCGACCAACGTCTTCAGCACATGCATGATGATCCGCTTGCCGCCCGCTGAGCCGAGCGCGAGGATCGGCTTGCCGTCGAGATAGACGATCGTCGGCGACATCGAGCTGAGCGGTCTTTTGCCCGGCTCGACGCGGTTGGCGACGGGCGCGCCGTCCTTTTCGGGGGCGAAGCTGAAATCGGTCAGCTCGTTGTTGAGCACATAGCCATTGGCGATCAGCTGGCTGCCGAACGGCCCTTCGACGGTCGAGGTCATCGAGTCGATATTGCCCGCGCCGTCGACCGCGACGAAATGCGTCGTGCCCGGCACCTCGTTCTGCGGCGCGACGGTGCGCCGGGGCGCGCCGGGCGGGTTGCCGGGCTGGTAGTCGGCCAGCGACCGGTCGGGCGAGATCAGCTTCGAGCGCGCGCGCAGATAGCGCCGGTCGATCAGCCCCTTCACCGGCACGCTCACGAAATCGCTGTCACCCAGATATTTGTCGCGGTCGGCATAGGCGAGCTGCATCGCCTCGCCGATCAGATGCCAGGCGACCGGCGAATCCTTGCCCATCTTCGCTATGTCGAACGACTGGAGCATGCCGAGGATCTGGAGCACCGTGACCGCGCCCGAAGAGGGCGGGCCCATGCCGCACACCTTGTAGCGGCGATAGGTGCCGCACACCGCGTCGCGTGGCTTGGCCCGGTACGAGCCGAGATCGGCGAGCGTCATCCCGCCCGGATTGAACGCGTTGGTGGTGGCCACGATCGCGGCGGCATTGTCGCCCGAATAAAAGGCGTCGGGGCCCTCATCGGCGATCATGCGGAGCAGCTTGCCGAGCGCGGGGTTGCGGATATGCGTGCCGATCGGCAGCGGCTGGCCGTTCGCGTCGAGATAGAGCGCGGCGATCGCCGGGAATCGCTCGCGCCAGATCGGCGCGAGATAGGCCATCGCCGCCGCCATCGGCTTGGTGACGTCATAGCCCTCTTCAGCCAGCCGGATCGCGGGGGCGAAGATGTCTTTCCAGGGCAGCTTGCCCCAGCGCTGATGCGCCATCGCCATCAGGCGGATATTGCCGGGCACGCCGACCGAGAGCCCGCCCTGCACCGCGGCCATGAAGTTCATCGGCTTGCCGTCCGCGCCCAGGAAGCGCCCGGGCACCGCCGCGAAGGGGGCGGTCTCGCGGCCGTCGATCGTCTCGATCCTGCCGGTGCGGCCGTCGTGATGGACGAGGAAGCCGCCCCCGCCCACGCCCGAGGATTGCGGCTCGACCACGGTGAGCGCGAGCATCATCGCCATCGATGCGTCGGTGGCGCTGCCGCCCTTGCGGAGGATTTCCTGCCCCGCGGCGGTCGCGCGCGGATCGGCGGAGGCGACGACGCCTTGCGCGGTGGCGAGGCTCGGCAGGAACAGGATGACCAGCGCGAACAGCAGCAGCTTCTTCATCGCTACAGCCGTAGCGGGGATTCGGGGCGGGGCAAAGACGCTACGTCGCCCTAGAGGAAGCGCCTCTCCAATCCTCCCCCTGGCGGGGGAGGATATTCAGGCTAGCGACCGCGCAATCTCGCGCACCAGCCCCGGCCCTTTGAAGACAAGCGCCGAATAGAGCTGCACCATCGCCGCGCCCGCATCGATCCGCCGCTTCGCCTCGTCGGCGCTGTCGATTCCGCCCACCGAGATCACCGGCAGCGCCTCCGCGCCGATCGCGAGCGCCTCGGCCAGCTTGGCGCGGGCGAGATCGCGGAGCGGCGCGCCGGAAAGCCCGCCCGCCTCGCCCGCATGCGCCGATTTGAGCGGCGGGCGCGAGATCGTCGTGTTGCTGACGATCAGCGCATCGACCCGGTTATCGATCGCGGCGCGGACGGCACCTTCGATCCCGGCGCGGTCGAGATCGGGGGCGATCTTGAGGAACAGGGGGGTCGTGCCCCGCGCGGCGTGCGCGGCGGCGAGCAGCTCGTCGAGCGCAGGGCGTGACTGGAGATCGCGCAGGCCGGGGGTGTTGGGCGAACTGACGTTGATCGTGATGTAATCGGCATGCGGCGCCGCCTTGGCGACGCCCAGCGCATAGTCCGCGACGCGGTCGTCCGAATCCTTGTTCACGCCGACATTGATGCCGAGCACGCCCGCGCGCGCGCCCAATCGCGCGATCCGCGCCAGCGCGGCGTCGATCCCGTCATTGTTGAAGCCCATGCGGTTGATCACCGCCTCGTCCTCGGTGAGGCGGAACAGGCGCGGCTTCGGGTTGCCCGGCTGCGGGCGCGGCGTCAGCGTGCCGACTTCGACCGATCCGAAGCCGAGCGCGAACAGCCCGGTAATGGCCTCGGCACTCTTGTCGAGCCCCGCCGCCAGCCCGACTCGATTCGGGAAGCGCACCCCCGCAATCGTCACTCCGGGCAAATCATCCGTTCCGGAGCCGAATGGCGCGCCGAGGCCGCCCCAGAACCTGAGCGCCATGATCGCAGCGCGGTGCGCGGCTTCGGCGTCGAGCGCGAAAAGCGCGGATTGCAGCGGGAATCCCATGGTGCCCGGGCCATGGCATCGCGCGCTCAGTGCGTCAAAGCCTGGCGCCGGAAACGGGTCAACCGGCTCTGAAATGGCGGATTCTTCCAATACCTGTCCGACAGGATGTGGCTACATCCTTGAGCGACCCGAGGGGTTCCGCTTTCGAGTGGACCCTTTCATCTCGGCCCGGTCAGCTTGCTGGCCGGGCCTTTTTTTCTTTTCGCCGCCTTTAACCATCGAAACTTCCGCACTATGCCCTGCGACAAGGGCAAGTATCGAGGGTCGCACGCCGATGGTAGTTGTTGCGTATTCGTACGAACCGGCGGGCGTTTGCACGCGGTGAGCTCCGAAATTCCAAATATTGAACTCGTCAAATCGGACGGCGCGCTGTTGCCGTTGGTCGAATCCTATTATCTATATCGTTTCGATAGCGAAACCATTGACGGCGTCGACCGGGTCGACATGGGCCAGATCCGCTTCATGCTGAAGGGAAAGGGCAGGCGGACTTTCCCCGACGGGCACGTCGAGCCTTCGCATCCGGTGATGATCAATCCGCCGGGGACGGGGGCGGCGGCCTATCATGTCGATGGACCCTTCCACTGTTTCGGCGTGTCGCTGCGCGCGATCGGCTGGAAGTCGCTGATCGGCCTGCCCGCAAACAAGGTCACCAATCGCCTGCTCGACGGCGCCGAGCTGTTCGGCACGCAGGCGCTCGACCTGCTTGAGCGGCTGCGCGCGATGGCGACGATCGAGGAGATGATCGCCGCGGTCGAGCCTTTCCTGCTCGCGCGGCGCCGGCGCGTGCCCGAGGCGCATCTCGCGCTCGCCCGCGCGGTGCGCGAATGGGCGGCAGCAGGAGCTTCTGGGGGGGCGGGGGGCGTCGAGGCGCTCTACGCGATGGTCGATATGAGCGAGCGCCAGGTGATGCGCGTGTGCAACGAATATTTCGGCGGGCCGCCGAAGATGCTCGAGCGCAAGTTCCGCGCGATCCGGGCGGCGATGCGCATCTATCAGGGCGGCGATCCGGCCGACGCCGCCGAGCCCTTTGCCGACCAGTCGCACATGATCAACGAGGTGCGGCGCTTCACCGGGCACACCCCGACCTCGCTGCGCGCCGGGATCGATCCGGTGCTGGCGCTGACGCTCGACAGCGAGACGTTCCATTTTCTGCCCGATGTGATCCCCGAATCGGTTGACCCCGGGGGCAAGTGAGCCCATTTGGGCAATCGGAACGTTTTCGTCCGATTGTTCCCGTAGCGCTGTTGCGCGGAGGGCCGACAAGGAAGCCAATGAGACTATCGAGCCTCGCCGATTATGCGGTCGTGATGATGTCCGCCGCCGCGCGTCATTGCGGCGTGAGCGGGCGGCTCAACGCGACCCTGATCGCCGACGAGACCGGGTTGCCGCTGCCGACGGTGCAGAAATTGGTGAGCAAGCTCTCCGCGGCGGGCCTGATCGAGAGCGCGCGCGGCACCGGCGGCGGCTTTCGCCTCGCCCGCCCGCCCGCGACGATCAGCCTCGCCGATATCGTCGAGGCGATCGAGGGCCCGATCGCGATGAGCGCGTGTGTCGAGAGCGGCAAGCATGATTGCTGCATCGAGGAGAATTGCCGGGTGAAGCCGCATATGGGCGCGGTCAACGGCGCGGTGCGCGGCGCGCTCGCGGGGGTCAGCCTCGCCAGCCTTTCCAATCCCTCTCCGTTCGCTTCGAGCGAAGTCGAGAAGCCAGCGCCCGGCCATCGTTTCTCGACTGCGCTCGAAACGAACGGTGTGGAAGTCGAAGGGCACGCGTAATGGCCACCAAGAATGCGGAGGCGCTCGCCGCCGCCAACAAGAAATATGAATGGGGCTTCTCCTCGGACATCGAGCAGGAGTTTGCGCCCAAGGGGCTGAGCGAGGACACGGTCCGCTTCATCTCGGCCAAGAAGAACGAGCCCGAATGGATGCTGGAGTGGCGGCTCAAGGCGTATCGCCTGTGGCTGACCATGACCCCGCCCGATTGGGCCAAGCTCGACGTCCCGCCGATCGATTACCAGGATGCGTACTACTACGCCGAGCCCAAGGCCAAACCCAGGCTCGGCAGCCTCGACGAGGTCGATCCCGAGATCCTGCGCGTCTATGAAAAGCTCGGCATCCCGATCGAGGAGCAGAAGGTGCTCGCGGGCGTCGAGGGCAGCCGCAAGGTCGCGGTCGATGCGGTGTTCGACAGCGTCTCGGTCGCCACCACCTTCCGCGCCGAGCTCGAATCCGCGGGCGTCATCTTCCGCTCGATCAGCGAGGCGATCCGCGAGTATCCGGATCTGGTTCGCAAATATCTTGGGAAGGTCGTGCCCCAGCACGACAATTATTTCGCAGCCCTCAACTGCGCGGTCTTCAGCGACGGGACGTTCGTGTATGTGCCCGAGGGCGTGCGCTGCCCGATGGAGCTCAGCACCTATTTCCGCATCAACGCCGAAAATACCGGCCAGTTCGAACGCACGCTGATCGTCGCCGACAAGGGGTCGTACGTCTCGTATCTCGAGGGCTGCACCGCGCCGATGCGCGACGAGAACCAGCTCCATGCCGCGGTGGTCGAGCTGGTTGCGCTGGATGATGCCGAGATCAAATATTCGACCGTCCAGAACTGGTACCCCGGCGACGAGAACGGCAAGGGCGGCATCTACAACTTCGTCACCAAGCGCGCGCTGTGTTCGGGGAAAAACTCGAAGGTGTCGTGGACCCAGGTCGAGACCGGTAGCGCGATCACCTGGAAATATCCCAGCTGCGTGCTCTCGGGCGAGAACAGCGTCGGCGAATTCTATTCGGTCGCGGTCACCAACAACCGCCAGCAGGCCGATACCGGCACCAAGATGATCCATCTGGGGAAGGGCAGCCGCTCGACGATCGTCTCGAAGGGCATCTCGGCGGGCCGCTCGAACAATACCTATCGCGGACTGGTGCGCGTCGGCCCCACCGCCGAGGGCGTGCGCAACTTCACCCAGTGCGACAGCCTGTTGCTCGGCGACCGGTGCGGCGCGCACACCGTGCCCTATATCGAGGTCCGCAACCCCTCCGCCCAGATCGAGCACGAGGCCACCACTTCGAAGATCAGCGAGGACCAGCTCTTCTACGCGATGCAGCGCGGGCTCGATCAGGAGGCCGCGGTGGCGCTGATCGTCAACGGCTTCGCCAAGGAAGTGCTCCAGCAGCTCCCGATGGAGTTCGCCGTGGAGGCGCAGAAATTGCTGGGGATTTCGCTGGAAGGGAGTGTGGGGTGATGCTCACGCCACGCGACAACGATCTGCGCTCAAACTCCCCTCCCCTTCAGGGGAGGGGTCGGGGGTGGGGGCTCTCCGCGAATGCCATTGCCGAGTTGCACGCCCGCGCTGCCGAAATGCGCAAGAACCCTACTGAGCCCGAGAAGCGCGTCTGGCGCATTCTGTCAGGCTCGCAGATGTCGGGACATAAGTTTCGTCGCCAGACCGTGATCCCGCCTTTCATTGCCGACTTCCTGTGCCCGCGTAGCGCGCTGATCGTCGAGGTGGATGGCGACACGCACGACGGTGCGAAAGATCGTTTGCGCGATGACCTGATGGCGCAGCGCGGCTATCGCACCGTGCGCGTCACGAACCACGATGTCATGACCAACATCGACGGGGTCGCTTATTTGATCGCTGAGGCTCTTGCTGGGACGCCAATGCCCGTGGAGAGCCCCCACCCCAACCCCTCCCCTGAAGGGGAGGGGCTTGAAGGGGTTGAGGTGCAGGAATTGCTAGGGATTTCGCTTGAGGGGAGTGTGGGGTGACGATCGCTTGGGGTGCCTTGCCGATGATCCTGCTGGCAGGCGCGGCGACTGCGGGACAGTTTTGGGCGACGCGGTTCGAACAGCGGACTGGAAAGGCTCTTCTCTTTTTCGTGCCGTATGAACCCTGGTCGCGCAGGCGGAATCCGACGCTGTTCAAATTGCGGCAGGGTTTCAACTACGCATTCGTTGCTGTTCTTGCCTTGGCCACCTTCTCCTTTATAGCTCTTTTTATAGGTTTGTCAGTTGCTTAACATCACCAATCTCCACGCCACCGTCGCGGACAAGCCGATCCTCAAGGGCCTGTCGCTCACCGTGAATGCGGGCGAGGTCCATGCGATCATGGGCCCCAATGGCGCGGGCAAATCGACGCTCGGCTATGTGCTGGGCGGGCGGTCGGGCTATGAAGTGACCGAAGGCTCGGTAACCTTCGATGGCGCCGACCTGCTCGAACTCGCCCCGCACGAGCGCGCCGCGGCGGGCCTGTTCCTCGGCTTCCAATATCCGGTAGAGATCCCGGGCATCTCGAACGTCCAGTTCCTCCGCGAAGCCCTCAACAGCCAGCGCCGCGCGCGGGGCGAAGCGCCGCTCTCGGGCGCGGAATTCCTCAAGATCGCCCGCGCCCAGGCCGATGCGCTCGGCATGGACATGGAGATGCTCAAGCGGCCGGTGAATGTCGGCTTCTCGGGCGGCGAGAAGAAGCGCAACGAGATGGTGCAGATGGGGATCATCGCGCCGAAGTTCGCGGTACTCGACGAGACCGATAGCGGGCTCGACATCGATGCGCTGCGCACCGTCGGCGACGGCATCAACCGGATCATGCGCGGCGCGGACAAGGCGGTGCTGCTGATCACCCATTACCAGCGGCTGCTCGACTATGTCCGCCCCGATTTCGTCCATGTGCTGAGCGACGGACGGATCACCCGCTCGGGCGGGCCCGAGCTGGCGCTCGCGCTCGAAGCCGAGGGCTATGGCGCGGTGGCGGCGTGATCCTGCTCGCGCTTCTCGTTGCCGTTCAGGACGTGCCGGCGCCTCCGCCGGAGGAGACCGATATCGTCGTGATCGGCAAGCGGCTCGACCAGGTCGAGGTGCGGGTCGGGCGCGATCCGCGCGGCAAGTTCACCTGCGCGCTCAACCAGTCGAGCGGCCGCCTGCGGCTCGATGCGGCGCTGTGCCAGACCGCGGCGCGCTGCGTGCGGGTGAAGGCGCGAGACGTCCATGCCTGCGTGAATGGGCACAAGCCCGAGCTGCTCGCCGATGTGCGCCAATCGCTGGAAGGACGGCGATGAGCGTGCTCGACCTGCCTTCGCCCAAGCAGGAGGAATGGCGCTGGGCCGATATGGCCGCGCTTCAATCCGCCGCCGACGCCGCGCCGCATGCCACCGGCGTCGATCCCAAATCGCTGTTCCTCGATATGCCCGGCCCGCGTCTGCTGTTCGTCGATGGCGCGTTCGAGCCCGCGCATAGCGTCCCTGGCCGGGTCAAGGTCGAGCGGATCGCGTCGTCGGGCGATCATCCGCTCGGGCGGCTCGCCGAGGGGGAGGGCTGGGCGCTGAAGCTGGCGAGCGAGCAGGCCGAGGAGACGGTGCAGATCGCCCATCTCGGCACCGGCGGCGAGAGCCATGTGCCCGCGCGGATCGCGATGGACGAGGATGCGGTCGCCTCGGTAGTCGAGACCTATGCGGGCGCGGGCTGGGCCAACCGGCTCACGCACATCAGTCTTGCGAAGGGCGCCCGGCTGATGCGCTCGGTGCGCCTGCTCCAGGCCGAGGGTTTCGTCTCGCTCCGCGACGAGGCCGAGATCGGCGAGGCCGCCAGCCTCGTCTCGATCTTCCTCGGCATGGGCGGGATGGGCAGCCGGATCGACGGCGCGCTGACGCTCACGGGCAAGGGCGCCTTCGCCGAAATGGGCGGGGCGCTGCTCACGCGCGGCGAGCAGAAGCAGGAATGCGCGGTCGCGGTGCGGCATCAGAATGTCGACGGCACCAGCCGCCAGCTCTGGCGCGCTGTCGCGGCGGGCCAGTCGACCGCCAGCCTCGCCGCCCGCGTCGAAGTCGCGCGCGACGCGCAGAAGACCGATGGCGAACAGTCGCTGCGCGGGCTGCTGCTCAAGCGCACCGCGACGGTGAATTTGAAGCCCGAACTCGAAATCTTCGCCGACGATGTGAAGTGCGCGCATGGCGCGACGGTGGGAGAGCTCGACAAGCGCGCGCTCTTCTATCTGGAGAGCCGCGGTATCCCCGAGGCGCGGGCGACCGCGCTGCTCACCCACGCATTCGTTGCAGACGCGCTCGGCCGGATCGGCGACGCGGCGGTGCGCGAGGCGTTCGCGGCGGACGCGGAAGCCTGGCTGGAGGCGGCGCTGTGAAGATCGATCTCGAAACCCGCCCGCTCGACCTGCTCGCCGATTTCCCGGCGATCCCCACGGGCTGGGCTTATCTCGATACCGCCGCCACCGCGCAGAAGCCGCGCTCCGTGCTCGACGCGATTTCGCGCGGCTATGGCGAGACCTATGCCACCGTCCATCGCGGCGTCTATCAGCGCTCGGCGGACATGACCTACGCGTTCGAGGCGGCGCGCGAGCGCGTGGCGAAGTTCATCGGCGGCAAGCCCGAGGAGACGATCTTCGTCCGCGGCGCGACCGAGGGGATCAACCTCGTCGCCCAGTGCTGGGCGCAGGAGCAGCTGAAGCCGGGCGACCGCATCCTGCTCTCCACGCTCGAGCATCATTCGAACATCGTGCCCTGGCAGATGGCCGCCGAGAAGACCGGCGCCGCGATCGACGTGGTGCCGTTGACCGAGGACCATCGCATCGATCTCCACGCGATGGAGGCGATGCTCACCCCCGCGCACAAGCTGGTCGCGCTCGCCCATGTCTCGAACGTGATGGGATCGGTGCTCGACGCGAAACGTGCGACCGAACTCGCCCATGCCGTCGGCGCGAAGATCCTGCTCGACGGCTGCCAGGCGGTGCCGCGCCTGGCCGTAAACGTCGCGGAGATCGGCTGCGATTTCTACGTCTTTTCGGGGCACAAGCTCTACGGCCCGACCGGGATCGGCGTGCTCTGGGGCCGCTACGACCTGCTCGACGCGATGCCACCCATGCAGGGCGGCGGATCGATGATCGACCGCGTGACCTTTGCCAAAACCACCTACGCCCCGCCGCCGGGACGCTTCGAGGCGGGGACGCCGCATATCGTCGGCGTGCTCGGGCTGCATGCCGCGTGCGATTATGTCGACGGCATCGGGCTCGAGCGCATCCATGCTCACGAGACCGCGCTCGTCCGCCAGGCGCGCGAGGCGCTGTCGCACCTCAACAGCGTCCGCCTGTTCGGGCCCGAGGACAGCGCCGGGATCGTCAGCTTCGCGGTCGAGGGGGTGCATCCGCACGATGTCGCCACCATCTTGGATGAGGGCAATGTGGCGATCCGCGCGGGGCATCACTGCGCGCAGCCGCTGATGGACGCGCTGGGCGTGCCCGCGACGGCACGGGCAAGTTTTGGCGTCTATAACGGTCCCGCTGATATCGAGGCGCTGCTGAAGGGCGTCGAACGCGTAACACGTATTTTTGGGTAGGGATTTTCGGGTGAACGAGGAACCGAAGTTTCAGGTCGAGGAAGTGGAGTCGGTCGAGGCTCCCGCAAAGGCGCGCGTCGAAGATGCGCGCGGGACGTTCGAGCGCAAGCGCGACTATCTCGAAGGCTTCCTCTCGCAAAAGCCCGAAGCCGATCCGGTGGCGGGCGAAGGCGGCGCGCTGCAGGCGGCGATCGTCGAGGCGCTCAAGGAAATCTACGATCCCGAAATCCCGGTGAACATCTATGATCTCGGGCTGATCTATGGCGTCGAGGTAACCGATGACGGCCATGCCGCGGTGACGATGACGCTCACCACCCCGCATTGCCCGGTCGCGGAGTCGATGCCCGCCGAGGTCGAGCTGCGCGTCGGTTCGGTGCCCGGCGTCGGCCATGCCGAGGTCAACCTGGTCTGGGACCCGGCCTGGGATCCGAGCAAGATGACCGACGAGGCCAAGCTCGAACTGGGGATGCTGTGATGGCCGAAAGCACGCTCCGCCAGCGTCCCGCCGCGCTTACCCTCACCCCCGCCGCCGAGGCGCGGATCGCCGAGCTCATGGCCAAGGCGCCCGAGGGCACGATCGGGGTCAGGCTCTCCACCCCGCGCCGCGGCTGTTCGGGGCTCGCTTACTCGGTCGATTACGTCACCGAAGCCAAGCCCTTCGACGAGCGGATCGAGACCCCCGGGGGCAGTTTCTTCGTCGATGGCGCGTCGGTGCTCTACCTCATCGGATCGAAGATGGACTGGGTCGAGGACGATTTCGTCGCCGGCTTCACCTTCGAAAACCCCAACGCCAAGGGCGCCTGCGGTTGTGGCGAGAGCTTTACGGTATGAACAAAACCCGTTCGTGCTGAGCTTGTCGAAGCACCGTTCTTTTCTTCTCCCGTGGGGAAGGTAGAAGAACAGCCCTTCGACAAGCTCAGGGCGAACGGTGGTGGTTGGCCCTTATCGCAGGAACCGCGAATATGCCCTTCCCGACGCCTTATGCCGCCGACTCCAATCGCTATGACGGCCGCATGCCCTATCGCCGCTGCGGCCGCTCCGGGCTCGATCTGCCCGCGGTCTCGCTCGGGCTCTGGCAGAATTTCGGCGGCGCGGATGTGTTCGAGACGGGCCGGGCGATGCTGCGCCGCGCGTTCGACCGGGGCGTCACCCATTTCGATCTCGCGAACAATTACGGGCCCCCCTATGGCTCGGCCGAGGAGAATTTCGGGCGCGTGATGGCGGCCGACTTCGCGGCGCACCGCGACGAGCTGGTGATTTCGACCAAGGCCGGCTGGGACATGTGGCCGGGGCCCTATGGCGATGTCGGGGGCAGCAAGAAGTACCTCATCGCCTCGTGCGACCAGAGCCTCAAGCGGATGGGGCTCGACTATGTCGACATCTTCTATTCGCACCGCGTCGATCCCAAGACCCCGCTCGAGGAGACGATGGGCGCGCTCGCGCAGATCCATGGCTCAGGCAAGGCGCTCTATGTCGGCATCTCCAGCTACTCGCCCGATCTGACGCGCAAGGCCGCGGCGATCCTGGCGGAGCACAAGGTGCCGCTGCTGATCCACCAGCCCAGCTATTCGATGCTCAATCGCTGGGTCGAGGATCAATTGCTCGATACGCTGGGTGATCTCGGCACGGGCTGCATCGCTTTCTCGCCGCTCGCGCAGGGGATGCTGACGTCGAAATATCTGAACGGCGTCCCCGGCGATGCGCGCGCCGCCAAGGGCGGGTCGCTGCGCGAAGGCTTTCTGAGCGGCGACAATCTCGCCCGCATCCGCGCGCTCGACGCGATCGCGAAGCGGCGCGGGCAGACGCTCGCGCAGATGGCGATCGCCTGGGTGCTGCGCGATCCGCGCGTGACCTCGGCGCTGATCGGCGCGCGCACCGTGGCGCAGCTCGACGACTCGCTCGATGCCGTGAACAATCTCGCCTTCACCCCCGCCGAGCTCGCCGAAATCGATGCCCATGCAACCGAAGGCGCGGTCGATCTTTGGAAGGTTTCGTCCACCCTGGAAGCAGCCCCCGCCTGATGAGTGTCGCGTTTCGCCGTGAGAGTGACGAGGAGCACAAGGAGCCGCGCTTCGAGCTGCCGCTGCCCGCGGGCCCGAACCTCGTCACGGTGCGCGGGCTGGCGCTGATCGGCACGAAGGTAGTGGAGTTGGAGGCCGCGGTGGCGGCGGAGACCGAGGCCGAGCCGAAGGAATTGCTCAAGCGCGAACTCCGTTACTGGCACACCCGCCAGACCACTGCGCAGATCGCGCCGCCGCCGGAAGAGGGTGTGGTCGGAATCGGCTCGCGCGTCCGGATCCGGCTCGCGGGCAAGGAGCGGGTCATCGACGTGGTCGGCCATGACGAGGCCGATCCCGCCGCCGACCGCATCGCCTTCTCCGCCCCGCTCGCCCATGCGCTGCTCGGCGCCGAGGCGGGGGAGCGGGTGGATTTTGGCGGCCGCGCGGAGGCGATCGAGATCCTCGAAACCGGACTGATCCCCTGAATTGAATTCGCGGCCCCTTTGGCGGACAAGGGGGTGCCGGGGGTCGACACGTGCAGCACGATCGGGACGCTCATGATTTCGTGTGCCGCACCTTCGCCTGCACGGCGGAGGTGGCGGCGCAGGTGCTTGCGCGGGCGCGCATGGCGCGCTTCGCCGCGCAGGCGGTGATCGTGCGCCAGGGCGACAAGCTCTCGCTGGCCTATCTGCTCACCGTGGGCCGCGCCCGCGCGATGCTGTGCACCGCCGAGGGGCAGATCGTGCTGCTCCACGAATTCATCCCCGGCGATTTCTTCGGCACGCTGGGCGAAGGCGAGGAGGGGCGGCAGGATGCCGATGTGCTCGCGGTCGGCGAAGTCGAGGCGCTCCAGTTCGAAGGCGCGCAGCTCGCGTTGCTCGCGCAGCAGCATGGCTGTATCGGCCTCGCGCTCTCGCGGCTGCTGATCCAGCGGCTGCGCGCCACGACCGCGCGGATGTACGAGCGCTCGGCGCTGTCGGCGGTGGGGCGCGTCTATACCGAGCTGCTGCGCCTGGCGCGCGAGCATGACGGGATGGCGATCAAGCCCGCGCCGGTCCTCTCCGATCTCGCGCTACGCATGTCGACGACGCGCGAGACGGCATCAAGGGCGGTAAGCGCGCTCGAACGGCGCGGGATCGTCCGCCGCGATCCCGACGCGCTGGTCATCGTCGCGCCGCGCCGGCTGGAAGAGATGATCCTCTAAGCATTTCTAGTCAGGCGGTTACGCCTGACGACTCGGAAAATGCGACAGTCAAAGACTCGCGCTGAGCGCGTAGAGGCCCACGGGCATCGCCGCGCGTGCGCCGTCGAGTTCGCCGACAAATTCGGTGTGGAACCGCTCGGGCGCCACCGCCGCCAGCGTGGCAGCGAAATCGTCCGAGACGCAGACCGATCCGGGCAGCGCCGATCCCGCCGCGGCGAAGGCGATGTCCAGCGCCCGCCCGACCAGCTTCGGATCGCGGCCGAAGGGATCGGCGACCGTCTCGGCGATCCCGTAAAAGCCGCCGACCGCCGCGCCGCGCACCTCGGTCAGCGCCACGGCGCAGGCCGCCGCGTCGCGCAGGCTATCGAAGGCCAGCACCACGGCCTCGCCGGTGAAGCTCGGCGGCACCGCGGTCGCGGGTCCGCGCGCGAGCACATCGGCGATTGCGGGAAGCGCGCTGCCCTCGACCCGAACCGCCAGCGCGGCGAGGCAGGCCCGGCGCGGGGGCGGGGCGGGGAGGGGCGGATCGACGGGCTCGCGCGCCGCGCGCAATATCTGTTGCCGCCCGCCGCCGCCCGCCCAGACCCGCAAGGGGTGGCTGCGGTCCTCATCCTCGCCCTCGGCGAGCACGAGCAGCTGGAGCGCGTCGCTCGCCAGCCGCTTCGCGTTGGTCCGCGTTTCGCCCATCGCGATCTCGTCGGCCAGGCCGATGGCGATGCGGTCGGGCAGCATGCCCAACGGCTCGACCGCGCGCACGCTCTCCGCCGCGGCGACCATCGCATCGAAGCGTGCGCGCCATTCGCCCCCGAACGGATCGACCGACAGCGCGGCGAACGCATCGAGCCCGCCCGGGATCACCAGATGCAGCTCGGCCCCCGCCGCGACCAAGGCTTCGGCGACGAGAATGTCCGCTCCGGCGGCGAGCGCGCCATAGCCGAAGCCCACCCGCTCTTGCGCGATCAGCGCCGCGATCCGCTCGGTCAGCGGGGTCGGCCCGGGATCGGCGCGGAACGACATATGCCCGCCAAAATGAAGCGAGCGCCGCGGGCGCCGCGCATCGAGCCAGGCCGCCGCCGCCCCTTGCGCGCCCAGGATCAGCGCGAACTGGCGCAGCGTCGAGGCATGATCCTCCCATGCCCGCGGCGCGAGCGCGATCGCCTCGTCGAGCGCGGCCTGCGCCTCGGCGGACCGGCCGAGCAGCAGCAATGCCTCTGCCCGGGTGGCGGCGAGATAATAGGGTGTCTCCGGCTCGCCGGGATTGGCATCGATCCGCGCGAGCACCTGCCCCGCCAGTTCCGCTGCGCGTACGGGGTCCCCGCCGAGCAGCGAGAGCGTCGCGGCGTTGATCAGCGGATAGCTCGCCCCGCCATCCCCGGCCGCAGCGGCATAGGCCTGTGCCGCCTCGCCATAGAGCGCGGCACGCGCCTCCCCCGAGACGCGCAGCGCACGGTCCTTGAGCAGCCGGCCCTTTATCGCGAGCGCGGCCGGATCGGTCGATGCCCCATAGCCCTCGGCTTCGAACAACGCCCAGGCCCGATCAAGCGCGCCTGACCGGGCGAGGGTGGTAACGAGTGTCAGCATGTATACGCCTGCTGCCTTTCCAATCGCTGCCACCCTAGCGTCGCCGCGGGTGCGGTGGGCGTGACGGGGGTCACGCGGGAGTTGGGGTTTCCCTGGATGTAAATCTCCTGGCCCGGTGCCAGTCGAGACTGACCGAAAATGTCCGGGGTCACAATAGCGGGCGCGGCGCTTGCCGAATTGACCGCGGCGGCTAAGATCAGACCAACGTGACAAGGATCACGGGTCGCGGGTTTTTCATGCGTATGCCGGTGGCGTGCCGGGCGGAGACTTTGCCGCCGGGCGCGTCCGTCCATCGAACGGAGACGAAGTGATGCCCAAACTTCTTTGGCCCGGCGCGGCCGCGATCGTCATCGCCCTTGTCGCGCTGCTGCTGATTCCCTCGGCGGCACTGCCCGCGCTCAAGCTCAACCCGAACATGGCGCAGGCCGCGGGGGTGACGATCGGCGCGCTGGCCGCGATCGCCGCGATCCTCGAGCGTGCGCTCGCGGTGTTCACCGACCTGCTGTTCGGCCAGGAGCGGAGCGAGGCCCGGCACCAGTTGAATGCCCTGCGGCTCGCGGTCCCCGTGCCGCCGCCCCCGGCCCCCGGCGCGACCCCTGCCGCGCTCGCGGCGGCGCAGGCTAGCTCGGTCCAGGCGCAGACCGATGCGCGGACCGCGATGGCCCCCGCGCTCGCCACCGTTGCCGATATCGACGCCAGGCGCGAGCGCGCGCGGCTGCTGCTCGGCTTCGCCGCGTCCTTCCTGATCAGCGCGGCGGGGGTGCGCACGCTCACCGGGCTGGTCGCCGATGGCGTGACGCTCACCAGCTATGCGACGATGGTCGATATCATGCTGACCGCGGGCCTGCTCGCAGGCGGCAGCAACGCGCTCGCCAAGCTGGCCGACCTGATCCAGGAAGGCGCGAACCAGCGCCTCAACGGCCTCAGGACCCAATAGGGCCGGACTCGACAGCGCGCTAGGCTGGGCTGTCCCAGCATGTGAAAGTTGACACTAGCTTCACACTATCGCGCATGTTTTGCGCCGCGCGGTTCCCGGGAGAAAACGCCTGGTTCGCCGAGTGCGGATCGACAGGGTCAAAGCGCGGCCGGAGCGACCGGCTGCGCGAGCGAAGCAGGCGAAATCCTACATTGCAAGGGCTTGGGCCCAACGCGTCGAAGCCAAAGCGAATGGCATGCGGACCCCGGCAGCCGCGTTCCAAAATCAGACAAAGGCGAGCCCCCCGCCGCCCCGCAATCCCCGGCGGCAACGGGGTTTCGCTGCGCGTGCAAGCAGTTGCGTACAACCGCCAATGTGGCGCGATTGCCACATGCTGCATAACATTCACTCGTTAGAGAATTAGTATTGAAACGCGTGAGAATATGCGGCACTTTCCACCATCAGCGCCAAAGAGCGCGTCGCAGATGAGGATGGGGAGGCGTTATGAAGGCACATGCGTTGTGGGTCGGTGCGTCGGCGCTGGCATTGGGACTGGGCTGGTCCGGCAGCGCGATGGCGCAGGACACCCCGGCTGAGCAGAACGGCAGCGAAGCCAAGGGCGACGAGGAAATCGTCGTCACGGCGCAGCGGCGGCACGAAAATCTGATGACCACCCCGGTCTCGGCCTCGGTGCTCTCGGGCGGCCAGCTCGAGAATAAGGGCGTCACCAATGTCGATGCGCTCCAGTTCGCGATGCCCAGCGTGGTGGTCAACAATTTCGGCCAGGGCAATGATTTCAACGTCCGCGGCATCGGCAAGGCCGAGCACAACACCCAGACGACCACCGGCGTGATCACGTATCGGGATGGGGTTCCGACCTTCCCGGGCTATGTGCAGGGCGAGCCCTATTACGACATCAACAATATCCAGGTGCTGCGCGGTCCGCAGGGCACGATCGTCGGCCAGAACGCGACCGGCGGCGCGGTGTTCATCAACACCAACGATCCGATCATCGGCGGCGGAACCCATGGCTATGTCCAGGTCCAGGGCGGCAATTTCGCCGATGTCGGCGGCCAGTTCGGCGTCAACCTGCCGGTCAGCGACCGGTTCGCGATGCGCGTCTCGGGCTATGGCGAGCGCCGTGACGGCTTCTACAAGGTCACCGGCCCCGGCGGCGTGCCCTATAAGGACAACAACAACGATCTGCGCATGCTCGCGGGCCGGATCAGCTTCCTGTGGAAGCCGGTCGACGGCCTGACGATCCTGTCGAAGACCGATGCCGCCTATATGGACTTCGGCGCCTATCCGGCGAGCCCGCAGGGCCAGTTCCCCGAGACGCTGCCCGGCACCACCACGCCCAACCCGAACCATCGCGACCTGTTCGACATCACGGCCAATGCGCCGGGCGCCGCGCACGACAAGTTCGTCCGCTCGATCCTGCGCATCGAATATGAGTTTGCCGGCGGGGTGCGGCTGCGTTCGGTCAGCAGCTATCAGTGGGCGAACACCTACTACAAGACCGATCTGGACGGCACGTCGAACAGCGTCAGCACCTTCTTCGACGACGTCAACGAACAGCAGATGACCCAGGAGATCGCGCTGATCTCGCCGGACAACCGGCAGGTGACCTGGCTGCTCGGCGTGTCGGGCGTGTGGAACGACTATCACTTCAAGGAGCCGTACCAGTTCGTCGTCGATCTGGCCCCGGGCTTCAACCTGCCGGCCTTCCAGTACAAGCTGCAGGGCTGGAACACGACGCGCTCACTCGCGGCCTGGGGCTCGCTCGGCATCCAGCTGAGCCCGAGCGTCAAGCTCGAGGCGGGCGGGCGCTACACCTCCAGCCGCTCGATCAACGATGTCGACGTGGTCCAGTACGGCACGCCGATCATCGCCGACCAGCAGACCCAGTCGGACAATTTCTCGTACAAGGTGTCGCTGGGCTGGAAGGTCAATCCGGACCACTTCCTGTACGCGTTCGTCGCGACCGGCTTCCGTCCGGGCGGCCTCAACGTGCCGGTCGGCCTGGGCCTGCCCGCGCCGTTCCTGCCCGAGCAGGTGACCTCGTTCGAAGGCGGCTGGAAGGCCAATTTCGCCGACGGCCATGTCCGCACGACGGTCAATGGCTTCTACAACAAGTATCACAATTTCCAGGTGATCATCGGCTACCCGACCTTCCCGACTTTCGGGATCGAGCTCAACGTGCCGCACAGCACGAAGATCTACGGCTTCGAGGCCGAGGCCGAGTTCCGCTTCGGCGACTTCTCGCTCGATGCCGGCGTCAACCTGCTCCACAGCGAGCTGGGCACCTTCTACGCGAGCGATCCGCGCGCGGCGACGACCACGCCCTGCAACCCGCTCAGCGGTCCGTCGAGCGCCACCTGCCTCAACCTGGCGGGCCGCGAGCAGACCTATGCGCCCAACTTCACCTTCAACGTGGGTGCGCAGTACATCATCCATGCCGGCGACAATGACCGGATCATCCCGCGCGCGAATTACGGCCATGTCGGCGCGCAATGGGCGACCCTGTTCGAGAATCCGGCGCGCGGCGACCGGATCGTCGAGCGCAACATCCTCAACGCCCAGGTTGCCTGGGAGCACGGGACCTGGACGGTCACCGCCTATGGCACCAACCTGACCGACCAGCATTATCCGGGCGCGCTCAACTCGGGCCTCTATTTCGCCGGCCCGCCGCGCCAATACGGCGTCAAGGTCCTCAAGGTCTTTTGAACCACGCCCTGCCGGCCGCCGCGCGACTCCCTCGCGTGGCGGCCTGCTTTTTACCCCTCGCAGTCGAGGCGTCATGCAAGCGTACCGCCTGACCGTGGACAAGTTTCTGGACCATGCCGCCAAATGGTTCGGCGGCGCTCAGGTGATCGGGGCCGATGCGGGCGAGGTGGTGAGCCGGACCGGCTATGCTGCACTCCGCGAGCGCAGCAATCGCATCTCGGGCGCGCTGCTCGCACTGGGGATGCGGCAGGGCGACCGGGTGGGCACGCTCGCCTGGAACAGCCCGCATCATTTCGAACTCTATTATGCCGCGATGGGGGTGGGGCTGGTGTGCCACACGCTCAACCCGCGGCTGACCGCGGCGCATCTCGCTGCGATGATCGACGAGGCGCAGAACCGCATCCTCGCGGTCGCGGCGGATCTGCTGCCGCTCGCGCGCGAGGTGCTGCCGCTCTGCCCGTCGATCGAGCATGTCATCGTGCTCGACGCGCCCGTGCCGGGGATGGAAATGCTCAGCGAAGCGCGCGTCTGGACGCTCGAAGCCTTGCTCGAGGCGCACGGCGCACCCTGCGAATGGGGCGATTTCGACGAGGAGGCGCCCGCGGGCCTCTGCTACACCTCGGGGACCACCGGCAGCCCCAAGGGTGTCGTCTATACCCACCGTTCCAACTATCTCCACACGCTGCGCGCGCTCCAGGCCGATGCGGTGGCATTGACCCCGTCGGACACGCTGCTGCTCGCGGTGCCGATGTTCCATGCAAATGGCTGGGGGCTGCCCTTCGCGGCGCCCGCGGTGGGCACGAAGCTGGTGCTCCCCGGGCGGGTGATCGACGGCGCCAGCCTCGCGCGGCTGATCCGCGACGAGCGGGTGACGATCGCGGTCGGCGTGCAGACGGTGTGGCTCGGGCTGATCGATCATCTCGAAAGGACCGGCGAGACGTTGCCCAGCCTCAGGCGCGTGCTGATCGGCGGCTCGACCTGCCCCGAGGCTTTGCTACGCCGGCTCGAGGACCGGCTCGGTGCCGAGGTTCAGACGAGCTGGGGCATGACCGAACTCTCGCCGATAGGCACGATCGCTCCGCCGGGGACAGCCATCGAAGCGCGCGCCTCGGGCCGTCCGCCGATGGGGCTCGACCTCAAGCTGACCGATGCCGAGGGCGTGAGGCTGCCGCAGCAGCGCGGGGTGCTCGGGCATCTCTGGGTCAAGGGCCACAGCGTGCTCGACGGCTATTACCAGGCCGGCGGGGACGCGCTCGATACCGAGGGCTATTTCGACACTGGCGACTTGGCGATCATCGACGCCGCGGGCAACCTCACCATCGGCGGGCGTTCGAAGGACCTGATCAAATCAGGCGGCGAATGGATCAACCCGACCGAGATCGAGACGATCGTCGGGGCTCATCCGATGGTCCGCCACGTCGCGGTGATCGGCCGGGCGGACGACAAATGGGGCGAGCGGCCGGTGCTGATCGTCGAGGCGCGCGGGGGCGAGGATCTGGGCGACCTGATCCGCATGCTGCGCGGGCGCGTCGCCGACTGGTGGATCCCGGCGGAGGTGGTGGAAATCGAGGCGATGCCGCTGGCGGCGTCGGGGAAGATCGATAAGCAGCGGCTGCGCCGGGATTATGCTGCGGGGGAGATCGGCGCGGGATTGGTGAGGGGCTGACCAAATTCCTCCCCGGAACGGGGAGGAGTTTATCGGATCAGCACCCCTCAGCCTTTGGCGGCATCGGCGGCGAGGCGAGGCCGACATTCCAGTGCCAAGGGATCTTCCCCGTCGCGCGCCGGCGGCACATCACTTCCTCGTTGAACTTGAACATTCCGGGCATGAACTGCCGCCCCGGCGTCGGCGTGGCGGTAAAGTGCATGAAGCTGCGGTCGGGGCTGAACAAAGGCCAGTCGGGCGCGCCCGTAGCCTTGGGGACGCCCGTCGCCGCGAAGCTGGTCCAGTAACCGATCATCGCGTCCGACAGCGCATGCTCGGCTGCGGTATCGGGGATCGCCGGCCATTGCGGGCCGGTGGTTGCGAAGGTGCCGAACACATAGGGCAGCTCGCTCGCATGGAAGGCGTGGAGCCCTGCGCCATCCATCGACGGATACCCATGGTCCCACATGTACATGTACGCCGGCTCGCCGATCGCGGCCATCTTCCGCGCGATCCGCTCTGCGGTCCAGCCATAAAGCGAGTCGCGCGTGGTGAGCAGGATGCTCTCCTTGTAATCGGCCGAGGGGTAGAGCTTGAGGAACGCATCGGCCATGTCGCCGTAATTCTCGCGGATCTTCGCCTCATACTCCGCCGCGGTCGCGGTCGGCTTGGGGGCGAGCACCATCAGCGAGCGGATCTCGCCCTGGTTGAACCCGGCGAGCACCGGCACCGGCGCCTGCTTGCCTTGGTCGAAGGCATCGACCATCTGCTGGGGCAGGACATAATCGTCGACCACGCCCCAGGGCGCGAAGCCCGCGCCCGCGGCGGCATTGGTCAGCGCCTGCGCGTCCATGCCGCGCAGCCCGGATATGTCGGTCGCGCCCATCCCCGCCTGGACCATCTGCCCGACCGCCTCGGCCGACGGGAAGCCGAACACGCTCGACTTCAGTGCGGGCATCGCGATCATGTACGAGCTCTGCGCGACCGCTTTGTGGAACAGGCCGCGCGCCGCCGGAGACACCATCAGATAGAGCACGCTGAGCCCGCCCGCGGACTCGCCCGCGATGGTCACGTTGCCGGCATTGCCCCCGAAGGCGGGTATATTGTCATGGACCCAGCGCAGCGCGGTGATCTGATCGAGCAGACCGTAATTGCCCGAGACCTTCTGCGCGGTCTCCATGCTCAGCGACGGATGCGCCATCCAGCCGAGCACGCCGAGGCGATAGTTGACCGAGACGACGATCACCCCGCGTTCGGCCATGCGCTGGCCGTCATAGGTCAGCTCGCTGCTCGACCCGCCCGACAGCGCGCCGCCGTGAATCCAGAAGAAGACCGGCGCATTCTTCGCATCCCTAGGCGCCCAGATATTGAGCGTCAGGCAATCCTCGCTCGTGGGGAGCGGCTTGGCGGGCGAATAGACGTTCGGGGTCTTGGAGGTCGGCTGGATGCAGGCCGGGCCGAACGCGCTTGCGTCGCGCACCCCGTTCCAGCGCGGCATCGGCATCGGCGGCTGCCAGCGGCGTCCGCCGACCGGGGGCAGCGCGAAGGGGAGGCCCTTGAACGCGGTGACCCCGCCCGCGGCGACGCCCTTCACCTTGCCGGCGGGGGCATCGACGGTCTGTGCGGCAGCCGGCAGCGCGAGCGCCAGGGTGGAGACGGCGAGGAGATGACAGTGTTTCATGCGGCGGCCTTTCTCTCGGCCCGCAGGACGCGGGCGAGCCACAGGAACAGGAAGATGGCGATCAGGTAGAAGGGAGCGATCGAATAGAGCGCGAGCTGGCGCGGCGCCTCGAAATGCAGTGCCTTGAGCGCGTCGCTGGCGAAGCCGACATAGGTCGGCCCGAGCCCCAGCCCGATGAAGTTCATCCCCAGCAGCAACAGCGCGCCGCACAGCACGCGCTCGCCGGGCTTCACCTCGTCCTGCACCAGCGCGACGGTGGCGGAGAGATAGACATAGTTGAACAGCATCACGATCGTGAGCAGCCCGAGCGCGAGCTGCCAGCCCGGCGCCCAGACGAAGGCGATGTAGAAGGGCAGGGCGACCGCAAGCGAGAGCGCTGGCGCGAGCGCATAGCCGGTGCGCGAATGCCGGGTGATCCAGTCGAGCACGCGGCCCGAGATGATCATGCTCCCGCCCATGCCGACGAGCAGCGCGAGCGCGTACCAGACGGACACCTCCTGCAGCGTCATCCCCTTATTCTCCATGAGGAAGATCACCGCGAAATTGCCGAGCCCGTAGGTCACGAACTGGGTCGCCCCCCCGCCGAGCGCGGACAGCAGCAGCACGGGGTTGGTCAAGAACATCCAGGTCGTCGGCCAGAAGGGCGCCTTCTCGATGACCGCCGCGCCGCCCTCGGCATTCTTGTCGAGCCCGCCGCGCGGCGGATCGCGAACGATGATGCGCACCAGGATCGCGGTCACCACGCCGATCGCGCCGATCGTGATGAACGCCTCGCGCCAGCCGTAATGGATCGCGATCCATCCCCCGAACGCCACCCCCAGGGCCGCGCCCGCGGGCGGCCCGAAATTATAGATGCCGAGCGCGGAGGCGCGCTTGCCCGGCGGGAAGGTGTCGGTGATGATCGCATAGGAGGGCGGCACGCCCCCCGCCTCGCCGAAACCGACCACCATCCGCGCTGCCGTCAGCTGCGAGTAATTGGCGGCCATGCCGCACGCCGCGGTCGCGCCGCTCCAGATCGCGCAGGCGAGCGACAGCACGGTCACGCGGTTGGTGCGGTCTGCCAGCCAGCCGATCGGGATCGCGATGAAGCAATAGAAGCACGCGAAATAGAAGCCGGTGAGCAGCCCGAACTCGCTGTCGCTGATCTGGAGCGCATCCTTGATCGGCTTGGCGAGGAAGGTGAGCAGCTGGCGGTCGAGGAAATTGATCACATAGACGAAGGTCAGGACCGTCAGCACCAGCCAGGCGCGTGCAGGGGCGGGCGGCGCCGTCGCCTCGGCTGTGGTCATCCCGCGATCCTCTCTGTTTTCGTTTTTCTATGTCGTTGACGGCATCATGCCGACGCCGCACAAACTGTCAATGCACACTATCTTGTGTGTGAATATCTTTTGACCCAGATTGCGGCGCTTGACGCTGGGCGACTGAGGCTGGAAGGACAGGGGTGTGAACCAAGCTGTGAAACCCAAGGCGCCCACCCGCAAGGCCGAGCAACGCGCGGCGACGATGGAGCAGATCCTCGATGCGGCGGAGGAACTGTTCTCGCAGCACGGGCTTCACGGCACCACGCTCAAGGATGTGGCGAAGGTGGTGGGCGTCCACCACACGCTGCTCAATTATTATTTCGCCGACAAGAAGGCGCTGTTCGACGCCGTATTCGCGCGGCGCGCGGGCGTGACCAGCGGGCGGCGGATGGCCGCGCTCGACGATTATGAGAAGTCGGTGGACGGCAAGGTGACCGTCGAGGGCGCGCTCCACGCATTCCTCGACACCGATCTCGACACCTATATCACCGGCGGCGAGGGCTGGAAGAATTACGCCCGGTTGAGCGCGCAGGTCGCCAACACCCCGGAATGGGGCGCCGAGCTGATGGACGAGCATTTCGATCCCGTGGTGCTCCGCCTCGTTGGCCAGCTGAAGAAGGCGCTGCCCGATTGCTCGGACGAGGACATCTTCTGGGGCTATCATTTCGTCACCGGCGCGCTGGTCCTCTCGCTCGCGCGCACCGGCCGCATCGACAAGCTTTCGGGCGGCATCTGCAAGTCGGAGGATTTCGCCGCGATCAAGCAGCGCATGGCGCGCTTCCTCGCCGCGGGCTTCATGGAAATCTGTTCCAAAAAGAGCTGATGCCGGCCCCGTTTCGCTATCTTGATAGTGAATGAAACCGCCGCTACCACCCGGCCACGAGTTCAAGGGAGAGTAGCATGTCACTGGCGGGCCGGGTTGCGATCGTTACGGGCGCGGGCGGCGGATTGGGCCGCGAACATGCGCTGTTCCTAGCGCGCCAGGGCGCCAGGCTGGTGGTCAACGACCTCGCCCAGGACGCCGCCGACCGCGTCGCCGCCGAGATCGTCGCGGCCGGGGGCGAGGCGATCGGCATCGCCGCCTCGGTCACCGATCCCGCGGGCATTTCGGCGATGGTCGCGCGGACGATGGGCCGCTGGGGACGGATCGACATCCTCGTCAACAATGCCGGCATCCTGCGCGACAAGAGCTTCGGCAAGATGACGCTCGAGGATTTCAGCCTGGTGGTCGATGTCCATCTGATGGGCGCGGCGATCTGCACCAAGGCGGTGTGGGAGATCATGCGCGAGCAAAAGCATGGCCGCATCGTGATGACGACCTCCTCCTCGGGCCTCTACGGCAATTTCGGCCAGGCCAATTACGGCGCCGCCAAGATGGCACTGGTCGGCCTGATGCAGACGCTTGGCCTCGAGGGCGAGAAATATAATATCCGCGTCAACTGCCTCGCCCCGACCGCCGCGACCGGCATGACCGAGGGCGTGCTGTCGGAACAGGGCCTCGCCCTGCTCGATCCTGCGCTGGTTAGCCCCGGCCTGCTCGCGTTGGTGAGCGACGGCGCCCCGACCCGCGCGATCCTGTGCGCCGGCGCCGGCCATTTCGCGCGCGCGAGCGTCACGCTGTCCAGCGGCCGCTATATCGGCGGCGGGGCGGATGCGGGCGACCGGGTGATCGAGCATTGGGCCCAGATTTCGGACCCCGCGGACGAGATCGTCCCGGCCTATGGCTTCACCCAGGCGGAACGCGAGCTGGCCAGCGCGGGCATGGACGAGTCGATCGCCGCAACGGTGCGGTGACGGCCCGCCTCCCGCGCGGCGGAGAGGAGAGGAAGATGGCTGACGTTTCGAGGCGCGTGCTGATCGCGGCGGCGGCGATTGCTGCGCCCATGCTGCAGGCTGCGGCGGCTCCGGCCAAACGCACCCGCAAGGCCCCGCCCGGTTTCCTCTGGGGCACCGCCATCTCGGCCTATCAAAGCGAGGGCAACAACACCAACAGCGACGCCTGGCTGATGGAGAATATCCAGCCGAGCATGTTCAAGGAACGCTCGGGCGACGCCTGCGACTCCTATCACCGCTACAAGGAGGATTTCGCGCTCGCGGCGAGGCTCGGCTTCAACTGCTACCGGCTCGGCATCGAATGGGCGCGGATCGAGCCGAGCGAGGGGCGTTTCTCGAACGCCGAGCTCGATCATTATGCGCGCATGCTGACGGCATGCCGCGCGCATGGCCTGAGGCCGATCGTCACCTTCAACCACTTCACCACCCCGCTCTGGTTCGCGATGCGCGGCGGGTTCGAGGCCGCGGATTCGCCCGATCTGTTCGCGCGCTATTGCGGCAGGGCGGCGCAGCATCTGGGCGGCGTCATGCACATGGCGACGACCTTCAACGAGGCGAATATCCAGTTGCTCGTGCATCTCTTCCCCGCCTTCTCCGCGGGCATCCCCAAGGCGCGCGAGGCGATCGCCGCGGCGGCCAGGGCGACCAACTCGCCGCGCTTCTCGCGCCTCGCCTATGCCGATCCGGCGATCGTCACCCCGATCATGCAGGAGGCGCACCGGCGCGGCTATGACGCGATCAAGGCCGTGCGGCCTTCATTGCCGGTCGGCATCACCCTCACTACCCAGGATATCCAGGGGCCGCCCGAGATCGCGGCGCAGTATCGCGACAGGCTCTATGGCGGCTGGGCCGATGTCGCGCGCAGCCATGCCGATTTCTTCGGGGTGCAGACCTATACGCGCTTCAGCGTCGACGCGAACGGCTTCGTGCCGCCGCCCAAGGGCGCCGAGATGACCGGCGCGGGCTATGAATTCTACCCCCAGGCGCTCGCCAACACGATCCGCTGGGCGCACGCCGCGATCGGAAAGCCGATCTATGTGACCGAAAGCGGCATCGCGACCGACGACGACACCCGCCGCATCGCCTTTATCGACCAGGCGCTCGACGGGGTGCGGCAATGCCTCGACGAGGGCATCCCGGTGCACTCGTACCTCTACTGGTCGCTGCTCGACAATTTCGAATGGACCTCCGGGTACGGGCCGCATTTCGGGCTGGTGTCGGTCGATCGCGAAACGTTTGCGCGGAAGGCCAAGCCGAGCGCGATGCATCTGGGGGCGATCGCGCGGGGGAATAGGCTGTAGCCGTTTCCCCTCTCCCATCGGGAGAGGGTTGCGCAGACTTAGCTTTCGCGAAGCGAAAGGTTAGTCGGAGCTGGGTGAGGGGATCACCCTCTCGATGGCGGGTAACCCCTCACCTAGCTACGCTAGGCAGCAAGCTGCCAAGCTTCGCTACCTCTCCCGATGGGAGAGGAATCATTACGGGCGATCCGCCCCAACCTTCACCCAAAATTTACCATAAGCTGGCTCTGTCTTCCCGGGCGCCGCGCGGGCGCGGACGGGAAGGCGGATGCTTGTGCCAAGGGAAGTTATTTCCCGGGATTTTGCGCGATTTGCGGCGCTTTCGGGCGGCGGCTGGCTGCTCGATGCGGGGCTGCTGCTCGCGCTGGTCGGGCTCGCCGGCGTGGCGCCGCAGATCGCCAACCTGTTCAGCGCCTCCTGTGCAGCGACGCTCGTCTATCTGGTCTCGCACCGCCGCATCCATTCGGGCGCGTCGCACGGCCTCCAATTCCGCCTCGGCTTCTACCTGATCTACACCGCCGCGCTGATCTTCGCCGCTTCCTGGGCGATGGCTCCGCTCACTGCCCTCGCCGCGACCTTCACTGGGCCGGGCGTCGCCGCCGCCTTCGTCGCCAAATGCCTCGTCACCCCGCCGCAATTGCTGTGCAACTTCCTCGTCTCGCGCGCGGTCGCGCGGGTGCCGCTGGGCCGCAGTGATGGCTGACCGCATCCTGCTCTTCATCCCCTGCTACAATTGCGCGCCGCAGATCGGGCGTGTGCTCGCCCAGCTGCGCGAGGTCGATCCCGGGCTGTTCGACGTGCTCGTCCTCGATAATGGCAGCAGCGACGGCACCGTCGAACGCGCCATCGAGGCCGCCGCAACCCTCTCCGCCCGCGTCACCATCGCCCGGAACCGCGCCAACCATCATCTCGGCGGATCGCACAAGGCCGCCTTCGCTCATGCGCTGCGCCAAGGCTATACCCATGTCGCGGTGCTGCACGGCGACGACCAGGGATCGCTTGCCGACCTGCTCCCGCTGATCGCGGCGGGCGAGCATCTTCGCCACGACGCGCTGCTCGGCGCGCGCTTCGCGCCGGGCGCGCGGCTGCAGGGCTATTCGGCGGTGCGCACGCTCGGCAACCGCGTGTTCAACCTGATCTTCTCGGTCGTGAGCGGGCGCCGCGTCACCGATCTCGGCTCGGGCCTCAACCTTTTCGCGCGCACCGTGTTCGAAGACCCGGGCATCGTCCGCGCCTCGGACGACCTGCGCTTCAACGTCTACCTGCTGCTGCGGATGGTCGATGCTGGCCGCGACCTGAAATTCTTCCCGATCAGCTGGCGCGAGGACGATCAGGTCTCGAACGTCCGGCTGGTCTCGCAGTCGTTCCGCACCCTCGCCATCGCCTGGGCATTCGCCACCGACCGCAAGACTTTCCGCGAGGCCGATCACCGCGACCGGCCGGTCGCGGCCTATGACTTCGACGTGATCCATGGCTGATCTCGCGCTCATCATGCCGATGGCCGGCCGCGGCACCCGCTTCGCGAGGGACGGCGTGCCGACGCCCAAGCCGCTGATCGAGCTGGCGGGCAAGCCCTTCTTCTGGTGGGCCGCCGAAAGTGTGCGCCGCCGCACGGCGCTTCGCGAACTGCTGTTCGTCGTCCTCCGCGAGCATATCGAGGCGCACGCCATCGACGCGGCGATCCTCCGCCATTACCCACACGCCCGCATCGTCGCGATCGACGCGCCCACCGCCGGTGCTGCCGAAACCGCCGCGATCGGGGTGGCCGAACTCGCGCAGGACGGTCCGTTCGCGATCAACGATTGCGATCACGCCTTCCGCGCCGAAGCCCTCCCATCGATGGAAGGTGCGGCCGGAGCACTTTTCGGCTTCTCTTCGACCAGCCCGGCCTATTCCTATGTCCGCCTCGAGGGCGACCGCGTCACCGGCACGGTCGAGAAGCAGGTCGTCAGTCCTTATGCCATCGCCGGCTGCTATTTCTTCGCCGACAAAGCGACCTTCGCCGAAGCGCTGACCGCCTATCGCCGCGACTGCCCCTATGAGGAACTGTTCGTCAGCGGCATGTTCAACCCACTCTGCGCCGCGGGCGAGCGCATCGCCTTCCAGCCGCTCGCGCAGCATCTCTCCTTCGGCACCCCAGAGGAGCTCGCCGCGCTCGATCCCGCCAAACTCCGGACGCTGTGGGGCCCGGCATGATGGCGCTCGCCCTTGCCGCGCTCCTGGTCGCCCACTTCATCCGCGCGATGCGCCAGGCGAACCTGTTCGCCGCCGACGAGCGCCCGCGCACCATCCAGCTGATGGTCGGGCTCAGCATTGCCTATGTCATCAACGCCGTGCTGCCCTTCCGCCTCGGCGAGCTGGCGCGCGGCCTCTATGTCGCGGTGCGCGCCAATCTCGGCATCGGCCGCGTCCTCGCGACGGTCCTTGCCGAGCGGCTGTCCGATCTGGTCCTGGTCTTCGCAGCGCTCAGCCTGTTTGGGCTGGCGGACCTGCCGACGATCCTGATCCTCGCCGCCGGCATCGTCGCCATCATCGCCACCGCCTGGGCGCTCCGCCTCTGCAAGCCTGCCCGGCGAGCCTTGTGGTGGGCCGCCTCGATCTTCAACGAGCGTATCCGCACGACGATCGCCGATTTCGCCTGGTCCATGGTCAAGCTCGTCGCCAGCACGACCCTCGTCCGGCCCCGCTACCTCGCGCTCACCCTCGCCATGTGGGCCGCCTATCTCGCCGCCTATGCCGCCTTCGCCCGGGCCAGCGGCTATCCCCTCGCCGAGGTCGTCACGGCGATGGTCGACAGTCCCCTGCGCTCGCTGCTCGACCGCTCGCGCGAGATGGGCAGCGCGATCATCCTGTTCACCAGCCTCGCTGCCTTGCTGATCCTCGTGCTCGGCCTCGCGACCGATTGGCGCGGGGTCGAGCGCTCGGTCGCGCGCGTCCGCCGCCTTGGCCTGCCGCTGGTCTCCTCCGCCGATCCGAGCCTGCGCAACGCCTTTATCAATCGCGGCGATTATGGCGCGATGCTGCGCGCGCACTTCACCGACGCCGATCCGCTGGTCGCAACCTTCGGGCTGCACGGGTTGGGCGAGGCGATCGTCCACCGCATCCTGCCCGGCGGTTCCGACGCGATCACCGCGGTGGTCGAGATCGAGCAGCGCTTCGGCATCCGCAAATTCGCGACCGGCCCCGCGGCCGCCAAGCTGATCGAGCAGGCCGAATGGCTCGACGCCCATGCTGGCGATCTTCCCCTTGCCGAGATTGTCGATCGCAGCGGTGACGAACGCCGCTTTCGCTACGACATGCCTTATTTCGCGGGCGCGCGGGACCTGTACGAAGTCGCCCACACCGCCCCGTCCGCGCACTGCGCCGAACTCCTCGAGGCGGTCGTGACCGGCGTCGCCGCGCATCACGAAGTCAGCGCCGCCGGCCCTTGCGCGCCCGAGGCGCTCGCCCGCTATGTCGACGAGAAGATCGTCGCCAACGCCCGCGCCGCGCTCGATTTCGCGCGCCTCCAGCTCCCCGAACGCTATGCGATCAACGGCCAGCCCTTCGCGATGGCCGAATGGGCGCCGCTGCTCGACCAGGATTGGCTCCTGAAGCAATTCACACGGACCGGCACCGCCGCCATCCATGGCGACCTGACCTTCGAGAATATCATCATCTGCGATCGCGCGCCCGGCTGGTATCTGATCGATCCCAATCCCGCGAACCGCTTCAACAGCCCGCTGATCGACTGGGCCAAGCTGATGCAGTCGCTCCATCTCGGCTATGAGACGCTCAATCGCGGCGCCCCCGCGCGGATCTCGGACGACGCGGTCACGCTGATGCTCGCGCAATCGAGCGTCTATGCCGAACTCCATGCCCATTACCTTGGCCTGCTCGCCGGGCGGTTCGACGCGGCGACCTTGCGCGAGATCCAGCTGCACGAGATCGTCAACTATCTCCGCCTGATCCCCTACAAGATCCGCAACCAGCCCGGTCGCGCTTTGTCCTTCTTCGCCTGCGCCTCGTTGCTGCTGCGCCGGTTCGAGGCCGAACATGGCTGAACTGGCCGCTTTGCTCTTCGATCTCGACGGCACCCTCGTCGATACAGCGGAAGCCAATTACCGCGCCTATGCCGCGGCGCTCGCCGAGGCGGGCGTCACGATCGGCCGCGAGCAATTTGATGCCGTCGCCACCGGCCGCCGCTGGACCCAGTTCCTCCCGCTGCTGATCCCCGAGGGCCACGCCGCGATCGCGGAGCGCAAACGCGCCCTCTATCCGGGCTTGCTCGGCGCCTCGCGGCTCAACCAGCCTCTGGTCGATCTCGCCCGGGCCTCACGCCTTCGCCTGGGGCTCGTCACCAGTGCTTCGCGCAGCGGCACCGAAGCCGTCCTGGCCGCCCATGGCCTTTCAGGCTTCTTCGAAGTCGTCATCACCGGCGACGATGTCGCAGAACCCAAACCCGCGCCTGATGCCTATCGCCTTGCCGCAGCCCGCCTCGGCCTCCAACCGCTTCAATGCCTCGCCTTCGAGGACAGCGACCCCGGCGCCGAAAGCGCCCGCCGCGCGGGCATCGCGGTGGTGAGGATCGCGCTATGAAGCTCGCCGCCTGGCTCGCGCTCGCGGCGCTGGCGGCGTGGCTCTGGTCCCCGGCGCTCCATCCGGTCCATGTCGAGGGCTTCAGCGCCTCGATCGTCGCGCTCGGGGTGCATCTGGCCCAGGGCACGCTCGCCGATTTCTTCCCCTCGCAGCCGCTCAACGCCGAATATCTCGGCCTCACCAAGCTTGGCGCGGTCCTCGGTATCGCCGGGCTGGTCAAGCTCGGCCTCACCGGCGAAGCGGCGATGCGCCTGCTGATGGCGGCGGGAGGCCTGCTGCTCGTGGGCGGCTCCGCCCGCCTCGTCCGCTACTGGACCGGGGCCCCCTGGCTGCTCGCCGCCGCGGTCCTGTTGCTGATCCCGGGCATCGCCGAGAGCCATTTCTTCTTCAACGACAATGTGCCAGCCGCCGGCCTGCTGATTGCCGCGCTCGCCCTCTTCTGCGACCGGCAAACGGCACTCGCGACAATCGCCACCGGCGTGCTGATCGGCCTCGCCATCGCGGTCCGCACCGATCTCATCCTCGTCGCCCCCGCGATCTTCCTGATCGCCTGGGAGCGCCAGCCGCTCCGCCAGGCTATCCTCGCTACCGCCATCGCCGCAGGCTCCGCGATCGCCACCCTCTGGATCATCTATGCCATTGTCGGCGCGTCGCCGCTCGACGCACTCAGGATCGGCGCGGTCGCGGTCGACCTGTGGGACCGTCCCGGCGACTTCCAGCGCCAGTTCCAGTCGCTGCTGCTGTTCCTCGGCCTGCCCGCTCTGGTCCTCTATCTCTTCGGCCTGGTTGCCGAGGCGAGCCTCCGCGACTGGAAACGGCTGGCACTGCTGCTAGGCATCCCCCTTTTCATGAACCTCGCGCTGGCGGGGAAACTCTGGGAGGTGCGCCAGCTCCTGCCGCTGACCCCCTTCCTCGCGGCAATTGCGGCGCGCGGCGCGCTCAAGCTGATCGCCGACTGGAAGGAAGGCCGCCGCGTCCCCCCGGCCATCATCGCCGCGGCAATGCTCGCGATCCTGATCGCCCCGCCCGCGATCGTCTATCCGGCCGACGGCCCCCGCGCGGTGATCGGCCGGGTCACCGCCATCCCCCTCTGGTGGGATTGGCAAGCCCGCGTTCGCGGCAATTTCGCGCTGCTGGACCGGCTCATCGCCGACGGCACGCCGATCATCGTCACCGACTATTGGGACGAGGACCGCTATCTCCATCTCCGTCTCGTCGAACAGGGCTATCGCGCCGGCCCGCAGATCCCCGCCTGCGCCGCCATCGGCCAGTCGATGAGCAAGGACGGCCGCACGATCCTGCAGCTCAGCCCGCACCAGACCTTCCTGCCCAACGCCGGCGCGCTCTACACCCCAAGGCTGGCCGAACTCGCGCTGCCTTGCCTCCGCGCTGCCGGGGCCAAGGCGATCCTCGTCACCGATTCGGGCCGCGCCGCGCGCCTGCTCCACCCCGAAACCGCGCCCCGCATGACCCGCCCCCGCGACGCCACGTTCGCGGCGATCCCCGCCACCCCGGAAATCCTCACCCGCCTGGGCGAGGATCACCGCGAGGAGGGGCGCACCGCCCCGCCGGGCAGATATCACACGGTGCAGGCCGCCCGGCAGGCAACCCGGCCCCGCACCGATTTCACGAAATGACCACTATCCGGCTCGCCCGCCTGCCATCCGCCGACCGCGTCCGCAGCGCCACCGCCCCGCGCACCGCCACCGGTCCGCGATAGCGCTGCCACTTGCCGCCGGCGCTGCGATACTCGATCGCCATCCCCGGATATTCCGCATTGGCCTCGAGCTTGCCCGCGGCGATCCGCGCGCCCGGCGGCGTCACCCGATAGGCCACGCCCAGCCGGTCGAGCAGCCCGAACTGCACCGGCATTCGCCCCGCAAAGCTGCGCCAATCGGCCAGCACAGCCTGGCGATCCACGCGCTTGTCGCCGAACGCATAGCTTTGCCCGGCAACATAGGCCGGCTCCCAGTCCGGCTTGTGCCAGGCCCGTTCGGCGAAAGCGATCAGCCGCGGGAACAGCATGTAATCCACCCCCGCATCGGTCCGCACCGTCTCGCTCCACAGCTGCGCCTGTATCCCCTTGATCCCGCGCCCCGCCGCCAGCGGCTCCTTGTCGCCGATCGTCTGTCCGCGCGCGAAGGTATCGCGGATCAGAGCGCCATTGGCGGGCAGGTTGCCCGTCATGAAGCCGAAGACCTGGATCGTATCGACGCCGCGCGACGCCCAGTCATAGCCGCGCTCATAGGGGTGCGGGACATAGGGCATGTCGAGATAGCCGATATCGGGGATCGAGAGCACCACGTCCCAGCCCAGATTGGCCTGATGGTGCGCCTCGGTCACCCCGCCCCAGAAGAGCGTGCCCCAGATATTGGTCTGCACGCCTGCGGGCATCTTCGCCGGATCGGTATGGCCGAGGCCGTCGCTCCATCCCGCGACCCTGATGCCCTTGCCCGCCAGCATCCCGGCCACACGCTCGATGAAATAGCCCCCCAGCGCCTTGGCCGGCCGCCCCGTCGAGGCCATCAGCGGCTTGCACGCCGGCGAATCGCCCCATGCCCCCGCCGTCTCGTCCGCACCGATATGGAAGACCTTGAGCGGCTGCCCCGCCGCTTGGTGCATCGCCGCGATCTCGCCCACCGCGGTGTCGAGGAAGCGATAGGTCTGATCGATGCACACGTTGAGCGTATTGTCGGTATAGTTCTGGATGCTGTGATATCGGGTCGCATCGCCGGGTTCGACCAGCCGATAGGCCTCTGCCTCGGCGGTCTTCCCCCGCGCTGCCAGCCGCCGGTAGCGCGCCTCCATCGATCGGATCGCCGCGCGCGAATGGCCCGGCATGTCGAGCGAGGGGATCACCTCGATATCGCGCGCGGCGGCGGCGCGGACGATCTCGATATAATCGGCTTGGGAGAGATAGCCGTTGCCCGCGCCCGTTCCCTCGGGCCCCGCGCCCAACTGGGGCATCAGGCAGCGCGTTTCCGAAGGATCGTGGCAGCGCTTCGATCCCATTTCGGTCAGCTCGGGCAGCGCCTTGATCTGCAGCCGCCAGCCTTCGTCGTCTGCCAGATGGAGGTGGAGCTTGTTGAAGCGATACATCGCCATCGCCTCGATCAGCTTGAGGATCTCGGCCTTGGAGTGGAAGTTGCGCGCCAGATCGAGGTGCAGCCCGCGAAAGCCGTAGCGCGGCGCGTCCTTGACCGTCATCGGCCGCAGCCGGCCCCGCTCGAATGCGATCTGCTGCGCCAGTGCGCGGAGCGCATAACCGGCGCCCGCGGCATCGGGCGCCCGGACCACGATCCCGCCGGTGCCGCTGTTGATCGTATAGCCCTCGGCGGTCATCCACGCGCCGGGATCGACCTCGATCTCCAACGGGATCGTGCCGGTCAGCGCCACCCCCAGACCATCGAGCGCGGGCGCCAGCCGTGCGCGCGTGACGCCCTTTAGCGTCAGCGCCACGCCCTTGCGCAGGTCGAGCGGTTTGCCAGGCAGCAGCCTGGCCTCCATCGGCGTCGGCAGGATTGCGATTTCGGGGCTCGTCGCGGGCCCGCGCGCGGCGAACGCCTCGAACGCCCGCTCGGGCGTCTGCCACACGGTCTTGTCGTCCGCGCCGCTCGCTGCCAGCTTCGCTTCGTCGGTCATCGGCGCGACGAAGGGGAGGGTCTCCAGCCCCGTCTCGGGATTGATCACCGGCCGCGTCGCCGCGATCACCCGCGCCTCGACCCCGCTCCCCGCGATATAGAGATTGGGCATCACGAACGCGATCGAGTGATGAACCCCCGCGCCCCACAGCCTGAGCGTATAGGTCTTGCCGGGTTCGAGCACCGCGCCGGGCTTGAGCGTCAGCCGGTTGAGATCGCCATTGATCCACCGGTGTTGGAACACATCGCTCTCGACGAGCGGCAGCCGGTTCACGAAGCTGAAATAGATCGCGAAATCATCGCGCGTCAGGCCCGCGGGGACGTGTGCGGGCATGGTGAAGCTGAGTGTGGTGAGGAAGGTCCCGTCGGCCCCCGCCGGATGGACCGCCGGGCGGTTGTCGACGATCTCGTAGCGCACGCCGATGCCCTTCGCGAGTGCGTCGAACTCGGCCTGGCTCGGTGCGGAACGAGGATTGGATGCGGCGAGCGCCAGCGTCAGCAGGGGGGGCAGCACCCAGATCCGCAGAAATTTCATCGTCGTCCTCTCCCGAACCCCGATTGACGCGACAATACCAATATAACATCATTCCGCAATCGGGAGGACTGCGCCGCGTGTCATTGATCGTCAGCATCGGCCCCCTGCGCAAGAGCGATCCGACGCCGCTCTATCTCCAGCTGCAAAAGGGGCTGCGCCGGGCGATCGAGAAGCGCGTCGTCCAGCCCGACGCGGCGATCCCGAACGAGCGCGATCTTGCCGAGCTGTTCGGGATCTCGCGCATCACCGTGCGCAAGGCGGTCGATGCGCTGGTCGAGGAGGGGCTGCTCGCGCGGCGCCAGGGCGCAGGCACCTTCGTCACCGCCCCGCGCGTCGAGAAGCAATTCTCTCGGCTCACCTCCTTCTCCGAGGATATGATCGCGCGCGGCCGGCGGCCGCACAGCGTTTGGGTCAGCCGCAGCAAGGGGCCGGTGACGCCCGAGGAAGCGCTGTCGCTCGGCCTGTCGCCAGGCAGCCAGGTCTATCGCTTCCACCGCATCCGCTATGGCGACGATCTGCCGATGGCGATCGAATATGCGACGATCCCCGGCTATTCGCTTGCGTCCGAGGACGCGGTCGGCGCGTCGCTCTACGAGGCGCTCGCGGCGTCGGGGCATATGCCGGCGCGCGTGCTCCAGCGGCTGCGCGCGGTCAATTTCACCGCCGAGCAGGCGGCGATGCTGGGGGTCGCGCCGGGCGATGCGGGGCTGTTCTTCGAACGCCGCGGCTTCCTCGCCGACGGGCGCGCCGCCGAACATACGCTGAGCTATTATCGCGGCGACGCCTATGAACTCGTCGCCGAACTCGACAGCCGCTGAAGGGGGAAGCCATGACCGACACCGTCAGGCCGAGACTGGTTTCGCTCGACGTGCTGCGCGGGCTCACCGTGGTGGGGATGATCCTCGTCAATTCGATGGCGGGGATGAAATATGGCGCCAAGGCCGAGGTCTTCCCACTGCTGCTCCATGCTCATTGGGAGGGGCTGACGATCGCAGATACCGTCTTTCCCGGCTTCCTGATGATGATGGGGGCCGCGATCCCGCTGGCGATGGCGGGGAGCGGTGCCAAACCCTCGGGCGCGATCCTTGCGCGGACGGGGCGGCTGGTGCTGCTCGGCTTCCTCCTCTCGAACCTCTACTGGTTCGCCGATTTCTCGAACGGCGACTGGCGGCTGTTCGGCGTGCTCCAGCGGATCGGGCTGGTCTATGGCGCCTGCGCCTTGCTGTTCCTGGCCTGCGGCCCGCGCGTCCGTCTCGGCATCATCGCCGCGATCCTGGTCCTTTATTGGCCGCTCAGCCTGCTTCCGGCGCTCGACGGGCTGCCCACCGATATCTGGGCGCGCGGCCATAATTTCGTTGGCTCGGTCGACCGCGTCCTGCTCGGCACGCATCTTTATGTGCAGGGTCCCGATGGCTATGATCCCGAAGGCCTGCTCGGCACGCTCCCCGCGATCGCGCACGGCCTGATCGGGGTGGCGATCGGCGAGGTTCTGCTCAAACGGCCCGCGGGCGCCGCCCGCACCCTCGCGCTGGCCGGGGCCGGGATGCTCGTGCTGGGCATCGCCTGGGGCTTCGTTTTCCCGGTGATCAAGGACATCTGGTCGAGCCCCTTCGTGCTGGTGACCTGCGGGATCACCACGCTCGCGCTCGCCGCCCTCCACGCCTGGCTCGACCGCGATCGGACCCCGGCCGGCGCCACCCGCGCCTTCGTCTTGTTCGGCACCGCTTTCGGCATCAACGCCATCGCCGCCTATGTCCTCCACGAACTCTCCGCCACGATGGTCGGCTGGCAGGCGATGCTTCTCCCCTTCGAGGCGCTGCGCGGATCGCTCGGCGACGGTCTGGCCTCGTTCGCTCCGGTGCTGATCTACATCGCCATCATCTGGGCCTGCATGGACTATCTCCGCCGCCGCAAATGGATCGTTCGGATTTGACCAAATAATACCAATATAATACCTATCTGAATCCTACAGGGAAGGACCATCTAGTTGGTAATGTGGTCGTTGATCGAATGCCTAGCCTGATGTTCGCGGAGGCAGAGGAGGCCGGCGCAGCGGTCGCGCGCTTCCTCGCCGCCAATAGCGCCGCGCTCGAGCGGATCGGCGCGCGGCTGCGCGCGGACCCGCCCGAAGTGGTGGTCACCTGCGCGCGCGGTTCTTCCGATCATGCCGCGACCTATGGCAAATATCTGATCGAGACGCTGACCGGGGTGGTGACGGCGTCGGCGGCGCTGTCGGTATCCTCGCTCTATCAGGCGCGGCCCGCGCACACCGATCCGGGCACCAGCCGCCTGTGCATCGCGATCTCGCAATCGGGCCGCAGCCCCGATTTGCTCGCGGCCGTCGAAGCGCAGCGGGACGCGGGGGCGTTCGTGATCGCGCTGGTCAATGACGAGACTTCGCCGCTCGCGGGGATCGCGGACGAACTGCTCGCGCTCCATGCGGGGCCGGAACGCTCGGTCGCGGCGACCAAATCCTACATCGTCTCGCTCGCGGGGCTCGCCGCGCTGACCGCCGCCTGGGCCGAAGACGCGGCGCTCGCGGCTGCGGTAGCGCAGCTCCCCGATCAGCTACCGCGCGCCTTCGCGCTCGATTGGTCCGCGGCAATCGCGCCGTTGCTCGGCGCCACCAGCCTGTTCGTGATCGGCCGCGGCTATGGCTTCGGCGTCGCGCAGGAGGCCGCGCTCAAGCTCAAGGAGACGTGCGGGCTCCATGCCGAGTGCTTCAGCGCCGCTGAGGTGAAGCACGGGCCGATGGCGATCGTGGGGGAGGGCTTCCCGATCCTCGCTTTCGAGGGCAGCGGCGCCGCGGGCGACGATGTCCGCGAAACCGCGGCGCTGTTCGCGTCGCGCGGCGCGACGGTGATCGACGGCCTGCCCTTCCTGCCGACGCATCCCGCGGTCGAACCGATCCTGATGATCGCGAGCTTCTACCGGATGGCCGAGCGGCTCGCGGTCGCGCGCGGCTTCGATCCCGATGCGCCGCCCTTCCTCGCCAAGGTCACCCGCACCCAATGAGGCTGCGCGTCGCCAATGGGGGCATCGTTGCCGGCCGCGCGGTCCTCCCCGCCGCGACGATCCATGTCGAGGACGGGCGGATCGCCGATATCGCGCCCGATGCCTCGGGCGCCCCGGACATCGATCTCGGCGGCGGCTGGCTGGTCCCGGGCTTCATCGACACCCAGGTCAATGGCGGCGGCGGCGTGTTGTTCAACGATTCCATCACGGTCGAGGCCATCGCCGCGATCGGCGCCGCGCATGCGCGCTTCGGTACCACCGCCTTCCTGCCGACCCTGATCAGCGACTCCCCGGAGCGCATCGCCGCGGCGCTCGACGCCGCCGACGCGGCGATCGCGGCGGGCGTGCCGGGGGTGGTGGGGGTGCATATCGAGGGTCCCTTCATCAACGAAGCCAGGCGCGGCATACACGAGGCCGACCGCATCCGCCCGATCGACGCCGGGTTGGCCGCATTGCTCAGCCGTCCCCGCGCGGGCCGCGTATTGCTGACGGTAGCACCCGAGATCGTTGGCACGGAGGCGATCCGGGCCCTCGCCGGCGCGGGCGTGCTCGTCTCCGCCGGCCACAGCAATGCGACCTATGAAGAGACCAAGGCCGCCATCGCCGCGGGGATGACCGGCTTCACCCATCTCTTCAACGCCATGTCGCCGCTCACGCACCGCGCGCCCGGCATGGTGGGTGCGGCGCTCGATTCGGCCGGCACCTGGTGCGGGCTGATCGTCGACAACGCCCATCTCCACCCGGCCACGGTCCGCATCGCGATCAAGGCCAAGGGGCTCGACCGCATCATGCTGGTGACCGACGCGATGCCGAGCGTGGGGACCGACAGCGACGCGTTCGAGCTGCAGGGCAAGAGGATCGAAGTCCGCGACGGCGTCTGCACCTATGCCGACGGTACGCTCGCCGGATCGGACCTCGATATGGCCACGGCCTTCCGCAACACCGCGGCGATCACCGGCCTGCCGCCCGCCGATATCGTCCGCATGTCGAGCGAGTCCGCCGCGGCGTTTCTGGGGCTTTCGGCGACGCACGGCACGCTGGCGGCGGGGCGGCGCGCCGATTGGGTGGTGCTCGACGCGGGGCTGAAGCCGCGCGAGACGTGGATAGGGGGGAAGCCATGGCCGATCTGATCATCACCGCGCCGGTCAAGGGCTGGGCCGCGCCGCTCAGCGAAGTCCCCGATCCGGTCTTCGCCGATCGCATGATGGGCGACGGGGTCGCGATCCATCCGGCGGGATCGACGGTCGTGGCGCCGTGCGACGGGGTGGTGGCGGCGCTCCACGCCGCGCGGCATGCGGTTACGGTTCGCCACCAAAGCGGCGCCGAAATCCTGATCCATATCGGGCTGGAGACCGTGGCGCTGGGCGGCAAGGGCTTCCGCGCGCTGACGGTGGAAGGCGCTTCGGTATCGCGCGGCGATCCGCTGATCGAATTTGACATGGACGCGGTCGCGCTCGGCGCGGTCAGCCTTGTGACGCCGGTGGTGGTCACCAATGGCGACGCTTTCCTGATCGAGCGCAGGACGGTGGGGCAAAAGGTCGAGACCGGCGACGCGCTGATGGTGTTGAGCCCGATCACGCCCCCGCTCTGGTCCGCCATCGATGGCGACACCTTCACGCGAACCGTCGCCATCCCGCTCGCCCATGGCATCCATGCGCGCCCCGCCGCGCGCATCGGCGCGGCCGCGCGTGCCTTTGATGCGCAGGTCGAGATCGTCAGCGGGGACCGGCGCGTGAACGCGCATCACGCGGTGGCGCTGATGGGGCTGGGGCTTGGCCAGGGCGAACAGGTCGTCATCGAAGCGCGCGGGCGCGAAGCCGAAGCGGCGCTGGCGGCGGTCGGCGATCTGATCGAGGGGATGGAGGAGGCCGTGGCTGCGGCGCCCATGGCCACGCCGCCCGCCGAGATTCCCGAAGGCGCGCTGGCGGGTGTCACCGCCGCGTCGGGCCTCGCCATCGGCAGGGCGGCCTGGCTCGCCGCCGAAGCGATCGAGATCGCGCCGGACGCGGCCGATGCCGCTGCCGAAAGCGCGGCGCTCGACGCTGCACTGGAGCGCGTGCGCAACCGCATCGCCACAGCCGCCGATGGAGATAGCGAGGCCCAGTGCCATATCCTCGACGCCCATCTCGCCTTTTTGGGCGATGCCGACCTCCTCGCCGCCGCCCGCACGCGGATCGCCGCGGGCCGCAGCGCCGGGCAGGGCTGGCGCGAGGCGATCGCCGCGCAGACCGCGCAGCTCCGCGCGTCGGGCAATCCCCGTTTCGCCGAACGCGCCGCCGATCTCGAAGACCTCGACCATCAGGTCCAGCTCGCCCTGCTCGGCCGCGCGCCCGAGGCGCGGCGCTTCGCGCCCGGTACGATCCTGCTCGCGAACGACCTGCTCCCCTCGCAGCTGATCGCGCTCGATGCCAATGTGACGGGGATTGTGCTCGCCGCGGGCGGTCCGACCTCGCACGCCGCCATCCTCGCCGCCGCGCGCGGGCTGCCGATGCTTGTCGCGACCGGCGCCGCGCTGGCGGCGATCGAGGCGGGCACCCCGCTGGTGCTCGACGCCGATGCCGGCTTGCTCCACGTCGCGCCTTCCGCCGAGGCGGTCGACGCCCAGCGCGAACGCTTCGTCCAGCGCGAGTCCGTCCGGGCCGCCGCGCTCGCCGCCGCGCACGATCCCTGCTGCGCCGCCGACGGCACGCGGATCGAACTCTTCGCCAATCTCGGCTCGGTCGACGATGCTATCCTCGCCGCCGAGCAGGGAGCCGAAGGCTCGGGCCTGGTCCGCACCGAATTCCTGTTCATGGATCGCGCCGCCGCGCCCGGCGAGGACGAGCAATGCGCAACCTATCAGGCGATCGCGGACGCCATGACCGGCCGACCGGTCATCATCCGGCTGCTCGATATCGGCGGCGACAAGCCCGCGCCCTGGCTGCCGATGGCGGTGGAGAGGAACCCGATGCTGGGCGTGCGCGGCGTGCGCGTCAGCCTCGCGCATCCCGAATTGCTCGACGTCCAGCTCCGCGCGATCCTGCGCGTGAAGGGCGATTGCCGGATCATGGCGCCGATGATCAGCGGCCTCGACGAGCTTCGCGCCGTCCGCGCCGCACTGGCCCGCGCCGCTGCCGAGCTCGGCCTTCCCGCCGCCCCGCTCGGCGTGATGATCGAGACCCCGGCCGCCGCGACGATCGCCGATCTGATCGCTGCCGAAGCCGATTTCCTCTCGATCGGCACCAACGATCTCACCCAATACACGCTGGCGATGGACCGCGAGAATGGCGCGGTCGCCGCGGGCGTCGATGCGCTGCATCCCGCCGTCCTCCGCCTGATCGCGATGAGCTGCGTGGGCGGCGCCGGGCACAGGCGTCCGGTCGGCGTGTGCGGGGGGCTGGCCTCCGACCGATTGGGTATCCCGCTGCTGCTCGGGCTCGGCGTCACCGAACTGTCGGTCGCGCCGGGCTTCGTCCCCGAGGCCAAGGCGCTGGTCCGCCGGCTCGATCTCGCCACGTGCCGCACGCTCGCCGATCGGGCGCTCGCGCTCGGTTCCGCCGCCGAAATCCGCGCGCTCGTCCGCGCCACGCTCGAGGAGCTCAACTGATGCGCAAGGCCATCGAAACGCTTCAGCCCCTCGGCCGCGCGCTGATGCTGCCGATCGCGGTGCTGCCCGTCGCGGCGTTGCTGCTGCGGCTCGGCCAGCCCGATCTGCTCGACATCGCATTCGTGAGCGCCGCGGGCGATGCGATCTTCAACCATCTGGGGCTGCTGTTCGCGGTGGGCGTGGCGACGGGCTTTGCACGCGACGGCAATGGCGCCGCGGCGCTTGCCGGGGTGGTCTGCTTCCTCGTGACGGGGCAGGGGCTCAAGCTCTTCATCGCGGTGCCGCCCGAGGCGATCCAGGCCTTTACCGGCGACGCGGTCAAACTGGCCACCAACGCCTTCAAGGATGGCGCGGTGGCCAAGCTCGAAGTGCCGATCGGCATCCTTTCCGGCCTGATCGGCGGCAATTTCTACAATCGTTTCTCGGGGATCAAGCTGCCAGAATATCTGGCCTTTTTCGGCGGGCGGCGCTTCGTGCCGATCGCCGCGGGCGTCGCCGGGCTCGTGCTCGCCGGGCTGATCGGCCTGGGCTATGAACAGATCACCACCGGCATGGACACCGCCAGCCGCGCGGTCGTGGGCGCGGGCGGGGTCGGGCTGTTCGCGTTCGGCGTGATCAACCGGCTGCTGATCGTCACCGGGCTGCATCACATCATCAACAATATCGCCTGGTTCGTGGTCGGCGATTTCCAGGGCACCACTGGCGACCTACGCCGCTTCTTCGCGGGCGATCCGAGCGCGGGGGCGTTCATGTCGGGCTTCTTCCCGGTGATGATGTTCGGCCTGCCCGCCGCCTGCCTCGCCATGTACCACGAGGCGCGGCCCGAGCGGCGCAAGGCGGTCGCGGGCATGTTCTTCAGCCTCGCGCTCACCAGCTTCCTGACCGGCGTGACCGAGCCGATCGAGTTCACCTTCATGTTCCTGGCGCCCCTGCTCTATCTGATCCATGCGGTGCTGACCGGCATCGCGATGGCGCTGATGGACGCGCTCAACGTGAAGCTGGGCTTCGGCTTTTCCGCCGGACTGTTCGACTATGTGCTGAACTTCGGCAAGGCGACCAACCCCTGGCTGCTGCTGCCGGTCGGCGGGGTCTATGCGCTGCTCTATTATGGCTTGTTCCGGGTGGTGATCCGCAAGTTCGATCTGAAGACCCCGGGGCGCGAGGCCGACGAAGCCCCGGCGCCCGCGCCGGCGGTCGCCGCCCTTCCGCGCGGCTCGGCCTTCGTCGCGGCGTTCGGCGGCGCGGCCAATCTGGAGAGCGTCGATGCCTGCACCACCCGGCTTCGACTGATCGTCAGGGATCAGGCCGCGATCGACGAGGCGGCGCTCAAGGCGCTCGGCTCGCGCGGGATCGTCAAGCCATCGGCCAAGGCGGTGCAGGTGGTGCTCGGGCCCATCGCCGATGCCGTGGCGATGGAGATGCGCGATGCGATGGGGGCGGCGGGGGCGGGCACGCCTGCGACCACCACCACCGCGCGCGCCGATCTGTCTCCCGCGCTGGTGACGGCGCTCGGCGGCGCCGATAATATTCGCGACGCCACCCGCCTTCATGGCCGCCTGCGAATCCAGCTGATCGACGCCGCGCGCAGCAATCTCGAGGCAGCGTCGGCCGGCTTCCGCGGCGCCGTCGCGCTGCCGGGCAATGTCGTTCACCTGCTCGAGGGACCGGCCTAGCGAGCCCGCGCCAGCATCACGCGCGAGAGGATAGCGGGCGCGAACAGGCTTGGCGGCGGATCGATCATATTGGCGACGCGGATGAACGCCCGCGACACCACCGGGTCCCTGGCCGCGGCGCGATGGACCCGGCCGATATAGCGGTTGATCACCCGCGCCGGGAGCGAGGCCCTTGTGGTCACATCGGGATGGCGAAGATCGTTGCCGGCGGAGACGGCCCAGGCGCGATCGATGATGGCGTCGGCCTTGGCGAAGAAGGCGGGGGCGAGCGACGGTTCGCGTGCGCGCAACAGCCGGTCGAGGATTTCGGATTGCTCGGCCGCGACCGTCATGCCCTGGCCATAGACCGGGTTGAAGCTGCAGATCGCGTCGGCAAAGGGAAGATAGCCTGACGGAAAGCGCATCCCGGCGAAGCGCCGGCGGCGGCTGGCCGGATAGTTGAAGCTCGCAAAGTCGCTGAGCGGTTCGCCGCGGGCCATCACCTCGGCGATGTCCTGCGTCGGCAAGGACCGGGCGAAGGCCAGATAGCCGGCCTCGTCGGCGGGCGGATGATCGCCGAAATAGCCGCCGATCGTCACCATCCAGCCGTCCTCGCCATGCGCGACGATCACCCCGGTCCGCCAATTGGGCGGTCCGCCGGGGATGATCACGGCGATGCGGCCGCCGAGATCCCCCTCACGCCGGCGATAGACGCGGCGGGTATAGCCAAGGCCGATCTCGATCGCCTCTTCCGGCGCCGCGTCGAAACCCCATTTCCGGAGCACGAGCGCGACCGGCGCGCCGCGGCCGCGCGCGTCGACCACGAGGTCGGCCGCGATATGCTCCGCCGCGCCGCCAGCGGTTCGGACCACCGCGCCCGTGACCCGCGCGTTCTCCGGATCATAGACCACATCGTCGATGGCGAGTCCGTCGCGCACGAAGACATTGGGCCGTTCGAGCAAGTGCCGGCGAAGCCGGTATTCGAGCAGCGGACGCGGCACCGCGACAGCGGTAAGGCCCGTTTCGACGGGACGCAGCACCACGCCATAGCCCAGATAGCCCACCTTCTGGCCGACATCGCCGTCGGCGCCGCCATGCGCGATGAGGTCGGCGGTGAAGCCCGGAAACCAGGTCTCCATGATCGCCAGGCCTCGGGCAAGGAGACCATGGGCGTGACGGCCTTGCGGAACGCCCTTGCGGGACTCGGGACCGTTGGGGAGTGCATCGCGCTCGACAAGGGTCACCGCCTTGAAATGCCCCGACAGCGCGCGCGCGGCGAGCAGGCCGCCGACCCCGGCGCCAAGGACGAGCGCATGTTCGCGGCGGGCGCTCATCGCGGTATCGCCGAGGCGGATAGCGCCGGGGTCAAGGCGGGCGCGCCGTTGCGGGGCACGCTCCATCTTCCATAGGCGATGGCGCGCAGAACATATTCCGCCGGGCCCATGGCAAAGCCGCGCAGCCATAGCCGGCAGAAAATGGCGGTCACGATCCAGATCGCCGCCGCGATCCCCATCAACTCGGCGAAGCTGAAGGCGCCGACATAGCCAAGGCCGTAAAACAGCGATGATGTCAGGATCGATTGCAGCGAATAGGTGGTGAGCGCCATCCGGCCGAGCGCGCGGACCGTGGCCGCGCGTCCGAACCAACCCGACCGGAACGCCGCGACCAGCGCGCCGACATGGCCGAGCGTGACGAGGATCCGCCCGAGATTGTAACTGCCGCCGCTGAAGACCGCGACCGATACGGCGGATGCGCTGACATCGACGTCGAATCCGGTCCGCGCGGTGAGCACGAGCGCCACGATGCGGATCGCCAGGCCGCCGCCATAGCCGATCAGCATCAGCCAGACATAGGTCGCGCGCGACGCCGCGCCGGTGAGGATGCCGAGCCGGAACAGCGCCATGCCCAACAGCATCGTGCCGATGCCCTCGAGCAGCAGGATCCAGCCGAGTGCGGAAATATTATACTGGGTCCAGAAACCGGCGCTCCATTGGAACAGCGAGCTCAGATGGGTGCGCTCGGCCTTTGCGGATGCGATGCTGGCCGGCGACGGATGGTTGGCCTCGCGTGCGGTTTCATAGGCCTGGATCGCCTTTTTTTGCTCGGGCGTAAGCGGCTTGTTGGCGGCTGCCGCGGCGGCGGCGGGCACGCTCGCCTGCAACAGTTCCGCCCGCGATTTGCTGTACATCGCATAGTTTGCGGACAGAACCGTGAGCATCAGCGTGCCGGCAATGATCAGGGTGCGCGGTCTCGCCGTCCGGAAGGCGAGCAGGAAGAGGCCGCAGATGCCATAGGACCAGAGGATCTCGCCGGGCCACAGGAACACCGCCCATTGCACCAGGCCCAGGAACATCAGCGCGAGGCATCGCCGCGCCCAGACGTCGAAGGGTGCGGCCTGGGGATTCTCGCCCTCGGCGCTCCGCAGCATCAGCAGCATGCCCGCGCCGAACAGCAGCTCGAACAGCCCGCGCATCGTCCCTTCGAAGAACAGGTCCTGGATGCCCCAGCTGATCCAGTTGAGGTCCCAGCGCGCCGGCAGATCCGGGGCCGGCCGCTCGGTGAGCCGGCCCATATAGGGAATATTCATGAGCAGGATGCCGCAGATCGCGACGCCGCGCAGGAAATCGAGTGTCTCGATCCGACGCTCCGGCTGCACCGGCGCCGGCTGATTCAATACGGACATTGAGGCCCCTTGTCTGACTGTCCTGCGGCTACGCCGGATGCGCCGCGATTGGATGCACGGCGCCGCGCGGGGCACGGGGCGCGTCACCCGATTTTTGGCGGTCCTGCATCCGAACCGCGGGCGCCCGCGGTAACCGGGGCCGAGTGAACATTCCGCGGCTGGCCCGGCATCCCCCGCCGCGCCGCACGCGGCCACTCATGTCCACACGCAGGAGTCCATCATGAAGAAGCTTCTCACCACCGCCATCGCGGCGGGGCTCGCCTCGCTCTCGATCGCTTCGGTCGCGGTCGCGCAAGGCGGTCCGGTCATGGTCGGCGGCGCGCCGATGTATGCCAACAAGAACATCATCCAGAACGCCGTCAATTCGAAGGATCACACCACGCTCGTCGCCGCGGTCAAGGCCGCCGGGCTGGTCGACACGCTTTCGGGCCCCGGGCCCTTCACCGTGTTCGCGCCGGTCAACGCGGCGTTCGCCAAGCTGCCCGCGGGCACCGTTCCTTCGCTGCTCAAGCCCGAGAACAAAGGAACGCTCACCAAGGTGCTCACCTACCATGTCGTGGCGGGCCGCTGGTCGGCGATGCAGCTGCGCCAGAAGATCCAGGCCGGCGGCGGCACCGCGATGCTCAAGACGGTCGAGGGCGGCACGCTCCGCGTCCGCGCGATGGGCCGCCGGCTCCAGCTGATCGACGCCAAGGGCGGCATGTCGATGATCACGATCGCCGACGTCAACCAGAGCAACGGCGTCATCCACGTCGTCGACACCGTCCTGATGCCGTAACCGGCACCGGACCAGGCAACCGCACGGGGAGCAGGGGCATGATCAGGTTGAAGCGCGCTGCGGGCATCGCCCGGCCGGCCCCGATCCACCCGCTCCTCGTGCGGATTGCCCATTGGATCAACGCCATCGCGATGGTCGTGATGGTGATGAGCGGCTGGGCGATCCACAATGCCCATCCGATCGCGCCCTTCCTGTTTCCCGAAAGCGTGACGCTGGGCGGCGGGCTGATCGGGGCGCTGCAATGGCATTTCGCCGCGATGTGGGTGCTCGGCATCAACGGGCTGATCTATCTCGTCTATGGCTTCGCCTCGGGCCGGTTCGCGCGCAAGCTCAGGCCGATCAGCCTCCGCTCGGCGTTCGACGACACGCTCGCCGCGCTGCGCGGGCGGCTCGGGCATGAGGATCTGTCGCGGTACAATGGCGTGCAGCGGCTGCTCTATGCCGGCGTGATCGCGCTCGGCGTGCTCGTCGTGGCGAGCGGGATGGCGATCTGGAAGCCGGTGCAGTTCCCGCTGCTGCGCATCCTGTTCGGCGATTTCGACAATGCCCGCATCGTCCATTTCACGGCGATGACGGGCATCTTCCTGTTCACCCTCATCCATGTTGCGATGGCGCTGCTGGTCCCGAAGAGCCTGCGCGCGATGATCCGAGGATATTGAGCGATGCGCGAGAAGGACACGGGCTATATCCTGCGCGACGCGGCGGGCCGGCTGGACCTGCCGACGCGGCGCGCCTTTCTGCGCAGCGCCGCGGGGCTCGGCACGCTCTCGATGCTGTCCGGATGCGACGTGATCGACGGCTTCAGCGCCGAGCGGGTGCTGGGCGGCATGTCGGACTTCAACGATCGCGTGCAGGCCTGGCTGTTCAATCCGAGACAGCTCGCGCCCGAATATCCGGCCAGCGCGATCACCCGGCCCTTCCCGTTCAACTCCTTCTACACCCCCAATTCACCCGATCTCGCGCCGGTGATCGATCCCGTCGGCTTCGTCCTGAACGTGACCGGCAAGGCCGAGCGCAAGGCGGACTGGACCCTGCCCCAGCTCTACGCACTCCCGCGCTTCACCCAGATCACGCGGCACATCTGCATCGAGGGCTGGAGCGCGATCGGGAAATGGACCGGCGTCCGCTTCTCCGATTTCCTCGCGCGGATCGGCGCGGACACGCGCGCGAAATACGTCACCTTCCGCTGCGACGACAATTACGTCACCTCGATCGACATGCCGACCGCGCTGCATCCGCAGACCCAGCTCTGCTTCTGGTTCGACGACCAGATATTGCCGCGCGCCTATGGCTTCCCGATGAAGCTGCGGATCCCCACCAAGCTCGGTTTCAAGAACCCCAAGCATATCGGGGAGATCGAGATCGGCGACGACTATACCGGCGGCTATTGGGAAACCTACGGCTATAACTGGTTCAGCGGGCTTTAGGACACGCCGTCAGGCGCGGGCTTTCTCGCCGTCCGCGTCGCGATTGACGTCGCGCCAGAACAGCATCGCCAGCACGCGGCGGCTGCGCCCGGCATCGAAGCCGACCGCGACATCGACGGTCGCCGGATTGGCATAGGTGCCGAAGATCATGTCCCACACCGGCAGGTCGCCGAAGTTGCGCGAATGGACCCCGCGTTCGTGATGCAGGCAATGCGCCTCGGGACGCTGGACGAACCAGCCGACCCAGCGCGGCGTGCGCAGGTTCCAATGCTGGAACAGCGCGATGACGAAGCCAGCAAGGCCCGCAATCGCCGCCGCGGCGGGCGATCCGCCGAGCAGCCAGGCGGCGAGCGTCGTCATCCCGGCCTGCACCGCGACGTCGAACGGGTGGAACATCATCGCCGAGGCGATATCGACGCGCTGCACCGAATGATGAAGCTGGTGCCCCATCCGCCAGAGCAGGTCGAAGCGGTGCTGGATGCGGTGCGTCCAATAGGTGAGGAAGGTCGTCAGCAGCAGGACCGGCGCCGCGCCCCATAGCCCCATCCAGGCCAGGTCGAGCGGACTTGCCTGCGGCAGCAGCGGGAGGAGGAGCGGGGGCACTGCGGCGTTGACCGCGAGCGAGACGATCAGCGCGGCGATGCCCAGTACGCGCCAAAGGCGGATGCGCGGGAAATACTGCGTATCGCGGGCGGCAGGCTCGATCAGCATGAACAGCAGGAAAAGCAGGGGCAGCGACAGCCCCACGATCATATCCAACGGCATGGAACCCTCCTCTTCGCGGAGAATACGGCGGAGGCGCGCCGTTCGGATGCTGCGCCCGCCCGCATCCGAAAGGAAGGGTTCACTGGTATCGGCGGCATGTGCTTTCCCGCTCCTTCGCGCTTGCTCGCATTCGTGCTCGCAGCCCTGCTGGCACCCTGCGCGGCGCACGCGCAAGCCGGACCGGCTCCCTATCCGCTGTCAGCCTATGCGAGGCCGGCCGGGCTGGTGGCGCTGCCCGATGGACGCCGGATCGAATTGCGCTGCGAAGGCAGCGGTGGGCCGACGGTGGTGCTTTCAGCCGGCCTCGGTTTCTGGTCGCTGCATTGGCGCCATGTCCAGCCGCTGGTCGCGCGCCGGGTCCGCGTGTGCGCGGCCGACCGCGCCGGGTTCGGGCACAGCGACCCGCCCGCCGCGGCGCAGGCTCTGTTCGAGACCGCCGGGGACCTCCACGCGGCGTTGCACGCGGCCGGGATACCGGGCCCCTATGTGCTGGTCGGGCATTCGGTGGGCGGGATCGAGATGCGCATGTTCGCCGCGCGCTGGCCGGACGAGGTCGCGGCGATGGTGCTGGTCGATACCAGCATCGAGCGCCAGGAGGCCGCCATGGCCGAAGTCGCCCCCGGAATCGCGGCCGAGGATGCGGCGTGGGAAAAGACGCTCCGGGCCTGCGAGGCCGCCGCCCGCGCCGGTCCGATCGTGCCGGGTTCGCCCCTGGCGGACGATTGCATGCTGCCGCTTCCGGAGGGCGCGCCCGCCGAGTTGAGCGCGATCTGGCCCAGGCTCACGACGGGTCCGATGCTGTTCGCGAGCGAGCTCAGGATTCTCGCGGGGATGGAGCAGGCGGGGCCGTTCGATACCGCGCGCCTCGACCTTGGCGACAAGCCGCTGATCGTGCTGAGCGCCGGGATCGATCCGCCGGTATCGCCCGGTCTCAAGGCCGAGTCCGATGCATTCTCGCTGGTGTGGCGCCGGCGGCACCAGCAACTCGCGCTTATGTCCCGGCGCGGGGTCGAGCGGCTCGTGCCCGGGAGCGACCATCGCAGTTTCCTGACCGAGCCCGGTGCGGTCGTCGCGGCGGTCGACGAGGTTCTCGCGATGCTTCGCCGCCGATAGCCGGCCCGGCTGCATCCGAACGGCGGCGCCTCCCGGTAAGCGGTCCATGCCGTTTTGGAGATCGCCGTGCAGTTCGACCTTGTGACCGACTGGACCTTCGACCAGCCGATCGAGCGCGTGTGGAAGCTGTTGCACGACCCGCGGGGCTGGCCGCGCTGGTGGCCCGCGGTGCTGCGCGTCGAGCAGGTCGAGCATGGCGACGAGACCGGGGTGGGCGCGGTCAACCATTTCGAGTGGCAGACGGCGTTGCCCTATCGGCTGGCGTTCGAGATGCGGGTGACCCGTCTCGAGCCGATGGCGCTGATCGAGGGCCGGGCGGTCGGCGACCTTGACGGCCGCGGTCTCTGGACGCTTCGCGAGGCGGCGGACGCGACCCATGTGCGCTACCAATGGACGGTCGGCCTGCGGAAGCGCTGGATGCGGTGGCTGGTGCCGCTGCTCGCCCCGGTCTTCATCTGGAACCATAACCGCGTCATGGAGCAGGGGCGCCGGGGCCTCGAACGCGCGCTCGCCGAGGCATGAGGACCAGCCTGCCGCGCCGGCTGCTGCTGGTGACCCTGCTCAGTGTCGTCGCGGTTGCCGCGCTGCTGGTCACGTGGAACCCGCTCGCTGCCTTCAACCTAATCGCGCCCAAGGATGCGGGCTCGCGCATCGCGGCGTCCGGCATCGCCTATGGGTCCGAGAGCCGGCAGCGGCTGGATGTGTACCGGCCCGCGGGAGCCGCGCAGGGGCTGCCGACGATCGTCTTCTTCTATGGCGGCGCGTGGAGCAGCGGGTCGCGCGGCGACTATGAATTTGCCGCGCGGGCGCTCGCCGCGCGGGGCTTCGTCGTCATCGTGCCGGACTATCGGCTGGTGCCCGAAATCGTCTTCCCGGATTTCCTGCGCGATTGCGCCGCGGCGGTGCGCTGGGCGCGCGGCCACGCGCGCGAGTTTGGCGGGGACGGCGAGCGCCTCTTCCTCATCGGCCATTCGGCGGGAGCCTATAATGCGATGATGCTCGCGCTCGACGGCCGCTGGCTCGGCAGCGAGCGCGGCGCGATCCGCGGCGTGGTGGGGATCGCGGGTCCCTATGACTTCGTGCCGTTCGACGACCAGGCGGCGATTGCCGCGTTCGGCGGCTGGCCCGACGCCGCGGACACGCAGCCGGTCAATCATGTCGGTCCGGCTCCGCCGATCCTGTTGCTGCACGGTACCGCGGACGACCGGGTCCGGCCGCGAAACAGCGAGGCGCTCTATGCGAGGCTCAAAGCGGCCGGCGATCCCGTCGAGCTCAAGACCTATCCGGGTGTCAGCCATGCCGACATCATGCTCGCCCTCTCCCGCCCGCTGCGCGAACGCGCGCCGACGCTCGACGATATCGGCCGATTCGTGGCGCGGCGGGCGATGCAGCAACACGGAGGGATAAGATGACGGCCATACGCTTCCTCGTCATCGGCGCGCTGTTGCTGTCCGCGACCGCTTCGGCGACCCTGGCGGGACCCGCCCAGGACCGGCAGGTGGGCAATATCCTCTATGCGATCCCGCCCGGATGGGTCGGGGTCGGCAACCCCCAGATCGTCGCGCTCGCACCCGAGGCGCAGGCGCGGCAGGCGCAGGTCTCGACCTATATGGCGCTCATCAACGCGACCGACATCGAACGCGACGCCAAGCTGATGCGCCAGCCCTTCAAGGCGTTCTGCGCGTCGGTCGGCTATGCGCTGGCGGTGGCCGATCTGGGCGCCGATGCGCTGGCGTCCGAGCCGAGGATCCTTTCGGACCCGGACCGGCGGATCGAAGCCTGTGTGATCGATGCGCGCGCGGGTCGCGCGGGAAACATGCTGCTGAGCCGCTACGTGCCGGTCCGCGTGAGCGGGCGCGTCGCGATCGCGTTGCTCAAGGTTGCCGGGAGCGATCGCGATTTCGGCCCGGCGGCGGGGGATTTCGACAAGCTGCTCGAATCGATGACGTTCGCGAATCTGGGGCACCGGCTCGCGCGCCCGGCGCGGCCGCTGCCGGCGAGCTTCACCGCCTACGCCCCGGCACCGAAACCCGCGCCCCCACCTCGCGCCGGCGGCAGGCGCTGTACGACGCGCCAGCAATGCACGTTCAATATGTGGGGAGGCAGCTCATTCCCGTCCTATAGCTGCCTGCCTGTGCCGCGCTGCTGACACAGCGCGCGCCTCAACGAACACCGGATCAGCCAGGAGCAACGCACATGTATCGAGGCACGATCGCTGCGGCACTGATGGCGGCGCTGGCAGGATGCGCCATGCCGGCTGCGACCGGACGCGACATCTACGCGCGCATCGAGGCGCGGCTCACCGCCGATCCGGCGCTGGCGGCCAGCGTCGGCAAGCCCGCGGCGCAGATGTCCGACGTCGATTGGATGGTCGGGCGCTGGGAGGTCAGTTCGGCGCGGGAAGAGACCGAAAAGCCGGAGGACAAGGGCATCAGCGAGGTCACCCGCTTGTTCGGCGGCGTCTGGCTGGAAATACGCGACACCTATCCCGGCAACAGCGTCCAGGACGTGAGCTATCTGGGCTTCAACCCCGCGACACGCCAATGGACGAGCCTCGGGCTGGACAGCTACGGCAATGCGAACATCATCTCCGCCGCGACGGGCTGGAATGAAGGGCGCCTCGTCTTCGAAGGCGATTTCGTCGTCATCGGGATGAAGACCCGGTTGCGCCAGATCATGACGCGCCGTGGCCCGGACGCCTATAGCGTCGAAAACTTCGAATGGGTGGCAGGCAAATGGCGGCTGCTCGACCATTATAATTATCGGCGGCTCTAGCATCTGAACTGCCCACCCCGGCCGTATTGCTCGTGACAGACAGGAGCATGCGATCATGGAAGGCTATTTCCTGGGTGCCGATGGAGGCACCGTCTACAATGTGCTCGGTGAAAAGGTCCGCGTGCTGGCGCCGACCGAGGCGACGTGCGGCGTGTTCGAGATGTTCGAGGTGACGGCCCACAGGGGCGAGGGCCCGCCCCCGCATCGGCACGACTGGTCGGAGACGATGACGATCCTCGACGGCGAGATCGAGGTGTCGATCGGCGCGGAGAAGCGGATCGTGCGCGCCGGCGATTTCGTCGCGCTGCCTGCGGGAACGGCGCACGCCTATACCGTCGTTTCGGAATGTGCCCGCTACATCGCGGTCTCGGCCGGTCCCGGCTCGGGGAATTTCTTCCGCGACATCGACGCGACGATCACCGGGCCGCTGGAGTCGCTGGAGCCGGTGGTCGCGATCGCCGCGGCGCATGAGGTCGCCCTCGCCTGATGCGGGCGATGCCGGGCGGCCAAGGACCCCCTCTCTCACGGCCGCCCGGCTATTTCTTTAGTGGAACTGGATGAAGAGCAGGCAGCCCTCGACGGTGCGCATCGCGGGGTGATGCGTACCGACCGGCAGGAAGAGATGATCGCCGGTTCCGAGCGTTCGTCCGCCGACGATCAGGTCGCCCGCGATGACGACGATATGCTCGTCGCGGTCCTGCTCATGCGCGGCATCGCGCGCACCGGGGACGCAGCGGAGCAGCACCGCGGCGGGCCATAGCCGCTTGGCCTCGATGCCCGGGGCGTGATCGAACCATTTGCCGTCGGCAGCCGCCTCGATCCGCTTCCCCGCCAGCTCGCAATCTTCGAGGTCGATCGCGGCGTCGATGCTGTCCCAGAGGCCGGGATCCTCCGCCGAGGGCCCGGAAAGGCCGAGCGCGCCGAATTGCGCCTCGAGCACAGCGATCGCCGAATCGAGGTCACGGTCATAGAGCCGCGCGCGGATGATGCTCGCGCGTTCGGCCGGCGACAGCGCGCCGAAAACGAAATCCCGGGCTCTCGGATCTGCATTCATGGGGGATATTACTCGGGCGCGCGGGTTTTCGGATGCAAAGCGGCTGCGCGCGCTACGCGAGGCACTGGATCAGCAGCAGGCATCCCCCGCGCGTGAAGGCATTGCCGTGCGGATTGCCCTTGGGCGAGCAATGATAATCGCCCGCGCGGAAGGTGCGCCCGCCGACCACGAAATCGCCCGAGACGACGATGATATGCTCGTCCTCGTCATGATCGTGCGCGGGCAGCACCGCGCCGGGCTGGCAGCGCAGCATCACCGTCCTGGGCGTCCACATCCGCCGCGCCTCGATGCCGGGCAACCAGGGCAGCCAGATGCCCTCGTCGATGCCCTGCGCGGTCTTGCCCGCAAGCTCGCGGTCATGCTCGTCGATCGCGTCGATGATGCGGTCGAACAAGGCCGGCGGCGGAGGAATGTCCCCGGCAGCGCCGGTCAAGGGCGCCAGCTGCGCCTCGAACTCGCGGATCTCGGCGTCGAGTTCGGCATTGCTCAGCCGCGCGCGCGCAACTTCCCCGCGCTCGCCGGGCGAGAGATTGCCGAACACGAAATCGCGGGCCAGATCCTTCGTCAAAACGTCATGCACTCCTTCAGTGATTCGGTACCACGCCGTACCCAGCTTTTCACCGTCCCAAGCGGAACGGAGAGATGTTCGGCCAGTTCCGAGTGACTCATGCCATAGGTGTACATGGTCACGATCGCGCGTGCCTGGTCCGACGGCAGGCGCTTGAGGCACTGGCCCAGCCGCGCGTCGGGCGGCTCGACTGCCGGCGTGGCCAGCTCGATCGTATCGGCCGCGTCGAGCTCCTCCTGCGGCCGCCGCACCTGCGCCATGTCGAGCGCGGCATTGCGGGCGATCACCCCCATCCAGGCAAGCGGCGCGCCGCGCGCGGGATCGTATCGCGCGGCATTGCGCCAGATGCGCAGGAACGCCTCCTGCGTTGCGTCCTCGGCCGTTTGCCGGTCGCGCAGAATCTTGAGGGTGATCGCCAGCAGCCGCCCGCCCGCCAGGTCGTAGACCCGGCGGAAGGCGCGCTTGTCGCCATTCGCGACTTCGCGCAGCAGCGCTTCGAGACTCTCGGAATCCCGGGACATCAGGGGCGGTCTAGCCAATTCCGCTACGGAATGCGACATAATGGGCGGCCCAAGCCAATCCGTAAAACCTGAATCAACATGGCATCCCTCTACGCGACCAGCTGGCGATACAGCTTGCGCGAGACTACCGGCGCGGGCCGCCGAACGGATGCACCCGACAACAAAAAAATTTTGGCGCGCGGCCGGCGCGGGTCAGTGGCCGATCGCTCCCTCGGGCCAACGCCCCGAAAGAAAGGCGCGTGCGGCAGGGAAGAACGCATCGGGCTGCTCGATATGCGGCATATGGCCGGCATGGGGGATGAGCAGCAGCCTGGCGTTCGGGAACGCATCGCTCCAGGCCTGGGGCGAGCCGACCGCGATCTGGCTGTCGGCGCCTTCGACCACGAGCACGGGCACGCGAAGACCGCGCACCAGCGGCCTGAAATCCCAGTCGCCGAGCGAGCCGATGGTGGCGGCATAGACGGTTCCGCTATTCCTGAGCGCGGCCGGCGGCGCATCGCAATTCTCGCCCTTCATCAGCGCCAGCTTGCCGGGGTCGGCGAAATAGGGGCCGTAGCCGAGCCGATCGAGTTCCCTGCACGTGGCGACGGGATCCGCCGCGTCGGGCATGGCGCGATCGAGCGCCTCCATCCGGGACAGTTCGGCGGCGGGGGTCAGCGCTCGCTCGCGCAATGCCCGATCGGCCGCGAACGGGGTCTTGGCGGGCGGCATCGGGCTCAGCAGCAGCAGGCGATCGACATGGTCCGGATATTTCGCGGCGTAGAGCGCCGCCAGTCCGGTGCCCCAGGAATAGCCGATCAGCGTCATTTTCCCGATCCCGAAATGCTGTCTGAGCGCCTCGAGATCGCGGACATGATCCTCCGCCGTCAGGCGTGCGGGATCGGTAACGATGTCCGAACGGCCGCCGCCGCGCTGGTCATAGAGCAGCACCGTGCGCCCCTCGCCGAGGCCGGCGAGATCGGGCCAGCCATTGCCCATGTGCAGCCCCGGCCCGCCATGCAGGAAGACCGCGCTCGGCGTGCCCGGGCCGACGATCCGGTAATGGAGCCGCACGCCATCCGCGCCCCGGGCATAGCCATCGCGGACTGGCGGCTGAGCGAAAGCCGGACTCGCGGCGAGCACGAGGATCAGGCCCGCGATGGCAAAGGCGAGGCTGCGCGCGTCGAACCAGCTCATCGTCATTCTTGCTCCGTCGATCGGGCCGGGTGGCGGCGATTGACGGGAACTACTGGGGCCGGGCGGCGGATGGATGCGGGAACGGAGTCACGGTCATGGCAGCCCACCGAACCCGGCAACGAAATCCGCCACGTCCGCCACGCCTTCGCCAGCCCGGATGTTGGTGAAGACGAACGGCCGCTCGCCGCGCATCTTGCGCGCGTCGCGGTCCATCACCTCCAGGCTCGCGCCGACATGGGGCGCGAGATCGATCTTGTTGATGATGAGCAGGTCCGAACGCGTGATGCCGGGGCCGCCCTTGCGCGGGATTTTGTCGCCCGCCGAAACGTCGATCACGTAGAGGGTGATGTCGGCGAGTTCGGGGCTGAAGGTCGCCGCAAGGTTGTCGCCCCCCGATTCGATCAGGATCATGTCGAGCGCGGGGAAGCGGTCGCGCATCTGGGCGACCGCGGCGAGATTGATCGAGGCGTCCTCGCGGATCGCGGTGTGCGGGCAGCCGCCGGTTTCGACGCCCATGATCCGCTCGATCGGAAGCGCGCCCGATCGCTCGAGAAATTCGGCGTCCTCGCGCGTGTAGATATCGTTGGTGATCGCCGCGATCGACCAGCGATCGCGCATCGCCTTGCACAGGGCGTCCATCAGCGCGGTCTTGCCGGATCCGACCGGACCGCCGATGCCCACGCGCAGGGGGCCGTTACGCTGCGAATTCATGATCGAAAGAGCCTCACATGCTGGGTTTCATGGCGCATCGCCGCGATCTCGGCGCGGAAGGCGCAGCCGCCGATATCGTCGAGATCGGCCGTTTCCGCCTCGCGCGCGACGTCGAGGATGGCCGGCATCAGGGTTGCCTGGGCGCGCTGGCCGTCGGTCTGGCCGAGCGGAACGAGCCTAACCCCCGCCGAGACCAGGTTGGCAGCGAACGCCCAGAGATACGCCTGGAGCGTTTCGTCGAGGGGAATCGCATGCGCCCGCGCCGCGACGCCGACCGCCACGGGATAGGGCAGCGGGGCGGCGTCGATCGGCTCCGCCGGCCAGACTGCCGAGGTCACCAGCTGGAACGCCGCGCCCTGCGCCTCGGTTTCGAGCAGGCGTTCGCGCGCCGGTTGCAATGCGAGCGCCAGCTCGGCGAGCTCGGCGCGTGCCCCCGCATCCTCGGCGCGCCAGGCATGGGCAACGATGATCGCGTCGCTGCGCCCCGCGCCGTGGCGCAGGCAATCCTCGATCCAGTCCGACAGGCTCGCACAATCCGCCGCCAGGCCGGCCTCGACGGCATATTCCAGCCCATGCGAATAGCTGAACGCGCCGACCGGATAGGCCGGCGAAAGCCAGGTCATCAGCCGATAGCGGGCCTCAGTCATGATGGTGATGGCCGTGACCATGATGGTGGTCGTGGTCGTGATGATCGTGCCCGTGGGTCCGGCCATGGCCATAGGCGCCGCCCTCGGGATTGAACGGCCGATCGACGAAACGGACCGTGGCGCCGAGCTGCTCGAGCATCGCGGCGATGACATGGTCGTGGCGGAGATAGAGCGTTTCCCCGGCGATCTCGGTGGGGAGATGCCGGTTGCCGACATGCCAGGCGAGCCGCACCAGCCGCGCGGGATCGGCGGCGGAGACTTCCATCAGCGCCTCCGGCTTCGCGACGACGCGGATATGCTGCCCGTCCTCGGTGACCAGCCGGTCGCCATCGGCGAGCGCCACGGTCTCGGGCAGATCGAGCAGCAGCTCGGCCCCGTTCTCGGTGGTCAGCATCATCCGGCGCCGGTGCCGTCCATCGAAATCGAGCAGCACGCTGTCGTCTGCCATGGCCGCGTGATCATGCGGCAGGATGTGGGTCGCGCGCATCAGAACAGGAAGTATCGCTGTGCCATCGGCAGCACCGTGGCGGGTTCGCAGGTCAGGAGCTCGCCGTCCGCGCGTACCTCATAGGTTTCGGGATCGACCTCCATGTGCGGGGTCGCATCGTTGAGCACCATCGACGCCTTGGAGATCCCGCCGCGCGTGTTGCGCACCGCCAGAAGCGATTTGGACAGGCCGAGCCGCGCGGCGATCCCGCCGTCCAGCGCCGCCTGCGAGACGAAGGTCGCGCCGGTCGCGGCCAGCGCACCGCCATAGGCGCCGAACATCGGGCGGTAATGGACCGGCTGCGGGGTCGGGATCGAGGCGTTGGGATCGCCCATCGCCGCCGCCGCGATCGTTCCGCCGATCAGGATCATCGCCGGCTTCACGCCGAAAAAGGCGAAGTCCCACAGCACGAGATCGGCGCGCTTGCCGACCGCGACCGATCCGACCTCATGCGCGATGCCCTGCGCGATCGCCGGGTTGATCGTGTATTTGGCGATGTAGCGCCGCACGCGCAGATTGTCGTTGCCGCCGCTTTCCCCGGGCAGGCTTCCGCGCTGGCGCTTCATCTTGTCGGCGGTCTGCCAGGTGCGGATCAGCACCTCGCCCACCCGGCCCATCGCCTGGCTGTCCGAGGCGATGATGCTGAACGCGCCGAGATCGTGGAGGATGTCCTCCGCCGCGATCGTCTCCTTGCGGATCCGGCTCTCCGCGAACGCCACGTCCTCGGGGATGTTGGGATCGAGATGGTGGCACACCATCAGCATGTCGAGATGCTCCTCGACGGTGTTGACGGTGTAGGGCCGCGTCGGATTGGTCGAGCCCGGCAGGACATTGGGCAGGCCGCAGACCTTGATGATGTCGGGCGCATGCCCGCCGCCCGCGCCCTCGGTATGGAAGGCGTGGATCGTGCGGCCCTTGAACGCGGCGATCGTATCCTCGACGAACCCGCTTTCGTTGAGCGTGTCGGTATGGATCATCACCTGCACGTCATGGTCGTCGGCGACCGAGAGGCAGCAATCGATCGTCGCGGGCGTGGTGCCCCAATCCTCGTGGAGCTTGAGCGCGCAGGCGCCCGCCCGGATCTGCTCGACCAGCGCGGCGGGCGTGGCCGCATTGCCCTTGCCGGTGAGGCCGATGTTCACGGGCAAGCCGTCGGCGGCCTGGAGCATCCGCGCGAGATGCCAGGGGCCGGGCGTACAGGTGGTGGCGTTGGTACCCGTCGCGGGTCCCGTGCCGCCGCCGATCATCGTGGTGACGCCGCTCATCAGCGCGTCTTCGGCCTGTTGCGGGCAGATGAAGTGGATGTGCGAGTCGATCCCGCCCGCGGTGACGATCTTGCCTTCGCCGGCGATGATCTCGGTGCCGGGGCCGATGACGATCGTCACCCCGGGCTGGGTATCGGGATTGCCCGCCTTGCCGATCGCGGCGATGCGCCCGTCCTTCAGCCCGATATCGGCCTTCCAGATGCCCGCCGCATCCATGATCAGCGCGTTGGTGATCACCGTGTCGACAGCGCCCTCGGCGCGCGTCGCCTGCGATTGGCCCATGCCGTCGCGGATCACCTTGCCGCCGCCGAACACCACCTCCTCGCCATAGACGGTCAGGTCGCGTTCGACTTCGACGATCAGCTCGGTATCGGCCAGCCGCACCTTGTCGCCCGTGGTGGGGCCGTAGAGATCGGCGTAGAGGCTGCGCGGGATCGCGATGCTCATGCGTCGAGGTCCCCCATCACCTTGGCCGTGAAGCCCACCGCCCGCCGCGCGCCGACATAGGCGATCAGGTGAACCTCGCGGCTCTGCCCGGGCTCGAAGCGCACCGCGGTTCCAGCCGGGATATCGAGCCTGCGCCCGCGCGCCGCATCGCGGTCGAAATCGAGCGCGGCGTTGGTCTCGGCGAAATGATAGTGGCTGCCGACCTGCACCGGCCGGTCGCCGCGATTGGCGACCGTCAGCGTCACCGCTTCGCGTCCTTCGTTGAGGACGATGTCGCCCGGAAGCGTGAAGACCTCGCCCGGGATCATGCGAAAGCCAGCGCAAGGCCGCCCGCGACCGTTGCGGCGCCCGCCAGCCTGCCGGGGACCTGGCCGAGGATGCGATAAAAACTGATGCCCGCCGCATGCAGCCCGGCACTGGCGAGCAGGAAGCCCGCGGCAAAGGCGGCGATCGATTGCGACCCCGCCTCGAACGCATGCGCCTGACCGTGCGCCAAGCCGAACAGCGCGACCAAGGCGATCCCGGGCACCACCGCCACCGGCACCGCCGCCGCGACGAGCAGGCCAAGCACCAGCATCGAGGCAAGGATCATCGGCTCGACGAGCGGCAGCGCCACGCCGAAGCGCGCGCCGGCAAACCCAAGCGCCGCCGCGCCCACGAACATCGCCGGCCACGCCCAGACCGCCCGTCCGCCTTTCAGCGCCGCGAACAGCCCGACCGCGATCATCGCCAGCATGTGATCCGCGCCGGTGAAGGGGTGGGCGAAGCCCCCGGCAAGGCCGCCGCCGTGTCCGTCATGCGCCAGCGCGGGGCTGGCGGCGATCAGCAGGACGGCGGCGGCGGTCATTCTGGCTAGGCGCATACGTAGCTCCTCAGCGGATCGGATGGTGGATGGTGACGAGCTTGGTGCCGTCGGGGAAGGTCGCTTCGACCTGCACGTCGTGGATCATCTCGGCGATCCCCTCCATCACCTGATCGCGGCGGATGACATGCCCGCCGGCCTCCATCAGGTCCGCGACCGAGCGTCCGTCGCGTGCGCCCTCGACCACGAAATCGCTGATCAGCGCGATTGCTTCGGGATGGTTGAGCCTGACGCCGCGCTCGAGCCGCTTGCGGGCGACGATCGCCGCCATCGCGATCAGCAATTTGTCCTTTTCGCGGGGAGTGAGCTGCATGAGTCAGGCCTGCCAGACACGAGGGAGGGCGGCGCCGCGCAGGGCATGGAGCAGCCCGGCCAGCGCGGGCCGCAGGATGTCGCCATGCGCGGCGATCACGCGGACGATGGTGACGTGGGGCAGCGCCGACGCGCCGGCTTCCAGGCCGTCATCATCCGGCAAGATCGCACGAAGCGTTTCGATCGGCATCCGGCCGTGGCCCGCCAGCAGGAGCGTGGCGAAAGCCTGTGCGCCGCCCAAGGTCGCCGGGCGATCGGCCAGCGCCGCGATATCGCCGTCGATCCGGACATTGTCCGCGTAGATCAGCCGCCCCCCCTGCCGGACGCGCCACTGGTCGCGCAGCGCGCCCGACCGCACGCACTCGCCATGCGCGCGGCGCCCGAAGACGATCGCTTCGACCGCGAGCAGCGACGCATTGTTGGCGAGTTCGATCGAGAGGGTGCGCGAAAGCCGGGCGCCGTCGAACAGGATCGTCTCCTGCGGCAGCCATTCCAGCGCCGCACCCGCTTCAGCGTGCAGGTGCGTCTCAACCAGGGCATCCCCGCTGTTCGACCGATAGACCCGCTCTGCGGTCTGCGTGGTGACGCGCAGGTTCGCGCCGCGCCCTGCCGACGCCTCCCAGCGCATCCGGTCCCCTCCGGTCAATCCGCCCGCCGTGTTGAGCAGCACGGCTTCGAAAGCGGCGTCCAGATGGTTGCGAGGGCATAATATCTTCGCCGCGCCCGACTGCCTCAACCCGGCAACGCGATGGCCGCCCGAAGCCGGACGATCGACGGCAATGCGCCCATCGCCTCTTGTGCGCTGCAACAGCACGCCCCCGGAGTGCGGCTGCGGATGCTCCGTCTCGCGAGAGGCAGGCGGAGCCTGGGGCTCGCGGTCGGAGACTCGCAGCATCATCCGCCCAGTCTCAATGGACGTGGCGGGCCTGGCAAGCGCTAACTCGTATTTTTGATGCGGCGCAGCACGGCGATTCCGAGCCGCCATTCAGCCTTGGCGATCGGTTCGCGCGGGCGCATTACCACCGCCGATCCTCGAATTTTCGGTGCTCCATCAATGCCCCGGGGAAGGGTGGCAGGGCGATATCGCTACTACAACTCCCGCGCTGATGACGCCGAAGCAGGATTCAATCCGATCTGGCGCATCAGTGCTCCTGATATTGAAGCACGCGTGATCGACGTCGCGGCGGAAGTGTTGGATGAGGCGAGCCGCGGTTGTGCCGACGATGCCGTGGCACGCACAGGGGAAATCGAGCGAGCGCAGGCCACTGCATTCGCCGCAATCACAAAGCTGCGGCACGGCTCGGGTCGCGAACAGCGGCAGCTGGCGATCGACCTGATCCAACGGGTCGAGTTGCATCAGGATTCGATGATCGTCAGTCTGACATTCGAGAGCTTGGATCCCTTGTTAGCCGCGCAGGAAACGGTTCGCGTTGTTCCAATCAACTGCGTGCGGTCGGGCAAGATGCTCAAGCTCATGATGCCGCCTGCGCCGACGCCCGACGGTACGAACAAGAATCCCGCTCTCATCAAGCTGGTAACCCAGGCCGCCGCGGCGCGAGAGGCGCTGGCGACTTGTGACTCGGACGACTTTGATGAGGTCGCTGCTGCCATCGGATATGGCCGTGAGCACGCCGCCAATCTGCTGCGGATCGGCTACCCCGCACCCGACATCATCTCGGCGATCCTCGATGGTCGTCAACCCCGCGAACTCACCCGCTCGAAGCTCATCCGGTGGGCCGGGCTTCCATTGTGCTGGCAGCAGCAGCGGGTCTCTCTCGGATTCTCCTGAGCCGGCTTGGGCGTCACGAAAATTCCTGGTGCTCCATCATTGGCCCACAGAGATATCTCCGATATTTCGTCGCGGCTCAGAGGGCGAAATCGTCTCTGTTTGCGCGCTGGAATTTCTGGAATCGAGCAACCAACACTGGGTGTTTCCGGGCCGGTTTGCGGCTCAAGCGCCGTGCACTTTTTGCTTGCCGAACGCGAACCTGCCACGGAGCAGGTTGCCTTTTCGCGTACCTCCCAGAGCGAGCTTTCATGTCCGCAACCGTCGGATCAGCCAGCCCACGGGGCGCAGGACCGGATAGAGGAAGCGAAGCTGATCTGGAACGCGAAACGCCTTCCGGTCGTCGGCCGAAAGGAGTTCGCCGGCAAGCTCGCGGCGCCAATAGCGCCAACTCGACTTCATCGCATAGCGATAGAGACGTAGCCAGATCGAGTAGCGGACGAACCGGCCGGCTGAACCGGGGGGCGCTTCGCCGCGCCAGCGCGCACCGGAAAAGAATCGCTTCACGATGAAATCCAGGCAGGCAATGCGCGAACTGCGCCGCGCCCGCGCCCGGCAGGCGTCTGGAATGGGCACCTTCAACCAGTTGCTCGCCAAGGTCATGGCGTGCAGCATCAAGGGTTCGAAGCCGAGCTCCGTCGCCTGCGCCAGCGCCGGCGAAGCAGCCTCGGGTGCCGCCACCGCTGTCGCCAGATCCACCAGCCAGATCAGGCGGGCCCAGCAATGCGTCGCGCCATGCACGCACAAATAGGGCGCGAGGCGATGACGGGCGAGTGTCGGGATTTCGCCTTGCGCGACACTGACGTTCTCGCGTTCCTGCCAGAGCGTGTCGAAGGTCCATGGCAGCAACTCGGGGTTGTCCGTCAGGCGGTGATGGAGTTCGACGCAGGTGCCGCTGGCACGATGGACGAACTTGATCTCTTTTGTCCGCTCGAAGCGTGACGCGAGCTCGGGCGCCGGCAATTCGCCGTCAAGCGGATCATATCCGATGGCGCCGAGGGCGTCGCCAGCACGTGCGATTTCCCCCGCCTCGACGATAACATCGATGTCGCGTGCATCGCGCGCCGCCGGATTGCCGTGGAGCTGGACCGAGAGCGGGACGCCCTTCACGACAAGGAACCGCAGTCCCGCCCGCCGGAAGGCACCCGCGACGCGAACCGTCTCCTCGACCCGGGCGAGCGTGGCGGCGGCGCGGCGCGTCGCGAGGCGGCGCATCTTCGCCAGCGCTTGCGCGGGCACCCCCGATACCCGGCCCGTCGCCGCAAGGAGCGACGACGATAGCCCGTGCCGTTGCGCACCCGCGATCAGGATCGTCCAATCGATAGGTTCCTGCACGGCACGATCCAGCGCATCCGCGCGTTCCGGCGTGCGCGATGCCTGTGCGGCCAGAAGCAGCAGGCGAAATTCTGGCGCCAGTTTCGTGTCCATGCCACAACTGTACCGCGCCCTTTGCGTTGAGGATACGACATGCGCGGCCTGGTTCTGGCATTCGAGGGTTTCGCCGATCTGCCCCCGGCCTGGCGCGACTGTCGCACCATCGACGCGTTCGGCAAGGTCACTTTCCCGCTCGACGTGGTGCGGGCGTTCGTGGGCGACGCTCCGGTTGCAATCACCATCCACCACCAGCTTCTCGACATTCTGGATTTCGAGCCGCCGGGCGCTCCCTATGATCTCTGCTTCATCCGCCACCCCGACCCTTGGGGCGAGCCGCGGAGCTGGCTTTGCGCGATCGCGGCGATCGGCGAATGTTTGCGTGGCGAACTGACCTGCGTCTTTCATCGCCAGCACGAAGGGCTCGCGTTCAATTTCCTGCTCGCGGCGATGCTGGGAGCGGAAAACGCCAAATTCCTGAGCGCCGAAAAAGTCGAAGACGCTGGAGGCGAGCGTCACATCGCGCTGCGATGGCAGATCAACGCGAAAGGCGTGCAACGCGACATGGGGATTCGCTTTCGCAATCGGCTGCGGGCAATCCTGCGTCAATTCTACACGCAGATCGGCCAGTTCCATCGCAACCTGGACTATTTTCGCTAGCCGAGCCCGGCGCGCTCGATCATGTCCAGCGTTTCGCCGATACGAGTCAGATCGAAGGGCCAGATGAGCTTCCGGACGCCGACCCTTCGCGTCAGTGCGGCTGTAGCGGCGAAATGGCCGGCGTCGCCGTACAGCGCGGTTGCGGCTGCCGGCATCAGGGCAGCGCCGTGCACCTGAGCAACCGCGGCATTAGTCGAGAGAGTGTCGATCGTCGGCGCAGCCGCCGCAGCGCTGTGTTCGAGAAAATAGATTGTCTCCAGCGGCACCGGCGCGCGGTCGTCTTCTTTCGCCACGCGAAAGAACTGCTTGTGGCGGACCTCGGTTTCGGCCGCGCCGAGCGACAATTGCGTTGCGGATTTTCGCGTCAGCTTCACCAGCGGTGCAGCGGACAGGACCTTCCCTTCGGGCGAAATCATGCAGACGTCCTCGGCAAGCAGCCGGTATCCGCGTCGCGCCAGGCCCGCGGCGAGGCTCGACTTGCCCGCCCCCGCCCGCCCGGAGAAGGCGACGGCACCAAGGGGCATTGCGACGCAGGACGCGTGGAGCGGAATGCACCCTTTCAAATGACCGAGCAGGACGAGGATCGGGCCAAGCACGAAGGCCTGCAACTCACCGGGAGTGGCGTCGGCGGCGACATCGACGACGATCCGCCTGCCGCCGGTAATCAGCGCGCGACCGATATCGCCTGGATCAAATAGCAGGTCGCCCCCCGGCAATTGCCACAGCACCGGGCCGATCGCGATGCCGCGTGCGGCTTGCGCCGCGAGGGTGCCTCGCTCGAGGATGAAATCGGATGCCAGGACTTCGGGCCGCGCCCGAAGGTCCGTCAATTCGATCTCGCTCTGCAACTGCCAGCCACAAATCGAATATCGCGGCAAGACTTGATCCCGTATGAGCGCTCGATCAACCCCTACAATATGCGGCTGGAACTGGCCATGCACTCGCTCGCTCCGGGCACGACAGACAGAATTCCCCCGCTCGACTGGGTTGGTCTCGATCGCCGCTCGGCCGACAATGACATGGCGGAAGCGCTGCTGCGGGACGGCCTGGCGCGTGACGCGGGCAATATGCTGCTGCGCCGCAAACTCGCCGGACTGCTCTACGATCAATCGCGCCTGGCGGAAGCCGTCGCGGTTCTCGCGCCCGCAGTGGCGAAGGAGGACGGTGTCGCGCTGCGATTGCACGGCGAAATCGCCGGCGCGGCGGGTGATTTCGACGCGGCGGTAAAGGCGCTGGAAACCGCGAATGGCTTGTCCGTGCCCGGCAGCCTCGTCGCACTGGCGCTGGCGGTGGCACGGCGCGACGGCCTCGCCGTCGCTTCGCCGGTCGCGCGCGCCGTCCTCGCGGAAACGCCCGACAACTGGCAGGCGCTGGGCATCGAGGCCAGCCACCTGACGGCAGCGGGAAAGCACCGCGAGCTCGAGGAATTGTGCGTCGACCTGGAACGGCGGGGCGCGCGGAACGCCGAGCTCTTCGCGGTGTGGGCGAGCGCGAGGGCCGCGTGCGGGGATGATGCGGGCGTGAGCCGACTCATCGACTATGCGTCGTTCCTGTCGGTCGCTGATATCGGCGCATCGGCGCGAGCGCGGCCCGACGATTTCAACCTCGCGCTGCGCGAGGAGCTTCTCGGGCACCGCAATCTCGTCAAGCCGCATTCCTCCAGGGCGACGATCGGCGGCGAACGCATCGACGATCTGCGCACGCGCGACTCGCCGCTGGTCGCGCAACTCACCGACTGCATTCGCGATGCGATCGACGCCTACGCGGCGAGTATCCAGCGGGGCGCCCGCAACCCGCTCGGCCGCTATTCCGGCGGCGCGGTGACGTTGACGATATGGGCGCTCATTCTGGACGGGGCGGCGCACGAGCAATGGCACATCCACCCCTCGGGCCTCGTCAGCGGTGTCTATTACGTCGATGTTCCCGATGGGGGAGATGGCGAGGCCGGCGCTCTCGAACTAGGGCTCCTGCCGCTCGGCGGTGCGGAAAGCCAGGCTGGCTGGCGACGGATCGTGCGCCCGGCCAATGGCCTGCTGGCCCTGTTCCCATCCTCCTACGCGCACCGCACGATCCCCGTGAGGCAGGCGCGCAATCGCATCTCGATCGCCTTCGATGTCGTCCGCGCCTGAGCCGTTCACCCACGCAATCGCCTCGCGCGACGGCCTTTTTCTGGCGCATCGATCGGGCTTTGCGCGGGTTGCGGAAGGGCTGTTCTTCGGCCTGACGCTACGCGGTGACGACCTCTATTGCTTCGAGGCGGGCGACCATCCCTGGGTGCCGAGCCGGTTGGGCCGGATCGTCCGGTTCCGGCGCACCGCCGAGGGCGTCGGCGAGCGCGAAATCCTGGTCGAGGGGCTCGACAATGGCTGCCACCAGATCGATTTCTTCATGGGGAGCTGCTTCGTCGTCGATACCTACAACCAGCAGATCCTCGAATATGATCGCGACTGGCGGCTGTCTGGGACACATTTTCCAGTGCAGCCGGTACGCTACGGCGAGGCGGGTCCCGACTATTTCCACGTCAATTCCTTCCTCGGCCGCGGCGATTCGATCTTCCTGTTGCTCCACAACGGACGGCTCGAGCGACCGAGCGAGATCCTCGAGGTCGATCGCGCGTTCCGCGAGCGCCGCCGTATCCCTCTGCTGGATATGGCGTGTCACGACATCGTGATGCTCGAAGATGACCGGTTTCTGGTGTGCAATTCGCTGCACGGATCGCTGATCGACGTGCGCGAGACCGTGGTGAAGATCGACGCCCTGATGACGCGCGGACTGTCGGTTGGCGTGGACGAAATCGTTGTTGGCAGCTCGCTGTTCGGACACCGGCCGGTACGCGAGCTCATCCCGGGGTTCGTGACCTTCCTCGATCGTTCGTACCGCCGGATCGCGCGCCATCACCTGCCCGCAGCGCCGACGCAGATCCGCCGCCTCGACGGGGCGGACCTGTCGCTGTCGTCGCCACGCGATGGCGCCGACCTTGGCGCGTCTTCGCCACCGGCCTAGGGAAGAGTCATGCCCGGCCCGTTCTCGCTCGCGCTTCCAACGCCCAAGGCCCTGACGCCCTCGGAAGAGATAGCGCTGGTGCGAATGGCTCGCGACCGCGAGGGCGGTGGAGCCTACACGCTGAAGCTCGCGCAATTGCTCCAGGCACTGCACCGCGACGGTGAGGTCATCGAACTGCTTTCGGACGAAACGCTCGACCGGACGCACGCGCATCCGCGAAACATGCTCCTGGGGCTTTCGTATCTCGGCCGGAATGGCGAAGGTGATGCCATCGCCGCGCGCCGGCCCCTTGAGAAAGCAGTGGAGTCCGCCCCGGGCCAGCTTGCGCGGGCCGCGGCGCTTTCCGAGCTCGGCAAATCGCATCTCCTGTCGGGACACGATCACGAAGCGCGCGCGGCGCTCGACGCCGCCCTCACAGAGGATGCACGTACGCCTTACGGATTCTCGCGGATTACGACGCTGGACCTGCGCGAACATCGCGAGCGCGAGCTTCTGGATCGCGCCGAGTCGACGCTGGCGGATGGCGTCGCGGATTCCAGCGTTCTGGCCGGGCGCTATCTCGCGCTGAGTGCTTTGTCGCGGACGGCCGCAGCGGCGGACTTCGAGGCCATGGACGATTTGCTGTGGGAAGGCATGCTGCAGCCTCCCGAAGGCTGGAACTCGCTGGACGCGTTCAACGCCGCGCTCGCCGAAGAATTGCTCGCGCATCCCGGGCGCAAGCGTCCGCGCCAGGGAAGCGAAGGCAATGCGCGATGGCGCGTCGATAATTTGTTGCTCGAGCGCTCGCGGGTCGTGCCGGCGCTGTTGACGGCGCTGCGGATCCAGATCGAAAAGCAGGTCGCGGCACTTCTCGGCCGGGATCATATCTGGTGCCAGGCGCGCCCCGCCCACGCTTTGCTGCATGCGTGGAGCATGACCACGCACGACGATGCGTTCGATGCCTGGCACATGCATGTTCGCGGGTGGATGAGCGGGGTCTATTACGTCCAGATTCCCGATCGGCCGCAAGGCGCCTCCTCGGGCAGCATCGAATTCGGCTGTCCCGAACTCCCGGGTGTCGAGCGGACGTTCAACGGCAGGCGGCGTCGGATCCAGCCGTGGCCGGGTCAATTGCTGTTGTTCCCGTCGCATCTCTACCACCGGACTCTCCCGACCGGATCGCCGGCGAAGCGGATCAGCGTGGCATTCGACATCGTCCCCGATCGTCGCCCGGGCGTCGAAACCGCATGAGCCGGCGCTACCGGGGCTATGATCTGATATTCGAGTCCGCCTTCGACATTCCGGGCGCGACCGAAATCGAACGTGGCGAAGCCGGGGTCACCCCTGATGTCACGATTATGAAGCAGCACGTCGCGCTCGAATCCTGGTACGATCGCCGCGGACACTTTGCCCGCCTGGGCCGGGGAATGGTGGCCTCGCTTCCAGGCCGCGCGAATTATCTATGCGCGGACTCGAATCACATTCTCGTGGACCCGGCCCCTGGCGCCGCCGCCGCCGATATCGCCGCCGGGCTATCCGCCTTTGCGATCCCGGCGCTGCTGTGGATGCGCGGCGATATTCTCTTGCATGCGGGAGCCGTGATCCTGCCCGGCGCCGATGCGGCAATCATCGTCGCCGGCCACTCCGGGAGCGGCAAGACGACGGTCTTGCGCCAATGTGCCGAGGCCGGCGCGCGCATTGTGGCGGACGACATCATCCGGATAACCCCCGGGTTTGCGATCAGCGGGCTCCCCGCTGGATTGTCAGCGAGCGCGGGAGGTTCATATTGCGAAATTCCCCTTGAGCAGCGATGTGCCGTGGCGGTGCTGGATGCGGTTCATGTGCTGACCGTGCCCCGCGCGCCAGAGGCACCCGCGTTTCACGCACTGGCTGTGGAACGTCGCATGCACGTCCTGCTGGCTTACCAATATCGTCCCCGCATTCCGCGCATGCTCGGTCTGGCAAGGACGATGCTGCCGGCGCTGGCGCGCATCGCCGAGGCCGTCCCGATGTATGATTGGCGAAGGGAGGAGGGCCAAGTTGCGCTCGGTGAGAGCGAGGTCGCCGCTTTGTGCGCGGGTTCGGGATTGCACCTTGCGCCAGATGCGTGAATGAGCCGGGCGTCATTCATCGGATGTGGACCTTGATCGTGGCGGACTCGCAAATGTGGCAACGGACCGACGGATTTGTCTCTGCCCCGGTCGGAGAGGGAACCGTGATCCTCGATCTGGATTCGGGCCGTTATTATTCATTCGACGATACAGCGCTGGCGATCTGGGATTTGCTGCAAACCCCCCGGACCCTCGCGCAACTCGTCGAAATATTGACCGATACCTACGAGGTATCGCCCGAACAGTGCAGCGGCGACGTGGACAGGTTTTTCAACCAGCTCCTTGCGAAGGGGCTGGTCCGACAGGCCGCTTAGCGCATCGAACGACGGATCGATTCCGACGTCCGACGGTTGGTGCACAGCCCGCTCCGAAGTCCGTCCTTGTCCGGAACTGCGCTGCGGAGTAAGCAAGCATGCAACAGTGACAAAAGGGCGCCAAGTAATGCAGCAGGAAAAATCGGACGTGGAGCGCGACGCCGGCGCGGCGCGGAAGCCATGGACGGCCCCCGAGCTCGGCGAGCTTGAAATCAGCCGGACCGCAAACAACCCCAGCGTCCTCAGCGACGGCGGCGTAGCGGACTGCAATCACGTCTGACGATCAGGCCTGATCCGAATCGGCGCGCATCGCGTCGGCCCACCATGTGAAAAATTCCGCGGCGATGACCGTGGATTGAATACGCGACCATGCCTCGCCCACCAGCGAGCCGCCTGCGCCGAGCGCGGCGAGTTGGCCTTCGGCCCAATCGAGATCCAGCCAGTCCGCGGCACCGTTGCTGCGGTGGAGCGCCAGCCTTTCGCGTGCCGCTGGCGCCTGGCGCATCAGGCGGCGATGGAAATCGGGCGAGAAGACGTCCTTGGTGTTGCGCATCACGATCCGGTCGGGGAGTCGGTCGCGCATGATCGCACGCGCGAGCGAGCGCGGCAGTCCCAGGCCTTCGGTGAAGCGGGACGGAAACCGCGCGGCGAGCTGTAGCAGCGCCCGATCGCGATACGGATAGACCTGACGCACCGACGGCTGCCATGTCGCGGTCGCGACCTTGCCGCTCTTGAAATAGGCCGCGGCCAGGCCGAGCGGTTGATCGGGGCGCATGACCGGAAAGACCTTGGTCAGCTTGATCGGCCTGGTGCCGAAGCTTTGCGCCAACAGTTCAAGTGCCCAGGGCGAGAGGGTGACCAGCAGACCCTCATGGGGCCAGCGCGGGGGGTGGATCGCCTCGGTCACGATCCTGCGGGCGTTCGTTCGAAGCCTCCTGTAACGGCCGATAAACGTTGCCTGAGGCGCAGCTCGCGTGAGCGCCATCTCACCGAAGACGCCGTCGAGCAGCAGCGTGGCGCCTTCGCGCTGCGCCGCGTCGTAAAATGCGCCGTAAAGATAATGACGCTGGCCAACGACGGGTTCCTCGGCATGCGCGAAGACATTGGCTGGTGGCCGATAGGCGTTGCTGTCCGCGGACGGCGACAGATAGGTGACCGGCAGCCCGAGTGCGTGGCCGACAATCTCCATAAATTCGCGCTCGTCGCGCAGGCCGCTCCCGTCGGGTGCAACCGACGAAAGCGCAAACAACCTCTGCCCCGGCCGCTTTTCCTCCATTGCCAGCAGCGCTATCAGCGAAGAATCCAGGCCACCGCTCAGCATCACCGCGGCGCTTTGGTGACGGTGAAGATGGCGACGAATCGCCGTGCGCGTTTCCGCCTCCAGCGCGGCGATGGCATCTTCGTAGCTGTCGTTCCAGGGATCGAAGGCCGGCTGCGCCGCGAACACGGTCCGGCGCCGGCCGAGGCCGTCGATACGGTGCACCGTTCCGCATTCGACCGACGTCACATTGCGCAGAAAGGTGCGACCCTCGCGCTGCTTGCGAAACGACCATCGCCCCATCGAGCAGATCAGGCCCAGCGGATCGAATTCGCCTCCGACCCAGGCCAGCCGGGCGAGCGTGGCCGCTTGGGGAGCGATGGCGACGCGCGTGCCGTCACAGGCGAAATACATCTGATCGCGCATGGTCTCCGACACCGCGAGATGCAAAACGCGCTCGCGACGATCGAATAGCAGCAGGCTCCATTCGCCGCGCAGCCGAGCAAAAGCCGCGTCTCCCCAACGTTCGAGCGCGGCGAGCACGAGCAGCGCGGGCTCGGTTGCGGCCGGCCGCGCGAGTGCGGCGGCGAGGCCGGGTTTGTCATCGAGATATCCCAGAAATGCGACCGTGATCTCGCCGGTTTCGCCGATGCTCGAATCCGCCACCTCGGCGGATTCGTCCCGCAATCCGACGGCGACAGAAGTATTCGCAACCGGCACGGCGAGTCCCAACGTCGCGCAATCGGCGCGGTCGAGCGGCGCACCGTTGAGTGAAACAAGGCCGTAGAGCCCATTCTTGATCAATTCGCGTCTCCGAGAAACCACCCGGCAAACACCGTTCGCGGGCCGCCCGCAGTCACTGGCAGTAGCCGGTGCTGCAAGCCAGCGCCGATCGGGAACAAGAGCGCCTCGCCCGGCTCGGAATGGACATGGCGAAACGTCGGGGCGTCGGATTGCAGATCCCGAAACTCGAATACGCCGCCCTGATACCCGACGGTGCCGAGATTTATCGTGATCGCGAGCTTGCGCCGCGGCTCGACGCGATCGTCGTGCCAACCGAGCCGATCCCCGGAAGCCGCGCCGAATTGCGCAACCGCGCCCGCGACCTCGGTCAGCCGCGCATCGCCGACAAGCGACTCCATGAACCGCAACACCTCCGGCCGCCCGAGCGCCAGGCAGAGCGCATCGCCTGCATGGCCGGGCGCCTCGATTGTGCGGGCACCGACATCGTCGATGTTCGACGGCACGAAGCTCGCATCCGACAGGATTCGGATCAGCAGGCGGAGAAGATCGGCGTCGAGAAAGCGTCGGAGCACTACCGGCCGGCGCCGCAGAAGCGCATCGCGTATCCGCGCGGCAATAGCACCGGATTCCTCCACGACGGTTCGCGCAGGGAACAGGCACACAGGTGAAACTGGCGAAATCGGCACGATCCCATTTATTCGACCGGCCCCTGAGCGCGGCCGACCGTTTCTCGAAGCGAATCGACCGCGTCCTTATGAGCGATACGGCTGTCGAGCGCGCGGCAGAGGAACGCACATCAACCGAACTGCGCTCGGGAGGCAATAGCGATGCCTCGGGTGACGCCGGCGAAGGCCGACACGGCTTGGGGTGGGGTGACGTTGGCCAAAGCGCTCAAAGCAACGGGCGCACCACGAGAAAACGCGAAGCCGAAAGACGATTGATTAGCGGCCGCAAGCGCCAAGCGGCGTGGATGCCGTCGACGTCGTAATAATTTTCAGTGCTCCATCAATGCCTTGGAGAGACGGAGCCCTGGATTGCGAGTATTTCCTCGGGCTGAAAGTGTCTCTGTCCCCGAAAGTGATACTGCCATCGGCGCAAGCGACGGAAAGCACGCCACTATTGCAGGTGTATCCGAGAGAAAAAATCGTCTTAAAACAGATACTTAATAGTGGCGCCCGGGGACGGAGTCGAACCGCCGACACTGCGATTTTCAGTTTCCTTGGCGACTAATCCGGCGGGTTCTGGGCTGTTCCATTCAGCTCTGTCTTCAAGGCGGTTGGGCGATTAGATCGCCGGCACGGTTCGCGGTTGTTCTCGCGAAAGCCTGCGTAATCCCGGCGCCTCTACACAGGAATTACACCAGAGCAGGAACGCAGTCGTTTCAGCGAATACGCGTCGGCCGGCGTGCTCAGACACAACTGTAAGGCCGTCAAACCCGATGCGATCAACGTGAAGCAGAGGCTGTTTGGAGAGCGAGAGCCGGAGCGGAAAGGAACCGAGGCTCCCTGCCACAACTGTCAGCGCTAAAACTGAATGCGCGTGCGAAAACTCCGCACAAAGCGCGAGGTCGAAATCAAAAGCCGGAACCGCCGTCAACCAGCGTGCGCACCTGGATCGTCATTATGAACTCCCTCTTCGGCCTTATGGTACGGCAAGCTGACCGAATGCTTAAGCCGCCCCCCCTGTTCCGGCTTTGCGCCGTGGTTGACGCGCACTAACGGGTTGCGACGCACTCGGCAAAGGCTTTTTCCACCAGACCATTAGACCCTGCTGCGGCAGCACGATGTCATATAGCTCCCATTTCAGGAAGGACGCGTTTGACCCGATACTGCGCAGTGTCCCGGGATGGATCGCCCGCGCCCGAATTAGGAGGTTCTCCCCGGTTCTATCGATGACCGAGAGCGTTAGCGCCTCCGTGATCTGAAATGATCGAAACACCTCGGTATCTTCAAATTCCTTCATCATCGTGTAGCAGGCTTCTACGCGCAGTTCCTCGCCGGGCTTGAGATTGTAGATACAGATATCGACGTTGCCGTCCGCACTGTCCTCGGCGAACCCAGCTTGAATCTGCGCGTTCGCCCTGTCCAATGCTTCGTCGGCTATCGGCTCGTCGTTAATCTTTACCGATTTGAGCACAACCAGCGGTCTCAGCTCGTCGACGAGCGGATTAGGCAAACTTAGAGAAACGGGGACATCGAACGACGCGTCCTGAGACATCTTGGGATTGGCAATATTTTGCGTAAGACCGGCAAAAACGACGTCGACGCATACGAACTTTCGTCCTGCCAGACGGCCTTCGGATGTCTCCCAGATTGTAAGCGTGTATGAGATGTCCAACCGCTTTCTGAGAATCGGCCGCTCTAGCATCTTTTTGATCGCAGTGAGGGCAGCGGGCGGGTGGGAGTTTCCAAAGAGGCCGTCAAATACATTGATGGAGATTTGCTCAGCTTTGGCGCTCAATGTGTCGTTCAATCGCTTGCGGTTGCCTCGCTCAAAAAGGTTCGACACGACTACTGAAACCAATAGAGCGACACTTAGAGACTTCAGCACATCGACCCCGGCGAGGGGCATATCAATGCCGCGAAAAGTGTGCCGCTTCTCGTGAAACTCGGTGATTGCGGCCTTGCAATCTTCAAGAATCGTCGCGCCGCCGACGCATCGCCGCAGCAGCTCCGGATAATCGTCCGGACCATCGATTCGCTGCTGCCAAAGGAGTGCGAAGAAAAAGATGGCGCTGCAAATCGCAAGCGTCAGCAATGTCGTGCGCGTCGTCTTCTCTTCGGCGACGATCCAATGCCGGTGTGGATGCGGTTCCTCCCCTTTTTGCCCTAGGGAGTCGCTATGAAGTAACGGCGGTGGTTCGTGCACCGACAGCGGCGGCGCTGGCGGAGAAAAGGGCTTGCGCGACCACCACGCGAGGGTCCGCGCTTTGATTTCGGCAGGACTGAGGTTCGATTTCCTGTCGGCCATCAATCGGAAATCTTAAGCCGATTGTTGAGAATTACGTCAAACTGCCTTCCTGTTGACACCGGTGCCCCCTCTCCGCGTCTTCGGAGACACTCGCCGTAATCAAAGAAAATTGCAATGCACTTGATCCTCTAGTCTTACCCAGGGTGCGGGTAGCTATGCCCATGCCAACGGCGCGCACATCGACGCGGCGATGGATAAGCTTGAGGATCGAATCAGCCTTGGGATCGGTGAAATCGCGGCCTGATTACACAGGAATTACACCAGCGGGTTTCAACCGCAGGTTATGAAAACGTTAAGTGATTGAAAAAGATGGTGCGCGACGCAGTCACTCGCGAACCGGTCTCACGCGAAAACAGGGAATTCTGATCAATTCGGTCGCGTCATCTCGCCTGAAAATATGGCAGAAATCCGAGGGTTTTTCGCCTCTTCGTTGAAAGAGCTGGATCCCAGAACAGGGAAACCAAAAGCAGGTAACAGGGAACCTCTTTCACCCTATCAGGCAAAAACAGGCAAAATCGGCTGCCCCGCCGAACCCGAATTGACATGACCTGCTTTCGGGGTGAATCTACACGAGTGCCTTCCGAGGATCTCGGACAGGCTGCTGTGGTAAGCCATGGCACTCGGCGAAGCCGAAACCAGTGAGCCGATGGCTCGCACCCTCGCTTGACCGATGGTCGGTGGGTTTTCCCTTGAATTTATAGCGCGCTTTTCGGCCCTGGTCGCAGTGCGCCGGAGAATCCAGCCATGTCGCTTACGAACTCAAAAATTGTCATGCGCGCGGTCGCAGCTCTGCGTGCCAGGGCCAGAAATCCTCGGACCCACGGCAAGAAGCAGATCCGGAAAATTGCAGATTCCATTGAGAAGTTCGGGTTCGTCACCCCAATCCTCATCGACCCGACCCTGACTGTGATTGCCGGGCACGGTCGCCTGATGGCGGCCAAAATCCTGGGGCTTTCGCAGATCCCCACGCTCATGCTTGAGCATCTTAGCCCGGAGGAAATCCGAGCATATGTCATTGCCGACAATCAGCTTGCCAGTTTGGCGGGCTGGGATCGGGAGCTTCTTTCTCTCGAAATCGCAGAGCTGAGCGAGATCGCGATAGACCTAGATCTCACGGTTACCGGCTTCGAAGTGCATGACCTGGATTTGCTGCGCGATGTCGCCGGATCAAAAACTCGCCAGCCTGACTGCCCTGTGCCGGCAGTGGAGAGATCTGGGACCCCGATTAGCCAGCTTGGCGATATCTGGGATATTGGGGAGCACCGTCTCCTTTGCGGGAACGCGCTCGATCCAGGTTCTTATGACCGATTGCTCGGCAAAGAGCTGGCCGATCTGGTCGTGACAGATCCGCCATACAACGTTGCTATTTCGGGCCACGTTTGTGGCAGCGGGGTCATCCAACACCCCGAATTTGTGATGGCGTCGGGCGAAATGACGCCCGAGCAGTTCGAGCGTTTCCTGTCGCTAACATGCGTGAATTTGGCTCGGTTCAGCCGCTCTGGCTCGCTGCATTTCATCTTCATGGACTGGCGATCGATTGGCGCCCTGCTCGCCGCGGGGGAGGAGGCGTTTGATGAGCTGATCAACATCATTGTGTGGGTGAAAAGCAACGGCGGCATGGGCACGCTCTATCGGTCTCGTCACGAGATGGTCGCGCTCTTCAAGCACGGTAAGCGGGCTCACAAGAACAACGTCGCCCTGGGTGCGAATGGGCGATATCGAACCAACGTCTGGGAATATCCGGGTGCAAACTCGACAGGTGGCCGATCGAAATCGGATCTCGCAATGCACCCTACTGTGAAAAATCTCGACATGATCACCGAGGCCATCCGAGATGTCAGTGATCCAAACGACGTCGTCCTCGACGCGTTCGGAGGTTCGGGCACCACACTGGTTGCCGCGGAGCGTTGCGGTCGCAAGGCCAGGTTGATCGAACTCGATCCGCACTACTGCGATGTGATCATCCGCCGTGCTGAATCCGAGGGCTTGGAAGCAACGTTAGCGTGCGATGGCCAGACATTCTCGCAAGTGAGGGCGTCCCGATCTTCTCGAGATGTCGCTGCTGCAGGGTCCGTTGAATGAATACGACCGAGCCCGGTAAACCGGGGAAGGCCCGCTCAGCACGGGCTGGAGAAGCCCCGCTTGATATTGGAAAAATCCTGCATCGCCGGATCCAGGTCGTGCAAGGCGGCGTGACCAAGGGGATGCACCCCGCCGAAGCCTCGATCAGGTCCGTGGCGTCAAAAGCGATTGGCGGCTGCATGCGCGCTGCAAAACGCTTTCTAAAACAATGCGAATCAGCGGGCCTCTTTGAGATGCCGGAAGCATTGGACGACCACGTCTACGTTCATAGGGTCCCCAAGGAATGGGACTATGATGAGTGGAGGGCAAAGTTCGATGAACTCGGACCGCCACCGTGGCCGGGTGAGCGAGATGGCCTCATACCGGCAGACAGGCGCGAGCAAGATGGCAGATGGACCAACCGATGACCTCGATTACGAGATTGGTTACGCACGGCCACCCGTAGCTCACCAATTTCAAAAGGGCTCCCCGTCACCCAACCCGAGGGGGCGACCCCGCGGCTCGCGAAATCAGAAGTCATGGGTCCGCCAGATTGCGGCGGAGGTCCGCGAATATGTAGAGGCGGGACAGCGGCGTAGGGCATCGACTCTAGAGTTGGTGCTTCTCGCAGTGCGCAATGCCGCAGCCAGGGGCGATCCGCGCGCGCTGAACCTCTATGATTATCTCACAGGCGAGGATGCTTCAGAGCAATCCTCCATCCCAAAGGGAGTTTTTATTGTACGCGAGGCAATGACCGAGGAGGAATGGCAGATTAAATACAACCCGAATTACCAACGATAGTGCCTCGTGGGCGTAATGTGTTCGCGCACACTGCGATGGCCCTGGCGAGCGTGTCGTAGCCGCACGCGTCGACGAGTCTTTCGAGTGGCCGGACTCCTATACTCTCGGTTTGAGGAAGCCGCGTTTCCGGGATGACAAAGAACCGCCATTGCTCAGGCGCACAGTGGTCGGCCGCGTCGTCGCTGACGAAATGATGCGCCATTACAAACACGTCAGCATTACGCCCGTGCCCGGGATACCAATCTGCACCCTCATAGCGCCCTTGGCGCGCCTTGATATCAAACCGGCATTTGCTCGGCTTGCCGTTCGACCTCGTCCACGTTTGTCGTGAGGCCGACTGCTTCACCTCGAGCCTGAGCCCATCATTGCGCTCGAAATCCCATCCTGCCCAGTCCGCGGAGCACCACCGCCACTCAGGCCCTAAGATCGAGGCGACGATGGTCTCGGCGACGAGGCCTCGCAGATTATTTGTGACAAGAGATTGGCCAAACGCGACCTCGGCCGCCCTGGTGCGAATGCTCGTTGCCGTTGCGCGGGCGATGGTCGGAGAAGGGCTGATCAATTTGGCCCGCCAAGCAACGCGCCACCATTGGTCATGTTCGGCAGAGAGATTAAGTCACGGGCGCACAATACGAAATACATACTATAGTTGATAAACTCCGGCGGCGTTGATCGCCAGTGGTTTGTGCATGGACATGCGCAAACTCGTCGGTGCGAATGTCGCGCGGATCCGCCGCGAGCGTGGTCTGACCCAGGAAGCGCTGGCTGAGCTTTGCGGGCTAAGTCAGCAGTATTTGAGTGGTCTGGAGCGCGGCCAACGCAACCCGACGATCGTCACGATCTACGAGATCGCAATGGCGTTAGGGGTGTCGCACATCGAGCTAGTGCAGCCCGACCAGCAGGGCGCTGGCTAAAGCTCGAGCGACCGAAATTGGCCGAAAGCCCATCTCCTTTGAATTGCTAATAGCGATTGCCTACCCCAGCCTTCACGTGAATAAGGATCTGTGAGGTCGCTATCGAAACACGGTCGGGCCGCAACAGTATCCAGGTTCAATCAAAGAGCGTTCCGAAAAGTTCGCGTATATCATCGTCGCCATAGGCACCGGCCGTCGCTGGCTGATTCGATACCGTTAACCCCTCACCAGTCCCAGTATCTTCTTCGTCCTCGTCGTATTCAGCAATAGCATCGGTAAGAGACGTGATCTCTACTTTCAGGTTTTTGCCATGGCGGTCCTGGATACGCGTCATTGTATCTTTTAGATCCGTGAGATCGTCGGCGCCGTTGCAGTTGTCGCGCTCGCTGGAAAAGCCGTCATGTACGAGCTCATCTATGGCGTCGTCGATTTGCTTACGGACCGGCGCGTCGAAAGAGAGGCCGCTTTGCATGACGTCGAGCAAGGTTAGGCAATCGGAAGCTTGAGCGAACGGCAACAGTTCCAGCAGTCGCTCGATGGCGGGTTCCACCAGATGGCGAGTGGATTTCTGATTGAGCCAGCTGTTCTCCAGAAACCCTTGGATTGCATAGACGAGACCGCCGACGTCGTTGGATGTGAGCAAGTGATCGAGCGCCTGACGCACTACGTCTAGCGCCGCAGCCGTCCGTAAGTCGTCCGAGACGTCAATAAGGTGCCGCACCTTTTGCGAAGGTGAAAAGTCGACATAGTGCCCGATTCGGCCGCGCTTCTCCCGAACCCATTTGAGGCTCTCAGTCCTGATGAGTCGGCCATAAGCCACGAGCATTTCCGGCGCATTACGCTGCACAAATGCTTTCAGCTCGGGCGAAGCGTCGGGCAGCAGCGCCGTATCCGAAATATCAGCTATCTGCCGAAATCTAACGGCCGTCGAAAACAGGTCTGAGATGATTTCCGGGCTGTGCGCGATGACGGTCGCCATGAAATCTCTGACCGAGGGATTCAGAAAGAGAACGCGCCCTTCCGAATATCGGAGAAATGAACCGTCGAGCTCCTTGAGCGCGTCGCGATAGCTGTTCGGCGCTGTGCTGTAGTTATATTTTGCGGCGCAGTGGCGCTCATACGCTGCCCAAGCAGGCTGCAGATCATCCAGGCCGACGAAATAGCCCAAGCTGTACACCAAGATCAAAACGCCGCGTGCTGCGCGCGAAATCTCCTGCTCGAATGCGTGCCGCCAGATTTCTTCGGGATTTTCGAGCAACCGGGTGACGTAATCCCGATATGCTTCCGGAGGCACGGCTTGCAGTCGGCGCAGCGTCGATAGCCATTCGATCACACGAGGATTGAAATGCTCGTGTTCAATGATGGTTAGGAAGAAATCCTCCTTGAGCATCTCTTCCTTGTATGGCTCAGGTAAGCCACTGAAATAAAGATGGTTGTAAAGAATGCGAGCGCGTTGGGCTTTGGTGTAATCCGAGAGCTCAATCACACAGCGATGATCCGCAAACCCGCTTTGGCGCAAACGTTCCGAACGTTGGAGCGCATCGGCTAAGATGTGCTCGCGTGAAGTCAGTATGAAGCGGCTGCCCTCGGATTGCTGCACATAGTCGATGAAATCGACAAGCGCCTTGTCCTCCTTACGCCCTAGATATTCGGGCCGATCGCCGAGATAGGTTTCGCCCAGAAAATCATCGTAATAGAATAGCATGCGCTTACCCGCACATGCGAGCACATGGCCTTCCGCCAGATCCCCGGTGATGATCGCTGGCAGGAATCCGTCTTCCAAATGTGCGTACAACAAGATGTCTGCAAGCGTGCTTTTCCCGATGCCTGGTGGACCGGACAGGATCACTTGCCGATGATCCTCCAGCGCCTTGAGTGCTCGCGGGAACGCGTCGTTTCGCACGAACAGCGGCAGTTTCCGGATGATCTTCTCGATATGGATTTCGGTGCGCGCGTGTTCTGCCGCATGCAGTACACGCTCCATCACCGCCGTGCTGGTCAGCCACAATTTGTAGTGACTCTTGACGACGTCGCTGTGGTTGCGCAGCAAATCCTCGACTTCGGATGCGCCGATGACGTCGTTGGGCGTCAATATGAAAGGCTGCATCGCCTCGACGATCGAGTCCTTATTTCCAGGCGTGAGCCCAACCGAAGTGACAAGGATGTATCGCGTAGGGGCGAGCGCCTGCACCTTGGCAAGCTCGTGCGATTTGAGCTTGGAAAGAAGTGAGGAGAAGCTGCTGCCCTCAAAGTGCTTGCACTGAACGACGGTGCGGGAACCGGCATCGATATGGCGCAGATCCACGCCCCCATCACGGCCGGTTTTGAAGCTCTCGAGCGGCATTCCCCACTCGGCTTCGAGCAGATCATGGATCAATTCCTCGAAGTCCGCATGGGAAAGCTTGTTGAGATTATAGTCTGCCATTCTGCCCAATCTTGGGAATATCGCCACGGGATGAAATGACGACGTACTCGCGCTGGACTAGCTATTGATTCCGGTGGCTTCAATGCAACCCGGTCAGCTGGGCCTTGAGTTCTCGATGCGTGACCCGGTGGCAATTTGCGCAAAGACATTGAAGATCTTCGAGCCTGGTTTGATGGCCGTCATCCATTTCAGCGACGTGGGTGCTGTGGTGATGGACCTCGATGCAGGCCTCGCCGACGTCCGAGCCAAACGTCGAAACTGGGTCCATGCCGCATCGCTCACAGTACAAATAGCCATGAGTGGCGCGGAATTGATCGCGCTTGGCGCGCCCCAATCCCGTGCCACGCTCGCGGCGCAAGTGCGTGACGAGCCGCGGGCGCCCTTCGGACCAGCTGCGATCCTCGTCGCTGATTAGCGATGGATCGATCGTGTCGCTCTCCCCCTTGGCAACGATCTGATAGCCACTTGCGCGGAGCATGCGGAAACAGACCATGCTTTCGCCGGCGCTGAAATTCTCCGGCTTGACGGGAAAACCGAGCGCTTCGCTCGCAGCTAGACCGAAGACAGCTTTGGGCGGCAAGCGCATCCCGTCGAATAGCAGGTCGTAGTCGGTAGATGGCCCGAACGGATGATCCTTGAAGCCAGCCGCGAGCCGGCGCGCCGAATGCAAGAAGTGCTCACCGGTAAGCCGCTCGAATGTCTCGGCCACGAAGCGGCGGTCGGACCGCTTCGACGGCCACGCATCGTGATTTCGTAAGAATGCGAGCATGGCGTCAACTTCAGCGACGTCCTTCAGATGGGTGCGATATTCGCCAAGCCTATTTGGTTTGACCGGGCCAAAAGTCGCGACCGCCGCCTCGAACAGACCCGGGTGCTCACTTAGGATCGGGCGACGTAGATAGAAATTGAGATGGTTTGCCTGGGCCTGGATCGCGAATGGATTCAGCTTGCGATCTGGCCGCTGCAGCTCGACCGCCCGCACCTCGTTGGTCCGCAGAACGAAGCGGAACGACGCGGCCTTCGCATGCGCCAGAATATATTCGAAAGCGGCGCGTGCCGGACTATTCGCGGCGAACATAATCCGCACTGCGTCGAGATCATCGCCCAAGCTACTCTCCTTATCGCGTCGCTGTTTATCGTGACGTTGGGGTCTCGAGTAGCCATGGTCCGCCTTCAAAACCCCGGCACCGGACCGAACTATTGTCAGGCTTCCTCTCGCCGCCCAAGATGCACCGATGCATTGGCCCTTCGTCATCCACCAAACATATCTGCGCCGCGCTGACAGCCATGTCCGACTGATACGGAGTTCCGCCGCGCGCATCGTCGTCAGCGCAGCCAGCTGATTTAGTGGGGTGGGGCCAGCCAAACGCCCGTGCGGGCACCGCAAATCCTACGTTCCACTGCCGGGCCGGCGCGCGAGGCGCCGGCCCTGGGGCGGTCACCATCGGCACCCAAGGTCGGAGATCGGCGTTCGTTGCCGTGCGTCGAGCGGTTGGGAGGAGTCGCCTCAGCTTTGTTCGGGGAATTGCGAGCGATGGCTTGCGGCAAGTGCCGCCATTCTTTCGTAGCGGCTCTGGTCGTAGGGCATGAGGAAACGACCGCCGACGGTAGCCGGATAGGCCTGGAAAAATTCGATCGTGGCGAGAGAGCTGGGAACATCGGGGAGAGCCATCAGGGAACCCCCGTAGAGAAGCGTCTGCATGTCCATTGCGGAGACATCGACCCTTTCGTCGAGACCGACGCCTGCGCGCCAATCGCTGAGCTGGCCAGCAACCACGCGCGAGATATCGACGAGATCCGGGGCGCCTAGGACGCCGGCGCACTCCAGAAGGAACAGGTTCGAGAAATAGTTGGTCCGAAGGCTCAGATACGAATGACGGCGGATTCGTTCATCGCCGCAGACATCGTCGGGATTGAGGATTTCGGCAATTCGATGCAGATTTTCGCGAACCTGTCCGACGAGGTGGGTGTTGCCCGCAAGCCTCCATTTCTGGGCAAACCCGTCGAACAGGGCCCGAGCGGTCGCCACTGCGACGTCCTCTGCATCGAAGCGCAAGCCCGTGATGGGCGGATAGATCTTCTCGCCTTCGCGCTCGGCCCGAACATCCTTGGCCAGCGCCTCGCGGGCGAGCTCGAGATAATGCTGGCATATTGCCAAATCTCCGCGCTCCCGGCTCGTCAGTCGCCGGGTCACGCAAGCGAGGTAATAAGCTTCGCGGCCGGTGACATTGTCGATGAAACGCGGTGCCACCTCGGACTGCGCCGGCTCAGCGATCTCGACCGCCCGTTTGGCAAGCGACGAGGCAACCGACCAGCGGTCCGCATAGGCAAACAACAGCGCGTAGCAAAGTGAACTCAAATAGCGCGCGCGCCTCGTCGTCAACCCGTCCAGTTGACCGAGAAGCTGCCGGATCGCCTGCTCGTTGATGATGACGCCATCATGCTCGTAGATCAGGTCGAGCGCTTCCTCGCCGGGGTCCATGTCGCGAAGGAACAGGATCGGGACATTCCGCTTCTGCCCTCGGACCTTCTCCGGAGAAATGCCGATCATCTCATAGCCGGATTTAGCAGCAGTGATGTAGAAGCTGTCCCAGCTGATCTCGGTCAGGGTATCGAGTTCCTCTTCGAGGGCGCTCAAATCCGGCAGGGGTTCGCGAGGTTGCCCAAGGATCTGCTCCATCATCCGTCGACCGACCGAACTGGTCGCCGAATGGGCCAAGGTGATGTTGTGAATGTGCTCCAGCCAGTTTGCATAGAGTTGCGAGTGGGCCTCGCTCCAATCGTTGAGCGCTGCCTTGGCCACCTCGCGGTACCCGTCGAGCCCCCGCACCCCTTGGAGATGCGTTCGAAACGCTATCAGGCCTCTAGCGCCGTCGCTCCCGATCACCTTGGACAAGAAGGCGTCGAGCCAGCCCGGGTCCGAGACCGCCTCCTCTTCCTGGCCGGGATGCAGAATCGCGGACTCGAACAACAATGCCTTCGGATGCCGGATATACAGCTCACTGAATGTATAGCGCCCGAGGTCCTCGTCTAGATGCCGGAACGGGCGATACCGGCGGCCTTGCCGCTCGATCGCGTAGTTTTCGGTGAAGAGCACGATCCGGATTCCGTCGTCCTTCAGGAGCCGGTTCAGCCGATCGAGCGTCGAAAGCGCGGCCTTGTCGCGCTGGACGAAGCGCTCGGGCATCGAAGTTAGGCGGCGCCGCCACCATTCGGCGGACCCCTCGCCGTCGTCGTCGCGAGCCTCGGTCTCGGCGCCCGCCTCTAGGATCGCGTGAATCGCGGGCCGAGTGCGCATCACCGCCGCCCACTGCCGATCATGCGAGAGCTTGGCCGCGGTACGAAGCTTGCCGTCGGCCATCAACGCATTGAAGCGCCGGAGCTTCTCGCGCCCGTCGTCGATCGCGTATAGCAATTTGTGAAGCAGCTCCTCGTTTCGCTCCGCCAAGGCCTTCTGCTCGCCTTCAGGCGCCTGCGCCAACGCTCTCAGCGTGGTGAGGAGCAGCATCTTTGCGGTGCGGTGCTCGTGGCGGCTGTCGTCGAGCTTCTGAAGTAGCGTATCGTAGAGAAACCTGGTTTCCATGACGTGGCCGGGGAGCACGAGCAACGGAAAGGGGCTGCTGTCCCGATTTACGAGGTTTTGCACCAGATAGGTGACGATGATGTCGAGGACGCGGTCTTCCGCGATCGGCCGTGTCTCCCCCGGGGGGCCCTCGAATATCCGGGCCGACATCGGCGTCGTCGTTTGTGACTGGGTACGGAAGTAACTGTACAGAATATTGGAGTCGATCGCGTAACATATCCTGCCGCCAGATGCGATGAACTTGTGATCTAGATCGCGATGGTAGAGTAATTCCCGTAGATTGACTGCATTGGCGATATCCGTGGATAGTCGATGTACTGCCTCGGGGCTGGGGCCTCGGCCGGTCGAGGGCTCCCTCACAGGCATTCGGCCGCGAGCTCCTTCCCAGCTCTGGCAAGGTCTTCGTCGGAGCCGTCGGTTGCGAGCCAGTTGCGCTTCTCAGCGTCCGCGGGCTCCCTCACTTCCGTGTCCGCGTCCGGCGCCGCCGTCTCGTCGTATTCGTAGGAGTGGGCGTCAGCGTTCCAGAGATCGATATCCCCGAGCGTAGCCGACCGCAGCTCCACGTCACCCCTCAGAAACGCTCCTATGGGAGCGGCATAGGTCGTCGTTCCGATCCCGCATATCACGACACCGACCGCGTTCCCGTCGAGATCGGTGACCGCGGCACCTGAGTCTCCCTCGACGGAGAGCGGCGCCGCATCGAGGCTGTTGACGACCAGCGCGTCGTAGAAAATGACAGGCTCGGCAAAATCCTGAACGGGCATGCGAAAGAGCCCGCGCACCGAGCGCAATATTCCCAGCCGCGGTCCGGACTGTCCACCATGCACCAGCACGCGGCTGCCGGCGAGAGAATGCGGGTCGCGGCAAAGCCCGAAACCGGGGGTCCGGCGGTCCCCCGCGAGTCGGACGGAAGGATCTGCCAGCACCGCCGAATGGTCGATCCGCACCGCCTCGATCATCGTCCAGGCGGGGCGTTCGTCGAAATGATTCCAAGAGCGATCATTGTCGGTCGAGCAGGCGCCGACGAGACCGCCCTTGTGGATGACTAGGTCCGCGCCGCGGGTGATTTGCGCGGCGGTCAGCGCGATCGCGTCGCCGGCCGAGTCGTCGATGAGTATCAGGCCGAGGCGGCCGACTGCGGAAGGCTGTTCTATCCGCCAAACTGAAGTCAGATGTGAGATTTCCGCCATTTAGTGGCCGGTCCTGCTTGCAAGCGGAATCGTGACGACTTTCGTTCTGTCAATCGGTACGCCGAAGAAGTGCTCGGGAATAGGGCCTGCTTCATTCACATCGGACCACCGACGATCATTGCCGTTGCCGGTATAGAGAAGTAGCCGCGGCGTGCCTTCGACGACCTCGTCCTGGACCCGGAGCCGGTAGCGGTCCCTGAAGAACATGCGCGCCTCGTCCATTTGCTCGAACAGCCAGTTGACCGGCTCGTCGGGGCGTGCGCAGCCGAGCCGCTCGGCAAGGTCACTCGCCTGGGCAAGCGAAATCCAGTCCTGATCGGCATATAGCAGCTGGCGCTTCTTGACCTGGTCGATCAGGTCCGGTGAGATCGGGTCTAGAATGTCCTTCAGCGGCGAGTCGGTGCCGTAGCGGTTGATGAAGAAGCAGTTTTCGAGCGACATGGTACCGCGAAGCCGTTTGCTCGCGACGCTGCCGCCGTCGCCGATCATGGACTTCCGGCCCCGGAATGAGACATGCTTGCGCTTGACCAGCAGCCGGTCCGCATCCCGATGATCCCCGGGCGCCGAGCAATCCGCCACCACCACACTGCCGCTGTGCTGATAATACTCGACCCAGCCTTCGTGTATCGCGTGCATGATCAGCAGGCGATGATAGGGCGACGCCGTGTGCTCGGCCGGTGTGGCGCGCTTGCCGATCAGGATGACCTTGGGAAGCGCAGTGCGCTGCTCCTCGAGACTCTGCCGAAATCGCGCGCCGAGCCTGACGTAGATGGACGCATATTCCTCCCAGAGCGCGCGCGCGATCTCGTCCTTAGTCTTCGGATCGACCGGGAAGCCCTCGTGAAGGATATAGTCCGAGACGCGCAGCTTCACGCGTCCCTCGATCTCGCGCAAGGTTCTCAGGATCCAGTCATTCTCGAGCGTGGCTTCGGTGCCGTAGCTGACGCGACCCGCCTGGAAATTCCGGTAGAGCAGGCGCAACACTTCAATGAGACCGCCATCGCCGGTGCCGCCCACCACGAAATTCTTGACGACCGGCGGCGAGGCGTCACGGATCGCGTCGATGCGGTCGCCATCGAGACTCCAATATGCCGGAGAACCCGAGTTCATGACGATCTTTTCCAGCCCGAACCCGGTTGCGAAGATGACCAGGTCGAAATCCTGCACGGGCGAAGCCGTGCCGGTGGTGGTCACCTGCCATTTGCCGGATTTGCGCTGCACGCCTGTCACCGTCGAACGGTAGGTGATTGGCATGATCTCCGACCGGGTGGCGAAGCGCTCCCATTTGTCGAGCAACCTCGCCATGAGAAGATCGCACCGATCTTGGTACCAGTTCATGAACGGCAGCTCGGTCGAGATGCTCACTGTCTCGCGGGGCCAGAAATTGATCGTCGGATGGATCTCGCGATGCTTGGCATGCCGCGTCGTGTTGAGTGGCCGGTGCGAGGCTTCCAATATCCAGTTGGTGCAGTTGAAGGCCGCCAGCGCAATGCTGCACGTCAGGCCGGCAAGCCCGGCCCCGACGACGCAGGCACTTTTTCCCTTCAGCCCGGCATCATCGCCGCTCCGGCAAATCTCGTCGTGGATGGCGCAGATCAGGTTCATCGCCCGCCGCTGCTGCGACGCGAAACTGACCCGCTCGGCAAACGGACCGATCGCATAGAGCCGATCCTTGTGAGGGACACGTCCGGCCAGAATTGCTACGTCAATACTCGGTCGTTGCTCAATCGGCATGCACTTCAGCCCCCTTTCGGGAAGTTGCCGATGGTTATCTCACACGTCAACGACAAGATTTTCGAGCCGCCAGCAGCACGAAGTCCAAAATCGACTCTGAAGCGGAGCAATCTCCAAGGCCGTGGCTCCTTGAAATCTCCGCAAACCGCCGGCGGATCACGAAGTCGAAACGCTTACGGAACGCGCCAGAAGCCTTCAAAAAGGGGGGGCGATAGTCCTTGTCCCGCGTCATCTTACGCGCGCCGGTCACGCCCGCACACCCTGGCGCGTGCCGAGTGCCACGACAATATTGCGGACTCGCCTCGCCCGCGCGTCTAGAGAATAGCGGCGATCAAGACATCGACACCGGACGCAATGATCAGCCAGCAAGGAGAGTATGAGGAGGCGGCACTTTCGCGCCCTTGAAGACCGAGCGCCGCGACCCCAGATCGCCAGTATGGACTGGCTTGCCTACCATATGTCGGTGGAACCTCGCATCGGGACGGTATTCACTCTTATGGAGAGCTCGCAGATAGTTGGTGATCGGAAGCGGGATTTTCCGAACACAGGCGAGTCACTCTTCATTGTGGGTCCCAACGACGTGCGAGTTCCGGCCGAGCTTCTCGAAGCGACATCGGCAAGGATAGTTATCAAGGCTCCGAAGGGGCAGACGTTATCGCTTGGTCCGTGGCGTAGCGACGATATGCCGGGCTCAACTACTTCGACCATGTACCACACGCTCTGGACCGTTCGAGAGGTTCAGGCGGCGCAAGTTGGCCCGCGATAGGCAGTCCACGCTTCGTGATCACGCCGCGTAGCGGTGCAGCACGAAATCCCACACCTGCTCAACCTTCCCGTTCCAAAGGTCCTCGGGATAGGGTGCCTCCGGCAGCTCGTTCAACTTCACCCTAATTTCCGACAACACAGCGGCGCGGGTCTGGCGACCCCTGAGCCAGTCGATCGCACTGACGAGGTCGTGTAGGCGGTCGATCAGCTCGCGGGCCAGTGCCTGCGCCAAGGTAGCACATGGACATTCGATCAGTTGCCGACATCCATCTGATCACCTGCATACGATTGCCTTTGATCTTGTGGCGCTTGCGTCTTCGGATGCTTTACGCCGATCGCTCGTCACCTGACAGGAGTTGATCAAGGGCGCTCAGTGTTTCTCTCAGTTGAGTTCTTGTCGTGGCGATCTTGGCGGCGACCAGAAGATCGTTGCGACCCGCTAGCAGCAGAACCGTATGCAACACCTGGTCCGAGTTCTGCATCAGAACGACAAGGTTCTCGCCGGTCGGGCCATTCCTCTCCTCGAACCAATTTCTGACGGTTCGTTCGTTCGTACCGGTCATGCGCGCAACGGTTTTCATGGTGCTCGGGGAATTGCCGAACTCGCCGCGTAGGGCACGAGCGATGGCGACCACGAATGGCGGTAGCGGCTCAGTTTGCTCACCCGGCGGAAAAGCTTTTCCGTTTTCCGACTGAATTTTTCGGTCGTTCTCCGTAAACGACATGACCCCACGCTCCACATAGATGGAGAGCGAAATATGACCTCGATTTGGTCAGTTCGCATCCGATAGAGGTGATCGTGCAAAGGGGCATCGGCATTATTTCCGAAGAAGAGCGTCCCGTGATCCGCGCGGCGCAATATGTCCGGATGTCGACCGACCATCAGAAATACTCGACTGAAAATCAGGCTGAGATCATTGCCGCCTATGCTGCCCGGAGGGGCTTCGAGATCGTCCACACCTACGCTGATGAGGGAAGAAGCGGCCTAAACATTGCGGGTCGGGATTCACTGCAGCGTTTGATCGACGACGTACGGTCCCGTTCAATCAATTTTGAAGCGATCCTCGTTTATGATGTGAGCCGCTGGGGCCGTTTCCAGGATGCGGACGAAAGCGCCTATTACGAGTTCATCTGCCGCGAGGCCGGCGTGACGGTGCATTATTGCGCCGAGCAATTCGAGAATGACGGCAGCCTCAGCGCCACAATCATCAAGAACATGAAGCGCGCGATGGCCGGCGAATATAGCCGTGAGCTGTCAGCCAAGGTGTTCACCGGCCAGTGCCGGCTAATCACGATGGGATATCGGCAGGGTGGCCCGGCCGGCTATGGGCTGCGGCGCCACCTGGTCGATGAGCGAAACGAGCCGAAAGCGCCCCTGGCACGCGGTGAGCACAAGAGTCTCCAGACCGACCGTGTCATCCTCGTCCCGGGACCAGCCGACGAGATTGAAACCGTTCAGCGAATCTACCGACTGTTCGTCGTGCAGCGCCGCTCCGAGCGCGAGATCGCGACGATCATGAACGAGGAAGGGAGGTGCACGGATCTCGGAAAGCCGTGGACGCGCGGCATCGTCCACCAGATCCTCAGCAACGAAAAATACGTCGGCAACAATGTCTACAACCGGGTCTCCTTTAAGCTGAAGCAGAAGCGGGTGATGAACACGCCCGATATGTGGATCCGCGCGGAAGGGGCGTTCCAGCCGATCGTCGAGCCCGACTTCTTTGAAGCAGCCCAGCGCATTTTCGCCGAACGCGCCCGCAGATTCTCGAACGACGAACTGCTCCAGATGCTCGCCGACCTCCTTGCCAAGCGCGGAGCGCTCTCCGGCCTGATCATCGACGAACTGGAGGAAATGCCATCGACCGCAACCTATCGGAACCGGTTCGGCAGCCTGATCCGCGCCTACCAGCTGATCGGCTACGTGCCCGAGCGCGACTACCGGTACGTCGAAACGAACCGTGTCCTGCGGCTGATGCATCCCGACATCGTGGCGCAGACCATCGCAGAGATTGAGCGCGTCGGCGGATCCGTACGCGTCAATCCAACGAATGACCTCCTCCTTATCAATCAGGAGTTGTCGCTCTCTCTCGTCATCCTGCGTTGCGCACCCATGCCCGCCGGCGGCTTGCGATGGAAGCTGCGGCTCGACACCAGCTTGAGGCCCGACATCACGGTCGCTGTTCGCATGGATGCCGAGAATAGGCATGCCCGCGATTACTACCTGCTCCCCTGGCTCGACGTCGGATCGAACGAGTACCTGCGCATGGCGGAATACAACGGGGTCTACCTCGACGCCTATCGCACCGAAGACCTCGCCCCCCTCTATCACCTGACCCGCCGTTTTCGCCTGGATCGTGCCGCATGAGCGGGACGGTGCCGGACATTCAGATGATTGCGATCGCCGACGTCGAGATCCTGAATCCCCGGTCGCGCAATCGCAAGATCTTCGAAGAGCTCGTCCAGAGCATTGCGCAGCTAGGTTTGAAGAAGCCCATCACAGTCAGCCGCAAAGGCGATAGTTCAGGCTTCGCGCTGGTTTGCGGTCAAGGTCGCATGGAGGCGTTCATAGCGCTCAAACAGACCCATATCCCCGCAGTCGTCATCGAGGCGTCCAGCGAGGATTGTTATGTGATGAGCCTCGTGGAGAACATCGCACGCCGCAATCACACTCCCCTCGAATTGATCCGCGAGGTGGGGGCGCTGCGCGACCGCGGATACGGCCATTCAGAGATCGGTGAAAAGGTCGGGTTCAGCCACGAATATGTCTGGGCAATCTGCTTCCTTCTCGATCATGGTGAGGAGCGCCTGCTCGATGCTGTTGAGCGCGGGGTCGTACCGCACACCATCGCCATCGAAATTGCGCGTGCCGGCGACGAGGACGTTCAGCGCGCTCTGACCGAGGCATACGAACAACGGGCGCTGCCGGGCGCGCAGGTGCTGGCGATCCGGCGCATCGTCGATGAGCGCAACCTAATCGGAAAGGGCGTCCGCAGCGTCGGGCAACCCAATCGCGCGACCAGCAAGCCGACCGCGACCGCGCTCGTGCGCGCCTATCAGAAGGAGGTCGAACGCCAGAAGCTGCTGGTGAAGAAGGCGACCCTCACACAAGGGCGCCTGTTGTTCATCGTCAATGCGCTAAAGAATCTGCTGGCTGAGGAGCACTTCGTCACCCTCCTTCGGGCCGAAGCGATGAATACACTTCCTCTTCCCCTCGCCGAACGGCTGGGCATTTCCGAGGCCTAATGATGTCGGGCGGCGTCAGAATCGCATTCGAGCGCGAGGTCGTCGTTATTCCGCTTTCCGACATTCTTCCTCTACGGAAGCTGGCGGCGAATGTCGCCGCGTCGAAGCGATACCAGCGGATCGCCACCTCCGTGCTGGAAGTGGGCATCATCGAACCACTGGTGATCGCGAGGCAGAAATCGGGGTTACCGTATCTGCTTATGGACGGGCATCTTCGGTATTTTGCGCTCCTCGAGCGCGCAGAAACGGAAGTGCGCTGCATTGTCGCGGATGATGACGAAGCCTTTACGTACAACAAACGCGTCAATCGCCTCGCCACTATCCAGGAGCACTACATGATCGTTCGCGCGATCGAGCGCGGGGTTTCGGAGGAGAAGATTGCGCGCGCGCTCGGGGTCGATACGAAGCTGATCCAGCGGCGGAAGAACCTGCTCGACGGCATATGCCAGGAAGTGGTCGAGTTGCTGAAGGACCGTTCGGTCAACCCGCAGACCTTCGAGGTGCTGCGCAAGCTCAAACCGCTACGGCAGATTGAGGCAGCTGAACTGATGGTCTCCGCCGGCAATTTTTCGACCAGTTACGCCAAGGCTCTCCTCGCCGCCACGCGTCAGGCCGATCTCATGAGGCCCGACAAGCCGAAGCAGATCATCGGCATGACGCCCGAGCAGATGGCGCGTATGGAGCGCGAGATGGAAAGCCTCAACCGCGACTTCAAAGCGGTCGAGGACACGTTCGGCGACGACGTTCTCCAGCTAGTGCTTGCGTCGCGGTATCTTTCACGACTCGTCGCCAACCAGCAGATCGCAGCCTACCTCGGGCGGCGACATCCCGACATGCTGACGGAATTCCAGACTATCATAGCGGCGGCGTCGCTTGATCAGGCTGCTGTGGCATAAGCGAGATAGCCAGATCGGGAATTGTGATGGCTTTATACCGCGGGTTTCAAAAGCGTGCATCTTTTGGCGATCCGTTGGATAGGTTACGCAAGGGCTACATTGAACGGATAACTACTGATTATGCTAACGTCCGCCATTGCGGCACCATTGTCGTTATCCTCACGCCTGATCCGCTCACGGGGAAGGGTGAACTGGCACATTGTAGGCCCGATACTAGCGATATCGTTGGCACAGCTCACCGCCGTTCTGCTGGCCTGCTGGTGGGATAACTCTTGGACCATCAGCGCTAGCGGCAAGTTTACCGAGGGCGGCCGTGGTTTCTTGCAGCATTATGGAGCGTGGGCGATTCTCCTCACCGATCCGCTCTTGCTTGTCGCCAGCGGCTTTCTCGATAGGCAATTTTGCGTTGCGATACTGACTCTACCCGCGCGCGCCGATAGAGATGCAGCTCGGGCAATCACCCGATCACTCCGAGAGTACCTGCCTTGGGTTAGGGGTAAGGGGACTGCCGCGCTCTTCTACGCGCTATGCCTCATCACCGGGCTGTTCGCATGGACGTATAACGTCGCCTCGACAATTGACCCCCTTGGCGCCCTGCGCCACCCCATCTTCGCCCACCACGACGTCTTCGATTCCGGCCTTCACATGCGGAGTTTCATCGCATTTAAGGCATGCCTGTTCCTCTCGTGGGTCGTCGTCTATCCGATTGTCGGGTTTAAGCTCGTCACAATCATTATTGCTACACGCAGCATTCTGCGTCGCGCGGAGAAACACGGGCTGCTCCAACCGCGCGTAGAGCATCCGGATGGCTGCTATGGGCTCAAGAATGTTGGGACGCTGAATATCGCAATCCTTGTCCCGTGCCTGCTGGCGTTCTTCGTGATGTTCGCCCTGCTGGTGACACATCAGATGATGTATGAATCGATCCTCATTCCGCTGATCGTCGTGTCGACCGTCTTTCTCGTCACCAGCTTCATTGTGATTTGGCCGGCGCAGATGGTGCTGTGGCAGGCAAGGGACAAAGAATTTCGCGATCTCGCGAAATCATCGCGGCAACCCCCGCCGGCCTCCGACAGAGATTTGTTTCAATTCACAGCCAGGCGCTTCTTTTTCAGCGCGGCAAAGGCATCGCCCTATTCGGACACGACAAAGGTTATCATCCTTGCCATGAGGGCGACGCCTCCGGTGGTCAGCCTCGCAATCCACTTCTTTCCGTGATTTGCTGCGCGAGTTTCACGAGGCCGATGTAGCCAAAGATGGCCGCAACATAGCCGAACAGAAAGCCGTAACCTATCGGGAAAGGCACCGGACGTTGAGTGACGCTGAACCAGCCGGCTAGTACGAAATACAGAAAATACATGCGGATAACGAAGGCGTAAGCGAGTGACGCCCAACGCAATTGTTTGGTATTTTGTGATCGATTCCCGTCGATGGTGCGGAGCGCGTATAGCGCCACCTCACGGAAGATCAGAGCCCACAACAGGAGGCTTTCGGCCGCGTGGTTGGCCGCGATGACGAGATAAACGGCGACATAGAAGGCCTTGTCGCCCAGTCCATCGATCAACGCGCCAGCGTCGCTCGTTACCTTCCACCGACGTGCTAAACGGCCATCGGCTATGTCGGTCAACAGGGCTAGCATCGCCACCGCGAGCGCGGACCAGAAGCGCCAAGCTTCCGATGTGCTGTAGAGCAGCAGAAACGCCATCCCCAAAGGAATGCGTGAAAGCGAAAGTGCGTTGGGAATGATGTCCCGCACTGTGCGCATAATCAGTAGTTATCGCGCATAGTCCCGCGGCCGCTATGTGCTCAATCTTCGCCGTTCGAGCCAGCAGCGCTGATTCCGGAAGCGGGCGGTTGGCCCATGGACCAATTTGATGACCGCTAATGGGGCGCGGCCCTTCGCCGCAGTTCGATTGTTTGCTCACCACAAAGCCGCAGCAACCTCTCCGCGTGCCTACCCGGAATGATGCGTTCGCTGGCCAGTGCGGAGCTTACAAATACGCCGGTTTCAGCAGTTCGGCACCAATAGTCCGGGCAGTCGGCAATGGGCCGCGGCGGAGTTCCCGGCTCGGTGAATTCAGCAACGGCATTCTTCTTGTAACCGCGGGATAACGACTATGAAGGTTCCGGGCTGTGCTGCTCTTGCTCTTATCGAGCGGCGGGGAGTTGGGATTGCAGTCGCGCTTCGTCGAATCGACATCGAAATATTCGCTACCCGAAAACCTGTGCGGAAAGTATTCGGTTGCCCGAAGCATGGCTTGAGCTGACAATTGCGTCTCATGATTCGAGGGGGGTAGACGAATGCAGGATTTGATCCCGCTCGCCGAAGCGATCGGCGCGCTGCGGACTCAGTTGTCCGAAGCACAGACGGCCGGACAGAATGAAGCGATTCGCTTCGAGGTCGGGACCGTTGAGGTTGAGTTCCAGGCGGTCGTCGAGCGCGAAGCGAGCGCGGAGGCAACGCTCGGTTTCAAGATCTTCGGCTTGGGAAGCGAGGCCAAAGTGGGCGGCAAGCTGGGCGATGCACGGACGCAAAGCGTAAAGATCACGCTCGTTCCCAAGCGCAACGGTCGAAGCCTCGAAATCGCCGACCGGGAGCAGCGACAGGAGCAGGTGGACCTAGGCCGGTGAACCCGGAGCGCGTTGTCGATATCTGGTTCAGGGACGGCAGCAACAGGTTCGGCTCGGGCTATCTCCTGACGGACCGACTGATCCTGACTGCGGGCCACGTCGCCGACAATTCGGCCCATGGCGATCCGTGCATCATCCGCCGTTGGAAACGGGTCGATGCAGAACTCGACGCGGCCTTGCTCTGGAGGTCGCAATATCATGACGCTGCGCTGATCCGGCTCGACACGCCGGTGGCGGTCGATCTGGGCGCCTCGCCTGTATTCGGCCGCGTGTCCGGCGGCCACGCAAGCGCCGGCACGTTCGACTGCGCGTCCGTGGGGTTTCCCCGAGCGAACCGGAACCGCCAGAATGAGCGGATCGACAAGCACGTCGTCGGTCAGGCGACCTACGCGTTCCGCTCCGGAAAATTCGACGTGTTCAGCACCAATGCCCGTCCGGTCGATGTTGAAGACTGGGCGGGATTTTCCGGTGCCGCGGTCTTCCGGCAGGAGCTGCTATTTGCCCTCATCGTGAGCGTCCCGGAAGCCTGGGGCGGCGAAAGCCTTACGGCGGTCGCAGTCGAGCCCTTGTTCGAGGAAGCAGCTTTTCGAAAGGCCCTGTCCGACCATGGCCTGGGCCAACCCAAAATGCGCAAGTTGCGCCATCAGCGCTTCTATCGCACGCTGCTCGAGTCGCTGCGTCGCCATTATTGCTTCATCGACCGTAATCCCCAGCGCGCCTCGTTCGAATCCTGCATTCGTGCCGGCGCCAGCCAGGGCTTCATCTTCAGTGGCACGCGCGATGACATGCCCGAACTGTTCATGCAGCGACTGGCCGCCGTGCCCGAGTTTCGCGAAATTGTCGGCGACCTGGCGCCTGAGCGTGCGGTGGCCAAGCTGGACTGGATCGAGGATTTCACGATCACTGACTCGTCCGCAAGCTTTGCTGAACTTGTGCGCCGATGCGCAAGCCTGCTGAGCCTACCGCTTACCGCTACCTGGAGTCCCGCAGCCTTTATCAAGGCGTTGCAGCAGCGCACCCCGGCCGCCATCTGGTGGGAAATCGAACCCAACAGGATGGGACCCGGCCATTCCGAGCTGCTCGGGTTGTGGCTCGACTTCTGCGCGGAGGTGCAGCAATCCGGCAGGCTATACTGGTTCGCTTGCTGGCTCGTCGTCGAGCCTCCGTCGCGCACGTTCCTGCCCGCTTTCCTGCGTCCCCACTTGCCGGACCCCGGTGTGGAGCGGGTAATGGCGCTCTGCTCGGCCGCGCAGCGGACGGCAGTGCTGTCGCCGCCGCTGGGTCCAATCGAGATCGGAAACGATCTTCGTCCTTGGCTCGATCGGTTGCGCCAGTATGTGCCGCTCGATGACGAGGATCATCACGACCTGCACGAGCAGATTTCGCGGGCGCCGCCCAGCCTGTCGCTGAGCCAATTCACTGTCACGGTTGAAGGGATGCTGCACAATGCCGACACCCAATGAACGTGGTGCCCCACCCGATCCGAAATGGTGGCTGATCCCCCAGCCAGCCGGGCCTGGAGCCCAGATATCTCTGCCCGAGCCTTTCTTCGAGAGATATCGGCGCCCGACACGCTACGATCCCGGCCCGGCGCTCAAGTCCGCCGTAAATGTCGCACTGCTGCTGGGGCAGCCGCTGCTTCTCACCGGTGAGCCTGGATCGGGCAAGACGAGTCTCGCATATTGGTTGGCCTATCAAATGGGCCTGGAGGAGCCGCTGGTACACGTGGTCAAGTCGGTCACGACGGGACGCGATCTCCTGTACACCTTCGACGAGCTGGCACGGTTCCGCGATGCGCAAGGCGGGCCCAAGGCTGCACGTCCCCAGCAGGACTATCTTGAGCTGAGCGCGTTGGGATTGGCCATTCTCTTCTCGGCCGGCGCCGGTGGCGCGCTGTCGCGAACGAGCGCCTCGCGTGCAACGGATGCAGGCGCAGCGCGGCGGCATTCGGACCTCTTTCCCGGCGCGTTCCCGAAAGCCCGGCGGCAGGTCGTCCTGATCGACGAGCTCGACAAGGCACCGCGCGATACGCCCAACGACCTGCTGAGCGAGATCGAACGAATGGAGTTCCGCATTCCCGAGCTCGGCGTGGTGGTGCGAGGCGACCCCAACTATCGGCCGGTCGTCGTGATCACGAGCAACGCGGACAAGAACCTTCCTGAAGCGCTGCTCCGCCGCTGCGTTTATCACCATATTCCGATTCCGGACGAGGCACGGCGACGCGAGGTCGTGGCGCTGCAGGAGCCCAAATTGCTCGAGCGCCAAGACCTGTTCGACGACGCCATGGCGACGCTGGACTCGCTGCATGACAAGATCGGTCGTGACGGGCGGCGTCCCGGGACCGCGGAAATGCTCGCTTGGCTGGACACGATCGAAGCGATCTATCCGTCGGGAAGCAAGTCGCTCAGGGAAAATCCCGGCGCGCTCGGTGTGACACTGAAGACGCTTGCCAAGACGCCCGAGGACCTTGCGCTGATGGTCCGCATCCTGAAGCTCGATCCCGCGCAGTTCGGCTTTGAGTAATGGCAACCGCGGCCGGAAAGGATCGTCCCGACCTGCTCGATCGCCTATCCGATCTGACTGCTTATCTGCGTGCCTATGAATTCAGGCTCGGCATCGACGATGAACTGAGATTGCACGCGTTGCGCCAGGAAGTATTGCGGCGCGGTGGCGGGGTTGCCGACCTCTTGGCGCTTGAGCGGCTGATCGCTCCGATCGTCTGCCGAAACCCGGATGAGCAGGAACGGCTCGGAGCTATCCTCAGGCGCTGGCAGCCCGGCGCCTTAGCCGCGCCAGCGCCGGACGTGACGGACTCGGTGACCGAGCTTGCGCGGCGCCAGGCGAGCGGCGCACGCCGTTTGTGGAGCCGCATTCCGATGAACCCCCGGAATGTCGGTCTCGTTCTGGCGCTTGGCGCCGTTGCGCTGGGCGCCTATCTGGCGGCGCCGGCTATAGCCGAGTGGCAGCAAGCGCTTCAGTGGGAGCTGGCGAGCTATTTCGGCATTGCATTTGCGCTGCCGTCGTTTGGGCTGTTCGTCCTGCTCTCGGAGAGGAAGGTCGCGGTGCTCATGCGGGGAAATGCGCCGCGCGATGCAGCAACATTGGCGCTCGGAATCAAAGTGTCCGATTCCCCGCTCTTTCCGCGCGGCGCCGTGCACGGCGCGTTGCGGGACCTTTGGCGCCATAGCCGGATCGAATCCGATGATCTCGATGTTGTCCGCAGTGCAGTCGCGACTGCGAGGCGCGGCGGCTTCGCTCAATTCCTGCGCCGGCACCGTTTTGTGCTTCCCGAGTACATCCTGCTGATCGATCGCGCGTCGGTGAGCGACCACGTCGGGGAACTCGGCGACGTCCTCGCCGCTCGCCTGCATACCGAGCAATGCAAGGTGGTACGCGCAGTATATTCTGGCGACCCGCGTCATCTGCACGAGCTTCGTTCCGACGGACAGCGCCGTACATTGCGGCTCGAGGAACTCGCCGCACGATATCCTGATGCACGGCTCATGATGATCGCCGATGTCGTCGATTTCTGGGATCCGGTGCAGCGGCGATGGCGCGGCTGGGTGGAGGCGCTTCAGCGGTTCAGCACGATAGCGGTATTGACGCCAGTACCGCAGAGCCAATGGGGCTTTCGCGAGCGCGAATTGATCGCGCGCGGCTTTCTGCTGACGCCGGCGACAAGTAAGGGACTCTCCCGTCTCGCGCAACGGCTGCGCCCCGGCGAACCGTTCGAGCCCGAACAGATCGTTTCCGGCTCCGAAGCTTTCGAACGGCTGCAAGCCAGATTTGACGGGTCCTCCTACCGCTGGTTGAGCAACACCGGGCCTTCCGATCACGAGATCGGCGAGCTTATCGAGGCGCTTCGCGACGCCCTCGATCCGGGCGCTTTCCTGCACCTATGCGCGCTCGCGGTCTTTCCGACGATCAGTCCTCGTCTTACCGAGCGTGTGGGCGTGCTGCTCACCTTGGCCAATGGTCTGCCGGCGATGACCGAACAAAGCTATGTCGCCATCTCGCGCCTGCCTTGGCTGCGCCGGGCGAAGATGCCCGACTGGCTGCGCAAAGCATTGATAGAGGCGATGCCGCCATCGGAGACGGCGCGCGTACGCGCCCTTTGGGTCGAACTGCTCCGGGAAGAGCCGTCGGTTGCGCCAGCGTTTTTGCTCGACGTTGCCGATCAGCGCATTTCAGGCTCGAAGCTCCGGCACTTGCTGTACGCGTTGCATCGGCGCCCCGGTACCGTCTTCCTGGAACGGTTGCTGATCGCATTCTTGGCGGGGCGCCGTCTACCCGATTTGGCCGTCGAAGCACCGGGTCGGATGGGCGGCCGCCGGATCGGTATCGCGATCGAACGCCGCAGCGTTGGCATCATCGCCGCGACGATCGCGACGAGCGCGGCGTGGATCCTCTGGGGCCGGACCGTGCTTCGCGAAGCCGGGCAATTCGTGCAAATGGCGGGGGACGCAGGCGCGTTGTTGTCAACGGCATTCGCCGGCGCGGCGCTCGGAATCGAGTTGCTGCGCCGCTGGCTGAACTCTAACTCGCCGCGGGCGCTCCGGATCCGCCGGTCACGCAGGGGCCGATTGCTCGCTGACCGCCTCGCCACACGGCACTCGCAAGGCTTCGCCATCGGCGCAGCGGTGGTGATTGCATTGCTTGCGGGAGGCTCCGGCTTGGCAATGGCGGAACTGCTGCTTGGTGCAGCCGTGCTAATCGGCATTTCCCTGTACAGCTGGCTCGGCTTGGCATCGCGCGTTGAGGCCGATGCCCCGCGCATGCGGGGCGGAGAACTGGCGCTGTTCGAACCGCGCCCTGCTCCGCGATCGAGCGCCCGCAGCGCAGCCGCACCGCGTGACAACGCCGATCCGCCGGCTAGCGGTGGCGGCATTGTGATCGTCACCGATGCTTGGGAGCCGCAAGTCAATGGCGCGGTGCGCACCCTCCAGGCGGTTCGTGCGGTGCTCGAACGCAATGGCCACCAGGTGCACGTGATCTCGTCCGACCTGTTCTACTCGCTTCCCTGTCCGACCTATCCGGAAATTCGGCTCGCCATTACGCGCGTGGCGAGCGTGGGGGCGATGCTTGAGGGGCTTGAGCCAATGTATATTCATCTGGCGACCGAAGGACCCTTGGGTGTCGCGGCACGCCGCTGGTGCCTCCAGCACCAATTTCCGTTTACGACCGCATACCATACGCACCTTCCCGACTATGTGGCGACACGCACGGGCATCCCCGCGGAATGGCTTTGGCGCTACATCCGCTGGTTCCATGCGCCGAGCGAGGCAATTCTGGCTTCAACCCCATCGGTCCGCCAGTCGTTGATCGATCATGGGGTACGGCACGTGAGGCACTGGGGCCGCGGCGTCGATCACGCCGTCTTTCGCGCCGGTGTCGCTCCGCATCCTCGTATCGCTAATCTTCCCGGCCCTGTGCAGCTCTATGCCGGCCGCATTGCGGTCGAGAAGGACCTGCCGGCATTCCTCGAATCGCGTCATCCGGGCACCAAGGTCGTGGTCGGCGACGGGCCGGCGCGCGCCGAGCTTGAAGCGCGCTATCCGGCGGCGAAATTCCTCGGCGCAATGTTCGGCGAGGAACTTGCTTCGGCCTATGCCGCGGCCGATGTATTTGTCTTTCCCAGCAGGACGGATACCTTCGGGCTGGCGATGATCGAAGCCCTGGCCTGCGGGGTTCCGGTAGCGGCCTTCCCTGTGAGCGGGCCGATTGATCTTGTCACCCCCGAGACCGGGGCTATGGACCGGGACCTCACCCGGGCAATCGGTGAGGCCCTGACCAGGGATCGCGCCGCGTGCATCGCTTATGGCCGAAGCTTCACCTGGGAGGACAGCGCCGCGCAATTCCTGCACGGCCTCGTACCCATAGGCTGATAGCAACAATCCGGTGGACGGCTTGGACCTGACCGCGCCGAATAGCCGACATTCAGCGCCGCGGCACGGCATGGCACGGCAGCTAATCGATATCCACACCCAGAAGTTGCCGGCCCGCTCCCGGCCAAAGCATTGGCCGCCCGCTTGGCCACGCGTATCGGCGAGAAGACGAAGCAACTGTCCCAGCGGTTTGAAGTGCTTTGAGTTGATCCGCGATAGATGCTTCGGTCCAACGGAAGGCGCCCTAAGCCGCTTCCCTCAGCCTCACTAACAATTTTGCACTTTCTAGTGCCCGCTGGAGACCAGCGTCCCCAACATGCGCATAAATCGCAGTGGTCGAAATGCTCTCATGGCCCAGCAGCCGCTGGAGGAAGCGCAGATCAACGCCATCTTCGAGCAGCAAGGTCGCACAGGTGTGGCGAAGCATGTGTGGAGTGACCTTGCAGGCAATCCCGGCACCGTTCGCGAACTGTCGGAGCGAACGCCGTACCCAGTCGGTTGACCAGGCCTTGTCGCCGTGCCCGAACAAGGTGATTCCGCGCCTGCGGGCGGCGAGCTTGCCGATGACAACTCTCAGCTCTTTGTCGACCAGAAATACGAAGCGCTCCCGCTGGCCCTTTCCGTGCACGCGGAGTGCGCCATTGTCGGCGTGGAAGTCATCGCTGCGGAGCTTGACGAGTTCACCGACGCGGATCCCGGTGCAAATAAGCACCAATGCTGCGATGGCGATCGGCGGAACGGTCTGCACGTTCCGATGCCTGCGGCATTCTCGCCAGGCGGCTGCGGCAAGCAATTGGGTATCCTTGCGCGAAATTCCTCGAGGCAGGGAGCGCGTACGTGGCAACTGCAACTCGAGCCCGACGAATGGTGATGCCTGGATGATCTTCTCCCGGGCGAGATCTCGGTAGAAGCCTCGTAGGCAAGCTATGCGCCGGCGAATCGTTCGAGCTGCTGCGCCCGATCTCGCGAGATGGCCGATATAGTTGAGGATAGATGCCGCGCTCGAAGGGTCGGTGTCCTGGCTGTCCACAAACCGGCGGTAATGCTTGAGGTCCGCGGTATATGCCTGGAGCGTGTGCTCCGAGGGGTTACGCGCGATGCGAAGGCGCTCAATGTACGCACTGGTGACCTCGAAAGTTACCAACATCCACGCCCCCCAACTTTGATCCGATTTGGAGATGATCTGCCGTGGAAAGCCTTTCGGAACAGTGCACCTATCCGAGACTGGCCCCATTCGGGTACACGGGGCAACCAACCGGGGCGGATAACTGAGGATTATCGTGAGCGATGGCGAAGAGATCCGGCGCTCCGCCAGCGCGCGCTACGCGACGGGCGATGAGATCTGGTCGTCGTCGGACAAGTGGAATGCAAACAAAAAGAGCGGCATCGAGCGGTTCTGCCGGGAAGCGCTTCAGGCCGTTTCCGAACATGCCACGATCCTCAACGCTGGTGCGGGTTCGCATCGCTATGACTGGATGCCCGATCACGCAGTGAACCTCGACCGGTTTGCAGCGCAAGTGATGCACCTCCCAAACCCGGTGGTCGGCGAACTAGAGATGCTTCCATTCGACGACGAAGCGTTCGATGTGGTCGTCTGTGTCGGGTCGGTCTTGAACTACGCGTCCGCGCTTGAGGCGATCTCGGAACTGGTGCGGGTGCTGAAGCCCGGCGGGATGCTGATCCTCCACTATGAATCGAGCAACAGCGCCGAACATATCGGCACGAGCCTTTGGGGCCGTGACGTGGCGCCGCTCAGGACCATCAATAACGGTCAGCCCGACATGGTCTGGGTCTATTCGCGCGCTTTCGTGCGCCGCGCAGTCACGCGCAACGGAATTACGATCGAGCGCGAACAGGGCTTCCATATTGGCTCGGCAGGTCTGTTGCGGCTGGGCGTTTCACAGCAGGCGGCCGCGCCCGCCGCGAAGCTGGATCGGTTCCTGAGACCTTTCTCATTCTTCGCCGACGACGCGATCCTTATTGGCCGAAAGTCCGAAGAAAGAGCCGGCGAAGTTTCCGACTGAACAAGGCACCCACAAGGATCAGCGCGGCCACGCCGAGGACAATCCACCCGGTCGTCGCCCCTGGAGAGACAGCCGCGATCAGGCCGACTGCGGCGGAGGCCGTGAGGAAGATGGTGAGCACCGTCTGGTGGCGCTCGGAAACCGGCTGAAGTTTTACATCGGTGTCCTTCATCCCGTTCAGGATAATGGGATCGTGCGAGCTGGCGCGCTGCCCCAGGCGCGCATGCTCTTCCTTGAGCGCCTGCTCGTATTTTTCGCGCGCAGTTGCCTCCATCAGAGGGCCGTACCAACGGAAATAATGATTGAAATAAACGAGGTCGGCGATCTTCATCAGCTCGGCGGCAGCAATCGTCTCTCGCTTCTGATTGGCAGCGATCATCAAAGAGGCGCTACACGTTCCCAGCGATCGGACCATCGACGGATCGGGCGCGTGATATTTGATCCTGGCGCGGCGAAACCCTTGCAGACGCAGCAGTCGCACGATCGCAATAGGGCTGGTCAGCGGATCGGACAGGCCATCGTCCGATATCACCTCCGCGACGAGATAGTCGGCAAAGATTCGCCTGCGCTCAAGATACTCCGCGATCAGGTCGGCGAATGCGAAATAGGCACCGTGGCCGCGCGCGGTCGGCGCAATGACGATGAAGTCGAAAACGCCGATCCGCTCAGACGCGTAGTACATCAGTGCGCAATAGCCGCAGGGCTCACCGCGGAACGTCATCCCGAAATAGATGATGCGCCTGCCCTCGAGCGGTTCGCGAAGATAGTGAATGAGTTCGTTGGTATCGGTGCGGTGCTTCGGCGACAGGTGCTTCACATAGACGTCGAGAAAATCCTCGAGCCGACGGGTGGAAGCCGCGCTCTGATCGAACACTTCGAGCTCGAAAGAGCTTCGGATTCGCCGAACCATAATCCTCAGTTATCCGCAGCGGGCGCAGTGGCGGTTGGCATTAGCCGTGAAGATGCGCCGCTCGGGACAATGACCGGATTTGGGCCGAAAGGAGACTGTCCAGTTTGCCATAACTGAACGCGGAAATCGGCCGTTCGTCTGCCGACCCAGCGTCGACTGTTCGCTCGCGGGCGCAGCGGCGCCGCTCGGCGCCACCCCAACGGAAACGCCGGAGTTCCAGACAGCCTAGCTAATTTGAAAGCGTCGCTTCACGGCGAGCGCAAAAAGAAATCCCAGTACGATCGATAAAATCGACTGCATCGTCGCAAGCAGCTTCACGAGGAGCAGGACCCATTCGTTATAGCTGAGTAGCTTCGTACCCAATGAGCCCTGCGGCATCCCTTCAACGGAGAAAGCAGAAAAGGGCTTGAACGAGTTACTCCACGAAATGTCCATCGCTTGGGCGACTTGCCCAAGATCACTCCACTTGACCAATCCAAGGGACAAGCCAATCAGCCAAAAAATCAAGGAAAACAATGAGATGAGAATAGATAGGCACACAAACGGCCGTCCGATTGATGCGCCATAATCTGACACCGTGCCGTAAATTGCTGATGCGATTCGCGCGGATACCGGTTCGGAAGGCTGACGCGATCGCGACTTGAGCTCATACCTGTAGAATCTCTGCTCCCGAAACGCATCGCTTTGTGCCGACATGGCAAGTTTCAATGTCCGCAGCCCGCCAGCCAAGGAACCATAGCGGGCATCTGCCAACCGAAATTCTTTTTTGTAGTCCTGCTCGCGATCATAGTCGGGGGCCGCTATAATCTTGCGATCCCCGATGACCGTATCCCTCGCCGCTGCGAGGATTTTTTCGAACAACTGATCCGGGGAAGTCTCGCCCAGGACTGGCTCGGATAGAAGGAAACGGGCCTTGAACTCAGCGCCGTCAAAAATCGGGAACGCGCAAAAGTCGGTCGTCTTAAAATTTGCGACATCCCTAAACCGACACCCTTCGAAGACAGGGTGAAGATGTTCAAATGTGGTTGGCCATGTGACACGCGAAAAGTTCGCATATCCGCTTATATCCGACGCGAGAAAGAACACTCTGTCGCAAAATGTGCACCCTGAGAAACCTGCAAATCCGGATATCGTCACAGAAGAGAAATCCGCCTCACCGGCAAATTTTGTTCGCCAGAAAGCAGCGTTTCCCTCGAATTTGCAGGCTTGGAAGTCAATATCCTCGAATTGGCATTCGCTGAAACTTGCAGAAGCTCCAAACGTCGAACTGGTGAACTTTGCTTTTTTGCCAAATTTAGCCTTGAAGAAGGATAACCCCTTGCCGAAAGCGCCATTCTCAAAGTCAATGTCTGAGCCAAATTGGGCTTCACTAAAGGTGCAATCCTCACCAAATGAGGAATTTATAAATCTTGCGCCATCTCCAAACCAAGCCGATGAAAACCTGCTCTGATGTCCGACTGAAACACTTTGAAAGTCTGCTCCTGGGGAAAATTTAGCTGTCACAAAGTTAACGGACGATTGGAATTTTGTAAGTCCGAAGAAGGCGCTTCTGCCGAACCTCGCGCTGGTGAATCCAGCACGGCCGCCTACGGTGCAATAGCCAAAAGATGTATGCTCCCCGAATACCGTTTTGCTAAAGTCAATTTCCCCCGAAAAATTTACCTTTTGAAACACTGCCCTTTCGTCAAATATCGCAGAATCGAATTTGACGTTGTTTCCGAAATGACACTCAAAGAAATTCGCATTCTTTGAAAAAAGACTGAGTGAGAATGACGCGTCATTTCCAAAACTGAGGTTCGCGTACATAGAGCTGTGATGGCGAGACAAACTTGCTTTGATGAAAACGCTGAGGGATGGCTCAGACTCTCTTTTCAGAAGTTTTCGGAGGCAAGAATCAAGGTGCTGTGCCTTGCATCCTGTCAATTGGAGCCTGTTATCCGGTCCTGACTCATCGAGGTAAAAATCAAGGGAAGACTCTGCAGAATTTTCGATCCTAAGTCTTAGCCCGTCAAAAATTTTGGTATCGGCATCTAAGTCAAAATCCGCGCAGTGAATAGAATGCCATAGCGACCCGTCGATTTCGGTTAGCGCGCCCAACTTGATTAGCTCCGCGTCGGATAGCAGCTTGCCTGCCCAGCGACCAAGCGTTGTTGAAGGCTTCGAGGCGGAACGTCGCAAAGGGACCCATCGCCAGTAATCTTGAAGGGTTGCCTCGCGCCAAGCGAGTTCGCCTTCGCCATGGACGCGACCTTCGCCTGGAAAATCTGCCGGTGCTAGCCATCTCTTTAGTTTTTGGGCTTCGTTAGCTTCATCGCCGCGCTCCCAGCCCGCGTCTGCGAGGCCGGCCCATGAAAAATCACAGGTAGCCCAAAGCGTTTCCCACATCTGACAGAGGTCCGCATAGGGTATCTGTCTGTAACGTTGTCCGTAGGCCTCCCAAGCTGCAGCGACCTTCTCATCGTTTGAAGAATCTTGGATAGCCGACAATGGATCCTCCTGCACGTGGCTGCACTAATAACGATGTGAAATACCGTATGATAGCCTGACGTGGCGTCGAGGGAGCGGCAATATTGCGACGAAAGGGAATGCTATCCACCTAATAGCCGATGTTCTTTGACGAACTGAATAGACGGCCGCTTTCGGGGTGACGGCCAGCCTTTCTGAACGACCTAGATTAGGGCGCGAAGCGGTCCGCGCTGCGCACCGATCACTTAATCCCGAATTATCGCTCACACGCTCGGGAAATGCCGAATTTTCTTACAACCGGGCCCGACGTTCGTCAGACCCAAGGTCGAGAACCGCGATCGCGCGGAAGCAGCTTTCCCGCGACAAATGAAGCCGCTAAGTTCTCGTCGCGCGGAGGGCTCTGGTCCGCGAGTGAACCAAAAGTACGACCTCCAGCGGAACGGCGGATCCGCGCTTATCAGCTGGTCGGATACGCGTGCCGCGCACCTGCGACTATTATGCGCTGCTGGCGCAGGTCAGCTAGTCCCGAATATGCCCTGTCACCGGCCGCGCAGCGACCAGCCGGTTCCGCGCGCTCGCGCTCACGCGCCGAACGCCGAAGCGCCGCGCCGCGTCAGTCAGCGAGTCCTCGGCGCCGACACAACTGCGGATCGCGGCTGCGAGCTCCGGCAAGGCGATATCTTCGATAAGGCGGATATCGGTGCTCGCATTGGGAAAGCGTGCGCGGTCCCAACCCCCGGGAGCCATCGCGTCCGGCCAGACGAAGCTCACGCCCGAAGGTTCGATCTCGACATGCGCAAGCCCGCGCGCGACTGCCATGACGCGCTCACGGATCAGCCGACCGGAGCGCTTAAAGCCGTGGGCGCGGGCGATGCGCTCCACCAGCAGCGTGTCACGGATCGGCGCTTCGGCGGCGACGATCCGCAGGATCATGTCGCGTAGCACCGGCGCGTAGTCCGGCTCCTGGAACCGGCTGGGATCAATCCCAAGCATGGTGCCGAAATCGGTCACCTGATAGTCACCGCCCAGCAGCTCGACGACGACCGGATCAGATTCCCCTTCCTCCGCACCCGTCTCCTCCGGATTCAACGACTCGAGGAAGACGACGGGCCCCGTTTCTTCCGGCACCACCGCTTCGACTGCCAGCGCCCGGGACCGCTCAAGCGCCGCGTTGAGTGCGATGTCCAGCCGGTCGAGCGCGCCCTGCGCGTCGATCCACCAGTCGGTCGACCAGACGCGGAGAAGATCCCAGCCCAGGCTCCTGAGCACCGCCTCGCGCACCTTGTCGCGGTCGCGCGCGGTCGCCGCGCTATGATAGGAGGCGCCATCGCACTCAACGCCGACCAGGAAGTCGCCCGGTCTGTCGGGATGGACCACGCCAAGGTCGATGCGGAAGCGCGATACGCCGATCTGCGGCACCACCGTCCAGCCGCGGTCGCGTAGCCCCCGCGCCACCGCCTGCTCGAACGGCGATTCGAACCCGCCGACCGATCCCGCCACCGCCTCGCCCAAGGCACGCGGCCCTCTTTCGGCATACTCGAGGAAGTGCTTCAGGTCGCGCACGGCCTCTGCGCTGGTACGGTTGAGGTCGATCAGATGCGGCGGGAAGGACGTGAACACAATCATTTCGCGCCGTGCGCGCGTGATCGCCACGTTAAGGCGCCGCCACCCGCCGGCGCGATTGAGCGGACCGAAATTCATCGCCATCACTGGCGCGTTTGGTGTCTCCGGCCCGAACGCGATGCCCAGCAGGATAACGTCTCGTTCGTCGCCTTGCACGGTCTCCAGATTTCTGACCATCGTCGGCTCAGCTGCGTCCTCAGCGAAATAGGGCTCCAGCTGGGGAAAACGCTGCCGTGCTTTGTCGAGCAGGTCATCAATCAGCTTCTGCTGCTCGGCATTGAGGGTGATCACCGCCAGCGTCAGACGATTGCCCTTCTCATCGACGAAGCCAGGATCGAGCAGCCGGCGCACCACCTCCGCCACGATCGCCTCGGCCTCGATTTGGTTGGTGCGACTCTTCCCGCGCGACCAGGCGCCGGCCACCTGACGCAGGCTCACCATCGAATCGCGCGTCACCGGCGCGGGGAAAGTGATGAGATCGCCATCATAATAGCGATGATTTGAGAAGGCGATCAGGCTCTCATGCCGGCTGCGGTAGTGCCAGGTCAGGCGCCGCTGCGGCAGCCGCGCGCCCAGGCACTCCTCCAGGATACTTTCCTGGTCGGTCTCGATCTCGCTGTCGTCATCCTCCGCGTCGGTCCCCCGATTGAAATTATTGGTCGGCGGCATCTGCTTGGGATCGCCCGCGACGACGACCTGCCGACCTCGCGCGATCGCACCCACCGCATCCCAGGGGGTGATCTGCGAAGCTTCGTCGAAGATCACCAGATCAAAGGGCTCCGAATCCGGTGGCAGATATTGCGCCACCGACAAGGGACTCATCAGCAGGCACGGCGCGAGCGTGGTCAGTGCCGGGCCCATTTCCGCGACAAGCTGGCGCACCGGCTTGTGCCGCTTCTGGAGCTTGAGCTGGTGGGCGAGCGCACCGAAGCCGGGAGGCTGCACCTTGGCATCCTTGGACGGAATCTCGCCGGCGATCAGCGCGCGGATATAGAGTTGGGTGAGCTTCGCGAACGCATCGTCGAGCGTGCGGAACCGCTCGATCAAGTCGGCATGTTCGGCGATGTTAAAGTCGCGCACGATCGGCTCGGCGTCGATCGCCCCTTCGGCCCACCAGCGCGCATAGGCGATGTCGAACGCCTCGACCACCGCACCTGACGGAACTGCCCCCGCTTCGACCGCGTCGACCAATGCATGCAGCTCGCTATCGAGCGCTGCCTGACGCGCCCGGCGCCACGCCGTCCAGGCATTGAGCTGGGTTGCGCGGGCGGCGATCGTCGCGGCGATTGCCTGGATGTCGCTCAGTAGCGCAAGGCCGTCGATCGGCGCCGGGGATGCCGCCGCCGTTTCGAAACCCGCCTTGGCATCGGCAAAGGCGGCATACGCATCGCGATATTGCTGCCCAGCATTGCCGATCGTGCCGTCCTCGGCCAGCAGGTCGTTCGCGTCGACGCACAGGCGGCGCATCGCGCCGCGCAGACCGATCAACTGGTCTGGGGTCTGCGCCGCGCCGACCATCGCCGCGCGCAGCGCCTCGGCGGCCTTCAATAAACGGTCGAGGCGATCGAGATCGGTGGAAACGCCGGCCCAGCTGGGCAGGGTGCTCGCGAGGCGCAATGCGTCGAGCTGGGCAAGCAGGCCCTGCATCCGGTGGAGGCGAGGCAAGTCGGCTTGCGGGTCCGCGGTGCCGGCAGGGTCAAGACGCTTGGCAACGGCCCTTTTCCGGAAAATCGAAAAGGGCCAGAAGGCCTTGCCGGCGGCAGCCCAGGCGGTGTCAAGCTCGGCCAGCGGCAGCCCCTGTACAGCGGCAGGCTCCTGCGCGACCGAAAGCGCTGCGGCTTCCTCGCGATAGGCACGGATGATCGGCGCTGCGCGGCTGCCCTGATCGAGCGTCTGCGCTGCCTCGACACCGAAGGCGAAGCCCAGGTCGAGCCCGTTCGCCTGCTGTAGCGCGCTGGCCAGAGCGGACAGGGCGGCGAGCCCGCGCCGATCGCCATCGGCTTCTACACTCAACAGCTCGAGCAGGCGCTCGCGGTGCTCGGCGATCGCCGACGCCGAGTGCGCCAGCGCGGCCGCGCGGGTCAGCAGTTCGGCTTGCCAGGCGTTGGACCATTCGGTGCGACCGATATGCTTGAAGGTGCCCAGGTCGTCGGCGACAGCGACGGGACGGTTCAAGTCGAGCCTGCGCGCAGTTTCACGCAGCTGTTCGAGCTGGGCCGCGTCATGGTTGAGCTCGTTCGGCCACGCTAGGCGGAACGGCTGTTCCGCGCCATCGCGCACGACCCGTCCGATCGCCGCGAACAGAGTCAACCCATTGGCGCGGCGGCGGTGCAGGGCTTCGACCAAGCTGTTCAGGTGATCGCGGCTCGTTTTCAATTCGATTGCGCGCCGCTGCCAGACGTCGGCCGGCGATTCCTCTGCCGTGGTCCAGGCGGTGTCGAGTTGGCGCAGCACGTCGAGCTTGGATGCCTTGTTGCTGTGCAGCTCGAGGCAGAACGGCCCGAGCCCGTGCGCGACGAGCCGGCGATGGACGACTTCGAGCGCGGCGCGTTTTTCGGCGACGAACAGCACCTTGCGGCCGAGCGCCAGGTTATGCGCGATCATGTTGGCGATGGTCTGCGACTTGCCCGTGCCTGGCGGGCCATCCAGCACGAAGTCGCACCCACGCGCCGAGCCAACCACCGCGGAAAGTTGCGAGGAGTCGGCCGGGAGCGGCGTGAACAGGTCTTCGGGGGCGATCGTCACGTCGAGTTCGCGTGGGTGAGGCGGCTCCTCGCAACCATCATAGGGCTCGCGCGGCGTCTCGAGTAGGTGGCGTACCACCGGGTTGCGCTTCAGAGTGTCCGTGCGGTCGACCAGGTCCTTCCACATCAGATATTTTGCGAAGGAAAAGGCGCCGAGCACCACCTCCTCGACCACTTCGAAACCAGGTGTATCGCGTACCGCACGCCGGACCAGGTTCCAGATTCGCGGCACATCGATGCCCGACTCGTCGATCGGCAACGCACCCCCCAGCTCCGGAATTTCGAGATCGAAATCTTGGCGCAGCATCTGCAACAGCGTGAGGTTGAAGCGCGGCTCCTCCTCATGAATCGACAGCTTCACACCCGATCGCACGCTGCGCCGTTCAAGCTTCACCGGCAGCAAGATGAGGGGGGCGCGATAGGTGCGCGCATCTGTCTCCGACTTGCGCCAGACTAGGACGCCGACCGCCAGGAACAAAGTGTTCGCGCCACCCTCGGCCATGTCGAGCCGGGCCTTGCGATAGAGATCGACCAGCAGTGCATCGAGCTTCTCGGGCGGCGCCAGCGACAATATTTCGCCTCGATCGAGCGCGTCGCGAGCATAGGCCTCGTCGAGGACCTCGCCGGTGCGCTGGAGATGCAGTGCAACATCACGACCCGCACCGCCCTCCATTTGCGGCGCCGCCACGATCCGGAAACTTGCGCCATCTGCCAAGCGATCCTCGAGACCCGCCGGGTCGGGGCAGAGCAGGCGGATCGCGGTCGCGCCCGGTTTCACGTTGAGTAACCGGTTGCGCGTGGTGAGGTCGAGCAACTTGCGCTGCCACCGTTCCAACCGCCCTTCGGCGGTCGTCGGCGCCGCTTCGGGTTCTGCCAGGTCAAAATCTGGAAGCGCGGGTGCCGCCTCCAGTGCATCGCCTGCATTGTCGCTTTCGTCTAAATCCACGAGCGAGGTTGCTGCCCCGCCCGCATCCGCCATCGCCAGCGGACGGAGCCGTTGCATTCGCGCCCGTCGCAGGTCAAGCGCGAAGACGAAATCCGCCTCCTGCTCCTCATCGATCTGCCGGTTGGCCTGGGCGATTCCTCGCGAGAAGGCGGCGGGATGCGCGCCAGTGGCGAGCGTCGTCTCAAATAGCACCAGTTCCTGAAGCGCCACGCGCTTGCGCAGGCTCGCCGCGTCTTCAACGAGCAGCGTCGCGAATTCCTGCGGTTGCAGCCACGCACCGGCAAACGCATGCCCCTTGGTCAGTACGACCACCGGATAGAGCCCGGCCTGTTCAAGCACCGCCGCGAACAGCAAGGCCGTGTCGAGGCAGGTCGCCAAGCCCCCCTCCAGCACCTGTGACGGGGTGCGGACCTTCTGACCCTGTAACTCGAAGCTGGCAGGCGGCTCGGCATAGGTCAGCCGCAGCCCCGAAACCGCCGACCAGACCGCCGAGGCCAGCTCATGGACGCGCGTGCGGCTCTTGGATTGATAGCCCTCGATTCCGTCGGGGCGACCGCTTCGGCGCAGCACTTCGCTCGCGGCTTTGACCAGTCGGCTGATGGCGGAATCATTCGGCAACACAAATGCGGCGAGCAATTCGGGCATCGCCGCGGCTCCGCCCCATTCGTTGCGTGCCAGCAGCTCGACAGGGAAGTCGCGCTGCGGGCTGGCACCGGCGTCCTCACCCTCGACATGCGCGCGTAGCGTTACCGTTGCCAGCACCGCTTCGCTTAGTTGCAGCAAGAGCCCTGCGTTGAGCTTCAGGTCGCGCTTGGTGATGTGCGCTTCGCCGCCGGCGGCGATGCGATCGACCCGCCATTGCATCGACTCGAACACCTGCGGGTCGGCGGAGATTTCGACGACGATATTCTCGGCCGGAGCCTGGCCGAGATTGAGGATTTTGAGGTCGCGCAGCACCGGCACCGCATTCTGATGCGACGCGAAGCTGAGCTTGGGCACGATCACCGCGTCAATTGCGAGCAGGCACGCGCCACTCACTGGCGCCGGATCATTATCGCCCAAGATGGACTCAACAGCCGCCATGTTCATGATCCCCCGAACCAAAAGTCGCTTCACTGGCAGCATAATCTGGGCAAAGATGAAATCCCATGGCTACTTTCCGTTTCCTTCACGCTGCCGATATCCACCTCGACAGTCCATTGCATGGGCTTGCGCGGTATGAGGGCGTGCCGGCTGATGATGTGCGAAGGGCTACCCGTGCGGCCTTCGACAATTTGATCCGTTTCGCATGCGATCAGGCCGTCGACTTTGTCGTGATCGCCGGCGACCTGTTCGATGGCGACTGGAAGGATATGGGCACCGGCCTCTATTTCGCGCGTGCCATGGGCAAACTCGCCGCCGCCGACATCCCCGTCTACCTCCTCGCGGGCAATCACGACGCGGCCTCGGTGCTGACCAGGCAATTGCCCTGGCCTCCGAACGTCCACCAGTTCGGCAGCCGCCGCGCCGAAACGCATTTGATCGAGGCCCTCGGCGTCGCGATCCATGGCCAGAGTTTCGCCAACGCCGTGGTGACCGAAAATCTTGCCGCGACCTATCCCGAAGCGGTGCCGCATCATTTCAATATCGGCCTGCTCCACACCGCCCTTGTCGGCCACGCAAACCATTATCCGTACGCGCCTTGCAGCATCGATGATCTGCTGGCCAAGCGCTACGACTATTGGGCGCTGGGGCATGTCCATGACCATGCCGTCCATTCCGAGCAGCCGCACATCGTTTTCCCGGGCAATCTGCAGGGCCGCCATATCCGCGAGACGGGCCCCAAGGGCGCCGTGCTCGTCGATGTGGAGGACGGTGCCGTGACGGCGCTGAACCATGTCCCGCTCGACGTGATGCGCTGGTCCCGTGTCGAGGTCGATTGCGGCGGCGCAACCTCGCTCGATGAAGTAAATGCCGCGATCCGTACCACGCTCGGGCGGCATCACGCTGAGCTGGCCGACGGCAGGCCGATGATCGCGCGAGTGGTGCTTACCGGCCAGACGGTGCTCGCCGGTATATTGCACGATAGCCAGGCGAGCCGCCGCGACGAGGCCCGGGCGCTCGCTGCCGCGATAAGTCCGGAGCTTTGGATCGAGAAGGTCCAGCTCGAGGTGACCGCCCTCGACAATCGAACTAGCCTGACCGGCGCACCGGAAGACTTTCTGGCGCTCTTCGCCGAAGCCGCGACCGCGCCCGATCTTGCCCAGCTGCTCAAAGAGGAATTCGACGCGTTCCTCATCGCTGCCGCCAAGGCCGGCGAACCCGGCGATCGGGATCTTGCCCGAGTGGTGGCGCAGGGCGACTGGCCTGCGTTGCTCGCGACTGCGGGTGCCGCGCTCGGCGCGCGCCTCTCGGGAGCCACGGACTGATGCGCTTCGCCGAACTTAGCCTGGAGCGCTATGGCCGTTTCGAGGATTCGCGCCTGTCGCTGCGCGCGGGACCGCCCGATTTTCACATCATCTACGGCCCGAACGAAGCCGGCAAATCCACGACGCTCGCGGCGGTGTCCGATCTTCTCTTCGGCATCCATGCGCGGAGCCCGTATAATTTCCGCTTCGAATATCCGCTGATGCGGATCGGCGCCGTTATCGAGGAGGGAGGGCAGCGGCTCGCCTTCCGACGGCGCAAAACGCGCGAGCTAAGCCTGATCGATGCGCAGGATCAGCCGATCGACGAAGGCCTGCTGAGCGCGATGCTCCACGGCCTCAACCGCGATACCTTCGCTTCGGGCTTCAGCCTCGATCAGGCCGGCCTGCGCCGCGGCGGAGAGGCGATGGTCAAGGCGAACGACGATCTCGGCCAGGCATTGTTCGCCGCGGGCTCGGGCCTGACCGGGATCGCTAGGGTCCAGGCCGCGATCGATGAGGAGGCCGATGCGATCTGGGGCAGGCGCGCCGCGGCGCGGCGAAGCTTCACGATCGCCGAACGCCAGTTCGATGAGAGCATGAAGACGCAGCGCGATACGCAACTTCGACCCAAGGAATGGGCGGACGCACGCGCCAACGTGGCCCGGCGAGAGGATGAGCTGGGCGTCCTGACTCAGCGCCAGGCCACGCTCACCGCCGAGCGCCGTATCGTGGAACGGCTGCGCCGGATCAGCGCGGCAATGCGGCAGCGCGCATCGCTGCTGGCTGCGCTCGCCGAACGGGGCGAGGTGATCGAGTTCCTGCAACGCGAGGAAGCGCAGGCCGAAGCCGCGCTCACGGCCCTCGCCACGGCGACCTCGGAACGCGCCACCGCCGAAAGGCTTCACAAGGAGGCAGCCGAGCGGCTCGCGGCGCTCAGCGCGGACGCGATCACCGAGCTCTCGGAGCAGATCGAGGCATTGATCGAGCGTCGCGGGGAGATGACCAAAGCGACCATCGACCGCACTCGGCTAGAGATCGAACTGCAAGGCAAGGAGGAACGCGCCGCCATACTTCGCGTCGAGCTTGGCGCCGGCGAGAACATCCCGTCCCGGCTGGTGGTGACCAGCTTGCGCGGGATCGCGTCGCGCCACGCCGAAGCGACGACAGGTCTTCGCACGCGCGAGCAGGCGCTGGCCGACGTCACCGCTCGCGCGACCCCCTTGCGGGAGGAGCTGGCAGACGCGGTCCTTGCCGAGGGGCTCGACGCGTTGCGCGCGGCGATCGCCGTGGCGCGGAGCCTGGGCGACGATTTCGACGAGCGCTGTGCCGCCGGCGACACCGCGGCCGATCGCGCCGAAGCCGAAGCGGCGACCGCGATGGCTCAGCTCGCACCCTGGGCCGGTGATGCCGACGCGTTGGCGCGGCTCTATCAGATCGATGAGCCGGAGATCCAGGTGGCGCACGAGGCCCGGTTACGGCTCGCCAATTCCCTGGAAAAGGAGATCACAGAACAGGGACGGCTGGACGAGGAGCTCGCGAGATCGGAAGCCGAGCGTGCCCGCCTCGCCGCAACCGGCGAAGCCGTGTCGGCCGAGGAGGTCACCGAGGCCCGGACGGTGCGGGGCGCGCTTTGGCAGGATATCGACGCCCATCTGCGGGATCGGGAGCGCCTGCCCGATCCGGCATCGGCCGCCGGACACTTTGAAGCGGCCCTTGCCGCCGCCGACCAGGTGGCGGACCGTCGCTATGGCACTGCTCAGGCCTCCGCCCGGCTCGCAGCGCTCGACGAGCACGTCGCGGCGCTCGCGCTGCAACGCGATCAGGCCGCCAAGCGAGCAGGGGATATGCGCGCCGCCCTCGAAACACTGCACGAGGAATGGCGCGCCCGCCTCGAGGCCATAGCCTTGCCGGCGCTCGATCCGATGCAGCTGCGCGGCTGGTTCGCTTATCGCAAGACTGCGCTGGATCTGCACGCCGCCGCAACGGACGCGCGGCTGCTGGCGGCTCGCAACCGGGAACGTCGCGCCGACGCGATGGCGGCACTGGCGACGGCTGTCGGTATTGCCTCCGCCAACGTGGATGGTCTCGCCGCGGCGCTCGCTGTCGCCGAAGTCGAGCGAGCGAAGGGCGAAACTCTCGAACGGGCGTTCACTGAGAAGCGCACCCGGCTTGCGGGCTATGACGAAGAGATCGCGCGCCTCGAACGCCAGTTCGTGCAGGACCGACGCGCGGTCGAAGGTGCGCGGTCCGAATGGGACGTACAACAGACCGCACTCGACCTGGTACTTGCCATCGACGATATCGAAGGGCGGCTGGCGCTGATCGACGAATTGCGCGCCGACCTCGATGCGATACGCGCCCACACCCAGCGCATAGCGGGTATCGTCGCCGATCAGGAGCGATTCGATGCGGACCTGATCGCGCTTGCGGGCCAGGCCGGGATTACGCCCGAAGCCGACCCATCGCGGACGCTCGACAAGCTCCGCACGCGCCTTGATGCAGCGCGCTCCGTCGCGCAGACCATGGCCGATCTCGCCGTCGAGCTGGATCGGCGCGGGGCCGATGTCGATACCGCCAATCACGCATGCGACACCGCGACCGCCACGCTCGCGCCGTTTCTGGAGCGCGTCGGACTGGATGCGGCCGCTGGTCTCTCCGCATTGCTCGATAATTCCCGCGAAAGGCGCGATATGCGCGCAGGAATCGAGGGCGCCGAACGCGAGATTGTCGCCGAGGGCGACGCCTACGCCCTGGCCGATCTGGTCACGGCCTGGGAAGCCTGTGATCCGGACGAGAACGCGAATCGTGCCCAGGCGATCGATCAGGAGCTCGCTACGCTTACCGACCAGATTACCACCGCTGCCAACAGCCTGGGAGAGGCGCGCCGCATTTTCGCCGAGCTCGACGATCGCCCGCAGGGAGCGGCTGACGCGCTTGCCGATGCCGAGGCCGCGCGCGCGGAGATGGCCGCCCAGGTCGAAATCTACATTCTGAAGCGCGCGCAATCGCTGATGCTGCGCTGGACGATGGACCGCTACCGCGAACGCCGGCAGGATCCCCTGCTTGCCCGCGCCAGCGCGCTGTTCAGCACCCTGACGCTGGGGCGCTTTGTCGAGCTCAAGGTTGATTACGAAACGGCGACGCCCCGGCTACTCGGTCTGCGCGCGGATCGTGAAGCGCTGGTGCCGATCGACGGGATGAGCGAAGGTACCACCGATCAACTTTTCCTCGCGCTTCGGCTCGCGGCTGTGGAGCAATCGATTGCGTCGGGGGTCCGTATGCCGTTCCTGGCCGACGATCTATTCGTCAATTTCGACGACGAACGCGCCGAAGCGGGCCTGCGGGTGTTGACCGAACTCGCCAACTCCACCCAGGTCCTATTCTTCACTCATCACATGCACTTGCAGGAAATCGGGCGTCGTGTGCTCACTGACGGTCTCTTGTCGGAATGCGTGTTGTTGTGAGCCGCGTGGTATTTGCGATCGAACTTAAAACCGGACGGTCAGTAATCGGCCAAAAAAAGCGGCCATTGACGCGTCAAACATAACCTCCGTTATCGTCCCGGCCGCCGAACGGCAGCTTGGCGCCCTATTTCCGGCCATTCCGCGATCTGCTGAACATTCCCAAAATCATCCAGTGCATGCGGATTATTCGCTAACGCGGCGCGGAAGTCGCTAAAGCAAATTCCCTTGCTCCAGCAGCTTTGACTCTGGCTTTTTCGATTCCTCGCGTAATTGCCGCGCTACCCGTGAGAGCGGGTGCTGGAAATAATGCTCGCGCAATATCTTTCGCAACGCCGGCTGCTTCGCTTTGTCGGCGTATTCTTTAACAGCCTCGCCGTCCCGCCAGCCCATGGAGAAAACCCCGAAATCCAACGTCTGCCCGCTAAGCCAGGCCACTGCATCATCATTGAAAGGGCCATTCGACCATATTTCGAACCGGAAATGCTTATCGGTGTAAGCCCCGTCACTCGACAGAATTTTGTAAATGAGCGGCACGCGGTCGCCATGCCATTTCTGTACCTCCTCTAAGCTGACGCGCGCGCCAGGAATCTTGGCCTTACATTCGACCACCAGCACACCGTGTTCCTGTCCTCGGTCGAGCTGAACATCGATTTCGGCTTTGCGGCCCGTTTCAGCATCGAAGCGCTTTTCCCCGATCTTCAGATAGCCGTCGTCGACATCCTTCACGAGGCTGCCGATCACCACCTCGAATAGCGCGCCGCGCACGTTACCCGCCGAACCCTCGATCTTGGTCAGGGCGTTGATCACGGTTTCAATCTTGGACGGATCAACGGCCGCGCGCGCACCTAAATCGCACAGTAGAGCGATCAGCTCCCGCAAGGCGCGGGCGACATCGGACCCGAACATATTCTCTGTCGTGAGGGCGAGAATTCCCTTTTGCTTGGCGAGCGAGAACGCATCCTCCGCAAATACCTGCCCGACGAGGGCGGGCATGATCGGAGCGACGTTCATCGGGGCGGAAGCCATGTCGTGCTTCCGCACGAAGGCTTCGACGTAATCTTTGGTGATCACATCGACCAAATTAATGTCGCACACGAAGAAGCCTGGCTTGGCTTTACCGCCGATTACCCGCATTAACGGGCGAACGTAGGACGGGGCAGCCATGTCCCAGGCAATGCCCGATACCAACGGCAGTTCGTCGTCGCCACGCATCGCGAATTTGTTGAAACTGCCCAGCCCAAAGCGCCGAGCCCATTCTTTGACGGCTTGAAGAGTAACGAATTCGGCCAACATCACGGCGTTGAATTCGGCTTCTGTTTTAGTGTGGTAGCCATAGGGGACTATCGCAACCAGCGGAGGTTTGCCTTCGTCGTTCGGGGCCACCTTGAGAAACTGTATGCTCGTCAGGCGTTCGAGAATCCGTTCCGGCGACATCTGGCCTTTCCGTGCTTGCGGCGCGCCGCTCACAATCGGGAAATTTTCTTTGAGGCAAAGACCGCCCCGCGCCTTCATCCCGATAATCGCGGTCCAGTATGATTTCCCCGCGGAATAAAATGCGCGTTCGAGCGCTTCCCAAAATTTGGGGCCACCGAATTGCGAGTCTAGATAGATGAAGCGCGCATTCTTAGCGAAGCGCAGCCCGGCCAGTCGCGTATATTCCGATTGGGCGCGGGCAATCTTTTTCCGCGCTGCAGGCTCTGCCATTCCCGCCGCGACGAACTCCCGAATGAGATCGGAAGTGAGGCAGGGGCCGACCCGTTTCAGTGCCTGTGCAACAGTTTCCGGCATGGGCGCCTCCTCCTGTCACACTACTCTATTTATAAAGCCTTCTCTATCTCGCCCTCTCGTTTTTGAGCGTTAAGAAAATTAGAAAATGTTTCGTTTATAATCAAATACTTACGTGCTATCGCAATTAGGTGATTTAGAGCTTGGTGTCCCACCATAGTGACGGAAATTGTCCAGTCTGAGCCCTGAGACAGACCAGTCCGGTACAAGCAGCTCGCGCGTTTCAGTGAACGGCACTCCATTCTTCCCAAGCACCGAATAGAGCTTTGATGGCGCTCCATCAGGGCGACCCTCTAGATCCGCGCACCTTCGTGGAGCGGCACCTCAGCTGGAATGGTCGCGCTGGCTCAGGTTGGCTCCTGCAAAATCCCATCAACCGTATCGCGCAGGTCCCGCTCGGCATTGATGCTGGCGATGTAACGCTGCCCGAGCTTGAATATACGAGCGTCGGCGCGGTCGAGCGCTTTTCCGCCTACTTCGCGGAGCACCGCGTCCAGAATATCGAAGCGCCGCGTGACGGCGAGCAGCGCGAGAAAGCGCGATGCGGAGATGTGGTGTTCACGTCGCGCTTCGCTCGAATAGGAGTCGAGCATCATCACCGTTATACGCTCGCCGAGGATTACGGACAGCCGGTTGGCGATCTCGACCCGATTGCCCTTGTCCTCTGCCAGGCAGCGGCTAACCGCCGACGAGACCAGTTTGTCGAAATCGCGCAGCTCGCCTTCGGCATGCTCCAGCGAGCGAATATCCCACACCTCCGCCATGCGTTCATCCGAAAGAAGGGGCTTGCGTTTTCGCACGGGAAACCTCGCGATTTTGAGACGGGCGGCTGGGCGCGCCATTTCCGATGTCGAACCACGCGCGCGCAAGAGGCTTGTCATGGCTCAGGCCGCTTCTCGATTGATGGCCGTGCCGGGTGCGGCCCAAGTTGGCAGCGCGCGAAGGTCGGCAAGCTCGGCGCGCAGCATGCCGTTGTAGACTTCGGGGAATAGCCGCGCCGCTGCCGTCCAGATCGCATGCTCCGGCCCAACCTGCTTCACCTTGCCTCGCGCCTTGCGGAGCGCCGTCCGAAGCGATGTGCGTTCCAGATAATCGTGCGCGCGTGTGCCCGTGAGCATGGCTTCGAACAACGCGGCATAGGGCATGAAAGTAAAGCCGGAGAGCCGCGCGTTGAGCATCGCGACCAGGGCCCCCTCCTTGTTGTACCGGCTGACATAGACCCGGTCCTCGCCATCGATGGCCGTGCGAGCGATTGAGAACAGGATCGCGGCGATTTCGAGGAAATGCGGGACGCCACGCATCTCGGTCTCGTACCAATAGGCATCCTTCCACGCACTGAGCGCCGGGACATGCGAACGGATCGAGGCCCAGGCGGGCGCGAATTTCTCCAGGGTTGCGGGGTTCGCGAAGTCGAACGGCGCTCCGGTCCTGAGCAATGGCCGCCATATCTCACGCGCCGCGCGGCAATGTTCGATCAGCCCTGGCGTGCGTCGGTCCTCGAGAAATACCGAGCGGCCGGTGCCGCGGTCGAGATCGTCAAGCCGGGCGAACCGCGGTTTGAGCCAGCCGTTCGCGCCTTCCAGCCATGCCGATAGCGTCAGGCCTCCCGCTTGGATCGAGGCATTAAACGCAGCCTCATCGAACAAAAACGCGTTGCCGCGTTGGAAAGAGATCACGTCGCGAAAGCCCTGCGGCAGCTCCGCGTCGAGTCCGCGAAACACCCAAATCAGCGATACGCCCTCAGCCTGATAATGCTGGTGCCGCGCGGCGATCTCGAAGGCGAACGGCTTCGAAAGCTGAACCTCGAATGCAAAGCGGCCGACGCCTTCAATCTCGGCATAGACATCGGGATAGCGCCCGCGATCCTCGATCGCCGGCTTCAGATAGCGATCGACGGTCACCTTAGCGCAGCGCGGATCCTGCTCAAGAAGGTTGGCGATCGTGTCGCACATCCAGCGGTGCAGTGCGCATTCCTGATGGCCCTGATATTGCGCGGCGCGCGCATTGTCGGGCACGAGGTTGGCTCCTTGGTACCAAGGGCAATCGCCGGCTGTGGCATCGGTATAATGCGCGAACATCGGTACGTTGCCGCTGCGCGTCGTCTGCGCCCTGATATAGACCGCGCCGCCACACAAGCGGCACCTGGCCAGCGGTCGATCCGGCTGGCGTGCGCGCCGGAAATTGATCTCGCCGCGCAGATGCTCCCATGCCGCCTGGTCCATGGCCATGAGCGTGTGAATCGTGACTGCGCCGCGCGGCAGCTCAAAATCGGCAATTTCGATCGTGCGTTGCATGCCAAGGCCCCTCAGCCCGCGCCGTTACCTTCGATGAACAAGCGACTCGCATTCTGTTCAATATTTGTTCTACAGAGGGCCTGCTGGAGTCAATGCCTGCCGATGACGCTGCGGTTCTACATCGACGATAGCGGGAGGAATGACCCGCCGGTCTTCGTGCTCGGCGGAATGGGCATTGCCACGGACCGCGTGGTGGCGTTCGAGCAGGCCTGGAATGCGGTGCTCGCGGAGGCTCCGGCGATCCCATATTTCAAGATGGCGGAAGCCAACGCCCGTCGCGGCGCCTTTCAGGGGGTGCCTCCTGCGGAACGCGATACGAAGGTCGCGGCGCTAGGCGAGGTGCTCCGCACCCATGCCACCGCAACGCTGGCGGTGGTCGTGCGACACGAAGACTATGCCCGCGTCTATGCAGGCAAGATGATGCGGTGGATGGATCGTCCGTACCAGATGATGTTCCATTTCGCGATCGCTACAGCCTTCAAGCTCTGCCGCGAGCAGGATCTGGGCGAGAGCGCTGAATTCGTGTTCGACCGCGACCTCGACAATGAGAAGTCGCTGGCCGAGTCCTATCCCGCCTTCAGGAAAGGGATGGAACCCGCGCTCGCCGCTTTCCTGCCGGAGAACCCCCGTCACGCCGACGACAGGGATGAGGTCGCGCTCCAGGCCGCCGATCTGGTTGCGTGGCACGTCCGGCGATCATGGCGGGACGGCCCGGGCGCGCTCGCCGGGGCATCGAGTGCGGGCCCTGCCATTGCGTCGCTGCCGGGCAAGCACGACGTGTTCTCCGAAGCGACGCTCACCAATCTCGCTCGGATCGCGACCGGCACGGTACGGCGGATGAAGACGGTCTTCCCTTATGAGGCGGATCGCATCGGCGAGCAGTTCGACCGGATGGCCACCGTCGCTAATCTGCACTTAATCGCCGGGGCTCGACCGCTGCAGCCGGTCGCGCTTATTTCCTTCCCGGCCATCGGAACGGGCAAATATCTGCTTGTCCGTAATTGTGCTCAGCTAGACAGGCCGCATCTCCACAAGCGATTTGAAAACAGGTGCCTAGGAGAGGCGACGACAGCTTGACCCCGCCTTCGAGGATCGCGATCGCGACGGGTGCGCCACAGCTCTTGCAGGCAACTCCGACGTAGGCGGCGCCGGGTTTCAATTCGAATTCGATGGCGCGGCCGATCGGTTCCATTCCCGATTGTCGCCGCAGGTTCGGCTCCAGGCAAGGGCGCCGGACCGACTCCCGCCGCACCGAGGTTGACTCCGGCAGGCAATTGGCGACGCTGGTGGCAGGGGGAGCGATGTCGAACAACGGCGAAGCGCAGGGTCAATTCCGGCAACTCGGCGAGCGCCGGGTGCCGGCACGCTGTTACGTCTACGCGCATCGCAGCGCGGATGGCACGCCCTTCTATATCGGCAAGGGCACGGGGCGCCGCGCCTGGTCGCTCGATCGCGACGATCTGTGGCGGCATTTCGTGCGGACCCGCTGCGGTGACAGCTATGAGATCGCGATCCTCGCCGAGGACCTCGATGAAGAGGAAGCGCTGGAAATCGAAGGGGAGCTGATTGCGAGGCACGGCGAGCAGCTGGTCAACTGGATCAATCCGGGCCGCCAGTTCGACTATGCCGCGCTCGACCGCTTTCACGCGACGCGCGACGCGACAAGGAGTTTCGTCTCTGAGACTCGACCGCTCGAGCAAAGCGATCCGGAAGGCGCGGTGACGCGCTACCGCGAGGCGATCGAGCGCGTTCACGAATACACCGGCATGGAATATGAGAGCGGGCTTGTCGCCGATCTCCAGCGCGAAGTCGGCCGGCCGCAATTTGGCGAGATTGCGCCTCTCGATCGCCTGACGCTAGTCTTGCGAAAACTTGGCCGCTTCCCCGAACTCGTCGATGCGGTCGATGCTTGGTTTGCGCGCTATCCCGACAGCGTAACGCTCAACCACGCGGTCCTGAAGCGTCGCGCTGAGGCCGCTGCGATCGTGGCGGGCGAGCGGCCTGTGCCACGGCGTCCGGTGGCGCCGCCCCGCGCTCGCAAGAAAGGAACTGTGCCCGAGGCGGAGCTGGCGGGGTTGCTCGAAAAGGCGCGGCGTGACCGTGCGCCGTGGGACTGGATACTCGCCGCGCGGCTGTGCCGCCAACATCATGACCTCGTCCGCGAGGTGGCGCTGCTCGAAGAGTTTCTGGCCGGACCTCGGGTGCCGGGGCGCTCCTGGCTCGAGCTCGAAGAGCGGCTGTACAAGGTTCGGGCGATGCTGTGCGAGGCGCGTGAAGTGCCCTAGCTTGTAACGTCCGCTTTCGCGGACGGTGCCTTAAAGCCCGCCAATCCGCGACGGGCCCAGAACCCGCCGAATCCGGAACCCAGGTTCCGAAAATCGGAACTTGCGTTCCGGATTCGGTAGAGTGCATTTTTGGCGCATGGTCGCGGAAGAAGGCGCCCGTGTTCGGCGACAGCCGCTCTAATGACGTTAGGTGAGTGATCGAACTCGACTTCGTTCCCGAACGGAGCATTGGTGTTCGTGTGAGTCGGGGCCGTGACGAGGCCGCCGCCCGGCAGGCGAACTGACCGGGCTGTGGGTGGTGGGAGCAGCAATTGAGCTGCTCGCACGAAGGAACCCGCCATGACTCAGCTGAGCGATACCCAGACCGTCCTGCTCTCCAACGCATCGAAGCGCGATGGCGGCAGTGTCTATCCCTATCCAAACACCCTGACTGCGCCGGCATCGGCGATTGCGAAATCCGTCTTGTCGCTACTGAAGCAGGGGATGGTCGAAGAGAGGGAGACGACCGCCATCTGTGCATGGCGGGCCGACGGTGATATCCACTACGGCATATTCGTGACGCCCGCGGGACTCTCGGCGATCGGCATTGGTGAGCCGGGGCCGGAGTCCAATACGCCTGTCGTGCCGACGCAGCAGCAACCGGCTCGCCTTACCAAGGCGGCGCTGGTCCTCGAGCTTCTCCGCCGCGAGCACGGCGCGACACTCGGCGACCTGATTGAGGCCACCGGCTGGCTGCCGCACACCACGCGCGCCGCGCTGACTGGCCTACGGAAGAAGGGCCATACGATCGCCAAGTCCAAGCGCGGCGACGTCACCTGCTACCAGATTGGGACGCAGGCGTAATGTCCGCAAACCTTGGGAACCGGCTCGCCGCGCTGGCGACGATGCGAGCCGCGGAACTCCGAGCCGAATGGGAGCGCGTATATCGCGCTCCCGCACCCCCCTTGACCGGCGATCTTCTCCGCCGCGGCATTGCCTGGCGTCTTCAGGAACGGGTGCATGGCGGGCTGCCGACATCCGTCGCGCGCGAGCTTCGGCGGTTAAAGCGTCAGTATGAGCGCAGTGGCACGGTCAGCATCAATGTCCATGACGGGCGCATCAAACCAGGCACGCGCCTGGTGCGGGAGTGGGGCGGGGCCAGCCATCATGTCTTGGTCCTCGAGAGCGGCTACCAATATCGGGACCGTCGCTATTTATCGCTGTCGCAGATCGCGCGAGATATAACGGGCGCGCACTGGTCCGGCCCGCGCTTCTTCGGCCTGAAGCGTGGATCGGCTGATGCGTGATCCGCGCGAGGCTGCCAGCGGGCCGACCCGCTGCGCCATCTACACTCGCAAATCAACCGAGGAGGGGCTGGACCAGGATTTCAACAGCCTCGATGCGCAGCGTGAGGCATGCGCCGCCTATATTTTGAGCCAGCGGCACGAGGGCTGGATTCAGGTGCCCGGCATCTATGAAGATGGAGGGTTTTCCGGCGGCAATATGGAGCGCCCCGGATTGAGGCGCCTCCTCGCCGATATTGCGGCGGGGCAGGTCGATGTGATTGTCGTCTACAAGGTCGATCGGCTCACCCGCAGCCTCGCGGATTTCGCAAAGATCGTGGAGATCCTCGACGAAAAGAAGGCCAGCTTCGTGTCGGTCACGCAGGCGTTCAACACTACCACGAGCATGGGGCGGCTCACGCTCAATGTGTTGTTGTCGTTCGCGCAGTTCGAGCGGGAAGTGACCAGCGAACGTATCCGCGACAAGGTCGCGGCATCAAAGGCCAAGGGCATGTGGATGGGCGGCAACCCGCCGCTTGGCTACGATATCGTCGAGCGCCGGCTGGTCGTGAATGAGGCCGAGGCGGAAACCGTCCGCTACATCTTCCAGCGATATGTCGAGCTGGGATCAGGGGCTGCTCTCATCATTGATCTCGATGCCAATGGCGTGACCAGCAAACGCTGGACCGGCCGCAACGGCATTACGCGCGGCGGGAAGCTCATCGGCCGCGGGGCGCTATATCAGATGCTGCAGAACCGAACCTATATCGGTGAAGTAGCGCACAAAGGCCGCGTCTATCCCGGACAGCATGATGGGATCGTTGAAACCGAAATCTTTGCATCCGCCGCTGAGCAACTGGCAAAGGGAAGGGTGGAGCGAGTCTTGGGGCAGGGAGCGCCAGACCCGAGCTTGCTCGCGGGACTTCTTTGGGATGGGCACGGTCGCCGGATGTCGCCCCGCCACACCAACAAGCAGGGGCGCCGCTATCGCTATTATACATCCCAGATCAGGGATGATGAGCCACCATGGCGGGTCAGTGCTTCTGATATCGAGCAGCGAATAAGCGCTTCGTTTGCCAATGAGCTGGCTAGGGCCGAGCGGAATATCCTCGCGTCCGCCACCCCCGCAGCGACAGACATTGAGCGGGTGGGGATTGCTGCACGCGTGGCCATCGAACGTCTCCGTACCGGTACGCCGCGTGAGCAGCGGCAGCTTCTCGTGGACTGCACTGAGCGGATTGAGCTTGGAACCGACTCCATGTCCGTGCGCTGCAAATTTGGTGCGATTGATGAATTGTTCGGCGACGAAGTGTACGAGATCTCGATTCCGATCGCGTGTGTTCGCTCGGGGAAGCAGCTCCGGCTCGTTATTCCACCAGTCGACACTGGTGCTGCGACCCGCCGCAATCCTGCGTTGATCAAGCTGGTCGCACAGGCAATGGCGGCCCGCGACATGCTGGCGTCAAACAACGCGACCGAGTTTGAGACGCTGGCAGCGGAGATCGGTTATAGTCGCGAGCACGCTGCTGATTTGCTCAGGATCGGGTTTCTCGCGCCCGATATTGTCGCCGCGATCGTCGAGGGCCGACAGCCTGAGGGCCTTACCCGGACGAAGCTTATGCGATGGGCTACGCTGCCATTGGCGTGGGGTGAGCAGCGGAGAGTGATGGAGTTCTAATCTAGCTGTTTCGCCGCACTGACCAATTCCGCACTTGGCCCAAAGCTGCGTATCGACTTCCCACGCCAGGTCGTCCTTCGTGTGGGCATGGACGACCAGGATGACATTGTTGAGCGCCTGCTTACGCTCGCCGGTTCAATCATGGAGGACGCTGCGCCAGTGGCTCTGATTTCAAACTCTTCACGAGGTGCGGCACACCGTATCCAGCTTGTTCTCGAAGCCGGCGAGGCGATCGCGAAATTGGCTGTCGCTGCGAATGTCGCGCTCGACCATCGGGGCGCTGACCGCTTTGGATGACTGCTATTCGCCCCAATTCGGTCGTCCCGTCTGTTGTAGGCAGATCCTGAAAGCGGACGTTAGTTGACGTTTTGCGTCGCCCTCGGCTCCAGCCGGCGCGGCACCCGCAGGGCCGGATATCAATCGTGGTTTTCGCGACACCAATGGTGGAGGGTCGATATGAACTGGGACCGAGTGAACGTGTGGACGAGTACGCTCTACGCCCTGATCCAATCGTTGAGCTTGGCCAAGGAACAGCAATTCGGCGATCTCGAGAGTCTCCCCACTCGTATCAAGGAGGCCGATAGCTGGCTTCCCGCAGGTTGGTCGTACAGCTCCAGCCTCGCTACGCAGCCCATGGGCACCAAGAGGGTCAAGGCCCGACGCGATCCTAATAAGCATTTCGAGTTCATTGTGCGCCAGGTCATTCAAATGCTGATTCAGGATCTGGTTGTGATCATGGATGGCATGATGGACGACATTCTAGCTGTTCGCGGGGAGGCTGCGGGGGACTTTCCCACTTCCAAGGTCCAGAAGCTGGCGACCCATCTCGACCCAAAGTACAACTGGGCGAAACATGGCTGCTTCGAGCTCATCGCTGCACGCAACGTGTTGTGTCACGCCGGCGGAAAATGGAATCAACGGTCCATTGATCTGGTCAGCGGTTTCGTTAGCTCGCCCCCCAACGTAGGGGATCGCCTGGAAATCGGGTTTGCCTGCCTATTCCAGTTCAGGAAGGCGATGCGAACCTTTCTGAACGAGGTGAAGCTGCCCTGACACGAGACGCAACTCAGTGTGGTCGTCACCGCGATCATAGCAATCGCGACTTGGCGGAGCCGAATCCGGGCGGCGTTACTTCGTTCGATAAGAATTGTTTTGCTCGGGGATAGCAGCGATCACGCTGCGCGACGGGAGGGGTAAGATGATCGCCTAATGGCTGTGGCGTCCGCAACGTGCCCTTAATTCGGTCGGTCCACCCGATCAAGAGACATTCAAAGGAAGCCGTTCGTTCGGCGGCCGGTGGCTGCACTGAACACTCGTTTGTTTCGTAAATTCGGGTTAGTCCCTCCCTCTTGATCGTCGCCGCGGAGGAGCGCTTGGCTTCGATCTGCACGGGGAGGCAAGATGCACCTAAAGAAGCTGTCTATCCGAAATTTTCGGCGACTGAGCAATGTCGTGATCGACCTCGCGTCCGACATTTCGATTTTTGTAGGTGCCAACAACAGCGGCAAGACTTCCGTCGGCCATGCGCTTCAGCTGTTCACCGGCCGGGGCAAGTTCAGCGTCCATGATTTTAGCGCCGACCAATGGCCGCAGATCGTAGCCTTTGGCGAGGGCGAGGCAGGCACCGCACTGCCGTCGATCGAGATCGATATCTGGCTGGAAATCGGCGCCGACGACATTCACCGCGTCGTCGATCTGCTACCGAGCCTTGCCTGGGAAGGTGCTCTGGTCGGTATGCGCGTCGTCTTTGCACCCGTCGACCCCGAAGCGACGCGGGCGCGCTATGCCGAGGCGCGCCAGCGTGCGCTCGATGCCATGGCGCCGCCGGCAGGCGAAGAGCTCGCCTTCGATCCCTCGCCGCGCAACCTGCAGGAGTATCTGCGCGACAAGCTCAACGACGAATACGCGCTCAGCCACTTTGTGCTCGATCCGAGGCGGTTCGATGCCGCCATGGTTGCCGAGGAAGGCTATCAGGCCAAACAGCTGACCGGGCGCGACCGGACCGGCGCCAAGATACTCGAAGGCCTGCTGCGCATAGACTTTCTCCATGCCCAGCGGCATTTGTCCGACCTGCCCGGCAGCGCACGCGCCGAAAATCTGTCACGGGTGCTCAGCCGCTTCTATGATCGCAACCTCGAGCAACGCGGCGAGGATCTTGCTGCGCTTCGCGCACTGGCAGAGTCCGAAGTGCTGCTCAACGAGCATCTCGAACGCGTCTTCGCGCCTACGCTGCTCAGCCTCGCCCAGCTTGGCTATCCCGGCCTCGCCAATCCGCGGCTGATGATCCGCTCCGCGCTCGACCCAGAATCGATTATGAGCAGCCGCGACGGCGCGCGCGTCCATTATGCGCTCGGTCCCGACGATGGAGCGGCCGAACCGCCGACGCTGCCCGACAATTACAACGGGCTTGGGTTCAAGAATCTCATCTTTATGGTCGTTGAGCTGCTCGACATCCAAGCGCAGTGGCTGGGTATCGAGGACAATCGCCCGCCGGTACATCTCATCTTCATCGAGGAGCCCGAAGCGCATCTCCATGCCCAGCTCCAGCAGGCATTTATCCGCAAGGTGATGGATATCCTCAAGCTCGGCGAGGAGGATCGGGTCCACTACACTAGCCAGGTGGTCGTCACGACCCACTCCACCCATATCCTCTACGAACGCGGTTTCCGGCCCATCCGCTATTTCCGGCGCAGCCGATCCGAAGCCGTATCGACTTCCGATGTGCTCAACCTGTCGAACTTCTATGACGACACCGACCCGAACATTCGGACGTTTCTAGAACGCTATCTCCGGCTGACCCATTGCGACCTGTTCTTCGCCGACGCGACGGTGCTGGTGGAAGGCAATGTCGAGCGGCTGCTGTTGCCGCAGATGATCGCGAACGCCGCGCCGCGGCTGCAATCGACCTATCTGACCGTGCTCGAGATCGGCGGTGCCTTTGGCTATCGCTTCAAGGCGCTGATCGAGTTTCTGGGGCTGACGGCGCTGGTCATCACCGATCTCGATAGCGTCTTTCCCGCGCCATTGCCTGACCCTGGGGAGGAGGCCGAAATCGGTGAGGCCGTCGGAGCTGGCGGGGACGAGCCAATGGCGGCGCCCGCTCTGGATGAAGGCGATGTTCCGGTCGAAGCCGATGCCGAGGAAGAGGCGGAAGAAGAAGACGACGACGAGGAAGAAGACGAAGCCGAGCCGGCGCCTGGTGCTGCCGGGAAACCCGGCAAAGTGTGCATCGCAGGCCATCCGGGCGCGACGACGTCCAACCAGACCCTGCTACAATGGCTGCCCCGGTGCGGCACCGTCGATGCGCTATGGGCCGCGACCGACGACGACTGCACACAGCCTAGGTCGAATGACAAAGAGGCGCTGGTGCGCGTCGCCTATCAGGGCCGTACCAATGTGACCTGGGGCGAGGAAACCTTGGCGCTCGCCGGGCGGACGCTCGAAGAAGCCTTTGCCCTCGAGAACCTCGTCTGGTGCCAGGATGTCTCACGCAAATCTCTGCAACTGCGAATTCCGAAGTCGGGCGACAAGGATCTGGCCGAACTGGCGCGGCGCATTCACAGACGGGTACAGGCCAAGAGCTTTAAGAAGACCGACTTCGCGCTGGCATTGCTTGCCGAGAATCCGGCGCAGTGGACGGTCCCGGCGTATATCGCCAATGGTCTGCGCTGGCTTGAGAATGAGCTCGCGAACGGAGAGGGTGGAGACGGAGACGGAGGTGGCGGCGGGGACGCGGGCCTTGGCAATGCGACCAACCCCGTGATCGCCGCATGACCAGTCGTATTGGCAGCCCTGACACGCCAGCCGACCTCGAGGTCCGTGACTGTCTGGGGGAAGCGCGCTCGTTCGTGATGGTTGCGGGTGCCGGCTCGGGCAAGACGACGTCGCTGATCAAGGCGCTGGCGCATCTCGGCGAAACGCGCGGGCCAGCGCTGCGGCGCGCCGGGCAACAGATCGCCTGCATCACATTCACCGAAGTCGCGGTCGCCGAAATCTCGCACGATGTCGGCGTATCCCCGCTGTTCCATGTCTCGACGATCCACAGCTTCCTGTGGTCGATCATCCGCCCGTTCCAGACCGACATTGCGGCGTGGGTCGTCGCGCGGATCGACGAGAAGATCGGCGAGCGGCAGGAGCGGCATGCGCGGCCCGGCACGCGGGCCGCGACTAGGGTCCGCCTCGAGCAGGAGATTGCCGATCTCGAAGTCGAGCGCGAGGCGATCGGACACGTCGAGAACTTCACCTATGAGACCGGCAGTCGCTATGCCGAAGGCATTCTCGGGCATGACGACATTTTGCGGCTGACGCCGGCTTGCGTCGCCGCTTGCCCGCTGCTGCGCCGGATCGTGGCCCGCCGCTTTCCCTACATCTTCGTCGACGAGAGCCAGGATACCCAGCCGGCGGTTATCGAGGCGCTGCGCCAGATCGCCGGTGAGGAGCCGCTGTGCGTCGGGTTCTTCGGCGATCCGATGCAGAAGATCTATGGTGCCGGGGCTGGGGCGATCGCGCTGAACGAAGGTTGGGCCGACATCACCAAGCCCGAAAATTTTCGCTGTCCGACCTCGGTGCTTGGCGTGATCAATGCTATCCGCGCGCCCGGCGATGGGCTGGCGCAGATCCGGGGCCGAACCGTCGTCATCGACGATGTCGAACAGGCGGTTGAAGGCACCGCCAACATTTTCATTCTGCCCGCAGATAACCAGCGCTCCGAGCGGCTAGCCGCGGTCCGCGCATGGCTTGCCGAACAGACCGATGACCAAGCCTGGCTGAGCGACTTGCGCGACGGTGATGTGCGCCTGCTCGTGCTGGTCCACCGCATGGCGGCGAGGCGGCTCGGATTTGCCAATCTCTACGCGGCCCTCAACGATAGCGCACCGCAGAGCATGAGCGACGGCATTGCCGACGGGACGGCTTGGCCGCTGCGCCCATTTGCCCAGCATCTGCTGCCGATGGCCATTGCCGCCCGCTACGACGACCAGTTCACGATCATGTCGATCCTGCGCGCCGAGAGTCCGCGTCTTCAAGTCGATCGGCTGCGCGGCCAGCCGGTCGCGCCGGTGCTCGCGGCTCTCCAGCAGGCGGTCCTTACCTTACGCAACATGCTTGCCGACGGTTCGCAATCGACGGTCCGGCAGGTTTTGCAGCATGTCCGCGATACCGAACTTATTAGGCTCGACGATCGCTTCGCCGCGCACTTCGTGGCCGAGCCTGCCGATGACGGGTCATCGGGCTATGCCAATGTCGCCGCGTTCCTCGCCTGCGGCGTCGGCGAGCTTTGGGCGCATCGCCGCTACATGCTGGAAGAGTCGCCCTTCGCCACGCATCACGGCGTGAAGGGCGCGCAGTTCGAGCGCGTGCTCGTGGTGCTCGACGATGAGGAAGCCGCCTACAATCTCTATTCCTACGGCAAATATCTCGGGTTTACGCCGCTGTCCGATAATGACGACGCGCGGATCGCGGCGGGCGAGGAGTCGGTGCTCGATCGCACGCGGCGACTATTCTACGTCTGCTGTTCGCGCGCCGTAAAGGACCTTGCGGTCGTCCTGTTCGTGCCCGATGTCGCCGCCGCGCGGGCTGCCGTGACCGCAGCGCAGCTGTTTCCCGAAGTTGCTATCCGCGAGGTGCACCAGCTGAATTGATGTGGGCCAACGATCGGCGCCTAGTAGACCCGCATTGTCCGACATCCGCTTGCGACTGTGTGAACACGAAATCTGCCAGTCCGCTAACGGCCCAAGTACTGCCGTTGGGCAGGAGAATATCGGGGCCACTTTTGTACCGCCCTGAGATAAGGGCCTACCGAGCGCCCCAAATCTTAGCGAAATCGGTCTCTGCGCCCCAACCGAAGATCTGGCCCTAAGATAAGTCTCGGAGAAGTCGGCGTTATTCTCGCACGGAATGGCAAGGTCTGGGGCGTCTCGGTCGATGTGGGGAAAGTGGTGCCCGGGGACGGAGTCGAACCGCCGACACTGCGATTTTCAGTTTCCTTTGCGGCAAATCTGGCGCGTTCCGGGTCATTCTATCAAGCTCTGTTTTCAAGACGATAGGGCGGCCCGATCGCGGCTGCGGTTCGCAATTGTTCTCGGGAAAGCCGGTGTAATCCGGACAGTTTTACACAGGAATTACACCGGCGTGCGGTCGCACTTTGTTCCCTTGAGAAAATCCCCCGACAACATCGACTGATGCCTGTCCAACCACGATTTCGCGGACTCGTAGTCGGGTACCAGCTCGGCAACGAGCCGCCAAAATTGCCGATCGTGGGAGCGGTGCCGGAGGTGTGCAAGTTCGTGCAGCACAACGTACTCAAGCACCTTTCTCGGCGCAAAGATCAGGTGCCAGTTGATCAATATGGTGCCCTCGGGGCCGCATGAGCCCCAGCCGGTGGCGAAGTCGGCAACTCGGACGGAGCGAGGTATCAGATCGAAGCGGCTACTGTAGGTTTCGGCGATTTCTTTCACGTCGCGCCGGGCGCGCTGCTTCAGCCACAGCTTGAGTTCGCTCGCAACAAGCCGGTCCGTGTCCCGGCCCGCCCATGCGGGCAGATCGACGATGAAGCCGTTGCGATAGGCAATCTCAACCCGTTCGGCGTCGCTGCGTCGAACGGTGAGCGGCATGTTGCGGCCCCGATAGGGTATCTTCGAGCCGGTCATGAACCGGGGAACAGCGTGGCGCGTCGCCGTAATCCGCTGCATCTCGCGCACGGTGTCGAACAGCCACTGGCGCTTGCGATCCAAAAAGCCCGCGATGTCGCCTTCGTTGTCGGTGGTGAGCGCCAGCACTTCGACGTGGCCGGGCGTAACGGTAATCCGGCGCTCGGATGCGGTTGCCGAGCGGCGCAGCTCGTAGGGGATCGCCGTCCGCCCAATGCGCAGCGCGTGCGTCACTGCCGGTCCCCGTAGGCGCTGATGGCGAACTCCTCGACGGCATCCCGGATAGCCTTGGTCTCGCCGATGTCGTGCTCCGCGAGGATGCGCCGGACCTGCTGGCGAAGGCTGCGCAGATATTCCGGCATGTGGGTGAACGCGGGCTGGCTTCCCTTCGCCTGCGCATAGACCGCGCCGATGGCGATGGCCGCGCCCTGCAACGCCGCGTGATCGTTCTCGGACACGATGGTTTCCATGATGCGCAGGATCGAAAAGGCGTTCTCGTCCATGCCAAGTTCGGCGTGCGCGCCTTGCTCGGTTTCTATGTCGCCGGTCAGCCCCTCGAACTCGCGCAACCCTTCGGCGGCGGCGATCTGTCCGGCCTCGAAGCGGCGGATGATCTCCAGCACGCGCTCGGAGAAGCGGCCATATTGCGCCGGGTTCCGGTCCACCAGTTCGCGCGTGACGCGGCGAAGCTCGGCGGATTTGCGCACGAACGCTTCCTGCAACTCGGCTTCAGATTTTTCCTCCGTGTCGAAGTCGTCGGCGAACTCGGGATCGGTGATGCTGCGCAGCCGGATCGTGGTGGAAAGCCCGGTCACATGGACGTGCTGCTCCAGCATGTCCCTGATCTTGCCGGAATAGCTGCGGTGATCGAGGCTTTCATCCTTGGCGATCACCTGCGTTGCGAGCCGGAGGAACGCGGCGGCCCATTTCGCTTCCGTCGTGAAGTCGAGGATCGCGGGATCGGGCGACAGGTCGCCATAGACCTTGATGAAAATGCGCGCGAGCCGCTGGAGGTCGAACCAGTCGTCCTCGCGGTCGTTGCCGACGATCTCGCGCAGCGCATAGGCGGCCGTCTTTTCGTCCAGTCCCTCCAACTTCATCGCCCGCTTCTGCGCGCGGTAGCGGGCATGGGCTTCCTTGAGGTCGTTCCTCAGGATGGCTATGTCGCGCAGCGCGTTCTCGACGTCCTCGGAGCGATAGGAATGTAGCGCCTCGTCCAGGTGGCTGGTGACGCCGATGTAATCGACGATGCGGCCATGCGGCTTGGTGACTTCGCCGCCGTCCGGCCGCTTGATCACGCAGGTGCGGTTGGTCCGCGCGATGGCTTGCAACAGGCCGTGCTCCCTGAGTGGCTTGTCGAGATACATTACATGCTCGATGGGCGCGTCGAACCCGGTCAGCAGCTTGTCGCACACGATCAAGAAGCTCGGCTGATGGCCGAACAGCTTGAACGCTGCCTTCGTCTTCTTCTCGGCGTCGCCGTCGAGATAGTGCTTCTCCAGTTCGGCACGTATCGCGGCGATGTCCGGGTCCTCCGAGGGCTTATTGTCCTCTTGGCTCTTGGAATAGACGCACGCGATCATCGCGTCGGCGTTCGTGCGGGCGGTGTCGGCGTCCAGCCCGCCTTGCTCCAAATCGGCGGCGATGACATGCGCCAATGCGGCGCGGTATCGGATCACCGCTTCACGATCCACGACCACGATCTGCGCCTTGAAGCCGTCAGGCTGACAGACCTGCTTGAAGTGCTCCCAGATATCCAAGGCGATCAGCCGGATGCGCTCCGGGTGCTTCGCCAGCGTGGCGACGGTCAGGCCTTTGCGCTTCAGTTCCTCACGCTTCTCGTCTGGCAGATCGACGAACCAGCGGTCGAACAGGATGTCGATCTCCGCCTCATTGATCGCCCAATCGGCTTTCCGGCCCTCATAGAGGATCGGAACGGTCGTGCCGTCGCGCACCGCGTCGTCGATCCCGTATTTGTCGAGATACCCTTCGCCCTCGACGCTGAACCGGGCGTAGGTGTCCTTGTCAGTCGATTTGATCGGCGTACCCGTGAAGCCATAGAAATGCGCGTCGGGCAGGGTTGCCTGAAGATAGGCTCCGAGGTCTTTCTCCTGAGTCCGATGGCACTCGTCCACTAGCACGATCCAATTCTCTGAATTGGGGATCGGCTCCCTCGATCCGGAGAACTTGAAGATCGTCGAGAGCAGGATTTGACCGTTGCCGCCCCGCTTCACCGCGCCACGCAAGGCGGCGACCGAACCGCATTGGACGGGGTTGGGAAGTCCACAGGCGACGAACGTCCTGCTGATCTGATCGTCGAGGTCGATCCGGTCGGTCAGCACGAGGATGTTCGGATTGGCGAGCGTCGGCGCGTCGAGAGTCAAATGGGTCTTCAGCTTGAGCGCGAGGAACACCATCGTCAGGCTCTTGCCTGAGCCCTGCGTGTGCCAGATCAGGCCCTTGCGGTGCGCGCCCTCCGCAACGCGCTGCACCGCCTTGTTGACCGCGCGGAACTGCTGATAGCGGCAGACCTTCTTGATCTTCTGCCCCGTCTCCGGGTCGGTTTCGAACACGATGAAGTGCGCGAGCAGGTCGAGCAGCCGGGACGGCTCGCACAGGCACCACAAATCCTTGGCGAGATCGTCGGCGAAGTCGGCGCGCTTGCGCGGCCATGCGTCAGGCCACGGCGCATAGAATTGCGAGGGCGCGCCCGTCGCGCCGTAGAGCGTGGTGATACCATCAGTGACGATGTTGAGAGCGTTGGACGCGAACAGGCGTGGCACGTCGCGCTCATACTGCTTGATCTGCTCGAACGCCTCCTCGGCCTTGGCAGTAGCCTTCAGCGGCGACTTCGCTTCGATCACCACCAGCGGAATGCCGTTCACGAACAGCACGATGTCGGCGATGCGCGGACGTTGGGCGGCGACCCGGAATTGGCGAACGACGTGAAGGTGGTTGTTGGCTGGGTGCTTGAAGTCGATCAGCGCGATGGAGCGATCCTGCTTCTCGCCCGTGATCCGGCGCGAATAGCCGCCGCGCAGCTTACGCTGCCACTCCTCGTTGTCGGAAAGCGTGGCAAGGTCATTGTAGACTGCCTCGGCGTCCTCCGCGTCGATGCCGTTGAGTGCGCGCAGGGCCTCGACCAGCACGGGCTTGAGGATGACGCGGTTCTCTTCCATCCGCATCGCCAAGGCCGCGTCAGGGCGGAGCGGCTGATATCCTAGCGCCTCCAGCACATCGAGCGCTGGCTTCTCGGCGAGGCGGTATTCGCTCACGCTGGGACTCGCACGCGACCGGAGAGGAGGTCGGAAATGAGGTCGGCTTTGATACGCCGCACGGCTGCGAGTTCCTTAAGCGCGGATCGGCGTGCGCCTTCTACCGCCTGTAACTGCGCTGAGATTTCCTGCTGTTCGGACAATGATGGCAAAGGGATCAGTTGCTTTTTGAGGTTGGTCGGGTTGATGTTCGATTGGCTTACGCCGGGTGTAGCGATAGACTTGAACTGCGCCTGTGCGCGGCGGGAATGCATAACGGCGAATAGGTAGTGCGGATCAGCAACGTCCCGGTTGATGCGCAGCCGGACAATGTAACTTGCATAGAGGTCGTTGGTTGGTTCGCGAACCAACGCAACCTTGCCCACTAAGTCCCGGCTGTTGGTGCGATTAAAGAGGATGTCTCCCACCTCAAGCGCAAGGGCGTGCGCCTCTCGGTCGGCGATCTCGCCCCATTTGAGATCGGTTCGGTCAATCCAGCCGTCTTGCAAGTTGCCCATCCGCAGCACCGCGTATCCGATTGGTTCGTTGCCGAGCGGAGCATTGACGCCATAATCCGAAGCCCAGACGGCATTACCTAGCGGTCGGACGCTCGCCGGGCTGTCCGTTTGGAGTTGCCAGATTAAGCTCTCTGTTAGGCTGTGCCACAGGGTCTGCGCTTGCTGAGCTAAGGCGTCTGCGGCTTCTATCGCCTCATCCACCGACCGCAGCACCTCGGCGATCCGCCGCTGCTCGTCGATAGGTGGGAGCGGTATTTCAGTTGTCGCGACCAGCGAGGAGTTGAGGTTGCGCTGTGTGCCGGGCTGGCTTTGTGCTTCAAAATGTTGGGTTTGCCCTTGCAGAAAGAAGTAGAGATAATCAGGGTCTAACCGCGACCTGTCGATTTCCTTGAACGCAACGAAGCCGTCGTGAATGCAAGCATGGATGCCCGAAAAAAGCGGACGTCCGATAGTCGCACAGATGCTCATGATGAGATCACCGGGAACAATCTCTACCGATGCAGCCCGACCGATGTCGGAGAGGTATTGGGTGGTCCTCAGAAGCACGCGATCTGATGCTGTGACGTCGCTGATGCGGACCCAGCCATGCCCTTGGTCTGAAAACCACTTGGGGTCTTGGATGGGGCGGGGCGATGCGCCGCGCTTCACTCTCGCAAGAGAGGCGAGTGTAACAAGCGGCCAACCGTGCGACACCTCACTCAACATAGCCGAGCCTTCGTAGGTGGTCGAACATCACCGTCTCCGCCTCGTTGCGTTTGGCGATCAGGTCTTGCAGTTTGGCAACCTCCGCCACGACATCGACCGGCTCGGCGTCGGCTCCGGTCTGAACATAGCGGCTGATGTTAAGGTTGTGGCCATTGGCGGCGATCTCCTCCACCGGCACCACGCGGGCCAGCTTGTCGATGTCGGCAAAGCCGTGGACGGCCTCGGCCAGCGTATGGATATGATCGTCGGTCAGGAAGTTCTGCGCCTTGCCCGGCTGATAGGTCGCATCGCCGTTGACGATCAACACCTTGCCCCGCCGCTCCTGCGGCTTCTTCTTGCGGCATACCAAGATCGCCGCAGGGATGCCCGCTCCGTAGAACAGGTTGGGCGCGAGGCCGACGACCGCCTCGATCACATCGGCGGCCAGCATGCCCTCCCGGATGCGCCCCTCGGCCCCGCCCCGGAACAACACGCCATGCGGCACCACCACCGCGAGCATCCCATCATCCTTCAGGCTTACCAGCATGTGCTGGACGAAGGCGAGGTCGCCATAGCCCTTGGGCGGGCAGCCGTAGACATCGCGTCCGAACGGATCGCCGTTCTGCCACACCTCATAGCCCCATACCTTCTCCGAGAAGGGCGGGTTGGCGAGCACCCTATCATAGGCCCCGATACCCTCGACGAACTCGCGCGCCTTGGGATCGTATCGCTTGGGCGAGAGGATCGTGTCGCCCTTGGCGATGAAGGCGTCATCGACATTGTGGAGGAACAGGTTGATCTCCGCGATGCCCCATGTCGCGAAGTTCTTCTCCTGCCCGTAGAGCGACAGGCTCCGGGCATCCTCGCCGCGATTCTTCAGATACTGAACCGCCTCCAGCAACATGCCCGCCGATCCGCAGGTCGGATCGTAGATCGACATGCCGGGACGCGGTTCGAGGATTTCGACCATCAGCCGCACGATGGAGCGCGGCGTGTAGAACTCGCCGCCCTTCTTACCCGCACCCTCAGCGAACATCTTGATGAGATAGAGATAGGCGTCGCCGAGCATGTCGGCGGGCACATCGCTGTTGCGCAGCCGATGGGTCTCGAAATGCGCGAGGAGCTTCTCCAGCAGCGCATCGGAGAAGCGATCCTGATTGGCGAAATCGACGTCGCCGAACACACCGCGCAGGCGGAGGTTCGCGTCTTCGATAGCCGCCAACGCGTTGTTGAGCCGCTGCCCGATCTGCGTCGCATGCTTGCGAACTTCATCCCAGCGATGTTCGCGCGGGATGTGGAAGCGATGCTCATCGGGATCAGCCGCCTCATCGCGGTCGCCGGTCTCGGCAAGGAGCTTCTCGAACTCCTCATCCCAGACATCGCAGAGCCGCTTATAGAATAGCAGCCCAAAGATATATTGCTTGTAGTCCCCGGCATCGACCGTGCCGCGAAGGATGTCCGCCGCACCCCACAGATGCCGTTCCAGTGCCTGCTGCGTCAGCCTCGCCATAATTCCCCCCCTAACACACCGCAATCCGCGTAAGACAGGGCGGGAGGCGGTGGATCAGGTAGCCCTAGGGAGCGCTCGAAGGGCGATCAATCCGATTGCGGCGGATGAACACGCGATCAGCCTAGCGAATGGGGCCGTCCCGCCTGCGCTGGCACGAGTTGTTCCAGCCGCCGGATGCGTTCGTCGAGAGAGACACCCGGCGTCTCCGCGCTAATTGATCGGATCAACTCCGCCTGGCGATAACCGGGTACGCTTCCGTAGCTTGTGAAGGTGGTGAGCACGTCGTCATGGCCGAGATTCTGTGACCACGCCTTGTATTCCTCGGGCGTCCGGCAGAGCTGCTGCCCCAGCCGAGCGAGGGTTGTCCGCACCGTGTGGGGATTGAAATAGGGTAGCCCGGCCGCCTCAAATGCCGATCTGAAAATGCGACGCACCGGCTCGGATGTGCTCCAATTTGCTCGTTCCAGTCCGATCGCGGTGAACCCGCCTTCCGGTCCCAATCCGATCTTTGTGGCCGGGAACAGCGGATCGCTGTCGCCCCAAAGCAAGGTGACACGCAGATACTTGATCCACTCTGTCACGATCGCCAGCGCGTTGCCGCCCACGGGGAGGAACCAAGTGGAGAAGGTCTTGGAGAATTTCGTATTCACATCGCGGGCGTCCTGATCCAAGCGCCCGGCCGCGAGATCGACATGCTTGAGTTTCAGCGAAACCAGCGCGCCATCGCGAGCACCAGTCAGAAGCGCGAAAGCAACCAGAGCCCGGTCGCGCATTTCCAAGTCGGTCGAGGCGGGCATGACGGAAATGACATGTTGCATTTGTTCAAGTGTCGGCGCTGGGCGTTCGCGGCGCGCGTGGGCAATGCGGACATCCTTTTCGGGCAGGTTGAAGAAATCAGCCTCCGAATAGCCGAAGCGCGATTTGTATCCCGGCTTGTCGGCCAGCCAGATGAAGAAAGACCGTAGCGCGCTCAGGGTCGAATGAACCGTCGCGCGGCTCAGCGGCTGGCCGGTGCGCGCCGATACCTGCTTGTTGAGCCGGTTCTTGAACGCGATGGCCTGGGCACGATGGAATGTCTTAAAATCCTTGTGCCCGGTCGATTCCTCGAACCCGCTCAGCGCGGCCGCCGCCTGATCGACAGAGGCAGTGTTGCGGCGCTGGGCCTCCCGCAGATACTCGAAATATTGGCGCTTGACCCGCTCGTTCGCGGCACAGTGTTTCGCCATGGCTACCGGCTCCTGCCTTTGTCACAGTTTGAGGGGGCTTCTGCGCACTCACCTATGCGTGACGGAGCCTGCGTCACCTGAACGTCGATTCCGGGCATAATCGCCGGGAGCGAGGCCAGCGAAGCGCGTCGGTGCATGAGGGTGCCACAGGTGCCGCAAAGCGCGCTCAGATTGCCGCTGGTCGCGTTTCTGGCGGAGTAATCCACCATGCCGAACGCGGGCGGCCGGGGCGTGCGGCACCGCAAGCAATAGAAATGACCGGGAGGGCAGGGGCGCTTGGCGGCGTTGCGTTCGCGTTCGAGAAACTCGCGCAGGACGCGACCTTGAAACAGGATCGGGCGGGAGCTGTCGATCGGCAACAGACCCCGCGTGCGCCATCCGCGAACGGTGTTCTTGTGGACTCCCAGCGCCCGGCTGATTTCCTCGATCGCGTAGCTGTGATGCAGCTTGATAAGCCGCGAGTTAAGGCGCTTCGCTGCCACTCGCCTAGCCGTTCTTGGGGGAGTTCGCCTGAGCAGTCGAGGACACCACCGGGAAGCTGCTCAGCCACGCGTCAAGGTCTTCACGCCGGTAGAAGACGCGGCCGCCAATCTTCTGGAATTTGGGACCGGTCCCGTGGCTCGCGTGCATGGCCAGCGTCTTGACCGCGAAGCCGGTGTAAAGCGCGGCATTGGGCCGATCCATGCGCCCATCGGGGAACGTGCGGACTTCAACGGACAGCATGGCAGTACCCTCTTTGTTCAAGAGGCAAACCCTTAATCAGCACCTGTATTGCATTACAACACAAAGTGGCTTAGACAGAACGCGATAGAACTGACGGCACGGGGATATGCGCGCATGGCCATCATTGCATCGGCGGACCAAGACCCGATCACCGGCGCTCGCCAAAAAGGCGGTGGCAAGCTGTCTCGGTCGGAAACCGTAACTGTTCGGCTCGACCCTAAGCTTAACTATCTCTGCGAGTTGGCGGCACGCGCCCAGCGCCGCACCAAGAGCAGCTTTATCGAATGGGCGATCGAAAATGCGCTCAAGAGCGTGGAAGTGCCGGGAACAGAGGATTTCAACGGCCTCCGCAACATCGATTCCCTCAGCGGGGATTTGTGGGACGTTGACGAGGCGGATCGTGTCGCGGCGCTGGCGTTTGGCGCGCGGTATTTGATGACCCACGACGAACAATTGATCTGGAAACTCGTGACGTCGAACGGAGCGCTTTGGCGCGGGCATTACGATGCGAAAGACGGCACGTGGAAATGGCACACGCTGCCGACGAGTCTGATCCCCGATCGACTCCGCGAACATTGGGATGTGCTCAAGGGTGTCGCCTTGGGCCAGCGTTCAAAGGACGATCTTCCAACATGGCAGCGCGTCAGGCCGGGCTTCGGCTCCGGCGGCTTTGGTGACGACCTCAGCGATGACGTCCCCTTCTAGGAGTTGACCCGTGGCGACGTTCCAAAAGCTGACCCGCGCCAATGTTAAGGCGCTCAAGCCCGGTCACAAGATCAGCGAGCAGGGCATCACGTTCGAGCGTCTGGGCAATGGCGACGGCGTCTATTCGATCAACATCATGGTCGATCGCCAGCGCATCCACCGCGTCATCGGGCGCGAAAGCGACGGCACCACGCGGACGCAGGCAGAGATATTCATCGAAACGACGCGCACCGCCGCGCGCGAGGATCGGCTGGCGCTGCCTAAGGGGCGCAAAGTCGCGCTGTCCTTCGCGGATGCGGGCGCGCGTTACATCACGAAGCTGCGCGAGTCCGGTGGTAGGTGCATAGACCGGAAGGAACGCCAGTTAGCGATCCACCTGAACCCATTCTTTGGATCGTCGCCACTCAACAAAGTCTCCAGCTTCGATATCGCTCGCTACCGGAAGCATCGCATTGCGGCCGGTGCCGCCGAGGCGACGATCAACCGCGAACTCGCGGTCGTGTCGCACCTGTACGGCAAGGCGAACGAGTGGGGCTGGACCATGCATCGCCCAAAGATCGAGCGCTTCAAAGAGGACAAGGGCCGGATCGTCTATCTGACCCCTGAGCAATGCCAGCGGGTAATCGAAGAGGCGCGGCACGACCTGAGCCCGCACATCTATCCCTTCACGGTGATAGCTCTCTCCACGTCGATGCGCATGAGTGAAATCCTGAGCATGACCCGCGAGCATGTGGACGTGCAGCGCAAGCGCATCTTCATTCCGGACGCCAAGGCGGGCGCACGCGACCAGCCGATCACAACCGAGCTGGCAACCTTCCTCGCTGCCCATATTGAGGCGCTGCCCAAAGGCTCCGAATGGCTCTTCCCCTCGATCGCAAGCAAAAGCGGGCGGCTGGCCACGATCCGCAAGGCGCATCGGCGCGTTGTGAAGGCGGCTGGGCTCGATCCCGATGTGGTCGTTCGCCACACCTTCCGGCACACCGCGATCACGCACCTAGTCCAGGCGGGCGTTGACCTGCCGACCGTGCAGAAGATTAGCGGCCACAAGACGCTCGCGATGGTCGGGCGCTACGCCCACGCCAACGGCGCACATATCGATGCGGCGATGGACAAGCTGGAAGGCCGCATTGGCTTGGGGATTGGTGAAATTGCTGCCTAAGCCGGGCGGGCGGGAGTAGCCCTAGAGAAGGGCAGGCTGCTCAGGGGTGCGGCGCTTTACCCAAGGCTCGTTCGTGCGGGTCATTTCGATCAGCTCGTCAGGGAAGCAGCGCGACTGAAACCCGATAATGTCATCAAAGCTGCCACGCAGCCACTGATCGTATTCGTGCGGGTGGAGCAGGACGGGCATGCGGTCATGCACAGGGCGGATCGCCTCGTTGCAATCGGTCATCACGCCTGAATAGACCGGGCCCCATTCGGCGCTGTCGCGCCACAGGCCCGCCCACGCGAAAATCGGCTGATCCTTCACGTTGAACCAAGTGCGGGTCTTGCTGCCCTTTTCGCCTTCCGCCTCGGCGAAGTGAGTCAGCGGGATCAGGCAGCGCCATTCCGGCTTGCGGGCAAGACCGATCCACATGCCCTTGTTCAGGTCCGCGATGTTGTTGACAGGCTTGGGTTTGGCCGTGGGACTCATTGTCTTGAGCCGTAGCGGGAAGCCCCAGACCATCGATTGAAGGATGCGCTCGCCTTCGGCCTCGCGCACCACCATGCCCGGCGTGCCGGGATAGACTTCTTCCGGCGCGTTCGATCCGAAGCTGTCATCCTTCGCGCGGAAAAAAGCCGCCACTTCCTCGCGGCTTTTGCGGGTCGTGTAGAGGTTGCACATCAGGGTATCGTAGCGCGGATCGCCGCCCAGCCCTAGATCGCCCGGACGAGCCGCAGCGAAAAGAGCGGTCGTTCGGCTTTCGACCCAGAGCCGGTCGTCCGGAGGTTGGAATGTTGCTACTCAAAGCCGACCTGGTGCTAGGCCAATTGCCGAGAAGGGGACTACGGATGGCAGCTTGGATCGCCTGCAACGTCTTGGCCGGCGTGATCGCATATTTGATTGGCTCGATCCCGACGGGGTACTGGATGGGTAAGCTCCACGGGATCGACATACGGGAGCACGGCTCCAAGTCGATTGGCGCTACGAACGTCCTGCGAACGCTCGGAGCAGCGCCTGCCTTGGCTACACTGTCGATCGATCTGCTCAAGGGCATTGCTTCTGTCGTCCTTGCTCGCTCCCTTCTCTCGCTACCGGCGGTAACCGCCACCAAGCCGGCGATCATCGACATCAGCATCTGGTTGCCTTGGGCCATCCTTGGCGCAGCGCTGCTGGCCATCCTGGGCCATAGCCGGTCGATTTTCATCGGGTTCAGCGGCGGGAAATCGGCAGCGACCGGATTGGGCGTGCTGCTGGCAGTATCGTGGCAAGTCGGGCTAGGGACAGCGATCTGCTTTCTCGTCGTTCTAGCGGTGTCGCGGATAGTCTCGCTGAGCTCAATTGTGGCTGCGATAGTTGCGGTCGTGCTCATGCTGGCGCTTCACCAGCCGATCGCCTTCTCAATGATGACGATAATCGGTGCGGCCTACGTCGTGGTGCGTCATCTAGCGAATGTCCGTCGGCTGTTCGCGGGCACCGAGCCACAAATTGGGCAGCCGGAAATGGGTCCGTGAGCGGAAGTCAGGTCGGCACCTGCCAGTTCAAAAGCTGCGTTCTAACAGGCCAGTTCGGTTACCAACGGCCGCTTTCAGCCCGCTTGTTCCCGGAAGCGACCTGTCGCCTATCCACCCAATTGCGGACGCTCGCGCCTGATCGCATCGCGCCAAATGCGGTCGGGCCGCTACCGACCCAGTTGCGGTCGTTTCAGCGAAGCGATACCCACAAGTCGGAGACGCATGCATCCGCCGGAGAGACGTAGTGGGAAGCTCGTGGGTTGGGCGAGGGCAGGAAATCCCAGAGGACCAACAGTCTCCATGGTTGGGAATAACCTATGGATTCTGGGTCAAGGATGGACCGTTGGAAATTTGGCTCGCGGCGCTGGGGCAAATGATTGACGAAACGGAAGATGCTCCGCAATGGCTCAAGACCCTGCGAGCCGAATGGAATGACGGCGCTCAAGGCGCGGGCTGCGTCTATACCGGTCTGGAAGAGCACGTCCCAAACAGTGAGAGAGCGAGCGTTCTCCGCAGCTTCGTGATCCGGACAGTCGAGCGGCTGCTCGCCCATAAGGGTGACTACTTCGAGGCCTTTCCCGATACACTGCGATGCGAGGATATGTCGCCGCTGAGCCTCGCGCCATTGCAACTTACTGCAAAGCTGGGTGTGATCGAGATTGGCAATGCTTTTGCACGGTTGCTGTCGGATGAAATCCGCAGTGGCGAGCACGGCTCGTTCGCATGGGGTTGGGGTCCCCAGTAACGCGGCGTGGTTTCGTCCGCTTCCCACCCAATCTTGGTCGTTCGCTCGCCGATCGCGCCGCACCAAAAGCAACCCGACCGGAAACGACCCGATAACAGCCGTCTAAACAGCCATCGCCTTACTCGGAAGCGGACGGTTCGTTAGGCATCGTCCGCCGTCACTTGGCTAAGGGACGTGAACAATCTCAGCTCAAAACCGCGATCGTTTCGCAAGGATTATCGCAACGAGAATCGGCGGGATAAACATTATTGGCGCCTGTACCCAGCCCTTAAAACATAAGGCAACAAGGAAACTGATGAAGAGTACGATGCCGGTGATCGCACCATTGGCAATCTCCTCGTCCTTCTTCGTGTAAGCTTCTGAGTCATCAACTTGATATTTAAATCGACCTGTCTTGAAACCGCAAGCGTTAACGCGGCTACAGCTGTAATTTGCACTGCTGTTGACCATCCCGCAATTTCCGCACTTATATGGCATATGGCCCTCTCGCCTTCATGATCGGGAAGGTATCCTGGGCCCCGTCGCAAGTCACCCTGCAATCGCTTCACAAGCGACGGTTCTGATCTGAAGGCCGCCTTTCCGCAATCCACCCATTTCCGGTCGTTCCGGTCCTAGAGCAGGGCCTGTTGGCGGGCGTTGGTCGGCAGACCTTCGCCACGCCAGCGGTCAATGGTTTCATCAATGATCATGCGGCTGGCCGCGAACGGCGCACGGAATTGAAACTCAATCACATCCTCGATCGAGCCCATGAACCAACGTTCGACCTCCTGGGGTTCGAGCAGCACGGGCATGCGGTCATTGGTCGGCATGACGGCGCTGTTCGCGTCCATCGTCATTCCAGCATAGACCGGGCCGAGATCAGGCATGTTCCGGCAGAATCCGGCCCACGCCATGACGGGCTGACCCTTCACAGAAAACCATGTCCGCGTCTTCGCGCCGGACGGCCCGTCCGGGTTCGCAAAATGCGTGATGGGGATGATGCAGCGATAGCGCGGCTCGACCACCATCTCACTCCACATAGGATTGGTCAGGTCCGCAACGAGGCCGATCTTGTCCGGGCCGTCATCTCTGGATCGCACGGGCCGGGGGAAGCCCCAGCGCATGACGCGCAATGATCGCCCGCGTTCAGTGTTGAGAATGACCGCGCCCTTGAGCCCTTCAACGGTCTGCTCTGGCACTACTATGTCCTGCGGCCAGTTAGCGGCGAAGGGCAGCGCGAGTTCTCGGGGCGAAGCCATGAAACAGTGAAGCCGGGACATCGATTTGCGACCTGTGCGACTCGGGTAATGGGCGGCTTGTACCTTGCGAACGAAAAGAGAACAAATATCTTGTGGCGGACACCGTGTTGGATTTATCAATCCTGTCCTTCGAGTCGCATCACGGACAAACTGACATGCAGCATGACCCCTGCCTGCGCGCCGCCGCGCGCGCCATATACGACGCCGTCTATCCCAGCGAGGAATGGACCCCGGTGGAATTCGAGGACGCCGAGAAATACGGGACTGAGCATTACCGCCGCGCGGTCGAGGCGGCGCAGACGGCACGGCCCCTGTTTTTGGCCGGGCATGTGGAGCAGCCGACGCTGTTCTGATGGACAGGCGCGGCGACAATCTTGCCGACGAGTGGCCGCCCCTGCGCACCATCACAGACCTGGCCCTGCGCAAATGGCACGTCCGGCTGACCTGCCCAGACTGCAAACATGTGCGCGTAATGAGCGGCGCAGGCATGTGGTATCTCTTCGACCGCAAGCGTTGGCCCGACGACATCCCGAGCGCGCGCAAGCGCTTCTATTGCTCGCTCTGCCGCTGTAACCGGCGCGTGAAGATCAGGCCGCAGATCGACAAGACGCACGACACGCCGACGGGACCTAAGCTGCCCGACCCCAGTGACTATGATTGGAAGAAGCTCATTGCCCGATATCGGAGCTAACCCGGTCCCGCCAGAATCGGCAAAATTCAGCCCTGATTACACAGGAATTACACCAGCAGTTTCAGTCGCTGGGTGCGTATTTCACTAAGTGATTGAAAAGAATGGTGCCCGGGGACGGAGTCGAACCGCCGACACTGCGATTTTCAGTCGCATGCTCTACCAACTGAGCTACCCGGGCCCTACCGGCAAGGCCGGTGAGGATGGCTCCGGCGAGCGCCGGAAGGGGGCTCTTAGTCGCGGTCCCCGGCGCTGTCCAGCCCGCTTTGCGCCTCGGGATCGACGCTTTCGCCGGGGACGCGATAGCCCTCGCCCAGCCATTGCAGCAAGTCGCGATCCTTGCAGCCGCGGCCGCAAAACGGCTTGTGCGCCGGATCGGTCGGTTTGCCGCACACCGGACAATCGGCTCGCTTGTTCACCTCGCCTGCTCCTTCAGCGTCACCGGCCCGCCCATCCGGCGCGCCAGCTCCTCGGTCCATTCGGGATGCGCCGCGATCGCGCGGAGCACCCGTCCGCTCAGCATATGGGAAGCCGGGAGCGGCGGGGGAAGGCGCTCGATCCGCCTCAGTGCAGCGCGTGCTTCCGCCCCCGCCGGATCGGCGCGGAGCAGCTCGGGGAGCGAGGCGCGCGCACGGCGGCGGACGATCTGGAGGAAGCCGAAGCCATTGACCGCGGTCCGCTCGAACGGCTGGGGCAGCGCGGCGTCGATCGCCTCGGCGACCTTGAGCCGCGCGTCGCGATTGGCGAGGGTCGGGAAGTCCACCCCGATCGACCCGCCGATCCCGTGGCGGAGGATTGCCGCGGCAACCGCGGGCGCGGCGGCGAGCGCCAGCGCCTCGGGGGTGCCGCCGCCATCGACATCGAACAGGGTCATGGCGGGAGTGACCGACATCAGCAGCATGCCGCCGGCGAAGGCGATTTCGCCGGTCACCGCCTCCTCCAGCGTTTCGGACCAGCCCGCGGCTTCGAGCGCGTCGGCTTCATGCGCGCGGACGATGCGGACCGGCAGGCCGGTCGCGGTGATTCGGGCGTGCAGGCCGGGGCCCTGCGCAAGCGGCTTGTCGGTGGCGACGGCCTTGGGCAGCTTGGTGCGGCCCGGCTCGGGGATCGCCTCGCGGACGATCTCGACGCTTAGCCGCGCGCCTTCGCTCACCCCGCTTGGGACCATGCCGAGCAGCACATCGCCGTCGCCCAGTTCGACGCGCTTGTCCGCGCGGAGGCGGCCCTCGGCAACGGTGCCGACGCGCAGCCCCTCAAGCTCGATCCGCGCCTTCAGGATGACGCCGTCTTCGACAAGCGCCGCGCGGGCCTCGCCGATGCCGGCCTCGTAGCGCCACTCAGCCAAACGGATAGCCTGCGGACATCAGCATCGCCCGGGTCTCGAACACCGGCAGCCCCACCACGCCCGAATGACTGCCCGCAAGGAAGCGCACGAACCCTTCGGCGCGCCCCTGGATGGCATAGCCGCCGGCCTTGCCCATGCCCTCGCCGCTGGCGACATAGGCGTCGATTTCCTGGGGCGTCAGCCGCTTGAAGGTCACGACCGTATCCGAGAGCCGCGTTCGCGCCTTGCCGTCCAGCCCGATCAGGCAGACCGCAGAGAGGCAATGATGTCGCCGCCCCGACAGCAGCGCGAGCATCCGGCGCAGATCGGCCTCGTCCTCGGGCTTGCCCAGGATGCGGCGGCCGACCGCGATGGTGGTGTCGCCCGCAAGCACGATCTCGTCCGCGGCGCGGGGCACGGCATGCGCCTTGCCGGTGGCGATGCGCAGCACATAGGGGCGCGGGAGTTCGCCCCGCAGCGGGTCTTCGTCGATGTCCGGCGCGTCGATTCGCGCAGGGACGACGCCGATCCGCGCGAGAAGGTCGCGCCGGCGGGGTGAGGTGGAGGCGAGGACGAGCCTGATGGCCCGCGCCTTATTTGAAGCGGTAGGTGATACGGCCCTTGGTCAGGTCGTAGGGCGTCAGCTCGACGAGCACTTCGTCGCCGACCAGCACGCGGATGCGGTTCTTGCGCATCTTGCCGGCGGTATGGCCGAGGATCTCGTGATCATTCTCCAGCCGGACGCGGAACATGGCGTTGGGGAGGAGCTCCACAACCTGTCCGCGCATTTCAAGCAGCTCTTCTTTCGCCAAAAAACACCCCATAGGCTCGCAAAAAGTCGCGGTGCCTTACTCCGCAATCACGCAAAAGGGAAGGTGGGGCCGCAGGCTATGGCCAAGCCCGGGTTCGCGGCCGGAATATCGCTAACTGTCTCTTGCCGGAACGATCCGGAAAACGCCTAAATTGTTTCGTTGGCGAAGACGTGGGAAAGACGGCATCCTGTTACCGCATTGAAATACCCGTTCCCGAAAAGGCCGTGCAATGAAGGAAGACACCAAGGCGCGCACCGGGGCCTCCGGCGGCGAACCGCTGAAGGCCCTCAAGGCACGGCTGCACGAATGCGTGCGCGATCTCGACCGGCTGGAGCTGCATCACCCCGCGGCCCTGGTCTGCATGGCTATCGACCGGCTAGACCAAACATCAGACGATCCCGCATCATTCGGTTGAGCAGGTCGGTCATGGCGTTGCGGGCCTTGTCCGACAGCCGCACATAGACGCGGCGCGCATCGCTCCGGCATTCGTCGCGCACCACCAGCCCCTTGGCAGTCATCTCCTTGATGTAGCGCAGCGCGCTCGACGAGGGCGCGCGCGAAGCCGCGCAGGCGCGGCTGACGCTCACCTTCTCGCCGTCCGCGGCCGAGGCATAGAGTTCGAGCATCAGATCCCACATCGGATCGGCGAACAGCTCGGCGCCCAGCGCCCCGTCGCGAATCCGCCGCTCGTCATAGAGGTGCCGCGCGAAGCTGCCGAGATCGAGCGGGGTCGAGGACACCATCTGCGGGTCATTCTCCGCGGCGGGCGCCGCGAGGAAGCTGCGGACGATCTCGAGCGCGGTCGAGGGGGCCTGAAGGCCGGCGCGGCGCACGCGGCGCAGCTTAGCGGGTGCGTGTGTGGCCATGTTCTGCATAATAGCGGCTAGCTACCTCCTGGAATTCGACAAGCGCGTCGACCGCGCCGGTGGCGTTTGCGTCCCCGTCTTCGAGCAGCGTCATCGGCGAGCGTGCTTCGAAATTATTGAGATTGGGCGGGAGCTGGCGGTAACCGACCAGCTCGGCGAGTTCCTTCGAGAAGGTGCGCGCGATCTCGGGCGGATAGGCCAGATACTGGTTCTCATACTGCTTGAGCCAGGCCTGGGAGTAGGCGACCGCCATGCCGCGGCGGATCTCGTCGCTCGAATTCTCGCCCTGGCCGTGCAGCGTCGCGCCCAGCCAGACGACGCAGTCGCCGGGCTCCATCTCGGCCGAGATGCACCGTTCGTTGGGCACCCAGGCCTCGCGGTCGCCGAGATGGCTGCCGCGCCAGATCCGGGTCGCGCCGGTCTGCGTCGTGAAGCGCGTGAACGGCCAGATGACGTTGACCATATATTCGATCTGGCCCTTGGGGCCCGGCCACATATCCTCGTCGCGGTGCGGCAGCTGCGCCGGCGCGCCGGGATGGACGGCGATGCCCTGGGTCAGGTTGAGCTGGATGCCGTTGCCATGCGGCCCCAATATCTGTTCGGCGATGCCGAGCACGGTGGGGTTCTGGATCAGCGTGGCGCTGTGCTGCGAGCGGATCAGCGCCCGGCCGAAGCGCTTGGTGTGCGATCCGAAAAAGGCGCCCTGGCTGAAGGGCGTCTCGGCGAAGGGCGCGGCGAAATCGGCATCGAGCGCCTCGATCACCGCGCGATCGGCCACGCCGCGCAGGATGACATAGCCCTCCCTCGCCATCTCGGCGCAGGCCGCAGCCACGTCGGCGCTGGGCGCCTCGGGCTGGAGTTTGGGGAATGCGAGCATCGTTCTTCTCTCCTTGGCGACCGGAGTTATGCGGCGATCGGAATCGGGTTGGCGAAGTGCAGCGTCTCGTGCTCGTAGCGGCCCGAACGGCGCAGCAGCTGCGGGGTGGCGGTGTCGATCTCGATCATCAGCGCGCCGGCGGGATGCTGGGCGCCGAGATCGGGCAGGCCGAGCGGCTTCACCCGCCAGCCGGTCGCGAAGAGATTGCTCATCCGGCTGACATGCGCGACCGCGGTATAGGCGGTGAGCCCGCTCACCAGCGCATATTCGGTGAGCGCGGTCGCGAGCAGCCGCCGCGCCCGGAGGCGGATCTCGCCGCGGTGGCGGGGCGAAATGCAGAAGCGCGAAATCTCGCGGATATCCTCGCCCGAGGGCACGTCGCCCTCGACCAGATCGGAGAAGACCGCGCCCAGCAGGTGCGGCCGATCGGTGCGCAGCAGGCGCAGCGAGGCGATATGATCGTCGCCTTGCGCGAAGATCAGATATTCGGCCTGGGCGCCGTCGAACTCGTCGCGCTCCGAAACCGCGTCGTGCGGCACATCCCATTTGAGCAGATCGACGAACACGCGCTTGCGGTCCGCGAACATCGACGCGATCAGCCGCTCATGGGCTGGATGATCAAGGCCTTGCACCGCGTGGAGCATGCGTCCCTCCCTCTTGCTGGGTCGGGTTTCACCATGCGCGCGGGGGCGAGTCCTGGCACCCCGCCATTACAGGGGGGATTTTGGGAAAATCGGGATGTTTTCGGGTTTTAGCAGCGCGAAAAAGGGTGTGGCGGCGCTCGCGGCACCCTTTCATCGGCGCGCGTTGGTCGAAAGCCTATTGCATCGTTTCCGCGAGGCAAAGATGCCCGTCGAACAGCGCGCGGGTTACCATCTGCGAGCGCCGCGTGACGCCGAGCGATACCTTGGCTTCGTCGATATAGCCATTGACCGTGCTCTCCTTGAGCCCGAGCACGGTGGCGATCTCCCAATCGGTCTTGCCCTGGGCGACCAGCACCAGGCAGTCGCGCTGGCGCGGGCTGAGCTTGACCGGCTCGGCGCGGCGGACGATGCCGATCTGGCGCAGCCATAGCTGGCGCGCGGCCTCATAGGCGAAGCTGCCCACCATATGCGCCATGGGCAGATTGTGGATGGGAAGCGGCGTGTTCGGCCCCACCGCGAAATTGCACGAGCCGGTGGCTTCGCCCGGGATGTTGGCGGGGACGGTGAAGCCGTCGGCGATGCCCTCGCGCCGGCCGCATTCGAGCACGCGCAGCTGCGCGCGCGTGAGCGGCACCATCCGGGGAATCTCGCTCCACTGAAAGCCGAGCGCGGTGCGGCGGGCGGCGCGGATCACCGGATCGAAGCGGTTGAAATTCTCGGCGAAGAAAACCTCGAGCCAGCCCATCGGATAGTTGGAGATCGCCAGCGCCTGGGCCTTTTGCCAGTCCCAGTCGCGGACGTGTTGGAACAGCGAATAGGTCTCGAAGCCCATTTCCACCGTCACCGCCTCCATCAGGCGACGCAGGTCATCGGCCGTCGCACTGGCGCGCGCCTGTTCGATGAAGGCGTGGACGTCTTCCAAACGGGGCACGTGCGCAGTTCCCCTGTTGCGATCCCGTGGCCAAGAATAGGCGATAGTGTTGCTATTGATCAAGCGGAACCAACATTTGCTGCAGCTTTTGCTGTCCCGATCCGAAACTACCCTGTTTTCCGTATCTTGGGTGAAGGCGTGGATTGCCCCATTTTGGGTATTTTTCCCTCTTCCGCCATTTTGGATGATTCTTTAATAAGACTCCAAATCCCCAGCGGGAAAACCCTGCGGGTCGCGGGCCAGGCTATTTCGGTAGCCTGGCCCTTTTACATGGATTTCCTCAATTCGATTCGATCAAGAAACGAAAACGCCGCCGTCCCGCGGGTGCGGAACGGCGGCGCTTGCGTCGCCCAAGACCGACTCGGGGATCAGCCCACGGCTTGCGCCGCCAGCGCGGCGAGCAGCAGCAGCGCCACGATATTGGTGATCTTGATCATCGGGTTCACGGCCGGGCCCGCGGTGTCCTTGTAGGGATCGCCCACCGTATCGCCGGTCACGGCGGCCTTATGGGCTTCGCTGCCCTTGCCGCCGTAATTGCCGTCCTCGATATATTTCTTGGCATTGTCCCACGCGCCGCCGCCCGAGGTCATCGAGATGGCGACGAACAGGCCGGAGACGATCACGCCGAGCAGCATCGCGCCGAGCGCCGCGAAGCCTTCCGATTTGCCGGCGACGGCGGCGATCAGGAAATAGACTGCGACCGGGCTGACGACCGGGAGCAGCGAGGGTATGATCATCTCCTTGATCGCCGCCTTGGTGACGATGTCCACGGTACGGGCATAGTTGGGGCGGCTGGTGCCCGCCATGATGCCCGGATTCTCCTTGAACTGGGTGCGGACGTCCTCGACGACCGAACCCGCCGCACGGCCCACCGCGGTCATGCCGAACGCGCCGAACAGATAGGGCAGCAGCGCGCCCAGCAGCAGCCCGACGATGATGTACGGATTGCTGAGCGAGAAGTTGACCGGGCCGGTCAGCCCGAGCTGGGTCTGATAGTGCTCGAGATCGGTGGTGTAGGCGCCGAACAGCACCAGCGCGGCGAGCGCGGCCGAGCCGATCGCATAGCCCTTGGTCACCGCCTTGGTGGTGTTGCCGACCGCGTCGAGCGCGTCGGTGCGGTGGCGGACCTCGTCGTCAAGGCCGGCCATTTCGGCAATGCCGCCGGCATTGTCGGTGACCGGGCCATAGGCGTCGAGCGCCACCACCATGCCCGCGAGCGCGAGCAGCGAGGTGGCGGCGAACGCCACGCCGATGATCCCGGCGAGCTGATAGGTCGCGATCACCGCGACGACGATCACGAGGGTCGGCAGCGCGGTCGATTCGAGGCTGATCGCGAGGCCCTGGATGACGTTGGTGCCATGGCCGGTCTCCGAAGCCTTGGCGATCGACCTGACCGGGCGATAGTTGGTGCCGGTGTAATATTCGGTGATCCACACCAGCAGGCCGGTCACCGCGAGGCCGATCAGCATGCAGTAGAACAGGCTCATGGCGGTATAGCCGGCGGTGAGCGCGTCGGCGGTACCCGCGACGAACTCGGCGTCGGTCGCGATCTCGCCGATCTTCACCGCACCGAGATCGCCGAAGAACTGGCCGGTGAGCACGTAGCTGGTGGCGACATAGATGGCCGGGACCGAGAGGATCGCGGTGGTCCAGAAGCCCTTGTAGAGCGCCCCCATGATCGACTGGCTGGAGCCGAGACGGACCATATAGGTGCCGATGATCGAGGTGATGATGCACACGCCGCCGACGATCAGCGGGAGCGACATCAGCTTGAGCAGCATCTCGCCGCCCACGCCGTTGAGCAGCAGCGCGATCGAGACCATGGTGAGGCCGAGCGTGACGACATAGGTCTCGAACAGATCGGCGGCCATGCCCGCGCAGTCGCCGACATTGTCGCCGACATTGTCGGCGATCACGGCGGGGTTGCGGGGATCGTCCTCGGGGATGCCGGCTTCGACCTTGCCGACCAGATCGGCGCCGACATCGGCGGCCTTGGTGAAGATGCCGCCGCCCAGACGCGCGAAGATCGAGATCAGCGAGGCGCCGAAGGCGAGCGCGGTGAGCGCGGCGATGATCTGCCGGCGGCCTTCCTCATCGGCGAGATCGAGCCCGCTGACCGAGAGCAGATACCAGAAGATGCCGGCGATCGAGAGCAGGCCGAGGCCCGCGACGAGCATGCCGGTGATCGCGCCCGAGCGGAAGGCGAGCGTCAGGCCGCCCTGCAGCGAGGTGCGTGCGGCCTCCGCGGTGCGGACATTTGCGCGCACCGAAATGTGCATGCCGACGAAACCGGCGACGCCCGAAAGCACGGCGCCGATCAGGAAGCAGATCGTCGACGCGGTCCCGAGCGTGAAGAACAGGATGACCGCGACGATCGCGCCGACAATGGCGATGGTGCGGTATTGCCGGGCGAGATAGGCCATCGCGCCTTCCTGGATGGCGGCGGCGATGTCCTGCATCTTTTCGTTGCCGGCGGGTGCCTTGAGCACCTGCATCGAGGTGAAGATGCCATAGAGTACGGCGATCACGCCGCACGCAAGGGCGATGTAGACGATTTCCATCTGGTTGAAGTCCTTCCCCTGAACCTTATTGCGGGCCTCACGCCAGGACAGGCGGATTCCCGATCAAGGGGGACCCTATAAAGACGCGACCGCTGAGCGCAAGCTGCGGCGAAACCGCGACTATCGTGCGTGGAGATAGCCGAGCCGGGCCGGAAGCGGCACCGGTAGGCCCTTGTCGGTGAGGCTGAGCCCGCTGCCGGGCATGAAGCCGCCGATCCGCGTCGCGGGCACCGGCGGCTCGAAATCCGCGGGTGCGGCGAAGAGCAGTTCGTAATCGTCGCCGGCGGTCGCGGCCGCGAGCGGATCGCTCAGATGCGGCGAGAGCGGAACCAAAGCGAGGTCGATCTCCACCGCCAGCCCGCTCGCCTGCGCCATCCGCGAGGCATCGATCAGCAGTCCGTCGGACACGTCCATCATCGCATGGACATGAGGCGCGAGCGCGCGGCCCTCGGCAAGGCGCGGGGTGGGGCGCAGATAGCGTTCGAGCAGGATGGCCGGCCCCTCGGCCCCCCGCGCGATCGCGAGCCCCGCGCCCGCATCGCCGATCGTACCGGTCACCCACAGCGCGTCGCCCGGCTCCGCGCCGGACCGCGACGGCACCGGCACATGGGTGGCGCGGCCGAGCGCGGTGCACGAGAAAACCTCGCCCGCCCCGTCGAGCGGCGCGATCGTGTCCCCGCCGAGCAGCGGGGTATCGAAATGCGAAAGCGCGACATGCAGCCCGGTCACGAAGGCCTTGGCCGATCGCGCCAGGCTCGCCCCGATCAGCACCCCCACCGGCTCGGCCCCCTTGGCGGCGAGATCGGAGAGGTTCACCGCGACCAGCTTCCACGCGACATCGGCGCGGTCGTCGCCCCCGCGGAAATGCACATCCTCCGCGATCATGTCATGCGTGAGGATCAGGCATTCGTCCCCGAACGGCAGCACCGCCGCATCGTCGAGCAGGCCCCGCGCGCCCAGATGGAGCGGGAGCGCGCGGAGCGCCGCGATGAATTCGGCCTCGTTCATGATATTCCTCCCTCGCAGGGCACCTGCGGGGGAGGGGGACCGCCGCGAAGCGGTGGTGGAGGGGGTTTCACCATTTGCCTTGGGGCGTGCCGGTGACGGTGAGCCCCCTCCGTCACCCGCCTTCGGCGGGCGCCACCTCCCCCGCTCTGCGAGCGGGGGAGGAATAAGAAAGGAGCCGCCTCGTTCACTTAGGGCCTGTACCCATAAGCCGCGTGTGCCGTGATCGCCCGGAGAGGGGCGCTGGCAAGGAAGGTCGCGCAGTCGCCTGCCGGTGCCAGGCGCAAGCGGCCTGACGCAGTCCAGCGCCCCTCTCCGGGCGACCCCTTCGGGGCGGGCGTCTTTTGGCGCACAGCGGCGTCGCGCGTCGATCACGATGGATACCCATCGCTCTCTCCTTGCTCCTACCTGTGCGCCAAAATACGCTCCGTCCCGGCATACGCGGCTTATGGGTACAGGCCCTAATCATTATCGACATCGGCATTGTCGCCGACCGCTTCGTTCTCGATCGCTTTCGCCTGATCCGCCTGCTCATTCTCGAGCTGGTCCTCGACCACGCTCTCATTGGGCTGCGCGTCGTTGGCGGCGGGTTCGGGGGGAGGGGCCTGGCATCCGGCGAGCGTGAGGACGGCCAGTCCGGTGATCAGCAAGCGCATCCTTTCCCCTTTCCAATCAGGCGCGTACTTCCTTCGCTACCGCATCGAGCAGCCCGTTGACGAAGCCTTTTTCGCGGCGGTCGTAAAAGGCGTCGGCGACGTCGAGATATTCGCTGATCGCGGCACCCGTGGGAATATCGGCGCGCGCGAGCAGCTCATAGGTGCCCGCGCGCAAGATCTGGCGCATCGGCTTGTCGAGCCGATCCATGCTCCAGTCGGACGATAGCTTCGAGGCGATGATCCGGTCGATCTCGCCGCGGCGCGCATCGACGCCCTTGACGATATCGTCGAAGAAATCGGCGTCGGCTTGCGTATATTCGACACCCTCGATCGTCGCGCCCAGCCGGTGCTGGTGGAATTCGTGGAGCAATTGCGGGATCGGCGTCCCCTCCATCTCGCGCTGATAGAGCGCCTGCACGGCGGCAAGCCGCGCGGCGGAGCGGGCCTTGGAACGGGTCTTGGCTTTGGGGCTGGGCATGATTCGGTGTCCCTTACTCCGTTCGGGCGCGGAGTACATCGCCGGCGTTTCTGTTCCGTCATCCTGAACTTGTTTCAGGATCCACGGCAAAGCGGGCGAAGACGTCGCCGGTGGAGGGGTGGATGCTGAAACACGTTCAGCATGACGGCATTTGAGTTTGATGGCGCCGGGTCAGGTGTTCAAACGGATCGCGACCGACCTGGCATGCGCCGGCAGCCCCTCGGCCTCGGCGAGCGCGACCGCGGCAGGGCCGATCGCGGCGAGGCCGGCGGCGTCCATGCCGAGAAACGAGGTGCGTTTCATATAGTCGAGCACCGACAGGCCCGAGGCGAAACGCGCGCGGCGGCCGGTGGGGAGGACGTGGTTGGGGCCCGCGACATAGTCGCCGATCGCCTCGGGGGTATGGCGGCCGAGGAACACCGAGCCGGCATGGTGGACGCGCTCGAACAGCGATTCGGCGTCGTCGCAGGCCAGCTCGAGATGCTCGGGTGCGAGGCGGTCGATGAGGGGAAGTGCCTCGGCAAGCGTCTCCACGACGATGATCGCGCCATTGGCGTCCCAGCTGGCGCGGGCGGTGGCTTCGGTCGCGAGTTCGCCGATCTGGCGGTCGACCACCGCCGCCACTCGGTCCGCGAAGGCCGCATCGTCGGTGAACAGGATCGACTGGCTGGTCGGGTCGTGCTCGGCCTGGCTGAGCAGGTCGGCGGCGATCCATTCGGGGTCGTTGTTCGCGTCCGCCACCACGACGATCTCGCTCGGCCCCGCGACCATGTCGATGCCCACCACGCCATAAAGCTGGCGCTTGGCTTCGGCGACCCAGGCATTGCCGGGGCCGGTGACGACATCGACGGGCACGATGCTCGCGGTGCCATAGGCGAGCGCGGCGATCGCCTGCGCGCCGCCGATCCGCCACACCTCGTCCACCCCCGCGATATGCGCCGCGGCGAGGACGAGCGGGTTGACTTCGCCATTGGGGGTCGGCGTGACCATCACCAGCCGGCCCACCCCCGCGGCCCTGGCGGGGAGCGCGTTCATGAGCACCGAACTGGGATAGGCCGCGCGGCCGCCGGGGACATAAATTCCCGCCGCATCGACCGGGCGCCAGCGCGCGCCGAGGCGGATGCCCTGGGCGTCGATGCTGTCGCTGTCCTCGGGCTTCTGCTTGATATGATAGGCGGCGATGCGTTCGGCGGCGAGTTCGAGCGCGTCGCGAAGGCGCGGTTCGAGCCCTTCCCATGCCGCGAGGCAATCGGCGCGGTCGATCCGCCAGCCGGTCGCGTCGAGGTCGTGCTTGTCGAAAAGCTTGGTCAGCTCGCGGATCGCGGTGTCGCCTTCGTCGCGGACGCGCTTGATGATGTGGGTGACATTCTTCGCCACATCGTCATCGGCCTCGCGCCGGGCGTTGACCAAGGCGGTGAAGGCGGCGTCGAAATCCGCGTCCGTCGTCGAAAGGCGGATCATGCGACGGCCTTGCGGAAGGCGTCGACCAGCGGGACGACCTCGGCCGCGCGCGTCTTGAACGCCGCGCGGTTGACGATCAGGCGCGAGGTGACCTCGGCGATCACCTCGACCTCGACCAGCCCATTTTCCTTGAGCGTCCGGCCCGAGGAGACGAGGTCGACGATCCGCGGCGCCAGCCCCAGCACCGGCGCCAGCTCCATCGCGCCGTTGAGCTTGATGCACTCCGCCTGCACCCCGCGCCGCTCGAAATGGGCGCGGGTGACGTGCGGATATTTGGTGGCGATGCGGACATGGCTCCAGCCGCGCGGATCGTCCTTCTCGGCCATGTCGGCGGGCTCGGCGACCGACAGGCGGCAATGGCCGATGCCGAGATCGACGGGGGCGTAGAGCTCCGAATAGGCGAACTCGGCGAGCACGTCGGATCCGACGATGCCGAGCTGCGCGGCGCCATGCGCGACGAAGGTGGCGACGTCGAACGCGCGGACGCGGATCAGGTCGATCGCGGGGCTGTTGGTCCTGAAGCGGAGCGCGCGGCTGCCCTCGTCGGCGAAGGCCGGTTCGGGGATGATTCCCACATGCGCGAGCACGGGCAGGCATTCTTCGAGAATGCGCCCCTTTGGCACGGCGAGGATCAGCGGCTCCGGCATGGCGAGCGGGGCTTTACTTGGGGGGTGCCTCGGGCGCAACAGACCGGCGCGGAGGTTATTCTGTATGGCCAGTGAGGAAAATAATCGCGGGGCGTTTCGCATCCAGGAATTCTACTGCCGCAAGATGGACGCGCCGATCTATGCCGACATCTGCGCCGCGATCGCCGACGGGCTGACCCGCGAGAGCCGGACGGGCGCGCGGGTGCTCGACTGGGACGGCGAGCCGACGCGCGATGCGCTGCCGCTGCGGCTGATCGGCGGGCTGCACGCGCTCGTGCGAGCCGGGGCGGATACCGAGCTGGCCTCGGTCTTTGCGGGCAATGTTTCGGCGGAGGCGCTCAACCGGGTGCTGGTCCGCCACGACGCGGCTTTGCTGCCCTGGCTCGTCGGGCCGCCCCAGACCAACGAGCCGGGCCGTTCGGGCGCGCTGATCGTCGGGCTGCTCGAAATCGCGCGGCGGCACGGGCCCAGGATCGAGATCATCGAGATCGGATCGAGCGGCGGGCTCAACCTGCTGATCGGCCGCTACCGCTTCGATCTGGGCGGGGCGATGCTGGGGCCGGAGGAGTCGCCGGTGAAGATCGCGCCCGAATGGCGCGGCAATACGCCTGCGATCCCGACCATCGAGATCGTCTCCGCGCGCGGCTGCGACATCCAGCCGCTCGACGTCACCGATCCCGCGGTGGAGGCGCGGCTGGCGGCCTATGTCTGGGCGGAAAAGCCCGAGCGGCTGGCGCGGCTCGAAAACGCGATCGGGATGATCCGCGAGCGCGGCATCGATCTCGTCGCGTCGGACGCCGCGCCCTGGGTCGAGGCCCGCCTCGCCGAGCCGCAGGAGGCCGGGGTGACGCGGGTGCTGATGCATTCGGTCGTCTGGCAATATCTGCCCGACGAGTCGCAGCAGCGCATCCGCGCCGCGATGGCCGAAGCGGGCGAACGCGCCACTGCCGAACGCCCGCTCGCCTGGGTGACGATGGAGCCCGACCGGGCGCTGGGCGAGCAGGTGATCAGCGTGAAGAGCTGGCCGGGGCATGGCGAATGGGACGTGGTCGCGACGGCGCATGCGCACGCCGCCTGGGTCCAGCCCGGCGGGCGGAGCGAGGGGGAGGAGGGCGTATACCTCGACGCGGCGGCGCGCGTGACCGTCTGACCGTTTCAGTTCCCCTGCCCTCGCAGGGGAACAACTAGGTTTCGCGGACTGAAAGCCAAGCCCGCATCGCCGCGTTGACGGCGTCGGGCTTCTCCCACGGCACGAAATGGCCGGCATCCTCGATCTTCACCACGGTGAGATCGGGGACGAGCGCGTCGAGCCCCTCGAGCTGGACCGGCAGCAGCGCCTTGTCGCCCATGCCCCAGATCACCAGCGTGGGCTGCGTCACCGGCGGGAAGGGGCCGTTCACCCATGCGGGCGCTTCGGTTTCCTCGCCGGTTTCGGGCACCACGATGCTGCTGCCGCGGTACCAGTTGAGCATCGCGGTCATCGCGCCCGGCTGGCTCCACTCGTCGATATAGTTCGCCTTTTCGGGCGCCAGCAGCGCGGGATCGGCGTGGCGGACGAAGGTGGTATCGAAAAAGCCTTCGATCCCAATCCGTTCGATGAAGGTGTCGATCTCCGGATTGCGGAAGGCGCGGATATACTGGCTCGCCTCGCGCTGGCCCGATCCGTCGAACATGCTGCGCTGGAAGACGAGCGGGTGCGGCGCGTTGAGGATGATCAGCCGCGCGACCCGGCCGGGATTCTGCAGCGCCCCCATCCAGGCGATCGCGCCGCCCCAGTCATGGCCGATCAGGGTGAAGTTGCCGAGGCCGAGATGATCGGCGAGCGCGATCATGTCGCCGACGGGTTTGTCGGGGGAATAGTTCCCCACGCCCTCGGGCTTGGACGAGCGCGCGAAGCCGCGCTGATCGGGCGCGATCACATAATGGTCGCGCGCGAACTCGGCGATCTGGTGGCGCCAGGTGCGGTGCGATTCGGGGAAGCCGTGGAGGAAGAGCAAGGCGGGGTTGGCGGGATCGCCCGCGATGGCGACGTCGAGCGTGACGCCGGTGGAGAGGGGGATGCGCTGGAGGCCGGTCATCTGTTCTTCTCCCCTTGCCCTGTGGCCGCGGCGGGTTGCCGATTGCAACCGGGTTTAGGGCTTGGGCGCGGAATTTGGAATGTCGCGGCGAACGGATACTCGACAGCCGGGCGGCGGCGCACGAAAGAGCGGATCGTGCGGGGCGGCGCAACCGTTGACGCGCAGTTCGCAGACTCATCGAGCACAGTGAAGGACGGCGATGACCGGCAAGATTCCCGCAGTAACCCTGAACAATGGCGTGGAAATGCCGATGCTCGGCTTCGGCGTCTTCCAGGTGCCCGACCCGGCCGAGTGCGAGCGCAGCGTCCGCGACGCAATCGATGCCGGGTACCGGCTCCTCGACACCGCCGCCTCCTACGGCAACGAAGCGGCTGTCGGCGAAGCGATCAGGACCCATGGCATCGACCGTCGCGAATTGTTCGTCACGACCAAGCTGTGGGTGCAGGACGCAAGCTATGAGAAGGCCAAGGCCGCGTTCGAACGATCGCTCGACAAGCTCCAGCTCGACTATCTCGACCTGTATCTGATTCACCAGCCTTACGGCGACGTCTACGGCGCATGGCGGGCGATGGAGGAACTGCACCGCGGCGGCCGCATTCGCGCGATCGGCGTCAGCAACTTCTATCCCGACCGGCTGGTGGACTTCGTCCTTCACAACAAGGTCGCCCCGGCGGTGAACCAGATCGAGATCCATCCCTTCCACCAGCAGCACGACGCGCTGGGCGTCCTGGGCGAATACAAGGTCCAGGCCGAAGCCTGGGGGCCGTTCGCGGAGGGCAGGAACGGGCTCTTCACCAACGACATGCTGGAGGCGATCGGCAGGAGGCATGGCAAGACCGTCGCCCAGATCGTCCTGCGCTGGCTGTTCCAGCGCGGCATCGTTGCCATCCCCAAATCGGTCCGCAAGGAGCGGATGGCGGAGAATTTCGCGATCTTCGATTTTGAGCTCGGCGAGGCGGACATGGCCGCGATCTCGACGCTCGACCAGAAGGCGAGCAGCTTCTTCGATCACCGCGATCCGGAAAAAGTGAAGTGGCTTGGAACGCGCACCCTCTAGCGCGCGTCAGGGATAGCTCACGGTCAGCGGGACTTCGGGGATCGGGATGAATTCCTTGTCGTCGCCGGGCACCTTGGGGAAAAGCCCTGCCTTCCAATCGGCCTTGGCCTGCTCGATGCGGTCGCGGCTCGACGAGACGAAATTCCACCAGACATGGCGCGGGGTCGCGAAGGCCTCGCCGCCGCACAGGATCACCCGGCCGCCGGTCTCCGAACGCAGCGTCGCGGCGATGCCGGGGCGCAGCACATAGAGCGTGGTGGGGGCAAGCGGCAGCCCATCGAGGCTCGCCTCGCCCACCGCGACATAGAGCGCGCGCTCGTCCGCGCCGGGGTCGATGGGCATGCTCGCGCCGGGCGCCAGCGCGATATCGGCATAGATGGTGCCGGCATAGGTGGTGGTGGGGGCGGAGGCGCCCCACAGATCGCCCATGATCACCCGCGCGGTGGCGCCGCCGGCCTCGATCACGGGAAGATCGGTGGCGGGGACATGCTCGAAGGCGGGATCGATTTCCTCGAAGCGTTCGGGCAGCGCGATCCAGGTCTGGATGCCCGACAGTTCGGGCCCCCCGGCGCGCTCCCCGGCGGGCGAGCGCTCCGAATGGACGATGCCGTGCCCCGCGGTCATCAGGTTGACCGCGCCCGGCTCGATCGTCGCGAAGGTGCCCAGCGAATCGCGATGGTCGATCGCGCCCGCATAGAGATAGGTGACGGTGGCGAGGTTGATATGCGGGTGCGGCCGCACATCGATCCCCGTGCCGGTCGCCAGATGCGCCGGCCCCATCTGATCGAAGAACACGAACGGCCCCACCATCGTCCGCGGGCGCGAGGGCAAGGTACGGTGGACCTTGAACCCGCCCAGATCATGGGTGGTGGGCTCGATGGTTTGGATGAACATGTCGTCGGTCATGGTGTCGCTCCGTTCATCGCGGAGATATCGCGCCCGGCGGTCGCCGAACAGCTACGGATTGGAAAGTCAGCTTTTCGGTTCACCGACTTGTGCAAGCATCCCAACCAAATCTTCGGGAAAGATCGTCTCGGGCCAGGTGCGATCTCGCCGCGGGCGAACCAGCGATGCTCCTGCATCACCCGCCGTTCCAGCTCGGTATGGTTCGCCGTGTCGATCGCGCAATCGCCCGCGCGGACGAGGAAATAGCGCTCGTCGGCGATGACGGGGACATCTTCCAGCGTGACGAACTCGACCACCCTGCGCAGCATCTCCTCGCCGCAATCGAGATCGAGCCCGGTTTCCTCGCGCAGTTCGCGCCGGGCCGCCTGGGCATAGCTCTCGCCCGGGTCGATCGCCCCGCCCGGCGTCGCCCAGAAGGCGGGGCGGTCGCCCGCGTCGAAGCGGAACAGCAGCACGCGCCCCGCATCGTCGAGCAGCAGGATGCGCGCGGCGGGGCGCTCGGCGACGGTCATGCCTCTCCCGGTGCGCGGGCCTTGATCGCCAGCGCGTGGATGCGCGTCGCGAGCAGGTCGGCGAGCGCGGTGTTGATCAGCCGCTGGCGCTGGACGCGGTTCAGCCCCGCGAATGCCGGGGCCTCGACCACCACCGTCCAGTGCGATTCGCCGGTGCCGTCGTCGCCGCTATGGCCGGCATGGTGATGGCTGTCGTTGATGACTTCCAGACGCGTCGGGCCGAGTGCCGATGCGAGGCGGGCGGCGATGATTTCGGATAGCGGCGCGGTGGCAGGCAAGGTCATTGCGCCTATATAGGGCGATTGTTCGAGAGAGGTAGCGTGGCGGACAGCCAATCCAGAAAAGACCGGGCCCCAAAGGATCGACCCCATGCCCGCTTCCACGGCCGCGTGGAGGCGAAAGGGCGGCTGTGCGCCGAACCCGGCTGCGACCAGCCCGGCGAGTTCCGTGCGCCGCCGCTGGAGGGCGCGCGAGGCGTGGGCGACGGCCCCGCTCCCTATCGCTGGCTGTGCCTCGATCATGTCCGCGAATTCAATGCGGGCTATAATTTCTTCAAGGGCATGAGCACCGAGGAGATCCACGACGCGCAACGCCCCTTCGCGGGATGGGAGCGCGAGACGCGGGCGTTCAACGCCAGCGGCGGCGCGGACCGCCCGCCGCGCTGGGCGGACTTCTCCGATCCGCTCGATGCGATCCAGGCGCGCTTCCGCGACCGCATGCCGGTCGAGCGCAAGGACGGGCGGCCCTTGTCGGGCGCGGACCGCGAGGCGCTGCGCACGCTCGAACTGGAGGTCGATGCCGACCGGATGGCGCTGAGGCGGCGCTATTCGGAACTGGTGCGCAAATTCCATCCCGACCGCAACGGCGGCGACCGCAGCTACGAAACCGCGCTGGCGAAGGTGATCGCGGCGTACCAGCAGCTCAAGGGTTCGCCGGCATTTGCTTGAACTCATTCCTCCCCGGAACGGGGAGGTGGCATGCGCAGCATGACGGAGGGGGCTTTCAACGGGCGATAACGCTCGTGGAAAGCCCCCTCCACCGCCCTTGGTGGTTCCCCTCCCCGTGCCGGGGAGGATTATCTACCCCTCCGCCTTCATCCGCGCCTGCCGGGCCACTTCGCGTTCGCTCGGTTCCTTCTGCTGGAAGCTCCCGATCGGCACCTCGCCTGCGGGTTCGTAGGTCGTCATGGTGACGCCGGTGGTCGAGACCTCGTGGCTCACCAGCTTCATCGCGAAGCCGGGCGTGGCGGGACCGAACAGGCGCTTGCCGGTGCCGAGCACGACCGGGAAGGTCATCACGAACAGCCGGTCGATCAGTCCCGCCGCGAAGAGCTGCGGGTAGAGCGTGGTGCTGCCCTGGATGAGGATGTCCGGCCCATCGCCCGCCTTGATCGCCGCGACCGCGTCGATCGTCGGGACATGGTGGCTGTTCTGCCATTCGAGCGGGGCGTCGCTATGGGTGACGACGTACTTGTTCGCCGCGTCGAACGCCGCGCCTATGGGCTCGTCCTCGCCGACATAGGGCCAGTGCGCCGCGAAGATCTCATAGGTCTTGCGGCCGAGCAGCAGGTCGAACGGTCCGCCGAACAACCCGCCCATCGCATTGCCCATCGCCTCGTCCCAGAAGCTGAAGGACCAGCCGCCATAGGGGAAGCCGCCGGTCCAGTCCTCGGTCGGGCCGCCCGGCGCCTGCATCACCCCGTCGAGCGACTGGAAGGCGCCACCGATGATCTTACGTGCCATGTCGCGCGCCCCTCAGGCTGCGGCATTTTCGGGGGAGACGAGCCCGAAGCTCACGCCCTCCGGATCGGTGCAGTTGATCACCCATTCGCCGCCGGGCACCTGCATCGGATCCTCCCGCACGGTGCCGCCGCCGGCTTCGACCTTGGCCTTCGCCGCCTGGATCTCGGGCACGCGAAAATAGAAGCCCCAGCCCGAGGGTCTTCCCGGCGGGGTGCGCATCACCGCGCCGACCGCCTCGCCCTTGCTGTCGCCATTGGCGAGGAAGGTGTAGTCGCCCATCTCGCCCATCGGCATCGAACCCGCGGTGCTCAGGCCGAAATGCTTGCCGTAAAAGGCGATCGCGGCCTGGTCGTCGGGCGTCATCAGCTCGTTCCAGCTGACATGGCCCAGGCCCCTGCGCTGATAGGCGGTGCTCGCCTGGTCGCTCGCGCCGCGCATCACATAGAAGGGCACGCCCTGCGGATCGGTGACCATCGCGATGCGGCCGACCTCGGGCACGTCGAACGCCGGCAGATGGACCTGCCCGCCATCCGCGACGATCCCGGCGACGGTCGCATCGACGTCACCGACTCCGAAATAGGGCAGCCACACCGGCTTGGCGCCGTGCGCCAGCATGTCGGCATCGAGCCCCATCACCCCGCCGGCCATGCCGTCGGGCGCGTTGATCCCGCGATAGTCCTTGCCGCCCGGCATCGGCTCGCCGATGTCCCAGCCGATCACATCGTCGTAGAAGGTCTTGGCCGCCTTGGGATCGGCGGTCATCAATTCGTACCAGATGAAGCTGCCATGCGCGTTGGTCATCGTATGTCTCCCTCATTTTAGTCCTCCCTCGCGCAGCGGGGGAGGTGGCAGCGAAGCTGACGGAGGGGGCTCGCCCTCATCGGCATCGTCTGCGGCCAGTGGCGGAGCCCCTCCACCACTTCGTGGTCCCCCTCCCCCGCTGTCTGCGCAGCGGGGGAGGAATCGGTCACAGCGTCTCGTCGACGAGCGGTGCGAAGCCGCCCCACATCATGCGCTTGCCGTCCATGGGCATGTCGCCGTCGGGCTTCATGCGTTCGTCCTGCATGATCTTCGCCCAGGCTTCGTCGCGGGTCGCCTTGTCGGGCCATTCGACCCATGAATAGACCACCTTCTCGCCCGGCTCCTTGAGCGTCGCGCGGTGATAGTCGGTCACCTGGCCGTCCTGGGTATCGTCGCCCCAGGCCTCGACCACGCGGTTCGCGCCATATTCCTGGAAGATCGGCGCGGCCTTGGCGGCCATCGCGCGATAGGCCTCCTTGTTCGCCTCGGGCACCGGCACGACGAAGCCGTCGATATAGCTGCCGGGCGCGGGCGATCCCACCTCGACGATCGAATCGAACCCGCCGATGATCATCCGCTTGCCGTCGAAGGGCGCATTCTTGCCCCCCACCTCCGCCATCTCGGTATCGCTCCGCATCCCGGCATTGGCGGCGTCGCGCGCCGCGCGGTCGGGATATTCGAACCAGGCGATCACCACCGTTTCGTCCTCTTCGAGCGCGACGGCCTTTTTCAGGTCGTTGAGCTTTCCGTCGGGGACATCGTCGCCCCAGGCCTCGACGACGCGCTTGACGCCGTGCTTCTGGAAATAGGGCTGGCACGATTCCGCATGCTTTTCATAGGCCTCGCGGTTGGCGGTGGGGACCGGCACGAGGAATCCTTCGACATAGGTCATGATATCTCTCCCGGGTTCAGGCGTCGGCCAGCGCGCCGTCGGCGGCGGCCTCGATCGTGGCGATGTCGATCTTGCGCATCTTGAGCATCGCCTCGAAGCCGCGCTTGGCGCGTCCGGCATCGGCGTCGGTCATCAGATCGAGCAGCATGCGCGGCGTGATCTGCCAGCTGAAGCCATATTTGTCCTTGCACCAGCCGCACGCGCTCTCCTCGCCGCCATTGTTGACGATGGCGTTCCAGAGGCGATCGGTCTCTTCCTGATCCTCGGTGACGATCTGGAACGAGACGCTCTCGTTCGGGGTGAACAGCGGGCCGCCGTTGAGGCCCACATAGCTCTGCCCGGCAAGGGTGAACTCGACCACCACCGGATAGCCGGCCTTGCCGCCCGGACTGTCGGCGGGCGAGGCGACGACGCGGTCGATCCGGCTGTCGGGCAGCAGGCTGGTGTAGAAAGCGGCGGCTTCCTCGGCGACATGGTTGAACCACAGCACCGGCGTGATTTTCTGGGTCATCGTGTCTCTCCTTTACGCTCTACTCAGGCCGGCTCGTGCGCCGGGCCTTCGGGGAAGGCGGCGATCATGGCTTCCACGTCCATGAACATCGGCTCGAAGATATGCCCGTCGGGGTCCTCGAAGCTGCGGCCGTACATGAAGCCCATATCCTGCTTCTCGCGGATATCGGCCTTGCCGCCCGCCGCGCCCGCGGCCTCGACGATCGCGTCGACCGCATCGCGGCTGTCGCGCGAGATGCAGAGCAGCACCTCGGTGGTGGCGTGCGAGTCGGCGATCGCCTTGCCGGTGAAGGTCTGGAAGAAGTCGTGGCCGAGCAGCATGAACACGATCGTGTCGCTGAGCTGCATCGCCGAAGCGGCTTCGTTGCTGAAGCGCGCGTCCTTGGTGCAGCCGATTGCCTCGTAAAAGGCGGTGGACCTGGCAACGTCTGTCACGGGCAGGTTGACGAAGATCATCTGGGTCATCTGGGTCTCTCCTATGCGTTCGGTTTCACTAGTCGAGCCGGGGGACGTCATCGGCCCCGCGGCCGGGATGAGTCGAGTCGAGAAGCGTCCAAAGGGGCATGAGATCGGACGCGCGGCATGCGGCGCCGGTCAGGCCTCCGCGGGGACGGCCTCCATGTCCATATGGAAGGGGCCGAAGCCATAGCCGTCGGGGTCTTCGAACCCGACGCTGTACATGAAGCCCTCATCCTCCACGCCGTGAACCTCCCGCCCGCCGGCGGCGAGCGCGGCCTTGAAGACGGCGTCGACCGCCTCGCGGCTGTCCATCGACAGCGCGAACAGGTTGGCGACGGTCGCATGGGTGTCGGCGATCGGCTTGCTGGTCAGCGCGCCGAACGCGGCGTGGCTGGACAGCATGAAGCAGACCGAGTCCGACCAGTTCATCGCAGCGCCATTCTCGCCGCTCGGAAAGGCCGGGTCCCGGGTCATGCCGATCGCTTCGTAGAACGCCACCGATGCGGCGACGTTGGAGACGGGCAGGCTGATGAAGAGCTTCTTGGTCATGGCGAAATCTCCCTTCGAGATCGGATCAGTAATTGAGCTTGGGGTACCAATCGGTCCCGCGGCCCTCGGGGGTCGAATCGAGGATGGTCCAGAGCGGCATCAGATCGGGCGCGCCGCGCGGATCCTGGCCGGGATCCTTGCTCGCCTCGCCCATCTCGCCCGCCCAGAAGAGGCGGATCGTGCCGTCGCGGCGGGTGAGCGCCATGAACTGCGGGATGTCGCCGCCATCGGGCGCGATCGCGTGATAGTCGCGGCTGAAATCCTGCGACGGGTCCGAATAGAGCGGCAGATGTTGCCAGCCGCGTTCGGCCTTGAAGGCGAGCATCTTCTCGATCGGCGAGCGTGCGGTGATCGCGAGCGCGACACGCTGCTGGATGTCGAGCGCCTCGCCATCCCATGCCGCCAGCAGCGCGCTGCACATCGGGCAGGGGCGCTCGCGCTGGGGGCCGAACATCCACGTGTAGAGGATGAGCGTATCCTTGTCGCCGAACAGCCCGGCGAGGGTGACCGGGCCATGCTCGCCGACGAATTGATAGTCGCCGCGCACCTCGGGGCCCGGGGGCAGCGCGCGGCGCTGTTCGGCGACCGCCTCGATCTGGCGGCGCAGGTCGATCTCCGCGGCCAGCAGCGCGGTGCGCGCGTCGCGATAGTCGGCACTCTCGTTCGGCCAGCGCGCGGTCTCGCGGGCGGCCAGTTCGGCGGCGGGTACCAGTGTCATGGCTTGAAACCTCTGCTTGGTGAGCGACTCGAATCGCTTTCCTTGACCTTGATGCCGGCGTGAGTTACAAAAAGCAACCATGAAGTTAAAAAAAGTGACTCAGGAAGCGAAATCCTCGAAAATGCGCTGGTATGACGATGCCTGCGGCACCGCGCTCGCGCTCGAACTGGTGGGCGAACGCTGGTCGCTGCTGATCGTGCGCGAGCTGATGTTCGGCGGGCGCCGCTTCAGCGAACTGAAGGCCAGCCTGCCCGGGATCAGCGCCAATATCCTTACCCAGCGGCTCGAGGGGATGGAGGAGACCGGCATCCTGGTGCGGCGCAAGCTGCCCCCGCCTGCCTCGGTCCAGATCTACGAGCTGACCCCCTGGGGCTATGAGAGCGAGACCGCGATCAAGGAACTGGGCCGCTGGGCGGCGCGCTCGCCCGACCATGACACCACGCTGCCGCTATCGGCCGCGTCGATCATGCTCTCGTTCCGGACGATGCTCTCGGCCGAACTCTCGGCCGGGCTCGATGCGACGATCGGCTTCCGCATGGGGGCCGAGACCTTCGTCGCCCATGTGACCGGCAGCCAGATTCCCATCCGCCGCGACGATCCTTCGGGCGCCGATGTGGTGTTCACCACCGATCCGATGACGCTTGGTTCGGTCGTCTATGGCGGCCGCCCGATCGCCGATCCCGAGTCCGACGGATCGATGAAGGTCGAGGGCGACCGGGCGCTTGCGGAGCGCTTCGTGCGGCTGTTTGTCCTGCCGCCGAAGACCGCGCCGACCCCCTAACCTTCGTAACTTTCGGCCCGACTTACAGCCGACAGAACCCCGGTTTGCGGTACGTCTCGCGGCAGCCATGCTCGGTCTGTTCGCGGATCGCGTCGCAGCTGCGCCGCGTGCTGCACAGCCGGTCATTGCCCTGCGTGACGATGTCGCATTGCTGCGACAGCCGCGCGGCCGCCGCCGGCCCGATCTCGGCGGTGCAGCTCCGCTCGCCCGCGCTCGGACCCCAATCGCCATCGTCATTGTCGCCGCGCGGCTGGTGCGGGCCGCGATGCGGCTTGGGCTTGGGCCGCGGCTTGGGCTTCGGCTTGGTGGTCGGCCGCGGATTGGGCAGCGGCGCGGGGCCGGCCAGATAGCGGCGATAGGCCGTCGCGATACAGGCCGCGTCCTGGCAATTGTCGCGCTCGCTCAGCAGCGCATAGAGCTGGTCCTCGAGCACCTGCATCCGCTCGGGCGTCGCGTTCTGGCGCTCGGTCTGCCACTGCCAGGCGAGCTTGCGGTGGAGATCGTTGAGCTGCTTGTTGTCGCACACCAGCCATTCGGCGCGGGTGATCTGGCCCGAGCAGACCGGATCGGCGGTCAGCCACGGCGTCGGCTGCGGCGTCGAAGTGGGTGTGGGAGTCGGCTGCACGGTGTTGTTGGTCGCCGGCCCCGACGGGCAGCCCCCCAGCATCACGAACATCCCCACTGCCAGAATTGCCCTGCGCATGGTTACCTCCCGTGGTGCGGCGTCTTGACGTCACCTTTTCACGAATCGTTACGCAGGGAAAGTGTTAACGGGCACTCGGATGTTGCGGCGCACTGCGCGAGCCTCTAGTCGCACCCTCGCAAGCAGGACTGGACTCATGGCCGACATTCCCAACACGCAGCCCGACAGCCGGGACACGACGATCCTCGAGGCGCCCGACAAGACCATCTCGGTCCGCGAGCTGTTCGGGATCGATACCGACATGGAATGCCCCGCCTTCAGCGAGGCCGACGAGCGCGTGCCCGATCTCGATCCGGCCTATGTCTTCGACGGCGACACCACGCTCGCGATCCTCGCGGGCTTCGCGTTCAATCGCCGGGTGATGATCCAGGGCTATCACGGCACCGGCAAGTCGACCCATATCGAACAGGTCGCGGCGCGGCTCAACTGGCCGTGCATCCGCATCAATCTCGACGCGCACATCTCGCGCATCGACCTGATCGGCCGCGATGCGATCGTGCTGCGCGACGGCCAGCAGGTCACCGAATTCCGCGAGGGGCTGCTCCCCTGGGCGCTCCAGACCCCGACCGCGCTCGTCTTCGACGAATATGACGCGGGCCGCCCCGACGTGATGTTCGTGATCCAGCGCGTGCTCGAGACCGAGGGCAAGCTGACCCTGCTCGACCAGAACCGCGTGATCCGTCCCAACCCCTGGTTCCGGCTCTTCTCGACTGCCAATACCGTCGGCCTGGGCGATACCAGCGGTCTCTATCACGGCACCCAGCAGATCAACCAGGGCCAGATGGACCGCTGGAACGTGGTGGTGACGCTCAACTATCTCCCCGCCGCGGTCGAGGCGCAGATCGTGCTCGCCAAGTCGGGCGAGTATGACAGCCCGGGCGGCAAGGAGACGGTCGAGAACATGGTCCGCGTGGCGGACCTGACCCGCAAGGGCTTCATCAACGGCGACATCTCGACCGTGATGAGCCCCCGCACCGTGATCACCTGGGCCCAGAACGCGCTGATCTTCAAGGATGTCGGCTTCGCGTTCCGGCTGAGCTTCCTCAACAAGTGCGACGAGGCCGAGCGCGCGCAGGTGGCGGAATATTATCAGCGCGTGTTCGGCAAGGACCTGCCCGAGAGCGTGATGAGCAAAGCCTGAAGGCTGTTGTCTCCCGTTCAGGTTCGAACCTATAGGCTCCTCAAGGGGATCGTGCCGTGAGGGGCGGCGCGCGCGTTGGGGGAGTTTCCATGCGTTTCAAAGCGTTCCGCTGGCTGGGCCTGCTTGCCCTGCCGCTGCTGGTCGCATCCGCCGCGCCGCGGATCAGCATCTATCCGATGCCCGAGACTTTGGTGCCCAACCAGGACGTCAAGCTGCGCGAGGCCTTCACCGCCCGGCCCGGCGACATATTGATGCGCGCCAGGATCACCGCGACCGAGCGCGCCTTTCTCGACGATCCCGCCGAGGTGAAGGCCGATCGCTTCACCGATTCGATTCCCGTGGGCGGAGAGCTGACCCCGGTGATCGCGCCCGAGAGCACCGACGCGGTGATGGGCGGCAACGGCAAATATTATTGCGGCGAGAACCAGCGCGGCCGTTCGGCGTTGCGCTCGCTGCTGCTCGGCGGGATCGGCGCCAAGTTCGAGGCGATCGTACGTTTCTGCTTCATCGACGCCGATGGCGACCGCAAATTCGAGCGCTATTTCCTCGCCGGCGCCAAGGACAAGGCGATGCAGGCGCCGATCGCGATCCCGGTGCCGATCCGCTATCACTCGACCTGGCTCGACCAGCTCCACCCCGGCGACCTGGTCCAGATCCGCTACCGCAAGTTCAACCCGAAGAACCGCAAGGTCGAGCTCGAGCTCGAGGTGATGCGCGACGGGCGCAAGGCGCCGTTCGACTATATCCTCTGGTCGAAGCCGGGGACGGAATCGTTGGCGCGCGAAGTGCCGCGGCTGACCACCAATCCGGCGAAGCTCCCCTATCCGGTGGTGTTCAGCGACGTGCTGGGCGCCGCGATCGCGGTCAAGGACGTGACGCCGGACGGCACCGCGACCTTCGCGATCAACCGCAACTTCCGCAGGACCCTGTTCCGGCCGATCTCGATCCAGGTGAACTACGTCTACATCTATATCTAGGCGGCCGGAGCGGCGGGCCGGGATGGCCGGACAAATCCCGGTTTGGCCGCCGGTTCCCGCCGAGGCGATTGCGGCGCGCGCGGCTTAGCCGCTAAGGGGCTCGGGAAATGCCCGCCGACTCTCCTCTCGAACGACTGCGCAACGTGCTGGGCGGCACCGCGCGTGCGCTCGCCAATGAAGCCGAGGTCGAACTCGCCTTCACCGCCGAGGCGCCCGCGCAATCGGGCAAGAGCATCAAGGTGCCGATGCCCAGCCGCACCTTGCCGCCCGAGCAGGTGGCCGAGGCGCGCGGGTTCGCGGACGGCTTCGCGCTGCGGATGCGGCTCCACGATACGGGCCTCCACAACAAAAGCGCGCCGCGCGAGCCGGTGGCGCGCGCGGTGTTCGACGCGGTCGAGACCGCGCGGATCGAGGCGCTCGGATCGCGCGGCTATGCCGGGATCGCCGAGAATCTGGCGCACAGCCTCGAAATGAAATTGCGCTCCGACCCGATCAGCCGGGCGCGCAACAAGGACGAGGTGCCGCTCTCGACCGCGATCGCGCTGATGGTGCGCGAGCGGCTGACGGGCCGCGAGGCCCCCGCCACCGCGGCGCTGGGCATGGCGCTGGTGCGCGACTGGATCGAGGAGAAGGCGGGCGGCGATCTCGATGCGCTCAGCCTCGCGATCGACGATCAGGCCGCCTTCGCGACGCTGACGAGCAAGCTGCTTCACGATCTCGAGCTGACCGAAGGCGACATGCTCCCCGACGACAGCGACGAGGGCGGGGGCGACGACGAGGGCACCGACGACCGCGAGGATGCCGGCGACGAGCAGGGCGAGAGCGAGGCCCAGTCGGGCGAAGGCGATGTCGAGGCGCGCGGCGAACAGCGCGACGGCGAGGACAGCGACCAGCAGGGCGAGGAGCAGCAGTCCGACGCGATGGACGATGGCGAGGGCCAGGAAGGCGATCAGGGCGAGGATGGCATCCTGCCCGTCCGCCCCAACCGCCCCTGGTCCGACCTGCCGCCGCAATTCGAATACAAGCCCTTCACGCGCCAATATGACGAGGAGATCGCGGCGACCGAGCTGTGCGACCCCGAGGAGCTCGACCGGCTGCGCTCCTATCTCGACCAGCAGCTCGTCCATCTCCAGGGTGTGGTGACCAAGCTCGCCAACCGGCTCCAGCGCCGGCTGATGGCGCAGCAGAACCGCAGCTGGGACTTCGACCAGGAGGAGGGTATCCTCGACGCGGCGCGGCTGGCGCGGGTGGTGGTCAATCCGATGCTGTCCCTGAGCTACAAGGTCGAGCGCGACACCGAGTTCAAGGACACGATCGTCACCATCCTGATCGACAATTCGGGATCGATGCGCGGGCGGCCGATCTCGATCGCGGCGATCAGCGCGGACATCCTGGCGCGGACTTTGGAAAGGGTCGGGGTCAAGACCGAGATCCTGGGCTTCACCACGCGCGCCTGGAAGGGCGGGCAGTCGCGAGAGAAATGGCTCGCCGACGGGCGTCCGCCGCAGCCGGGACGGCTCAACGATATCCGCCACATCCTCTACAAGCAGGCCGACGAGCCCTGGCGCCGCGCGAAGAAGTCGCTCGGGCTGATGATGCGTGAGGGGCTGCTCAAGGAGAATATCGACGGCGAGGCTTTGCTCTGGGCGCATGGCCGGCTGATCGCGCGGCCCGAGGACCGCAAGATCCTCATGGTGATCTCCGACGGCGCGCCGGTCGACGATTCCACTTTGTCGGTGAATTCGGGTTCTTATCTGGAGCGGCATCTGCGCCAGGTGATCGGCTGGATCGAAGCGCGCTCGCCGGTCGAGCTGGTCGCGATCGGGATCGGGCACGACGTGACGCGCTATTACCAGCGTGCGGTGACGATCATGGATGTCGAGCAGCTCGCGGGGACGATGATCGAGCAGCTCGCGTCCCTCTTCGATAGCGATGATTGATCCGCCCCCCGGCGGTTTCACCGGGCCGGTCAAGCGCTCGATCACGATCGCGGGGCACCAGACTTCGATCAGTCTCGAGCCGGTGTTCTGGGCGGCGCTGGAGGAAGCCGCGGTGGCGCGGGGACTGCCGCTGAGCGCACTGGCGGCGGCGATCGATCATGCGCGCATCGGGGCCAGCGATCCGCCGAACCTCGCGAGCGCGATCCGGACCTGGTTGATGGCCAATAATTCCTCCCCGAGCTCGCTCGGGGAGGGGGACTATCCGAAGGATGGTGGAGGGGCCGCGCCGAAGGCGCGGTGACTGCTCCCCGCAGGCTATCCGCCGTCTTCGCGGCGGCCCCTCCACCACGCCCTTCGGGCGCGGTCCCCCTCCCCGTGTCGGGGAGGAATTATGCCATTCCCAAATTTGCGAACCACTCGCATTAGCATTGACTGTGAGAACGATTCGCAATAGCGACTCCGGAACAATACCTAAAAGGGGTTCCCAGTGAGTCAGTCTTCCGCCGCCGCCCGCGCCGCCACGCCCGCCTTTCTGGCGCTCGCCTGTGTCGGGTTCATCGCGAGCGCGCCGGCGGCGCATGCCACCGATCCCGATCCCGTCCCGGCCGACAATGCCGACAATGGCGACGAACAGGACCGGCAGGAGATCACCGTCACCGGCAGCCGCACCGAGCAGGCCGGGCCCAAGGCGACCGCGACGCTCGTCAACACCCCGCGCTCGGTGGTGGTGCTTCCCGCGCAGGTGATCGAGGAGAGCGGCTCGGCCAGCCTCGCCGACGCGCTGCGCACCGTTCCCGGCATCACCTTCGGCGCCGCGGAAGGCGGCAACCCGATCGGCGACCGTCCCTTCATCCGCGGCTTTGACGGGCAGGGCTCGACCTTTGTCGACGGCGTCCGCGATTCCGCCGCGCAGACCCGCGAAGTGTTCGCGACCGATCAGGTCCAGATCGTCCGCGGTTCGGACTCGACGCTCGGCGGCCGCGGCAGCGCGGGCGGATCGATCAACATCATCTCGAAGCTGCCGGTCCAGGGCGATTTCGTCCGCCTGACCGGCAGCCTCGGCACCGCCGACTACAAGCGCGCGACGCTCGACGCCAACACCGGCCTCGGCAGCACGATCGGCGTGCGCCTCGCGGCAATGTGGCACGACCAGGAGGTCGCCGGCCGCGACGCGATCTGGGCGCGGCGCTGGGGCGTGGCGCCTTCGATCACGATCGGGCTGGGCACCGGCACGCGGCTGACCGCATCCTATTATTATCTCGAAAGCCACGAACTCCCCGACAGCGGCATCCCCTATCTCTACACGATCGGCAACGCGCCCGGCACCGGCGAGATCTGGACCGAGCCCGCGCTCGGTACCGTCACAACCGCAGGCGGCGTCACCGGCACGGTCAAGCGCACCAATTTCTACGGTCTCGTCAGCCGCGACTTCCGCGATGCGACCACGCACCAGGCGACGATGCGTGTCGAGCATGATTTCGGCGGGGTAACGATCCGCAACACCTCGCGCTTCACGCACAACGACCAGGAATACAGCTTCCTGCTGCCCGACGATTCGACCGGCAATGTCTATGGCACCGCCGCGGCCAACCCGACCACCGGCGCCGCGGGCGCACGCGGCGACCAGCTGACCGGCGGGCTCGTGTGGCGCCGCGCCAATACGCGCTACGGCTATACCGAGGGGCTGACCAACCAGACCGATCTCTACGGGACGTTCGACACCGGCAGCGTGAAGCACAGCTTCGCGGTCGGCGCCGAACTGAGCTGGGAAAAGGCCCGGCGCGGCGCGCTCGTGACGCGCGGCTTCACCAATTCCAGCGGCGTCGAGATCCTCTCGACCGGCTCGACCGTCACCCCGCGCTGCAACAGCGCGACGATCGCGCGCTTCTATTGCACCAGCCTGTTCAATCCGAACCCGAACGACAATTGGGTCAACTACGCGAGCGACACCTCGACGGTGCGCTCGCCGATCGTGCACATGCTGCCGATCGAGGAGACCCAGAACCAGGCCAACACCGTCTCGCTCTACGGCTTCGATTCGATCAGCCTCACGCCTTCGCTGATCCTCAACCTCGGCATGCGCTACGACCGCTTCACATCGAAGGTGACCCCGGGCCAAGCCGCAAACGCGACGCAGAGCTTCAGCCTCGGCCGCTCGGACAATCTGTTCAACTGGCAGGCCGGCCTGGTGTTCAAGCCGACGCGCAACACCACCCTCTATGCAAGCTATGCCACCGCGGCGACCCCGCCGAACAGCCTGCTCGGCGAGGGGCAGGAGCCGAACAGCCTCGGCACGACCAACACGCCCGCCGCGCTAGCGTTGCTCGACTCGCTCAAGGTCGAGCAGACGCGGTCCTACGAGGTCGGCGCCAAGGCGAACCTGTTCGACGGCCAGCTCGCGCTGACCTTCGCCGCCTTTCAGACCGACACCGACAATGCCCGCGCGACGGGCCCGAACAACACCGTCGAGTTCATCGGCAAACGCCGCATCCGCGGGCTCGAGCTGAGCTTCAACGGCAATGTCACCCAATGGTGGAGCGTGTTCGGCGGCTATACCTGGCTCGATCCGGTGATCGTCGATGGCGGCTATACCGCGCTGGCGGTGGCGGCGAACGGCCCGGCCGCGGCGACGACGGTGCAGGTACCTTCGGTCAACAATGGCCGCCAGGCGACCCAGACCGCGAAGCACAGCTTCACCTTGTGGACCGATTTCCGCCCGACCAGCCGGCTGAGCTTCGGTGGCGGCGCCTTCTACACGAGCCGTATCTTCGGCGGCTATGCCGACAACCGCTCGGCGAGCCAGACCAGCGCAGGCGTGATCACCGTGGTCCCCGCGACCAAGGTGCTCTTGCGCACCATTCCCGGCTATTGGCGCTTCGATCTGCGCGCGGGCTACAAGCTCACCGACACTGTCGAGATCAGCGTCAACGTCCAGAACGTCACCGACAAGGCCTATTTCACCCAGGCCTATACCTCGCACTATGCGGCGATCGCGCCGGGCCGCTCGGCGTTCGCCACGGTCGCGGTGAAGTTCTAAGCCTCAGGGGATGACCGAACCGCTCGACTCCCTCTCCCGCGAAGCCATCGCCGCCCGCCTCTCCGGATCGCCGGAGGCGCGGGCGGGGTTGATTCGCGAGGGCGCCGAAGCCGGCGTGGCCGAGGCGCAGGCGGTCTATGGCCAGATGCTGCTCGATCGCGGCGATGCCGCGGTGGGCTTTGCCTGGTTCAACAAGGCGGCGGCGCAGGGGCATCTGATGGCGCTCAACATGGTCGGGCGCTGCTACGATCTCGGCTGGGGCGTCGCGGTGGACAAGCGCCGCGCGGGCGAATGCTTCCGCATCGCCGCCGAGCGCGGGCTCGAGTGGGCGATGTACAATTACGCGACCGCGCTCGCGCTGGGCGACGGCGTGACCGAGGACAAGCCCGCCGCCTTTGCCTGGTTCGGCAAGGCGGCGGCGCTGGGCAATGCCAAGGCGATCAACCATCTGGGCAGCTTCCATGAGGATGGCTGGGTGGTCGCGCGCGACATGGCCAAGGCGGCGGAATATTATGCGCGCGCGGCGGCGGGCGGCGATTTCCGCGGCGCCTTCAACCATGCGCGGATGCTGCTCGATGCCGGGCGGACCGGCGAGGCGCGGCGCTGGTTGCGCGAGGCCGCCGAAACCGGCACCCCGGCATTCGTCGAAAAGGCCCGCGCCTGGCTCGCCGCCTCGCGCTGGCCCGAACTTGCCCCCGAACTTAGCAAGGCCATCTGATGCTGATCGCGATCCCGGACCTGCTGAGCGGCGACGAGGTGGCGCGGGTCCGCGCGCTGATCGACGGCGCCGAATGGGTGGACGGCAACGTCACCTCGGGCGCGCAATCGGCGCTGGCGAAGAAGAACGAGCAATTGCCGGAGGGCACCCCCGCGCACCGCGAGGCCGGGGCGGCGATCCTCGACGCGCTCTCGCGCTCGCCCTTGTTCGTGGCGGCGGCATTGCCGCTCAAGGTCTTCCCGCCCTTGTTCAACCGCTATGCCGGCGGGCAGCAATTCGGCACGCATGTCGACAATGCGGTTCGCATCCAGCGCGGCAGCGATTTCCGCATACGCTCCGACCTGTCGATGACGGTCTTTCTGGAGGATCCTGCCGCTTATGACGGCGGCGAGCTGACCATCGAGGGCCAGTTCGGCGCGCAGACCGTCAAGCTGCCAGCGGGTGATGCGATCCTCTATCCCTCGTCGAGCCTCCACCGGGTCGAGCCGGTGACGCGGGGCAGGCGCGTCGCGAGCTTCTTCTGGATCCAGTCGATGGTCCGCGACGATGGCGCGCGGCGCATCCTGTTCGAGATGGACGGCGCGGTGCAGCGGCTGGTGGGGCAGCTCGGCAATGACGACCGCTCGGTGATCGAGCTCACGGGCGTGTACCACAACCTGCTGCGGAAATGGGCCGATGCCTGATTTCTGCAATTGACTTGCAATAGCGTTACTGCAATCCGGACTCCCGAAAGGGAGCTCGCCGCATGACCAGGATCGGCCTGAGGAACGCGTGGTTCCAGGTTCACAAATGGATCGGGCTGATCCTCGCGGTGCTGATCATCCCGATCTCGGTCACCGGCTCGGCGCTCATCTGGCACGACCAGATCGACGAATGGATGCATCCGGCGCGGCATGGCGGCCATGGGCCGGCGGTGCTGGCGCCCGCCGCCTATGCCGATGCGGCGCGCGGCGCGCTGGCCGGGGGCGAGCGGCTTTCGAGGCTCGACATCCCCGCCAAGCCCGGCGAACCCGTGATCGCCACCGCGAACCGGCCAGGCAGGGGCCGCCCGGTGCGGCTGTCGCTCTATCTCGATCCTTCGGACGCGCATGTCATCGAGAAGGTGAACGGCGGCGAGGGATTGTTCCCGGTGATACATGTCCTCCATGGCTCGCTGATGTGGCCGGGCGCGGGGCGCCTGATCGTCGGCTGGGTGGGCGTGGCGATGTTGCTCTCGTCGCTCACCGGCCTGTGGCTGTGGTGGCCGGTGACGAGCAGCGTGCGGCGGGGCTTTCGCTGGAAGCGGCATCCCAATTTCGACACCAATCTCCACCATCAGCTCGGCTTCTGGATTTCGGTGCCGCTGTTCGTGCTGTCGCTGACAGGGGTCTGGATTTCCTTCCCTCCGGTCTTTGCTGGTTTCGACGGACCTCAGCCGCCGCGTGGGCCGGGACCAGACCGGGCCGCGCTGATGCGCGCCCAGCCGCTCGCGACGCCCGCGATTTCGCTGGAGGTGGCGGTGGCGCGTGCCGTTGCGGCCGCGCCCGGCAAACCCGTCTTGATCGGCTGGCCTACCGACCTCAACCCCGAATGGACAGTCTCGGTCGCGCCCGAAAAGGGCCGGCCGGCGAGCGTGACCGTGGCCGACAAGGATGGCACCGCCAAGGTCGCCCCGGCTCCGGCCGGGCCCCCGCGGCAAACGCTCGCGCGGACGATGCGCCAGATCCATGACGGCAGCGACCTGCCCTTCGTCTGGCAGCTGATCCTGTTCCTCGGCGGGCTGCTCCCCGCGATCCTCGCGGTCACCGGCATCATCATGTGGTGGCGCGCGCGCACGTGGCGCGGCGCTCTGGCCGAGCGGAAGCGGGCGGCGGCGGCGCGCGCGGCCGGCTAGTCTCGACCAAAGGGCGGGGAAAAGTGGCGGAGCGTCGCCGCTTGCCCTATGCTGGCGCTCCCTGGGGGCGGGGAGAGCGACGATGATGCTGTTGGCGATGGCGCTGCTGGCGGAGGGCTATCCGGCCTTCAACGCCGACGATACCCGCGAGATCTGCCGGGTGAAGGTCGAAGGCGAGTATAAGGACGTCTATGATTCGATCGAAGCGTGCGTCGATGATCATCACGTCGATTATCGGCGCTTCGTCCTGCTCGCGGCGCGCGGCGGCACGCTGTTGGCGCCAGCCTTTCGGGCCTGCGTGACCGAATGGACGAGCAACGGCAAGATCGACTGGGGCATGACGGCCTTTTGCGCGATCGCCGTAGCGGACGGGAAACGCGACTATGACATGTTCCTCGAGGCCGCGCCCAATCGCAGGGTCCGCGCGAGGATCCGCGGCTGCGTGGCCAGGTGGACCGACGAGGAAACCCGGGTGGTCGACTGGGATATGGTGGGGGACTGCGCGGGCGAGGCGAGCGAACCCGGAACGACCTATCGCGCCGAAGGCGGTGACGTCGTCATCCTGACCGGGGAGTGAGGGAGCGGGTCAGACCCGCTCCAGCCGGTTGTGCGAATAGAGTTCGAAGTCCTTGCCCGGCTCGGCGATCTCGAACAGCTCCTCGAACGCGTCCCAGCCGGTGAAGCGACAGGTTTCGCGCGAGCGGAAGCCGGCGGGGATATTCTCGATGCTCTCGCTGTCGAACACCAGCTCGGTCGCGCCCAGCTCGGGGGTCGAGCAGACATATTGCACCACGAACCCCTCGCTGTGGAACTGGCGGAGCACCGCGCACTTGCGGGCCTTGTCCCAGCCATAATAGCCCAGGTCGCGATGGACCTCGCCCTTGGGGTTCTTCTCCTGCGGGGCATAGGTCGATCGGTTGCGCCCGACGAGGAACAGGCCGCCCAGATCGGGCTCGTAGCTTCGCTCGACGGTCGAATGCCCCGGTTGCCCATCGCCCTCACCGCGCCATTTGCCGATGAAGCGCTCGAGCCCGCCGAGCGCTGGCTGGAGGTCGGCGGCGCGGGCCGATCCGGCGAAGGCGAGCAACGGCACCGATACACCGGTGGAGAGCAGGGTCCGGCGGCGCAGCAGCATGGCGAGTCTCCAGGGAAGATGCCGACGACCGATCCTATCAAATCCTCCCCCGGAGGGGGAGGGGGACCGCCGAAGGCGGTGGAGGGGTAGTCTCCACAAGCGGCGCTGCTCGTGGAGATTACCCCTCCGTCAGCTATGCTGCCACCTCCCCCCCGGGGAGGATTATTCCCGCTATTCGCGCCCGAGCAGCACCCGCGCCTGACCTGCGATCTGCGCCAGCATCGCGGCATTGGGCACCGCCGATTGCCGCGCGCGCTGGACCAGCCCCGCGAACTGCGCGACCCGGGCCTGGTTCGCCGCCAGCCAGGCCTCGACCCCGGCTTGCGGGTCCTTGTCCTTGGTGCGTGCGAGGAACTCGAGCCGGAGCTGCTGGAAGTCGCGCGCCAGGCCCGCGATCAGCAGCCGTTCCCAGGGATCGCCGGTGGTGATCCGCGCGGCGGTCGATTGCGCCCAGTCGAGTCCCAGCGCCTGCCCCAGATGGGTGAAGGCGCGCGTCAGCACCGCTTCGTCGATCCCCCGCTTCTCGCCCAGATCGGCAAGGCCGACCGCGCCGTCGAGTTCGAACAGGCGGACGACCTTGGCGACCAACGCCTTGGGCGCCCCCTCGGCCTCGAGCTTGGCGGAGATGCGCCCGCTCTGCGTCTTGACCTCGTCGAGCAGCAGCGCCTTGGTCTGCTTGTCGAGATTGTCGATCCCGGGCTTGAGCCGCTGGATCACCTCCGCCGGGCTCGCGCCGGGGCGGCAGACGCGCAGCAGGTCGGCGATCTGCCCGCGCACCGCGATCGCGACCTCGTCGAGCAGCGCGATGCGCGCGCCCTCGCTCATGTCGCCGGTCTCGATCGCCTCCCAGATCTCGGGCAGGCCCAGCAGCCGCTCGACCACGACGAACATCGCCGCGATGTCGCGCATCGACGCGCCTTCCTCCTCGCCCAGCTCGAACGGGTGGAGCACGCCCAGCCGGTTGATCACGCGGTTGGCGAGCTTGGTCGCGACGATCTCGTTGCGCAGGCGATGCTCCTCGATCGCCTTGGCGAACTTCTTCTGCATCGCGGCCGGGAAGGCGGCGAGCAGGTCGGACTTGAGCTCGGGATCGTGACCGAGCCCGCCATTCTCGATCGCGTCCTGCAGCGCGAGCTTGGCGGTCGCGAGCAGCACCGCGAGTTCGGGCCGGGTGAGCCCGCGGCCCTCCTGCGCCCGGCGGAGCAGTTCCTCATTGCCCGCCAGCCCTTCGACCTTGCGGTCGAGCCGGCCCGCCGCCTCGAGGATCTCGATCACGCGGACATAAGAGGGAAGCGCCACCGCGCCGTCATTCTCGAGGAAGGAGAGCGCGAGCGTCTGGAGGCGGTTATCCTCGAGCACCAGATGCGACACATCGTCGGTCATCGCCGCGAGCAGCGTGTTGCGGTCCTCGAACTTGAGCCGGCCCTCGATCATCTCGCGGTTGAGCGCGATCTTGATGTTGACCTCGTTATCCGAGCAATCGACGCCCGCCGAATTGTCGATGAAGTCGGTGTTGATCCGGCCCCCGTGCGACGCGAAGGCGATGCGCGCGGCCTGGGTGACACCGAGGTTCGCGCCTTCGCCGATCGCCTTGGCGCGGATCTCCTCGGCGTTGACGCGCAGGCGGTCGTTTGCCGGATCGCGCGCGTCGAGATGGCTCTGCGCGGCGGCCTTCACATAGGTGCCGATGCCGCCGAACCAGATCAGGTCGACCTGCGACTTGAGGATCAGGTTGATCAGCGAGGTGGGATCGAACTCGGCCGCGTCGGTGCCGAGCATCGCCTGGACCTCGGGGCTGAGCGGGATCGATTTCTCGGTCCGCGCGAACACGCCGCCGCCCTTCGAGATCAGCGCCGGGTTGTAATCGGCCCAGCTCGACCGCGGCAGCGCGAACATGCGGTCGCGTTCGACCCAGCTCTTTGCGGGATCGGGATCGGGATCGAGGAAGATGTGGCGATGGTCGAACGCCGCGACCAGCTTGATCGCCTTGCTGAGCAGCATGCCGTTGCCGAACACGTCGCCCGACATGTCGCCGCAGCCGGCGACGCGCACCGGCTGGGTCTGAACGTCGACCCCCATTTCGAGGAAGTGGCGCTGGACCGAGACCCAGCCGCCCTTGGCGGTGATCCCCATCGCCTTGTGGTCGTAACCATGCGAGCCGCCCGAGGCGAAGGCGTCGCCCAGCCAGAAGCCCTTGTCGATCGCGATCGCATTGGCGACGTCTGAGAAGGTCGCGGTCCCCTTGTCGGCGGCGACGACGAAATAGGGATCGTCGCCGTCGAGGATCGCGACGCCCTCCGGGTGCACGACCTTGCCCGCGACGATATTGTCGGTGACCGACAGCAGGGTGCGGATGAAGACGCGATAGCTCTCGGTGCCCTCGGCGAGCCAGGCGTCGCGGTCGGTGGCGGGCGAGGGGAGCAGCTTGGGATAGAAGCCGCCCTTGGCGCCGGTGGGCACGATGACGGCGTTCTTGACGCGCTGCGCCTTCATCAGGTCGAGGATTTCGCTGCGGAAATCGTCGCGCCGGTCGGACCAGCGCAAGCCCCCGCGCGCGACCGGGCCGGCGCGCAGATGGATACCCTCGACGCGCGGGCTGTACACCCAGATCTCGCGCCAGGGGAGCGGAGCGGGCAGGCCGGGGACCTTGGCGCTGTCGAGCTTGAACGCCAGCGCTTCCTTCGCGGCGGGCGCGAAGGCGTTGGTGCGCAGCGTCGCGAGCACGACGCCGCGGATGCGCCGCAGGATGGTGTCGTCGTCGATCGCCGAGACCTGGTCGAGCCCGGCATCGATCGCCTTGGCCGCGGCCTCGGCCGCCTTGGCATCGGCGCGCGCGGGATCGTGCGCGGCGGCGAAGCGCTCGATCAAAGCGGTCGCGACCGCGGGCGCGCGGCGCAGCGCATCGACCACGGTGACCAGCCCATAGTTCATGCCGGTCTGGCGCAGATAGCGGAACCATGCGCGAAACAGGACGACCGATTCGGGCTTCATCGCCGCCTCGACGATGAGCCGGTTGAACGCGTCATTCTCGGCATTGCCTTCGAGCACCGCGGCGATCGCGTCCTCGACCAGCCCGGGCGCCTCGGTCAGCGTGCGCGAATTGCCGCCCGCGGGGACGACCTCGAAATCATGGATCACGCTGCCGTTGGTCAGCGTGGTCGGCACCTCGTCGATCACGCGGAAGCCGAAATTCTCGAACACCGGCACCGCGTCCGACAGCGCGAGCGCGCCGCCCATCCGGTAGAGCTTGATGCGATACTCGCCGGGCTTGCCGGGGCAGATGCGCACCGAACGGTCGTCGTCGGACTTGAGCGTCGCGATGCGCAGGATATCGCGCGCCGCCTCTTCGGGGGTCTCGGTGCTGCGATAGGCGATCGGGAAGGCGTTGGCGAAGCGCAGCGCCAGCCGCGTCGCGCCATGCCCGGCCTCTTCGCCAAGCGCCGCTTCGACCGCGGGCATCCAGCCGCGCATCATCCGCTCGAGCCGCTCGTCGAGCGCCGCCGCGTCGGGCAACGTGCCGCCGCCGCGCAGATCGAGCGTGTAGCGCAGCAGCGCAACCACGCCGTCTTCGAGCGCGATCGACCAGTTGATGAGTTTCGCGCTCGAGGCTTCGGCGAGCATCTCGCCGATCGCGACGCGGCGGCCGGTCGAAACCTCGTCGCGCGGCAGCCAGACGAACGCGAACAGATGCCGCCCCAGCGCCGAGCGCACCAGCACCAGCTTGGGCCGCGGCCGGTCCGCGACCGACATCGAGGTGAGGACGAGCGCTTCGAGCGACGCGGCGTCGAACGCGGTGGTCAGGTCGTGCGGCAGCGCGGTCAGCGCATGTGCCATCGCCTTGCCGGTATGGCCCTTGGGATTGAAGCCGAACTTCTCTTCGAGACCCTTCAGCCGCGCGCGCAGTAAAGGCACTTCGTCGGGCGAGGCGAACAAAGCGGCGCTGGTCCACAGGCCCGCATGGATCGACAGGCCGGTCACTTCGGCGCCGGTCAGGATCGGCACCACGACGATGTCGAGCGGCACGCGGCGGTGGACGGTCGCGATGCAGTTCGACTTGAGCAGCAGCGGACCCTCGCCGCCCTGCTGGAACCATTCGACCGCCGCCTGGCGCGACGGTTCGGCCAGGATCGGCGCCTCCTGCGAATAGCGCGCGATGCCGAGCTGGCCGCTGACCGTCCCGTCGATGCGCCACTGCTCGTGGCCGAGCAACGTCATCGCGCCGCCCAGGAACCAGCGCAGCAGCTCGGTGCCCTCGGGCGTCGGCAGATGGACCGCATCGACCGCCATCGCCGATTGCAGCGCGCGCCAGTCCTCGACCGCCGCGCGGACCTGCTCGAGCGTGCGTTCCAGCTCGGCGATCAGCGCGCGCCGCGTCCTGGCATCTCCGCGGTCCATCTCGATATAGACCATCGATTCCGGCCGGCCCTCACCGATCGCTTCGAGGTCGCCCTTGGCGTCGCGCCGGGCGGCGATGATGGGGTGGAGGATGCGGTGGATCGCGACATCGTGCGCGGCGACCGCGCCCGCGATCGAATCGAGCAGAAAGGGCATGTCGTCGTTGATGACCGCGAGCCGCATCCGCCGCTGTGCCTCGTCGGCATAGGTTTCGAGCGCGATCTTCGGCGTCGCGGGCGGGCGCGTCGCCGCGGCCTGGGCGACGAACTCGGCCGCCTCCCGCCGCTCGCTCTCCTCGAATCCCTCGAGCTCTCCCGGAAGCGCCCCTTCGAGCAGCTTCGCCTCGAACGCTTGTTGCAGCGTCTTTGTCATCTTCGGCATGCGCGCCCCTATGCGCCTGCCGAATGACCTTCTCAAGTCTCGGGGCGCAGCAAAGTAGCAATTGATACTATCATGCGCGCACCCCGGCCGGGCGCTAATTTTGGGTCGTTACGCGGCGGCTTTGCGCACCGCGCGTTCGGTGAGCGCGGCATCGTCCTCGACCGTGGCGACGATGTCGAGCCCAGTGTCGCTCGCGCGGGCGAGCAGGACGACGAACTCGCCGGTCGCCTGCAGATCGACATGCGCGAGCACGGGGCGGTTGCGGAGCGCCTCGGCGGCGCGGGCATAGACATCGAGCTTGGGGTCGGGGCGGCCCAAGGGCCTGCGATATTCGCGCTCGGCCTTGACCACGCCCTTGATGCCGCCCTCGGCCACCTCGAGGAACGCGTCGAGCCCGCCCTGGGGCACGTCGCACCGGCGCGCATGCGTCATCACCGCGGCGAATTCGGTCAGCCTCGTCTTGTCGTAATCGACGCCGAAGACGAGCTTGGCGGCGGGGGTCATCGGCGCGCGCGCCTGGACGGTGAGGCCGGCCTGATCGAGCAGCGCCGAATAGGTCTCGGGCTCCTCCTCCGCGGCGAGCGCGAAATCATAGGCCCGCGCCAGTGCGCGATACAGCGCCGAACGGCTGCGCGTATCCGAGGCGCGCGCGGCGGCGGCCGATTCGCGCGCAAGCATCAGCCGGTCGCCCAGCGAGGAATCGGCGGGGACCTCCACGGTCTCCTCATGCGCTTCGAGGCCCGCGCTGGGGCCATCGGCCCATATCGCGGCGCTCAGCGGCGAGCTCGGCACCGCGCGGCGCGATTCCTCGATCTCGGCATTGAGCTGGGCCTGCGTCTCGGCATCGACCAGCTCCTTCCAGTTGATCACGCCATAGATGAAGTCGATCGTGTCCTCGTCCGAGGAGAAGGGCATCAATATGCCGCGATAGAGCGTGTTGTGCCCGCGCGTGCTGACGAACTCGGCTTCGAAGCCGATCGGCGCGCGGTTGGCGATGATCTGGAGATAATGGTCGGTCAGGCGCGACAGCAGCGAGCGGCTGGGCACTTCGGCGACATGGGTGATCACCGGATCGACATCTGTTTCCTCGCGCAGCGCGCGGCCGAGATAGCGGATCGCGGGATTGTCCACGCCCTCGCTGAAGTCGAGCAGCACCGAATGCGGGCCGAAATCGGCGATATTCTCGGGGTCCAGATCCTCGATCGAGGGATAGGCGCGGCCCTGGAGCAATGTGACCCAGTGATTATAGGCGCGGACATGCATCCGCCGCTCGTCCGTGCCGATATCGAGCGGACGATCGGAAACGGCTTCGTCCTGATCGAGGTTCTGATCCTGGTCGATCTGCGCCTGAACCGGATCGTTGATGCCCCGCGACATGTCCATGAATGATGCTCCACTCGGGCCCCTGGCCCCCGTTAACCCGTGACGAGGCTTGTGCACCGTCCGTGGTAAACGGGGCGTAAAGTTGCGCGGGGCTGGCGCAACTTTTCGCGCGGGCCCACAAGAATATCGCAACGCTTGTCAGCTAGGTGCCATGCTGGTAAGCGCGCGCCTCCTCCGGGCGCATGGCGTTTCGGCGGGCCGCCTTAGCTCAGCTGGTAGAGCATCGCATTCGTAATGCGGGGGTCACAGGTTCGAGTCCTGTAGGCGGCACCATTTCCCTGAGTGCCAGCGTCTGCGATTGATTGCAAAAACCACGGAAATCTGCCAAAAACTAAGCCGAATTGGCCGGGGCTGTTCCCGGTTGTTCGCCAGTAACCGCCCCTTTTTGGGGGTACGTGTGGGGGTATTTGCCGGAAGGCTCTTCAATATACCCCCAAATCGGGCTGGCGATCGTTTGGGAGATACCCCCAATGGCGCTGACGGCAACCGCACTCAAGAACGCCAAACCCAAGGCGAAACCCTACAAATTGGCCGATGAGAAGGGCCTGTTCGTGATCGTTTCTCCATCGGGCGGGATGCTCTGGCGGTGGAAATATCGGGTCAATGGCGTGGGACAGGATGGTGAGCCCAAGCGGATCGAGAAACTTCTTGCTCTTGGCACCTATCCCGACGTCAGCTTGAAGCTGGCACGCGAGCGTCGGGACACTGCGCGTGAGCAGCACTCCACGGGTATCGATCCGGCGGAGAAGAAGCAGCGTGACAAGGCGGCGGGGAAGATCGGCGCGGCGAATACCTTTCACGCCGTCGCCACGGCCTTCATTGAGAAGTGCCGCCGTGAAGGACTGGCGGAAACGACCATTCGCAAGCGGCAGTGGAGCCTTGGACTGGTTGAACGCGCCATCGGGACTCGCCCGATTGCTGAGATTGAACCGATCGCGATCCTGAACGCGGTGCGCCCATTCGAAGCGGCGAAGAACCACGAGAAGGCGCGGCGCGCGCTGGAATTTGTCGGCGCGGTGTTTCGCTTCGCCGTTGCCAATCAACTTGCGCCAGCCGACCCGACCCGTGATTTGCGCGGCGCGCTGGCCAGTCGGAAACCCAGGCATCTGGCCGCTATCCTTGAGCCGAAGCGCGTCGGCGAATTGTTGCGCGCAATCGACGGGTATGAAGGCCAGCCGCTGACGCAGATTGCGTTGAAGCTGTCGCCTTTGGTGTTTGTGCGCCCTGGAGAACTGCGCAAGGCAGAATTGCGAGAAATTGATTTCGACGCGGCGGTCTGGCGGATCGATGCTTCGAAGATGAAGGGGCGGCAGGAACATTCGGTTCCGCTGTCGCGGCAAGCACTTGCTCTGCTACAATCGGCGCGCGAGCTGACCGGCGATGGCACATATGTTTTTCCGTCCATCAGAACCGCGCAACGGCCAATGTCGGAAAACACCGTCAATGGCGCGCTGCGTCGGCTGGGTTTCACCGGCGATGAAATGACCGCGCATGGCTTTCGCGCAATGGCCAGCACGCTGTTGAACGAAAGTGGCAAATGGCAGCCGGATGCGATCGAACGTGCGTTGGCGCACAAGGATCGCGATCAAGTGCGCGCGGCGTATCATCGGGGCGCGCACTGGGCTGAGCGGGTCGCGATGGCGCAATGGTGGAGCGATCACTTAGACGTTTTGCGGAGGGGCGCTGACATCATCCAAATCGATTCGGCGGTCGTCAGCGCCTGACCTAAAGGATGGTCGGGAAACGGCGGCCCAAAAGCGACCGGCTGCGTCGAAAGCGAGCTGCATGCGCATCAAAGCAGGGCCTAACGGGCAGCACCCAACTATTTGTCACCTCCAATCGCTGCCACGGCGAAAAAACGTAGACCCGCCCATATCCGTGATTGCCGCCGCAAATATTTGGGTGAACCGCCCTCGGTTCCATGTCCGTAGAGGTCCACCCTGCGTCGGGCGTCCAGAAGAGCGCGCCTGGCAAATGGACCACGCGCATTAATCATGTGAATATGCCGCGGCAGATTCGAGATACCGGTCGTGTTGCAATTACCGTTTCCATGCGCGTTCATATCGCTTTCGCTCCCCGATCCCGTCGGGTCGAGTCCCCTCGTTGTCGCCGTTGAATGGCTGCAGGGTACCCTCCTAGGCACGATCGCGCTCACTCTGACAGTTCTGGCTGTGGCCTGGGTGGGCCTCATGATGCTGACGGGGAGGGTGAATGTCCGATACGGCTTGACCGTTGTTGCCGGCTGTTTTGTGCTCTTCGGGGCGCCAAGGATCGTGGGCGGCATCAAGGCCACCACGCTTGGAAGTGGAGCGATGGAACTGCCCCCGCCAATTCTGGTCGAGGCTTCACCGCCGGTCGTGATCGCGACGCCGTCTACCGAGGACCCCTATGCAGGAGCCGCGCCAAGGCGGCGTCGGTAAGATTGGTTGCGACGGCGTAGCGCAAAGCGCTTGCAATGTTGGACATCAACCTTCTTATTGACATTTCAACGCATGAGTCGGGGGGACCATGAAGAGGTTGGTGTTTGTTGTCGCCGTTGGTGCGGCGGCGATTGGGGTATCCGCTGCATCTAGTTCAGACGCGGGGCTCGGCAATGAAACCGTCAACTACAGCTATGATGCGCTGGGTCGCCTGACCGGAAGCACGACGACCGGTGGGCCAAATAACACCCGGACGACGGGCACCTGCTTCGACCGAGCGGGTAATCGGGCGCGCTACGACGTCGCGACATCGGCGCCCTCGATTTGCCCCACGCCGACTCCAACGCCCTGACGGGCAAGAGCGCTCCGCAATCACCCAATCTCTTGCCGCCGCCTCCAAGAGGGTAATCCATGAAGAAAATTGCCGCATCGGCATTGCTGGCCACTGCGCTGCTCGCTCCGCAGGCTTCGATGGCCCAGGGTGGCGACGCTGATCCCAGGCCGCCGCTGGCGGTGGTTGATGCCAATGGTGTTGAAGTCTTTGATGGCGGCGTACGGTTGCAGATCCCGCTTATTTCATACGGCTCCTCCGCCCGCCCGCTTGGGGTCAGTCTCAGCCTTGCCAGTCCGAACGGGTCGACCTCGGCTCCGCTCGATTGGCCTATGGCAAGTGTGCTCGGCTTTGCCTTTAAGGAAGGTTTGAGCACCAATTACTTCGCTGTCAATCTGTATACCGTTCACGGCACGGTGTATCGCGTTCAAATGCCTGGTGGTAATGGAGAATATAAGGCAATAGCCGGTGGCAGGAATTATCAGTCCGATGGTTCATATTACATGACGTACTTTGGACAAAATCCGGCAACTTATATGAATTTTAGCGACCCAAGCCGGGATGGGGTCTATACTATGGACGGCACTCGGGGTGTCTTTTCCAGCGGAAGTAATACCTTTGATCGCTTTGAATTTCCTGATGGGGAAGTGTGGAAGCTATACTATGATCAATTTGCCCGACTGAAATTCATTGTCTCTAATCGCGGGTATGGCCTGCAGTATAGCTACGTAAGAAATACAGCCGTAAGTGGCGGCTCAACCGATCCCAATTTTGGCTCCTTGTACGCGCCGACGCGGATCACATTTTACAATCGCTCCAGTGTCTATTGCAACGAAGCTGCACTTGTCGATTGCGCTAGCGTGACGGCTTTGCCAACCGCTGTTACCTTCACGTACGACGATACCAACAGAGCGCTGACGATCAATCGGCCGGGAGATACCCAAGGATACCGGATCGTTTTTGGCGCCGCGGGCATCGTGACTACTGGGAGGGTCGGTTCGACCGGCTCGGAGAAGCATTATAGCTACGGGTATGACAGCGACACCGGCCAGGTGCAGGTCGTGACGCAAGTCACCGATATTCACGGAACTTGGAATTACCTTACGACGCTGGATCCAGATCAGGGCGGTGGCGTAGGGCCAACCGGCTCTCACGGAGTCCGGGAGGATCCCGACGGACACCAGATCGTGATGTCAGGCAGCTTCATCGACGACTCCATCCGCGGCGAGATGGATGAGAACTACAATTCGTTCGGCTACGGATGGGCGCGCGGCGAACTGGTGGCGGAAACCCGGCCCGACGGCTCCGGCCTCGATTATGAAGTCGATGCCCGCGGCAACATTACTAAGCGGAAGATCAAGCCGGCAAGCGGCAGCGGCCAGCCCGTGCTTGAGACGCAGACGACATACGCCAGCGAGTGTCTGAATCCCCGTATCTGTAACCGGCCGCTCACGATAACCGACCGCAATAATAACACCACTTCATTCACCTACAATTCCGTGCATGGTGGCGTACTTACCGAGACCGGCCCGGCGGTAGGCGGCATCCAACCAGTGAAGCGCTATAGCTATATCCAGCGTTATGCCTGGGTGAAGAATTCCGCGGGCGCCTATGTGCAGGAGGCCACACCGATCTGGGTTGTGAGCGAGATGCGGTTCTGCCGGACCACCGCCACCGTTAGCGGCGCCTGCGGCGGCGGCACTTCAGACGAGGTTGTAACCGCTTATGATTATGGGCCCGATTCGGGACCTAACAATCTCCTCCTGCGCGGGGTGGCGGTAACCGCGGACGGCCAGACGCTCCGGACCTGCTACGGCTATGACGTCAACGGCAACAAGATCTGGGAGACCGCGGCCCGCGCCGGTCTTACCAGTTGCTATTGAAGGGGGAGCGCATGAGGGCAAAGACGATGCGCGCCGCAATCGGAGCCGCAGGACTGCTCATCGGAGCGATCCTCAGCGGTTCGGCAGCGGCACAATCCTCTCCGTCGGATTTCACGACCGGCTTTCGCTACGACCTCCAGGGTCGTGTGGCCGGCGTGATTTCTCCCGACCCCGACGGCGCGGGGCCGCTTCATTATCCCGCAGTCCGCTATACCTATGACGATGCGGGGAACCTGATCCAAGTCGATACAGGTGAATTGACCAGCTGGCAGTCCGAAGCGGTCGCGCCGGCGAACTGGACAGGCTTCAGCGTGTCGCAGGCCGTGCTGCGAGGCTTTGATCCGATCGGCCGCAAATATGCCGAGCAGGCTTATAGCGGCGGCATCCAGTCAATCACGCAATACAGCTATGATTCCCACGACCGCGTTGTCTGCACCGCGCAACGGATGAATCCGGCCACCTATAGCAGCCAGCAACCCGATCCTTGCGTGCTCGGCACCACGGGAAACTATGGCCCAGACCGGATCACCAAGAATGTCTACGATCCAGCCGGACAGCTCCTGAAGGTCCAGAGGGCGTACGGCGTCACTACCGCCAATGGCTTTCCGACAACGCTCCAGCAGGATTACGTCACTTATACCTATGATGCCAACGGCAGTCAGACGAGCGTCTTCGATGCCAATGGCAACAAAGCTAGCTTTGCTTACGATGCGTATACCCGCCGCATCCGATGGAATTTTCCGTCATCGACCACACCCGGGACGGTCAATACGGGGGATCATGAGGACTATACCTACGACGCGAATGGGAATCGTACATCGCTCAGAAAGCGCGATGGGAGCGTCATAAACTACACCTATGACGCGCTTAACCGGATGACGGTGAAGGACATCCCCGGCGGCACCTCGGCGGATGTCTATTTCGGCTACGACCTGCGCGGGCTTCAGCTCTACGAGCGGTTCGCGTCAACGTCGGGGCTTGGCATCATCAATGGCTATGACGGCTTTGGGCGCCTCACTAGCACCACCAATGACATGAGCGGGACGGCTAGAACGCTCGGCTATCAATGGGATGCGAATGGCAACCGCACTCGGATCACCTACCCCGATGGCGTCTATTTCACGACTGACTACGACGGCCTCAACCGACCGACGACTATGAAGGAAAATGGCAGCACAACGATTGTGGCCATAACCTACGATGTCCTGGGTCGCCGTGTTAGCGAAACTCGCGGCGCTGTGACGACCACGTACACCTATGACGGTCTCTCGCGACTTACCGGCCTGAGCGACGATTTCAGTGGTTCCACCTATGATGTTACGACGAGCTTTGGATATAATCCCGCAAACCAGGTCACCAGTCGGATGCGGACTAACGATGGCTATGCCTTCAGCGGTTACGTCAATGTGAGTCGAAACTACACGACCAACGGCCTCAACCAATACAGCGCTGCGGGCCCCGCCTCTTTCACCTACGACGCGAACGGGAACCTCACAGGCGATGGTTCGGCCGTTTACACTTACGATGTCGAAAACAGGCTTGTCACAAAGACAGGGGCTGGCACCAACGCTACGCTCCAATATGATCCGCGGGGACGCCTGTGGCGCATCGTACTCGCAAGCAAGACAATCGAGTTTGTCCACGATGGCGACGCGGTGGTGCTTGAGTATAACGGCGCGACGACGGCCCGCTACATCCACGGAAGTAACGCTGATGATCCTTTAATTTGGTACAACGGGACGAGTCTAAGCGATCGGCGCAGTCTGCAAGCCGACTATCAAGGGTCGATCGTATCGCAGGCCGACGCGAGCGGGAGCCCAACGGTCATCAACACTTACGATGAGTATGGCATCCCAGGCGCAACCAACTTCGGTCGATTTCAGTATACAGGACAGCTCTACATCGGTCAGATCGGGATGTATTACTACAAGGCGCGGATGTATTCGCCGACACTCGGTAGATTCATGCAGACCGATCCGATTGGGTATCAGGATCAGGCCAATCTGTATGGATATGTGGGAAATGACCCTGTTAACGGTCGCGATCCCAGCGGAGAACGCGAATTCGATGAGGAAGAAATTGTAGTTACGGGTGACAAAGGACATGATTGCCCGCCGCTGTGTTACAATTCGAAAGGAGAGCTCGTTTTTGTCCCCCCCGGCGCAATGCCGATGCCGGTCCCACAAGAACTACCAACGCTCCCCTTCACTTGGCCCACACTAGAAAACGGGCGGCGGAACATTTGCACTTGGACTGGTGTGTTCTGCAACAAGGCTCCGGCAGATGCGAGCGATCCGAACGGAGCTAAGGCCCCGGGAAAGCCCGGTGAAGACGAGGGTTTCAGCGACCCGCCAAATGGGGCAGACTGGGGAACGGTGGAAGAAGGTCCCTCGAGAGGGAAGTCAGGTTGGGTGGACGCTGACGGCAATATTTGGGTGCCCACGGGCTCCGGAGGACGCGCCCATGGGGGGCCTCACTGGGACGTTCAGGATAGGAAAGGCAGGGGGCACGTAAATGTGTATCCCGGGGGCCACCGGCGATGATTGAAGTTCGGGCATCACGTGTATTCTTTTATTCGCCGATGGACGAAGACGCTCTGTTTGAATGGCTAAAAAAGATAGTATCTATCAAAGATGTATACGGCGAGTCCGACAGCATAGTGCTGGTATTTGAGAACAATGGAGCATCTGATGAGGACTTCCACGAGCTTATTGCTGTCTACAAAAGATATAATATCGCAAGATCTGGACTCATTGGTCTCGTCAATCAAGGAAACGAAGATTGGGTGAGAAGATGGGATGAAGAAATTTTCTTATAGCGCCAGCATACCGGGTCCTAGCTGTCGATGCCACGAATTTTAAGTGTGCTTGACGCGGACGAGCCTCTCTTCGTCCTTCTCAACGAACTCGCGAGCCGTCGCGTCTGCCGCAGGAGCCTTCATCCGAATGGTCGCTGGCCTCTTGAAGATTCATGATCTGTTCCCAAGATAGTTGAGGGGATAGGCTGGCCAGCCGACAAGCGCGCTTCCCACGTGCTTCCCCATCGTATCAAGGGAAGCCGCTCGGGAGGCGGAATGGGCAATTTAGTTGGGCAGTCAAATACCTCATCCGCAAATCGGGCGAAGCTGCAAGCATCGTTACGTGAACTGCGGGATTACTGGACTAAGAATGGCGTTGCACCTTGGCCGGTCCCGCTTTTCACTCCCGATCCGAATGAACCCTATTGGCTTTCTCAACCCGAATGGATAGGCGGCTGGAACGCGTTTGAGATATATCGGCTGCAACTTGAGCCGTATGAATGGGCTCCGCCAATAGCGCGCATATGTCAGACCATATCCGACCAGTACGACCGCGAAGAGTCCGGCTTGAACTATGTCATGGCCCAGCTCCCGCCAAATCATGATCTCTTAGAAGAATTTGATCTTGGTTCTAACCAATGGTTCCGCGCGCTTTATTCCCTACTGAAGCTCCGCAGTGATGAGCGGTTTGAAGGCTGGGATGATTTCGTCAGCGAACTTTACGACTGGCTAGGCCCATATGATGGACTGCGGATTCGCATGTCCGATGTACTCTACAACGCGGTCACGCTTGAATGGCATTGGCGAGACATGTCCCTGCCCGAAGCCAAGCAAGAGCCCATATGGTCTTTTCCAAAGGCGATGGCATGGATCGCGACTCGCGATTACCTGGCTCTGGCTAGGACGGGATATTTTCGGCGACCGGAAGAAGAAGGCGACGAAGAAGCCGTCGCAACGGATGGCGTCTGTAAATACAATACTCAGGCGCTGGGTTGGCTACATACAGCGATAACATATTGCCACTGCAACTGTGGTGCTCTGCGGGAATTTGGCTGGGAGGCTTTCAAGCACTGTACGTGCATTTCCATCGCATGGGAGGATCTAGTTCGCTTCAGGGGAGGCCTGTCGCCTGATACTCCGGAACTGGTGTTCGGCCTCCAAGAAGGTTGGTTGTCCATGACTTGGCCTGACGGCGCAGACGAAATTCGATTTCTCCGCCGGGATATTTTGGACCGCTGGCCCGCCCGGCCTGCTGAACAGGGCCCAGCGCCCTCGATCGAACAATCGACAGCGGCTGGCGAGAGCGGTTGCCGGGAATGGCTTGCAGAGCAGTTTGCTTCGGACCCCGAGAAACGGCGATCGAAAGGGGATTTTCGTCGTGCGGCGATGGCAGCTTTTCACGGGCGGGTGAGCGAAAGGGGCTTCAATTTGAGGGTTTGGCCAGACCTAGCTCGTGAGCATGGGCGCGACGGCGCGGGTGCTAAGAAGAAATCGTGACCGCGAATCGATTCGCGATGTTTTCGCATCCCCTATTCGATCGATTTTGAGCCGCTGATCTTTGCCCCGTCCGCTGACACCCGCCAGCGCCACGGAGCAACGCCAATGGATCGCCTCGCTTACTCGATCAACGAAACCGCCCGCGCCCTGAGCATGGGGCGCACGTCAATTTATGCCATGATCGCCGACGGGCGGCTTGAGGCCTTCAAGGTGGGGCGGCGCACGCTGATCCGCGCCGAATCGATCAAGCGGTTGGTCGCGGAGCGGGCGTAGCCGCCGTGCCCGCCCGCCGCATCAATCCGCGACTCGCCAAGCTGCACCGCGCCTATAGCGTCCCAGAGCTGGCGACCTTGCTGGGCGTGCACAAACATACCGTGCGCGGCTGGATCAAGGCAGGCCTCCCCACGGTGGACCATACGCGCCCCGTACTGATCCACGGCAGCGAGTTTCAGGACTGGTGGGCCACGCGGCGCCGGCAGGCAAAGCGCCCGCTGCAACCGGGCCAACTCTATTGCCTCAAATGCCGTGCACCCAGGGCGCCCGCGCTTGGTATGGTGGAATATGCCACGCCGAACGGCGCGACGGGCAACCTGAAGGCTCTTTGCGAGACCTGCGGCACGTTGATGCACCGGCGCGCCCGGCTGGGCTCGATCGGCACGATCATGCCGGGATTGGAGGTCCAGCGCAGACAGGCACCGCCACGCCTAACTGGGCGAGCGGGCCCCTCCCTAAACACTAACAATCCATAGGCAGGTTGAATCATGGCTAGGCACAACGCGGCGAACACCCGGATCAAGCGGATATATTTCGACTATTTGAAAGAGGCGAACCGGCGCGACGAGGCCTCGATCGACGCGGTAGCCAAGGCACTGGCGAGGTTCGAGGCAGCAACCGGCTGGAAGGACTTCAAACATTTCCACCGCGAACAGGCGAAGGCATTCAAACGCAAGTTCGAGGTTGAAACCAATCTGCGCACAGGCAAACCCCTGTCGCGCGCTACCGTGCACTCAACTCTGTCGAACTTGCGCGCCTTCTTCCACTGGCTAGCCGGCCAGCCGGGTTACAAATCGCGACTGACATATTGGGATGCCGAGTTTTTCAATTTGTCGGAAAAGGATGTTCGAGTCGCCCGCGCCAGCCGCCCCAAGCCCGTGCCGACGCTGGAGCAAATCCACCATGTGCTGGCCACCATGCCCGCCGCGACCGATATCGAGCGGCGCAACCGGGCGCTGATCGCGTTCGCAATCTTGACGGGCGCGCGCGATGGTGCGCTGGCCTCGTTCAAACTGCGCCATGTCAATCTGGCCGAAGACGAGGTGTTTCAGGACGCGCGGGACGTCCGCACGAAGGCCTCGAAGAGCTTCACCACCTGGTTTTTCCCCGTTGGTGGCGAAGCGCTGCATATCGTGACGGACTGGTGCCAGTTTTTGCGAACGGAGTTGCTCTGGGGCGAAGAAGATCCCCTGTTTCCAAAGGCGCAGGTTGGATTGGGTGAGTCCGGTGGCTTTGCCGCCATCGGGCTGAGCCGGGAGGGGTGGCGCGATGCGGGTCCGATCCGCGCGATCTTCAAGGATGCTTTCACGGCGGCTGAACTCCCCTATTTCAACCCCCACAGCTTCCGCGACACGCTGGTTCACCTTGGCCAGCGCATTTGCACGACGCCCGAGGATTTCAGGGCGTGGTCACTGAATCTCGGGCACGAGGGGGTCTTGACCACCTTCACCAGCTATGGGCGGATGTCTCCCCAGCGGCAGGCCGAATTGATTCGGGGAATGGGGAAGCGCTCACCCGCTGAAGGCGCTGAACGGCTGGCGGCGATGGTCGCGGAAACTGTGCGAAAGTATCAAGCGGGGATTTAGCGCCTGTCGGCTGGCGGACTATTGCTGTTAGGTGCCCGCCCGAGGGACAGGGGGTAAGCCTATCGACCATCAGGCGGCGGTTGTCCTGTTCAGCGAATGGACCGCGAGCGGCCGAAAATTTCGACCGCTAGTGGCAACTAATTTTAAGCGCTGGGGGTTCAATTGGGGGTCGTTCTGCGATCGATAGGATATTTATTCTTATTTCACTGCGAGTTAATAGACACATTCGAGTCCTGTAGGCGCACCATTCTTCTCCCGATTGCGCGGTTATCCCGGAAGCCCAGTTATGCCGCAATTTCTGCGCGCAATTTCGGTGGCTTGGGGCTCTCGAGTTTCGGACTGTGCAAACGGAGACGATTTGGACGTGTGAATGGCGCGCCGACGGGCGTGAGCTCATGAGCTGAGTCAGCGCGTCGGCCTGATCATCGTGCCGCGCATTGGGGAAGCCGAGATTCTCGGCTTTGAATTCAGCGAGCCAGGCCGCGTCGGTTGGCAGCATCAAATGCCCCGCTTCGATCTGAGCGCTGACGCCTGGCATCCGTGATTGCTTGTCGCCTTCCGGCTTGCGCGGAATTGGAAGCGGGACTCCTTGCGGCTGCTCTGCGCGAAACGTTTGAATCAGCTGAAAGCCAGACGCCGCTATCGCGCCAACCGCAACGCGTTCCGCTTGAGATCCGGGAAACCCAGCTAGCGGCGGAATACATCCAGTATGTTTAGCACTACGAGGTCAACGATTGGACGGCGCCTCACAACGGAAATTGCTTGCCGCGCGCGTCGATCCGAACCCGCGATACACGGCCCGCTGCGGATAGGGGCAGAGCGGGCGCTGCATGTCGATCCTGCCCGCGTCCTCGCTCGAGAATCGGGTCGCGACGATGCGGTCGGGCGCCGTCCCCTTGTCGGACCAGGCGATCAGTGCCGAGAACAGATCGTGCTGCGCATCGTCGGATGGTGGCCGGGGCGGAATCCCCAGCGTTGTGTTGAACGCGTCCGGGCCGGTGCCGCCGCCGCAATGCATCATGCCGGGAGCGAGGAAGAGGCGCGCGCTGTCCCCCAGGTTGCCGGAGCCGCCCATCCCGGCAGCCTGGCGATCGAAGAAGGCGACCGACTGCCCTGGTGCGACAAGGGTATCGGCAAGCCCATGAAAGACGATCAGCTTGCCGCCGCGTGCCGCAAAGGCCGCCAGGCTGCCGCGGGTCGCATCATTGACGATGGCATCCAGCTGCGCATTGACGATGGGCATGTCGCGATCGAAATCGAACCCGTTCCAGTTCCAGCCGGCCCCGAACACCCATTTAAACAGGGAGCCGAATGCCGGCTGGCCCCCGACCGGCTTTTGCAGGAACGACCAGCCGAAGGTGTCGGGCATCTCGCTGCCCGGCAGCCAGCCATAATAGGTCGGCTTGCCGTTCCGGTCGGTGGGCCCCGAATAGAAAGCGCGCGCGGTCGTGACCTCGCTCTCGGTCAGGCACGAATCCGAGGCCGCGCCCGTGCACTGGAGGACCTTGGGGTCGAACGAGCACTGCATCGGCTCCGAGATGAACCGGTCGCCCGCCAACGCGTGCCCCTGCCGCCAGCAGGTCGCGATGGCGGCATTGTTGAGCAGCTTCAGCTTAGCGTCCGACAGCATGCTGCCGGGCGTACGGTTCGCCGCGCGATAATCCCACAGCACGGCGGCATGCCCCCAGGTGCGGTTGATGACCGGGGCGCCGACCAGGATGCCGTCATAATCGGCCGGATAATAGAGCGCCTCGACCAGACCCATCTGACCGCCGGTCGAACAGCCGGTATAAAAGGATTTTCGGGCGCGCTGGCCGTAGAATGCCTTGGTGATCGCCTTGCCGGTGACCGTCATCACATGGGTCGAGAGGCGGCCCCAGTCACGCCATTTGCGCGGCTGGCCGATCAGGGCATCGCCTTCGAGCGGCGAGGCGGGGGCGGTTCCGGCATCGGTCACCGCGGTGGCAAAGCCCCGGCGCAAGCCTTCGGCCATGGCGGGATAGCCGAGCGCGAAGATTCCGGCGAAGCCGCCACTGCCATTGCCGTGGAAGACGCCGGTCCACCCCTCGACGGGCAGCCACAACTCCAGCCCGACATCGGAACCGGGTTCCGACCGGACACGGGCGACGACGCGGCAGAAGCTGGGATAGCCGGGGCTGTCGCCCGCGATCGTCGACTCCGCCTGCTTGCCCGGCACCAGCGTGGCGCTGGTGACGGTCGTGTCGGGAAGCTTCAAGCCGGCCAAGGCCGAGCAGCGCGCGGCGGCGTCCGGCGCCGGCTTGGGACCTTGCGCCAGCGCCGCGCCCGGCGCCGTCAGGGCAATCGTCGCCGCCGCGAGAAGGGCGGCCCGGTAGCTACGCTTCATTATCCTCTCCAACCTTGTGCCGAGGTCGCCACGGCCTGGGGCCGCTGGCGCGATGGCAAGACGATGCCGGTCATGCCCAGCCCTCCTACCGCTGCGGGGCGGCGCTTGCCGCTGCCGGCGATGCCTTGATCATTCTGGCCAGCCACAGGAACAACAATGCCGCGATCAGATACATCGGAGCCAGAGCGTAAAAGGCCATCCGCAGCGAATGCTGGCCATAGTCCGGGCGGAAATAGTCGCTGGCCATGCCGATGAAGGTGGGACCCAGGCCGAGCCCGACCAGGTTCATGACGAGCAAGAGGAGCGCGCCGGAGATTACCCGGGCAGCTGGGGCCACCTCGCTCTGAACAAAGGTGACCGTCGCGGGCAGGAAGAAGGAATTGAGGAAGAGCGGCACGAACAGCAGCGCGAGCGCGACTTCCCAGCGGTCCGCCGCCGCGAAGCCCAGGAAGAATGGCAGGGCCAGCACCAGCGAGAATGCCGGGATGCTGGCATAGGCGGCCTTGTTGCGAACCGCGAAGTGATCGATCAGCTTGCCCGACACGAAAATGCCGGTGCCCATCCCGACGCCGACGGCCAGCGCATACCAGATCGCGACCTCGTCCAGCGTCATCCCCTTTTCGCGCATCAGGAACAGCGTGGCGAAATTGCTGAGCCCATAGGTGATGAAATTGGCGGCGCCGCTCGCGATCGCCGTCAGCGCCAGCACCTTGTTGCCGAAGAAACCGATGATCGCCTGCGCGAAGCTTTGCACCGGCGCGGGCGTGGCGCCAAAGGCGGGCTCAGGGTCGAAGGAGCCCCGCACCGGCTCGGGCACCAGCAAATAGACGAGCACGGCCGTCACTACCCCGATCGCGCCGACGGCATAGAAGGGCACCCGCCAGTCATACGCGGCGGCCAACGATGCGCCGAAGGCTACCCCGAGCGCGGAGCCGAACGGTGGGCCAAGATTGAAGATGCCCATGGCGGTGCCGCGCTGCTCGCGTGGGAACGTGTCGGAGATGATCGCGTAGGAAGGCGGCACGCCCCCGGCCTCGCCCACGCCCACGGCCATGCGCGCCGCCACAAGCTGTCCGTAGCCTCCCGCCATGCCGCAAGCGACGGTCGCCCCGCTCCACAGCCCACAGGCCAGCGACAGGATCCTCACGCGGTTGGTCCGGTCCGCCAGCCAGCCGATCGGGATCGCGATGAAGCAATAGAACAGCGCGAAATAGAAGCCGGTGACGTAGCCAAGCTGGCTGTCGGTGATCCGCAGGCCGTCCTGGATTGGCTTGCCGAGAATCGAGACCAGCTGGCGATCGAGAAAGTTCAGGACGTAGACGAAGCAGAGCATGCCAAGCACGAAACCGCGCTTGCCCGTCGGGTGGATCGCCGCATGCCCTTCGGCGCGCGGCGCTTCGTTGATCGCCATCGTCCGATCCCTTCCTATCCGGTTTGCTCTGTTTCGATCCGGCCCGCGGCCGTTTCCGTTTCGCTCCGCCAGCGCTGGGACTGATCGATGTACCAGGGCAAAACCTCGGGCGTCGCGGTGGCGCCCGCGCTGACGACCTTGGCGACAGGCCAGCCCGCGAACAGCCGCTTTATCGGCAATTCCTGCTTCTTTCCGGAGAGCGTGAGGGGAATGGCCGGCGCGGCGATCAGCCGGTCAGGTACGAAGCGCGGCGACAGGTTGGTACGGATCGCGGACGCGACCTCCGCTTCAAGAGCCGCATCGACGCGATCACCGTCGGTGAGAACGACGAACATGATCAGCTTGCTGCCGCCATCCTCGGTCTCGACATCGATCATCATCGTATCGACAATCCGGGGCAGCTGTTCGACCGCCGCGTAAATTTCGGCGGTGCCCATGCGCACGCCGTGCCGGTTGATCGTCGCGTCGCTGCGGCCGGAGATCGTGCAACTGCCGTCCTCGCCGATGGTCAGCCAGTCGCCGTGCCGCCACACGCCGGGCCAATGGCCGAAATAGGATTCCCGATAACGGGCGCCGTCCGCATCGCCCCAGAAAGAGAGCGGCATGCTGGGGAAGGGCCGGGTGCAGACCAGCTCTCCGACTTCGCCGATCACCGGCTGGCCGCGTTCGTCCCACGCCTCGATCGCGGCGCCCAGATGGCGGCACTGCAGCCGGCCGGGCGTGTCGGGCAGTTCGGGGTTGCCAGCCATGAAAGCGGCGGCAATCTCCGTCCCGCCGCTGACGTTGCACCACCAGATATCGGGCCGGCCGATTCCGGCGAATTGCGCCGTGCCCCAGCGCTGGACGTCCGGCGGCAGCGGCGATCCGGTGCTGCCGACCGCGCGGATGCGCTCGGCCCCGGGGGTCGTCTTGATGTCGATTCCCGACTTGCGGCAACTGGCGAAAAAAGCCGCGCCCGCGCCGAACCAGGTGACGCCGGCGCGTGCCGCGAAATCCCACAGGCGCGACCAGTCGGGATCGGCCCTGGTTCCGCTTGGAGATCCGTCGAACAGGCAGATGGTCGTGCCGCTGAGCAGCCCGCCGACCTGAATGTTCCACATCACCCAGCCGCTGGCGCTGTACCAGTGGAAGCGGTCGCCGAGGGTGTTCAGGGCGTAGCTCGGCCCCAGATCGAAATGCATGCGGCCCGCGGCGGTCGCCAGGATGACGCCGCCATGGCCATGCACGATCGCCTTGGGCAGGCCGGTCGTGCCGCTGGAATAGAGGATCCACAGCGGATGATCGAAGGGAAGCCATTCGGGCTCGAACGCCGCGACCCCCTCGTCATCGCGGGCGACGGACGCCGCGAAATCGATCGCGCCGGGCACCTGCCCCGCGCCGCAACCGCTGGCGATGAGGAACAGGGCTTCGACGGAGGGCAGCTTCTCGCGAAGCTCGGCGACGGCCGCGCTCCGGTCCATCGCCTTGCCGGCGTAGAACACGCCATCGACGGCGATCAGCGCCTTGGGCTCGGTCTGCCGCCAGCGGTCGAGTACCGCGGTGATGCCCATGTCGGGCGAGCATAGCGTCCAGATCGCCCCCAGGCTGGCGCAGGCGAGCAGGCCGACCACCGCCGCCGGGATATTCGGAAGATAGGCGGCGACGCGGTCGCCCGGTTCGATTCCCTTCGCGCGTAGCGTAAGCGCCAGCGACGCGGCCTGACGCCTCAGCTCCGCCCAGCTGAGCGTCACGCTGCTGCCGCGCTCGTCCATGGCGATGATTGCGGGCTGGCCCGCTGCATCGGCGGGCCCCGCGTGCCGGAAGACGTGCCGCGCATAGTTCACCTGCGCGCCTTCGAACCAGCGCGCGCCCGGCATCGCGTCCGCGCCCAGCACCGCCGTGAAGGGTGTCGGCGATTCGATCTGGTCATAGTCCCAGATGCTGCGCCAGAAACCATCGAGATCCTCGACCGACCAGCGGCGCATCGCCTCGTAATCCGCGAAGGCGCGATTGTGGGTGGCGCTCAGCCAATCGGCGTACAGGCGGATCTGCGGAACAGGGTTCGCGGTCTCCGCGCTGCTGCTGGCACCTGGCATCGGTTGGTGGGCCTCGACTTGACTTCAGTTGATCGGGATCGGCGTGGCCGATGCCGGAAGGGCCGGGCGGCGCTCCGTGACGCCGCGCCGCCCGGCGTTGGTTCAGAACGACGTCCGCAGGCTCATCGCCGCATAGCGTCCAATCGGATTGTACGTGCCGCCGACGCCGTCGGTGCCCGGGAAGAAGGGCGGGGTGGCATCAAACAGGTCGTTGACCTGAAGCCCGAGCTCCGTGCCCTTGACGAAGGAGGTATCCGGCAACCGCACCGACAGGCGCAGGTCCACCGTGGTGTAGCCCTTCGCGCGGTAAATCGCCGATCCCGTCGGGGTCGCATAGGACGCGGTGACGCCGCTGCGATGATTGACGAAGTTGACGAAGGTCACCGGGCCGGAAGTGAAGCCGAGCGTGGTGCGCAGCGTGGTGCGCGGAATGCCGGCGTTGAGCGAGTTGCTCTCGGCCGAGGTCGGGGACAGCTTGTTGCGATAGTTCAGGATATAGTTGCCCGCGATGCCCGCGAAGATCGTCCCGAAGCCTGCCGGCTGCCGGTAACGCACGTCGAAGTCGATCCCGTTGGTCTTGCGGACGCCGAAATTGCCCTGACGCAGATCGAGAATGTTGCCGATCGCCGGCACCGCGGCGAAGGTATAGAAGAAGGGCACGGTGTTGGTGATCGCCGAATTCAGCTGCGCCGCGGTCGGGTTCCGAATGACCCGCGAGGCGAAGGTGGGGTCGCTGAAAAGGAGCGCCCCCAGTCCCGACGGCGTACCGATGACGTTCTCATATTCGATATTGTAGAAGGTCGCGCTCGCGGTCAGGTTCGGCGCGAACTTCGGGCGAAGGTCGATGCCGAACGAGTAGGTGCGCGCAGTCTCCGGCGTCAGCGCCGCATTGCCGCCGAACAGCAGGATCGTGTTCACCTGTGCAGCACCACGCGAAGGGTCGCGGGCGCCGAAGGCGTCAACGAGCGCGGCGGCCGAGTAATAGGAGCCAACGGTTGAACCAAGGTCGCGAAGGCCTGGCGCGCGGAAGGAACGGCCGTAGCTGCCGCGCAGGTTCACACCGTCGATGGGCTCCCAGGTTACGCCGATCTTGGGGTTCGTCGTCGATCCGAAATCGCTGTAGTGATCATAACGGCCCGACAGCGATAGCGTGAGGCTGCGGAACATCGGCACGGCATTGTCCTCGCCGAAAACGGGGACAAAGAGTTCCCCATAGACTGACTGGACATTGCGCTCCAGGTTCTCGGGGAAGCCGACCCCGCCGCTCGAACCGCGCTGCATATAGGTTTCGCGGCGATATTCGGCGCCAAGGGCGACTTTGATCTCGCCACCCGGCAGCCGCGCCAGCGGTCCGTCGATCTTGACCGCGCCGAGGCGCGTGCGCTGACGGTTGGTGAAGTCGGTTGGGTTGTTCAGTATCGCAGCAACGACTGACGGGTTGGTCCGGGTGCCAAACGGGTCCAGTGCGGTCGCCGTCGTGGTTCCCCCGGCGGCAGCGGTCAGCGCCGTGGTGTTGATGCCAGGCTGGAAGGTATCGTTGCGGGACCAGTTGTAAGTGCCGTAGAGGCTCGCCCTGAAGTCGCCGGGAAGGGCGATGTCGATGCCCACCGTCGCATTACCGGTGCGCACGCGGTAAGTCTGGTCAAAGTGATCGGCGCCGACCAGATAGTCCGGACGGAAGTCGAAATAGCCGAAGAGCGAACCCGTGCCCGGCGGTGCCCTGAAGAAAGGGTTGGCAGCGGTGATCAGGACGAAGGTCTGGCCCGGCAGCGCCGACTGCACGACATCGCGGCGATCCGAATAGAGAATGTCGGCCCACAGCGTGACGTTGCCCGACAGGTCCTGGCGGGCCGAGACGAGGCCGCTATGGGTGCGGTTCCGCGGGAGCAGATCGACCGGCCCGCGCGGATCGCAGGTATTGAGGCCGGGCGCCAGGCTGGGGGCCGCATAGATGGTGCCGGCGAACAGGTTGACATTGGCGTCGGGGCACACGGCCGAGCGCGTATCTACGCCGCCCACTGCCCGGAAATCGAGCGAGCGATACCGGCGGTCGGCGCCGGTGATGTTGCTGTTGTCCTGATACTGGTAGGCGACAACGAAGGACCCGCTACCCCAGTCCTGGCCGAAGATGCCGCCCGCGTTGAAGGCGTGATAGTCGTCCGCCATGCCGTAGCGAACATTGGCGGTCAGTCCCGACACATGCCGGCGCGTGATGAAGTTGACGACGCCGGCGACCGCGTCCGAACCGTAGATGGCCGAGGCGCCGTCAGCAACGATCTCCACGCGCTCGATCGCCAGTTCGGGAATGAACGGAAAGTCCGGATTGGTCTGCTGCGTGCTGCCGGAAATCAGGCGATGTCCATTCATAAGCGGCAGGGTGGCGGCGGTCGGAAGACCGCGCAGGCCAGGGGCAAACGAGCCAAGGCCGCCATTGCTCACCCGGGGCGCCGTGTTGAAGCTGTTGAGCTGCGGCACAGTCGCCAGCAGTTCGGGCGTGCTCGCTGCGCCGATTAACTTCGCGTCTTCGCGCGACACGCTGATCAGGCCGGAGCCGGTGGGCGGAATGCCGCGGATGCTGGTGCCCGTTACCACGATCTCGGAATCGGATTCGACGGTGCCTTCCTCTGCCTGGCCGCTCGTTTCAGCGGTTTGAGCCTGTGCGGCGACAGGCGCGCTCAGCAGCGCGAGCGCGACGGCGGACCGGCACAACAGATGCGTGCGGCGGCCCATCAACTTGGTGCGGATCGACATGATGTTCCTCTCCCCTCCTGGATCGATTCGGTTGCGGACATTGCCGCCGCCAGGCTTTGCCGGCTTGCCGCCTCGCTTATGGCTTGACAGCGCGCTGGGTAAGCGCATTAGCGGACATAGCCATGTCTTTTGCGGACTCGGGGCGGGGATGAGCGGACAATGGCAATCTTGATCGATGACGAAGGCGGACCGGCGACGCACAACGGCCGCGCCGGCTTCCCTTCGCTCAACCAGCGCAGCTTCGCGCCGTTCAAGATCTCCACGGTCATCGATGCGGTCGCGTCGCGGGGCATCGCGCCCGCGACGGTGCTGGATCGTACGGGGCTGACACTAGATGAAGTGCGCGATCCCCATACGCTGACGTCCATCGGCCAGTACTTGATCGCGTGCGAGAATATCGTAGCGGCGGGCGCCGAGTTCGCCGACGCGTTCACGATCGGCTCGCGCCTGCACCTCTCGGCCTATGGCATGTACGGCTATGCCCTGATGTGCTCGCCCACGATGCGCGACTTTTTCGATTTCGCCGTGCGCTATCAGCCCCTCGCCACCCCCACCGTCCGGCTCGAGTGGCGGAGCGAGGGCGATGTCGCGATCTGGCGGTTTCGGGAAATCTATCGCGACGTGATGAGCAGCGACGTGCGCACTTTCCTCGTGCGGCAGCAGATGAAGATGACCTACACCCATATCCGGGACACGGCAGGCGCCGACAACCTGCCGGTTCGCGCCTTATTTGCGCTCCCCGAGGATCCGTACGCGACGACCGACGCGCATGAACTGTCCTGCCCGTGCCTCTACGCTCAGGAGGCGAACGAGCTTCATTATCCGATCGGCATCCTCGACCAGACTCCCGAACTCGGCAACCGGCTCACCAGGACGATGCTGGAGGAGACGTGCGAACGCCTGATCGGTCAGTCGCGAATGTCGTCCGGCCTGTCGGGCGAGGTGTATCAGCTGCTGCTGAACGCCCCCAGCCAGCTGCCCTCGATGACCACCGCCGCGGCTCAGCTGGGCTTGCAGGAGCGAACGCTCCGACGACGCCTGGCCGCGGAGAACACAACCTATGGCGCGATCGTCGACGATGTCCGCCGCAAGCTCGCCATCGAATATCTGCAAACGACGCGCATGAGCGTCGATGACGTGGCCTGGAAGGTGGGTTTCAGCGACAGCGCCAACCTGCGCCGCGCGATCCGGCGATGGACTGGTGGCACCATCACCGACATTCGCTCGGCATAGTGGCCGTTCACGAATCGCTGGGCCGACGAAACAGCTGGTAGGCCATGAATCCCAGGGCAGCTTTCAAGATCGATTGGTTGGCGGCTCAACGGCTCCTATTGGGACGCAAAGCAGCCGTTCGATGCCTCGGACGATAACGGGGCTTGCTCCACACGATGGCGTGAACCCTTGAAATTGCCCGCCCGAGCCGCCATTTTCAGGTCTCCATCCGGCTCGAGACGACGATCGTCGAAGCAGGCGCCGCGAAGCGCCGCATCTACTTCCTTCCGCCCGAACCCGTTCGATTGGGGCCTGCTGCGTGCTCGCACTACGGCGGGGCCGAAAGAGGTAGCAAGTGACGACGATATCGACCGAAGCGCAGCCCGCGCAGGCTGTCCGCCGAGGAGCATCCGAAACGAGCGTCTTGGCGCGCGCGCTTTCGCGGCAGTTCAAATCTTACGGCGCCGATTTGAAGCGAAGCCTTTTCCAGCTCGCTACGACCGGCCTGCCCTTTCTCGCATTGCTCGCCGTCATGGCGGCGGTGGCGCGGGGCAGCTTCTGGCTGACTCTGCTGCTGGCGGCCCCGACCGCCGGGTTGCTCGTCCGCCTGTTCATCATCCAGCACGATTGCGGTCACGGCTCATTCTTCAGATCGCGCGCCGCCAACGACTTCCTCGGCCGGGCGCTCAGCGTTTTGACGCTGACGCCCTATGGCAGCTGGAAACGGAGCCACGCGGCTCATCATGCCTCCACCGGGAACCTCGACCGTCGCGGCCACGGCGATGTCGAGACCCTGACGGTCGCCGAATATCGTGCCCTGACCCCACTCAGGCGGCTGGGCTATCGCCTGTATCGCAACCCGCTCGTGATGGTTCTGCTTGGTGCGCCGATCAACTTCATTGTCCTTCAGCGATTGCCCACGGGGCGGGCGTTTCGCGACCGCAATGCGCGCCGCAGCATCCTGGCGTTGAACCTCGCGCTCGCGATCGCCTTCGGGCTCCCGATGGTCGTGATCGGGGTCGTTCCTGTCCTTGCTGCTTACCTGCCTGTGATGATCATCGCCTCATGGATCGGCAACTGGCTGTTCTACGTCCAGCACCAGTTCGAAGGCACCTATTGGGAAGGCGACAGCGACTGGAATTTTCACGAGGCCGCGCTTCGGGGCAGCTCCTACTTCAAGCTTCCGCGCGCCCTGCAATGGTTCAGCGGCAATATCGGCCTGCATCATGTGCATCACCTTTGCAGCCGCGTTCCCAACTATCGCCTGCAAGCGTGCCTTGACGCTGCACCCGAACTCAACGCGATTGCGAAACGGATAACCTTGCGCGAGAGCCTGGGATGCTGGCGGCTCGCGCTCTGGGACGAGCAGCGCCGCCTCCTGGTGCGGTTCAGCGACGTGAAGAAGCGGAGCCCAGCCTGCTGACCGGCACAGGCCAGTGGGGTCTACGACGCGGCCGGCTTTTTAGTGTCGAGGTGCTCGATCACCTCGTTGTGACCGGGAATCGGCTCGGCGATGGTTCCGTCACTGGGCAAGCAGACGGCAGAGGAAGGCGGCTTATTTGCCGAAGGCTCGCGCCCGGTCGGCTCGTACCTTCGACGCCCGATATTCTTCGAAAAGCTCGGCGGCTTGACGGGTCGCTGACTCCCGAACCTCCGCCAAATATTCATCGACAAAGCGCTGCTTGAGGCCGGGCACGATCGCATCGAAATGCGAATGCCCGCCGTCGCGCAGCGAAAAGACCATCTGGAGATAGGTCTCGAACGCATGCCGGAGCGCGGTCCATTGGCCCTTCTCCTCCAGCCAGGGCCGCGTCGATGCCGATGAGGTGAACAGGGTAAGGCGCTTGCCATGCAGCACCGGATGCCACTTGCCGTCTTTGATGTCCCGTGCGGTGAAACCGGCGCCCAGCACGCGATCGACATAGCCCTTGATGATCGCCGGGGGCATGCCGAACCAGATCGGATAGACGAGTACGATCACATCGGCCTGGCGCACCAGTTCCAAGTCCTCTGCAAGTTCACCGGCGGTCTGCGAATCCACACCTTCACGCGGGATTTCGTCCCGTTTCAGCGCCGGGTCGAAACCGAGCGCATAGAGATCGCGCAGCGTCGCCTCTTGGCCGAACTCACGGGCCGTCGCGCAATAGGTCCGCGCGACGCTTCCGCAGAAGCTCGCTGGGTCCGGATGCCCGAGAATGACGAGGTGCCGGATCGGCGCAAAGGGCTTGGGAGCGAGCGCGTTCATGTGAGCCGGCCCATTAAGAGCGCAGCAGCGATATCCAGCACGAGCACCGCTCCGAGCGCGGAGCTGCCGATCACGAAGCGCGGGTGGCGAAGCGGCGATGAAATGCCGTCGTTCTTCCTGGACACTAGATGATTCATTTCCGCCTCCCTGACTGCGAGTGGGCTGCACTCTCTCGCGTCACGGGCGAAGGCGACATTGTGATATTTACGGACCTGGGCTTCGTAATCCTCGAGCGGCTTCTGGCCGCTCATCATTGTCTGGGCGAACAGCCGACGGTCACGCCAGCGCTTTGCGCACCAGCACTTCGCCCGGACTCCCGTCGACGCCCTGCGCCTTGAAACCAAACTCGCGTTCCAGCGCGATCGCGGCGTGATTGTCGCGGCTCTCCAGCGACTCCACGGAGCCGATGCCCTCCGCCTTTGCATAGCGGAGCATGTGTTCGACCAACCTCCAGCTGACGCCCTTGCCCTTCCAATCCGACCGCACCGAAATGGCGAACTCGGCCTTCGACTTGTCGCCGGTGGCGGTCAGGAGCGCGGTCGCGATCAGCGTGCCATCTTCCGCAAAGGCGAGGAAGTTCATCGCACGGCGATAGTCGATCTGCGTCATCGCCACGAGGCGGTCATGATCGACCTCGCTGACCGCGCTGAGGAAACGGAATCTCTTGTCCTCCGGAGATACGTGCGCGAAGAACTCCGCCAGTGCCCACTCGTCGCTCGGCAATACGGGCCGGACGTGGAGCTTGGCGCCCGAACGCGTCACAAGATCCGCCGCCCATTCCATCGGCACGGGGCGCAGCACCATTCGCGATTGCACCGGCTCGGCGGTGATGCGGATTCGCGCATCCAGCGCCACGGCGCCCCGCTGGCCGACGAGCAGCGGATTGATATCCAGCTCGGCGATGTCGGGCAGCTCGACGCAGATGGCCGAGACGGCGTTCAGCACCGCGACGACCGAGTCGATATCGGTCGCGGCCTGTCCGCGATGCGCGTCGAGCAGGGCGGCGATCCGCGTCCGCGATATCATGTCGCGCGCAAGGCTATCGTCGAGCGGCGGCAGCCCGAGCGCCCGGTCGTTGATCAGTTCGACATCCACGCCGCCCGCGCCCACGGCGATAACCGGGCCGAAGGTTGGATCGTCCGCGATCCCGACGAGCAGCTCGCGGCCATGCGGCATCGCGACCATCTGCTCGATCTCGAAGCCGCTGATCACGGCGTCGGGCATCGCTTCGGCGATCCGTTCGCGGATCGCCATCGCCGCCCCGGTTGCGGCTTGGGGGCCGGTCAGGTTCAGAACGACGCCGCCCAGATCGGATTTGTGCGTGATCGTCGGGCTGATGACCTTGACGGCAAAGGGCGGGGTTAGCCCGGCACATGCGTCGGCTACGCCTTCTGCCGACGTCGCGATGCGGGACTCCACGATCGGGACGCCGAAAGCAGCGAGGATCGCCTTGGCTTCGTTGGCCGTCAGCAGGGTCCGCCCGTCGGCGCGAGCAGCGTCGATGACGGTGCGGGCGGCGGCGACGTCAGCCAAAGCCGCAGCGCAGCGCGCGGGCGCGCGCACCAGCGCTTCTCGCGCCTCGCGCGCGGCGACGAGGTTGCCGAAGCCGCGAACTGCATCGTCGAGATTGTCGAAAAGGGGGACCTTGGCCGACTTGAAGATCGAGCGCGCGGCATCCGCATTGCCGTCACCCAGCCAGCAGGCGAGCATCGGCTTCGACCGCGGCCAGTCCGCGGCTTGGAGTTGGGCGACAACATCGCGCGCGATCTCGGTGCCCGAACTCACCGCGGTCGGGCAGTGCATCACGAGAAGTGCGTCCACGCCGGGATCGCGTGCCGCGGCACGGGCGGCGGCCGCAAAGCGGTCGGCCTGGGCATCGCCGATAACGTCGATCGGGTTGGCGCGCGACCAGCCGGCGGGCAGGATCGGATCGAGCACCGCGACGGTTTCGGGTGCAAGACTTGCGAGCGTTCCGCGGGTGCGCTCGAGCGCATCGACGGCCAGGATGCCGGGGCCGCCGCCGTTGGTGACGATCGCCAGCCGGTTTCCCGGGAGGGGCTGCCGTTCGGCCAGAACCTGCGCGGCATCGAACAGCTCGGTCACCGTCTCTACGGTGACGATCCCCGCGCGGCGGAAAGCCGCGAGATGTACATCATAGGCCCCGGCGATGGCGGCGGTGTGCGAAAGCGCGGCCCCGGCCGCGGCTGCGCTCCTTCCGGCCTTGAGGACGATGACCGGCTTGATCCGCGCAGCCGCGCGCGCGGCTGACATGAACTTGGCCGGATTGGTGATCCCCTCGATATAGAGCGCGATCGCATTTGTTCGGGAATCCGCGGCGAACAGGTCGATCAAGTCGCCGAGATCCACGTCGGCCATATCGCCGACCGAGATCACACCCGAAAATCCGACGCCGCGCGCTTGGGCCCAATCGACCATAGAGGTGACGAGCGCGCCGCTTTGCGAAATGAGCGCCAGCCCGCCCTTCTCGGCGGATTTGTGCGCGAAAGACGCATTGAGATTGGCGTGCGGCATCAGGACGCCGAGGCAGTTCGGGCCGACGATGCGCATCAGATACGGCCGTGCCGCCTTGAGCATCGCCTGTTTCAGTTTCGGATCATGAAGGCCCGCCGAGATAACCACCGCGAGCCGCGTTCCCTTTGTGCCCAGCTCTGTAATGATACCCGGCACGGTCGCCGCGGGCGTCACGATGATCGCGAGGTCTGGCGCGGCGGGCAGGTCAGCGACGGAGGGAATCCACCACGCGCCATCCAGCTCCACGCGCTTCGGATTCACGGCGAAGATCGTGCCATCGAATCCGGAGTCGATCACGTTCTCGAGCACGCGCTGGCCGAGCGCCCCTGGCCGGGACGAAGCGCCAATCACCGCGATACTTCTGGGGTGAAGCAGGATTTCGAGATTGCGGACCGACATGGCTCTGGCCTCTGATTGCGTTGCGCCTGACTGCGCCGCCGGGGCCGCGGCGCCCATACGGAATGTCCACAATTCAGGGCCGCCGGTCCGGCCCCTAGTACTGGGGCACGATAGAATTCACGGAGGCGAACATGGCGGTCGAAGGCGATGAGGCGGCGCGCCAAGGCGACACGCCCGGCGTGATGTCGGAGTGGCTGGTCCAATGGCCGATGACTGCCTTCACGGGCTGGTGGGACACGGTCTTCGATGCGTTGCAGCCGAAACGCTGCCCTGATCACGCCGACGAGTGCCTCGACCTTGCCATTCCGGATCCGATCGAACGCGAGGGCGAACACGATCTGTTCGCCTGACATCAACGCAGGGAGATCGACGATGATCAAGGATATCCTCGCTATCGTGGACAATGCGGAGCAGGCTGCCCCCTTCATTCATGCCGCTGTCGCGTTCGCCCATTCGCGCGGCGCGCATCTCGAGATCGCCGCACTGACCCCGGGTCCCTATCTGGCCCCCGAACTCCTGCCGTTCGGCGTTGCCTATGTTCCCGACGATGCGCTCGCGCGGGACGACAGACAGAAGGTCGATGCCGTAACCGCGCTGGTCGCGAACGCCGATTGCCCGGTTAGTGTGTTCGGCCTGCACGACGACATTGCCTGGCTCGCGGGAGACATGCGCCGCAGCCGGCAGATTGCGGATCTCATCCTGATCGGTCCGCCGGAGTCCTGGCAGACTCCCTGGCTTCGTCGCCGGGTGATCGAGACCTCGATCCTTTCCTCGGGGACCCCGACGCTCGTCGTGCCGCCAGCGGCCGCGCTGGTGCCGGTCCGTCGCGCCGTGCTCGGCTGGAAAGCATCGCCCGAGGCGAACCGGGCGGTCCATGATCTGGTGAGTTTCGCCGAGCCGGGCGCGCATATCGACGTAGTCATGGCAGTGGACGTAAATCGCGAGCACGCTGCGAAAGACGGCGAGGAGCTTCGCCGCCACCTCGTTCGCCATGGCTTCGACGTCGGGCTGCACATCCTGCCAACGGACGGCATGAGCGAGGGCGATGTCGTCCATGCCTTCGCGATGCGATCGCGCGCCGAACTTCTGGCGGTCGGCGGCTTCGGTCATTCGCGCATACGTGAGATCGTTCTGGGTGGAGTGACGCGCTGTCTCATCGCGGACGCGGTCGTACCCGTGATGTTCAGCCATTGACGGGTGCCGCGATTCACTAAGGTGAATCCACAATATTGGCGATCGGCCGCGCCCCATAATTTCCGGATCGTTCCAATCGATGGAGGCGACGATGAAGAATATTCTGGTGCTGATGCACGACGATGTCGGCCAGGAAGCCCGGTTCCAGGTCGCGCTTGACCTGACCCGCGCGCTCGATGGCCATCTCACCTGCCTCGACGTCGCCCGCCCGCCGGTTGTCGTTGCCGACTATGCCGAGCTTGGCGGTGCGGCGATGGTGCTGGAGGACGAGCGGGAGAGCGAGGCGAAGAACCGCTCGCGGATGGACGCGCGGCTCAGGATCGAAGGCGTGCCGTACAACTGGATCGAGACCACCGGCTTTGCGAGCCCGGCCGTCCGCGACGCGGCGGGGCTCGCCGATGTCATCGTGCTCAACCGCGACATCGAGCACGCCTATCCCGACAT
>NZ_JAPDOK010000005.1 GCF_026013415.1 Sphingomonas caeni
GTCAAAACAAGTCTGTCCATCCGCAGTTTGAATCAGAATTTACACTCTTAGGGAATCCTGAATCTCAACAGACCCTAGGCTGAGGGCTCGAATTATTTCCTCGTCGCCCCGGCCTTGAGCCGGGGTCCCGCTACCTCGTTCCAAGCTTGTTCCAAGAAGGAGAAGCGGGATCCCGGCTCAAGGCCGGGATGACGATGGATTTCCGGACTCTTGCCGCCTCTCGTTTATGTGATAGTATATCATCACAGAATAGGAGGGGAACGATGCGGTTATTCAAGCGGCCCAGGCTCATCCCCTTGATCGCGACCTTCGCGGTGATGACGGTCTTCATCCTGACCTTCCTGTTCGCGGGGCCCTTCCGCTCACCCGAAACCCGCGACGCGGTGATGCCGAATCTGGACGTCCGCGCGCCCGCGCCGCCCCCGCAACCGTCACAGAATCTGCCCGCGATGGCGGTGTCGGAACCGCCGCCTCCCCCCGAAGCCGCGTCGCCCGGCGAGCCCGCCGCGGAGGCGGTCGACGAGATCAAGCCCGTCGAAGTCAGCCTGCCCAAGCTCGCCTACGCCTATGCGCTCGGCTTCCGCCTCGACGGCGGCAAGATCGCGGCGGCGCAGGACGCGCACCGGCAGATCTGCATCCGCATGGGCCCGGCGCGCTGCCAGCTGCTCGAGATGCGGCGCGGCGAGGCCGACGACGCCGAGACCAGCGCCATGCTCAAGCTCCGCGTCGCAAGCAGCGAGGCCGATCGCTTCTCCGACGCGCTGGTCCGCAGCATCGCCAAGGCGGGCGGCCGCGCGATCCGCACCGATATCGTGGCCGAGGATGTCTCGAAGCAGGTGGTCGATGCCGTCGCGCGGATCCGCCAGCGCGAGATGCTCGTCGCCCGGCTGACCGACATCCTGCGCAGCCGCCGCGGCACCGTCGCCGAGCTGGTCGATGCCGAGCGCAGCGTCGCCAGCGCGCAGGAGGAGCTCGACCAGGCCCGCGCCTGGCTCGCCGAGCTGCGCGGCCGCGTCGCCATGTCGAATTTCGAGATCGCCTATCAGGCGGTGGCGCCCCAGGCCGCGCCCGCGGTGGCCAGGGATCAGTTGGGCGAATCGATCAGCGGCTCGGGCGCCGCCTTCCTGATCGCGATGCGCTCGCTGCTCACCCTGCTCATCTATCTCGTCCCCTGGATGCTGCTCGTGGTCCCGCTGATCCTGGGCGTGCGCGCGCTGATCCGCCGCGCGACGCGCGACACCCCGCCGCCCTCCTTGGAGGAGGCCGAACCCGCATGACTTAAATATGGCATAAAAAAGGCATGCCCATATTTTGCCATATTTACAAAACCCGACTCATGTGATCAGGTATCACCGTCCAGAGAGGAGACGGTGCCATGCGGGTAATTCCAGTTCTTATTGTTGCCACAATGTTGGCCGGATGCGGGAGTGTTCAGCAGACGGGGGATTCACAATCGACCAGCGCAGCCGAGATCGCGTCCGCCGACGCCTCGGCGCCAGGCGAGGCCAAGACGGGCGCGCCCGGGGCCGCGGAGCCGGTCAAGGTCACCCTCCCCCAGCTCTCCTATTCGTACAAGCTCACCTATCTGCTTCCCGGCGACAAGGTCGCCGAGGTGCAGGAGGCGCACCGCACCCTATGCGAACAGATGGGCCCGGCGCGCTGCCAGATCCTGTCGCTCCAGCGCGGCACCGGCGAAAACACCCATGCCGAGGCCACGCTCCAGCTCCGCGTCGCCAGCAACGAGGCGCGCGCCTTCACCGATTCGATGGGCAAGTCAGTGACCAATGCCGGCGGCCGCAACACCGAATCGACCATCGCCACCGAGGAGGTCTCCAAGGCGATCGTCGATACCCGCGCACGGATCGAGCAACGCGAGCTGCTCGTAAAGCGGCTGACCGAGGTGCTGCGTAATAAATCGGGCAGCGTGGAGGAGCTGGTCGAGGCCGAGCGCAGCGTCACCCAGGCGCAGGAGGAGCTCGACCAGGCCCGCGCCTGGCTCACCGAGCTCCAGGGCCGCGTCGCCATGGCCAATGTCGATATCAGCTATGGCTCGATCGCCGCCAGCGCCGATGCCGGCAGCGTCACCGGCCAGCTCGGCGACGCCACGCTGGGATCGGCGACCAGCTTCATGATCGGCGTCCGTGCGCTGCTGACGGTGTTCATCTATCTGGCGCCCTGGGGCCTGCTCGCCCTGCTCGGCTTTCTGGGTATCCGGCGCCTCTCGCGGCGGCGCGCCGCACCGCCGGCGCCCTTGGGCGATGGCTGATTGCGCGAACTGGGTCGTTTCGATATAGGCCCAGCCTTTCCACGCCCCGGCGACCGCGCGCTCATCCGCGCCGCCGGGGCCGCGCTTTTCAGGGGTTTCCGCCGCCATGGCACGCCGCCGCCAGATCTACGAAGGCAAGGCCAAGATTCTCTACGAGGGTCCCGAGCCGGGTACGCTGATCCAGTATTTCAAAGACGACGCCACTGCCTTCAATGCCCAGAAGAAGGGCACGATCAACGGCAAGGGCGTGCTCAACAACCGGATCAGCGAGCATATCTTCACGCTGCTCGCCGGGATCGGCATCCCGACGCACTTCATTCGCCGTCTGAACATGCGCGAGCAACTCATTCGACAGGTTGAGATCGTTCCGGTCGAAGTCGTGGTGCGCAATGTCGCGGCCGGTTCGCTGTCGAAGCGGCTGGGGATCGAGGAGGGCACCCCCCTGCCCCGCACGATCATCGAATATTATTTCAAGGATGATGCGCTCGGCGATCCGATGATCACCGACGAACATATCCTCGCCTTTGGCTGGGCGTCGCAGGAAGAGCTTCACGACATGGCCGACATGGCGATTCGCGTGAACGACTTCATGTCGGGCCTGTTCGCAGGGATCGGCATCCGGCTGATCGACTTCAAGCTCGAATTCGGCCGCATCTGGGACAATGATTACAGCCGGATCATCCTGGCCGACGAGATCAGCCCGGACGGTTGCCGCCTGTGGGACATGTCGACCGGCGAAAAGCTCGACAAGGACCGGTTCCGCCGCGACCTGGGCGGCGAGGTCGAGGCCTATCAGGAGGTCGCGCGCCGCCTGGGCCTCTTCCCCGAGGGCGCCGATTCGGCCGTGCTCGATCTCGAAACGCACCGCAAGCGCCGGGGCAAGTAAGCCGCGATGGACGCGGGGGCTAGCGCGACGCCGCACCGCATCGCCTATCGCCCCGAAATCGACGGACTGCGCGGCATCGCCGTCGCTGTGGTGATCCTTGATCATGCGCGGATGGACTGGATCCCGGGCGGCTTCCTGGGCGTCGATATCTTCTTCGTGATCAGCGGCTATCTGATCACCGGCATCTTGATGGGGGAGCTCGCCGGAGGCGATTTCTCGTTCCTGCGCTTCTACGAGCGCCGCGCGCGCCGCATCCTGCCGGCGCTGCTGGTCATGCTGCTGCTGACGGTGCCGGTGGCGATCCGGCTGCTGATCCCCGACGATCTGGACGCCTATGGCCGGTCGCTGGCGGCGACAGCGGCGTTCGCGAACAATATCCTGCTCACCGGCACCGCGAACTATTTCGCGACCTTTTCAGACTTCAAGCCGCTGATCCACAGCTGGAGCTTGGGCGTCGAGGAGCAATATTACCTGCTTGTGCCCGCGCTTATGCTTGCCGCGTGGCGGATCGGTCGCGCCCGGGCGATCTGGTGGGGCGCGGTGGCGGCGAGCGCGGCGAGCTTCCTGCTGTGCCTGTGGCTCGCGCACCGCTGGGGCCCCGCCAATTTCTTCCTGCTGCCGACCCGCGTCTGGGAGCTGGGCGCGGGTGCGCTGGCGGTGCTGGCCCAGCCTCGGCTGCGTGCGCTTGCGGGAAGCCGGGGCGGGCAGGCGCTGGCGATGCTTGGCCTCGTGATGGCGGTGGTGCCGCTATTCCTCTTCGTCCAGCAGATGAAGCTGCCCGACTGGGAGAGCACGGTGCCGGTCGCGGGCACCGCGCTGCTCCTCGTCTTCGCGCGTGCGGGCGAACCGGCGGCACGGCTGCTCGCGGTCCGGCCCTTGGTCTGGCTCGGGCTGATCAGCTACAGCGCCTATCTCTATCACCAGCCGATCTTCGCCTTCGTCGCCGCCTCCGCACTCGACGAACCCAGCCGGATGCTCAGCGCCGCGCTGATCCTCCCCGTGCTCGTCTGCGCCTGGCTGTCGTGGCGTTTCGTCGAGCAACCGTTCCGCGATCCCGCACAGGTGTCGGCGCGCACGCTCTGGATCGCCACCGGCGCCGGTACCGCGCTCGCGCTCGCGGCCGGGCTGGTACTGATAACGACCCATGGCTTCGCATCTTCGCGTCCCGACCTGCTCGATACGGAGGGTGGCTATGTTCGCCCGGCCAACGTGGCCTTCAACCGCGCGGCGCTGGAGTTCGCCAACAGACCCCTGCCCGCGACGCGCGAGCGCCCGCGGCTGCTGGTGATCGGCGACAGCTTCGCGCGCGATTTCATCAGCATGGGCCAGGAAACGCACCGGTTCGACGGCTGGGCGGTCAGCTTCATTCCCTCGAAGCTCTGCAACAGGATCCCCGACCGCAAGATCGCCGAGGTCATGCGCGCCGATCTGATCGTCCTTTCGGATCGCCTGTTGCCGGAGACGCTGTCCTGCTTCGGCCAGCGGGTGAAGCGGCTCCATGGCGTCACCCGCGCGCCGATCATCATCCTCGGCACCAAGTCCTTCGGCTGGAGCAACAATGCGCCGCTGATGCTCCCGCCCGAGCGGCGCTTCGCCTGGCGCGCATTGCCGCTCGAGCGCGCGGTGGCGATCAATGCAGCGGCCAAGCACGCGCTGGCGGGCGAGACCTATATCGATCTGCTCGGGAAGCTAACCGACGCGCAGGGCCGCGTTCCGCTCTTCACCCCGCAGGGCAAGCTGATCAGCTGGGACCGCCAGCACCTGACTAGGCCGGGCGCGGCCTATATCGGCGCGATCCTGTTCCGCGATCCCGCCTTCGCCATGCTGCGCCCCCGCCCGTGACCGGCGCCGCCCGCTCCGGCCTCGCCTATCGGCCCGAGATCGACGGGCTTCGCGCGATCGCGGTCGTCGCGGTGATCCTCTGCCATGCCAAGATTCCGGGCTTCCGCACCGGCTTCCTCGGCGTCGATCTCTTTTTCGTGATCAGCGGCTATCTGATCACCGGCGTCCTGGCCGCGGATCTGGCGCAGGGCCGCTTCTCGATCCTGCGCTTCTACGAGCGCCGCATCCGCCGGATCATCCCCGCGCTGATGCTGGTGATGCTGCTGTGCATTCCCTTCGCGGTGTGGCTGATGCTGCCCGACGATCTGGAGAATTTCGGCCAGTCGCTCGTCGGCACCACGCTCTTCGCGAACAATATCCTGCTGTTCCTTACCTCGGGCTATTTCGAGATGGAGGTGCAGTTCAAGCCGCTGATGCACAGCTGGAGCCTCGGCGTCGAAGAGCAATACTATCTCGTCGTGCCCTTGCTGATGGGCTTGGCCTGGCGGCTGGGCAAGGCGCGCGGGCTGCTGATCGGCGTTGTCGCGGTGACCGCGCTGAGCTTCGCGGCGTGCCTGTTCCTCGCGCGCGCCGCGCCGGTGGCCGATTTCTTCCTGATCGTCTCACGCGGCTGGGAACTGGGCGCGGGCGCGCTGGCGATGCTGCTCGAGCCGCGCATCCGGCCGCTGGCGGACAGACGCACCGCCGCCAGGCTCGCACTGGCCGGGCTGGCGCTCGCGGTCATCCCGCTCGTCCTTCCGGTCACCAACCTCTCCCCCGACGCGCGCACGCTGGTCCCGGTGCTGGGCGTATGTCTGATCCTGCTCTTCGGCGGCCAGGCCGGCCCGGCGGGCAAGCTGCTCTCGAGCCGACCCTTCGTCGCGGTCGGGCTGATGAGCTATAGCGCCTATCTGTTCCAGCAGCCGGTCTTCGCTTTCGTGCGAATCGTCAGCCTGGACGAACCGGCCCATGCACTAATGGCGGCGCTGATCGTCCCGATCTTCGTCTGCGCCTGGGCGTCATGGCGCTTCGTCGAGCAGCCGTGCCGCGACCGCAACCGCGTCTCGACCCGGGCGCTGCTGGCCGGCTCGGCTGCGGCGGCGCTGGTCGTGCTCGCGGCGGGGCTGACCTTCCACTTCACCTCGGGCTTCTATCGCAACTGGCCCGAGCTGGCCGGCGGAGAGTCGGGGCGCAGCGCCAATATCGCCTATAATGAGAGCGCCAGACGCTTCACCAAGGTCCAGCTCCCCGAAGCTGGGGGCAAGGTACGCCTGCTCGTGATCGGCGACAGCTTCGCCGCCGATTTCATCAACATGGCCAACGAGACCGGCCGGGTGGGCGGCTATGTCATCAAGCTTGCCCCCATCGCGGTCTGTGCGCGGCTGAAGCCCGGCTTAGTCGAACAGGCGCACCGCGCCGACTTCATCGTCCTCGCGTACCGCTTCAAGCCCAAGGACGTGCGGTGCATCGTCCAGCGCGTTACCCGGCTGCAAGGCGAAACCTCAGCTAAAATCATCATAATTGGCCGTAAATCATTCGGATACAATAATAATGCAGTCATGCAACTGCCCGAGAGCCAGCGCTGGACCTGGCGGGTCGCGCCGCAGCCCGAGGCACTGGAGGCGAATGAGGCCGCTCGCCGCGCCCTGCCCTCCACGCTCTACGTCGACGTGATCGGCATGCTCGCCGACGCGCAGGGGCGCGTGCCCGTCTTCACGCCCGACCGCAAATTCATCAGCCAGGACCGCGAGCACCTCACCCGGCCCGGCGCCATCTATGTCGGTGGCATCCTCTTCCGGCACCCCGCGCTCGCCGCGCTGCTCGCCGCCGGAAACCCCAAACCAGCCGATCCGCGCTGAATTGCGTGAAAAAACCGCGATTCTAGCGGCTGCATAAAGGCCTTCTTAACCACCCCCGGGTACCTCTGCTTCAGAATTCACGGGGGTTTTCCGATGCGATCGTTGGTCAAATTGCTGGCGCTTTCGAGTGCCTCCCTGCTGTCCGCCTGCGGCGGCGATACCGGGCTGCAGACAGTCGGCTCGGTCGCTCCGCCCAGCGGCGGCGGCGGCGGCACGCCCAGCGCTTCGCCCACCCCGACCTCGACGCACAGCTTCGTCGCGCCGACCGAGGTCAAGTCATACGAGGCGATCGGCGGGGTCCAGCATTTCGAATATGCCACCCGCTCGGACGGCGTCGGCCAGGGCGGCCAGCTCTATGCCGGCGACGCCAACACCGTGCGCGACAGCGGCATCACCGTCGCCTATAATCCGCGCGACGCCATTTTCGAGGTGACGATCAACCGCCCGCTCGGCAACGTCACCACCAACGTGATGCGGTTCCAGGATCCCGCCCACCGCACCGATTTCGGCGGCGCGATCGAGCCTCAGGCAAGCGTTCCCGATCTGCCGGCCAGCCGCAACATCCAGTATCTGGAATCGGGCACCAGCTCGGGCGCGACCACCAACCCGGGAGATCCCTATTACTCCGCGGGCCTGGGCGCCGGAAATTCGGACTATGCGGTGGGCGCCAAGGGCTTCACCTACAGCCACCAGACCTTCTTCTACCAGAAGCCCGGCACCACGACCTCGTACGTCACCTATGCCGGCTTCGTCCGCAACTCGGTCACCACGACCGAGACCCAGGACAATGCGACCTCGCCGCTCTACCTCAAGCAGAGCTACAGCTTCGATCGCGGCGCCTTTGTGTTCGGCGAGCGTACCGCCAACAGCGCCGTCCCGAAGACCGGCACCGGCAGCTATTCGGGCGAGATGATCGCCACCATGGTGTTCAACCCGATGCTGGACACCGACCCGACCTATCCGACCTTCTTCCAGTGGATCCAGGGCACGCACACCACGTCGGTGAACTTCGCGAGCCTGGCGGTCACCAGCAACTTCACCGGCACGGTGCTCGCTCCTGCGCGCGACGCCTATACCTCGGGCGCCTATTACCTGCCTGCCGGAACCGTCTTCACCGCGACCGCGGGCGCGAACATCGATCTGGTCAACAAGGGCGGCTTCACCGGCCAGTTCAGCGCGGCGAGCTTCCGCCTGCCGAACACCACGACCTTCACGGTCAACATCGCCGGATCGAGCATCGACGGCGCCTTTTTCGGCCCGAACGGCGAGGAAATCGGCGGCGGCTTCCGCATCGTCGGCGGCACGCCCAATGAGCGGATCGACATCCTCGGCGCGTTCACGGGCAAGAAATGAGTTCGCTCCGCGCAGCGCTCGCCTTCGCGGCGGCGCTGCTGGCGCCCGCCGCGGCGGGGGCCCAGACTCAGCCTGCGTCACAGCCGACCTCGCTCGTCGATCGCTGCGCCGCCGAAGTCTGCAAGGCACGCCTGACCCCTGACCAGCTCGCCGGCGAGGCGATGCTGCTGATCGAGCAGAAGCGCTTCGACGAGGCGCGCCCGCTGATCACGGCGCTGATGACGCTGCCCGATCACAAGCTCGAAGGCCGCTTCCTCAGCGGCATGCTCGCCTCGGGGCTCGGCGATCACGCCGGGGCGGCCGAATTCTACAAGGCGATCCTGGTCGATGATCCCTCGCAGACCCGCGTCCGGCTCGAGCTGGGACGCGAGATGCTGGCGATGGGCCACACCGCCAGTGCCGACAAGCAGTTCCGCCTCGCCCAGCAGGACGACGATCTGCCGACCGACGTGGCGCGCACGATCCGGTCGATCCGCGACATCATCCGCTCGAACCGCGCCTGGCGTTTCGACGTGGATGTCGGCTTCGCGCCCGACACCAACATCAACAATGCGACCGCGGCCGATACGATCGCGATCAACTGGGGCGGCGCCACCCTGCCCCTGACGCTCGACCCCTCGGCCAAGGCGCGCTCGGGCGTCGGCCAGACCGCGTCGATCTCGGCGGGGGTGCGCGTCCCCGTGGCGGATCACACGTCCGCGATCGTCGATGTCGACAGCGCCGGGAGCAATTATCAGGGCGTCAGCTATGACGACTACCAGGCCCAGCTCGCCGCGGGCCTCGAATATCGCATCGGCGACGTCGCCGGCATCTCGATCCAGGCGGTGGGCGCCCAGCGCTGGTATGGCGGCAAGCTCGTCAGCCGCCAGGCGGGGGTGAAGACCGGCTTCCAGGTCCGCCTGAACGGCCGCGACCGGATCGGCGTCCAGGTCGACGCGCGGCGCACCGACGCGCGGTTCGACGCCAGCTATGACGGCACCCAGCTCGCCGGCTATGTCACCTATGAGCATGCGGTGACCTCGACCCTCGTCGTCTCGGGCGGCGGCTTCGTCCGGCGCGACTGGCTGCGCGCGGACGCCTATTCGAGCACCGAGCTGGGCGTGATCGCGGGGTTCGGCGGCGAACTGCCCCACGGCATCACCTTCGGCATCAGCGGCACCGCGAGCCGCGCGACCTTCGACGCCCCGATTCCCATCTTCTCGATCGATCCCCGCCACGACTGGCGCCTCTCCGCCCGCGCGACGATCGGCAACCGCGGCTGGCGCATCCTCGGCTTCTCGCCGCAGATCACCGCCAGCTATTCGCGGACGGATACCAACATCCCCTATTTCGCGAACGACCGGCTGCGCTTCCGGTTCGCGCTGGCGCGATATTTCTGAGCGAACCCAATCCTCCCCCGCCAGGGGGAGGTGGCAGGCGCAGCCTGACGGAGGGGGAGGACGGCGACCACGTCTGTTTCGTGTCCTCCCCCTCCGACGCCTTCGGCGCCACCTCCCCTGACGGGGGAGGATATCGGAATTTCCGATTGCCCCGCACGCCGCTCCCCGCCATAGGGCGCGGGCATGAAGCTTCGCATCATCGTCACGCTCAAGAACGGGGTTCTCGACCCCCAGGGCAAGGCCATCCAGCACGCGCTTGGCGGGCTCGGTTTCGAGGGCGTCGACGATGTCCGCGCCGGCAAGATCTTCGAGCTCGATGTCGCCGACAGCACCAGCGACGCCGCCATCGACGAGATGTGCCGCAAGCTGCTCGCCAACACGGTGATCGAGAACTACCGGATCGAAAAACAATGAAGACCGCGGTCATCGTCTTCCCCGGCTCCAACTGCGACCGGGATATCGCGGTGGCCCTTCATGACGTCACCGGGATCAAGCCGGCGATGGTCTGGCATGGCGAGAGCGAGCTGCCCGCGGGCCTCGGCCTGATCGCGCTGCCCGGCGGCTTCTCGTACGGCGACTATCTGCGATGCGGCGCGATCGCGGCGCGGTCGCCGGTGGTGCGCGCGGTGGTCGAGGCGGCGGAGCGCGGCGTGCCGGTCCTCGGCATCTGCAACGGATTCCAGGTGCTCACCGAGACCGGGCTGCTCCCCGGCGCGCTGATGCGCAATTCGGGGCTCAATTTCGTGTGCCGCGACGTGAAGCTCAGTATCGACAACAGCCAGTCGATCTTCACCAGCGGCTATGGCCAGGGCGAGGAGATCCGCATCCCCGTCGCCCATCATGACGGCAATTATTTCGCCGATGCCGAGACGCTCGACCGGATCGAGGGCGAGGGCCGCGTCGCCTTTCGCTATGCCGAGGAGGTAAACGGCTCCGCGCGCAACATCGCCGGGCTGCTCAACAAGGCCGGCAATGTACTGGGCATGATGCCCCACCCCGAACGCCGCATCGAGGCCGCGCATGGCGGCGACGATGGGCGGCGGATGTTCGAGGGGCTGCTCGAAGCGGTCGCCTAACCCGGCAGATGCGCGTCGAGCCAGGCGAGGATGTCGGCCATCACCGTTTCCTTGCCGAGATCGGCGAGCAAATCGTGGAAATGCCCCTCATACAGCTTGAGCGTCTTGTCCGCCGATCCCGCGGTATCGAAGAAGAACTGGCTGCCCTTGTAGACGGTGGCCTTGTCCTCGGTGCCGTGCAGGATCAGCAGCGGGATGGTGATCGCCGGGAATTCGTCGTGCAGCCGCTCGTCGGCGCGGACCAGGGCTGCGACCGTCGCCGCCGGCTGGGTCTCGCCCGCGATCAGCGGATCGGCCTCGAGCGCGGCGACCACTTCGGGATCGCGTGAAAAGGCGATGTTGGGCAGCGTCAGCACCCCCAGCCGCGGCGCGATATGGCTGAGCCCCTTGATCGCCGCCAGCGCGAAGCCCGGCGCCGGCACCTGAAAGGCGAAGCTCTCGCAGATGAAGCCGTCGATCTCGGCCTGATGGTCGAGCACGTAGGTGGCCGAGGTCACGCCGCCCGCGCTGTGCCCGAGCAGGAATACCGGCTGCCCCGGATCGCGGCCCTTGGCGAGCGCGATCATCCCCGCGACATCGCTCACATAGTCCGAGACATTCTCGACATAGAAACGCTCGCCCTCGGATTTGCCGCGGCCGCGCAGGTCGTGCGCATAGACGGCATAGCCTGCCTCGACGAGCCGCTCGGCGGTCCAACCATATTGCCCGCTATGCGCGTTGAACCCGTGACAAATCACCACCACGGCGCGGGGCCGCGCTTCGGGGTGCCAGGAGCGGAAGAAGATGTTGATGCCGCCCGTGCTCTCGAAGCTTTCCTCGGTCGTGCGCGCGTCTGCCAATGCGGTCATAGCCCTGCCCTCCAAAGTGTCTGCGGAAGGGCGAAGCTGCGCCTGATCCAGATCAATCCGCAAGTGCGCAGAGTGCAATCAGGGGCGCGATGCGTGGAAGATGGTGGTGAAGCGCGCCATCAGCATGATCGCCAGCGGCCAGAACATCGTGTTCCAGATATCGTGGACGCTCCACGGGATGGCCTGGCCGAGCGGCACGCTGGTCATCATCCCGTCGCGCAGGTCCCAGGCCTCGCCGATCAGCGCGACCGCGAAGACCAGCGCCTGGGGCTTCCAGCTCCGCAAGGGCCAGCGGAACAGCCAGACGCTGCCGAAGAGCAAGGCCAGCGCCAGATAGATATGGAGCGCATCCTTCTCCAGCCCCGCCGCGCCGATCAGCCAATGCTTCGCCTGCTGGAGCCAGGTCGAGCCCGGCTCCACGATCGCCTTGGGATAGACGATGGTGTTGCTCACACCCGGGTGCGGAACGGCGTGAAGTCGGTGCCCTCGTCGAATATGTCGACGCCCTCGCGCCGTTTGAGGAAATTGACGACGAGATAGGTGAAGGGCGTCAGCAGCACCTCCCAGCTCACCTTCAAAAACCATTGTGTGAAGACGATCACGAGCACCTGGCTGACGGTCCAGCCCGGGGCGCCGAGAAAGGCGAGCGGATAGAAGATCAGGCTGTCGACGCCCTCGCCGAAGATCGTCGAGCCGATCGTACGCGTCCACAAATGCCTGCCCTGGGTCATCAGCTTCATGCGCGCGAGGACATAGGAATTGACGAACTCGCCCGCCCAAAAGGCGATGATCGAGGCGATGGCGATGCGCGGAATCGCGCCGAAACCAAAAATCTGTTCATAGGCCGCCTGCCCTGTCCAGCCCGTATCGGGCGGCAGCGCGACCACGACGATGCACATCAGGATCATGAACAGCATCGCCACGAACCCCGCCCAGATCACGCGGCGGGCGCGGGCATAGCCATAGACCTCGGTCAGCACGTCGCCGATGACGTAGGAGATGGGGAAGAACAGGATGCCCGCCCCGAACGGCCAATGCCCAAGCAGCGGCAGATCGAGGAAGGAGCGTTTGCTCGCGCCGATGATGTTCGACAGCAGCAGGATGACGACGAACGCCACCATCACATAATCGAAATAGCGGAACTGCCGGTTCTGCAATTCCCCTGCGGCGACATGCGCCGGCTTTGCGGTCCCCTCGCTCATGCGCGCGGTTATGATGCCGGTTTGACGCCTGCGCAATCCGCGCTAACCGGGCGCAAGCGCGCGCCCGTAGCTCAGCTGGATAGAGCACATGCCTTCTAAGCCTGTGGTCGTTGGTTCGAATCCAACCGGGCGCGCCATTATTTGCTTTGCCTCAGGCGCCGGCGGGGGCATCCGCCCGCTTGGCTCTCCGCGCATAAGCGCGGGCGGCCGTTCGGCCTTGCGGAGCCTGCGGCTCCGATTTTCCTGACCCTATGCCTTGCTGTGCTTGTCCGCGCGGCGCTTGCCGAACAGCATGTTGCGTTCGAGGCGGAGGCAGAGCGCGGTATAATAGGCTTGGAGGAATTCGAGCTCGTCCCCGCCCCCGGTCCAGCCGATCCGCCGCCGAATCGCGCGCGAGACGACGAGCAGCGACTCGTAATCCTCGCGCCGCAACACCTCCTCGAGGCGCTGCAGCTCATATTCGCCATACGCGTCGAGCTGGGCCTCGGTGAAGACGAAGTCCGCCGCGCCCTGCCGGCGCTGGCCGACGGTATGCCCCAGCTGGCGCCGCGGCTGGCGCACCACCCAGGTGCCCGCGAGCAGATCGCCGACGCGCAGATTGTCGCGGTTGAAGAGCGGGAAGAGCGCGAAAATGGCGACAGTCACGAACGCGGCGAGCACCGTCAGCAACGCGCCTCCGTCCGACTCGCCAACCGAGGAGAGGAGCGAGAAGAAGATCGTGAGCGGCACGAAGAATTCGAGTTCGCGCAGCGCGTTGCGCGCAACCACCGCCTCGCCGGTCAGCCGCCCGCCGTCGCGCGCGACGACGCGCAGCTTGGTCAGCCGCTTGCCCGGCGTTGCTCCGCGCATGCCGAGCTCGAAGGCGGTGAAATAGCCGATGCGCAGCAGGAAGCTGCCGATGAGCCAGATGACATAGGTTGCCTCCTGCCCTGCGCCCTTGCTCGAAAGAAAGGCGAATTGGGCAAGCAGGGTGAAGATCAGCAGCACCCCATAGATGATCGCGCAATCGATGATCAGCGCGACCGCACGCTCGCCGACGCGGCCGAGCCTCAGCCGGAGGTCGATCCCCTCCGACGTCACGAATTCGCGTTCGAGCCGATCGAAGGTCATTCCAGCTTCCGCGCCTTTCGGGAATTGGCGGGCTTCAGGTAATAATAGACCAGCCAGAAGAGCAGGGCCGCGCCGCCGATCAGCGCGCGGCTGAGCGAGTTATCGACGAGCTGGCGGCCAAGGCCCTCGAGCAGGCCGGCGATCACGAGCATCCCCACCACGCCGAGCATCACGAACGCCGCGCTGCGCCCCGCCGACACCGCCGATGCCAGCCGGGCCTGGCGCCCCGGAAAGGCGGTCGCAATCCCGATCCGCATCCCCGCCGCGCCCGCCAGGATGATCGCGAACATTTCGGTGGTGCCATGGATCGACAGCCAGGCGGCGAACTCCCAGCCCAGCCCCTTGGGAATGAACACCGCGAGCATCGCGCCGAGCATGCAGCCATTGTAGATGAGCAGCAGCACCGTCGGCACCGCGAAGGCGAAGCCCAGGGCGAAGGCGAACAGCGCCACGCTGGCATTGTTGACGAACAGTTCCGCCGCGAAGGCGCTCAGATGATCATCCGCGGCGAGCTTGTGATGCAGCGCCTCGGTTAGCGTCGCCACGCTGGCGGAAGGATCGCGGCCGCCGATCATGTTGCTCGGCACAATTCCGAAGAACCAGCTCGGGTCGCTCCGCACCAACATATAGGCCGCGACCGCGCCCGCCACGGTGATGGCCAGCGACACCAACGTCTCGCGCCACATCCCCCGCACTGCCGCGGGCAGCTCATCCGCCAGAAAGGCCAGCGCGCGGCGCCACAAGGGCGAATGAACGCCGTAGAGGAGGAAATAGGCGCGGGTCGAAAGCGATTCGAGATAGGCGACCAGATCGGCATCGAGCGACGTCTCGCGCGCGACCGAGAGCGACGAGAGCGTCGCGCGATAGAGCACCGGCAACTCGAAAAGGTCCTCGTCCGAGAGCGACCCGGCGCGCCCCGCCTCGACGCGGTCGAGCAGGGTCTCGAGCCGGTCCCAATCGGGCCCGCGCGCCTCGCGGAAGCGATGGCTGTTGACGTGGAGCCCCGGCGCGATGTCGATCCCGCTCACAGCAGGTTCCTCCGCTTGAAGTCGAGATATTGGCGAATCAGCGCGGGGCCCACGGCGTCATGCCGCGCCTCAATCACATGGATGCCCAAATGCCGCATCCGCGAGATCACCAGCCGCCGCTCGCGCAGCAAGGCCGCCGCGGTCACCGCGCGCGAGACATCGTCGATCGTCTTCGGCTCGGCGGCGGCCAGCTCCTCGAGCTCCTCGTCGGCGAGCACGACGAACAGCAGCAAATGCCGCCCGAGCAGGTTCGCCGCGGCACGCAGCATCAGCTCGGCACCGGTCTGATCGGTGAATTCGGTGAAGACGATCACCAGCGAGCGCCGGTTGAGGCTCCCCGCAAGCGTCGCCAGCGCGAGGGTGAAATTGGTCTCGACAGCCGAGTAATCGAGCTTGGCGGCGAAGCGCTGGATCAGCGGAAAGGCGCGCACCCCCGACACCGAGCCCGACGAGATGCGCGGGCGCGAATCGAAGCCGAAGAAGGAGACGCGGTCACCCAGCTTGAGCGCGGCATAGGCCGAGAGCAATGCCGCCGAGATCGCCCGGTCGACGCGCGGCAACCCCGCGACCGGCTCGCACATCACCCGGCCCGAATCGATCGCGAACACTATCTGGTTGTTGCGCTCGATCCGATATTCGCGCGCGAACAATTTGAGGTGGCGCGCGCTCTGGCGCCAGTCGATGTCGCGGCGCTCCATCCCGCTCTGCCATTCGGTCAGCGCCTCGAACTCGCTGCCCTCGCCGCGATCGATCCGCGAGCGTTCGCCCATCTGGGCGTCGCGGAGCAGCAGCTGGGCATCGTCGCGCACCTGGCGGATATTGGGGGCGATCAGCACCTCCTGATCGACGGCATAGTTGCGCATCCGCCAGATCAGTCCCATCGGCCCCGGCCAGCGCGCCCAGAGCCGCTCGACCGCATCCACGCCGCGCCGCACCGCGGTAAAGGCCAGAGCGGGCCGGAACTCCTCGCGCCCCACCACCATGCGGTTGTCGGCCACCGGCCGCAGCTTGGGTCCGGTCGAGAGCGCGAGTTCGAGCCCGGGCGGGACATGGCGTTTCACAGTCACCTCGACCGCGACGATCACCGGCGCGCCGACCTCGACCGCGCCCGGCGCCGCCACCGCGAACCTGGGCGCGCGCGGCGCGAACAGCCAGTCGAGCAGCAGCAGCGTCAGGACCGCAGGGATCCACACCAGTCCCGCAAACCAGATCGCGGGCGCGAACACGCCGACGAGCAGCGCCACCGGCGCCCCCGCGGCCATCAGCAGCACGCCTCTGGGAGTCGGAAAGATCAACGCGGCGCCTCGGTCTGTTCGATCAGCGCGGCGATGATCGAGTCGACCGGCTTGCCGTCGATCTCGGCCGCGGGCGAGAGCACGACGCGGTGGCGCAGTGCTGCAGGCGCAAGCGCCTTCACATCGTCGGGCAGCACGAAATCGCGCCCGTCGAGCGCCGCGCGTGCGCGCGCCGCCGCCGCGAGCGTCGCGCCCGCACGCGGGGAAGCGCCGGTCTGCAGGTCCCCGGTGCTCCGCGTCGCGCGGACGAGGCGGACGACATAGTCGATCACCTCCTCGGCGAGCCGGTTCTGCGCCACGGCATCCGCGGCGGCGCGGATCTGCGCGGCATCGGCGACGCGCGCGACGCCCCATTGCTCGGGGGTCGGCATGCCGAAGCGGTTGCCATGGCCGGAGACGATCTGCTTCTCCTGATCGAGGCTCGGATAGGCGAACTCATATTTGAACAGGAAGCGATCGAGCTGCGCCTCGGGCAGCGGATAGACGCCCTGATTCTCGATCGGGTTCTGGGTGGCGACGACCATGAAGCGGTCGCTGAGCTTGTGGTCGACGCCGTCGATCGTGACGGTGCGTTCCTGCATCGCCTCCAGCAAAGCCGCCTGCGTTTTCGGCGGCGTGCGGTTGATTTCGTCGGCGAGCAGCAGCTCGGTGAAGATCGGCCCGCGGGTCAGGGTGAACTGGCTCGTCTGGAAGTTGAACAGGTTCGAGCCGAGGATATCGCCCGGCAGCAGATCGGGCGTGAACTGGATGCGCCCATAATCGAGCCCCGCCGCGCGCGCGAAGCATTGCGCGAGGAAGGTCTTGGCCGTTCCCGGCGGGCCTTCGAGCAGGATATGTCCCGACGCGAACAGCGCGACGAGCATCAGATCGACCGCGTCCTGCTGGCCGACCACGCCCTTGGCGACCTCTGCGCGGATCGCCTGGCCCAGCGCCTTCACCTCATCGATGTTCACGAGTCACGGTCCTTCTCCAGTGATAAAGGTCGCGCGCGGCCGCGAGCAGCCGGCGCGTGTCCGGCGCGTCCTGAGCGCGCGCCGCGATTTGCGAATAGGGTTCGCCCTCTTTCGAGAGCCGATCGAGATAGCGGTCGAGCGCCTCGCCGGTAAGCGAGGGCGGCGCGCCCGATGCCGCCGCGACCGCGTCACGCGTCAGCACCGCATAGCGCCCACCCGTCCGGTGCCGCCGCCGCGCGAGCCGCAGCAGCGCGGCGCCATTCTCCGCGAGCGCGCGCTTGCCGAAGGCGACCGCACGTTCCTCGCGTGCCGCGGGGCCGAATCGCCGGATCGCGTGCAGGCCCGCGAGCAATGCGGCGGCGAGGAGGATCAGGGTCAAGGGGAGGAAGGGCGGTTCGAAGGCGAGCTTGAGGAGGTTCGGGTTCTTGCCGAAGCCCATCAAAGTGAGGTCGAAGGCGATCGATTCGTCGGGCAGCGCGATCTCGTCGAGTATTTTCATCGCCCGCTCAGCGCCCGATCGCGTCGCGAGCCCCTGATTGTTGAGGACGTCGGGGTCGGCGAGGATATAGATCTCGGTATCGGGGACCCCGACGAGCAGGGGCTGGCCCTCGGGCGTGCTGTCTATCACCCGCAGATCGGTGCCATGGATACTGCGCAGCTCGCGGCCCTGGGGATCGGAGAACTGGACCTTGGCGATATCGTCCAGCATCTGCTGGAGATAAAAGCCCGGGATCGCGCCGTATTCGCGCACCCAGGCCGGATTGTTCCGCAGCCGCGTCACGATCCATTTGGGCATGACGATCAGCGTCGGTATGTCCTTGCGGCGATCGAGGATCGACTTGATCTCGACCGGATCGGTCTGCGGCCCGGGGGTGAGCACCACCAGTCCGGCCTTCGACAAATCGGTGTCGCGCCGGATCACCCCCGCGCCGCCATGCGTCTGCCTGACGAGCTCGGCCGCGCCGACGAATCCGACAGCCGAGGTCGAATAGGCATGGCCCCCACCATTCTTCACGGGCTGATAATCGGGCGCATAGGCGCTGAGCACCAGGAAGGCGGCGAACCCGATCGCGCCAACGATCACCACCGCGGCAATCGCGATCGCGCTGAACGGGGCGGCGCGGCCGGCCGCGCTCATGCCCAGGCTTTCGGAAGCGCGAAGTCGCCATAGGCGGCGCGCGCGTCTTCCCACGCTGCCCGGTCGAGCGACCGCCCGCCGAACAGGCTGCGCTCGACCGGCGCGGCCATCGCCTGGAAGGCGGCGCGGACGGCATCGGGGAGCATCGGCGCGCGCGCGATCTCGCGGCTGGTGAGCGCGGGGCGGAGCAGCTTGGGCTTGCGGCTGGCGATATCCTCGAGGCTGCGGTGGAGCAGCAGCCGTGCGGCCTCCTCGTAACGCCCCGCCGCGGCCATCGCATCGGCCTCGGCGAGCAAAGCGCGCGCCACCTTCTCCTCGGGCCGCCACTGCGCGATCTCATGCTCGCTCGACACGCGCTGGCCGCGGGGCTCCCGCTCGACGATCGACTTGACGATCAGGTACAGCAGCATCGCCACGCCGAGCACCACCAGCAGCCAGAACAGGGCGCCGAGGGCGGGCATCGGCATCGGCTCGGTGCGCTGGGGCGGCGGCGTATGCGGCAGTTCGAACTGGATATCATCGCGGGCGCGGAGGGCAGCATGCGCCTCAGCCACGGTCTCATTCCCTGAAGCCGCGTTGTTCACGCCCCAACCCCCATACGCGACACCTATACAGGCAAGCGCGCGCCAAAAGCGAGAGGTGGACAGGCTATTTCTGGTGTTTCAAGCTGTTACACAAAGCGGAATCATCGGGGCCTGGGGGGAAATTGTGGTGAACGACAGGGCAATTGCGGAAACGTTCGAGATATCGCGAGTGCTGTCGCGTTCGTTCGATACGATCGGCAAGAATCCGGGGCTTTTCTTCGGCCTGTCGCTAGTGCTGGCGGGGGCGCCTTCGTTCCTGATGAGCTGGTGGTCGGCGCAACTCGGGGTCGGCCGGGATCCCAACGCAATCTTCGCCATGTTCCAATCGAGCGAATTCTGGTTGCCGATGGTGGGCATCTGGTTTGTCTATGTGCTGACCGACGCGGTGTTGCAGGGCGCGCTGACCCGCGCGACCGTGCAGAGCCTGACCGGCGAAACCCCGGGCTTCGCCGAATGCCTGGAGATCGGGCTTATCCGGTTGCTGCCCATCGTCGTGATCGATCTGCTCGTAACGATCGGCACTTCACTGGGCATGATGCTGCTGATCGTGCCGGGGGTGATCCTGGCTTTGTGCTGGGCGGTCGCGGTCCCCGCCTATGTCGAGGAACGGATCGGCATCGCCGAGTCGTTCAACCGCAGCCTGGAGCTGACCCGCGGCGAGCGGGGCAATATCTTCCTGGTGATGCTGGTGGTCGTCGTCATCCTGTGGATCATCGGAATGATCACGAGCGCGATCAACATGGCCGGCGGGGGCAACCCGCTGGTCGCGGCGGTGGCCGGCGGCCTTGATGGCACGATTTCGAGGATGGTCTGGGTGGCGGTGATCGCCGTGATCTATGTCGATCTGCGCGCCGCCAAGGAGGGGCCCAGGACCAACGAGCTCGAAACGGTGTTCAGCTAGCCACGGGCACCTTCAGCACGAACGCCGCCCCTTTCGCGCGCTCCTCCAGCGCGATCGTGCCGCCGGTCGCGGCGAGCAGCGAGCGGGCGATGGGGAGGCCCAGCCCGGTGCCGCCGCGCTCGCGATTGGCGGTGAAGAAGGGTTCGAAAACGCGCTCGCGGTCGCCTGCGCTGATCCCCTTGCCATTGTCGGCGACATGGATGGCGATCTGCCCGTCCCGCTCCTCGAGCCGGATCGACACGCGCTTCGCCCTGGCCTGGCGGCTATTGTCGACGAGGGTCACCAGCACCGTTTCGAGCGCGTCGGCGGAGATTCGCGCGGGCGGCAGGCCGGGCACGGCTTTCACCTCCACCGCCATCTTCGCATCGCCCCGCCCCTCCGCGACCGCGCGCGCCACCGCTGCGGCATCGGCGCGTTCGTCCTCGCCCGCGCTGGTCATGTCGGCCCGCGCCATGTCGAGCAACCGCTGGACGAGCCGCGACAAGCGGTCGGCATCGGCATGCGCATTGGCGAGGAAGCGCGCGCGGTCGGCGGGGCTCATCTCCGCGCCATGCTCGTCGAGCAGCTCGATCGCGCCGCGGATGCCGGTGAGCGGGGTCTTGAACTCGTGGCTCACGGCGGCGGCGAAATCGCGCAGATAGCGCGCGCGCGCCTCGATCCGCTCGGCCATCTGGCGGAAATTGACGTAGAGTTCGCGGATCTCGACCGCCGCGGTAACCGGCGGCTCGGGAATATCGATCGTGCCGCGCGCGACATTCTGGCTCGCCGCCGCCAGCGCCCGGATCGGGCGGGCAATGCCGCGCGAGAGCAGGCCCGCAAGCACCAGCAGGGTCATGAAGATCAGCACCACCCCCAGCGCGATATTGGCGCGATCCTGCCAGACGCCGAGGAAGATGCCGCGCGGGCTCCGCGCGAGCATCACCATCCCCACCACGCGCCCCTGCACCACCACCGGGCGGACATGATGAACGCGGATCGCCGCCGCCGTGCTCACCATCTCGGTGAAGCTCGGCATATAGCCGTCGCGGTCGCGGCGGCGGCGCAGCACGGTGGCGCTGTGTCCCTTCTGCGCTTCCTGGACTTCGGGCAGGGTTTCGTAGCTGAGGCCGACATCGCCGTGCCCGCCGATGATCACGCCGCGCCCGTCGAGCAGCCTGGTGTCGGAGAGCGTCACCGCCGCGGCATCGTCGACGATCGGCGCGATCTTGCGCGCGGCATCGACCGAGCGCCTGTCGGGCACGCCCGCGGGCTCGGGGATCGGCAGCGGCGGGAGCAGGGCATTTGCAGAGAGGTTGATCCCCGGCGGCTCGGGCGCGGCGGCGCGCGATTCGGCCGGCGCGCCCCAGGCGATGCGATAGGCCGAGGCGAGCACCGCGCTCTGGGCGATCAGCTCGGCCTCGGTCTGCTGGACGAGCGTATTCTCATAGACCCGGAGGAACACCGCCCCCACGCCGGGCAAGGCCGCGACGAACAGCAGGGTGCCGAACAGGATGGTGCGCAGGCTGAGCGACGGCCAATAGCGCTTGAGGAACGATTTGAGCCGGGCGATCAATCGCAGCTGCCGATGCGATAGCCGACCCCCGCGCGCGTCTCGATCAGCTCGCCGCAGCCCGCCGCGGCGAATTTGGCGCGCAGGTTGCGGACATGACTGTCGATCGTCCGGTCGGTCACCGCGAAGCCCGGGCCGCGCAGCCGATCGATGATCGCGTCGCGGGTGAAGACCTTGGACGGGACCGAGGCGAGCAGGCGGAGCAGCTGGAATTCGGTCGCGGTGGTGGGGACCACGTTGCCGTCGAGCCGCGCCTCCCAGCCATCGGCGTCGAGGGTCAGCCGGCCATGACTGAGCGCGGCGCCCGCCACCGGCTCGGCCGCCCCTGCCCCGCGCTTGAGGATCGCGCCGACGCGCGCCGCGACCTCGCGGGGGCTGAACGGCTTGGTGACATAATCGTCCGCGCCGATCTCGATCCCGACGATCCGGTCGATCTCGTCGTCGCGCGAGGAGAGGAAGAGGATCGGCAGATTGGCGTTGGCCCCGCCGCCGCTGCGCAGCCTGCGGCACAGATCGAGCCCGTCGAGCTTGGGCATGTTGATATCGAGCACCATCAGATCGGGCGCGCGGATCGCGATCGCGGCGAGCGCTTCCTCGCCGTCCGAGGCCTGCTCGACCTCCATCCCCGCCTTGCCCAAGGCAAAGGCGAGCAATTCGCGGATATGCGGATCGTCGTCGACGACAAGGATGCGGCGGCTCATCGCATCGCTGGGTGTCACCGAACGCCTGCCCCGGTCAATGGCCGGGGGCGGTTTCGGGATCGAAAGGTAACGCATCGCATACTCCACAGCTGGTGGAGCGGCTATGCATCCCTCGGGTCCAGCCTTGATCCGGACCCGGTGGAGATTCGGTGCAGCTTATTTGCGGTTGCCGCGCCAATAGAGGAGCGCCGCGACCACCGCCGCCGACCCCACTCCGATCGCCGCGCCCATGCCGATCTGCTTGCGCGTCGGGCTCCAGCGCGTCTTCGCCGCTGCGAGTTGCTTGACCATCTGCATCGTCTCCCCTTCCTTCGAGGGCGCCTCCGCCGGCTCGGCTTCTTCCTTGTCGACGACAGGCTTGTTGCTCATGGTCATCCTTCTTGGCCCAACATGGTAAACGCGGCCTTAACGCGCACCGTTTCCGTGGGGATTGAACGAAGCCGCTAACGCCCGGGTTGCACGGGGGCAAGATTGACGTGCACAAGGCGCCACTTTCCGCTGTGAGCACTCCCGATGCATTGGCCGCCCTATTTCGTACTGGATCTCGCGGCGCAGGAACTGCTGCCCGCGGATTGGGCGGAGCAGGTCCGCGCAGGAGCGGCGGGACCGGAGCGCATCATGGTCGTCAATCCGCTCACGCCCTCGCCGGAGGACGGGCGATTCTCGATCCTCGACGGCACGGCCGTTCGGGCGCGTTTCGGCTGGCTGTGGGACCTGTACCATGGGCCGATCCGCAAATTCGTCGCGCAAAGCGCCGGACGGCCCGTCTTTCCGGCCAATCGCATCAGCTCCGCGATGACGCTCAACATCCTCACCGGCGCGGGCGCCGAGCAAGACTGGCACACCGATGCGACGGCAATGACCGGCGTGTTCTTCGCGACAACGATGGCGGAGGGCGAAGGCGGCGAGCTGGAGTTTCGGAGCGCCGACGGCGAGATCGCGCAGCTGCGGCCGCGCGCGGGGGTGTTCGCCTGTTTCTCCGGCCGCATCGAACACCGCGTCACACCCCTGACGACTTCCATCCAACGCCTCTCCTTTCCGCTGCTCTTCTACGCCAGTGCCGAAGACCAGCCGTTCGCGAGTGCGCATGACCGCTATGAATTGAGCGCCGCATGAACCCCGTCTACACCGCCATGGGCACCACCATTTTCGAGGCGATGTCCGCCCGCGCCCGCGAGACCGGGGCGATCAATCTGGGGCAAGGCTTTGCCGACGGGCGCGGGCCCGAGCCGGTGCTGCAGGCGGCGGCGAACGCGATCCTGGAGAAATCGAACCAATATCCGCCGATGCCGGGGCTGACCGAGCTGCGCCAGGCGGTGGCCGATCATTATGCGCGGCACCAGGGGCTCAACCTGGCGGCGGAAGAGGTGATCATCACCTCGGGCGCGACCGAGGCGCTGGCGGCGGCGATCCTCGCTCTGGTCGAGCCGGGCGACGAGGTGATCTGCTTCCAGCCGCTCTACGACGCCTATGTTCCGCTGATCGAGCGCGCCGGGGGCGTGGCCAAGCTGGTGCGGCTCGAGCCGCCGCATTGGCGGATCGATCCGGCGATGCTCGAAGCGGCGGTAACGTCGCGGACGCGCCACCTGATCCTGTGCAACCCGCTCAACCCCACCGCGACCATGTCGAGCGCCGGGGAGCTGGCGGCGATCGCCGATTTCTGCGTCGCGCATAATCTCACCGCGATATGCGACGAGGTGTGGGAGCATGTGACCTTCGACGGCGCCCGCCATTTGCCGCTGATCGGCTTTCCGGGGATGCGCGAGCGTACCGTCAAGATCGGCAGCGCGGGCAAGATCTTCGCGCTGACGGGCTGGAAGGTCGGCTGGATGTGCGCCGCGCCGCCGATCGCCCGCGTGCTCGCCAAGGCGCACCAGTTCCTGACCTTCACCACACCGCCCAACCTGCAATGGGCGGTGGCCGAGGGACTGGCGACGCAGGACGCATGGGTGCAGGAGGCGCGGCACCGCTTCCAGGCGGGGCGCGACCGGCTCAAGGCGGGGCTCGAGGCGGCGGGGCTGGTGACGCTGCCGAGCGCGGCGACCTATTTCATGTCGATCGACCTGGCGGCGTCGGGCATCGCGATGGACGATGTGAGTTTCTGCAACCGGCTGATCGAGGAAGCCGGCGTGGTGACGATTCCCGTATCGGCCTTCTACGCGCGGGATGCGGTGACCAATGTGGTCCGCTTCGCCTTCTGCAAGCAGGATGCCGTGCTCGACGCCGCAATTGGCAAGATCGCGGATTGGCGGCGTGGGCTGAACGGCTGAGACGCCGCCGCTCGCTTGAACGCCGATTTGCCCCGCCCGGTCCGACGCGAGGAAACCCCCGTTCATCGCGACCCGTTAGCGCGGCACCGGTGGGGAACCGGGAGTGATTCCATGAACTATTCGAAACTTCTCTTCCGCAGCGCCGGTATCGCCGCGCTGCTCGTTTCAACCCCTGCGCTCGCGCAGAGCCAGACCGACCGCGCCCGCTCGGCGATCGTCGAGGCGCAGGCAAAGATCGACGCCGCGATCAAGGTCGGCGCCACCACCGAGGCGCCCGAGGCGCTGGCGCGGGCCCAGGCCTCGTTGCGCACCGCGCAAGAGGATCTGGCGCGCAGCCGTGAGCTGGCCTCGATCGACGACGCCAACCAGGCCTCCGCATTTGCCGACCAGGCGCTCGGCATTACCGAGCGGCGCAAGTCGCAGGCTGCGTCCGTCAATCAGGCGGTCCGCAGCGACGCCGAGGCGACCGCGGCAGCGGCGCAGACGGATGCGGCGGCCGCCAATGCGCGCGCCGATGCGGCGCAGGCCGATGCGGCGAACGCCAATGCGCGCGCCGAAGCCGCGGCGGCCGATGCCGCGGTCGCGCGCAGCCAGCCGCCGATCGTGATCGCCCCGCCCGCGCCGCCGACCACCACGGTGACGACCACCGAGACGGTCAGAAGCACGCCTGCGGTGCGGCCCGCGGCCAAACGCCGCGTGGTGACCCGCCGGACGCGCACCCCCGCGGCCTCGGTCCGCCGCCCGAGCACGACCACGCGCACGACGACCACGACGGTCAAGACGGAGTAGCGCAGCGTGCCTTGAATCCGAGCCGTTCGCCCTGAGTAGGGGCTGAGCTTGCCGAAGACCCGTATCGAAGGGTCAGCGGCGCTACCTCGGTCCTTCGATACGCCACTTCGACAAGCTCAGTGGCTACTCAGGACGAATGGGGTGGTTCTGATTTAAGGTAGTTCACCCTAAATCCGGTCGAGCACCCCGCGTTCGGTGATGTAGGCGGTGACGAGCCGCGCCGGCGTCACGTCGAACGCGGGATTGGCGGCGGGGCTCTGGGTGACCTGGACGGTGTTCTGGCCATCCGAGAGCTGCGTCAGCTCCTCGGCCGAACGCTCTTCGATCGGTATGTCCGCGCCAGTCGCGGTGTTCGGATCGAAAGTGGTGTAGGGAAGCGCCACGTAGAAGGGCACGCCGTTATCGTGCGCGGCGAGCGCCTTCAGATAGGTGCCGATCTTGTTGCAGACATCGCCGTTGGCGGTGACGCGGTCGGTGCCGACCACCACGGCATCGACCTGCCCCTTCATCATCAGCAGCCCGCCGGCATTGTCGGCGATCACGGTGTGCGGGACGCCGTGATTCTTGAGCTCGAACGCCGTCAGCAGTGCGCCCTGGTTGCGCGGGCGGGTTTCGTCGACCCAGACATGGACCGGGATGCCCGCATCGTGCGCGAGGTAGATGGGCGCGGTGGCCGTGCCGTAATCGACAGTGGCGAGCCAGCCGGCGTTGCAATGGGTGAGGATGTTGAGCGGGCGATCGGGATGCTTGGCGTGGAGGGTGCGGAACAGCGCCAGGCCGTGCTCGCCGATCGAGCGGCACATGGCGGCGTCCTCGTCGGCGATGGCATCGGCCTTGGCGAAGGCGGCCGCGGCGCGCGCTTCGGGCGGCAGGCCAGCCACTTCGGCGCGGACCGTATCGAGGGCCCAGCGCAGGTTGATCGCGGTCGGGCGCGTCTCGAGCAGCAGGCCGTAACCCTTGGCCAGCCCTTCGTCGCTCGGGTCCTCGGCCAGCGCCAGGGCAAGGCCATAGGCGGCGGTCGCCCCAATCATCGGCGCGCCGCGGGTCCACATGTCGCGGATCGCCACCGCTGCCTGACCGGCGGTGCGCAGCTCGACCCATTTCACCTCCCAAGGGAGCTTGCGCTGGTCGAGGATGCACGCGCCCTTGCCGTCCTCGGTGCGGCGGATCGAGCGGCGATGTTCGCCTTCGAGGATCATGGCAGCACCTCGGCCAGGCTGGAGATTTCGCCATTGTCGCCGTCGCGGTCGATCAGCAGCGCCTGCATCCCGGCCTCGCGCGCCGCATCGGCTTCAGCCTGAACGTCGGTGAGGAACAAGATGTCGCCGGGCGGCAGATCGAGCGCTTCGGCGATCTTCGTGTAGGAAGCGGCCTCGCGCTTGGGGCCGGTGGTGGTATCGAAATAGCCGCTGAGTAGCGGGGTCAGGTCACCCGCCAGGCTGTTGCCGAAGATCAGCTTCTGCGCCGCGATCGAGCCTGAGGAATAGATATGGATGTCGATGCCCGCCGCCTTCCAGCGGCGCATCGCCTCGGGCGTATCGGGATAGACATGGCCGTCGAGATCGCCGGTCGAATAACCCACCGCCCAGATCAGCCCCTGGAGCGTCTTGAGCGGGGTCGCCTTGCGGTCCTCGTCGATCCACTGGATCAGCGTCGCGACCTTGTCGTCGCCCGGCACCTCGGCAAGGATCGGCGCGACCTCTTCCGGATGCGCGGCGACATAGGTGGCGAGATGCTTGCGCGCATAGGGGAACAGCGTGTCGGCCACGAAGGCGATGCTGCTCGTCGTCCCCTCGATATCGAGGAGGATGGCTTTGGGAGGGTGGGTCATCCGTCTCCTTCTTCGTCATCCCGGCGAAAGCCGGGACCCAGGAGTCGCAGGCGATGCCCTGTGAGGCTCTGGGTCCCGGCTTTCGCCGGGATGACGGCAATTATTACGCCGCTTCCCTCTCATGCCGCGGGAAACGGTCGGCGATGGTGTCGCCGGTATAGTTGGCGACCCAGCCGGCCGGATCGATATAGAGGCGGATCACCGTGAAGCTGGGCGCGGCGCCCATGTCGAACCAGTGGCGCATCCCGGCGGGGACCGAGATCAGATCGCCCGCGGTGCACAGCACCGCATAGACCCGATCGTCCTCCCGCAAGGTGAACAGCCCCTCCCCTTCGACGAAGAAGCGGACCTCGTCCTCACTGTGGCGATGCTCGGACAGGAATTTGGTGCGCAGCGCCTCGCGGTCCGGGTGATCGGGCTGGACGCGCATCACATCGACCGCCTGATAGCCATTCTCGGTCTTGAGCCGCTCGACCTCGGGCGCGAAGGCCTGGAGCACCGCTTCCGGACCGGCATCGGCGGGCAGCGGGCGCGCAGGCCATTGCTCGAAACGCACCCCGATCGTCGCCAGCGTGCTGGCGATCATGCCGGGATCGCTCACCTCCACCATGGGCATGGCGGCATCGTCCAACCAATAGGCCTGCAATCTGCTCATCGCGCGCTCCCGTTTCTGAAGCTCCTCTCGGCCAGCTCGGCCGCGATCATCCATTCGGTGGCCTCGAGGATATATTCGGCCTCGGCCACGGTCCGGCCCCAGCTATAGAGTCCGTGGCTGCGGATAAGATAGGCGGGCGCGGCGTGCGGCGCCCGCAGTTGCGGCGTCACCGCGGCCTCGATCACCGCCATGTCCTGGCTATTGTCGACGATCGGCAGGCGCGCCTCGGTCTCGTGGGTGTCGATGCCGGGATAGATTTTGAGCATCTCGTGCCCGCGCAGCACATATTCGGTCGCGTCCGATAGCGCCCGGCTCATGCCCACCGCCTCCGGAGAATGGCCGTGGAGCACGGCGTTCACATGCGGGAAGAGGCGGTAGAGCGCGAGGTGGAGCCCGGTCTCGGCCGAGGGCTTGCCTGGGGTCAGCGGGGTGCCGTCGAGCGCGACGCGCATGATGTCGCCCGCGACGAGGCGGCCCTTGTGCTTGCCCGAGGTGGTGAGCGCGATACTGCCGTCGTCGAGCCGCGCAGAATAATTTCCCCCGGTCGCCGGCGCCCAGCCGCGCGCGTCGAGCCTTCGCCCGACTTCCACCAGCGCGAACGCCGCATCCTCGAAGCTCATCGTCATGGCCCGGCCTTTAGCGCTTCGGGCAGCAGGCTCAATGCTTTCCGGGCGGAATCGGCTGGACGACCTCAGCGGCGGGGCCGGTGACCCATGAAACCGGCGGCCGCGTGCCGTCGTCCCTGACCGGCACGAGCGGCGGCGGCGGGCGGATGCCCGAACGCATCGTCACCCCGTTGAACGCCTCGCCGCCCAGATTGCTGGTGTCGGCGATCAGCGTGGGCGGGCCGAACGCATTGAGGCGCGGATCGTAAACCTCCTCGTCGATCACCGATACCTGGGCGCCCAGCTCGGTCAGATCGTAGAGCTGGCGCGCAAAGGCGGCGGGCAGGCGGATGCAGCCATGCGAGGCGGGATAGCCCGGCAGATGCCCGGCATGGAGCGCCACCCCGTCCCAGGTCAGCCGCTGCATCCAGGGCATGGGCGCGTTGCTGTAAAGGTTCGAGCGGTGGAACTTCTGCTTCTGCAGGATGGTGAACTCGCCGGTCGGCGTCTCATGCCCGTCGCGGCCCGTCGAGACGGTGCTTACCGCGATGAGGTTGCCCCCGCGATAGACATAGGCGAGCTGCTGCGGGATGCTGACGACGATCGAGATCGGGCCATAGATCGCGGTCTCGCTGCCGTAACCCACGGGTATGGGGTCCGCCTCGTCGAACCAGACATAGTCGCCGGGCTTGAGGCTGGTCACATCGAACGCCGCGACCGATTCGATCACCTGCGCCGCAGCCGGAATCGCGGTCCCCAGCGCGAGCGCGCACAGAAAGATCAGCGCCTGCCGCAAGCCTTTAACGACGCTCAACAAGGCCTCCGCAAACATCCCCGCCGGACATTCCCGGCGTTGTTTCGTTAACGCGATTAACCCATTTTGGTGGCGTCGGCGAATCGCTTGACGGCCGATTCACCGGCGACTGTCCTGCCTCGGGAAAATCGCCCTGTGTCGGCGAACCGGGCGAAGCTTGCGTCGAATTGTTCGGTTTGGGACACTTTGTTCAGCCAATATTCGGGCCGGACTCTGTTATAGATGCACCTACGGGGAAGTTTTTGTGGGCAAACTGAGCTGATGGAAACACTGGATTCGCTGCAATCTCGCCGCGCGCTGATCAAGGGTGCGCTGGTGATGGCCGGGGGTATCGGACTGAGCGCATGTACGTCGCGCGTGGCGCATGTCGCCGCCGCGCCGGTGCCGGTGCCACAACAGCCCCTGGTGCCGTTCGCAAAACCGGTGGCGTTCCAGGAACCCGCCTTCTCGCGCAGCCCGATCCTGACGCCGCAGGGCGTCCGCCCGCAGCTGTTCCGCCGCGCCATCGCCGCGCTCGACAAGCATTCGATGCGCATCCAGGCGCATGACCGGATCGCGATCGCCGATTTCTCGATCCCCTCGGCGCTGCCGCGCTTCCACATCATCAATCTGGGAACTGGCGCGTGCGAGACCCTGCTCGTCGCGCACGGCATCGGCTCCGATCCCGATCATACCGGGCTGCTCCAGCGCTTCTCGAACGATCCGGGCTCGAACGCGACCTGCGAGGGCGCCTTCGTCACCTCGGACTATTATACCGGCAAGCATGGCGCCTCGCAGCGGCTGGAAGGGCTGGACGAGAGCAACAGCAACGCGCTCGACCGCGCGATCGTCATCCATGGCGCCTGGTATTCGAACCCCGACATGATCGCCAAATGGGGCAAGCTGGGCCGCAGCCAGGGCTGCTTCGCGGTGGGCGAGGCCGATCTGGAGAAGGTCTTCCTGACGCTTGGCGCCGGACGGATGATCTATTCGACCAACAAGGTCTGACGCTAGCCAGTCCATCGCCAGCGCAGTAGGAGGCGGCATGGCCACGCCGCATCCTTTCTATTCGCTCCACCGCCAGGGGATGATCCGCGCGGGCGTGTGCACGCCGATCGCGACCGCGGGCGATCCCGCCGCCAATGCGGCCGCGACGATCGAACTGGCCAAGGCCGGCGACGCGGCAGGCGCGGACCTGCTCATCTTCCCCGAACTCAACGTCACCAGCTACGCGATCGACGACCTGCATCTCCAGGATGCGCTGCTCGGCGCGACCGAGGCGGGGATCGCGGCAATCGTCGCGGCAAGCGCAACGCTCAAGCCGGTGCTGCTGATCGGCGCGGCGTTGCGGCGCAACGGGCGCGTCTATAATTGCGCGCTGGCGATCGCGCGCGGGCGCATCCTCGGCGTGGTGCCCAAGAGCTTCCTGCCCAATTACCGCGAATATTATGAGAAGCGCTGGTTCGCGAGCGGACTGGGCCTTGCGGGGCTGAGCATCGACGTGGCGGGGCAGACCGCGCCCTTCGGGACCGATCTGATCTTCGCCGCGAGCGATCTCCCCGACTTCGTCTTCCATATCGAGATTTGCGAGGATTTCTGGGCCCCCACCCCGCCCTCGACCGCGGGGGCGCTCGCCGGGGCGCTGGTGTTGTGCAACCTTTCCGCATCGAACATCGTCATCGGCAAGGCCCGCGAACGCGCGCTGCTGACCGCGTCGCAATCGGTGCGGAGCGTGTCGGCCTATCTCTATTCGGCGTCGGGGCCGGGCGAGAGCACGACCGATCTGGCGTGGGACGGCCAGGGTGAAATCTATGAGCTGGGCGAGTTGCTCGCGACGTCCGAGCGGTTCGAGCTGACCACCGAGTTGGTCACCGCCGATATCGACCTCGAGCGGATCCGCCTCGAGCGGATGCGGATGGGGACCTTCAACGACGCCGCCGCCGCCGCGGGGCATCCCGAGACGCGGTTCCGGCGCATCGCCTTCGATCATGGTTCGACATTCGAGGATGTCGGGCTCAAGCGCAGCCTGCGCCGCTTCCCGTTCGTGCCCAACAATCCGGCCAAGCTCGCCGACGATTGCTATGAAGCGTTCAACATCCAGGTCGAGGGGCTGCGCAAGCGGATCGCCTCGACCGGGAGCGAGCATCTCGTCATCGGCGTGTCGGGCGGGCTCGATTCGACCCATGCGCTGATCGTCGCGTGCAAGGCGATGGACCGGCTCGGCCGCTCGCGCTCGGACATTCTCGGCTTCACCATGCCCGGCTTCGCGACCGGCGATGCGACCAAGGCCAACGCCTGGGCGCTGATGAAGGCGCTGGGGGTGACCGGCCAGGAAATCGACATCCGGCCCGCCGCGCAACAGATGCTCGCCGACATGGGCCACCCCTTCGCCAAGGGCGAACCCGTCTATGACGTGACCTTCGAAAATGTGCAGGCCGGGCTGCGCACCGACTATCTGTTCCGACTGGCCAACCAGCGCCAGGGGTTCGTGATCGGCACCGGGGACCTGAGCGAACTCGCGCTCGGCTGGTGCACCTATGGCGTGGGCGACCATATGAGCCATTATGGCGTCAATGCCGGCGTGCCCAAGACGCTGATCCAGTATCTGATCCGCTGGACGATCTCGACCGGCCAGTTTTCGGGGGAGGCGGCGGATGTGCTGGACGCGATCCTGAACACCGAAATCTCGCCCGAACTCGTCCCCGCCGATGCCAGCGGCAAGATGCAGAGCACGCAGGACCGGATCGGGCCGTACGAGCTTCACGATTTCTTCCTCCATTATACGGTCCGCCACGGGATGCGGCCGTCGAAGATCGCCTTCCTCGCCTGGCATGCCTGGAAGGATGCCGAAGCCGGGCTGTGGCCGATCGATTTCCCGGTTTCGGAGCGGCACCAGTATGATCTGCCGGCGATCGCCAAGTGGCTCGAGACCTTCCTGTTCCGCTTCTTCCAGACCAGCCAGTTCAAGCGATCGGCGCTGCCCAATGGCCCCAAGGTCTCGTCGGGCGGGGCGCTCAGCCCGCGCGGGGACTGGCGCGCGCCATCGGACGGGGTGGCAGCGCCCTGGATCGAAGAACTTCGTAACGCTTTGCCCTGATAGGGGATTTATGCGCCGCACTACCCTTTCCCTTGGCCTCGCTCTCGCCCTGATCCTGCTGCCCGCGGCACCTGCGCTCGCCGATTGGGGCAAGACGCATTGGGGCATGAGCCCCGAACAGGTGCTGGCCGCCGTACCCGGCGCCAAGCCGCTCAAGCGCGAGAATGGCGGCGATGTCTGGGGGCGCCAGCGGCTGATCTCGGCGCCGTACAAGCTCGGCAAATTCGCGACCAATGCCGATTTCTTCTTCACCTCGCAGACCCGCACGCTCGATTTCGTCAAGATGGAGCCGGTCGATCCGAAGCAATGCCCCGCGCTCGAGGCGATGCTCGCGAAGCGGCACGGCAAGGGCGAGAGCGAAACGCGCGAGAATGCCGGCATCCAGATGCGGGTGATCCGCTGGACCGACCGGAAAACCCGGGAACAGCTGCTCTATTCGAGCCTCAACAAGGCCGGCCAGCCGATCGCCCGTTGCCACTTCATCCAGCAGGCCCCCGAGTAAAGGCCGCGAGATCGTCGGGGGTGTTGAGGTTCGCCACCGGCGCGCCCAGCATCATCCGGCGCAGCCCCGCCGCATTCGCCCAGCCGCGCACCGAGCGGTCATTGTCATCCGCCAGCCAGCGATCGAGATGGTCGCCGAGCGTCGCGGGCCAGAGACCGATAACCGGCATTTCCGCGACATAGCCGCCCCCGGCGAGCAGCTCCGCCAATCCGCGCGGCAGCGCGGGCACGTCGCAGCCGCAGGTCAGCACCGCGTCGAAACCCCGCGCGGCGGCTTCATGGATCGCCGCGTTGATCCCGCCGAGCGGGCCGAGGCCCGGCCCGGGGCGATCGGGAATGCCCCCTTCCCTGCCGACGACGATCACCGCCTCGGTCTGCGTGGCCAGCGCAGCGATGGCGTGTTCGATCAGCGGCTTGCCGTCGAGCAGTGCGAGCGCCTTGTCCGATCCGAAGCGCCGCGATTCCCCGCCCGCCAGCACCGCGCCCAGCAGCCTCATGGCGCCATCCACAGCAAGGCATCCTCACGCGCGAGCACCGCCAGCGCGAGGCCCGCCTCCCGCGCCGCTTCCACCGCGAGCGCGGTCGGCGCGGAGACGGTGGCGAGCATCGGGCAACCCGCGAGCGCCGCCTTTTCGACCAGCTCGTAGGAGCAGCGCGACGACAGCAGCGCGAAGCCGCCATCCCAGCCGAGCCCCTGCCGCGCCATCGCGCCGATCAGCTTGTCGAAGGCGTTGTGCCGGCCGACATCCTCCCGCGCGAGGCGGATCGCGCCGTCCGCGGCGCAGAGCGCGGCGGCATGATGCGCGCCGGTGAGGGCATTGAGCGGCTGATGCGAACGCAACGCGCCGATCGCGCGGAAGACCGCCTCGGGCGCGGCGCGCTCGCCGCCAACCCTGGGCAAGGGCCGGAGCGCTGCTTCGAGGTTGTCGATCCCGCACAGCCCGCACGAGGAATCGGTGGTGCGGTGGCGGACGCGTTCGAGCACCATGTCGCTGGTCGACAGGGTGATGCGCAAGATCGCGCCCCGCGACGCCTCGTGCACCTCGGCCTCGATTACCTCGCCCAGCCGCTCCGACGCGACGAAGCCGAACGCGAAATCCTCCAGATCCCGCGGCGTCGCCATCATCACCGCATAGCCGATGCCATTCACCTCGACCGCCACCGGCACCTCGGCCGCGAGCGCGCGCATTACGCCCTCGCGCCCGCCATCGGGCGTCGCCCGCTCAAATGCTGCATCCCGGGTTGCATTCATGGCATCTATCCTAGCCTGCCGTCCGGTTGACCGCACCCCCCCGAGCGCCCATCTGAGAACCACAGGAAAGCGAGGACGAAATGCCCGGCGGCCGCGCGGCAGCGCTCAAGGAATTCAAGCGGATGATCGGCTGGATCGCGGTCATCGGCGTGCTGATGGTGGCGGGCGCGCTCTGGTATCTCTCGCTATTCGGTCCCCTCAACGTGACGATGGTGGTTGCGACCACGCTCGGCGTGTTCTTCTCGACCCTGCTCGGCTGCGGGCTCTTTGCCGCGGCCTTCTTCAGCGACAAGAGCGGGCACGACCAAGCTTCGGCCGACGCGACGGTCCACGAGAACAAGCAGGCGGACTAGGACTCTGACGGCGCTGACCCTCGCGCTCGCCGCGGATCGGCTCTATCGGAGCAGGCCATGACCGGCCTTCAGACCTTCTCGACCGATCTGTTCATCCCCGAATATCGCCCGCTGGCCAGCGGCGAGTGGGAGCTGCGGGTCAGCGGGCCGGTGGTGTCGCAGGGCTATTGGAGCCCGGCCACGCTGAGCGTGGGGCTCCCGTCGCTGGCGCGGCGCGGCGAGGTCTGGATGTCGCTCACCCCGATGGAAATCGAGAGCGCGCAGATCGGGATCGGGCTGTCCAAGGGCCATGTGCTGATCATGGGCCTCGGCATGGGCTGGGCGGCGGCGGCGACCGCGATGCGCGAGGAGGTGAGCACGGTCACCGTGGTCGAGCACGATCCCGACGTCCTTGCGCTCCACCGCGAACTCGACCTGTTTTCGCAGCTCCCCGAAGCGGCGCGCACCAAGATCCGGCCGATCGAGGGCGATGCCTTTACTTACGCGCCCGATGCGCCGGTCGATCTGCTGATGCCCGACATCTGGCTGCCATTGATCAACGACCGCCGCATCGACGAGGTGCGCGAGATGCAGGTCAATGTGGGGGCCGCCTCGGTCTATTTCTGGGGCCAGGAGCTCGAAATCGCGCGCCGCGCCCGCGCCGCCGGCCGCGCGATCGACGCCGAAGGGATCGCCGCCACCATCACCGGTTTCGGCCTGCCGCTGATCGGCCCCGAATGGCCCGATTATCCCGCGCTCGTCGAAGCCGCGGCGGCGCGCTGGATGCGCGGCAAATGGCTCGGTCCATAACCCTCCTGAAACGGCCTCTGAAGGAGTTGTTTACGCTGTTGGGCTAGCGTCCCCGCTTAATGCGCATCCCGAACCTCAGCACCCCCCTGCCGCGCTTCGCGCGCCTGCAAACGCGGCTGGCGCTGGTTTGCGGCGGGCTGGTCGCGGCGACGATGCTGAGCGCTTTTCTCACCGGTTCGGTGGCGGTCACCGCCTCGATCGGCCTTGCGGGCGCGATGTTCGCGACGTGGCGGATGGTGCGGTCGATCACGCGCCCGCTCGAGACGCTCGCCGGCGCCGCCGAGGCGCTTGCGGCGGGCGATCAGCCCCGCGTCGATATCGACGACAAGGACGAGCTCGGCCGCCTCGCCGAAAGCTTCAACCGCATGGCAGGGAACATCGCCGATCGCGAACGCCGCATCGCGCATCTCGCCTTCAACGACACGCTGACCGGACTGCCCAATCGCGCGCTGTTCCACGAGCATCTCAACCTCGAATTGCGCGCGCGGGAGCGGAGCGGCGGGCAGGTGGCGGTGCTCTGCGTCGATCTCGACGATTTCCGGTCGGTCAACGACAGGCTCGGCCATCACGGCGGCGACGAATTGCTGCGCCGGATCGGCGAGCGGCTGACCGCGGGGCTCGGCAAGAGCTTCGTCGCGCGGATTGGCGGGGACGAGTTCGCGATCGTCGCCGAGGGCGATCAGATCGAGCGGCTGGCGCAGACCGTGCTCGCGCTGATCGAAGACCCGGTCACGATCGAGGGCAACCGGCTGATCCCCGGCGCGAGCATGGGCATCGCGCTGGCGCCCGCCGATGGCAAGGATTCGCTCAGCCTGCTCAACCATGCCGAACTCGCCCTCCATCGCGCCAAGGAACTCGGCCGGAAAGGCTTCTGCTTCTTCGAGGAGGCGCTCAACGCACGCGCGCAGGAGCGCCGCTGTCTCGAAAACGACCTGCGCGTCGCGCTGGCCGAGGGCCAGTTCGAGCTTCACTTCCAGCCCTTGTTCGATCTCGCCAGCAACCGCATCGGATCGTTCGAGGCGCTGCTGCGCTGGAAGCACCCGATCCGCGGGCCGGTTGCGCCGGCCGATTTCATCCCCGTCGCCGAGGAGACCGGGCTGATCGTCGAGATCGGCGCCTGGGCGCTGCGCGAAGCCTGTGCGCATGCTGCGAGCTGGCCCGATCATATCCGCGTCGGGGTCAATGTCTCATCGGTCCAGTTCCGCCGCCCGGGGCTGAAAGAGCTGGTGATGCAGGCGCTCGCCGCCAGCCGGCTCGCGCCCTCGCAGCTCGAGCTGGAGATCACCGAATCGATCTTCCTCGAGGGGTCGGAGGCGACGCTCAAGATCCTGCATTCGCTGCGCGCGCTCGGCGTGCGGATCGCGCTCGACGATTTCGGCACGGGCTATTCGAGCCTCAGCTATCTGCTGCGCTTCCCGTTCGACAAGATCAAGATCGACCGCAGCTTCATCCAGAACCTGCTCACACGCCCGGGCGCGACCGCGATCGTCCATGCGATCACCGGCCTCGCCAACACGCTCGGGATCGAGACGACCGCCGAGGGCGTCGAGGAAAGCGACCAGCTCGCCGAGCTGCGCCGCCACGGCTGCTCGTCGGTACAGGGCTTCCTGTTCAGCCGCGCGATCGAGGCCAGCCAGATCGCGGCGCTGCTGGCGGACGAGGATCCGAGCCTGGAGCGGCGGGCGGCAGCGGGCTAAACCTCACTTCACCTTGAACACTGCCGCCGCCCCGCCCGTCGGCTTGAGCACCAGCTCGACCATATCGTCCGCGCCGACGCGGCGCTCGCTCTTCACCACTGCGCTCGCGGTATCGCCATCGGACCAGAGCGTCATATCGTAGCGTCTGGGCCCCAGAAAGCGCAGCGGCACGCTGACCGTTCGCCCGCCATCGGCGATCGCGCCGAGATACCAGGTCGTGCCCTTGCGCCGTGCCACCACGATATACTCGCCGGTGGCGCCGGCGACGTAGCGCGTCTCGTCCCAGCTCGCCGGCACGCCGCGGACGAACTCGAAGCCCGCCGGACTTTCGGCATAGCTATCCGGGCTGTCCGCCACGCTCCCCAGCGCGCTTTCGAACACGACATAGAGCGCCAGGCCGTGCGCACGGGTGGTCTGCACCATCGGCAGGTCGTTGCGGATCTTGAAATCGGCGGGCGAGGCGTTGTGGAAGCCGCCCGGCGTATAGTCCATCGGCCCGAGCAGCCCGCGGGTGAAGGCGAGCATCACATTGTGGCGTGCGGTCACCCGCCGGCTCCATTTATTGTACTCGGCCCCCATCACGCCCTCCTGCGTGACGAAGTTCGGATAGGTGCGTGTGAGCCCGCGCGGCGGATAGGCGCCGTGGAGATCGACCATCAGATGGTGCCGCGCCGCCGCGGCGAGCAGCTTCGAATACCAGTTGACCATCCACTGATCGTCGCGGTCCATGAAATCGACCTTGATGCCCGCAATGCCCAGCCGCTCGTAGAGCGTCAGCGCCTCCTCCATCTGGTCGTCGAGCGCCTGCCAGTGCGTCCAGAGCCACAGCCGCACGCCCTTCGATTTGGCGTATCCCGCCACCTCCTCGATGTTGATCGCATCGCTCCAGCGCGTGAGGTCGACGCCCGGGCGCCGCACCCCGCCGCCGCCCGCGCCGGCATACCAGCCTTCATCGACCATCGCGTAGGGAATGCCGTTCTCGGCAGAGAAATCGATCAGCGCTTTGGAGACCTCGGTGCTGGTCCGCTTGCCCGGGTAGCGCGCGATCACCGGGCCGTTCCACCAGTCCCAGGTCGTCAGGCCGGGCTTGATCCAACTCGTGTCGGCGATCCGGCTGGGGGTCGAGAGATTGGTGAGGATCGTCGATTCGACGAGCTGCCCGGTCGCGTCCGCCAGCATCACCACGCGCCACGGCGTGACGATCGGGCTGCCGACGCGGGTGTGCACCGCGATGCGCGGATCGTCGAGCGAGGGCGAGAGCTTCAATTGGAGCCCCAACCCGCCATCGCCGCGCCCGGTGAGGTACATGCCCGCGAAATCGAGCAGGTCGGCCTCGGCGAGCGCGAACGCCGCCTTGCCGGTCTCGCAGACGAAGGGCAGGTCGAACAGATTATGGTCGCGCATCCGCGTCGTATCGACGGGATCGAACTCGCCCTCATGGCTCGATCCGAACTTGCCCACATTGAAGCCCCAGCATTGGTAGGCGCGCGGGAAATAGAAACCGGTTCGCTCGTAGCGGATGATCGCGGCGGCGGTGGTGGGCTGGATCGGCAGGACGATGCGGAAGGCGATGCCGTCGTCATAGGCGCGGACCACCACGTCCATCTTGCGCTTGTCGCCGCCCTGCTCCTCGAAATGGACGGTGAGCTGGCGGTAATGGTCGCGCCCCTCCAAGGCCTTGCCCGCGACCATCGGGTAGCGCGTGTCGGCGCTCGCCGCCTCGGTGCCCGTCACCGTCATGCCATAGCCGAGCGAGTTGTTCGCGAGATCGAGCACGATCGGCGAAGCGGCGATCACGCGTTCGCCCCTGCGCTCGACCGCATAGGTCACCGTGCCGCCCGCATCGGCGCCGATCACGACGGCGTTGACCCCATCGGGCGAGGCGAGCGTGTACCATTGCTCCTGCGCGGCCGCGGGCGACACGGCGAACAGTGCGGCGGCAACCGCCAGCCACTTCATATGGCGCGCGCCTTCAGCAGGGGCCCAATCACGCTTTCCATGGCGACATAGCCCTGCTCGGTCGGATGGACGCCGTCGAACGCCATGCCGGGCTTCATCGCGCCCGAAGCGTCGGCGAGGACGGGTGTATAATCGACCCAGGTCGCGGCGAGAGCCTTGGCGTGCGCCGCGCTCCACGCGTTGATCTCGCGGATCGGCTTCACGACCTGGAGGCCCGGGCGCCACGGAAAGTGATCCGCGGGCGGCGTGCAGGCGAGCAGCAGTTTGATCCCGTTCGCGCGCGCGATGTCCGCGACCAGCCGGATATTGTCGAGCGTCTGGGGCACCGTCATCGGGCCGGTATTGCCGGCGATGTCGTTGGTGCCGGCCATGAAGTGGAGGTAGCGCGGACGGAGCTGGATGACGTCCTGCATCATCCGCAGCACCATCTGCGGTGTGGTCTGCCCGCTGATCCCGCGCCCGACCCGGCCGGGGGTGAAGAAGCCCGGACGCTTGTCGCGCCACCCTTCAGTGATCGAATCCCCGAGGAAGACGATATTGGTCTTCGCACCCGAGGCGAGCAGCTTGCGGTTGTCCTCGGCATAGCGGCGCAGCCCGGGCCAATCCTCGCGCAACCCGCGCTGCCACTTCTCGTCCCACGTCTCTTCGCGCGCGGCCTGCTGCGCCAGCGCGGGCCCGGCAAAGGGGAGCATCGCGCCGAGCGCGAACAAGGAGCGGCGGTCGATCATAATTCCTCCAGCATCGAACAAACGGGGTCGCGTAGCGCGGTCTGGGGCGTGACGCCGCGCGGATCGAACAAGACATGGCCGCGCCCGCGCGCGGTATAGGGCACCCAGCGCGGCAGGTTTCCGTTGGGATCGCCGGTCTTGGCGAAATTGGTCCAATAGGTCTGGAGCGACGCGCCATTGCCGAAGCTCCTGGCGTTCATCACCCAGCCGATCTCGGCCGAATGGCCGGTCCGGCTGCCGTCCTCGGTCATGTCCCACTCGTAGCGCCACACCGGCGCGCCGCGGCCCGAGAGCAGATCGGCGACGCGGCCCGCGGGGCAGCGGAAGACCCAGTCGGTCCAGAATTGCAGCTCGGGATGGCCCATGCGCGGATCGTCCTGCCGGTAGAATTCGCGCGCCTTCGCCGCATTGGGCCCGAAGATCGCGCCGAGCTGCCGGTCCCAATCGACCTCGCCCGGCCTGGGGCCGAACTCGGCGCGGTTGCTGCCGATGATCACCGGACGCGGCGGCGCCTCCGCCAGCAATTCGCGCGGCGGCTTGGGGATCACCGCGCCGTCGATCGCGGTGCGCAGCCAGCGAAAGTCGTTGGTGAGCAGCGAGGGATCGACCAGTTTCAAATCCACCGCCAGCAGCTCGGCCAGCGGCCGCTTGCGCATCTCGCCGATCGATCGCGCACCCAGCAGCTTCTGCGCCTGATCCCCCAGTTCGAGCGCGTTCGCCAGGGGCCGCGGGGGCATGCCGAAGCCGGGCGTTCCGCTTTCCATGATCGCCTTGGCGAACAGCCCGCGCGCGGGCGGAGCAGCGAGCAGCAGCGACACGTCCTGCGCCCCCGCCGACTCCCCGAAGATCGTCACATTCGCCGGATCGCCGCCGAACCTCGCGATATTGGCCTGGATCCAGCGCAGCGCTGCGATCTGGTCCATCAGCCCGTAATTGCCGGCATGTCCCCCGGCCTCTGCCGCCGCGCCGCGATGCGCGAGAAAGCCGAGCAGCCCGAGCCGGTACTGGATCGCCACCAGCACCACGCCCGTATCGGTGATCCGCGACTGGACGGTGCCGCGCCCCGATCCCGAGAAATTGCTGCCGCCATGGATCCATACCATCACCGGCCGCTTGCCCGTCAGGCCGGACGTGCGGATATCGAGCGTCAGGCAATCCTCGCTCGCATTGGCGAAGTCGGCGTGGTTCCAGCCCTGGTCGTTCTGCGGACAGGCGGGCGCTTGCGGGTTGTCGGGCCGCACGCCCTTCCACGCCACCACTGCGCGCGGCGGCCGCCAGCGGAAATTGCCGGTCGGGGGCGCGGCATAGGGGATGCCGCGAAAGATCAGCGCACCGCCGCCCGGCGCGGCGCTGCCCTCGATCGTCCCGCCGGTCACCGCCACGCGCGGCGGCGCATCGGCCGTAGTCAGGGCCAAAGCCGCCGCCAGCACCGCGCCAAGCCCAAGGATCATCCGCTCACCCCGTCCCAATCTCGCACCGCGCCGCCACATGCCACCAGCCTAGCACATGCAGGTTTTCCCGCACCCGGTCGTTTAGCGGTTCGGGCCTGACGTTGCGCGCGGGCGCCGGGCCTCGGTTGCCGAGTATCACGCGCACCATTTCTCCCCCCGGTCCCCGGACCGGGGGGAACATGGCCAGCTTCATCAGTGGATCGACGCCATCTCGCCTTCGGCGCGCAGCACCTTCGCCTTGCCCGCGCCGATCGCGAACAGACACAGCGCGACATAGCAAAGCGCCGGCACGATCAGTGCGAACACATAACCGTTCGCTCCCGAGACCAGCCCGACCAGCAACGGCACCGCCGCGCCCCCGACGATGGCGGTGCACAACAGCCCCGAGGTCGCCGCCTCGCTTGCGGTCGAACGCTCGAGCGTCAGGGTGAAGATCACCGGGAACATGATCGAATTGAACAGGCCGATCGAGAGCGCGGCGTAGCCCGCAGTCACGCCGCCGATCGCGAAGACATAGAAGCACAGCCCCGCCGCGACCGCCGTGAAGGTCGTCAGCAGCTTCGCCGCGTTGATGCGCGCGAGCAGCACCGAACCGATCGCACGCCCGACCACCGCGCCCAGCCAATACAAAGCGGTGGCCTTGCCCGCCTGCTCGAGCGAGAGGCCGACGACGCCGTCCTGCGGCACCGCATATTCGATGAAGGGCAGTGCGAAGAGGGCATCGGACTTGCCCCACACCGCATCCGAATTGAGGAACAGCGCCATCTGGGTGCCGATCGCCACTTCCGCGCCGACATAGAGGAAGATCGCGAGCCCGCCGAACAGCGCCCATTTGGACGAGAAAGCGTCCCCGATCAGCGCAAAGAAGTTGCCGCTTCCCACGGAGGCGGGCGCCGCGGCGGAAACCACGCGGCGGCTGACCCAGAAGAACAGCAGCAGGGCGAGGATCAATCCGGCGAACCAGAAATACGCCATGTCGATCCCGGCGAGCGCCTGCGCGCGCACGGCATCGGTCACGACCGTACCGTGCTTCACTTCCAGTCCTTTCAGGAACAGTTCCGAACCCAGGATCGGGCCGATCACGGTGCCGATCGAGTTGAAGGTCTGGCTGAGCGTCAGGCGGAAATGGCTGTATTTCGGATCGCCCAGCGCCGCGGCGAGCGGGTTTGCCGCGACCTGAAGCACGGTAATGCCGCTCGCCAGGATGAACAGGCCGAGCAGCACCAGCGCGAACACCTGAACGTTCGCCGCGAGCAGCATGACGAGGCAGCCCACGATCATCGTCGTCAACGCAAAGAGGATCGTCGGCACCGACTTGATTTTCGCGAGCAGCGCCGCGCCGAGAAAACTGGTCAGGCCGTAAGCCGTGAAGAAGGCGGCCGCCGCCATCTGAGCCTGCACGTCGGTCAGCGTGAAGATACCCTTCACCGACGCGACCAGCGGGTCGACCATCGAGGTGATGAACCCCCAGGCGAAGAACAGGACGGTCACCGCGGCAAATGCCGCCCCCGCCCCGGATTGCGATCTGCTAGCCAATGCGTCTCTCCCTGACTTATCGTTGTTTTCTCGTCGCCCGCCTTGGCTCGGCGGCGGGGCCGCGAAAGTCAAGGCGAGCAAGCCGCTAAGCCCCTACGACTATGCAGGGCTGGCGTCCGACGGTTAGCTTGCCCTATAAGTCGGTCGCCGACAACGCTGACAGATCAGAAAATGCCCAAGGGCCTGATCATCCGAGGAGAGGGAAGACCATGAATCGCCGCAGCCGCCTGCTTGCCGCCCCGCTGATCGGGGCCGCCATCGCCCTCACGGCTGCGGGATTCGCCCCCTTCGTTTCCGGCGCGGATGCGGCCCCGGCACGCGCCGCCGCCGCGCCCGCGCATCCCTGGATGAACCCCAAGCTCTCGCCCGACAAACGCGCCCAGCTCGCGGTCGCGGCGATGACGAACGACGAGAAGCTCGTCCTGGTCTTCGGCTATTTCGGCACCGACTTCGGGACCCGCTTCAAGGCGCACGCCGAGGCGCGCGCGGGCAGCGCGGGCTACGTCCCCGGAATCCCCCGCCTCGGCATCCCCGCCCAGTGGGAAACCGACGCGGGTGTCGGCGTCGCCACCCAGGGGGGTGCGGCACACAAGCGCGAGCGCACCGCCCTGCCCTCCGGCCTCGCCACCACCGCGACCTGGAACCCCGACACCGCCTTTGCCGGCGGCGCGATGATCGGGCGCGAAGCGCGCATGTCAGGCTTCAACGTGATGCTCGCGGGCGGGGTCGACCTGCTGCGCGAGCCGCGCAACGGCCGCAACTTCGAATATGGCGGCGAGGATCCCTGGCTCGCGGGGGTGATGGTCGGCAGCCAGGTCAAGGGCATCCAGTCGAACAACATCATCTCGACGATCAAGCATTATGCGGTGAACGACCAGGAGACCGATCGCGGCGAGGGCAATTCGATCATCGAGGAAAGCGCCGCGCGCCAGTCCGACCTGCTCGCCTTCCAGTTCGCGATCGAGGCGGGCAACCCCGGCTCGATCATGTGCTCGTACAACAAGGTCAACGGCACGCATGCCTGCGAGCATCCCTGGCTGCTCACCCAGGTACTGCGCACCGATTGGGGCTTCAAAGGCTATGTGATGGCCGATTGGGGCGCGACGCATTCAACCGTCGCCGCGGCCAATGCGGGCCTCGAGCAGGATTCGGGATTCGGGCTCAGCTCGACCCCCTATTTCGGCGAGCCGCTCAAGGCGGCGGTGGCCAAGGGCGAGGTGAGCCAGGCGCGGCTCGACCAGATGGCGACGCGCATCCTGCGCGCGATGTTCGCCAATGGCCTGTTCGACCATCCGATCACCGAGGCGCCGCTCGATCTGCCCGCCGCCGATCTCGCCAAGCACGCCGATATCACGCGTGCCGATGCCGAGGAATCGATGGTACTGATGAAGAATGACGGCGCGATCCTGCCGCTGTCGCCCGACGTGAAGTCGATCGTCATCGTCGGCGGCCATGCCGACAAGGGCGTGCTCGCGGGCAGCGGATCGTCGCTCGTCTATCCGGTGGGCGGCAATGCCGCGCCGGGGATCGCGCCGACCGGCTGGCCGGGGCCGCGGATGTACTATCCCAACTCGCCGATGGCCGCGATCCAGCGCCAGGCGCCGAACGCGAAGATCACCTATGTCTCGGGTGACGATCCCGCCGCCGCCGCGCGCGCGGCCAGGAAGGCCGATGTCGCGCTCGTCTTCGCGACCCAGTGGGTCGGCGAGGCGTTCGACGTGTCGCTGACGCTCGCCGACAATCAGGACACCACCATCTGGGCGGTCGCCGCGGCGAACCCGAAGACGGTGGTGGTGCTCGAGACCGGCGGGCCGGTGCTCACCCCCTGGGCCGACGAGGTCGAGGGGCTGGTCGAGGCATGGCTGCCCGGCACTGCTGGCGGCGATGCGATCGCCAATGTGCTGTTCGGCAAGGTCAACCCCTCGGGCCACCTCCCCGCGACCTTCCCCAAGAGCCTCGATCAGTTGCCCAAGCCGAGCGAGCCCAACAAGGGCGACACGACCTATAGCGAGGGCGCGGCGGTCGGCTATAAATGGTATGACGCCAAGGGACTGGAGCCCGCCTTCCCGTTCGGCTGGGGGCTCAGCTATACCAGCTTCGATCTGGGCGGGCTCACCGCCAAGCCGGGCAACGGGACGATCATGGTCTCGTTCAGCATCACCAATACGGGCAAGGTCGCGGGCGCCGAGGTCGGGCAGGTCTATGTCTCGGGCACCGGCTGGGAAGCCCCCAAGCGGCTGGGCGGGTTCGAGAAATTCTATCTCAAGCCCGGCGAGACCAAGACCGCGAGGTTCGGCATCGACCCCCGCCTGCTCGCCACCTGGGACCTGGCGGGGCATTGCTGGCGGATCGCGGGCGGCACCTACACGGTGATCCTCGGCGCCTCGGCGCGCGAGACGTCGCAGACGGTCCAGGTCACGCTCAAGCCACGGACCCTGCCCGCGACGTGGCGGCCGGGGCGGTAATAAATTCCCCTCCCTGCAAGGGAGGGGCTAGGGGTGGGTGAGAAAAGGCCGGACTCGATGCCCGGGCTTTTCTTCTGCCGAGACCGAGCGGATCGCTCGCTGCGCTCGCCACCCACCCCCTACCCCTCCCTTGCAGGGAGGGGAGTCTAGAGGACGATCCGCCGCCCCTCGGCCGAGCTCTGCCGAGCCAGCTCGATCAGCCGCAACCCGGCAACCGCATCCTCCGCAGTCACCGGCGGCTTGCCACCTTCCGCGATCGCCCGCCCAACCCCCGAATAGTAGCGCTTGTAATCCCCCCGCTCGGTCGGGACCGTCTCGCGGCTACCGTCGGGCAGATTCAACACCCCGTAACTGGCCGCATCCTCGACGCCATAGGCCGGATCGTTTGCGCTCCCGCCCGCCTTCATCATCGGTTCCTGCGGATCGAGGCCGTACTTCACGAAGTTCGCCGCCGTCCCGCGCAACGCGAAGCGCGGGCTGGGCGAGACGATCAGCCGGGAGGCCGAGCAGACCACGCGCTTCCGGCCGTAGTGGAGCGTGACCACGAAGTAATCGTCGGTCCGCGCACCGTCGCGCTGGACGGCGATATCGGCGTGGAGTGCCTCGGGCATGCCCCACAGCACCAGCGCCTGATCGATCAGGTGCGGCCCCAGATCGGCAAGCATCCCCGATCCCGCCTCGGGCAGGTCGCGCCACAAGGTCGTGACTTCAGGCCGGAACCGGTCCCAGCGAAATTCGGCCAGCCGCACATCGCCCAGCCGGCCGCTGTCGAGCAGCTTGCGCACCGTCAGGAAATCGCCGTCCCAGCGGCGATTGTGGAAGGCGCTGAGCACCAGTCCCTTCGCCTTCGCCAGCGCGATCAGCGTCTCGCCATCCGCCACCGTGTTCGTGAACGGCTTGTCGATCACGACATGCTTGCCCGCGTTCAGCGCCGCCTCGGCGAGCGGGAAATGGCTGTCATTGGGGGTCGAGATGGCGATCAGCTGGATCGCGGGATCGGCGATCATTGCCTCGGGCGTGGTTACCGCCATGGCGGGGTAGCGCCCATGCACCTGATCGGCGCGCGAGGTAGCGATGGCGGCCAGCTCGAGCTCGGGCACCGCGTCCACCAGGGGCGCGTGGAAGGCCATGCCGCCCAGGCCGTAACCGATCACTCCGGTGCGGATCATTGCCGACTCTCCCCGTCCCACTTATGCCGCGCGCATGACCTTCCCTATCGAAGCCGTCCGCGCGCAATTCAAGGCGCTCTCGCAGCCCGGAGCCAATGAACTTGGGCGGGTTTATTTCGACGCGCCGGGAGGCACCCAGATCTGCGCCCCCGCCATCGCCGCGATGGTCGCCCATCTGGAGAGCGGCACCGCCAATTCGGGCGGCGCCTTCCGTACCTCGATCGAGACCGACGCGGTCAGCGACGCAGCGCACGCCGCGATGGCGGACCTGCTCGGTGGCACGCCCGAGCAGATCGCGTTCGGCCCGAACATGACGTCGCTCACCCTGGCCGTCTCGCGCGCGCTGTCCGCGAAATGGGTGGAGGGCGACGAGATCGTCCTCACCCGGCTCGATCATGACGCCAATGTCGCCCCCTGGCTGCTCGCCGCACGTGACCGCGGCGTTACCGTGCGGTGGCTCGATTTCGATCCCACTACGGGCAAGTGGAAGCTCGACGAACTCGCCGGACTGCTGTCCGCACGCACCCGCCTCGCCGCGTTCGGCATCGCCAGTAACGCGCTCGGCACGATCAACCCGGTCGAAGAAGCGATCCGCATCGTCCGCGCCGGGTGCGGCACGCTGGTCTATGTCGACGCAGTCCAATCGGTGCCGCACATTCCCACCGACGTGGTGGCGCTCGGCGCCGATTTCCTCGCCTGCTCGCCGTACAAATTCTTCGGGCCGCACCAAGGCGTGCTCTGGGCGCGCGACGCCGAGGCGGTCGAAGCCTATAAGGTCCGCCCGGCGGGCAATGACGGCGCGCACCGCTTCGAGAGCGGGACGCCGAGCTTCGAGGGACAAGCGGGCGTGCTCGGCACGATCGACTATCTCGAATGGCTGGGCCGCGAAGCCGATCCTGCCGCCAATAGCCGCCGGGCGCGGCTGGTCGCGGCGATGAAGGCGGCGACCGATTATGAGCGCGGGCTGGGCGAGCGGCTGCTGGCCGGGCTGGCGACCGTCCCGGGGCTCAAGCTGTACGGCGTGCCGACGATGGACGGGCGCGTGCCGACTTTCAGCTTCACCATCGAGGGGCACCATCCCGACGCGATCGCCGAGCACCTCGCCGCCTGCGAAATCTACGCCTGGTCGGGCCATTTCTACGCCGTCGAGGTGATCGCGCGGCTGGGGCTGGAGGAGGCCGGTGGTTTGGTCCGGGTGGGGCTGTGCCATTACAGCACCGCCGATGAGGTGGATCGGCTGATCGAGGCGCTAAAGGCAATCTAAACTTCCGTGCTCCGGCGAAGGCCGGAGCGTTGGCAATATTCCACTACCGTCGATTTCCACCTCCAACGCTCCGGCCTTCGCCGGGGCACCGCGTAGGTCGATCAAATCGACGGCAGCTTCAGCCCCTGCTCACGCGCGCAGCCGATCGCGATCTGGTACCCAGCATCGGCGTGCCGCATCACCCCGGTCGCGGGGTCGTTCCACAGCACCCGTCCCAGCCGCTCTGCCGCCTCGGGCGTCCCGTCGGCGACGATCACCATCCCGCTATGCTGCGAATAGCCCATCCCGACGCCCCCGCCATGGTGCAGCGAAACCCAGGTCGCCCCGCTCGCGGTATTGAGCAGGGCGTTGAGCAACGGCCAATCGGAAACCGCGTCCGATCCGTCCCTCATCGCCTCGGTCTCGCGATTGGGGCTCGCGACCGAACCGCTGTCGAGATGATCGCGCCCGATCACCACCGGGGCCTCGAGCTCGCCCTTCGCGACCATCTCGTTGAAGGCGAGGCCGAGCCGGTGCCGGTCGCCCAGCCCCACCCAGCAGATCCGCGCGGGCAGGCCCTGGAAGTGGATCCGCTCGCGCGCCATGTCGAGCCAGTTGTGGAGATGCTTGTTGTCGGGCAGCAACTCCTTCACCTTTGCATCGGTCTTCCAGATATCCTCAGGGTTCCCGGAGAGCGCCGCCCAGCGAAACGGCCCGATCCCCCGGCAGAAAAGCGGGCGGATATAGGCGGGGACGAAGCCCGGAAAGGCGAACGCATCCGCCACGCCCTCGTCCTTCGCCACCTGACGGATATTGTTGCCGTAATCGAAGGTCGGCACACCCATCGCCTGAAAATCGAGCATCGCGCGCACATGCGCGGCCATCGACTTGCGTGAGGCGGCCTCCACTTCGTGCGGCGCGCTCTCGCGCTTCGCGAACCACCGGTCGAGGCTCCACCCGGCGGGCAGGTAGCCGTTGACCGGGTCGTGCGCGCTGGTCTGGTCGGTCACCGCATCGGGCCGGATGCCGCGCCGGACCATCTCGGGCAGCACTTCCGCCGCATTGCCGAGCAGGCCCACCGAAACCGGCTTGTCCGCGCTGCGGATGATCTCCAGCGCCTCGTCGATGCTGGTCGCGCTGCGGTCGAGATAACCCGTGCGCAGCCGCATCTCGATCCGGCTCGGCTGGCACTCGACCGCCAGGCAATGCGCCCCCCCCATCGTCGCCGCGAGCGGCTGCGCGCCGCCCATCCCGCCGAGCCCGGCGGTGAGGATCCACTTGCCGCTCAGGTCGCCGCCATAATGCTGGCGGCCCATCTCGACAAAGGTCTCGTAGGTGCCCTGAACGATGCCCTGGGTGCCGATATAGATCCACGAGCCGGCGGTCATCTGGCCGTACATCATCAGGCCCTTGCGATCGAGCTCATGGAAATGATCCCAATTCGCCCATTCGGGCACGAGGTTCGAATTGGCGATCAGCACGCGCGGGGCGCCCGCATGAGTACGGAACACGCCGACCGGCTTGCCCGACTGGACGAGCAGCGTCTCGTCGGATTCGAGGTCGCGCAGCGTCGCGACGATGCGGTCATACGCCTCCCAATCGCGGGCGGCGCGGCCGATGCCGCCATAGACGACGAGGCTCTGCGGGTCCTCGGCTACCTCCGCATCGAGATTGTTCATCAGCATGCGTAGCGGCGCTTCGGTGAGCCAGCTCTTCGCGGTCAGTTCGGTGCCGGTCGCGGCCTTGATATGGCGGGCGTTGTCGATACGGGTCATTGGCGTCCTTCGGCGAATTCGAGCGCGGCGGCGAGCACGTGGCGGAGGATGGTCTTGCAGGGTTCGGCACGCGCCTCGTCCCAGGCGGGTGCCGCCTCGTCGAGATAGGTGCGCATCGCCAGCTCCATCTGGATCGCGTGCACCCCCTTTTCGGGCTGGCCATAATGGCGCGTGGTCCAGCCGCCCTTGAAGCGGCCGTCGACGACCTGGCTCGCGCTGCATTGCCCCGCGACCGCCTCGGCCAGTTCGGGCGCGCAGGCGGCACCGCTATTGGTGCCGATGTTGAACTGCGGCAATTCGCCGTCGAACAGCATCGGCACATGGCTGCGGATCGAATGCGCCTCGTAGACCACGACCCTGGGGTGGATCGCGCAGAGGCGATTGATCTCGGCGTGGAGCGCCTTGTGGTAGGGCTCGAAATACAGTGCGCGCCGCCGCGCGATCTCGGCCTCGTCCGGCTCGCGCCCTTCGCGCCACAGCGGGTCGCCGCCGAAGGTCGTGAGCGGGCATAGTCCCGTGGTCGCCATGCCCGGATAGAGCGACGCGCCCGAAGGATCGCGGTTCATGTCGATCACGGTGCGCGAGATGGTGGTGCGAAAGATCGTCGCGCCCATGCCGCCGGCGAAGGCGTAGAGCTTGTCGATATAAAGATCGGCGTCGTGGCGGGCACGCTCCAACGAGATCAGGTCGGGCGCGATATCGTCCGGGATCTCGGTGCCCGCATGGGGAATGCTGACGATCAGCGGCGCCTGCCCGCGTTCGATGGCGATCATGGTTCCACTCCCGGCAGCTCGAAATCGAGATGGTGGAGCAATGCCGTCGCCGTCGCCATGTCGGGCGCGAAGTGCCGGTCTTCGCCGAGCATCGGCACCTTGGCGCGCAGGATCGCGCGGGCGCGTTCGAGTTCGGCGCTGGAGGTCAGGGACGCATGGAAGTCGCAACCCTGCGCGGCGGCGAGATATTCGATGCCGATGATATGGGCGAGGTTGGCGGTCATGCCGAGCAGGCGCCGCGCGCCATGGGCCGCCATCGAGACATGGTCCTCCTGATTGGCCGAGGTCGGGATCGAATCGACGCTCGCCGGATAGGCGCGCTGCTTGTTCTCGGAAACCAGCGCGGCGGCGGTCACCTGCGGGATCATGAAGCCCGAATTGAGCCCCGGATGCGGAGTGAGGAAGGCGGGCAATCCGGAGAGCGCGGGATCGACCAGCATCGCCACGCGGCGCTCCGAGAGGCTGCCGATCTCGCACACCGCCAGCGCGATCATGTCCGCCGCGAACGCCACAGGCTCGGCGTGGAAATTGCCGCCCGACAGCGCCTCGCCGGTCTCCGCAAAGATCAACGGATTGTCGGTCACACCATTGGCCTCGACCGCCAATGTTGCAGCCGCCTGCCGCAGCAGATCGAGGCAGGCGCCCATCACCTGGGGCTGGCAGCGCAGGCAATAGGGATCCTGCACGCGCTCGTCATCAACGGCATGGCTCGCGCGGATCGCCGAGCCCGCCATCAGCCGCCGCAGCGTGTCCGCGACCTCGATCTGCCCCTTGTGACCGCGCAGCACATGGATGCGATGGTCGAACGGCGTGTCCGATCCCTTCGCCGCCTCGGTCGAGAGCGCCCCGGTGATCAGCGCCGCACGGAACAGCCGCTCGGCCTCGAACAGACCGGCGAGCGCATGGGCGCAGGAGAATTGCGTCCCGTTGAGCAGTGCCAGCCCCTCCTTGGGTCCGAGCGTCAGCGGGGTCAGCACATCCTTCGCCACGTGGCGCTCGCCGCCGACGATCACATCGCCGACGCCGATCATCGCGGCGGCCATGTGCGCCAGCGGGGCAAGGTCGCCGCTGGCCCCCACCGAACCCTGTCCGGGGATCACCGGCATCACGTCATGCTGCAGCATATGCTGCAGCATTTCGATCGTCGCGGGCCGCACGCCCGATGCGCCCTGGGCGAGGCTGGTCAGCTTGAGCGCAAGCATCAGCCGGACGATCGGCACCGGCACCGGATCGCCCACACCCGCCGCATGGCTGAGCACGATGTTGCGCTGGAGCGTCTCGAGATCGGCATCCCCGATCTTCACCGAGGCGAGCTTCCCGAAGCCGGTGTTGATCCCGTAGACGGGCTCGTGCCGCGCGAGGATCGCCTCGACCGCGGCGGCGCTCGCCGCGATGCCGGCGTTGCAGCAGGGGTCGAGCGACGGCCGCGCGCCTTCGTAGATCGCGCGCCATTCGGCCAGGGTCACATGGCCGGGCTTGAGTATCATACGCCTCCCATCACGCGTGCATGGAGCGGGTTGAACCCGATCCGGTAAACCAGTTCGGCCGGGCTCTCGATATCCCAGATCGCGAGATCGCAGGCCTTGCCCATTTCGAGCGTGCCCAGATCGTCGAGCCCAAGCGCGCGCGCGGCGTTGCGCGTCACGCCGGCCAGGCATTCCTCGACCGTCAGGCGGAACAGCGTCGCCCCCATGTTCATCACCAGCAGCGGCGAGGTCAGCGGCGACGTGCCCGGATTGCAATCGGTCGCGAGCGCGATCGGCACCCCCGCCGCGCGCAGCATTTCGACCGGCGGGAGCTTCGTCTCGCGCATGAAATAGAACGCCCCGGGCAGCAGCACCGCGACCGTCCCCGCCGCCGCCATCGCGGCGACGCCGGCCTGGTCGAGATACTCCAGATGGTCCGCCGAAAGCGCAGCATGGCGCGCAGCAATCGCCGCGCCCTGGCTGTTCGAAAGCTGTTCGGCATGGAGCTTGACCGGCAGGCCATGCGCACGCGCCGCCGCGAAAATCCGGTCGGTCTGCGCGGGCGAGAAACCGATCCCCTCGCAATAGGCATCGACCGCATCGGCGAGCCCGCCGAGCGCCGGGATCATCGTGCCGCAGATCAGATCGACATAGGCCTCGGGATCGTCGCGATATTCGGGCGGCACCGCATGCGCGCCGAGGAAAGTCGTGCGCACCCGCACCCCGCGCGCTTCGCCCAGCGCCCGCGCGGCGCGGAGCATCTTCAACTCGTCGTCAAGCGTCAGGCCATAGCCTGACTTGATCTCGACCGTCGTCACGCCCTCGGCCATCAGCGCATCGAGGCGGGGCAGGCTCTCCGTGACCAGCTCGGCCTCGCTCGCCGCGCGGGTGGCCTGCATCGTCGAGACGATCCCGCCCCCTGCCCGCGCAATCTCCTCATAGGTCGCGCCCTGCAGCCGCAATTCGAACTCGCGCGCGCGGTTGCCGGCATGGATGAGATGGGTGTGGCAATCGATCAGCCCCGGGGTGATCCATCGGCCATCGCAATCGACGATCTCGGCGGCATCGGGCGCCCCCGCCTCAGGCCCGGCATAGGCGATCCGCCCATCCTTCGCCGCGACCGCGCCCCGTTCCACCACCCCCGCGCCGCTCATCGTCGCCAGACGCGCATTCTTCCAGAGCCGGTCCGCGGGAGTCGCCATGCAGGCGGGTGTTGGACAATGTGCCGAATATGTCTAGACATATTCGCATGAACCTCTGGTTTGAAACCGCGTGGATCGCCGGGGAATGGGCCGATCGCGTCCGCGTGACCGCGAGCGGCGCTACCGCGGACAGCGACCCCCAGTCCGGCGACGAGCGCCACGCCATCGGCATTCCCGGCCTGCCCAATGTCCACAGCCATGCCTTCCAGCGCGGCATGGCGGGGCTCGCCGAAGCGCGCGGACCCGGCAGCGACGATTTCTGGTCGTGGCGCGAACTGATGTATCGCTTCGTCGACCGGCTCTCTCCCGACGATCTCGAGGCGATCGCCGCCCAGGCCTATGCCGAGATGCTCGAGAGCGGCTTCACCCGCGTCGGCGAATTCCACTATCTCCACCACGCACCCGACGGGCGTCCCTATGCCGATCCCGCGGAGATGGCCGCGCGCATCGCCGCCGCCGCCGAGGATACCGGCATCGGCCTCACACTCCTGCCGGTCTTCTACGCGCATGGCGGTTTTGGCGGCGCGCCCGCGGGCGAGGCGCAGCGGCGCTTCCTCAATACGCCCGACAGTTTCGCGAGGCTGATCGAATCCGCGTGCGGGCTGACCGATATCGTCGGCATCGCTCCGCACAGCCTGCGCGCGGTCATGCCCGATGAGCTCCGTGCGATCCTGCCGCTCGGCGGGCCGATCCATATCCATATCGCCGAGCAGGTGAAGGAAGTCGTTGACTGCGAGGCCTGGAGCGGCAGGCGCCCAGTCGAATGGCTGCTCGGCGAAATGCCCGTCGGACCGGACTGGACCCTCGTCCACGCCACCCATGTCACCGACGCCGAACGCACCGCGCTCGCGGCGAGCGGCGCGGTGGCGGGCCTCTGCCCGATCACCGAAGCCAATCTCGGCGACGGCATCTTCCCTGCAGCAGCGTATCTCGACGAAGGCGGGCTGATCGGCGTTGGCAGCGATTCCAATGTCCGCATCGACGCTGCCGAGGAACTCCGCCTGCTCGAATATGGCCAGCGCCTCACCTCCCGCGCCCGCAATGTCCTCGCCGCCGCCGGCCGTTCAACCGGCGCGCGGCTGTTCGACGCCGCGCTCACGGGTGGCCGCAAGAGCCTCGGCGCCACCGACGATAGCTGGGTCTCGCTCAACCCCGCCGACCCCGCCTTCGCCAACCGCAGCGGCGATGCGATCCTCGACAGCTGGATCTTTGCCGCCCACGCGCCGGTCGATTGCGTCTGGCTTAACGGCGAGAAGCTGGTCGCGAACGGCCGCCACATCCATGCCGACGCCATCGCCACCCGCTATCGCGCCACCCTCGCCCGCCTGCTCGCATGACGATCGAGGCGCGCATCCATGACCAGATCGAGGCGCGCATCCGCTCGGGCGAATGGGTGCCGGGCACGCGCATCCCGTTCGAGCATGAGCTGGTCGCCGAGCATGGCTGCGCGCGCGCGACGGTCAACAAGGCGCTCAGCCGCCTCGCACGCGAAGGGCTGATCGAGCGCCGCCGCCGCGCGGGCTCGTTCGTCGCGCGCCCGCATATCCGTTCGGCGGTGATCGGCGTGCCCGATATCGGCCTGCTGCTCCGCGCGCGCGGCGAGCCCTATGACTGGCAGCTCGCCGATCGCGGGATCGGCCCCGAGGCTCCCGAGCCCGGCATGCCGCGCGGCCGCTGGCTGAAGCTGGCGGGAACCCATCTCGCGGCCGCCAGCCCGTTCGGATGGGAACAGCGCTGGATCCATCTCGGCACCGTGCCCGAGGCCGAGCGGATCGACTTCGCCGCGCAGGCCCCCGGCACCTGGCTGCTCGGCCATGTCCCGTGGAGCGACGCGCGCCACCGGATCAGCGCGGTCTCCGCCTCTCCCGCCACCGCGCGCCGGCTCGGCCTCGCCACCGGTACCGCCTGCCTGCAGGTCGAGCGCTGGACATGGCGCCAGGGCGCGCCCGTCACCTTCGTCCGCCAGAGTTTCCCCGGCGACCGCTACGACTTGGTCGAGGATTTCGCGCCGGGCGGCTGAAACGAAAACGCCCGGACCGTTACCGGCCCGGGCGCAATCGATCCGACAGGCCGAGCGCTTACTGCTGCGCGACCGGGCCCGAGAAGGCGCCGTCGGCGGCGGCGGCGGCATTGTTGAAGTTGCCGTTGAGAAAGTTGTTGCCATAGCTTTGCACGGCGGCGCTGTTCGCCGCGGTGACGCCGGCGCTGACGCCGGCGGCGCTGGAGCCATTGTTGGTGATCGTGGTGGTGGCGAAGCGTGCCGACACGCCCGAGCCGTTGCCGAACACGCCGTTATTGCCGTTGTTCGCGACGATCGTGTTGGTGACGCTCATGTTGATCGTGCCGGTGCCCGCGGGCGCCTTGATCAGCATGCCGACCGCGCTGTTGCTGAACGTGCTGTTCGAAACCTGCGCGTTGATCTTGGTGCCGGTCGTGCCGGTCAGATCGAGGCGAAGGCCGGCATTGGCGTTGGCGGTCACGCGGCTGTTGGTGATGGTGACGGTCGCGGTGCCGCTGTTCCCCGGGGCGATCTTGATCGCGCCCGTGGTGGCGTTGCCGCTGGTGCCGCTATCCTGGACGACGACATTGTCGAGATTCAGGAACGAGGTCTTGCCGACGCCGGGCGTGAAGCTGATTCCCTGCGTGCCCTGGCCCTTGATCGTGGTGTTGCGGACATGAAGGCCAGCGCCATTGAGGAAGGTGATGCCGTTGGTGCCGGGGTTGCTCTGCAGCGCGAGAATGTCGAGGCCGCTCAGCGTCACCACGTCGGTGTCGGCAGCATTGATGATGACGCCGTTGAAGCCGGTGTTCAGGACGCCGCCTTCGGTGTAATCGCAGATGATCGACATCGACTTGGTGATCGTCACCGCGCCGAACCCGCCGGGATCGAGGCAGTTGATCTCGCCGCCCGCTGCGGTCTTCGAGATGGCGCCGGCGAAGGTCTTGCAAGGCGCCGTGCGGCTGCACGGATTGGCGTCGTCGCCCACGCCCGAAACCCAGGTGCGCGTCGCTTGCGCATAGGCCGGCGCGGCATCCAGCACGCCCATTCCAAGCACTGCAGCGCCGATCATCAACGCACGCTTGTCGAACGAAATCATGGAAATCCCCTTCCGAAATAGCATTCTGCCTCCCAGCAGATGCTCTGGCCGGATTCCCATAACTCAAACCGCGAAGAAATGCGCGATTTTTTAACCTTGATCGAAAGCAAGGCTCCCCGGGGATTTAACCCCGGGGAACAATCACTTTGGTACTTCGCGAGCGATCAGTGGAGGATGATCGTTCCCGAGAAGGCACCATTCGACAGCGTGTTGGTATTATTGAAATTGCCGTCGAGCACGTTCGTGCCATAGCTCGACAGCGTTGCGCCGCCGACCGCGTTCACGCCGGTGACCGCAGCCGCCGAGCCTGAGCCGTTGCCGGTGATCGTGCTGGTCCCGAAGCGCCCCGTGGCGCCGGTGCCGTTGCCGACCACGCCACTGTTGGCGTTGCCCGAGAACACCGATCCGGTGACGCTCGCATCGATGATGCCGGTACCCGCGGGCGCCTTCAGGATGATGCCCACGCCGCTGTTGGTGAACTGGCTGTTGGTCACCTGGGCGTTGATCCGGGCGCCGGTGATGCCGGTGATGTCGAGACGCAACCCGACATTGACGTTGCCCGACGCGCGAACATTGTTGAGCATGACGTTGGCAGTGACGTTGGCGGCCGGGGTGACGCGGATCGTGCCGGTGGTGGCATCGCCCACGGTGCCGTTGCCGATCAGGATCACATCGTCGAGATTCATCGTCGCGGCGGTCGTTTGCGGCTGGAAGGTGATGCCGTTCGTCGCAAAGCCCTTGATCGTCGTGTTACGCACATTGAGCACGCCGCCGTTGAGGAAGTTGATGCCGTGCGTGCCCGGAACAGTGCTCGGCCCGAAGATGTCGAGTCCGCTGATCGTCACCACATCCGTGGAAGCCGCATTGACGACGATCCCGCTCGTGCTTGCAACCAGCACGCCCGCCTCGACATCGTCGCAGATGATCGAGATCGCCTTGGTGATCGTCACGCCGCCGAAGCCGCCCGGATCGATGCAGTTGATCTCGCCGCCTGCGGCGGTCTTCGAGATCGTGCCCTGGAGGGTCTTGCACGGCGCGGTGCGGCTGCACGGATTGGCGTCGTCGCCCACACCCGACATCCAGGTGCGCGTCGCCTGCGCGCAAGCCGGCGAGGCGGCCAGCAATCCGCCCGCCAGCATCGCGGCGGCGGTGGTCATCAGCTTGATCTTGGTCATCGCGAACTCCGGCTTGGTTAATTTTTGCCGGCGGCAGGATAGTCGTTACGGGGGCGGCGAGCGAGCAAAGAGTTTTCCATGTTTCTGGTATGTTACCGGAACGCCTCCCGCGCGCGCGGTTGTCGCGCGATTGTGGCGCCCGCCGGGCCTTGCTAGGCGTCCGGCACCTCGCACCGGAACCGCCCCCTTGCTCAGCGTCGCGCCGTACATCAGTTGGAACAATGTCGAGGGCGAGCTTGCGCTCTTCGATACGCGCAGCGGCGCCTATCACGCGCTCAATGCGAGCGGCGCGGCGATCTGGCGAGCGCTCGCTTCGGGCAAGGGCGAGGCGGAGACCGTCGATGCCCTCGCCGCCGCGCACGACGCGACGCGCGAGGCGATCGCCGACGCGGTCCGCACCTTCATCGCCGATGCGCTCGCGCGCGGGCTGCTGGTGGAGCGCGCCGCTTGAGCGCGATCGCCGGCGCCGTGTTCGCGGACGGGCGCGACATGACCCCGGCATTGCTCGCTTCGATGGCCGAGGCGATGCCGGTGCGCGGCTTCGACGGAATCAGCCACTGGCATGACGGCCCCGCGGGGATGATCCGGTTCCATCATGCCGCGACGCCCGAGGCGGTGGGCGAGGTTCAGCCGCTCCGAGGCCCTTCCGGCGCGGTGATCGCGTTCGACGGGCGGCTCGATAACCGGGTTGATCTGCTCGCTTTGCTCGGGCCGCGCGGAGCCGGACTGGCCGATGCGCCCGACGTCGCGATCGCGCTCGCCCTGTTCGAGGCGCGCGGCGAGGATTTCGTCCAGGCGCTGGTCGGCGACTGGGCGATGGCGATTTGGCAGCCGGAGCCGCGCCGCCTCTTCTGCGCGCGCTCGCCGGGCGGCTGGCGGCCGTTCCTGTGGACCTTCGACGGCAAGACCTTCGGCTTCGCCACCGAACCGCGCGCGCTGGTCGTCGGGCTCGGGCTCGAGCGGCGGCTCAACCAGGGCGCGATCGGCGAGATGATGGCGGCGCGCTTCGTCACCAATACCGAGACCTTCTGGGACGGCGTCCAGCGCCTCGGCCAGGGCGGCGCGCTCGCGTTCGAGAAGGGCGCGGTGCGGACCTGGCAATGGCACACGGGGCCGTTCGAGGACCTGTCGCACCTTTCCGAGACCGACCTGATCGACAAGTTCCGCGAGACGCTCGACACCGCGTTGATCTCAGCGATGCGGAGCAATACCGCGGTCAGCTCGCATCTCTCGGGCGGGCTCGATTCCTCGACCGTCGTCGCGCGGCTGACCGAGTTGCACCGTGCCGGACGCGTCGCGAGCCAGGTCAACGCCGTCACCGCGCGCTTCCCCGGCGAGAGCCAGGACGAGACCGAATGGAGCCAAGCGGTCGAGAAGCATCTGGGCATCGCCGCGCGGGTCACCGCCGCCGACCCCTATCCGCTGGACGACGCGCGGCGCTGGACCGCCGAGACGTTCCAGCTGCCGCTGCGCCCCAATGTCCATGACACCACCACCGCCGCCTTCCGCATGCTCCAGCAGGGCGGCGAGCGCGTACTGCTCACCGGCGAGGGCGGCGACGACTGGATGGCGGGCAATTTCGGCTATCTGCCCGACATGCTGATGCGCGGGGACCTGGTCGGGCTGTTCCGCCAGGCGATGACGCAATTCCCCGCCGAGCCCGTCCATGTGCGCCTGCGCCGCACCGCCTTCCTCGCCGCGGCGCCGGTGTTCAGCCGCTCCTATCGCGCCAAGTTCCTGAAGCCGCATCTCGTTCTCGATCCGCCGATGCCCGATTTCATCCGCGCCGATTGGGCCGCGCGGATCGGGCTCGCCGATCGCTGGGCGAACACCCCGCCCCCGGTCGATCCGCCGGGCTTCGCGCAGAAGCAGCGCTACGCGACCTTCACCCATGCGCGGCGCCACATCGCCCACGACACGATCCTCGCCGCCGCGGAGCGTCACGGCGTCGAAATGCGTCACCCGCTCCACGATCTGCGCCTCGCCAATTTCTTCATGGGGGTGCCGGGCTGGATGCTGCGGCGCAACGGCGAGAAGAAATACATATTGCGCGAGGCGATGCGCGGGACGCTGACCGAAAAGGTCCGCACGCGGCAGGACAAGGCGGTGTTCATCACCAGCCTGGTCGATGCGATCGAGGACCGCTTCGCCGAATGTCCGCCGCAGCAGCTGATCCCGGCGCGAATGGGCTGGATCGACGGCGACCGGGTCGAGGCGATGTTCGCGCCGGCGCGCGAATGGCGGCGCGCGGGATCGCCCGGGCCGCTCACCCGCACGCGGATCGGGCCGGTCTGGTTCATCGTCGCGATGGACCTGTGGCTCGAACACGCATTCGGGCTATAGCCCCGCGCGAGCCACGAGAGAATCGCATGTCCGCCCTCACCGACACCAGCATCGCCGCCCGCGCGGACAACAAGGTCGCCGCCGATCTGGGCGAGCAGACCGTGATCATGGACATTGAGAGCGGCTATTATTTCCAGCTCAACCAATCGGGCGCGGCGATCTGGGGGCAGCTGGAAACGCCCATGGCGCTGGCCGAGATCTGCGCCCGGCTGAAGGCGAGGTTCGAGGTGGACGCGCAGACCTGCCGCGCCGAGGTCGGCGAATTCCTCGAATTGATGCGCGACAAGGGCCTCGTGACGATCCGCTAGGGTCTTTACGCCATTCGCTTTGGCTTGGGCTTCGGGGGCCAAGCCTTGCAATGTAGGATTTCGCCTGCTTGGCTGGCGCAGCCGGGCGCTCCGGCCGCTCTTTGACCCTATCGATCCTCACCTTGCGAACTACGCGTTTCCCTCCCGGGAACCGCGCGGCGCAAAACATGCGCGATAGTGTGAAGCTAGTGTCAACTTTCACATGCTGGGACCGCGCTCCGCTCACGCCCGCTCCGTCCGCTCGCGAAGATAGCGCAGCACCCAGGCCTCGTTGCCCGCATCCGCCTGGCGCCGCATCCGCATCGGCGGCACCGCGGCGGCGCTGCCGAAATGGCCGAGCACGGTGCGCACGCTGCCTTCGTAATCGGCGGCAAGCTGTTCATAAGTGAGCGCCAGCGGGGCCGTGCCGGTCGCGGCGAAATAGTTGCGCCAATGGCCGTGGCAGAAATCGGAATAGGCGACATAGCCGTCGATCCGGTCGAAATCATAGGCGGCCGTTCCGATGGCCGGCTGCTCGCCCATATCGGGGACGATGCGGAACTGGCCGGTCTGGGTCGCGGCGAGCCCCGAAACCGCCTGACGCACCCGATCGATGCGCTCGAGATGGACATGCTCGGGGTTCGGGAAGGCTTGGGCGAGCACGGCCGCGATGGCGCGATAGTCGTCGGGCGTCACCGCATCGGGCGCGCGCCCGCGCAGCTCGCCGAAGCGTGCCGGATCGAGTTCCGCCGCCAGATCCTCGACGTCGCGCCAGAAGATCTTGACCGAGAGCGTCCCCGACGGATCGGTGCGATGCCGGTGCACCGCCGCGATCTGTTCGCGCAGCCCGTGCGTGCCCCAGCGCCCGGCGAGGCCGGGCAGGAAGCCCCGGTGGAAATATTCGAGCGGGCAGCCGAGCCCGCCCGCGAAATAGAGCGCTTCGCCGAGCAAGCTGCTCCCGGAGCGCGGATGGGTGGCGATCAGCAGCGTGCGGCGCGGCGGCCCTTCGCGCTCGGGATAGTCGTGCGCCGCGCCGGTCAGGTCATAGGGTTTGCGGCCGTCCGCCATCGTCACGCCCTGAGAATGCCCCGCAGCAGCTCCGCGACTTGCGGCAATGCTCCGTAATCGGCGGGATAGCGCAACCCGTAGCAGGGCGTCACCCGCGCGATCTCGCCGAGTCGCCCGAACGTGTCGACCGTTTCCCGGTTCGCGTCGGCGGGATTGAAGCGAATGCGCTGGCGCGAGGCGCGGATTAGCCCCTCGCCCGCCGGCAGCGGCCGCAGTTCGGGCATTTCGATATTGGGCAGACGCGCGAGGAAGATCAGCGCCTTGAGCGGTACCGCGCCGCCATCCTGCTCGCCGCCGGGCGCGAAGCGGACCTTGCCCTCATAACCCGGCATGGGGACGCAGAGCGGGTCGGGCAGCTCGAGCCCGACACGCGAATCCTCCCACACGCACACGCCGGTGGTCGACGGGGTGACCACCGGTGCTCCAGGCTCCCAGATGATCGAGATATCGTCGCTCAATATATCCCAGCCGTTCGCCCCGAGCGATGCCGACAGCGTCGACTTGCCCGCGCCGGAACCGCCGAGCAACATCAGCGCGCCGCCATCGATCGCGGCGGTGGCGGCATGGACCGCGGTCGCGCCATAAAGCATCGCGACGCGCGGCAGCACGCGGCGGACCAGCACGTCGAGCCAGGCAGGCTCGTTGGGCCGCTCGACGAAACAGCGCACGCGGTGCCGCCCCGGCTCGATCAGGAAGGCGCCGTCGAGCGCGGACGCCATCAGCCAATCGCTGCCGCAGCTGCCCAGCGTCAGGCCGTAGCGGCCGCCCCAGCCAAAGAGGATATGATCGGCTCGGGGTGCCGGACCCGTTTCGACGGTGAGCGCCACATCGGCCTTGGCCGGCGGCAACCCCACACGAAAAGGCCGCAGCTGGTCCAGCTCTGCGCTGGAACCGAGCCGCAGCCCCCCAAAACTATATTGAAAACTCAGACGGTCGATTCAGCTGTTGCTGCTGAGCGCATCGCCCGGGTTGATAGTAGCGGCCTGGGTGGCCGAAACCGGCTCGAACGAAGCGATCTCCGGCTTCACCCAGATGTTGCGGGTCTCAACCACGGTTTCGGTCTCAAGAGTCTTTTCGACAGAAGTCATGCTTTTCAGCCCCACGATTTATCTCAGGTGGGGAACTATCATGGCGGTTCGGCTAATTCAATCGTTACCGTAAACCCAATCTTGCCGTTTGCGGCGCCCATATGCTGTTCGCGCCGCGATCCCGCAACTATGGTTAATGCAAGGCTTTCTGGTCAACACCCTGCGCCCGAACACGTCCGAGATCGGGACGGCCCCGGCCCCATTGGCAAAGCGCGCGCGACCGCGCAGTATCCGCTGGGGTCCGAATCAGCAGGAAAAGGCGAGGATTGTGGGGATTTTGAAGCGCGTGCGCCCGTTGGCGTGGGCCGGAGCAGCTTGGGCGACCATCGGATCGACCGCCGCACAGGCGTCGCTGGGCGATCCGGCGGGCTCGGGCGTGATCGTCTCGGCGGTGCGCTGGCTCGAGGGGACCTTGCTCGGCACGATCGCCACGGTGGTCGCGGTGATCGCGGTCGCCTCGGTGGGCCTTTTGATGCTCACGGGCCGGATCAACTGGCGCTATGGCGCGACTGTGATCGTCGGGACCTTCATCCTGTTCGGCGCGGCCAGCATCGTTGCGGGGATCCAGTCCACCGCGCAGATGGCGCAGTGACGCCATGAATGGGCTGGAACGCGATTCGCTGTTCGTGGCCCTCACGCGCCCGCAGATGTTCGCCGGCGTGACCTATAGCTATTTCATCATGAACATGGTCGTCGCGACCGAATTGTTCCTGCTGTTCAAATCGGCCTGGGTGCTGGCCGCGGCGCTGGTGATCCACCTGATCGGCGTGCTGCTATGCCTGCGCGAGCCGCGCTTCTTCGATCTCTGGATGACGCGCGCCAGCCGCACGCCCAGGATCAAGAATTACAAGATCTGGCGATGCAACTCGTACAGGCCATGATTGGGCCGCCCCTGACAGAGGACCCCAAGGTCATCGCGCGCGAGGCTCCTGCGGGGAAGCATCTCCCCTATGCGCGCCATGTCGACGACCATACGATCGAGACGCGCGACGGCTTGCTGATGCAGGTGATCCATCTGCGCGGGCTGCTGTTCGAAACCGCCGACACCGACGAGATCAATTACCGCAAGCGGCTGCGCGACGCGATGCTGCAGGCGGTGGGATCGTCGCGGTTCGCGGTCTACCACCATATCGTCCGCCGCAAGGTGGATGCCGAGATGGCAGCGGAGTTCCCCGACCGTTTCTCGAAGCAGCTCGATGATGCCTGGCGCGCGCGGCTGGCGACCAAGCAGCTCTATGTCAACGAGCTGTTCCTGACGCTGGTGCGCCGCCCGCTCCAGGGGCGGATCGGCATGCTGGACCGGATGCGCGAATTGCTCGGGCGCCCCGCCAATGGTTCGGGCGCCGGGGAGGGCGAGAGCGCCTATGAGCGCCGCCAGCTCGACGTAGCGCGCGATGCGATCCTCGCCGCGCTCGCCAGCTACGGCCCGCGCGTTCTCGGCGTCTATCAGACCGAGCAGGGGCCCTGCTCCGAGCCGCTCGAATTCCTCTCGGCGCTGTACAATGGCGAGGTCCGCCCGGTGCTGCTGCCGATGCAGGATCTGGGCAACTACCTCCCCTATCGCCGCGTCAGCTTCGGGCAGGAGACGGTCGAGCTCGGCCAGGCGGGCGCGACGCCGCGCAGTTTTCTCGGGCTGGTCTCGATCAAGGATTATCCGGGCCAGACCGCGCCCGGCATGCTCGACGAATTGCTCCGCCTACCCTTCGAGCTGACCGTGTCCCAGAGCTTCGGCTTCGTCGAGCGCCAGGCGGCGCTGTCCAAGATGAACCTCGCGCTGAGGCGGATGAAATCGGCCGAAGACGAGGCGGTGTCGCTGCGCGCGGACCTGTCGAACGCGAAGGACGAAGTGGCGGCGGGCCGTGCGGGCTTCGGCGAGCATCACATGACGATCGCGGTCCGCGCCGATTCACCCCAGGGCGTCGATGAAGGCGTCGCCGAAGTCCAGGCCGCGCTCGCCGATCTCGGCATCATCGCGGTGCGCGAGGAGATCGGGCTCGAGCCCGCCTTCTGGGCGCAGTTCCCCGGAAATTTCAAATATATCGCGCGTCGAGGCCTCGTCTCGACGAGCAATTTCGCGAGCCTCGCCAGCGGCCACAACTTCCCGATGGGCGAGGCTGCGGGCAATCATTGGGGCGAGGCGGTGACCCTGCTCGAGACCACTGCCGCGGGCCCCTATTATTTCAACTTTCACCAGGGCGATCTGGGCAACTTCACCGTCATCGGGCCCTCGGGCTCGGGCAAGACGGTGGTGCTCAACTTCCTGCTCGCCCAGGCGCGCAAATATCGCCCGCGCATCATCTTCTTCGACAAGGATCGCGGCGCGGAACTCTTCATCCGCGCGATCGGCGGGCGCTACGACCAGCTGCGTCCGGGCATCGAGAGCGGGCTCAACCCGCTCCAGATGATCGACACGCCGATCAACCGCCAGTTCCTGATCGACTGGGTCGCCTTGCTCGCGGGCGGCGCGGACATCGACGAGATGGCGAAGATCAAGGACGCGGTCGACGCGAATTTCCAGCAGCCGATCGGGCACCGCCGCCTGCGCCACCTTGCCGAGCTGTTCCGCGGCGGCCACCGCCCCCACGCCGCCGATCTCTGGGCCCGCTTGCGGCCCTGGTGGGGCGAGGGCGAGCGCGCCTGGCTGTTCGACAACGAAACCGACCTGACCGATCTCGCCGCCGATGCGGTGGGCTTCGACATGACCCAGATCCTCGACGATCCCACGCTGCGCACCCCGGCGATGATGTACCTCTTCCACCGCGTCGAGGAGCGGCTCGACGGGACCGCGGCGATCATCGTGGTCGACGAGGGCTGGAAAGCGCTCGACGACGAGGTGTTCGTCCGGCGGATCAAGGATTGGGAAAAGACGATCCGCAAGCGCAACGGCATCGTCGGCTTCGCGACCCAGTCGGCGCAGGACGCGCTCGAGAGCAAGATCGCCAGCGCGATCATCGAGCAGGCCGCGACCCAGATCTTCATGGCGAACCCCAAGGCGCGCGCCGCCGACTATATCGACGGCTTCGGCCTGACCCCGCACGAATATGAGCTGGTCCGCTCGCTCCCCGACAATGCGCATTGCTTCCTGATCAAGCATGGCGCCGAGAGCGTGGTCGCGCGGCTCAACCTGACCGGTGAGCGCGACATCCTCACCATCCTTTCCGGCCGCGAGCGCACGGTGCGCCTGCTCGACGAGATTCGCGCCGAAAAGGGCGACGATCCCGCCGACTGGATCCCGCGCCTGCTGGAGGTCGCGTGATGCCCGCGTGCCAGCCCCTCACCTATGAGAGCGGCTTCGTCACGGGCATGCTCAACTTCGTCGATTGCCAGGCGCAGAATATCGGCTCGCAAGGCTATCAGGCACTCGCCGCGCCCGGATCGACGCTGTCGCTGCTGCTGACCGGTTTCCTCACCTTGTTCGTCGCCTTTTACGGCTATCGGATGCTGTTCGGGCAGACCCCCGGCATCCGCGATGGTGTGATGGCGATGGCCAAGATCGGCATCGTGCTGGCGCTCGCCACGAGCTGGCCCGCCTATCGCGCGCTCTTCTATGACGTCGCCCTCCATGGCCCGGCGGAGATCGCCAGCGGCGTCGGCGCGCCGGCGGGACTGCCGGGGGCGAATGGCGGGATCGTCGCGCGGCTGCAGGGCGTCGATGCGGCGCTCATCGCGCTCAACAAGGCGGGCGTGGGCACGCTTGCCCAGCGCGACAAGGAGACGGTGACGCGGGTGGTCAACGGCCAGCAGCAGACCGTGGTCCAGCCGACGCGCGAATCCGACAATTTCGAACCCACGGCGCTAGGCTGGGCGCGCGTCCTCTATCTCACCACCGCGATCGCCGGGTTCGCGTCGGTGCGGCTGGTCGCGGGACTGCTGCTCGCGCTCGGGCCCTTCTTCATCGCCTTTCTGCTGTTCGACACGACGCGCGGGCTGTTCGAGGGGTGGCTCCGCGCGCTCGCCGCGGCGGCGCTCGGCGCGGTCGGTGTGACGGTGCTGCTCGGGGTCGAGCTGTCGCTGCTCGAGCCCTGGCTCACCAATCTGCTCGCACGGCGCGCGGTCCAGCTTTCGGTGGTCGGCGCACCGACCGAGATGCTCGTCGTCACGCTTGCGTTCGCGATCACGCTCGCGGCGATGCTCGCGGCGGTGACACGGCTGGCGATGGGCTTCCATTTGCCCGCCTCGATCCGCGCCGTCTCGTCGCAGCTCGTCTCGAACCTGCGCGGCGGCGAAGGTTTCCAGCGCCCCGCCATTGCCGGCCCGCAGGTCCCGGCCGAGCAGCGCTCGCGCGCCGCCTCGGTGGCCGAAGCGGTTGCCGCGACCCAGCGCCGCGAGGCCGCGCAGATCACCGTGAACGCCGCCCAGCGCCAGGCGAGCGCGACAGGCCTGGCCCGCGATCTTCCCCCGCCGGCACCGGTGCCGCTGGGACAAAGCTATAGCCGCCGCACGCGCAACCGGGCATCGGGCAGCGCCGGCAGACGGGATTCGACGTCATGAAAATGAAGGCGCGCGAGGCGCTCGACACTTATTACGAGCAAGCCGAGGGCTGGGGGAAGGACCAGCAGGATTCGCTTCGCGGATCGCGCAAGCTCGCCTGGATCGTGGCATCGGTGGCGGCGCTGATCGCGGTGATCGAGGCGCTGGCGCTGTGGCAGATGATGCCGCTCAAGACGGTCGAGCCCTATACGCTGCTGGTCGACAAGAACACGGGCTATGTCCAGGTGCTCAAGCCGCTCGAGCCGGGCGCGGTCGCGGGCAACACCGCGCTGACCCAGAGCTTCCTCGTCCAGTACGTCATCGCGCGCGAAAGCTATGACGTGAATGCGGTGCAGGCAAACTACCGCAAGGTCGCGCTCTGGTCCGAGGGGCAGAACCGCGCGCAATATATCGCGGGGATGCAGGCCTCGAACCCCGAAAGCCCGATCAACCTGATCCCGCGCTCCTCGGTGGTCGAGACGCGCGTGAAGAGCGTGACGCCGATGGCGGGCAACACCGCGATGATCCGTTTCGACACCGTCCGCCGCGACGGCAATGGCGGGGTGCATCCGGCGCAGAGCTGGGTCGCGGTGGTGAAGTATAAATATTCGGGCGAACCGATGTCGATCGAGGATCGCTATGTGAACCCGCTCGGCTTCATGGTGACCGGCTATCAGCGCAGCGCCGAGACGCTCAATACCGCGCCCGATCCCGATGCCGAGCCCGGCGTCGCCGCGCCCGCACAGGCCGCGCCTGGCGGCGTGGCGATCCCCCAGGGACAACCGAACGGGCAGCCTTCGCCCCAGCCTTCGCGCGGCCCCAATGGCGTCGAGCTGACCCTGTGAGGCTGTTGCTGGCCTTGATCGCGCTGCTGGCGCCGGTGGCCGCCCAGGCGCAGGTGATGCCCAAGCCCGGTGCGGGCGATCCGCGCGTCCAGTCGGTCGAGTATAATGCCGATCAGGTGGTGCTGCTCCAGGCCGCGCCCGGCTATCAGGTCGCGGTCGAGTTCGCGCCCGACGAGCGGATCGAGAATGTCGCGATCGGCGATAGCGGCGCGTGGCAGGCGACCCCCAACAAGCGCGGCGACCGGCTGTTCGTGAAGCCGATCCAGGCGGTGGCGACCAACATGGTCGTGGTCACCGACGCGCGCACCTATGCCTTCGAGCTGCGCCCGCTCTACGGCGCCGCGAGCGACATGGCCTATACGGTGCGCTTCACCTATCCCGGCACTGCACAGGCCGACACCACCACCGAAACCGCCGCCGCCGATGCCCCGCGCGGCCGCTATCGCCTGACCGGCGACGCATCGATCCGTCCGAGCGGGATCGATGACGATGGCAGCAAGACCTATATCGAATGGCCCGCGTCCGCGACCTTGCCTGCGGTATATTCGGTCGATGCCGAGGGGCGCGAGGCATTGGTCAACGGCAATATGCGCGACGGCATCTTCGTGATCGACAGCGTGATGCCGCGCCTGATCTTCCGGCTCGACCGCCAGGTCGCCCGCGCCGAGCGCGTCACCGAACAGGCGAAGGCGAACTGATGGCGACCGTCCCTCCCGGCGATCCGCGCGTGGCGGCCAGCGGCAATGGCGGCAACGTCGCGCCCATGGTCGCGCTTCCCCGCGGTGGCCCTTCCTGGATCGTGATCGCGATCGGCATGGCGATCCTCGGCGTGCTGCTGTTCAGCGTGCTCGATTCACGCCGCCGCGCCGCCGAGGTGCCGGCGGTGCGCGCAGGCTCCGCAGACCGTGCTGCGGGCGCCGTAAGCGCTGCGCCGCCGTCACTCTATGTCCCGCCCGCCCCGCCGCCGCCCGCGCCGGCGGTGACGGTGCAGCCCGAGCCGGTGCGCCAGCTGCCACCGCCGCCGCCGCAGATCGTCTATGTGCCCCAGCCTGCGCCGGTGCAGCAGCAGCCGGTGGAAATGCCCGCGCCGCCGCCGCGGACCAGCGCCGAACCCGCCTTGGTCTTTGACGGCACCGGTGCCGATGCCGGCCCCGCCGCGCCCACCACCGCCGACAAGGAAGGCGCAACCGAGGGCACTACGCCCGGCACCTCCGCCGCCAGTGTCGCGGGGAGCCGCGCGCGTTCGGGCGTGCTCGCCAACCGCTCGACCACCGTGCCGCAAGGGACGCTGATCCCCGCAGTACTCGAAACCGGGCTCGATTCGACCCGCCCCGGCCTCGCCCGCGCGATGGTGACGCGCGACGTGCGCGGGTTCGACGGCACCCGCATCCTGATCCCGCGCGGCAGCCGGCTGATCGGCGAATATCGCTCCGAGGCGCAACCGGGACAGAAGCGCGCCCTCGTCAATTGGGTCCGGCTGATCCGGCCGGACGGCGTGACGATCGCGATCGGCTCGCCCGCGGGCGATCCGCTCGGCCGCGGCGGGATCGGCGCGAGCGTCAACAACCATTTCTTCGCGCGCTTCACCGGCGCGATCCTCCAGTCGGTGCTCGATGTCGGCGTCAACCTCGCCTCGCGCACCAGCGGCTCGCCCATCGTCGTGGCGCTGCCCGGCACCGTCCAGAACGTCACCGGCCCGCTCCAGCAGAACCAGCAGGTCACCCCGACTCTGACGGTCAAACCGGGCACCAGCATCACCATCTTCGTCGCGCGCGACCTTGATTTCACCGGCGCCGGGGCCCGCAGATGAGCGCGGAGACCGAGGCCAAGAATGACGATGGCCGCGTCTATCTCCGCTCCTATCTCGCGCCGCTCAACGATATGCTCGCGCGGCCCGACGTCACCGACATCTATGTCAACCGTCCCGGCGAGCTGTGGATCGAAACGCTCGGCGGCGCGATCGAGCGGCACGAGGCGCCGGGGCTCGACGAAGCCACGATGGCGCGGCTCGCCCGACAGATCGCCGCGCTCTCGCATCAGGGGATCAGCCGCGAACATCCCCTGCTCTCCGCCACCCTGCCCGACGGCGCGCGCGTCCAGATGATCGCGCCGCCGGCCACCCGCAGCGGGATGGCGCTGGCGATCCGCAAGCACGTCACTTCTGACCTGACGCTCGACGATTATGTCAGCGCCGGCGCGTTCGAGGGCACCAAGCGCCGCAATGCGCCAGAGGAATCGCAGATCGACAAGGCGCTGGCTGCCCTGCTCGACGATGGCGATATCGCCGGCATGCTCTCCGCGGCGGTGCGCGCGCGCAAGAACATCCTCGTCTCGGGCGGCACCTCGACCGGCAAGACCACCTTCCTCAACGCGCTGATCCGCGAGATCCCGCAGGAGGAGCGGCTGATCTTCATCGAGGACACCCCCGAGATCCATCTCCACCACGCCAATGCGCTCGGCCTGCTCGCCGCGCGCAGCGAGCTGGGCGAGGCCAAGGTCGATATGAACGATCTGCTCGCCGCGTCGCTGCGGATGCGGCCCGACCGGATCATCCTGGGCGAGCTGCGCGGGCCCGAGGCCTATGCGTTCCTGCGCGCGATCAACACCGGCCATCCCGGATCGATGACCTCGGTCCATGCCGATTCGGCCGAGCGCGCGATCGAGCAGATCGTTTTGCTCGTGCTTCAGGCCGGAACGCAGCTTGGCCGCGACGATGTCCGCCACTATGTGCGGTCCACGGTCGATGTGTTCGTCCAGCTGACGCGCACCGGCGGCCGGCGCCGCGTCGCCGAAGTGGTGTTGAGTCACTGATTCGGGCTGGCGGACCGGCGACGAAGCGTGTATTATCAGCGACGAAATGTTGCGCGTACGATATGAGGGGGCCATGCGAAACCTGATTGCCCGCAATCGACCCAAAGCGGTGTGGCTGCTGGCCGCGACGGTGATGCTCGCCGCGCCGGGCATCGCCCAGAATGTGCCGAGCCCTACGCCTGCCGCCTCGCCGACTCCGACGATCGTGCCGATGGTGCAGGCGCCGCCCCAGGTGGTGCCCCTGCCGCAGCTCTCGCCCACCCAGGCCTCGCAGCTGATCAGCCTGCTCAGCGAGGCCCGCTTCGCCCAGGGCCTCGTCCATGCCGGCGCGGCGCCGGTGACGCCCGCCAGCAATGACGAGTTGGTGCGCGCCGCGCTCGATTATGCACACGCGGTCCATTCGGGCCGCCTGGACCCTGAGGATTTCCAGAAGGATTGGGGCCTGCGCCCCGCGCCTTACGATCCCCTGCCCGCCTTCGCCGCCGCAGTGAAAGCCGACCGGCTCCAGCGCTGGATCGACGGGCTGCCCCCGCCTTATTCGGGCTATGACGGGCTCAAGGCCGGGCTCGACACCTATCGCCGGATCGAGGCCTCGGGCGGCTGGGCGCAGCTCGCCGCGGGCGCGGACCTCGCCCAGGGCGCCAGCGGCCCACGCGTCGCTGCGCTGCGCGCCCGGCTCGCGGTCGAGGATTCCGATGTCGCAGTCGCGGGCGACAAGTTCGATGCCGAGCTGACCGAGGCGGTCAAGCGCGCCCAGCGCCGCTATGGCCTCAATCCCACCGGCGTGCTCGCCGCGCAGACCCGCGCCTCGCTCAACGTCCCCGCCGCCGACCGCGTCCGCCAGATCATGGCGAACATGGAGCGCTGGCGCTGGCTGCCGCAGGAGCTGCCGCGCAACCGCATCCAGGTGAACATCGCCGCCGCCGTCCTCACCGTGTTCGAGGGCGATGCCCCGATCGCGTCGATGAAGGCGGTGACCGGTGCGCCGGGCGGTCGCGAGACGCCGATGCTCAGCTCGCGCATCCACTCGATCGTGCTCAATCCGCCGTGGAACGTGCCCCCGGGCATCGCCGCCGCCGAGCTCTTTCCCAAGGGCCCAGCCTATCTCGCCGCGCATGGCTTCAAGGTGATCGGCGACGGGCCGAACAAGCGCCTCCAGCAACAGGCGGGAACGCAGAGCGCGCTCGGCCGCTACAAGTTCGACTTCGACAATCCTTATGCGGTCTATCTGCATGACACGCCGAGCCAGGCGACCTTCGCCTCGTTCAACCGCCTCGCCAGCCATGGCTGCATCCGCCTGGAAAAGCCCGCGGCGCTCGCGCGGCTGCTGCTCCGCAACGATCCGGCCTGGCCGCCCGCAACGATCCAATCGACCGTCGACAAGGCGGTGACGGTGCGCGTCCAGCTGCGCCCTCAGGATCAGGTGGCGGTATATTTGCTCTATTGGACCGCCTATGCCAGCGGGAGCGGCGTGATGAATTTCCGCGGCGATCCCTATGGCTGGGACAAGACGCTCGCGGCCCGGATCGAGCGGCGCTCGGCCATCGAGGCGGGCCGCGCCGGACGCTAAGAAAAGAGGGAAGACGGTATGAAGAAGCTTGTTTCGTTGCTCGCGGTTGGTTCGATGGCGCTCGCCTTGTCGGCATGCGGCGGCAATTCGGAGACCACCACCACCAACACGATCGAGACCAATGTCGAGGAGATCGGCACGGTCAACGAGGCGGAGAATCTGGCCACGCCCGAGCCAAGCCCCTCGCCGAGCGTGACGCCCGCCCCCGCCAGCACCGGCAAGGAGTTCGATTCGACGACGACGCAGGACGACGCCGACGCCACCGGCATGACCTCGCGCGTCAACCGCGACGACGGCAACGACAGCCAGCCGGCGCACTGAGCTTCCGGCCCGAGAGTGTGAGGGGTCCGTCACCTGGGTGGCGGGCCCCTCGTCCGTTTCCGGGCCCTTCCCCTCCCCGCCTCCCACGCTATGCTGGCCGGGCTCAACAGGGGGGCAGTGATGACCGAACCGACCGAAGCCACCGTCCAGCCGGCGGGCGCGCTCGACCGCCACTTCGAACTCAGCGCGCGCGGCACCACCGTCCGAACCGAGGTCCTCGCCGGCGTCACCACCTTCCTCACCATGGCCTATATCATCCTGGTCAATCCCTCGATCCTGGGCGCGGCGGGGATGAACGTCGCCGCCGTCGCCGCCGCGACCTGCCTCGCCGCCGGTTTCGCCAGCATCCTGATGGGAATGACCGCCAACGTCCCGCTCGCGCTCGCGCCGGGGATGGGTCTCAACGCCTATTTCGCCTTCACCGTGGTGCAGGGGATGGGCGTGCCGTGGCCGGTCGCGCTCGGCTGCGTGTTCATCTCCGGCATCGCCTTCCTGCTGCTGACCTTCGCGGGCATCCGCCAGCTGATCATCGCCGCGATTCCGCGCCATCTGTTCGCCGCGGTCGCGGGCGGGATCGGGCTGTTCATCGGTTTCATCGGCCTCAAGAACGCGGGGGTGGTGGTCAGCAATCCGGCGACATCGGTTGCCCTGGGCGACCTGCACGCGCCCGGGGCGGCGCTGGCGTTGTTCGGGCTGGTCGTGATCGCCGTGCTCGCCGCCTGGAAGGTGCGCGGGGCGATCCTGATCGGAATCGTCGCGACCACCATCGCCGGGGCGGCGCTCGGTCTCGTCCCGTTCAAGCCTCAGCCCTATGATCTGACCGCGATCTCGCAGACCGCCTTCAAGCTCGATCTTGCCGGCGTCTTCGGCCTTTCGGGGAGCCATGGGCTCGGCCTGCTCGAGATATTGTTCGTCTTCCTGTTCGTCGATCTGTTCGACAATATCGGCACGCTGGTGGGCGTCACCCGCCGTGCCGGGCTGATCGACGCGCAGGGACGCGTGCCCCGGCTCAACCGAATCCTGTTCGCCGATTCGATCGCGACGATCGCCGGCAGCCTGGCGGGCACGAGCACGGTGACGAGCTATGTCGAAAGCGCCGCGGGGGTGCAGGCCGGCGGGCGCACCGGGCTGACCGCGGTAGTGACGGGCGTGCTCTTCCTCGCGGCGATGTTCATCGCACCCTATGCCCAGCTGGTGCCGCTCGCCGCGACTGCGCCCGCATTGATCCTGGTGGGCGCGCTGATGATGGCGCCGCTGATCGACATCGAATGGGACGATCCGGAGATCGCCATCCCCGCCTTCCTGACCGTGGCGATGATCCCGCTGACCTTCTCGATCGCCAACGGCCTCGCCTTCGGCATCACCGCGCATGCTTTGCTCAAGCTGCTGCGCGGCAAGATCGGCGCGACCGATTGGCTGTTGCTGCTGCTCGCCGGACTGTTCGTGGCGCGCTTCGCGTGGCTATCGGCCGGGTAATGTTCGCCCGATTCTTCGCCGTCTTCGAGCCTTACATCCTTGCGCTGCTCGGCACCGTCGTCCTCGCGACGCTATTGCCGCCGCGCGGGATCTGGGTGGGGGTGTTCGATTTCGCCGCCGATGCGGGAATCGTGCTGCTCTTCTTCCTCCAGGGTGCACGGCTGTCGCGCGAGGCGATCCTGGCGGGGATCGGCAACTGGCGGCTGCACCTCGCGGTACTCGGCTGCACCTTCCTGCTCTTCCCGGTGCTGGGGCTTGGCGTCTCGGCGATCCCGGGGCTCAACCCGCAGGTCGCGGCGGGGATGCTGTACCTCACCCTGCTCCCCTCGACCGTGCAGAGCTCGATCGCCTTTACCTCGATCGCGCGGGGCAATGTCGCGGCGGCGGTGTGCAGCGCGTCCTTCTCGAACCTGATCGGGATCGCGCTCACCCCCGCGCTGGTCGCGCTGCTGATGGGGGGCGCCGGCGGAATGGGCGGCATTTCGTTCGCCTCGATCGAGACGATCCTGCTCCAGCTGCTGCTGCCCTTCGTCACCGGGCATCTGCTGCGCCCCTGGATCGGCGGCTGGGCGGCGCGGAACAGGGCCTTGCTGGGCTATACCGACCGCGGATCGATCCTGCTCGTCGTCTATACCGCGTTCGGCGCGGCGGTGGTGGGCGGGTTGTGGGCGAAGCTGCCCCCCGCCGATCTCGGCCTGATCGTGCTGCTCTGCGCGGCGGTGCTCGGCGTCGGGCTGAGCCTTACCCTCACGCTCGGGCGGCTGCTGAAGCTGCCGCGCGAGGATGCGATCGTGCTGCTCTTCTGCGGCTCGAAGAAGAGCATCGTCGCGGGCGTGCCGATGGCGGGGGTGCTGTTCCCGGCGGCGCAGGTGGGCGTGGTGATCCTGCCGCTGATGCTGTTCCACCAGATCCAGCTGATCGCCTGCGCGGTGATCGCGCGGCGCTATGCCGAGGCCGAGGCCAAGGTCTAGGCCAAGGTCTAGGATTGACGGGCCTTTCGCCTGCCCTAGTCTCTACCCGGACAAGCGGGAGAGGATGGATGAAGGCGATGTTTCACGCGCTGGCGCTGGCCGCCGCGCTGATGACCGCGAACGCCGCCAGCGCGCAGGAGCGCAAGCCGGGCGATTATCCGCTCACCGCCGAATCGCTGGCCAATCCGGCGATCGCGCATGGCGAGCTCAAGGGGCCGTTCGAGTTTCGGAGCAAGGTTTTTGCCGGAACGGTTCGCCGCTACTGGATATATGTGCCAGTTGGGTACAGTGCCGCCCGGCCCGCCAATCTGCTGGTCTTTCAGGACGGCCAGCGCGCGACCAATCCCAACGGGTCGCTGCGCATCCAGAATGTGCTCGATAACCTGATCGCCAAGGGGGACATCCCGCAGACGATCGGGGTGTTCGTCACCCCCGGCAATCTCAGCGAGCATTATCCGGACACGCTCGGCTTCGGGAACCCGGACCACCGCGCGCCAGAGTATGACGCGCTCAACGACAATTACGCCCGCATGCTGATCGACGAATTGCTGCCCGAGGTCGCCAAAAGCTACAAGTTCAGCAGCGACCCGACCCATCGCGCGATCGGCGGGACGAGCAGCGGGGCGATCTGCGCCTGGACGGTGGCGTGGAACCGGCCCGACGCCTTCCGCAACGTGATCAGCATGATCGGCAGCTATACCTCGATCGGCTATCAGCCCGCGACGGCCGATCACCCGCTGATCCCCGGCGGCGACCTCTATCCCGGGCTGATCCGCAAGAGCAGCATCAGGCCCATCCGCATCTTCCTGCAGGACGGCAGCGGCGACCTCGACAATGAGCATGGCAACTGGTTCCTCGCCAACCAGCAGATGGTGGCGGCGCTCAACTGGGCCAATGCCAATGCAGACAAGAACGGCGTGCCGGGCGCGCGCTATGACGTGAAGTTCGTCTGGGGCGACGGCGCGCACTCGGATGCGCATGGGGGCATGTTGCTGCCCGAGATTCTGCGCTGGATCTGGCGGGAGCAGAAGCCGGGCGGGTGAGTCGCGCCGTCCCAGCATGTGAAAGTTGACACTAACTTTACACTGATCGGGCCATTCCGCGGCGATCACATTGCGAAGCGGAAAGTCAGCAAGAGTCGGCCCAAGACGCGGTTTTTCGAAGCCAAGAGTCGCGATGTCAAAGAGCGGTCCGGATCGCCGGGCGCGGTGAGCGAAGCAGGGGAAATCCAACATTTCAAGGGGTTGACCCTCCTCGATACGTCATCCCGGCGAAAGCCGGGACCCAGAGCCAAGCAGGACTGGCCCATGTGACTCCTGGGTCCCGGCTTTCGCCGGGATGACGATTGAGGGGACGGTCAAGCCAGCGCCTCGGCCCCGCAATAGCTGTCGACGAAGTCCTGGTGCGCCGGCATCCGCGCCACGGCGCCCGCGATGTTGGTCTTGAGATCGGTCAGCGCCTGTTTGAGCTGAGCGTCGGTCAGCAGCCGGCCCATATGGTGATAGGCCTGGGGCACCAGCCGCTGGCCGATCATCACCTGGAGCCACGAGTCGATGCGGAAAAGCTCGTCCTGATCCTGATAGGCCATGCCCGATTCGCGGAACAGCGCGATGCGCGCCGCGAGCGAATCAGGAATGCTCATGTTCTTGCAATAGCGCCAGAATTCGGAATCCTCGCGCTCGGTGAGCTTGTAGTGGAGGGTGACGAAATCGCGCACCATCTCAATCTCGGCCTGCGCGCGCGCATTGTAGCGATCGACCTGCGCCTGGCTGATCCCGGCGAAGGGGAAGGACTGGATCAGGCGTGTCACCCCGACCTGGATCAGGTGGATGCTGGTCGATTCCAAAGGCTCGACGAACCCCGACGAGAGGCCGAAGGCGACGACATTCTTGTCCCAGGTCTTGAGCCGCCGCCCGGCGCGGAAGCGGATCGGCTTGGGCGCGAACACCACCTCGCCCTCGATGCGGGCGTGGAGCCCGTCATGCGCGGCCTCGTCGCTCATGTGATCGCTCGAATAGACGAAGCCGTTGCCGACGCGGTGCTGGAGCGGGATCTGCCACATCCAGCCGGCCTCGTGCGCCATGGCGCGGGTATAGGGGACGGCGGGGCCGACCGCCCTGGTCTGGATCGGCAGCGCGCTGTTGCAGGGGAGCCATTGGCCCCAATCCTCGAACCCGGCTCCCAGCGCCTGCTCGATCAGCAGCCCGCGGAAACCGGTGCAATCGATGAACAGGTCGCCCTCGATCCGCGCGCCCGATTCGAGGTTGATCGCGATGACGAAGCCGCTCTCGCCGTCCTGATCGACGCTCGTGATCTTCCCCTCGACGCGCCTGACGCCGAAGCCTTCGCTGAACTTGCGCAGGAAGCGGGCGTAGAGCGCGGCGTCGAGATGATAGGCATAGTTGATCGTCGATTCGGGCCCGCAAGCGAACTTGCCAGCCCGCAGCGCTTCATGCTCGAAACAATATTGACCGACCTCCCCGCCATAGCCCTGCGCGACCGCATGCAGCCAGAAATGGTGGAAATCGCCCATCCAGGTCGATTTGCCGACCACGCCGAAGCTGTGGATGTAGCGGTCGCCGATCCGCGCCCAATCCTCGAACGAGATGCCGAGTTTGAAGCTCGCGCGGTTGTCGCGCATGAACTCCTGCTCCTTGATCCCGAGCAGCTGGTGGAAGCGGCGCACCGTCGGCACGGTCGATTCGCCGACGCCGATCGTGCCGATCTCCTCGGATTCAACGAGAGTGATGTCGAGCAGCGTGCCGAGCGTGCTGCCCAGCGCCGCCGCGACGTTCCAGCCCGCAGTGCCGCCCCCGGCGATGACGACGCGTTTCACCTTCTGCGATTCCACGCCGGTTTCCCCTATCGATTCAATTTGTTGAGCAGCATCGCTCGCAGCCGCCGCGCCTTGATCTCGTCGAGCGGGCCGAGATTGCCGCGTGCGGCCTCGGGCAGGTGCGCGGCTGGCAGATCGGCAGGGCCGAAGATGTAATAGTCGAACAGCGCCTTCCACGCGGCCTTTTCGGGCTCCGGGCGGTCGCGCAGGCTGAGCAGCGCGTGGAGCAAGGTGTTCTGCGGCGTGTCGATGAAGGCGGGCGAGGTGTTCCACCAGTAATTGATCAGCAGGTTGAAATCGTCGAGCGCCTCGACATGGTGCCACCACAAGGCCGGGTAGAAGAGCAGGTCGCCGGGCTCGAGCTCGGCCACCTGCCCTGCCGCCTCGGCCTCGGCGAAGCGCGGGTAGCGGGCGCGGTCGGGGTCGCGGAAATCGACCATCGAGACGACCTGCCCGCCCGGCGTGGGCTCGAGCGGGCCGGGATAGAGGTTGGCGACCTGATCGGGCGGGAACAGGGTGAAGCGGCGATGGCCGGCGACGCAGACCGCCATGTTGTTCGACATGTCGTAATGCGCGCTCGCGGTGGTGCGGTTGCCGGCCCAGAGGCTGACGATCACCGGGTTGGCGGCGAACATCGGGTCGTTGAGCGCGAGGTCGTTTTCGGCGCGCAGGCCGGGGAGGAAGAGGTCGAGATCGGTCGAGCCGAGATAGAAGCTCGGGGCCCCGGCCTCGCCGAGATGCGCCTCGACGCTGGCGAGGAATTCGGCGAGCGGCAGCCGCCCGGCCTCGAAGTTCATCGCGGTGGCGTCGTCATTGTAGAAGAAGCGGCCGCAGATCTCGGGTGCGCCGGCATAGCCGGTGACCGGACGGCCGCTGTCGAAGCGCTTGAGGTACGCCATCGCCGCGCGGGGAGATTCGAGCCCCGCCTTCACCAGCGGCCAATCGCGCGCGACGCCCTTGAGGATCACCGGTTCCTGGCGACCAAGCAGCTCGGCATAGGGGATCGCCGCCGGATCGACCCCGAATACTTCGCGGGTGCGGGCGGCGATCGCGGCCATCAGCCGGCGCGCTTGCGGTTCTTGAGGTCGATCAGCCGCCCGACATTGGCGAGCGAGGCCGCGGCCAGATAGGCAAGGCGCAGATAGCCCGCGCGGTTGAGCTGCTCGAGCGGCTCCCCGCCCAGATCGGCGAGCCGGTCCTGCGCGATGGTGAAGAAGCCGGGGAGATCGTACTGCGTCTCCTCGTCGAGCGCGATCTGGAGCTCGATCGGCTGGATCAGGCCGAGCGCATCGAAGGCGGCGAACATCGGCTGGGCGAGCTCGATCCCCGAATAGAGGGTGCGGAGCACCGCCGCGACATGCTCGAGATAGGGGGCGTTGCCGCCATGCGGCAGGAACAGGGGCTCGCCGGCCTCGCGGCCCACGCGCGGATCGTCGAGATCGATATGGATCATCGGCTCGCGCGTGTCGGGATCGTCCTTGCTCGCCTGGAGCCCGATCATGAAGGGGCCGCGGCGGTGGACGGCGGGGACATAGCGCGCGGCCCAGCCGCTCTCGCCCAGGAACAGATTCTCGTCGCGATCGAGCCCGAGCAGCACCACCGACTGGAAGGCGCCGCTCTCATCCTGGCGGAACAGGATCGGATATTCGCGCTGCACATCCTCATATTCGGTGGGGAAGATCAGCGCCTGGTTGACGCTGTCGCCATGCTCGGCGCCGTGACGGAAGGTGACGCGCAGATCGTGATGATCGACATTATTCAGGAGGACATTGTTGGTCATGAACGGCTTTCGTGCCCGGTGACGGGATGCCGGGCCATCGATACCTAGAGCGAGATGCGTCCAGGTTGAACCCTCTCTCGTCATCCCGGCGAAAGCCGGGACCCAGGGTTACGAGCGACGCCGTACCTGGCTCTGGGTCCCGGCTTTCGCCGGGATGACGGTTGATATTCAAGAGAAAAGGCCGCTGCGAACAGCGGCCTTTCCCTTAAGCGAACATGGATCGAACCTCAGAACTTGAAGCGCGCACCGAACAGGAAGAGCGGCTTGAGTTCCTGGGCGAACCACAGGTTGGTCGAGTCGCGGCCATAGCTGCGCACCGGCTCGCTCGTCAGGTTGATCCCTTCGAACGAGAGCTGGATGTTCTGCGTGAGGTCGTAGCTGACATTGATGTCGAGCGTGCCGAACGGCGCGAAGAACACCGGGTTGCGATCGCCGCCGCCACGGTTGGTCTGGCCGAGATACTTGTCGCGCCAGTTATAGGCCACACGTGCCGACACGCCGTACTTCTCGAAGATCAGCGTCGCGTTGAAGCTGTCCGAAAGACCGAGAAGCGCGAACTGGTCGACGCTCGGGTCTGCGCCGATGTCGATCTTCACGTCGCCATAGACCTTGGTGTACGAACCCGCGAACCCGAAGCCGGTGTCGCCCAGGAAGTATTGGGCGGCCAGTTCGAAGCCGTGGATCTTGCCTTCGCGGTTGTTGACCGGTTGCGTCACCTGGAACTGGAACAGCGGGTCGCTTGCGTCGGCGGTGATGTCCACCGCCGCCAGCGTGGCGTCGACGAAGGTCTGGTCCAGCCCGGTGCCGGGCGTGTAGTGCGCGTTGAACTGCGCGGTGGCCGCGGCGACGCTGCCGGTCTGGACGATCAGCGCGGTCATCGTGAACAGGTTCACGTCGCTGATGTCCGCGCCCAGGCCCGTCAGCGCGGTCTTGGCCGCACCCGACCGCGTGCCGGCCTGACCCGAGGACGGGTCACGCAGACCGAACAGGTTGCGCGTGGTCTGACCGGTGCCGACGAAGTTGCGGACGCGCTTCTCGAAGAAGCCCAGCGAGATGTAGCTGTGCGGTGCGAAATACCACTCGGCCGAGACGTCGAAGTTATCGGACACGAGCGGAAGCAGACCGGCGTTACCCGAGGTGCCGGTGGCGACGCCGCCGATCGCGGTCGGTCGGGGCGGCGCATTGGCCGTGTCCGAGACGAACAGGTTGGCATAGTCCGCACGGGCCAGGGTCCGGCTGAACGAGGCGCGCAGCTTGACGTCCTGAACCGGCTCGATCGAGAAGTCGAGCGAGGGGAGCAGGTTGTCATAGTTGCCCGTCGCGCTCACCGGCTGAACCGTCGCCGAGCTGATGCGGGTGAAGTCGTTGTCCGACACCCACAGGATCGCCTGCGGCACCGTCACCAGCGCGGTCGAGACGACGTCGGTCTTCTCGTAGCGGACGCCGGCGAGGAAGGTCGACGGCATGCCGCCGATATCGCCGCGCCAGCTGAACTGGCCGTACACCGCCCAGGTCTTCTCGCTGACGACGTTGTAGTTGTTGCCGCTGATGTTCACCGGATGGCCGGGCTGGATACCGGCGGTCGCCGGATCGCCGTCAGCGGCATAGGCCGGCGACAGCTTGTTGTAGAGATCGACCGCATTGGCCCGGAAGGCAATCAGCGACGAACCGGTCGCACCCGGGTTGAAATGGTCGAACTTGCACTCGAGGCAGAACTGCTGGACCAGGCCCGGGGCCAGCTGGTTGACGTCGCCCGGGTGGGTGATGCCCCAGTCGCCCAGCGTCTGCTGGGTCTGGACCTGCTTCGAAGTCATCTTCGAGTCGATATAGTCGCCACCGAAATCGAAGCGGCCTTCGTCGCCGATCTTGTAGGTGAAGTCGATTCGGCCCTCGTGGATGCGCTGGCTCTGGCTCGACGCGTTGGTGCGCGCGACCTGGGTGCCCAGGTCGCCCACATCGACGACGCCATTGTTATTGCCGCGCAGCGCATCGTTGATGGTGATGCTCTGCACCGGGAAGCCGTTCGAATAATCGACCGAGTGCGCCGCGATCACCGGGGCGCCGATCGAGACCAGCGTCGAGCTGGTGCCGTTGGGTGCATCGGGATCTGACGTCGCCTCCGAGATATGGCCGTCGAGGCTGACGCTGAACGCGTTGCTCAGATCGAACTTCGCGTTCAGGCCGTACGAATGCAGCTCGTCGCGGGTCGCGCGATACTGCTGCTCGAAGCCCTCGTCCTTCACGCCGTTGATGTTCTCCTGGAGGAACACCGTGGTCGCGACGATCGGGTTCTGGTCGAAGCGCACCTGGCGGAACGGACGGTTGAACCAGTTGGTCTGGTCGGTACGCTGCTCGCTGGTGCGGTTCCGCACATAGAGTGCGTCGGCGGTGATCTCCGCGCCCTCCCACGGACGGAATTGGACGACCGCCGATCCGTTGATGCGCTCGCGCTCCGAGGTCGACCAGTGATAGCGGCTGTCGTTCGGGATCGAGACGAGCTGGTTCGTCGTCGGCAGATTGGTGATCTGCGTCTGCGCGTTCACGAAGCCGTTGCCGGGGTTGGTGAAGTCGTCGCGGCGGCGGATGTTCCAGGCATTCGAGGTCGCGCTGGCGGCGGCCGATTCGCGCTTCTGGTAGCTGCCGAACAGGCTGATGCCGAACGTGTCGTTCGGATCGGACCAGGCGACGATGCCCGAGACTTCGGGGGTCGCGCTGAACTTCTCGTCGCGGGCGGTGTCCCACACCGCCTTGGCACCGATCGACCCGCGGAAGCCCGATTCCGAGCCCGCGAGCGGACGTGCCGTCACGATGTTGATCGTCGCGCCCAGACCGCCGGTCGGGATGTTCGAACGGCCGGTCTTGTAGACCTCGAGGCGGCTGACGCCTTCCGCGGCGAGGTTCGAGAAGTCGAACGAACGGCTGGTGCCGCGGCCGAAGTCGACATTCTGGTCGCCGCCGACGGCGACGACGTTCGCGGCCGGCATCTGGCGGCCATTGAGCGTGACGAGGTTGAAGCTGCCGGCGAAGCCGCGCGCGGTGACTTCCGAACCCTCGCCGTTGACACGGTTGATCGAGACGCCCGGAATGCGCTGGAGCGACTCGGCGAGGTTCGTGTCGGGGAACTTGCCGATGTCTTCCGACGAAATCGAATCGACGACGCCGTCCGAATTCCGCTTGATGTTCATCGCCTGATCGAGCGCGCCGCGAATGCCCTTCACGACGATTTCGGGTTGTTCCTCGGTATCCTGCGCATAGGCGATGCCGGGCACAGCCAGACATGCCGCAACTGCAAGTGCGGACGCCGTGCGCGCGAGCGCCGGCGATAGCCGAAAGCTTCTCATAGGTTTCCTCTCCCTCGCCAGCGAGCTTCTTACGGCTGCCGGCTTTTTCGCTTGGAGTCGTCTCATGCGGCTCCGGATGGTACCGCTACCACCACCGCCAACGTTGTCAACATGAAACAAATAGCCAAAATGGCGTTATTTGTTATAATGTTGCCGAATTGCCGCATAATCCGGGCTTCGAACCGATGTTACGCTAACATTTTGGGGTTATTGTTGCGCATTTGAACAAAGGGTCCGTTTTGGCCGGTCCGGAAAAGCCAATGTTGCCACGACGTTGCCGGCCAACTCTCGCGCCGTTTCCGGTGCAGATCAAGTAATATCAAAGATATCGGGAGTGGCGGAGAGGGCGGGCTTCGAATCCGCGGTACGGCTGGCCACAGGGCGCATTTCGGGTGCGGCGGATACGGCCGCTCCCTCCCCCCGGGCGAGGTCATCCCGATCGGAATCGGCCAGCTCGCGGGTCACGACGCTGAGCAGCTTCCCTTCATGCTCGATGACGTAACCGCGCGCGAGCAGCTCCTCGAGCACCGTGGCGGTCACCGTATCGATCGCGTCGCGCGTTCTAGGCCGTTCGAGCAATCGCAGCGCCAGCGCCCAATCGGCGGGAAGCTCCAGATATCGCTCGCGCGCGATGCGGCGGGTATCCACCAGGACCGCCGTGCCCGTGTCCGTCGCGGCGATGCGCAGCTCGGGCGGCGCGCCGACGATCCATTGGAGCCGCCATTCGCCGATGGCGCGCGCGATCGGCCGGCGTGCCTCGGCATCGTCGAACAGCGGCGTCGCGTAGTCGCCGCGAAAATGATAGGCGATGGCATCGAGTGGGGCATCACGCGGATAGAGGCCCCGATAGTCGCGGATCGGCTCCACCGCGGCGATGCCGAACGCGCCGGGCGTGTTGAAATAGGGGCTGTAACGGTCGATCAGCAACGGGCTGAAGCCCTCGGGCGGCTGCAGATGCTCGATCGCGGAAATCCAGGGAACCACGGCGTCGTAATGCTCGAGACGCTCGCCCGGGAAGCCATAGAGATAATTCCACACGACCGTGATGCCCAGCGACCGGCAGTCGCGCAGCAGCATCAGATTCTGGTGCGCCGACACGCCCTTGCGCATCAGCTTCAGCACCGGTGTGGACAGCGATTCGATCCCGGGCTGGATCGCCCCGATTCCCGCGCGGGCCATCAGCGCGAGTTGCGCGGCGGTGAGATTGGCCTTCACTTCATAGAAGAGCGCGGGCGGGCGTTCGCGCGCGGCCAGCACGGGCAACAGCGCGTCCAGATAGCGAAGCGGCATGATGTTGTCGGCAACCGCATATCGGCCCACGCCCCACCGCGCCTCCAGCGCATCGAATTCCTCCAGCGCGCGCGGCGCGGGCTTTTCGCGGAATGCCATGGTCGCACCGTTGAGCCCGCAAAAGGTGCAATGATTCTTGGCGCCCCACCAGCAGCCGCGCGACGTCTCGACCGGGAGCGCGTCCGGCAATGCCGCGGGCAGGCGCTCCTCCGCCTGGGCGGCGCGAAGATCGGCGAAATAATCGTCGAAGTCGGGTGCCGGGCTGTGGCGCAGGTCGGCCAAAGGCGGGCAATGGATGACGCGCGGCGCATCGGGGGCGCCGTCGCGCAGCAGATCCGCGCAGAAGTCGGGAAAGGCGATATCGGCCTCGCCCGAAAAGAAATGGTCGATCCAGGGCAATATGCCGGCCAGCGCTTCCCCCATCGGCGAGGCTGCATTCGCGCCGCCCAGGACGATACGGATCCCGGGTGCGGCACGCTTCACGCGAAGCGCGATCGCGGACGCGGCAAGCGTCTGCTGGTACACCGACGAAATACCCAGGATGCGCGGGTTCAACGCGACGATCTGCGCGCAGACCGCGTCGAGAAACGGGGCGATCACAGGTGCGATGGCGTCGTGCTCGGCCCGGATCGCCGCGGACAGGGGGTTGGGCTCATCCAGGACGGTGCCGGGCGGATAGGCATGCGGCACGAACAGGCGCTCGCCCAGCATCGAGGCAAAATTGCTGTTCGCCACCGCTCTGTAATGGGGATGCCCCACCCGGGCGGCGAGCATCAGATTGGCGTGCAGCACACGCGTGGCGAACCCGCGTTCCCGGCACGCGGCGGCCAGGATCGCAGGGCCCAGCGAGGGTGTTTCCACTTGGGCGAACGGCGGAACCACCAGGCAGATATCGAGCCGCATGACCTACCTATAGATCAAAAGTCCGCGGTTCATATCGGGGCTGCAACGGCCGCGAGGACGTGGCGAGGGTCCGAACCCGCAGGGGTTCGCAAGCCCGCCGGCCGGTCAGGCCGCCCCGTGGGAGGGGTTCGCGAAGCGAATAAGCCGTGAGATCAAAAAAGACCCTGGCGGAGAGGGTGGGATTCGAACCCACGGTACGGTTACCCGCACGCCGCATTTCGAGTGCGGTACATTCGACCACTCTGCCACCTCTCCGCGAGGTCATTTGCCCCGTCCTGGGACGGTACCGGCTGATCGAGCGGGGGCCTCTAGCGCAATGATTTGGGCCGCACAAGCGCCTCTACGCTGCTTTGGGACAACCGGACCCCAGCTGCCGCCTTGTGCGGCGCTCCGCAATCCTTAGATTAGGGGCATGACCAGCCCTGCCCTCCCCGCCGAACCGTATGAGCCCGGGGTGCCGATGCCCCCGGTCGCGACCGCACGCTTCGCGATCGGCGAGGTGGTGCGCCACCGGCTGTTCGACTTCCGCGGCGTGGTGTTCGATGTCGATCCGGTCTTCGCCAATAGCGAGGAATGGTATGAGGCGATCCCCGAGGAGGTCCGCCCGAGCAAGGACCAGCCCTATTACCACCTGCTCGCCGAAAACGAGGATTCGAGCTACATCGCCTATGTCAGCCAGCAGAATCTGGTGACCGACGAAAGCGACGAGCCGGTCGATCATCCGGCGATCGGCGGGCTGTTCGATGGTTATGCCCGTGGCCGGTACATGCTGAAGCGCACGCACCGGCACTAGGATTGCCGCGCCTCAGGCCGGTATCTTGAAGAACTGCTTGAGCGACTGGGGTTGCAGCACCTCGGCGTTATAGCCCGTCCAGGCATGCCGCGTGACGAGCGACATCCGGTTGCCCATCGCCATCAGCGACGCGTTGGTCAACGGCATCAGCGAATTGGTGCCCGCGACTCCCAGATCGACCTGGTTGACGTCGATCCCGAGCTTGTACCCGCCGCCCACATCGGCCGCGGCGGGCTGACGGAAGCTCTCGTCGGGCTGGGCGACGATCCACCCGCTATGCTCCACGTTGCGCAACTCGCCATATTGGAGCGCGAGCACGAGCCGGTTGGTGCCCGGCATCGTGACGAATTTCACGCCGGTCACGACGGACGAGAAATTGCTCGATTTGCCCGAAAGATCGGGCTCGGGCGCATAGCCCATCCCGAATTCGAACTCGTTCTTCACCACCATGATGAAGGCGTCGCCCGGCTGGACGATCATATCCGGGCGCAGCGCGCCGCGATAATCATGATAGTTGGTCGTCACCGTGCGGCTGCCATCGCCGTTCAGCGTGACGACGGTGCCGGAAAGGTACCAGAGCGGGAAGCCCCCGCCATAGGACTGGTAGGCGAGGCTGAGCGCGGTGAAATAGGAATTGAGCGGCGCGATCAGCGGCCGGGCGAAGAAGATCGCCCCGTCCATCTTGCCGACCGCATGGCCCCATTCATTGTCAATATCCCGCTCGACCGACAGCATGAACTGGTTGGACGGCGCCTGATCATAGGCGGTCAGCGCGCAGATGCCGCGATCGTCGAGGATCGCCGGCGCGCGGTGCTTTTCGAAGACCGCGGCGATCGACGCCCAGGTCGAGCCCGCGGTGCCGGTGCTGCCGAGATCGTCGAGCACATAGCCGACATCGACCATGCTCCGATCATAGCCCGGCTGGGTCCGATAGAGCGAGAGCGCCGCGTTATGGACATAGACGATCGACTGGATCAGCGTTCCCATCGACTGATACCAGCTGAACAGCGCCGAATAGAGCGATTCGCCCGTCATGCTTCCCGATTTCGCGGTCAGCTGGGCCTGGCACAGATTGCCCCACAGCGTGAGCGGGCTCGGCGCGCCGACCACATCGGTATCCAGCGTCGAGGCCATCGTCTCGAGCAGGCCGGACAGTTCGGCCAGCACGCCAGTGTCGCCCTCGCACCATTGGCTGATCGGGATTTGCTTGCTGCCGACCGTGACGGTGGGGGCACCCCCGCCGGTCACCGTCTTCAATTGCTGTCCGCGCGCCTTGGCCCGGGTCGCCCAGCCCTGCATCTCCTTGGCGAAGGCATTCCATTCGGTCTGGACCTCCTCCTCGGAGATCTTGTTGGTCAGGTCCTGAAAGCCCTTGGTGACGGTGTCGCTCAGCTTGTCGATCGCATCGAGGATCAGCTGCGTGTCGCTCTTGGTGCCCGAAAAGAGCGCAATCAGCGTCTGGACCGAACCAACCGCGGCCACCGCGGAATTGAACGCGCCGAAGACCTTGCCCGCGGTCCCCAGCGCGGACATCACGCCGCTGGTCTCCTGCGCGGCCTTGGCGACCTTGTCGGTAGTGCTGGTGCCTGCGCCGCTGCTCGTTGGTGTTGGCATGATCTTCTCCCCCATATGCGACGACTGCCCCCGCGCAGCGCGCCGACTTGGCGTATCTGCATTGTTTCGAACATGAAACCGATATTATGGGTGCGTTACTGGGCCGGCGGGCGGAAGCGCCACCCGCACGATTGCCGTCCTGAGCGGTTGACAACGGGCATGCCTTCGCATAGCTGCGCCCTTCCTCCTGCCGGGGCCACCCCGGCGGGCACATGCTTTTGTTAGAGAAGAGACCCATGTTCGCAATCGTGCGCACGGGCGGCAAGCAGTATCGCGTTGCCGCAGGAGACAAGATCGTCGTCGAGAAGCTCGACGGCGAGGCCGGCCAGGCGATCACGCTGGGCGACGTCCTGCTCGCGGGCGAGGGCGGCGACCTGAAGGCGACCGACGGCCTGACCGTCTCCGCCGAGATCATCGCGCAGGCGAAGGGCGAGAAGGTCATCGTCTTCAAGAAGCGCCGCCGGCATAACTATCGCCGCAAGAACGGCCATCGCCAGCAGCACACGATCCTGAAGATCACCGCCATTGGTGCCCAGGAAGAGAAGAAGAAGGCCGCGCCCAAGGCGAAGAAGGCCGCCGCTCCCGCTGCCGAGGCTGAAGCCCCGGCCGCCGAAGCGTAAGTCAGGAGTAATCGAGCATGGCACATAAGAAAGCAGGCGGCTCGTCGCGCAACGGTCGTGACTCTGAGTCGAAGCGCCTTGGCGTGAAGAAGTTCGGCGGCCAGGCCGTCGTCGCGGGCAACATCCTCGTGCGCCAGCGCGGGACCCGATTCTACCCGGGCGTCAATGTGGGCATCGGCAAGGACCATACCCTCTTCGCGCTCACCGACGGCCGCGTGTCGTTCCGCGAGGGCAAGCTCGGCCGCAAATTCTGTTCGGTCGATATGATTGCGGAAGCAGCCGAATAACATCGGGCAGCCAGCCGGGTTGCCCACCAGGGCGACCCGGGTCCGGAAACGGACCAACGCAAAAGGGAGACGGGTCGCCCCGGCTCCCTTTTTTATTGCTCCCTCGACATGCGGTTGAAACGAACGCGTCACAGGGATGCGTCACGGGGCACCGCAAGACCGAGGAGATGGTCATGTTCGTGCGTACGCAAAGACTGACGCTGCGGCCCGGCTGGATCGAGGATGCGCCCCAGGTGGCGCGCGCGATCGGACATTGGGACGTGTGCTCGAAGCTCGCGCAGGTGCCCTGGCCCTATACGCTGGGCGATGCCGAGGCGTTCCTGATGCGCCCGGCCGAGATCCGGAGGCCGATGTTCTTCATGTTCGCGCATGAGGGCATGGCGCCGCGCCTGATCGGCGGGATCGGCATCCATGCGACCGACGAGGGTGAATCCGAGCTCGGCTATTGGCTGACCCCGGACGCCTGGGGGCGCGGCTATGCGACCGAGGCGGGCGCCGCGGTGATCCGCACCGCGCGCGACACGCTGCGGCTCAAGCGGCTGGTCTCGGGGCATTTCATCGACAATCCTGCTTCGGGAAAGGTGCTGCGCAAGCTCGGCTTCCGTCCGACGGGGCGCGTGGTGATGCGCGAATCCCGCGCACGCGGACACGCGACGCCGTGCGCGACGTTCGAGCTGGATCTTTGCGCGGGCGGCGTAGGCGACGACCCGGACGCGCGAATGGCGGCTTAGCATGATCCTCCCCCGCCAGGGGGAGGTGTCAGCAAAGCTGACGGAGGGGGAGGTAAGCGGCCACGTCCGTTTCGTGTCCTCCCCCTCCGACGCCTTCGGCGCCACCTCCCCCTGGCGGGGGAGGATTGAAAAAGGCGCTTGACCTCACCTTTACTTGAGGTTGCATGACCCCGGGCGGACCCCGCGATCGGAGACCCGAACTTGACCACCGCCCCTACCCCAACCGCCCATGGCTGGCGCGACCTGCTGCGCGAGGGGCGCGGGCCGCTGCTCGCGCTGATGCTGCTCGGCACCTGGACGATCGCGGCGGATGCACTGGTGACCACCACGATCCTGCCGAGCGTCGGCGCGTCGCTGTCGGGCTATGAATATTTCGGCTGGACCGCCTCGGCATTCCTGACCGGCACCGTTGTCGCGGGCGCCTGCGCAGGCTGGCTGTCTGAGCGGATCGGGCTGCGCATGGCGATGGTGGCCGCCGGCGTGGTGCTCGCTTTGGGCTGCGCGCTCTCGGCGCTGGCGCCCGACATGGTCTGGTTCATGGCTGGGCGGGTGCTGCAGGGCGTGGCGGGCGGCTGGGTGCTCGGGCTCGTCTATGTCGCGATGGCGACGGGCTTCCCCTCCCCCCAGCTCCCGCGCCTGTTCGCGCTCGCCAACAGCGTGTGGGGGATCGCGACCGTGCTCGGGCCGCTGATCGGCGGGCTGTTCGCCGATCTCGGATCGTGGCGCGGGGTCTTCTGGCTGTTCGCGGGCCAGGCGGCGTTGTTCGCCGGGGCGGCGCTGTGGCTGATCCCGGTGCGCGCCGGGGAAAGCAGCGCCCAGCGCGTTCCCGTCGCGCCGCTCGCGCTGCTGACGGTCGCGATCGCCGCGGTCTCGGCGGCGGGGGTGGTGAATTCCACCGCGCTCGCGGCGGTGCTGCTGATCGGCGGCCTCGCGTTGCTGGCCTTTGCGATCCGCGCCGATATGCGCAGCGACCATGGCCTGCTGCCCAGCCAGGTGCGCGCGCCCGCGACGCCGCTGCGCGCAGGCTATCTGGTCTATTTCATGACCAACGCCGCCGCGACCGGCTTCTCGCTCTACGGCCCCACCCTGCTGCGCACGACGATGGGGCTGAGCGGGCTGGAGGCGGGCTATATCGTCGCGAGCGAGGCGGTCGGCTGGACGCTGCTCGCGATCGCGGTGAGCGGCGCGGGCGAACGCTGGCAGCGGCGCTGGCTGGTAATCGGGCCCGCCGCGATCCTGGCGGGCGTGACGATGCAGGCGCTTGTGACCGCCGGGGGGTCGATCCCGCTGGTGCTGGTCTCGGGGCTGCTGCTCGGCGGCGGCTTCGGCGTGTCCTACGGATTCCTCGGGCGGCGCGTGCTGACGATGTTTTCCGAGGCAGAGACCGCGCGCGGATCGGGCGCGATCGCCGCAGTTCGCGGCGCGGGCGGGGCGGTGGGCGCGGCGGTGGCGAGCATCGGCGCGAACGCGGCGGGGTTTGCGGGGCTCGATCTCGGCAATGCGCAGTGGGTCGCGCTTGCGGCGTTCGGATCGAGCGTGCCCTTCGCGGTCTGGGCGCTGATCGCAGCGATCCGGGTGGCGCGGACGGCGGAACCTCAGGCGGCGGCGAGCACCGCTGCCTGATAGTCGCTCTCGGCCTTGCCGATCAGGTGACGGTCGTCATGGTTCCAGGGGTGGAAGCCGGGGAGGAAATAGGCGACCCAGGGGAAGAAGATCTTCCGCAGCAGCCCCGGACTGGCGATCAGATACCACCAGACGCGCGCGCGGCCCCAGCGGGTGATGCCGTCCTGCCGTAGCAGCTCGGCCGCGCCGGCGACGCGCTTCTTCCAGAAATTGACCGTCACCAGGAGCATCATCAGCGATTTGAGCTTCCAGCGGCGCCACTTGCTCCAGTCCTTCGTGGCGTGGAGCCAGGTGTCGTAGGCGACGCCCTTGTGCTCGAGCTCCTCGATCGCGTGCCAGCGCCACATATCGGCCTGTTCGCGGTCGACGCCCTTGAAATAGTCGCGGTCGCCGAGGATCACCGAGGCGAGGATCGCGGTGTAATGTTCGAGCGCCATGGTCGCGGCGAGGTTCACGATCGGCGGGCGCGTCTTGATGATGGCGAGGATCTCGTCGACCACCGCCTCGAGCGGGGCGAAATCATAGCCCGCCTCGGTCACGCGCCGGTTGAAGGCGACATGCTCGCGGCTGTGCATCACCTCCTGCTGGACGAAGGCGCGTATCTCGGCGTCGAGCTTGGGCGGGGTGCCCTCGCGGAAGGCCTTCACGCTCTCGATGAACATCGCCTCGCCCTTGGGAAAGGTGATCGAGAGCGAGTTGTGAAAAGCGGTCGCGACGGGATCGCCCGCGAACCACCAGCGGTCCTGCTTCGCCTCGCGCCCGAAGCGGCGGTCGCGCGGGGTGATGGTCAGATCGGCGGGAGTTTTTGCTTTCACGGCGCGATTGCTCCACAAGCCACAAGTTTCCCCAGGGTCATATAAATTACTTACAATAATGTCAATAACGCCACGCCGACGCCTTTCTCCCGAAGAATCCCGCGATGCCGCGCTCGAAGCCGCGCGGACGCTGCTGATCGAGGACGGCCCCCAAGCGGTGACGCTCAAGGCCGTCTCTGCCAAGATCGGGCGCACCCACGCCAATCTGCTCCACCATTTCGGATCGGCCGCGGGGCTGCAAAAGGCGCTGGTCGCGAGCCTGGCGGAAGAGGTCACCGGGCGGATCGGCGAGGCGATCATCCGCGCGCGCGAGACCGACCATAATCCGCGCGAGGTGGTCGATCTGACCTTCGACGCCTTCGACAAGGGCGGCGCCGGCGCGCTGGCGAGCTGGATGATCCTGACGGGCAATCACGACGTGCTCGATCCGATCCTCGATGCGATCCATCGGCTGGTCGATATGATCGCCAAGGATCATGACCATGAGGGGCTCACGCTGCAGGAGGAGACGCTCCAGCTGGTGCTGATCGCGCTGGGCGACGCGCTGCTGGGCGCGCCGATGGCCAAGGCGCTCGGCCTGCCCCGCGAAAAGGCGCGCGAGCTGGCGACCAATTCGCTGCTGACGGCGCATCTGCATCCGCGCCTCAAATAGCCAGCTCCCAGACAGGTAGCGCGCGCTAATGCGGTGGATTATGACGCCCCGGAGGGCGCAACACAGCGAGTTGATATGATCGGATCCCTTATTCTGGCCAGCGCGGCCTTTGCCGCCACGCCCCCCGCGCCGATGCTGGGCGGGTGCGCGGTCTCCAGGCTCTGGGGCACCACGCTGCCCGCGAGCATGCCCGCCGACCAGGAGCGCCATGTGGTCCATGTCCAGGGCAAGCAGATATTCTGGAACAGCCGGCTGATGACGGTCGAGCGCGCGGCGGCCGAGATCGGGGCCAACATGGCCGACGGCCGCGACCTGCTGGTGATCGACGCGAGCATGGCCAAATGCGCGGTGGTGAAGACGCTGGCGGCCGCGCTCGAGGGGCCGGCGGCATGCACGCCCGAGCGCTGCTTCGTGACGGCGAAGCCCATCCCCGCGCGCAAACTGCCCGAGGAACCCGCGGCGCCGAAGCCTTGAGATCAATTCAACCCCGTTCGTCCTAAATAGCCATTGAGTAGCGGCGGAGCCGCGCATCGAAATGGCGTATCGAAGGACAGGCGGCTTGGTGCTTCGATACGAGCCTTCGATACGCCGCTGACGCGGCTACTCAGTCTCCACTCAGCACGAACGGGGATAGGGTGGTGTTCCCGCTCATCTACCCTTAAGTGCCCGCCCATGCATTTCCTCGATCAGGCCAAGATCTTCGTCCGCTCGGGCACCGGCGGCCCCGGCGCGGTGGGCTTCCGGCGCGAGAAATATATCGAATATGGCGGCCCCGACGGCGGCGACGGCGGCAAGGGCGGCGACATCATCTTCGAGGCGGTGGCGGGGCTCAATACACTGATCGACTTCCGCTACACCCAGCATTTCCGGGCGCAGCGCGGCCATGGCGGCGCGGGGCAGAACCGCACCGGCGCGGGTGGCGACGATCTGGTGATCAAGGTGCCGGTGGGGACGCAGATCCTCGCCGACGACGAGGAGCGCACACTGCTGCTCGATTTCACCAAGGTGGGTGAGCGCAAGGTCTTCCTGCGCGGCGGCGATGGCGGGCGCGGCAATGCCAGCTACAAGACCTCGACCAACCGCGCCCCGCGCCAGCACGGCACCGGCTGGCCGGGCGAGGAGATGTTCGTGTGGCTGCGGCTCAAGCTGCTCGCCGATGCGGGGCTGGTCGGGCTGCCCAACGCCGGCAAATCGACCTTCATCAACGCGGTGACCAACGCCCAGGCCAAGGTCGGCGCCTATGCCTTCACCACCACGCGGCCGCAGCTGGGCGTGGTGCGGCACCGCCAGCGCGAGTTCGTGATCGCGGACATCCCCGGCCTGATCGAGGGCGCCGCCGAAGGCGCGGGGATCGGCGACCGCTTTCTGGGGCATATCGAGCGGTGCAAGGTGCTGCTCCATCTGGTCGATGCGAACGATCCCGACGTGGCCGAGAGCTACCGGATCGTCCAGGCCGAGCTGGAGAATTACGGCGCGGGGCTTACGAGCAAGAAGGTGGTGGTCGCGCTCAACAAGATCGACACGCTCGACGACGAGCTGATCGCGGCGCTCTCCGCCGAACTGGAGGAAGCGAGCGGGGCGGAGGTGATCCCGATCTCGGGGGCCGCGGGCACCGGGCTCGACTGGGCACTCGACAAATTGCTCGAGGCGATCGGGCCCGAGAGCGGGGGCGTGACCGACGACGATGATGGCGAGGATGCGATCGAGTGGTCGCCGGTTTAGCCATGGCTCGCCTGCGTATTGAGATATCTGCCAGCCCTTCTTCAAACGACTACCAAGCACGCCCTTTTCTCAACGATCAGGATTGGCTCGGCCGGGACCATCTGGGCCTCGATCCGCCTGAATTGGTGGCCGAACTGACCGATACGGCCGCCAGCGAGGTACTGATCGGACGATGCGGTTGTGGGGTCGTGGGTTGCGATGATGTTCGCGTGGCGATTGCGCGATCGGCTGCGTCCATAGATTGGCTTTACGGCGGCCGGCGGGTCCACTTCGATCCTGAGCAATACAATGCCGAGATACGGCGCTTTGCCGCCGATGAAAGCTGGCGCCCTGTCGAACGGCAGGTCGAGCGTGCGGTCGAGGAGCTTTTTCGGGGCCTCGTGCTCGAAGATCGGCTCGAATTTCGCTGGGCGTCCGCTCGTATCAAACGAAATATCGTGCACCTATCCTTTGACCGGTGTGGCCTCCGCCCCGAAGACCATGAGCAGCGTATTCTGGAATTCAGCTGGGATGGCGAGTCCGTCGAGAGTGCCCGTGATCGAGCTCTGTCTTTTCGGCGAGAAAGGTTCGACAGCTAAGACGCTCGCCCGTGGCGGGCTGGGGCGAACGCATAGCGGGCTTAGCCGCCGCTCAGTCCTTGAACCCCTCCCTCGCCCGGCTGTTGTCGAGCACGATCGGCCTGCCGGTCACCGGATGGGGATAGTGGAACGGGATGGTGTCGGTCGCCGGCCACAGGCGCGGGCGCGGTTCGACCGGGGCGTCGGGGCCGAGCGGGTCTTCGGGATAGAAGGTCGAGGCCATCGGGATGAAGTCGATCGGGGTCTTGGCCCAGCCCTCTGCGAAGCTGCCGTGCCAGAAGGGGAAGTAACGCAGCGCCTTGATCCGCCAGATGCCGTCGGCGCCCCGGATATAGTCATTCTCGTAGATTCCGCCTTCCCACCAGGCGCGCTGCGGGCCCTCGGCGGTCTCGTGCAGACCCGCCTGCATCTGCGAGCGGCCGCGGACCTGGGCCGTGTTGCGGTCGGGAGCGACGTCGATCACCATCTGGAGCTGGGGATGATCGAGCAGCCAGCCATAGCGCGGGCCGTTATGGCCCTGCGTGAATTGGGTCTGGAATCGCTCGATATAGAGTCGCCGCACCCCCGCCTTTCCCTTGTAGATGCCGCCGAGAAACCAGACTTCGGCATCGTCGGCGAACAGATCGACGCATTCATTGTACTGCGATTTATCGATGAAATAGCCGTAGCTGTATTGGAGCTTGCGGATCGCGCTTTCGTCCTGGAGGCGTCCGAGCTCATGCTCGAGCCGTTCGATGCGAGCGGTGAGCGCTGCGGTCTCGTCGGTCATTCTTCCGTGCCTTTCCGATCGGCCGCGCTGGATGGGGCGGGCCACGCCGTGGATGAGCGCAGGATGCACGCGCCCCGCGCCGAGGGCAACGGACGCCAGCCGCGCTCATGCCGGGAACATAGCCCGCATTGCTCTCGCTAAATGCGAACCCTGATTGGCGCGCGGCTTCTCCCCCGCTAACGCAGCCCGCGTGAAACAATTCGCCCCCGCCTCCTGTCCGCGGCTGATCGTCAAGGTCGGCTCGGCGCTGCTCGTCGACGCGCAGGGACAGGTGCGGCGCGACTGGTTGACCACGCTGGTCGCCGATCTCGCCGAACGCGCACGCGCGGGGCAGCAGGTTGCGGTCGTTTCCTCGGGCGCGATCGCGCTGGGAGCGCGGCGGCTGGGGCTGGCCAAGGGCGGGCGCGCGAGCCTCGAGGATGCGCAGGCGGCGGCGGCGACCGGGCAGATCGCGCTCGCGGGCATCTGGGCCGAGCTGCTCGGCGCGCAGGGGCTGACCGCGGCGCAGATGCTCGTGACGCTCGACGATCTCGAGGACCGGCGGCGCTACCTCAACGCCGCGGCGACGCTCGACCGGCTGCTGGGGCTCGGCGTGGTGCCCGTGCTCAACGAGAATGACAGCGTCGCGACCGAGGAGATCCGCTTCGGCGATAATGACCGGCTCGCCGCGCGGGTGGCGCAGGCGGCGGGGGCGCAGGGGGTGATCCTCCTTTCCGATGTCGATGGGCTCTACGACCGCAACCCCGGCCAGCCGGGCGCGCGGCACATCCCCCGCGTCGAGCGGATCGACGATGCGATCGAGGCGATGGCCGATCGCGGATCGGGATCGGGGATGGGATCGGGCGGCATGGTGTCGAAGATCGCGGCGGCGCGGATCGCCAATGCCGCGGGCGCGCATCTCGCGATCGCTTCGGGCCGGATCGAGCATCCGCTGTCGGCGGAAGCGCGGCACACGCTGTTCGTCGCCGAGAAGTCGGCGCCCGCGCGCAAGGCGTGGCTCGCGGGCGGGCTCACCGCGCGGGGGACGATCCATGTCGATGCCGGTGCGGCGCGGGCGCTGGGCCAGGGCAAGAGCCTGCTCGCCGCGGGCGCGACGCGCGTCGAGGGCGCGTTCGCGCGCGGCGACCTGGTGGTGATCGCGGGGCCCGACGGCAAGGCGATCGCACGCGGGCTGGCCGAATATCCGAGCGACGATGCCGCGCGGATCGTCGGCCGCCGCAACGAGGATCAGGCCGAACTGCTCGGCTATGCGCCCCGCACCGCGCTGGTGCATCGCAGCCATATGGCGCTGCTGTGAGCATCCTCGCCATCACCGGGGGGACCGGGTTCGTCGGGTCGCGGCTGATCGCGCTGGCGCTGGAGGCCGGGCATCGGGTGCGCGCGCTCACCCGGCGCGAGCAGGCGGCGCGCGAGGGGATCAGCTGGGTGCAAGGCGATCTGCAGGACCGCCCCGCCCTCGCCCGCCTCGCCGAGGGTGCCGATGCGGTGATCCATGTCGCGGGGGTGGTGAACGCGCCCGACCGCGCGGGCTTCGCGCTCGGCAATATCGAGGGCACCGCGAACATGCTCGCCGCCGCCGAGGGCGCGGGGGTCAGGCGCTTCGTCCATGTCTCGTCGCTCGCCGCGCGGGAGCCGGACCTGTCGGTCTATGGCTGGTCCAAGGCCGAGGGCGACAGGCTGGTCGAGGCATCGCCGCTCGACTGGAGCATCGTCCGCCCGCCGGCGATCTTCGGCCCGGGCGATCTGGAGATGCTCGAGCTGTTCAAGCTCGCCAAATGGGGCCTGGCGCTGTCGCCGCGCGGCGGGCGGATTTCGGTGATCGAGGTGGGGGAGCTCGCGCGGCTGCTGCTCGCGCTGGCGGTGAGCGACAGCTGCCGGATGACGCTCGACGTCGATGACGGGGTCGAGGGCGGCTGGAGCCATCCCGAATTCGCCCGCGCGATCGGCGCGGCGCTGAACAAGCGGATCGCGTCGTTCGCCCTGCCCCGCCCGCTGCTGATGGCAGGGGCGCATCTCGACCGGCTGGTGCGCGGCAAGCGGGCGAAGCTCACGCCCGACCGCGTCGCCTATTTCTGCCACCGGGACTGGGTGGTCGACGGGGCGAAGCGCCCGCCCGCGAACCTGTGGGTGCCGCAGGTGAAGACCGAGGATGGGCTCGCCGCGACGGCGGCGTGGTATCGCAAGCAGGGGCTGCTTTAGAGGCGGCAATTGGGCCGGCTCGCGATCATTTCGTCTGCCTCCTGCGGGGGTAAACATAGTTGTCCGGCCCATAAGTAAGCTCGATCCGCCGGTTCTGGCGCTCGGATATGTTCGGCGGCGTCTTCACACGCAGTTCTCTGGCACCGAAATCCAGCATGTTCCTCGGATTCACGAACACGCCGCGGCTAGCGAGGTAATTGCTCACCGCTTTGAGCCGCAAAGCGGAAACGCCACGCTTCTCGCGGGTGTCGGCGTGGCCCGCAAGCACTGCGACCGAACCGCAACTGCCCTGGTTCTCAACAGCGATGTCGAGGATTTCGGCTGCGTCCTTCTTGATCGCCGAGGAGTCCGGATCGAAGAACACGATATACGGCCCCGGCGTGCAATCGACCTGGATCGGCGGAGCCTCCTGCTGGGCCGCGCCAAGCGTGATCGTCGCGGCAAGCGCGAGCATGAGCTTCACGCGATTGGTCATGCGATCATTCCCCACAGGAACGCCGCGAAACTCGCGACCAGCCCCACCAGGAACACCCGGTAGGCCAAGCCGAGCACGCGGTATTTCTTCCGCCTGAGCACCTGTCCGTTCTGGTAGAGATCGCGCGCCATCAGTTCGAGCGCGCCCCGATCGGTGGTGAGCTTATCGCACAACCGCTCGATGAACTCGTCCTCGTCCAGCCGGGTGAACGAGCCGAAGAAGAGCAGGTTGAGCGGCGCCTCGTCCGGCCGCTTGCGCGGTCTCAGCACCGGCATCACCACCAGCATCGCCAGAATCGCCGAGAAAAAGGCGAAGCTGCCAAGGATCGCGAGCGGCAGCGGCGGCATCGCCCCATGCGCCTGTCCGATCGTGATGGTGAAGATCACGAAGGTCGCGCCCATCAGGATCGACGCCTTCTGGTCGGCCATCTGGCTCAATTGCAGATGGATCGCCTGGGTGGTGCGCACGACATGGACGAAATTCTGCGTGAGCGGCTTTGGCGGGTCCGGTTCGGCCATGGCATCTCCCCTGCCCCATGAGTGTCGCACGCCGCCCCGCCGCTGCCAAGCACGGCCCCGCCACGGGCGCGTTCTCGCCGCATTCGCTTGGCACTGGCGAGGGACAACGTTAAGGGAACCCCGCATGAGCGACCGCGCAGCCATCACCGAAACCGTCACCGGCCTGATCCAGCCTTTCAACAAGAAGGGCGTGACGCTGACCGACGCGACCACCTTCGCCGGCGATCTCGAATGGGACAGCCTGACGGTGATGGATTTCGTGGCCGCCATCGAGGATGAATTCGACATCATCATCACGATGAACATGCAGGCCGAGATCGAGAATATCGGCCAGCTGATCGATGCGGTCGAGAAGCTGAAGGGCTGAAATGACCGACAGTATCCAGACTTCCGACGTGCCTGTGCCCGGCCAGGACTCGGTGCCCGGCGACCTGATGTCCAAATTCGACGGGCTGATCGCCGAACGCCAGGCATTGCTTGACAGCGGTGTCCGCGATCCGTTCGCGATCGTGATGGACGAGGTGAAATCGCCCACCGAGGCGGTGATCAAGGGCAAGGACACGATCCTGCTCGGCACCTACAACTATATGGGCATGACCTTCGATCCGGACGTGATCCAGGCCGGCAAGGACGCGCTCGATCAGTTCGGCAGCGGCACCAATGGCAGCCGGATGCTCAACGGCACCTTCCGCGACCATATGGAGGTCGAGGAGGCGCTGAGGGAATTCTACGGCACCACCGGCGCGATCGTCTTTTCGACCGGCTATATGGCCAATCTCGGGATGATCTCCACGCTTGCCGGCAAGGGCGATTACATCATCCTCGACGCGGACAGCCACGCCTCGATCTATGACGGCTGCAAGCAGGGCTATGCCGAGATCGTCCGCTTCCGCCACAACTCGGTCGAGGATCTCGACAAGCGCCTCGGCCGCCTGCCGCCCGAGGCGGGCAAGCTGGTGGTGCTCGAGGGCGTCTATTCGATGCTCGGCGATATCGCCCCGCTCGACCAGATGGTCGCGGTCGCCAAGAAGCATGGCGCGATGGTGCTCAGCGACGAGGCGCATTCGATGGGCTTTTTCGGCCCCAATGGCCGCGGCGTCTACGAGGCGCAGGGGGTCGAGGGCGATGTCGACTTCATCGTCGGCACCTTCTCCAAGTCGGTCGGTACGGTGGGCGGCTTCTGCGTGTCGAACCATCCCAAGTTCGAGGCGATCCGCCTCGCCTGCCGCCCCTATATCTTCACCGCCAGCCTGCCGCCCAGCGTGGTCGCGACCGCGGCGACCTCGATCCGCAAGCTGATGCATGCGCACAACAAGCGCGCGCACCTCTGGGAAAACGCCCGCCAGCTCCATGGCGGGCTCAAGGCGATGGGCTTCAAGCTCGGCACCGAGAATCCGGACAGCGCGATCATCGCGGTGATCCTCGACGATCAGGAGCAGGCGGTGATGATGTGGCAGGGCCTTCTCGAGGCCGGGCTCTACGTCAACATGGCGCGCCCGCCGGCGACCCCGGCGGGCACCTTCCTGCTGCGCTGCTCGCTGTGCGCCGAGCATACGACCGAGCAGATGATCCGCGTCACAGAGATGTTCCGTGCCGTGGGCAAGGCGGTCGGAGTGATCGCCTGATCTTCTCAGCGGGGCCCGGCTGGCCTAATCGTTACGCATGAGCGAGGAACCCGGCCCCGAGGCCCCAGTCCGCGACCGCGACTGGCGCATGATCCTGCTCGCCGTGCTCGCATTGGTGGGCGTCGGCGTGCTGGTGCTGCTGCTCAACCTCCAGACCTCGACCGACCGCGAGCGCGACGCCGCGCTGGAGCGGCAGGCGAAGACCTATGAGGTGATCATCCGCGCGGGCCTGCTCTCGGGGACGATGGCGCAGGCGGAGGCGTCGCTCGGCCGCTATGTCGTCAGCGGCAATGACGACAAGGAACTAGGCCAGCAATTCTCCGACCAATGGGGCGAGGCGGCGAACCATCTCGCCCGGCTGGAGGCGCTGACCCGCAGCGATCCGCGCCAGCAGGCGACGCTCAAGCGGCTCCGGACCGCGTTCGAGGCGCGCGGCAAGGAACTCACCGACACCGCGCTCTATTCGGTGTTCAAGCGCGACCGCGATGCGCTGGGCCGCTATTATCAGGTCCGCGCCACCCCCGCCCGCGCCGAGACCGAGGCGATGGTGCAGCGGGTGATCGACGACCAGCGCAAGCTGCTGCTCGAACGCAAGGGCGACTCCGCGGCGCTCGCCGACCGCTCGCGCACCGCGACGCGGGTGCTCGGCATCTTCGGCCTGATCGTGGTGATCGGCGCGGTGATGCTCGGCTACATGACCGTGCAGGCGATCGGCGGGCAGGCGCTGGCGGACGCCGATGCCGATGCCGAGCGGCTGCGCGCCGCCGAACTGGCCGAGGCGGTCGATGCCGCCACCGCCCAGCTTCGCGCCGAGATGCGCGAGCGCGAGGCCGCCCAGGCACAGCTCCGCCAGGCGCAGAAGATGGACGCCGTGGGCCAGCTCACCGGCGGGATCGCGCATGATTTCAATAATATGCTGGCCGTCGTGCTTGGCGGACTCGAACTCGCCAAGCGGCGGCTCCACACCGGCGGCGCCGATGCGCAGAAGCATATCGAGAATGCGATGGAGGGCGCCAACCGCGCCGCGGCGCTCACCCGGCGGCTGCTCGCATTCTCGCGCGAAGAGGCGCTGCTGCCCAGCGCGATCGAGGCGCATGCGGTGATCGAGGGGATGGCGAACCTGCTCGACCGCACCCTGGGCGGCGCGGTGACGGTGGAGACGCGCGACGACGGGCTCGGCTGGGTGATCTGGGCCGACCGGCACCAGCTGGAGAATGCGCTGCTCAACCTCGCGGTGAACGCGCGCGACGCGATGAACGCGCGGGGCACGCTGAGCTTCGCGACAGGCGGCAGGGCGCTCGCCGCAAATGAGATCGGCGAGTGCGCGGCGGGCGACTATGTCAGCATCGCGGTGGGCGATACCGGGTGCGGCATGGCGCCCGAGGTGCTCGAGCGCGTGTTCGAGCCCTTCTTCACCACCAAGCCGGTCGGCAAGGGTACCGGGCTGGGGCTGTCGCAGCTGTTCGGCTTCGTCCGCCAATCGGGCGGCGAGATCGCGATCGACACGGTCGTCGGCGAAGGCACCACCGTCACCCTTTTCCTGCCGCGCCATATCGGCGAGGCGGAGGCCGTGACCGATGCGGAGGCGCCCGCCGGGGACGCGCCCGTCCGCGCGCTCGACATCCTCGTGGTCGAGGATGACCCGCGCGTGCTCAACGCCACCGTCGGCGCGCTGACCGAGCTGGGGCATCGTCCGGTGGCGTGCGACGATCCCCTCGCCGCCCCCGCGCTGATCGACGGGCTCGAGGCGCTCGACCTGATCGTCTCCGACGTGCTCATGCCCGGCCAGACCGGCCCCGAGATGATCACCGCGCTCGCGCATCGGCTCGATGGGGTCGGCGTGCTGTTCGTGACCGGCTTTGCCGGCGAGGCCGATGCGAACGCGCTCGGCGGCTATCCGGTGCTACGCAAGCCCTTCACCATGGCGGCGCTGGCAAAGGCGGTGGAGGGCGCGCGCGCCTGAGGTCAATTTCGCCTCCAGGGCAGGACAGTTTGAAGTTGAATCGTCATCCCGGCGAAAGCCGGGACCCAGAGCCACGGGCGACGCGCTGCTTGGCCCTGGGTCCCGGCTTTCGCCGGGATGACGGAATTGGTTCGATTGGAAACCTTGGCGTTCCAGGAAGCGGGTTCCATGCCCGGTGTTCCTCGGCGAAGGCCGGGGCCCAGTTGGGAAAGCTCCCCGGATCTCGCTCCTTGGGCGAGTTCACCGATACTGGGCCCGGGTCTTCGCCGGGGAACATGCGGACTCGGTCGCTGAGCGTATGCAGACCGCAACTTTGCCGGTGACGGAGTCGGGAACCACCGGTATAGCGGCTGCGCTTACCCTCCGCGGCAGGTCGCCGCCGGCAAGAATGATAAAGGTCACCGCGCGCGCGCCATGAATTCGATCGATCGCTATATGGCGCGGCTGATCGCGGTGCCGCTGATCTCCACCCTGGTGATCTCGGCGATGCTGCTGGTGCTCGACCGCATGCTGCGCCTGTTCGAGTTCGTCGCGACCGAGGGCGGGCCGATCAGCGCGGTGTGGCGGATGCTCGCCAACCTGCTCCCCGAATATCTGGGGCTGGGCATTCCGATCGGGCTGATGCTCGGCATCCTGCTCGCCTTCCGCCGCCTCGCCACCTCGTCCGAACTCGACGTGCTGCGCGCCGTCGGCCTGAGCTACACAAGGCTCCTGCGCGTGCCCTTCATGTACGCCGTCGCGCTGGCGCTGCTGAACCTCGCCATTGTCGGCTTCCTCCAGCCCTGGGCGCGCTACAATTACGAGCAATTGCGCTTCGAGCTGCGCACCGGCGCGCTCGGCGCCTCGATCAAGGTCGGCGAGTTCACCAATTTCGGCGACCGCATGACGCTGCGCATCGAGGACAGCCGAAACAGCGGGCGCGAGCTCTCCGGCATCTTCGTCCATATGACGACCAAGGACGGCTGGTATTCGGTCTCGGCGCAGCGCGGCACCTTCCTGCGCACCGACAATCCCGACGAGATCATCTTCCAGCTGACCAACGGCACGCTGATCCAGAAGAGCAAGGATTCGCCCGTTCCCCGGGTGCTGACCTTCAGCACGCATAACCTGCCGATTCCGCTACCCAAATATGAGCCGTTCCGGGTTCGGGGAGGCCGCAACCTCGAGCTGACCCTGCCCGAACTCGCCCGAATAGGGGGAGACCGCGCGCAGAAGCCCGAATTGCGCATCACCAGCCGCGCGGCGTTCCATTACCGCATCGTCGAGATCGCCTCGATGTTCCTGCTGCCCCTCCTCGCGGCGGCGCTGGGGATTCCGCCGAAGCGATCGACCTCGGCGCTGGGCGTATTCCTGTCGATCGTGATGATCGTGACCTATCACAAGATCAACGAGTACGGCCAATCGATTGGCAGCCTCGGCAAGATCGATCCGATCATCGCGATGTGGGTGCCCTTCGCGATCTTCGCGGGGCTCGTCTTCTGGATGTACCATCAGGTCGCCAATGTCCCCGGCGGGCAGCCGATCGGGGCGCTGGAGAAATGGTTCTCGAAGGCGGTCAAGGCCGTGGCGAGCCTCATCCCCGGGCTCAAGCGCAAGCGCGCCGAGGACGTGGCATGAACCTGCTGGCATTCTTCCCGTCCCGGACGATCTCGCTCTACATGGGCAAGATGTTCATCATCCGCACCTTCGCGGTGCTCGCGACCTTCATGGTCGTGCTCCAGTCGCTTGACCTGCTCAGCGAATCGGGCAAGATCCTGGCGATTCCGGGCAACGGCGATGCCGAGATATGGCAATATGTCGGGCTGCGGCTGCCGCAGATCGTGCAGACCTTCCTGCCCTTTTCGGTGCTGATGGGGACGATCATCACCCTTTCGCAGCTCAACCAGAACAGCGAGGTGATCTCGCTCAAGGCGTCGGGACTGTCGGCGCACCAGGTGCTCGCGCCCTTGGTTGTGGCCGGGTTCGCGGTCGCGGCGATCTCGTTCACCTTCAACGAGCGGATCGTCGCGCGCGCGACCGCGTCGCTCGACGCATGGAAGAAGGCCGAATACCGCCACGTCCCCACCGATAACGGCAATCGCCGCAACGTCTGGGTGCGCACCGGCGACAATCTGATCGAGGTCGAACTGATCAGCGGGCGCGGCAATGCCGCGGTGCTCGACGGCGTGACCGTGCACGAGCGCGACAATCAGCAGCGGCTCGTCTCGATCGTCACCGGCGTGCGCGGAACGCGCGAGGGCCAGGGCTGGCGGGTGACGGGCGCGCGGCGCTTCGACGTGGCGAGCGGCAAGCAGGTCGATCTGGGCACCGCGCATATCGGCGACGGGGTGCGGCCCGATCAGTTCACCCTGGCCAAGGTCGATGCCGATGGGCTCGATTTCTTCGCGCTGGCGCAGGCGATCGACGATCTGAAGGAGGCGGGCCGGCCGACCAAGGCGCTCGAGGGGTCGCTGTGGCACAAGCTGGCGGCGCCGCTCTCCTCCATCCTGATGCCCCTGCTCGGATCGGTCGCGGCATTCGGGCTGGCGCGATCGGGCAAGCTCTTCATCCGCGCGGTGATCGGGATGGCCCTGGGCTTCCTCTATTTCGTCGCGGACAATTTCGCGCTGGCGATGGGCAATCTGGGCGCCTACCCGCCCTGGCTCGCCGCGGGGGGGCCGTTCCTGCTGTTCCTCGCGATCGGCGAGGCGGTGCTGATCCGGACCGAGGAGTAGCGGTCCTGCTCAGCAAGTGACGGCTGGTTCCACGGCATTATCGATGGTCCCGGCGAAGGTGAACGAGCAGCTCGCCTCGATGGGCAGAGTCTTGTCCCCTTCAATGTAGAAGACGTTGAGCTTGTCGCATCCGGCGTCCTGCAGATCCGGGAAATCGTCGATGCTGGCGACCCAGTGCACGCCAGGCTTCTTGCCAACGACATAGCTGCCGAACACCACGCGCTTGCCGGGCAGATTGAAGTTCAGCAGACGCTTCTGGTCGGCGTCGCCCGCGAAGGCGTAGTAGCGCTCATAGCATTTGAGATTGCCCGCGCCCTTGGGCAGCACTACGCGCGCCTCGATATCGGCGGCGATGGCGTTCTGCTCGGCGGTCGGCTGCGAACAGCCCCCGGAGCAACCGGCGAGCAGCAAAACGGCAAGACGCAAACGCATGTGACATTATATCACGCGCCCGGCACGCGGGCAATGCTCAGCGCGGCAACATCGTGCTCCGCGCAAGGCGGCCGACCAAGCCCGGCAGCCCCGTGTAATTGCCCTTGTGATAGGGCGAGTCCGCATCGAGCGTGGCGATCAGCTTGCGGTGCGCGGCGCCGAGATTGTGGTACGGCACGCTCGGCAGCAGGTGATGCAGCGCATGGTAGCGCAGCCCCACCGGCGCCCAGAGCGCGGGCAGCAGCGCAGGCGGGGGCACGTTGACGCTGTCGAGATATTGCGCGGTCACCGTCATCGGCTCGCCTTCATTCTCCCAGAGATGCGCGACAAGGGTGCGGATCTGGTTGATCACGGTGGTGACCGAGACCACGCCGAGGAAGATCAGGAACGCCTTGAGCGGGATCGTGCCGGTCGCGAGCAGCGCGATCAGCGTGATCGCCCAGAGGCTCGCGCCCGCCTCCATCGCCAGCCATTCGGTGCGGAAACGCCCCTCGGGCATACGGCGGCGGTAGGCGGGGTTGATGACGAGGCCCGAATAGCGCTCGATCACTGCCTTGCGCAGCGGCGGGATGACCAGCGAGAGCGGCGTCAGCACGCCATAGCGGATCAGCAGGCCGATCGGGGCGAGCACCGCGACGAGCACGAACATCGGCAGCGTCCAGGGCTTCATCAGCGCGAGCGGGAGATATTCGGGGTCCTCGATCGTGCCGTATTTCGTCCGGGCATGGTGATGGACATGGACGTCCTCGTACATGAACGAGGGCACCATCAGCGGGATACCGACGAGAAGGTTCCAGCCGATACGGAAGCCCGGGACATTGCCCGGCTTCATGTGCGAAATCTCGTGGATGAAGCTCACCGCGCGATACAAAGCGAGCGCCGCGACCAGGCCGGCGGCCAGCTCAACCGCCAGGTTCTGCGAGACGATCGTCAACGCCAGCGCGCCATAGCCGACGATCACCGAGGCGAGCAGATCGGCCCAATAGACGCCCGGCCGATGCGCGGCGAGATCGCGCGCCATCTCGGCCGCGACGCGTAGCATCGCCTTGTCGTCGGCGATCTTTTCGGCGCGACGGGCAGCACCAGGCGCGCCTTCGGCATCGCGCCGTTCAAGAGCAATTGTGCTTTGCATCATTTTTCCTTGCACACAGATAGTGGCTAGATGGTGGCATTTCGAGGTGCGCCGCCATCCGCAATCCCCCTTAGGAACAGCTTGACAGGATGCCGCCCAGGCGGGACTTCACCACCCGCACACCGTCCGCCAGAAAGGCGCGCCACCCATGTCTTCCCTCGCCATCCGCCCGATCTCGCATTCGTCAAAGGGCGACATCAAGAAGTTCATCGACCTCGCCTATCGCCTCAATGCGCGCGACCCGAACTGGGTGCCGCCGCTCAAGAGTGACGTCGCCTCGACGATCGATCCCAAGAAGAATGGCTGGTTCAGCCATGCCGAGGGGCAGCTGTTCCTCGCCGAGCGGGGCGGGCGGCCGGTGGGGCGGATCAGCGCGCATATCGACTTCCTCGCGCTCGAACAGCCGCCCGAACAGGGCTTCGGCCCCGGCACGGGCTTCTGGGGCTTTTTCGAAGCCGAGGACGAGAATGTCGCCAAGGCGCTGGTCAACGCCGCCGAGCAATGGCTGCGCAACAAGGGGATGACCCGCGCGCTCGGGCCGGTGAGCCTGTCGATCTGGGAAGAGCCCGGGCTGCTGGTGAAGGGCCACGACCATCCGCCGATGGTGCTGATGGGGCATCATCTGCCCGAATATCAGGGCTGGATCGAGGCGATGGGCTATGGCGTGATCAAGAAGCTCTACACCTATGACCTGAACGTCGCGAAGCCCTTCCCCGAGCTGATCCAGCGCATCGTCGCGATGGGCGAGCGCAATCCCAAGATCCATGTCCGCGAGGTCGACAAGAGCCAGTTCGCGCGCGAGGCCAAGATCATCGTCGATATCCTCAACGATGCGTGGAGCGACAATTGGGGCTTCGTGCCGCTGACCCAGCCCGAGCTCGACGATGTCAGCACCAAGCTCAAGCCGCTCGTCTATACCGAGATGATCCGCATCGCCGAATATGAGGGCGAGCCGGTCGCCTTCATGATCGCGCTGCCCGATCTCAACGACGCGCTGATGCCGCTCAAGGGCAATCTCTTCCCCTTCGGTTGGCTCAAGCTGCTGCTATGGCTGCGCAGGCCCAAGACCAAGGGCGCGCGCGTGCCGCTGATGGGGGTGGTGAAGCGGCTCCAGGGATCGCGGCTGGCGAGCCAGCTGGCCTTCATGATGATCGAATATATCCGCGCGGCCTCGGTCGACGAATATGGTGCGCAGCGCGGCGAAGTGGGCTGGGTGCTGGAGGATAACCAGGGAATGGTCGCGATCGCCGATGCGATCGAGAGCAAGGTGAACCGGCAGTACAACATCTATGAGAAGGGGCTTTAGGGACGCCTGAAATCCTCCCCCGGAGGGGGAGGTGGCAGCGCGCAGCGCTGACGGAGGGGTAGTTGCCCCAAACGCCGTCGTTCGCCTGTGGAAACTACCCCTCCACCAGCCTTCGCTAAAGCTACGGCCGGTCCCCCTCCCCCTCCGGGGGAGGATTTAACGCAAAAACGGCGCCGCCTCGCTCCGCCTCCCAGCCAGAGCGAACCGGCGCCGTCCATCGGCGTTGGCCGATCACTTGAACCTGGACGCCGGTCCGCGGCGCGAACGCGACTGGCGCCGCGGACCGGGTTGGGGCTCAGCGTTGGGCGAGCGGATCGAAACCGTCTTCGGCGATCCAGTCCGCGCGGGTCTTGCACACGGTGCGGGGCACGCGGCTGCCGGTGACGTCGTCCTTGATGCAATATTTCTGCGCGGGCTTGGGGGCGACGCGCTCCTGCTTGGCGGGCGCATCGGTGGTGGGATCGCGCGTGGCGGCGGCGGCCGGAATGGCGGAGGTCGCGATCAGCGCGATCGCGGCGGCGACGGCGGCAGCGCCGCTGGCCCGGAAATTCTTCATACCCTGATACTCCTCTGCTTCCTGACTAGGGGCAGGCTTTCACCCGCCCCTTTTCGATTGCATCGAGCGTGCCAGTTTCATGAATCCATTTATTTCAATAGCTTATGATCAGTAGCGGAACGAGACGAGTGCTATAGTGTAGTAATACACACCAAGTGTTGGCATATGTTGCGAAACGCAATATCGAGCAGATTGGGACGAGTGGGTGCCCAAGAGGCCCTGTTGATGTAGCATGACGGCCCGGGGGAATGGGGCTTTACGAATGCAGGGTGGAATCGCGCAAACCATCGGACTGGTGCTGGCTGTCAACGCCCGCCTGCGCGGGATCGCCCTTCCCCGCTGGCCTGAAGGCTCCGCCTATGTTTTCTGCAATGAGGTGCGTTTCGAGGGGCGCAAGGACAGGCGTCTTTTCGGCCTCGGAAGGCCGCTTACCATCGGCGATCCCAATCAATGGCTGGAAACCTTGCCTGCCGGGACGCAAAGGGCGCAGCTCACCCTACTTCCGCGAAACGATCCCAACATCTCGGATCGGGAAAGTGTCGGCTTCACCGGAGGCGGACCCGTGTGCCTGGCCTCGATCATCGGGACCGAGGCCGAATCCTCGTATGGCGGGTGGGAGGTTACGCGCGAGAATGATCCCGAACGCCGGATATGGTCGGTGATCTATCGGAACGTTCCGGTAGCCATCCCGGATATCCCTACCCGATCGGACGGGAGCGTGCGCGACAGGCTTCAGGCCGCGATCGAGGATGCGGCGCAATTCAGCGACGACCATGGGATGGGATTTACCGAAACCCTGCAAACCGCTCGCGCGGCGCTGGACGGCCCTGACCCGCTTGCCGGCTTCTATTTCGCCGACATGATCCCCGAGGCGCTGATGCCGCTGACCTGGCGTCAGCTCTTCGCATGCGCCGGCAAGGCTTGGGTCTTCGGCGGGATGGGGTCGTGGAACGATGTCTGGTTCGAAGGCGAAGACCAGGCACGCTACCAGGCGCTGAGCGACGCGTTGTTCTCGGCGGTCATCGACACGCTGGCAATTGCTACCAATGCGAGCGCCCCCGCCCGATAGGGATCAGCGCAGCGTCACCCAGGTGGGCGCATGGTCGCTGGCCTTTTCGCGGCCGCGATAATCCTTGTCGACCCCGGCGCCGGTCATGCGGTCGGCGGCGATCGGGCTGAGGAGGAGGTGATCGATGCGGAAGCCCGCGTCGCGCTGCCACGCGCCCGCCTGATAGTCCCAGAAGGTCCAGACGCCGCCCGCGGGGAAGCGCGTGCGCAAGGCATCGGTCCAGCCCTGGGCGACCAGCGACCGGTAACGCTGGCGGCTCTCGGGCTGCATCAGCGCGTCCTCGGCCATGGCACGGACCGAGAAGACATCGTCGTCATTGGGGATGACGTTGTAATCGCCCGCGAGCACCACCGTCCGCTCCTCGGCGAGCAGGTCCCGGGCGCGGTCGGCGAGGCGCTCCATCCATTTGAGCTTGAAATCGAATTTCGGCCCCGGCTGCGGATTGCCGTTGGGGAGATAGATGGAGGCGACGATCAGGTCGCCGATCTCGCATTCGACATAGCGGCTATGCTCGTCCTCGGGATCGCCCGCGAGGCCCTTTTGCCGCTCGATGGGCTGTGCCCCACGCGCAAGCACCGCGACGCCGTTGAAGCCCTTCTGCCCGTGCCAGACGCCGCCATAGCCCGCGGCCTCGATCTCCTTGAGCGGCAGCGTCTCGTCCGAGGATTTGAGCTCCTGGAGACAGACGATGTCGGGCTTTTGCTCGTTCAGATATTCGACGAGACGCTCGAGACGCGCCTTGATGCCGTTGACGTTGTAGGTGACGATTTTGGGCAAGATCAGACCGAGAAGCTGGTGCCGCAGCCGCAGCCCGAGGCTGCGTTGGGATTTTGCACGGTGAAATGGGCGCCGCCGAGATTGTCGATGAAATCGACACTGCAGCCGCGGACGAGATCGAGGCTGATATCGTCAACGACGAGCTTCACGCCGTCGGTCTCCGCGATGCTGTCCTCCGCGGCGACGCTGTCCGCGAAGCCGAACTTGTACTGGAAGCCCGAACAGCCGCCGCCCTCGACCGAAAGGCGCAGGATCGCGGGCTTGCCGGTCTTGGCCGCAATGGCAGCCACACGCGCCGCGGCGGCTTGGGTGAGGCTGATTTCGGGCTGGAGCGCGGTGGCCATGAAGGGGAGATAGTGGGGCCGAGGGGTGAGGGCAACCGGCCCTCTCTTCTCCCCTCCCTGCAAGGGAGGGGTCGGGGGTGGGTGCGCGGCCCGCAGGGTCGCGATGTATTCGGCTGGAGGAGGCTCGCTACGCTCGCAACCCACCCCCAGCCCCTCCCTTGCAGGGAGGGGAGCAAAAAGAGAAAGGGGGCCGCCTTAGTAGGCAGCCCCTCTCCTCTCCGACTCTGAAACTCAGTTGGCCGTCGCGGGTCCGCCCTGCGCGCCGGTCTGGCGGTCCTGGATCTGGACGAGATAGTCGCCGCTCTGCAGGAAGGGGATCGGGTTGACCGCCTTGCCGTCGACGCGGACCTCGTAATGGAGGTGGCTGCCGGTCGAGCGGCCGGTCGAGCCCATCAGGCCGATCAGCTGGCCGCGCTTCACCCGGGTATTCTCGGGAACCAGGATCTTCGAGAGATGGCCGTAGCGGGTCTGGATGCCGCGGCCGTGATCGATCTGGATCATGTTGCCATAGCCGCCCTGGCGGCCCGCATGGCTGACCACGCCGTCGGCGGTCGCATAGATCGGGGTGCCGATCGCGCCGGGGATATCGACGCCGGCGTGCATCGCAGCGGTGCCGCGGAACGGATCCGAGCGGACGCCGAAGGTGCTGGTGAACTGGATATTGTCGACCGGCTGCATCGACGGGATCGAGACCACGGTCTGCTCGAGATTGTCGAGCCGCTGCCAGGTGACGAAGAGCGAGCGGAACTGGGCGTCGGCCTCGGCGGTGCTGCCCGCCTCGTCATTGTCGTCGGCGGCTTCATAGGGACCGCCCATGCCGCCCTCGACGACGCCTGCGCCGACATAACGCTCGGGGCTGAGACCCAGGCGGCGGATCTGCGCGGCGGTCTGTTCGTAGCGGGCCTCGGCGGCGGCGCGGGCCTGGCCGGCCATCGCGACCTGGCGCGCCTCGAGGCGGCGGAGCGGCTCGATCACTTCGTCGGTGATCGCGCTGGTCTTGTCGTTGATGGCGGGGATCGGCTGATTGATCTTGGCGCGATCGACGGCACCGCCCATCGCGGCCTGGATTGTCGCCTGCTGCTTTTCGACGCGCGCGGCGTGGATACGGGCGGCTTCCTTGGCGGCGAGCACATCGCTGTGCATCTGATCGACCTGCTGGCGCATCGCGGCCATCTGGGCCTCGGGCGAGCTGTCCTTGCCGGCGACGCCGGTGACGACCACGGCGCCCATCGCGGCCTGGACGACGCCATAGCCCGAAAAGGCGACGGTGAGCGCAGCGACGCACGCGACGACGGCCTGGGTGCGGCCCGCGACGCTGAAGCGGCGCAGGTCACGGCCGTCATGGAAGATAAAATCGCGGTCAGTGAAAAATTTGCGGAACCGGGCGCCCAGCGTCGCGTTCTTGGTGTTCGAAGCGTTAGCCATGAATCCCCGGCAAAACCAAAAAGACGCCCACCGGGGAAGCCCCGGCGCTTGCCTTTACCTAATGTCCCGACAGCAGCCCCTCCGCGCCGTGACGCGTGATGATGTGTGACTTAACTTGTCAGGACTCGGCAAGGGCTTGGTAATAATCCCGCGTCAGACCGGCTGAGTCGCGCGCCGAGTCGTTGAACGGCGGCTTAATCATTCCCCGGAAATAGCGATTCACGAGCGCCCCCCAGGTGGTTTCGGGTTCGAAACTGTCGCGTGCACAGGCCGATTCGAACCAAAATGTCCCGGCGCGGACGTGCTGCACCTCGTCCTTCAGAATTCGTGTGAGGATCGAAACGGTCGTGCCATCCTTCGCCGCCGCGAAGCGCTCGATCGTGATCGGGGTGATGTCGAGCCCGCGGGCCTCGAGCACCATCGGGACGACCGCCAATCGGGCGAGCACATCGTGCGCGGTCGCGGCGGCGGCGTCCCACAGGCCGTCATGCGCGGGCATCGCGCCATAATGGCTGCCGAGCTGGCGCAGGCGCCGGTCGAGCAACGCGAAATGCATTGCCTCGTCGGCGCCGACCTTGAGCCAATCGTCGACGAACGCGCGCGGGAACTGGTCCCCGAATCGGCCTGCCATGTCGAAGGCCAGGTCGATCGCGGCGAATTCGATATGCGCGAGCGCGTGTATGAGGGCGATGCGGCCGCGCTCGGAGCCACCCTTGCCGCGCTTGGGCATGCGGTTGGGAGGCAGCAGCTCGGGCGCGGCCGGACGCGCGGGGCGATCGGGCATGGAGGTGTCGAAGACATGGGCGAGGCGGCCGAGGCGCCAGTCGCGCGCAGCGGCGCGGGCGGCCATGACCTTGGCGCGGGGGTCCGGGGTCTTCAGGACCTGGCGGCAGGCGGTGGCAATCGAGTGCATCAAATCCTCCCCGGAACGGGGAGGGGGACCAGCCGCAGGCTGGTGGAGGGGGCCCACCATCCGCGAGCGCCTCGCCTGAGGTTAGATGGGCCCCCTCCACCACCGCCTTCGGCGGCGGTCCCCCTCCCCGTTCCGGGGAGGAGTTTCATGCCGCGATCATCGCCCGAACCGATTCGAGCACGTCCACCGCATGCCCCGGTACCTTCACCCGCCGCCAACTGCGGAACAGCTTGCCGTCCGAATTGAACAGGAAGGTCGAACGGTCGATGCCCATATATTTCTTGCCGTAGAGCTGCTTCTCGACCCAGACGCCGAACGCCTCCATCGCCTTGTCGTCGGTGTCGGTCGCGAGCGGCACCGTGAGGTCGTATTTCGAGACGAATTTCTGGTGCTTGATCGGGCTGTCCTTCGACACGCCGAGCACCGAGGCACCCAGCGCCTCGAATTCGGGGAGGAGCGCGGAGAAATCCTGCGCCTCGCGGGTGCAGCCCGACGTGTCGTCCTTGGGATAGAAATAGAGGACGAAGGGACGGCCGATCTGGTCGCGCAGGGCAAGGCTGCCGCCCGCCGGGGTTGCCAGCTCGATCGCCGGGATCTTGTCGCCTTCCTCGATCGCCATCACTTCGCCTTCCGCTTGATCGCGCCCCAGCACGCCGAAACCTCCTGCCGCGTGCGCTCCAGTTCGGCAAGCACTGCGTCCCAATCCCTGACCCCGACGGCGCGGGCGACGAGCGGGCGGGTAGCTTCGGCGGGCGGCTGGCTGTCGGGGGCGACGAGACGGAGGGTGACGAGCAGCCGTCCCTGAAAATCATAGGCGGCGCGCATCCCCGGCGCGAGGAGCTTCGCCGCCGTCAGCGCATCGATCGCGGGCCCCAGCCGGGCGTCGAAGCCGGTACGGTGCGCCAGCTGGAGCGTGTGAATCGCGAATTCGAGATCGACGAGGCCGCCCGGCAACAGCTTGGCGTCGAGCGGACCCTTGGGCGGTTTGTGCGCCGCCATCTCGGCGCGCATCTTCGCGGCTTCGGAAATGACGTCGCGCTCGGGCCGCCTGCCGGCCAGCACACCGTTCACCACCGCGCACACCGCATCGCGCGCCGCCTGCGATCCGAACACCGGCCGGGCGCGGGTGAGCGCCATATGCTCCCAGGTCCAGGCATCCTTTTCCTGATATTGGCGGAATCCTTCCAGGCTCACCACGAGCGGCCCCTGCGCGCCCGAAGGGCGGAGGCGGACGTCGACATCGTAGAGCGGGCCCGAGGCGGTGGGCGCGGAGAGCGCGCCGGTCACGCGCTGAGCGAGGCGGTTGTAATAGGTGACCGCGCCCAGCGGCTTGGCGCCGTCGCTCTCGGCCGCATAATCGCCGGTGAAGAGATAGACGAGGTCGAGGTCCGAGGCGTGGGTGAGCGCCTGCCCGCCCAGCCGGCCGAGCGCGAGGATGACGAGCTCGCTATCGGGCACGCGGCCGTGCGCGCGCTCGAATTCCTCGATCGTGGCGGTGGCGAGCACCTCGATCGCGGCGTCGGCGACGCGGGCGTAACCGGCGGAGACTTCGAGCGGGTCGGATGCGCCGGCGACGATCTGGGCGCCGAGCGCAAAGCGCTTCTCCCCGACCAGGCGGCGGACATGGTCGAGCTGCCACTGATAGTCGCCGCCGCGCTCGCGTTCGCGCATCTCGGCGACCAGCTCGGGGACCTCGGGCATCGGCTTGAGCGCGCTGGCGTCGATCAGCCCGTCGAGCAGCTCGGCGCGTCGGGCGAGCTGGTCTGCGAGCGTCGGCGCATGGCACAGGATCATGCTCATCAGCCGGGCGAGCGCGGGCTGGGCCTCGAGCAGACGGAAGAAGTTGATCGCGCTCGGGAGGCGCGCGAGCATCGCGTCGAAGCGGTTGAGCGCATGAGCGGGATCGGCGGCACCGGCAAAGGCCTGGATCAGCCCCGGCAGCACCGCTTCGAGCGCGTCGCGCGCGGCCGGGGTGCGGAGCGCGGGGTAATTGCCCCCTCCCCGCCAGCCCTCGATCAGGCGGAGCGCGTTGGCGGTATCGGGGAAACCGGCTTCGGCCAGCTGGCGTTCGAGCACGGGGGCATCGCCCGCGAGGCGCGGCTCGGCATCGCTCGCCAGCCCGTCATAGATCCGCCCGACGCGCTCGACATGCGGGCGCAGGCTCTCGATCAGCGCGGCGCCGTCCCCTGCCCCATGCAACGCGGCGACGCGCTCGAGCGCCTCCGGATCGGCCGGCAGCGAATGGGTCTGGCGGTCGTCGACCATCTGGAGCCGGTGCTCGATCGTACGCAACTGGGTATAGGCGGCGGCGAGCGTGCCGGCCTCGTATCCGTCGATCCGGCCCGCATTGGCCAGCGCCGCCAGCGCGTCGCGGGTGGCGGGCACACGCAGCGCCGGATCGCGGCCGCCATGGATCAGCTGGTGGATCTGCGCGAAGAATTCGACCTCGCGGATGCCGCCCCTGCCCCGCTTGAGATCATAGCCGGGGCCGAACGCCTGGCCCTGGGCATGGTGATCGCGGATGCGGCGGCTGATGTCGCGGATCTCGCGGATCGTGCCGTAATCGAGCCCGCGGCGCCACACGAAGGGGCGGATCGCGTCGAGGAAGTCGCCACCCAGCCCCGCGTCGCCGCCGCAGAAGCGCGCGCGGATGAAGGCCGCGCGCTCCCAGGGCAGCGCCTGCGATTCATAATAGGAGATGGCGGCTTCGACCGGCAGCACGATCGGAGTGACCTCGGGCGAGGGGCGCAGGCGAAGATCGACGCGGAAGACATAGCCGTCGGCGTCGCGCGCCTGGAGCAGCTCGATCATGCGCTTGCCGATGCGAACCGCAGCTTCGCTGGCATCCTCGCGCGGGCGCACCGGGAGCGTGGCGGGATCGAAGATCAGGATCGGATCGACGTCCGACGAATAGTTGAGCTCGCGGCTGCCGAGCTTGCCGAGCGCGATGGCGGCAAAGCCGCGCGGTTCCTCGCCGGGGGTGCGCTCGGCGATGGCTGCGGCGATGGCGCGGCCGATCGCCTCGTCGGCAAAATCGCTGAGCGTGTTGGTGACCCGGGTAAGGTCGTACGAGCCCGAAAGATCGCCGAGCGCCACCAGCAGCGCGAGCCGGCGCCGTTCGAGCCGCAGCCGGCGCCCTTCGGGCATATCGTCCGCGATCCGCGCCGCCGCGATCGGATCGACGAGTGCCTGGGGCAGCCCTGCGACGAGTTCCGCCTCGCGCTCGATCAGGTGCGCAAGAAACGGCGCGTGGGCCTGGGCGCGTTCGATGGCTTCTTTCAGTGATTCCGAAGAGAAACGGTGCGGCATTACCCTGTAAGTCTCTGAATTGTTTCAGGGGCGTCGTGTAACGAAACAAATGTGAAGATAAACCGTTTTAGGCGCATGACACGCCCGGATTCCTCCTCTGCAACTACCGTTCTGCCCGCCTATCAGGTGCAAGCGCCCCGCGCGAGCGACGCGATCGGCCTGGCGCTGCGCGACGCTTATGAGCGCGACTATGGGCTGCCCGATGATATGACGAAGCTGCTGCGTCGGCTGAACGGCGCGGATACGCGTAGCGTTTGCTGATTTTCAAATAACGTCATCCCCGCGAAAGCCGGGACCCAGGGTTACAGGCGTTATCGCTCGCGGCTCTGGGTCCCGGCTTTCGCCGGGATGACGGATTGACTCACCGATCCCGGCTGAGTTCGTCCACTTCGCCCATGATCGTGTCGAGCGTGCTCTTGCCGCCGGGATTGGGCGGGGCAAGGCGGCGCGAGGTGAGCTGGCCTTCGCTCAGCAGCGCCTCGAGCGCGACGCGGCCGCGGGCGACGCGGCTCTTGATCGTGCCGACCGCGACGCCGCAGATCTCCGCCGCTTCCTCATAGGCAAAACCGCCCGCGCCGACGAGGATCAGCGCCTCGCGCTGCGGCTGCGGCAAATGCATCAGCGCGCGCTGCATGTCCGCCAGCTCGACATGCCGGTCCTGGCTCGCGGGCGCGGCGAGGATGCGGTCGGCGACGAGATCATCCCATTCGCCCTTGAAGCGCGCGCGGCGCATCTGGCTGAGATACAGGTTGCGCAGGATGATGAAGGTCCAGGCACGCATATTGGTGCCCGCCTGGAAGCGCTTGCGCGCCGCCCAGGCCTTGAGGAGCGTTTCCTGCACCAGATCGTCGGCAGTGTCGCGGTTGCCCGAGAGCGAGCGGCCGAACGCGCGAAGATGCGGGATCACCAGGGCGAGCTGCTGCTTGAACTCCGGATCGGAGAGCGAGACATGCTCGGGGACCGGCGAATCCGATGCGCCTTCGGCGGCGTCTTGATCGTTCACGGACTCAGTCATTCGATCCCGTTCTTTTGGGCCCGCGCGAAAGCGGTACGGTTTGGAGATAGGCCGCACGGAGGCGCTTGCCAATTGCATGGGTCAGCGTCCCGCTCGCCTTCAGGAATAGAGGATGACGGCGAAAGCGATGATGACGAGCAGCATGCCGAATCCCAGCACGTAGCGCGTCATATGCGGGGTGGCACCGGCTCGAGCCCGTTCGGCGTCGATATGGATTTCGTCGTTCTCAGCCATGCTGACCTAAACCCACGAGAACCGTTTTGGGTCCGTATCAGATGGAACTCAAAAGCCTTTCCTGACGGACTTTGGCGATTTCCCGTGGGATTTTAGCGGTCAGCCGCCCACGGGAACGGTCGCCTGATCGAAGAACAGGGCCTGGGCGATCGTGGTCTTCACCGTCTCGCGCTGGAAGGGCTTGGTGATCAGGAAGGTCGGCTCGGGCCGCTCGCCGGTGAGCAGCCGTTCGGGGAAGGCAGTGATGAAGATCACCGGCACGCTGAACTCGGCGAGGATGTCCTTCACCGCGTCGATGCCCGACGAATCGTCGGCGAGCTGGATATCGGCGAGGACGAGGCCAGGGCGCTCTTCCATCGCCAGCGCGACGGCCTCGTCGCGCGTGACGGCGACGCCGGTGACCTCATGGCCCATGTCGCGGACGATCGATTCGAGGTCCATCGCGATCAGCGGCTCGTCCTCGATCACCAGAACCCGGGTGCGCGTCTGCGATTCGATCTCGGCGATCGCTTCGTCAACCAGATCGGAGACCTCGCTCTGCTCCTTGCGGATCAGGAAGGCGACATCCTCGATGCTGAACCCCTCCATCGCGGTGAGCAGCAGCGCCTGGCGCGAGAGCGGCGCGAGCTTGGCGAGGCGGCGGCGGGCGATTGCCTCGGGCTCGCTCGCATTGTCGGTGCCGGCGTCGCTCTCTTCGAGGTGCGTGGTCTGCCAGATCGCCTGGAAGGTGCGGTACAGCCCGAGGCGCGGCTCGATATCGCGCGGGAATTCCTCCGGCGCCGCGACGATCGCCTCGAGCGAGGCGCGGACATAGCGGTCACCCTCGGCCTGGCTGCCGGTAAGGGCGCGGGCATAGCGGCGAAGGAACGGAAGGTGCGGCGCGAGTTGCTGACCAAGCGACATAAGCGATTGTTTCTCCCTCGGAACGTTCCGGCTTTTCGCGCCGGTGCCCCGCGATTGCAAAGTGTTTTATGCGTCCCGTGGGAGCCCCTCCCAGAAATCGCATCGCCTGTGGAACAAACGAGGGCGTCTTTAGTTTCATCCAACTCAGCCGTATCTTCGGCTAGTGCCCCGCCGGATGCTTGCGTCCGGCGGCGTTGGTTTATACTCCGGGGGAATGGTGCGTTCCGCGAATGATCCAATGACGAAAACGCCGAAAAACAAAGGCGGAACAAACGGCGAGCTTACCGGCAAGGCGGTGGGCGACGCGCTGCGCGAGGCCTATGACGAGGCGATCGGCGAGGCGATCCCGGACGAGTTGCTCGACCTGCTGAAGAAGCTCGACTAATCTAAATCATGGAGAATGACGATCAGGAGCCGCGCGCCACCGGGCCCGCGGCAGCCGTGCCGTCTATCCTGGCGAGGATGCCCACCGGGGCGAAGGTCTTCTCGATCCTCGTCGTGGCGCTCGCGCCGCTCGCGCTGATCGCGCTGTTCGTCGCGCTGCAGAATACCCGCGCCGCCGATGAGGAGAGCCGCCAGCGGCTGCGCTCGGCGGTCGAGGAGAGCTCGGGCGCGCTCGCCAACCTCCTCGCCAACAACGAGAGCGAACTGCGCGAAGGGCTGACGGCGCTCGAGGCCGATCATGGCGACGCGCCGAGCTGCACCCGGGTCGCGGGCGCCTTTGCCGCACTGATCGATAGCGGCACGCGGTTCGCGATCACCGACGAGCGCGGCGAATTGCTGTGCGGCCAGCGGGTCACCGTCAGTGGCGCGGTCGTGATTCGTCCGGGCGAAGTCCGCGCCGAACTGATCGAACAGGGGTTGGTGCTGCGGATCGGCGGCCAGCGCGGAGGGACCGCGACCGCCTATTATCCGGTCGAGGCGCTCGCCACGCTGGGACGGCCGAACGGCTTCGTTCCCGAATATGCTGCCGCGCTGGCCAACAGGCGGGGGCAGAATCTGACGCTGCGCGCGCTCGCCAATGAAGGGCCGCTGCAGCGGCGCGAGACGATGGACGCCGATCTGGGGGTCGATGGGCTGAGGCTGTCGATGGCGATGCTCGGCACGCCGATCACCTCGCCGCTGATCATCGCGACCGTGCTGCTGGTGCTGATGTGGATCGCGGCAGCGGGGATCGGCTGGTTCGTAGTCGATCGGCTGCTGATCCGCCCGTTGCGCCGGCTGCGCACCACCGTGGGCAACTATCAGCCGGGCGAGGTGATCGAGATCAGCCGGCTGCACGGCATCCCCGCGCAGGAGATACGCGACCTGGGCGACACGTTCCGCGAGATCAGCCGCACCGTCCAGGCGCACGAGGCCGATCTCGCCGAGGGGCTCGTCCGCCAGACCAAGCTGACGCGCGAGGTCCATCACCGCGTCAAGAACAACCTCCAGGTGATCGCCAGCCTGATCAACTTCCACGCGCGCGGCGCCAAGGGAGCCGAGGCGACCGAGGCCTATGCCGCGATCCAGCGCCGCGTCGATGCGCTCGCGGTGGTGCACCGGCACCATTATGCCGAGATGGAGGATAATCGCGGGCTCGAGCTGCGATCGGTGATCGGCGAGCTGGCGTCGAACATCCGCGCGACCACGCCCGACCGCGCATCGGGGATCGGGATCACGCTGGAGGTCGAGCCGTTCCTCGTCTCGCAGGATACCGCGGTCGCGGTCGCCTTCCTGATCACCGAGATCGTCGAGCTGGCGATCAGCTGCAATCCGGCGGCGCAGGTGCGCATCTCGATCAAGGCCGATGCCGAGCCGAACCGGGCCGTGCTGCGGGTGGTCTCGCCCGCCTTGTGCGACAGCCCCGAGCTGGTCGGCCTGGTCGCCAACCGCTATGGCCGGGTGATGGGCGGGCTGGCGCGGCAGCTGCGCACCCAGCTGCACCATGATCCGCTGACGGGCGCCTATGAGGCGGCGATCGCGGTCAATGGACGGCCCTGAACGCCCTCAAAAAATATTTGAAAAATTTTTTGAACGAGCGGGAACCGAGGGCTTCCTTGTGCATTTTACACCTCGGATAGTGACCTTTTGCCCCCCCGCTCTCGCTATCCAAGACATGGGCCCGGAAGCGTCAACCCTCCCCCCCCCCGGTGACGCTTCCGGGCCTAAATCTTTTTTCCGAGAGCCGATTTTGACCCCGACCGGTCCACGCGCAGGCCCAGTCCGACCGCGCCGCGCGCCTTGCCGTGCTGGCCCGGCCCGCTAACGCTTCCCCATGCTCCGGTCGAGGAACGCGAAGATCGTCTCCCACAGATGGACGCTGATCCCCGGCCCGCCCACGCGGTGCGTCTGCCCCGGATAGAGCATCACCTGGAACGGCACCCCGCCGGCCTGCATCCGCCCCATCATCACCGTCGAATGTTCGAGCACGACATTGTCGTCGGCCATGCCGTGGATCAGCAGCAGCGGATCGCGGATGCGAAGCGCATTCTCGACCGTGTTCGAGGCCTTGTAGGCGTCCGGCACCAGCCGCGGATCGCCCATGTATCGCTCGGTATAATGGGTGTCGTACAGCTCCCATTTGCTCACCGGAGCGCCCGCGATGCCGGCGGCGAACACGCCCGGCGCGGCTTCGAGCAGCTTGAGCGTCATATATCCGCCGTACGACCAGCCATAGGTCGCGATCCGGCCGCCATCGACGAAATCGAGCGTCTTGAGGAAGGCAGCGCCCGCAAGCTGATCCTCGACCTCGACCGACCCCATCGCGTGCCAGAGCGCATCCTCGAACTTCTTGCCGCGATTGGCCGATCCGCGATTGTCGATCTGGAACCAGATATAGCCCTTGCCGACGATATATTGCTGGAGCGCCCCGCCCCATTTGCGTGCGACCTGCTGCGCATGGGGGCCGCCATAATGCTGGAAGAAGACGGGGTAGCGTTTCCCCGGCTCCATCCTGGGCTTGATCATCTCCCAATAGAGCTCGGTGCCGTCCGCCGCCTTGATCGTGCCGAAGGTCCGTTCCTGATGGCTGGCGAGATAGGGGTGATAGGGATGATCGGGCTTGCGCACGTCATTCTCCTCCACCCAGGCGATGCGCTTGCCCTTGGTATCGGCCAGATAGACCTGGGGCGGCTGATCGGGATTGGATCGGGTGACGATCGCGCGCGTCGCGGCGGTGTCCATCGTCACGAGATTGTACCAGCCCAGCTCGGTCAGCCGCGTCACCGCGCCGCCCTTCAGGCTCACCGAATAGAGATGCCGCTCGAGCACGCCGTCCTTGTTGCCGGTGAAGTAGACGACGCCCCTCTTCTGGTCGATCCCGTCCACCTCGGCGACTTCCCAGTCGCCCTTGGTCAGCTGGGTCCATTTGCCCTTGGCGACATGATAGAGATGGCCGTGCCCGTCGCGTTCGGACCACCAGATCAGGCTGCCGTCCTTGAGCGGAGTGAAGGCGGTGGAGAGGTTGACCCAGCTCTTGTCGGCGGCCTTTTCGGTGAAGACGATCTCCGACCTGCCGGTGGCCGGATCGACCTTGAGCAGATCCAGCACGGTCTGATCGCGGTTCTGCCGCTGGACGTAAAGCGCCTTGCCGTCGGGCGCCCATTTGACGCGGGCGAGATAGATGTCGGGATCGCTGCCGAGATCGACCTTGACCTTGTTCTGCCCGAGCGGATCCATGATCCACAGCTCGACCAGCGCGTTGGCGGTGCCCGCCTTGGGATAGCGCTGCTGATAGACCTTGGTCGTCTCCGCGCCGATCGCGGTGCGGGTGACGATCCCCACCGGCGCCTCGTCGAACCGCTCGACCGCGATGTGCCTGTCGTCGGGGGACCACCAATAGCCGTTGGTGCGGGCCATCTCCTCCTGCGCGACGAATTCGGCCTCGCCCCAATGGACCGTGCCCGCGCCGTCGCTGGTCACGTGCCACTTCTTCCGCGCACCGCCGGTCTCCATCACCACCAGGTTCTGGTCGCTGACGAAGCTCACATAGCCACCGCCCGGGCTCACCGCCGGGTTGAGCTTGGCACCCGCATCGGCGGGGAGCTTCTCGGCGCTGCCGTCGAGTTCGGCGAGATAGAGTTCGCCTTCCAGGGGCACGAGGATCGACTGGCTGTCGGGCGCCCATTCATAGGCGATGATGCCGCGCGTGCCGCCGAGCCGGGCGCGCTCCATCTGCATCTTCTCGGCCTCGGACATTTCGGCGCCCGATCCGACCTTCTTCGAATCGACCAGCATCCGCCACTGGCCGGTGCCGGTGTCCATCGCCCACAGGTCGAACCGCTCCTTCTCGTCGGCGCGGTTGCGCAGCACGGTCAGCCATTTGCCGTCGGGCGAAAGCTTCATCGCGCGCGGCGCCGGGCCCTGGATATCGGGGCTCGCGAATACGCGCTCGAGCGTCAGCGGCGCCACCTGCGCCTCAGCCACGGGCACGAGCCCCGCCATCGCCAACGCAAACCCCGCGATCCACTTCCACATTCGCATCCTCCAATTGGCGGACGTTATTGCGGGCAAATGCCGAAGGGTAAAGCCGCGGAACCGCCTTATTGCCGTCGGGATTGCTGGGAAGACTGGCGCCGCCACAGCCGGAGAACCCCCGATGTTAGCCCTCGCCGCCGCAACACTTACCCTTGCGCTTTCGCCGGCGATGCCGGGCGAAGACTGGGTGCTCATCTCCGAAGCCGAGAATGGCGTAGTCTTCTCGCTCGATCGGGACTCGGTCCGCGAGATGGACGGCTATCGGCAGGCCTGGACCCGAACCGACTATAGCAAGGTCAGCGGGGGCGATGTGAGTTTGCGCAGGGCGCTGGAGGACTATGACTGCGGCGGTCGCAGGCTCCGCACCCGGGGTTCAGTCGCCTATGGCCGCGACGGCAAGGTCCTGCGAACCATGTCGCTCGCCGCGGATCAATCCGAATGGAAGGCCGTGGAGCCGGGCTCGATGGGCGAGGCCAAGCTCGATGCCGTCTGCGCCGTGGAGATCAAAGCCACGGGCTAGTCCTTGCGCCTGGCGATCACGAAGCGCGGCCCCGCCCCCGCTTTCCCCGCCTTGTCGTCGGGATTGTAGAGCGCACAGCGCTTGAGCGACAGGCAGCCGCAGCCGATGCAATTGTCGAGCACGTCGCGGGTGCGCTTGAGCTCGGCGATGCGGGCGTCGAGGATACGGTGGATGCCCTTGCTGATCCGTTTCCAGTCCGCCTGGGTCGGGGTGCGGCCCTGGGGGAGCCCAGCCAGCTCGCCGGCGATCTGCGGCAGCGTCAGCCCCAGTTGCTGCGCGATCAGCGCGAAGGAAAGGCGGCGGATGTCCGAACGCAGGAAACGCCGCTGCCCCCCAGATGTGCGGAAGGGCTGCACCAGGCCCTTCGCTTCATAGAAGCGGATCGCCGAAACGCTCATCCCCGTGCGCGCCGCCAGATCGCCGATCGTCATCAGTTCGTCGCCGCGCTTCACATTGCCTCCCGAAACAGCTTGACCTCAACTTAGCTTGAGGTTGTAGCAGCCACAAGCATGACCCGAATCGCACGAGGAACATGCTTATGACCGCCCCCTTCATCGAACATGTGAACATCACCGTGCGCGACCCGGATCGCGCCGCGGCGCTGATGATCGGCCTGTTCGGCTGGCATGTCCGCTGGCAGGGTCCGTCGCTGCTCGGCGGGCATACCGTCCATGTCGGCGACGACCGCTTCTACCTCGCCTTCTACACGCATGACGGCGCCGGGACGCCGGACGCGAAGTTCCGCAAGGGCCAGCCGCTCAACCATGTCGGGATCGTCGTCGACGATCTCGACGCGCTGGAGGCGAAGGTGGTCGTGGCCGGGCTGACGCCGTTCAGCCATGGCGACTACGAGCCCGGGCGGCGCTTCTATTTCCTCGATCATGACGGGACCGAGTTCGAGGTGGTGAGTTACGACTGACTCCAATCCTCCCCCGCCAGGGGGAGGTGGCGCCGAAGGCGTCGGAAGGGGAGGACCCGAAGCAGATGTGGCCGCCGCCCTCCCCCTCCGTCAGCTTCGCTGACACCTCCCCCCGGCGGGGGAGGATGAGTTCACGGCTTCACGAACCCCGCCGTCACCGCCCCGCTCCCGGTCAACGAAAAGCTCGCCGACGAGGCGCCAACCGCGACGCCGTAACTCCCCCCAGCCACCCGCCAGCGATGCCCCTTTTCGTCGAAATGGGCGAGCAGGCGCGGGTCTGCCGTGACGGTCACGCGTCGCGTCTCACCCGGTGCCAGCCGGACCTTGTCGAATCCGATCAGCCGCGGTTCGGGGCTGCCCGCGATGCTGGTGAGATAGACCTGCGGCACATCCGCCCCTGTCCGCTCGCCCGTGTTGCACACCGTGAACGAGACCTCGAGCGTCCTGCCCCCGCGCACCTCAAGATCCGAATAGGCGAAGCTGGTGTAGGAAAGCCCGTGCCCGAACGGGAAGAGCGGCGTCAGCCCCTTGCGCGCATACCAGCGATAGCCGACGTCCGCCCCCTCGGCATAGGGCAGCGGGATCGGGTGATCATAGTTGGACGGCCGGTCCGCCGAGGTCCCCCACCCCGTCAGCGACGGCCGGGGAAGCTGCGCCTCGCTCACCGGAAAGCTCACCGCCAGCCGGCCCGAAGGATTGACCCGCCCGGTCAGCAGATTGGCGATCGCCGGCCCGCCGCGATTGCCCGCATACCAGGCCTCGAGCACCGCGCTGACCTGGCCCAGCCACGGCATCGTCACCGGCCCGCCGGTCTCGAGCACCACCACCGTTTTCGGATTGGCCGCCGCCACCGCCGCGATCAGCGCGTCCTGCCCGTGCGGCAAGGTGAGGTCGGGCACGTCGTAGCTTTCGGTCGTCCACTGCGTCGCGAACACGATCGCCACGTCCGCATCCTTGGCGGCGATCGCCGCGCTCGACGGATAGTCGCCATTGTTCACGACGAACTCGACCCCCGGCATCGCCTCCCTGAGCGCTTCGAGCGGCGAGGAGGGATGGAACACCATCAGCCGCGGCGAGCCGAGCGTGCCCCAGCCCATTACCGGGATCTGCAGCCCCGGCCCCTCGATCGCGGTGGTATTGGCCGAGCCGCCGCCCGAAGGCACGCCGAACTGGGCATTGCCCCCGATCACCGCAACCTTCTTCACGCCCGCGAGCGGCAGCAGCCCACCCTCGTTCTTGAGCAGCACGCTCCCCTCCTCGGCGATCGACTGCGACACCCGGCTATTGGCGGCATAGTCGATCGGCGAGCGCGTCGCGGGGCGGTCCATCACGCCCGTCGCGAACAGGCTGCGCAGGATGCGGTGGACCATCAGGTCGAGCTGCGCGCGGTACTTCGGGTCCTTCGCCACCGCGTCGGTCAGCGGCTGGCCGAAATAGACCTGCCGGTCGAGCTGCTCGCCCGATTCCTGATCGAGCCCGTTCAGCGCCGCCTCGGTCGAATGCACCGCGCCCCAATCGGACATCACCCAGCCCGGATAGCCCCAATCCTTGCGCAGAATTTGATTGAGCAACCAGTCATTCTCGCAGGAATAGCGCCCGTCCACGAGCTGGTAGGCGCACATCACCGAACCCGGCTTGCCGCCTTCGATCGCCAGCTCGAATGCGAGCAGGTCGCTCTCGCGCGCCGCGGCGTCACCGATCTGCACATCGACCGAGAAGCGCGCCGTCTCCTGATTGTTGAAGGCGAAATGCTTGATCGTCGAGACGACATTCTGGCTCTGGATGCCGCGGATATGATCGCCGACGAGCGAACCCGCGAGCAACGGGTCCTCGCCCATATATTCGAAGTTCCGCCCGTTGCGCGGCTCGCGCACCAGGTTGGTGCCGCCCGCGAGCAGCACGTTGAACCCCTTGCGCCAGCTCTCGTCGCCGAGCGCCGCGCCGCCCGAATAAGCGAGCGTGCGGTTCCAGCTCGACGCCAGCGCGATCGTCGCGGGAAAGGCGGTGGCGCCGTCGCCCGGACGGACATTGCCGGGATTGGTCACGCCCACGCTGGCATCGGCCTCCTGCAAGTCGGGAATGCCGAGCCGCGGAATGCCGAAGATGAACCCCGCGGATCCCAGCGCACGCTCGGGCGGGGCGATGCCAAGCCGCGGGCGGCCCATCGGTCCATGGACGAGGGTCAGCTTCTCCTCGGTCGTCATCGCCGCCATCAGCAGCCGCGCGCGCTGGTCCGGATCGAGGTTCCGGTCCATCCAGGGCCTGTCGGGCGCCGCGGGCCGGGCGGCGACCGGAAGCGGCGGCACCAGCAGCAGCAGCGCGAACCATGCGGCAAGCCTCGAACGACGATTCCGGATCATCCGCCCCTCCTCTCGCAACGCGCCGGCATCTGTGGCCGGTCGCGCGGGCATCCTACGCCCGCGCACGGCGAACGACAACGCTGTCGTCCGCTTGACGCGCCGCGGGCATGCCATATGCTTCCGGTCCCGGGAGGAGGACCTGCCATGCCGCTGACCCCTGTCCGTTTCTGCGCCCGCATCGCCGCGCTGGCGCTGTGCCTCCTCATCGCCGGACCCGCGCTGGCCCAGGCCGGCTGGAAACTCGTCACGAGCGATTCCAAGGGCAGCTATTATATCGATCAGGCATCGACCGTGATTCAGGGCGATATGCGAAACGCCACCAGCCGCACCGATTATGTCGGCGACGGCATCCAGAAGGGCGTGGTGCGCCGCGTCTATGAAGAGAATTATGACTGCCGGAAGCGCGCGGTGCGGCTGCGCAAGGTGACGCTCTATGCGGCGGACGACAGCGTGCTCGCCAGCTTCGATTGGGCCGAGGGCGAGATCGACTGGATCGCCGCCGCACCCGAATCGCTTGGCGGGCTCAAGATCGCCGCCGTCTGTGGCTGACCGGCGCGGCGTCGCAGGGGCGCTGGTTGCGGCGCTCTGTGCGCTGCTGTTGCCTGCCGCCGCGATCACGCAGGAGGTGCCGCTCTACCAGCATCAGCCCGATCAGGCGCCGCGCTGGGCCAGCCCCGAAAACCCCAATGCCGAGCCCGGCGCGGGCGGGCGCGAAAATCGCGGCGCCAAGGGGCATCCATTCGAGACGATCCCCGCGGGCGGCTCGCTCGTCCTCGCAGACATCAAGGGCCCCGGCGTCATCGACCGGATGTGGCTGACCACCCTGTTCCGCACCCCCGAAGTGCTGCGTTCGCTCCGGCTCGAAATCTGGTGGGACGGGGCCAGGACCCCTGCAGTCTCCGCGCCGCTCGGCGATTTCTTCCTCGGCGGTGCGGGCGAGATGGTGCGGATGGAAACCGCGCTCTTCGCCAGCCCCGAGGGCCGCTCGTTCGTCTCCTATATCCCCATGCCCTTCCGCAAGGGCGCGCGCATCGTCCTCACCAATGACGGCGCGAGCGAGGTGATGCTGCTCTTCTACGATGTCGATTTCCGCCGGTTGAAACGCGTCGCCCCCGACACCCTTTACTTCCACGCCTGGTGGAGCCGCGATCGCGCCACCAGGCTGGGCGAGCCTTTCGCGATCCTTCCCCGCATCACCGGGCGCGGCCGCTTCCTGGGCGCGACGGTCACAGTCTTCACCAATCCGGCCTATGGCAAGACCTGGTGGGGCGAAGGCGAGATGAAGATCTTCCTCGACGGCGACCGCGACCTGCCCACGCTGATCGGCACTGGTACCGAGGATTATATCGGCAGCGGCTGGGAACAGGGAAGCTATGTCGGCCGCTTCCAGGGTTCGCTGATCGCCGATGCCGATCGGGGGCGATGGAGCTTCTATCGCTTCCACATTCCCGATCCGATCTTCTTCAACCGCGATCTCCGCGTCGCGCTCCCGCAGATGGGCGGTGCGCAAAAGGCGGATGTGATGCGGATGATGGCGGCGGGCGTGCCGCTGGTCCCGGTCAATATCGCGGCGGGCAACCGCGCCGCCTTCGTCAAGCTGCTCGACTATGACAAGCCGGCGCCGCTGGCGCAGCAGCCCGATGGCTGGGTCGATTTCTACCGCAGCGACGATGTTTCCGCAGTCGCCTATTTCTATCTCGACCGGCCGGAAAACGGCCTGCCGCCGATCGCGCCGGTCGCGGAACGCGTGGCGGGCCTGCGCCCACCCAAATGAATCAAATGGTTACCGGGCGTTAGCCAGCAACCCCGCCCTGCCCCGCTCGTTCTCCGGTCAAACCCAGACAGGAGATGGGCCATGTCCACCATGCACGATACCGGCAAACTCGACGACCTGATCATCACCACGATCGACAGCATCAAGGGCTATGAACACAGCGCCGAGCATGCCGATGCCCGGCGCTATGCCGGTTTCTTCCGCGCGATGGCGGGCGAGCGGCGCGGCGTGGTCGAACTGCTCCAGGAGCAAAGCCGCGCGCTCGGCGGGACCCCCGCCGATTACGGCTCGACCGCCGCGACGATCCATCGCCGCTGGGAAGACCTGCGCCACGCACTCGGCGGCGGCGATGCTGCGCTGGTGAAAGAGGTCGAGCGCGGCGAGGATTATCTCAAGGAGGAATATGAGCGCGCGCTAAACGACGGCATCACCTCGCCCGAAACGCTCGCGGTGATCCGCCGGGCGTATGAATCGGTGGTGCGCGGGCACGACCGGGCGAGCCATTTGAAGCATGAACTCGAGGCGGCGGATTAGAAGCCACGAATTAGGAAAAGGGCGCGGGAACCGAAGCTCCCGCGCCCTTCCTTTACCTCGTACGAAGCGGGCTTATTCGGCGGCGTCAACCTCAGTCGGGCGCGCGTCGCGGCGCTCGGCGATGCGGGCCGACTTGCCGGTGCGGCCGCGCAGATAATAGAGCTTGGCGCGACGGACGACGCCCTTGCGGACGACTTCGATCGACTCGATGTTCGGCGAATAGAGCGGGAAGACGCGCTCGACGCCCTCGCCGAACGAAATCTTGCGGACGGTGAAGTTGCTGCCCATGCCCTTGCTCGAGCGCGCGATGCACACGCCTTCGTAATTCTGGACGCGGGTGCGCTCGCCTTCGATCACCTTCACGCCGACGCGGACGGTGTCGCCCGGGCGGAATTCCGGAATCTTCTTCGATTCGTTGAACTTGGCAATCTGCTCGGCTTCGAGCGTCTGGATGACGTTCATGTCATTCGTCCTTGTTTCGTCGCCGCGCGCCAGAGGGAGACTTGACCCGAGCGCCCTCGTGGCGCTCCCAAAGGTCCGGCCTCCTTAGCCGTGTATCGGTCTCCGCCTGCAGCTTTCGCCAGGCGTCGATCCTCGCATGATCCCCCGATCGCAGCACCTCGGGGATCGTGCGCCCTTCCCATTCAACAGGTCGGGTATAATGCGGATATTCGAGCAGCCCCGTTTCGAAGCTCTCGTCCATGCCGCTGGAAGGCGCGCCCATTACGCCGGGAAGCAGCCGAATGCAAGCGTCTAGCAGCGTCAGCGCCGCCATCTCCCCGCCCGAGAGGATATAGTCGCCGATCGAGACGGGTTCGACGTCGCGGCCCTCGAAGATTCGCTCGTCGAAACCCTCGAACCTGCCGCACAGGATGGTGACGCCGGGACCCCCGGCCAGTTCGCGGACGCGCGCCTGGGTGAGGGTCTTGCCGCGCGGGCTCATCGCCAGCACGGGGCGCCCCGCGGGCACGCTGTCGAGCGCGGCAGCCAGCACGTCGGCGCGCATCACCATTCCGGCTCCGCCACCCGCGGGGGTATCGTCGACCGAGCGATGCTTGTCGGTCGCGAAATCGCGGATCTGGACGGTGTCGAGGCTCCAGACCCCCTCGCGCATCGCCCTGCCCGCCAGCGATACGCCGAGCGGGCCGGGGAACATCTCCGGATAGAGGGTGAGGACGGTGGCGGCGAAGGTCATTCGCAGCCCATAGGCGAAGCAGGGGTGGCGAGGCTAGTTCAGCTCCCGCCACAGCCTCCGCAACCGCCGCCGCCGCCACCACCGCCGCAGCCGCCCCCGCCATCGCTTCCGCTGCTCGCGCCGCCGTCGCCACTCGAACTCGCGCTGCGCATCTGGTGGAAAGGGGCCCAGCTCGATCCCGCGAGCACGGCGGTGCCGAACAGCGCCACCGCCATGTCGGTCTCGTCGGTCGCGGGGGCGCGCCGGAGCCTGTCGGCCTCCGAGCGGGCCTCTGCCAGGGCTTCCCTGCCCCCGTGCGTCTTGCGGTCGACCGCGAGGAAGCGGACCAGCGCGAAGATCGCGGTGACGGTCAGGAAGATGGCGAGGAAGCCGATCGGCTTGCCGCGAGCCAGGCCGACATCGAGCTTGATCGCGCCGAAGCCGATCAGCAGCAGATAGGGCAAGGTCTGCCAGAAACGCATCTGGAGCGTCGTGCCGCCATCCATCAGCAGGCCGGACGCCACCAGCCGCTCCTGGATGGCCTCGCCATGCGGCCGGAGCGTGCGCTCGATCGTGCCCCAGGGCGCCGCCGGCGTGAGCGCGAGCACGCTGCGCTCGGCGGCGTTTTCCGCGGCGACACCCCGTTCGGGAGCGAAGCGGTTGCCGCCGGTAATCGACAGCGCGCGGCGGCTAAGCAGCCGCGCGACCAGCGCGTCGGCGAAGCGCGTCCGCCCGCCGGCGAGCCAGGCGAGTTCATCGACGCCCACCGCGCGCGGGCGATTACCCTCGGGCCGCAGCCAGCCCGGGATGATCAGCCCGGCGATGAAGGCGAGCGCGAACAGGACTGCGTAGAGCTGAAGAAAGGGTCCTCCGGTCAGATCGAAGGGGGACATGGCCTTATGCTCCTCTGAGAAACATCCAATACGCCAACAGGAGTGCAGCGGCGATCGCCGCCAGCGCCCAAACCGAAGATCGGGGAAGAATGACCGCGTCGCGCGGGTGCACGCGGCGCGCCTTGGGGGCATGGATCAGCAGGTCCGCCGCCTCGGGCCAGATATCGGCGGGGGCGGGCGATCCGAATGCCGCTTCATAGGCCTTGAGCGTGTGGGCATATTGCTCAAAATGGCGCTGCCGCTCATCGCCTCCGCCAGCAGTGGGCCCGTGGTGAAGCTTGCAGCCGAGCACGTCCGGGCAGAAGCGGTCCCAATAGTCGCGGGTGTAGGTGAGATGCAGGTGCCAGGCCTGGTCGACAGGGTCGGAGGGCGTCACCTCCTGCCCGCCCGTCGCCGCCAGGAAGGCAAAGCGCTTATATTCCTCGATCACCCGCGCCGCGCGTTCCGGCCGCCAGCCATTCTCGCGCGCGAGCCGCTCCGCGAAGGAGAGCGCCGCGTCCTCGGGACCAATCGAATAGTCGGAGAGTGCCAGCCAGACCGGGTGGCCTTCAGTCGATGCAGGCAGACCAGGAGTCGTGCTCATCTATATTTCCTACTAGCACAGTAGGTATTACCGTTTGATGACGGTCATCCTTCCACGAAATCGTCCGCCACCACCAGCCGCTCGCCATCCCATTCGGGCACCGCCTCGGGCCGCATCGGCACCATGAAGCGTTTCTTGTCCGGGCGTTCGATCTCGATCACGTCGCCCGCGCCGAAATTGTCGATCGCCACCACGGTGCCGAGCGCGTCTCCGCCCGCCGAAACCGCGGGCAGGCCGAGCAGGTCGACATGATAATATTCGCCCTCGCCAAGCGGCGGGAGGCTGGTTCGCGGCACGGTCAGTTCGGTGCCGCGCAGCGCCTCGGCGGCGTTGCGGTCGGGGATCTCGGCGAAGCGCGCGATCGCGCCGTTATTGCCCGGGCGGAGCGATTTGAGCGTGAGCGCGCCACCGTTGAAGCTGCGATGCGCTTCCAGATCCTCGGCGAAGACCTTCAAACGAACCTCGCCCGTCACCCCATGCGCGCCGATGACGACGGCAAGGGTGACAGGCTTGGTCTGGTCGGCGGACATGGGTAGCCCCATGCCCGCCTGAACCTCCGCTCGCAAGCGGATCAGAAGCCGAAGAAGTCGGTGTGGTCCACCACCGTCCCCGACGCGACATGCGCGAACAGCACCGCCGCGCCCGCGCCCGAGCCATCGGCATCATAGTAGATATTGCCGGTGGTGCTGTCGTAAAGGATGCGGTCATCGGCATCGACGGCCAGCGCGCCAGCGCGGAAAGCACCCGCGTCGAGCGCACCATCCGCACCGATCCCGGTGAAGACGTCGCGGTCGAGATAGATCGAATCCTCGGCGTGCGAGAAGTCCTGGAGATCGTCCCAGTTGCTCGCGCCCGCCAACGTTTCGAAATAATAGCTGTCCTGGCCCGCGCCCCCGATCAGGACGTCGTTGCCGAGACCGCCATGCAGGCTGTCGTTTCCGCCACCGCCACTGAGCGTGTTGATGCCCGAATTGCCGGTCATGACATTGGCATAGCCGGTGCCGGTGCCGTTGATGTCGGCGGTCCCGGTGAGCACGAGATTCTCGACATAGATGCCGGCCATCGAGAAGGTGCCCGAGCTGAACACCGTGTCGGTGCCCTGCCCTGCCGATTCGTAGATCGTGTCGTTATTGCCCTCGACATAGTAGCTGTCATCGCCGAGCCCGCCGCGGAGATTGTCGTTCCCCGCGCCGCTGTCGAGAATGTCGTTGCCGCCATTGCCGGTAAGGGTGTTGGCGCCGCTATTGCCGGTCAGACGGTTGTCGCCATCGGTGCCGGTGCCGTTGATCGCGGCGCTGCCGGTCAGCGCCAGATCCTCGATGTTGGTGCCGATGAGCGAGTAGCTGATCGCGCTGCGGACGGTGTCGTGACCCTCATTGGCGTTCTCGACGATCACGTCGCCGGCCTGGTCGATCACATAGGTGTCGTCGCCGAGCCCGCCGGTCAGCGTATCCGCGCCGCCGCCGCCATCGAGGATGTTGTTCCCCGAGTTGCCGGTGATGACATTGGCATAGCCCGTGCCGGTGCCGTTGATGTCGGCGGTGCCGGTGAGGGTCAGGTTCTCGACATAGATACCGGCCATCGAGAAGCTGCCTGAGCTGAACACCGTATCGGTGCCCTGCCCCGAACTCTCGTAGACGGTGTCGCTGTTGCCCTCGACATAGTAAGTGTCGTCGCCGAGCCCGCCGCGGAGATTGTCGTTCCCCGCGCCGCCATCGAGCACGTCGTTCCCGGCGTTGCCGATCAGCGTGTTCGCGGCATCGTTGCCGGTCAGCGTGTCGTTGCCCGCGCCGCCGGTGGCGTTCTCGATCACCACGCCATTGGCGATCGTGTAGCCGCCGAAGATGCCGTATGCATAGGAGACGCGACCGCCGCCGCCTTCCTCATATTGCAGCGTCGCGGGGCGCAGATCGATATTGGCGTCGCGCGAACCGCCATAGGTGATCGTGTCGTTGCCGCCCGCGTCCCAGATCGAGGTGTAATAGGTGCCCGCGGCGTTGACGTCCTTGAGCGTGTAGACGTCGTTGCCGGTCGCCCAGTTCTCGTTGACGCCATATTTGTCCTGGATCGCGGCGATATCGAACGCCATCAGCCCGCCCAGATAGCCATAGCCGACATCGGTCGGCGCATTGCCATAGGGGCTGTCCTGCCAGCCATCCTCGTACGACATCATCGTGAAGACGCCCTGGTTCAGGTGATAGTCGCCGGTGGTATAGTCGGCGACGCCCGCGCCTTCGGGCTCGACGCCGTGCATGATCCCCGAATGCCCGCCATTGTCGTGCGGATGGGCGAGGCCATGGCCATGGCCGAACTCATGGATCAGCGTGACGAACGAGAAGCCGCCCTGCTGCAGGTCGGTCGCGTTCCAGCGATAATCGCCCGAGTTGAACTGGGCGAGGCCTTCGTCGCTCTCGCCCGGCGGGCTCATCGATCCGAGCAGCGAGACGCCGGGCCCCGGCGTGCCCTGATAGCTGGTGTAGATGAAATTGGCCTGGGCGCGGTCCTGCACCTCGACATAGACGACATCGGCAACCTTCGAGAATTCGCCGAGCGCAGTCATCACCGCGTCATGCTCGAACTGCTGGACGCCGGTCGCGGTGATCGTCGCGGGGGGCAGGCCGGGATTGGTCGGATCGTTGCTGACAAAGGCGTCACCCGCCTTGGCGAAATAGATGGTGATGACGTTCTTGCCGGGCTGGCTATAGCCCCAGGGGTTGGCCGGGGTGCCCTGCGGATCGCCGGTGACGTGCCCGGTCTCGACCCCGTCGGGATTGCGCGCGGTCCCGTCGACCTGCGTGCCCCAGTCGATCGCGTAGAGCGGGCTGTTGGCGTCGTAATAGGGGGTGTAGAGCGAGTCGTCGCCCGTCACGTCCTGCACATAGACGCCATAATCGCCGACCATGTCGCCATTGTCGCCGTCCTGCGCGACATTATCGAAGGCGCGGGCGTTGATATAATAGGTGCCGGTGGTCGTCACGCTGAAGGTCAGCAGCGCGTCGAACCCAGAATTGGCGGAGTTGAACACCGTGTCCGCGCCGCCATCCGCGCTGGTGATCAGGTTGCCGCCCGCGTCATAGAGCTCGATGAAGCTGTCGAGCAGCGGGACGCCGTTCGGCCCGACCGGATCGCCCGGCCCCTGCGGCAGATAACCGAACATGCCGATATTGTAGGTGTGCCCCGCGGTGAGGGTGACCGCGTAGAAATCCTGGTCACCGATCGTGTCGATCCCCGAGATGGTGGGAGCGGCGTCGACGGTGAGGGTCGCGGTGGTGCTGGTGTCGCCGGGGACGGTGTCGAGGAGTTGATTGGAGAGGATGGGATTGAAGCCGGATTGCCCCATGGCGGCGATGCTGTCGCCGTCGACGATCAGGGGCAGGGAGTCCGCAGCGATGCGGGCGATTTTCGGATTACTCATGGGCGTGTCTCCTTTCTCAGAAGGGAACGGCCCAGCCACGGCTTTTAATCCAGCCGTCCGCGCGCGCGAAAATGCACGGGGCTGGCTTGAGCAATTTGGGAAAGTGAAACGCCGGAATTCAATGCGCGCGCGACCGGCACCGACCCCTTTTTACACGACCTGGCTAGGCCAATGCGCGGGTTAACGCCGGCGTAATATTTCTGTTCCGTGTCCGGATCAAATTAGTTTCAGTTGTAACGGAATCGCGCGCCGTAGCCCCCCTCCCGCGAACGGGAGGGGAGCGAAGGGATCAACCCTCGGCCTTTTCCTCGGTCTCGCCCTCGGCGGCGGGGGCTTCGGCGGCAGCCTCTTCAGCGGCCGGAGCAGCTTCCTCGGCGGCCGTAGCTTCCTCGGCGGCCACTTCCACCGGCGGGGTCTGCTCGGCAATTTCCTCGACGACCGCTTCGGCCTCGGGAGTCGGCGCTTCGGTCGCGGCCTCGACGGCCTCGGCGATCACCTCGACGGTCTCGGCCTCCTCGGCGGTCTCGGCGGCGTGGACGGTCTCCTCGGCGGGAGCCTCCTCGGCAACAGGCTCAGGGGCGGGCTCGGGCTCCGGCGCCGGGGCGGCAGCGGCCTCGGCGGCCGCTTCCTCGGCGGCCTTCGCCTTCTCGGCGCGCTCTTCCGCACGCTCGGTGGCCTTCTCGCCGGGCTTGCCCTTGTTCGGATTGTTCTTGGCGGCGCGCTCCTTGACACCCAGTACGTCGAGGAAGCGGGCGACGCGGTCGGTCGGCTGCGCGCCGACGCCCAGCCAGTATTTCGCGCGATCGGTGTCGAGCTTCATCCGCTCGGCCGAGTCCTTGGCGAGGAGCGGGTTATAGGTCCCGATCTTCTCGATGAACTTGCCGTCACGCGGGCTGCGCGCATCGGCAATGACGATCCGGTAATAGGGGCGCTTCTTCGAACCGCCGCGCGACAAACGCATAGAGAGAGCCATTACTTCTTCCTTCTTCGAGTTCTGAGTTCAGAGTTACGTTATTTCTTTTTCAGGAAATTCTGGAAACCAGGCGGCAGGTTGGGCTGGCCCGGCATGCCCGGAAGCCCGCCGCCCATCTTGCCCATCAGGTCGCCGAGATCGGGACCGCCCGCGCCGCCCAGGCCACCCGGCCCGCCGGCACCGCCCATGCCCCCCATACCGCCGGCACCGCCACCGCCGCCCAGCATCGACATCAGGCCCTTCATCCCGCCCATCTTCTTGAGCCGCTTCATCGCGGTCTGCATCTCGAGATGCATCTTCATAAGCTTGTTGACGTCCTGAACGGTCGTCCCCGAGCCCTTGGCGATGCGGATCTTGCGCTTGGCGTTGATCAGCTCGGGCTTGGCGCGCTCCTTCGGCGTCATCGAGGTGATCATCGCGTCCATGCGCAGCAGGATGCGCTCATCGACATTGGCCGCCGCGGCCTGCGCCTTCTTCATGCCCGGGATCATGCCGGCAAGCGCGCCGATCCCGCCCATGTTGCGCATCTGCTTGAGCTGGCCGCGCAGGTCGTTCATGTCGAACTGGCCCTTGGCGAGCCGCGCCGCCATCCGCTCGGCATCTTCCTGCTCGATCGACGCCGCCGCCTTTTCGACCAGCGACACGACGTCGCCCATGCCGAGGATGCGGCCCGCGACGCGCTTGGGATGGAACGGCTCGATCGCATCGAGCTTCTCGCCCATACCGGCGAACTTGATCGGCTTGCCGGTCACCGCGCGCATCGACAGCGCCGCGCCGCCGCGCGCATCGCCGTCCATGCGGGTGAGGATCACGCCGGTCAGCGGCACCTGCGCCGAGAAGCTCGACGCGACATTGACGGCGTCCTGGCCGGTCAGCGCATCGACGACGAGCAGGATTTCCTGCGGGCGGGCGATATCCGCGACCGCCTTCATCTCGTCCATCAGCGCCTGATCGACGTGCAGGCGGCCCGCCGTATCGAGCATGACCACGTCATAGCCCTGCAGCTTGGCCGCGCTCAGCGCGCGCCGGGCGATCTCGATCGGCTGCTGGCCAGGCACGATCGGCAGCGTCGCCGTCTCGGTCTGGGTGCCGAGCACCGCCAGCTGCTCCTGCGCGTTCGGCCGATTGACGTCGAGCGACGCCATCAGGATCTTCTTGCCCTCGGTCTTGCCGATCAGCTTGGCGAGCTTGGCCGTCGTGGTCGTCTTGCCCGAGCCCTGGAGGCCCACCAGCATGATCACCGCGGGCGGGGTGACGCCCAGATTGAGCTCGGCGGTATCGGGCCCGAGCATCTCGACCAGCGCATCATGGACGATCTTGACGACCTGCTGCCCCGGCGTGATCGAACGCAGCACCTGATGCCCGATCGCCTGCTCGGTCACCTTCTCGACGAAGTCGCGCGCCACCGGAAGCGCGACATCGGCCTCCAGCAGCGCGACGCGGACTTCGCGCATCGCGGTCCGCACATCGGCTTCGTTGAGCGCGCCACGGCCCCGCAGGCGCTCGAAGACGCCGCCCAGCCGCTCGCTCAGACTCTCGAACATGAGACCCGTTTCACTCCAAAATCACGTCGTTTCCGCCAAACGCAAAGCGAGCCGGCGGACGAAACCTCGTCGGCCGGCCTGCACCCGTGGGCGCTATGCTATCGCGTTCGCTCAGGAACGTTCAGGCGGGGCACATAGCGGCGCGGCCGCCAAAGGGCAAGCCGCGCCGCATCTGCCCGCCTCAATAGGCGACGCGCCGGGCGAAGATGCCCCTGGCGGCCAGCAGCGCACGGACATTGCCCGGCCCGCCCAGATGCCCGCCGCCGACCGCGAAGAAGACCTTGCCCGGCGTCTTCAGCCGCTGTTCGATCCAGTCCGCCCAGCGCGCATTGCGATCGAACAGGATCCGCTTCGCCAGCATCGGGCTCTCCGCCAGCGAGAGGTTGAGCAGCTCCCCCACCCCATCGGCGTCGCCCGCCGACCAGCGGCCGAGCATGTCGTCGAGCATCGGCGCGATCTTGTCCATCTGATCGATCACGCGCAGCAGATAGGCGATCTGCGCCTCTTCGGGCGCCGCATCGAACATGCCGAACTGCTCCTCGGGGGTCTCGAGCCCGACCAACCGCTTGCCGCCCGCGCGCGCCGCCGCGGTCAGGATCGGCTCGACGCCCAGCGCCGGATCATAGCCCAGCCTGGTCATCGGCATCGCGCCCAGCATCATCGCCGCGAACCAGGGCTTGGCCTTGTCCATCGCCTGGGGCGGCATTCCGATCGATCCCAGCGCGCGGGCGAAATCGGCCCGGCGGTTCTCGGGCAGGCGCATCGTCAGCGTGGGGCCGTCGCGATTGAAGGCGGTCCGCATCACGATCGCCTGCATCTCGGCATCGCTGGGGGCGATCACCTCCATCGCCAGCTCGTCGCTGGCGTCGAACGCGGCGCGAACGCCATCGTCGAACCAGCCGAGCCCGGGCTTGAGCATATGCACCGTGCCGAACAGATAGAGGGTCGTATCGGCGTCCTTCACCACCCACAACGCCGGATCGACGTCGCGGATCGTCTGCGCCGGTGCCGGCGTGACGGGGACGAGCAAAAGGGTCAGCGCGGCAACCGCGCTGCGCAGCAGCTTCAACATGGTTATTCTCCGAGGTTGGAGGGGTTAGCGGAATCGCTTCCAGAGATAGGCCGACATGGTCGCGACGAAGGCGATCACGAACAGCGCCTCATGACTGGGCTCGGGCACCAGCCCGCCCCGCCACAGGAAATACCAGCTTGGATAGACCAGCGCATAGGCGGTGCCGCCCGTCGCCAGCGCGCCGACATTCGCGCGCAACTCGACTTCGTCGGAAACGCGGCAGGCAAAACGCCAGCTGCCGAACACGGCCAGCAGATACAGACCCACGAACGCGATCGCCCAGCCCGGCGCGATCCGACCGTGCCCCTGCTTGAAGATCGCGGTACCGACAACCATCGCCACCCCCACCACCATCGAGGCGGCGAACAGGATCGCCGTGCGCCGCTTGCGCACTGCTTCGGCGCGTTCGCCCTCACCCATTGGCTTGCTCCCCGTCATCGAAAATCTCCTCGATCGTGAGACCGAATACCCGCGCGATGCGGAAGCTCAGCGCGAGCGAGGGGTCATGCTTCCCCGCCTCGATCGCGATCACGGCCTGGCGCGACACGCCGATCCGGCCGCCAAGCTCCGCCTGGCTCCAGTCGCGCTCAGTGCGCAGCAGTTTGATACGGTTCTTCATCGCATCGCTCATGTCACTATGTCCTGACAAATTGTCAGGATTACCTTACATAAGCCGAGTCGCGATCGATGTCAACACAACCTGACATTTTCGAGGAGGAGCGCGGCGCCGGGCGGGGGATCAGGGTTAACCCGCCGGTTACCGTAAAATCCCGGAGGCGTTTAACGCGATCTACACCCTCGGCATGCGATTTCCCTCCCGTTATCGAAGCATCGGGGGACGTTCCGGCATGGCGCTGGATCTCGAGGAAGACGTCAGCACGCAGCCCGCCAAGGGCAAGCAGGATATCGTGACCGGCGCGATCAGCGTCGCCGCGATCCTGATGTTCGTCGGCACCGGCAGCTCGGTGCTCTCGACGACGCTCCAGCATTATTTCGAGGGCGGCGCGCCCGCGGACCGCACGCTCGTCATCGCGCTGCTACTCAACGTCGCGCTGATCCTGTTCGGCTGGCGCCGCCACAGTGCGCTCAGCCAGGAGGTGCGCATCCGCACCGCAGCCGAGGAACGCGCGCAGCAGCTTGCGTCGCGCGATCCGCTCACCGGCTTCCTCAATCGCCGCAGCCTGGCGGAAGAGGGTGCCGCCATGTTCGTCCGCGCGCATCGCCGCCGCAAGGCGATGGCGCTGATCATGCTCGATCTCGATCATTTCAAGACGATCAACGACATGCACGGCCACGCCGTGGGCGATGCGCTGCTCCGCGCGGTCGCGGTCGAGATCGCGCAGGCGATGCCGCCGATCGCGCTCCAGGCGCGGCTGGGCGGCGACGAATTCTCGTGCGGCTTCCTGTTCGACCCGCAACAGCCCGACACGGTCGAGCGCATTGCGGAACGCCTCGTCGCGCGCATGGCGCAGCCGTTCGAGGCCGAGGGGCTGCACCTCCACATCTCGTGCTCGCTCGGCATCGCGCGCTCGGACTTCGATTGCGCGAGCATCGACGCGCTGATGCGCTCGGCCGATATCGCCATGTACCAGGCGAAGAAATCGGGCCGGAACCGCTATGCCTGGTTCGACCAGTCGATGGAGCGCGAGCTTCAGGTCCGCAACGAGCTCGAGTCCGGGCTGCGCATGGCGATCCCGCGGCAGGAGATCGTTCCCTATTTCGAACAGCAGGTCGATCTGCAGACCGGCCGCCTCCACGGCTTCGAGGTGCTGGCGCGCTGGGAGCATCCGACGCGCGGGCTGATCAGCCCCGACCTGTTCATCCCGATCGCCGAGGAAACCGGCATGATCGCGGACCTTTCGCTGTCGATCATGCGCCAGTCCTTCATCGCCGCGCGCGATTGGGACCCGTCGCTGAGCCTGTCGATCAACATCTCGCCCTGGCAGCTGCGCGACGCCTGGCTGGCGCAGAAGATCATCAAGGTACTCACCGAAACCGGCTTCCCCGCGAACCGGCTCGAGATCGAGATCACCGAAAGCTCGCTGTTCGACAATCTCGCGCTGGCGCAATCGATCGTCGGCAGCCTCAAGAACCAGGGCGCGCGCCTTGCGCTCGACGATTTCGGCACCGGCTATTCGTCGCTGGCCCATCTGCGTGCGCTTCCGTTCGACCGGATCAAGATCGACAAGAGCTTCGTCATGTCGCTCAACGAGAATGCCGATAGCGCCGCGATCGTGAAGGCGATTGCGGGACTGGGCGAGAGCCTCAACCTGCCCGTCACCGCCGAGGGCGTCGAGGACGCCGCAATCGAGGAGCGCCTGCGCGCGCTCGGCATCGCCAAATCGCAGGGCTGGTATTACGGCAAGCCGCTCTCGGTGACCGGCGTGCGCCGCATGCTGGCGGAACGGCGGCTGTTGCAGCAGCCGCAGGCCAGCGGACCGCTGACGGTCGAGATCGTCGAGCCGGTGGCCGGCGAACTCCCCGAGGCCGCTACCAACCAACGCCTGGCTGGTTGAGATAGTCCTTCTCGGCTTCGGTCGAGTCCCGCCCCAGCGCCGCGTTGCGCGTCGGGAACCGCCCGAAGCGGTCGATCACCTCGGCATGGTCGCGGGCATAGTCGAGGTTGCTCGCGTCGCCCAGCGCTTCGAAGTTGCTCGCGTCGCCCAGCGCTTCGAAGCTGCTCAGGCACAGCGCCTGCAACTCGGGATTCTCCGCGTGCATCAGCGGCATATAGAGAAATTGCCGCCGCTCCTTCGGAACGCCCAGGTCCCATCCCTTCTCCAGCGCCTCGCAGGTCAGCGCCTGTGCCAGCGGGTCCGCCGCGAACGCCTCCGCCGTCCCGCGATGGATGTTACGGCTGAACTGGTCGAGCAGGATCACCGCCGCCAGCAGCGTCTCGGGATCGTCGCGCCAGCCCTCCGCGCCGCTTTCCAGCACCGCGTCGCGCAAGGGGCCGAACAGCGCCCTGATCTCCTCATCGGTCGAGGCCGATCCCCGAAACCATTGCTCGGGCATCAGCAGATCGAACCAGAAGCCGAGCACTTCCTTGGCCTTCGCGTGGACATCGACAGCGTCCGCACCTAGATCACCGGCCAATGGCATCCTCCTCGCCTCACATCGTCAGCCTCGGGTGCAGGTTGAACCTCGCCGAGAGTGAAACGATCCGTACGCTTCTGACGGGGCGTGACACGGTCGTGGTGAATAGTTGTGCCGTCACCAACGAAGCCGTCAAGGCGACCCGCAAGGCGATCCGCCGAGCACGCCGCGACCGGCCGGAAGCGGAGCTGATCGTCACGGGCTGCGCGGCGCAGATCGATCCGGCGGGATTCGCGGCGATGCCCGAGGTCGACCGCGTGATCGGCAATGCCGAGAAGCTCGCCGCCGCTGCCTGGGCCGCGCCCGACCCGGTGCTCGTCCAGGACATCATGGCCGTGCGCGAAACCGCGCCGCATCTCGCCGCCAGCTTCTCGACCCATGCCCGCGCCTTCGTCGAGGTGCAGAATGGCTGCGACCATCGCTGCACCTTCTGCGCGATCCCCTATGGCCGGGGGAACAGCCGCTCGGTGCCCGCGGGCGCGGTGATCGAGCGGATCGCGACGCTCGCCGAAAGCCATGCCGAAGTGGTGCTGACCGGGGTCGACCTCACCAGCTACGGCCATGACCTCCCCGGCCGCCCCGATCTCGGCACGCTGGTCGAGCGCGTCCTGCGCCACGTGCCCCGGCTCCGGCGCCTCCGCCTCTCCTCGCTCGACGGGATCGAGATCGACGACCGGCTGTTCGCGCTGCTCACGCAGGAGCCGCGGGTGATGCCGCACGTCCATCTCTCGCTCCAGGCGGGCGACGACATGATCCTCAAGCGGATGAAGCGCCGCCACAGCCGCGCCGAATCGGTCGCCCTCGCCGAACGCCTCAAGGCCGCGCGCCCCGGCATCGCGATCGGTGCAGACCTGATCGCCGGATTCCCCACCGAAACCGAGGCGATGTTCGCCAACACGCTCGCGCTGATCGCCGATTGCGGCCTCGTCCACACCCATATCTTCCCCTATTCGCCCCGCGCGGGCACCCCGGCAGCGAAGATGCCGCAGGTCGAGCCCGAAGTGGTCAAGGCCCGGGCCGCACGGCTGCGCGAGGCTGCCAGCGAACGCCGCGATACTTGGCTCACAAGCCTGGTCGGCACCGAGCAACAGGTCTTGATCGAACGCCCCGGCGATCGCGGCCACACGCCCAACTTCGCAGAAGCAAGGCTAACCCCTCCCCCGTTCGCCCTGAGCTTGTCGAAGGGCTGTTCTTCTTTCGAAGAAAAGGACAGGGCTTCGACAAGCTCGGCCCGAACGGGGATTGGGAAGATCGTGAGTGTTAAAGTGACCGGCATCGAAAACGGCAAACTCCTCGGAACCCCCGCATGAGCACCAGCTGGCACGATCGCCTGCTCGGCGGGTTCAAGCGCACCTCGGACCGGCTCCTCGGCAACCTCGCGGGCCTCGGCCTCGGCCGCCTCGACGAGGCGCAGCTCGACGAGATCGAGGAGGCGCTGATCGCCTCGGACCTCGGCCCCGGCACCGCGGCCAAGATCCGCACCCGCCTCGCCGAGGGCCAGTTCGAACGCGGGATGGAGGAGCTCGGCATTCGCCTCGTCGTCGCAGACGAGATCGCCAAGACGCTCGCCCCGGTCGCCAAGCGGCTGCAGGTCGATGCCTTCCCCCGCCCTCAGGTGATTCTCGTCATCGGCGTCAACGGCAGCGGCAAGACCACCACCATCGCCAAGCTCGCCAACCTGTTCCTCGAGCAGGACTATGGCGTGATCCTGGCGGCCGGGGACACGTTCCGCGCCGCCGCGATCGGCCAGCTGCGCACCTGGGCCGAGCGGATCGGCGTGCCGATCGTCACCGGCCCGGAGGGCGGCGACGCGGCGGGGATCGTCTACGAAGCCGTCAAGCAGGCGACCGAGAAGGGCATCGACGTGTTGATCGTCGACACCGCCGGCCGCCTCCAGAACAAGCGCGAGCTGATGGACGAGCTCGCCAAGATCCGCCGCGTGCTCGGCCGCCTCAATCCGGCAGCGCCGCACGACGTGGTGCTCGTCCTCGACGCCACCACCGGCCAGAACGCGCTCAACCAGATCGAGGTGTTCAAGGAAGTGGCGGGCGTCACCGGCCTCGTCATGACCAAGCTCGACGGCACCGCGCGCGGCGGCGTCCTCGTCGCGGCGGCGGAGAAATACGGCCTGCCGATCCACGCGATCGGCGTGGGCGAGAAAGTCGATGATCTCCGCCCGTTCGACGCGAACGAGGTTGCGCGGATCATCGCGGGCGTGGAAGAGCTGACACATGGCCAGTAACCCGTCCCCCGCCCCCTCGCCCCTGCTCCGGATCGGCATCGATTACGGTCCGCTGATCCTGTTCTTCCTGGTGAACAGCTTCGCGCCGGGGCCGCAGATCGTGCGCATCCTTGCCGCCACCGCCGCTTTCATGGTCGCGATGTTCGTGGCGATGGCGGTGTCGTGGTGGAAGACGCGCCACGTCTCGCCCATGCTGTGGATCGCCGGCGCGGTGGTGCTCGTGTTCGGCAGCCTCACCCTCTATTTCCGCGACGAGACCTTCATCCAGATCAAGCCGACCATCGTCTATGCGATGTTCGCGGTGATCCTCGGCTACGGCCTCGTCACCCGCAAGCCGCTGCTCCAGATGCTGCTCGAGGCTGCCTATCCGGGGCTTTCGGAGAAGGGCTGGCGGCTGCTGACGATCAACTGGACCGGCTTTTTCGCGGCGATGGCGGTGCTCAACGAGGTCGCGCGCCATTTTCTCGCATGGGACAGCTGGGTGACCTTCAAGACCTGGGGTGTGATCCCGATGACGCTCGTCTTCGCGGCGTGCAACATCCCGATGCTGCTCAAGCACGGGCTCCAGCTGGAAGGCCCCGAGGACGCGCCGGTCCCGCCCGAGGGCTGAGGTCAGGACCCGCTGCGCTTGCGGAACACATCCTCGCGCAGCAGCTGCCGCCGTGTCGCGAGTTCCGCCGCCTCGGAATCGCTCAGTCCACCATGGCCATAGCGCGATTCCAGCCGGTCGATCTGCCAGGATTCGCGCCGCAGCTGCCGCGCCTCGCGCCGGCTGAGCTGCCCGCTTTCGCGCCCGTCGCGGATGTCATGCCGGATCCGGTCGGTCTCGCGGTTCGGCGGCGTCCAGGTCGCCGGCTGCATTCCCCGCGGCATCCCGCCCGAAATGCTCGCCGAACCCGAAGGGCCACCCCAGAACTGCGCCGAAGCAGGGCTCGCGATCAGCAGCAAGGGGGCGAGAAACAGGTAACCGCGCATGGACGTCTCCTCCGCAGATGAAGCGACGATCCCGCCCGGCGTTTGAACGGCGGATGAATGGTCCCAACTCCTTCTCCCTTTGGGAGAAGGAAGGGGCCCGCCGCGAAGCGGTGGGAAGGATGAGGGTGACGGATCGTCCTCACCCTTCCGCGCCTTCGGCGCTCCCTCCCTCTCCCAATGGGAGAGGGAATTTAGATCACCCCTGATCCGCCCGGCTGATCCCCTGCCCATCCAGATTCCGCGCCACGAAATCCCAGTTGATCAGGTTCGCCGTCACCGCCTCGAGATATTTCGGCCGGGCATTCCGATAGTCGATATAATAGGCATGCTCCCACACATCGAGCGTGAGCAGCGGCACCATCCCCTCATGCGCCACCGGCGTGTCGGCGTCGTGGAGCGAGCCGACGCCGAGCTTGTCGCCGTCGAGCACCAGCCAGCCCCAGCCGCTCGCGAAATGATTGGTCGATTCCTCGACCAGCTTCTTCACCAGCGTCTCGGGCGTGCCGAAGCTCGACGCGATCATCTCGGCGAGCTTGCCCGAGGGGGTCTGTTTCTCCGGCGACAGGCATTGCCAGAAGAAGCTGTGGTTCCAGATCTGCGCGCTGTTGTTGAACAGCCCCTTGTCGCCCTTGGCCTTGGCCGCCCGGATCACCTCGGTCAGCTTGCGCCCTTCCAGGTCGGTGCCCGCGATCAGCCCGTTGGTCTTGTCGACATAGGCCTTGTGATGCTTGCCGTGATGGAACTCCAGCGTCTCGGCCGACATGTGCGGCGCCAGCGCGTCGGGAGCATAGGGAAGTGCCGGAAGTTCGAAAGCCATGATACCACTCCGTGTTCGGGTTGCCCGCTCAACGTGCGGGGCCGAGTTGCGGTCCCTCCCTTATACCTCCGAAACGAGCCGCCGCCCCCAGCAATCGTTGCATGTGACAAACGAAAACTGACGGCATAGAGAGGGAACCGATAGCGGCGGGGCAAGCAGCCGCACGAACCACAGGGGATCGATCCATGGACAAGATTTTGGGCAATCTGCATCTGGTGCTGCTGATCGGGGTCGTGCTCGCGCTCGGCCTCATCTTCTCGGGCTTTCCGCAGGGCGCCGAGCAGGTGAGCGGCATTTTCCAGTGGCTGCACGTCTTCTTCGGCATCACCTGGATCGGCCTGCTCTACTATTTCAACTTCGTGCAGATCCCGACCATGCCGAGCGTCCCCGCCGAGCTGAAGCCGGGCGTCACCAAATATATTGCCCCCAAGGCGCTCTTCTTCTTCCGCTGGGCCGCGGTGTTCACCGTGATCACGGGCGCGATCCTCGCCTATCTCTACGGTGAGCTCCATTCGGGCCTGCTGCTCGAGGAAACGCACCGGCTGATCGGCGTCGGCATGTGGCTCGCGCTGATCATGGCGACCAATGTCTGGGTGGTGATCTGGCCCAACCAGAAAAAGGCGCTCGGCATCGTCGCGGCGGACGACGCGGCCAAGGCCAAGGCGGCCAAGGTCGCGATGTATGCCTCGCGGATCAACACGATGCTGTCGATCCCGATGCTGGTCGCGATGACCAACGCGCATTGATCTTCACTCTCTTCCTCCCCCGCAGGGCACCTGCGGGGGAGGTGGCACGCGCAGCGTGACGGAGGGGGCTCACCGGTGGAATTGAGAGGCTGGTCAGGCGCCAAGCGCGGCGCGCGCAGATCCCGGCAGAAGATGAGCCCTGCGGAAGTCCGGTTGTGGCTGGAACTGCGCAAGGAGCCGGGCGGTCATTATTTCCGCCGCCAGCATGCGGCCGGCCCCCACCGCCTCGATTTCTATTGCGCCAAAGCAAAGCTCTGCATTGAAGTGGATGGTGAGGCCCACGGATATGGAGATCGCCCCGCACGAGATGCGAAACGCGATGCCTGGTTAGTGGAGCAAAGCGTTCGCACGCTGCGAATTCCGGCGCGGGAGGTCATGGGCAATCTCGAAAGCGTGGTCCGTCACATCGTCGATGTGATCGATTCGAGCGGGTGAGCCCCCTCCACCACGCCTTCGGGCGCGGTCCCCCTCCCCCGCTGTCTTCGCAGCGAGGGAGGAAAACGAATTACCCCCCCGCCCCCAGCAGCTCATGCCGCTTCAGCGCATGCCGCAGCTGGTCATAGGTCAGCCCCAGCCCCTCCGCCGTCGCGCGCTGGTTGAACCGGTGCTCCGCCAGCGCGCGCGAGAGCAGGTCGCGCTCGAACCGCGCCACCCGCGTCTTGAAGTCCCGCGCCTCGTCGAAGCCCATCGCCGGCGCCGCGACATCGTTCGCCGGAACCTCGTCCGTCACCGCCACCGGGGCTGACGCGGGCGCTGCCGTCCGCGGACGATAGGGCGACTGGAACGGATCGAGTTCGATCGAATCGATCGGCCCCTCAGCTTCCCAGCGGTATACCGCGCGCTCGACGACGTTGCGCAGCTCGCGGACATTGCCCGGCCAGTCGTAATTCTCGAGAATGTCGAGCGCGTGCGGCCCCCAGCCCGGCCAGTCCGTCCAGCCGATCTCCGACGCCATGCGCCGTCCATAGAATTCGGCGAGCACCATCACATCGCCGCCCCGGTGCCTGAGCGGCGGCAAGGTCACCACCTCGAAGCTCAGCCGGTCGAGCAGGTCGGCGCGGAAATTGCCCCTCTCCACCCGGTCGGGCAAATGCTCGTTGGTCGCCGCGACGATGCGCACATCGACCCGGATCGGCCGCGACGAGCCGATCCGCGCCACCTCGCCATATTCGACCGCGCGCAACAGCCTTTCCTGCGCGCCCATCGACAGCGTGCCGAGCTCGTCGAGGAACAGCGTGCCGTTATGCGCCTCTTCGAAGCGGCCCACCCGCGCCTTGGTCGCGCCGGTAAAGGCCCCCGCCTCATGCCCGAACAATTCCGCCTCGATCAGCGTCTCGGGCAAGGCCGCGCAGTTCATCACCACCAGCGGCTGATCCCAGCGCGGCGACAGGCGGTGGAGACGCTCGGCGACCAATTCCTTGCCCGTCCCGCGCTCGCCGATCACCAGCACCGGGCGATCGAGCGCGGCGGCGCGGCTGGCGCGCTCCAGCGCGTCCAGAAAGGCCGAGCTTTGGCCGATGACTTGCGTGGTTCGCTCCATGGACCAAACCTTTGGCGTATTTTCCCAACTCTTGGCAAGTTACAATTGCCGCCTGAACGCCAAATGAACGGCAAAAACCGCAGAAATCCGCCACTTTCGGCAATTGGCACGCATGCTGCAGAGATGTCGGCAAGCCCGATGACGGGCCTCACGAAACACCAGGTTCAGGGATTACGATCATGACTTACCAGAGCAACAATTTCCGCAACGTCGCCGTCTCGCTTGCCGGTGCCGTCCTCTTCAGCTCGCTGTTCCTGGCGAGCGTCGTCGGTCCCGCGGTCACCGCGGTCGCCGCCTAACCCACCTACCCGCTCGCCCGCCCCGGCGAGCGGCCCCTCCGGCGGGAGGGTCACCCCCTAGACCCTCCCGCCGGTACCCAGACCCCAGTATCACCGAGTATCCGAAGGAGTAACATCAGATGGGCATCTTCTCGCGAACCCGCGACATCATCGCCGCCAACGTCACCGATCTGCTCGACAAGGCCGAGGACCCGGCGAAGATGATCCGCATGATCATCCTCGAGATGGAGGAAACCCTGGTCGAAGTCCGCGCCAGCGCGGCGCGCACCATCGCCGACCAGAAGGAAATGCGCCGCCACATCAGCCGGCTCGAAAAGCTCCAGGAGAGCTGGACCGAAAAGGCCGAGCTGGCGCTCTCCAAGGATCGCGAGGACCTGGCCAAGGCCGCCCTCACCGAGAAGCAGAAGGCCGCCGACATGTGCGACCAGCTCGGCCAGGAGATTGCGGTGCTCGACGAGGCGCTGCAGGGTTCGGAAGCCGATATCCAGAAGCTCCAGACCAAGCTGCGCGAGGCGCGCGTCCGCCAGAACTCGCTGGTGACCCGGCTCGAGAGCGCGAACAACCGCACCCGTGTCCGCGAGATGTACAACGGCTCGAAGATGCAGGACGCCTTCTCGCGCTTCGACGTGATGGAACGCCGCGTCGATCTGGCCGAAGGCCGCGCCGACGCCGCCGGCATGGGTGAAGCCCCGCCGACGCTCGAGGAAGAGATCGCCGCGCTCCGCTCGTCGGACAAGGTCGAAGCCGAGCTGGTCGCGCTGAAGAAGCGCATCGCGAAGAAGGGCTGATCCCATGGATGACGTCTTTCTCCCCATCGTCATCGTCGGGATGCTCTTCATCGGGCTCCCCTGGGTGATCATGCACTACATCACCAAGTGGAAGCAGGCCGGCACGATCACCGGCGAGGACGAGAAATTGCTGGACGAACTCCACTATCTCGCCCGCCAGCTCGAGGAGCGCCTGCAGACCGTCGAACGCATCATCGCCGCCGACAACCCCGATTTCCGCCCCGCGCGTAACGCCGAGCCGGATCAGTACGACTTTTCCGGGAGGAATTGAGATGTCCGCCAGCCGCACCAAATTCTATCTCGACAAGCAGAACGCCAAATGGCTCGGGGTCTGCTCGGGGCTTGCCGATTACACCGGCATCGAAGTCCTCTGGCTCCGCCTCGGCTTCGTCCTGATGACCTTCGCGATGTTCCCGTTCAACCTCGTCGCCTATATCCTGATCGCCTGGATGGCGCCGAACAAGCCGCGGGACCTCTACGAGAGCAGCGAGGACCAGAAGTTCTGGCAGGGCGTGCGCACCAATCCGAAGCGCTCGACCGCCGAGGTCCGCTCCAAGTTCCGCGACATCGATCGCCGCCTGGGGGACATCGAAACCTATTATACGAGCCGCAACACCCGGCTCGCCGACGAAATCGACAGCCTGCGCTGAACACAGCAGCGGCTGAAACAGGGAGGAAGACATGCACATCGACACTATGGTCTTCGTGCTCGCCATCATCGCGCTCACGAGCGGCGGCTGGATCGTCAACAACTGGCTCCGGATGAAGCACGGCTACGCGCCGACCGACAAGCGGGGCAATCCGCTCCCCGGCACCGCCGGCCCGGATGCCCAGCGCAAGATCGACCTGCTTTCGAACGAGAATGACCGCCTGACCGGCCAGATCTCGCGGCTCGAGGAGCGGATCGCAGTGCTCGAACGGATCGCCACCGATCCCGCCGAACGCACCGCCCGCGAAATCGACAGCCTGCGCTGAGCCAAAGCGAGAGGGAGAAGAACAATGGAATGGGGTGGACCAGGTTTTGTGGTCGCGATCATCGCCATCTCGACCTTCGGTTGGGTGATGAGCAGCTGGATCCGGGCCAAGCACGGATATCCGATCGAGAATGAATGGTCGGGCATGTCGGCCAAGGGCGATCCGAACGCCGAACGCAAGTTCGAGCTGCTCGCCGCCGAGAATGACCGGCTGAACGGCAAGATCGACCGGCTGGAAGAGCGGATCGCGGTGATGGAACGCATCGCCACCGATCCCGCGGAGCGCACTGCCCGCGAAATCGACGCACTGCGCTGAAGGAACGAAGCACATGGAAAACAAGCTCATCTTCATCCAGTCGATCTTCCCGCTGATCGCGGTGATCGTCTCCGTCGCGGTCGGCGGATGGGTGTTCACCACCTGGCTGCGCATCAAGAACGGCTATCCGCTCGACGGGCAATGGGGCCAGGCGCTCTATCCCAAGAAGGACGATGAGGCGATGGCGCGGATCACGCTGCTCAGCCAGGAAAACGCCCAGCTCCGCGCCGAACTCGGTTCGATCAAGGACCGGCTGGCGAATGTCGAGCGCATCGTCACAGATAGCTCCCACAGCCTCGATCGCGAGATCGAGCAGCTGCGCGGCAAGCGGAACTGAGGAGAGACTGAAATGAACGTTCTCTGGATCCCCGCTCTCGGCATCTCCGTTGCCCTGCTCGCGGTCTTCGCGAACCAGATCTTCCGCCCCTGGCTCCGCCTTCAGGAGCGCAAGATGGAGCTGGACGCCAACATGGTCGCCGAAAAGGCCGCCCAATATGCCGCGCAGACCGAACGCCTCGAGCAACGGGTGCGCGTCCTTGAACGGATCATCACCGACAAGGGTGTCGATCTGTCCGACCAAATCGAACGGCTCCGCGACGAGCCGGTGAACTGAAAGGAAGTATCATGATCATCGTATTCGGAGTTCTCGCGGTGATGTGCGGGCTGCTGATTTGGGCCGCCGAGCACCGGGACCGCCCCCGCCGCCGCGCCGAGCGCCAGGCGCGCATGATCCAGCCCGCCGAATAAGCGCAGGCGGAACAGGGAGAAAAGAAATGGCTATCGGTGTATTCGAGATGGTCCTCGGGATCGTCATTGTCGGAAGCATCGCCAGCGTGGCCAAGGCCCGCTACGGCGTCCGCAAGGATCAATGGGGCAATGAAACCGTTGTTTCGGCCGACGGCCCCACCAAGGCCGAGAATGACCGGCTGCGCCACGAGATCGGTTCGCTCAAGGACCGGATCCAGGTGCTCGAGCGGGTGATCACCGATGACGAAACCAGCTCGCGGCGGCTCGATCGGGAGATCGAAAAGCTGCGCGACAAGAACAGCGTCTGATTGGAGGGCGATGTGACCAACGACATGAATCTCTACATGACCGTCGCCGTTTCGGGCCTCGCCGGCCTCGGCATGGTCACCGCCGCCGGGCTTTCGGGCTGGCGCGGCTGGCTGCAGCTCAAGCATGAGGAACTCGGCGACCGCCTGGGCGCCAACGCCCCGGCCCCGGTCTCCGGCACCGGATCGGCCGCCTCGCGGATCGAGATGGCCGACCTCAAGGAGCGTATCCGCAAGCTCGAAGCGATCGCGGCGGGCGTCGATCTCTGACTTGACTGACGCCCCTCCCGCGAATGGGAGGGGCTATGCGAGCAGGGCCGGCGCGCTATAGCCGCCCGGATGACGAGCCTCGCCGATCTCCAGGACGAATATGAATTCCTCGAAGCGGACGACCGCTACCGGCTGCTGATCGATCTGGGCCGCGGGCTCGAACCGATGCCCGATCCGCTCAAGACCGACGCGACCCTGGTGCGCGGATGCTCGGCGGCGGTCTGGGTCTATCCCACGCGCCGCGAGGACGGCACGCTCCATTTCCTCGCCGATTCGAATGCGGCGATCACCAAGGGGATTATCGCCCTGGTGCTGCTGACGGTGCAGGACCGCAGCCCTGCGGAAATCCTCGCGACCGATATCCCCGCCGCGCTCGCCCCGTTCGATCTCTCGAACCAGCTCAGCTCGAACCGCACCCAGGGCATCCCCAACATGATCGCGCTGATCCGCGAGACCGCGGGGCGTTACGCCTAGTGTGATCGGCTCACGCCGATGGGACCGGTGTCGCAAACCTCACATCCGGTACGCCTTGATCCCATATTCGCACGGCGCGTCGCTGCACTTGGTCATCACCGCGCGGACCCTGAGCGTCAGCGTCCCCCCGCGCTTGATATAGACCACCGGATAATCGTCGTCCTCGACATCCTTGGTCACCTCCACGCCCTTCTCGTCGGTCACATAGAGGTCGAGATTCTCGCAATCGCGGTCGCACACGCCGATCAGGCTATATTCGTGCCCGCCGGTCAGCGTGATGGTGAAGCTTTCTTCGCCGCCCTGCTTGAGCAGGCTCTGCCGCTCCCAGCCCTGTTTCACATAGCCGTGCTGGTCATAGACCTCGTCGGCGCGCGCGAGGAGCGTGTCCACCGTCCCGCTCTGCGCCGCCGCGGGGCTGCCGCACAGCATCGCGGCCCCCACAAGCGCGGCCGCGAGCACGGGATTGGGAAACGCCTTCATCGCTCGAATGTCCCGGTGCGGCCGCCCCAAGTCAAGCGGGCGACGGCGCCCTATTCGCCTTTCCAGGTGCGGCGCTCCTCGGCAGCCTTGAGCACGTCATAGGCCGCCTGAATCGCCTGGAAGCGCTTCGCCGCCTCGGCATCGCCGGGCTTGAGATCGGGATGGTGCGACTTTGCCAGCCGCCGCCAGGCGAGCCGAACCGCCTCGAAGTCCGCATCGGCCTCGAGCTCGAGCATTTCGAGCGCGCGCATCTCGTCGCGCGAGCGGCTGCCGTCGCCGGGGCCCGCCCAGCCATAATGCGAGGCCTCGGCATAGCCGTCGGCGCCGCGCCGCTCATCGGCCTCGCGCTTCGCCGCTTCCTCGGCGGTCAGGCCTTCGAAGTAATTCCAGTTGCGGTTGTATTCGCCGGCATGCGCCTCGCAGAAATACCAGCGCTCGGGGCTGTTGGGCGATTTGGGCGCGGGCCGGTCGCCGGGCTCCTCGCAGCCATGGCGGTCGCACAGCCGCACCTGCTGCGCCTCGCGCGCCGAGCCGTAGCTCCGCCAGCGGGGAAAGCCCCAATCCATCGATCGTGTCGAACGCGCCATCGGGCCGAGATAGGGGCAGGAGGTGGCAAGCGCCAGCGCGGCAGCGCGGTGGCGCCAAAAAATACGCCAGCGCGGCAGCGCGGTGGCGCCAAAAAATACGCCAGCGCGGCAGCGCGGTGGCGCCAAAAGTAGGCCCGCGCGGTTTGGCGGGAAAACTCAGTTCTTGACGAACGCCTTGACCCCGAACGCGCATTGGGTCTGGCCGCACGCGCTCATCGCCACGCGCAGCGTATAGTCCTGCGTCGCCTGGGCATAGGTCGCGACGATCGGGAAGTTGTCATCCTGCGCGTCCCAATCGACCTCCTTGCCCGCGGCATCGAACAGCTGGAGGTCGAGATCGGTGCATTTGCGCTCGCACACCGCGACGATCTGGTAAGAATGCCCGCCCTTGAGCGGCAGGACGAGGCGCGTGTCGGCCGCGTTGGCCAGCCGTCCCATCTGCTCCCAACCCGCGGGCGAATAGCCCTTGGAACGATAAGTCTTGGTCGCAACCTCCAGCGCCGAGGCGACCTCGCCCGCCTGCGCTACCGCCGTCAGCCCGAGCGCAGCCGCCAGGATAGTGATGCCGATAGTGCCCATGCGTCCCCCGGAGCCTTGCCCCAACTCTACGAAGGACAAAGGAAAATGCCAGAGGGTCTATAAGCCGGGTTCTGTCCACCCTCGAAAGGGATGTGCGGCCATTCCTCTAGGCGACGGATCGCTCCGCCGCTCAAGCAACCAACCCGGACGGCGAGCCGGAACGAGGCCCATATGCCGTCCCTATTCGGTCTTGCTCCCGGTGGGGTTTGCCATGCCGCTCCGGTTACCCGTCGCGCGGTGCGCTCTTGCCGCACCCTTTCACCCTTGCTCTTACCCGAAGGCAGTGAGCGGTCTGCTCTCTGTGGCACTTTCCCTGGGGTCGCCCCCGCCGGCCATTAACCGGCACCGTCGTTTCCGTGGAGCCCGGACTTTCCTCGGTGATGCGAGCATCAACGCGGCCGCCCAACCCTCTGGCGGGGGCGTATTGCTACAGGCTTCCCCGCTTGGCAATCTCCGTCATCAATGGAGGATCGGATGACCAAGACGTTCGCCATATCGGGAGATCAGATCAGACCGTTGGCGACTGGACGCGGCGGCTGCATCGCTACCGACAGGATCACTGTCGAAGGGCGAGGTGTCGGCTACATGTATCGCGGCGTGCCCGACAACAATTTGGACAGCGGCTGGCGGTTCATGGGTGGCGACGAAGACGAAGCCTATATGGACGAGCCCAGCAACCACGCCATCTATGATGTCAACACGATCGCGAACTATTCACCCGCAATCATACCGTTTCTCGACGCGCCGATCGGAAGCGCCTTCTTTCGTGACGGCGAAACCTACGTGCCCGATCCACTGGGCGCGCCTGACGATTCCGCCTGACTTCTAATCATCCCCCTGCGGCTTGGGCAGCAGCAGCGCGAGCAGGATGCAGCGGCACTCCATGTCGATCTCGCCGTCGATATGCTCGGGGCGGAAGCGGCGCTGGAACGCGATCACCGCCATCTTCTGGTCGCTCACGTCATAGCCGAACCGTTCGAGCGCGAGCATGAAGCCGGCATCGGTCCAGCCCGGGTCCATCAGGTTCTTGGTCGGCCGCGGCAGCGCCAGCCGCAGGCGCGCCAGGCTGTGCCACGGGAACAGCTCGCCCGGGTCCTGCTTGCGCGCGGGCGCGATGTCCGAATGGCCGACGACATTGCCGCGGGTGATGCCGTACCGCGCCTTGATATCGGCGACGAGCGGGATCACCGAGCTCATCTGGGCATCGGGAAACGGGCGATAGCCGAATTCATGCCCGGGATTGACGATCTCGATCCCGATCGAGATCGAATTGAGCCCCGAATGCCCGCGCCAATAGGATTTGCCCGCATGCCAGGCGCGCTTGTCCTCCTGCACCATGCGCAGGATCGTGCCGTCCTCGGCCACCAGATAATGCGCCGAAACCTTGGCCGCGGGATCGCACAGCCGCTGGATCGCGGCGTCGGCGGTCTGCATGCCGGTATAATGGAGCACGAGGATGCTCACGGGCGCGCCGCGCTCGTCGAAATTCGGCGAGGGGGTCTCGATGATGGTAAGGCCGCTCGTCATCGCCGCCATGACTAGAGTCTAACGGTGGGGGCCGTCCAGTGCCCACCCATCACGAGGCTGGGCTCAGCCCAGCGCCGAACGCGCGCCCGGCGCCACAGCCTCGGCGAGATTATAGAAGCCGCGGAACCGCTCGCTCGGCGCGAACAGGTCGGTCTGGCCGATCACCGTCTCGCCCGCGCCCAGCACGAGCACCCCGCCCGGCCGCACCGCTTGCGCCAGCCGGTCGAACACCGCCTTGCGCAGCGCGCCCGAGAAATAGAGCAGGACATTGCGGCACAGCACGATATCGAACCTGCCCGGCGGGGGCGGATCGCCCGCGAGATTGTGCTGGCGGAACTGCACCTTGCGGGTCAGCTCGGGATTGGCGGCCCAGTCGCCTTCGCCGCCTTCGAACCATTGCATCATACGGCGGACAGAAAGCCCGCGCTGGATCTCGAATTGCGAGTAACGCCCGCTGCGCGCCCGCGCCAACGCCGCCGGCGAAATATCGGTCGCGACGATCTCGGGCGGCGAGCTGCACGTCATGATCTTGCGCTCGTCGAACAGCATGGCGAGGCTGTAGGGCTCCTGCCCGGTCGAGCAGCCCGCGGACCAGATCCGCAGCCGCCGCGTCCCCGCCTCTTCCTGCAGCGCGCCCGCGGCATCTGCGACCATGTCGAGCACCGCGCTGTCGCGGAAGAAGCTGGTTTCCTGATTCAGCAGCGCGTCGACCACCATATCCCCAAGCTCCCCGGTACGCGACATCATCAGCTGGGCGACGAGATCGTCCAGCGTTTCGAGCCCGCGCATCCTCAGCAGCGGCTTGAGCGCCGTCTCGATCCGCCACGCGCGGTTCGCGGCGATCTGCTGGCCCGTGCGCTGCTCGAGCAGCGCGGCGATCATATTCATCGCCGAAGCGGAGGGGGTTGGCGTGATCATCGGGGCGCCATCATATCGGGCGCCGGCGGCTGGCGATCAGCTTGCCGATCTCGTCGGGGGGCAGCACGACATTGGCGCGGCCGGCATTGGCGATTGCGCCGGGCATGCCCCACACGACCGAGCTCTCGCGGTCCTGCACCACGATCCGCGCGCCCGCGGCGGCGAGCTTCTCGCTCGCCTCGCAGCCGTCGCGGCCCATGCCGCTCAGCACCACGCCCAATGCGCGCGAACCGTAGACATCGGCGATGCTGTCGAACATCGGATCGACCGAGGGCATGCAGCCGCTGGAGGCCTTTTCCTCCGAAAGCCGGATCGCGGCGCCGTCCGACGTGCGCACGATGCGCATATGGGCGGTGCCGGGAGCGACGATGATCCGGCCGGGCCGGATCCGCATCGAATCGGTCGCGACCTCGCACGGCCGCGAGCCCAGCACCGCGAGCTGCGCCGCGAAAAAGCTCATGAACGAGGGCGGCAGATGCTGGGTGACGAGGATCGGCACCTGGAAGGTCGGCGGGATCGCGCGGAGCAGCTGGCTGAGCGCATGGATGCCGCCGGTCGAGGCGCCGATCGCGACGATATCGAAATCGTCATAGAGCGCCGGCCGCGGCGGCTCGACGATCGTCTGGACGCGCGTGTCGGTCGTGGGTTCGATCAGCCGCGCGAGCTTCTCTTCGAGCACATCGGCGAAGCGGCCGCCGAATGCGCCCACGCCGGGCTTCACCAGCGTGTCCGCCGCGCCCAGCGCCAGCGCTTGGATCGTCGCCGCCGCGCCTTCATCGGCGGACGAGGAGACGATCAGCACCTTGGCGCCCTTGCCCGCGACGAGCAGGTCCGGGAGCGCTGTCAGTCCATCGATTCCCGGCATTTCGATGTCGAGCAGGATGATATCGACCGCGCTGTTGCCCAGATATTGGAGCGCAGCGCGCGCATCGCTCACCGCACCCGCGACCATGAATCGCGTGGTGCCGTCGATCATCCGCCCGATCACCGATCGCGCGACGACCGAATCGTCGACGATCAGCACCCGGGCGGGCAGGCCCTGATGGCCTCCCGTTTCGGCGATGCTGGAAATGGCCACGACGGGCTCCCCTGCAGCCGCTTACGCGACGCCGACGATCTGCAGCTTGCTTTCCAGCGTCTCTCGGTCGAACGGCTTCATGACATATTCGTCGGCGCCCGCCTCGATCGCGGCGCGGATATAGGCCATGCCGTTCTCGGTGGTGCAGAACACGACCTTGGGCTTGTGCGCGATACCCGAATCCTTGAGCGCGCGCAGGAAGTCCATGCCGCTCATCACGGGCATGTTCCAGTCGAGCAGGATCACATCGGGCGCGGCGGCCATGCACGAATCGAGCGCTTCGCGCCCGTCACCGGCCTCGCGAACCTCGAAATCGAGGGTCTCGAGAATGTGCCGTGCGACCTTGCGGATCACCTTGGAGTCGTCGACGACGAGGCAAGTCTTCATAAAACTCTATTCCCTGTTGGGGGCGATCCTGACGCCCTCTTTTGCCCGAAACCTGTAAGCGACCTGTTAATTGCGCCCTTTAGTACGTATTATTCCGCAGCCACGGCGTGTCCTGGCACCAGCGAGGCCAGGTCGATCGCCAGAATCGGCTCCCCGTCGCGCTCGACGATCCCCCGCCCCGCGTTGCGCCAGGCGCTGTCGAGCGCGAACCCGCCCGCGAGCGGCAGCAGGTCGAACGGCGCGACATCCTCCAGCGCATCGACCAGCAGCGCATAATGATGCCCGTCGATATGGGTGATCACCGCACGCCGCGCCTCGCCCGACGATTCGAGCCCCAGCGCGCTTTGCGTATCCACCACCGTCACCACGCGGCTGCGCAGCGCGGCCAGCCCGCGGACATGCTCGGCCGCGCGCGGGATTGCGGTGACCTCGCCGATATCGACCACCGACTCGACCTGGTTCGAATCGATCGCGACGGCGCGGCCGGCAATCTGGGCGATAAGGTAGAGATGCGCCATCAACGGCCTCCATTCGCCGCGATGCGGTCTTCGAGCGCGGAGAGCAGTCCCGCGCGGTCGTAACGATAGATGCTGTCGTCGCCCGGCTTGGCGGTCTTGCGGCGGCGCAGGCGGACCAGGGGCGCGGCGAGCCCCTTCGCCGCCTCGACCTCGGCATCGCCCGAAAGCACCACCGAGGCGCGCTCGCCCGTGTCCAGCTCGGTCACGACGCGATAGCCCGCGCCCTCGAGCAAGGGCCGTACGAACGAGGTCATCCAGCCATCGGCGTCGTCGGCGAGCAGGCAGATCGGCTGCGCTCCCTCGCCCTCGTTGCCGGCATATTCGCCGAACACCCAATAGGCATCGAGCAGTTCGACCTGTTCGCCGTCGAGCAGCACCACGCCCGCCACCGGCCCCGGCGCCCTGGCCGGAACGATCTCCTCGGGAAGCACGACGATGTCCATCGCTTCGTCGATCACATAGGCGACTTCGCTCTCGCCATCCTTCAGGCGAAGCACGTTGAGCCGCTTGGTTTCGTCATAATCGCCCTGCGCGACCAGCGGCAGGATGCGGCCCTCGATCGCGATGCGGAGCTGGCCGCCGGTGTGGCGCACCGACTGGGCATCGACCTGTTCGACACGATCGACGATGCCGAGCGGCACCGCGCGGCGTACCCCGTCCAGGTCGCAGAAGAGCAGAGCGGGCAGCCCCTTCGCCACCTCCTCGGCCTCGACTTCGTCATAGGCGTGGCCGGCATTGCGGGTGAAATCGAGATGCGCGGCATGCGCCATGCCCGCGCAATCGAGCAGCAGCATCGGCAGGCCCGAATCGGGAAGCGTCTGTCCGGCGTAGAGCCCGGTCGACATGACGGCAGGCGAGGCCGGCTTGATCACCAGCTCCTCGTTATCGAGCACCGTATCGACACTAAGTGCATAACTGCCGTCGCTGACACTGACGATTGCCAGCATCTGCCCGGTCTCGCTCTGCGTTCGCGGCACGCCCAGCAGGCTGCCCAGATCGATCATCGGCAGCCGCCGGTCGCGGACCGTCACCACCTGCGCGCCACCGATCGTGTCGATCCGGATCGCCTCGCCGCGCTCGGTCACGATCTCCTCGATCGCCTGGCGGCTCACCGCGAAACGCTGCTTGCCCACGCCGACGACGATCGCCGAGATGATCGACAGCGTCAGCGGCACATGGATCGCGAGCCGAAGCCCCTTGCCCGGTGCGTTGTCGAGCTCGACGCGCCCGCCGATCTGCTCGATCGACGATTTGACCACGTCCATGCCGACGCCGCGGCCCGACACGTCGGTCACCTCGTCCTTGCTCGACAGGCCCGGTTCGAACACCAGATCGAGCTTCTGCCGCTCCGAAAGCGCGCGCAGGTCGCGCTCATTGCGGGCGCCGCTCGCCGAAAGTTTCTTGATCAGCCGCTCGACATCGATCCCGCGCCCGTCATCGGCGATCTCGATGATGATCTGGTTGCCCGATTGGCGCGCGGAGACGATCAGCCGCCCATTCTCGCGCTTGCCCGCCTGTCGCCGGTCGGCCGGACCTTCGATGCCATGATCGATCGCGTTGCGGATGATGTGGACCAGGGGATCGCGCATCACCTCGATCATCTCGCGGTCGAGCTCGACGTCCGCGCCGTCGATATGGAGCGACACTGATTTGCCCAGCCCCGCAGCGGTATCGCGCACCATCCGCGGCAGCGCGGAGAAGAGCGCGTCGATCTTCTGCATACGCGTCCGGGTCACGGTATCGCGCATCTCGCCGACGGTCAGCGAAAGCCGTTCGAGCGCCGCCTCGACCGCGGGCTCGATCTCGCCCTGCCGCAGCCGCCGCGCCAGTTCGTTGCGCGCCAGCACCATGTCGGACATGCCGCTCATCATCCGGTCGAGCAGCTCGACGTTCAAACGAACGCTGCGCGACGCCGCGCGCTGGATTCCCGGCACATTGGTCTGCGCCACTTCCTCGGCGCCCTCGGCCAGCGCCGCGATCAGCAGCTCGTCGCCGCTATCGTCGAGGCTGGTGCCCGAATCGATCGCCTCGACCAGCTCGCCGATCCGGTCGACGATCGCCAGCACCGCATTGACCATCGCGCGATCCGGAAACCGATCGCCCGAGCGGGCCTGCGCCAGCACATCCTCGGCGGCATGGCTCAGCCGGCCGAGCCGCGGCAGATCGAGAAAGCCGCAGCTCCCCTTCACCGTGTGCACGAATCGGAAGATCGCATCGAGCCGGCTCTTGTCGTCCGGGCTCGATTCCCAGGCGACGATCTCGCCCGAAAGCGCCTCGAGCGTCTCACGCGTCTCCGCGATGAATTCTTGCAGCAGGTCGTCCATAGGGCCCCAGGCAAATTTGCTGGGCTACCATGGGGTTTGGAGGGTTAATTCCGGGTTAGTGGAAGCGCCCGAAATGCCGCGTACTTTCCTTTCGCCCCCGTTTCGGCTAGGGGCGCTCCCGCTATGACCTGTCTGCCGCGCCTCTCGAAAGAATCCGTCACCGGTACCTGGTGACGAACGGGGGCTGCACCCCGTTCGGGGTGTGGCTCGTACGAGGCGCGAGCATCCGTCGATCACGGCGGGACCACTCCCTGAAAAACTGCAGCAATCGAAGCAGCAGGAGTGAAGACGATGAACCAGTACAGCACGCACGACACCAGCGGAGCCCAGCTCAAGCTGTGGGACAGCGCGGGTCCGTTCGAGACCGGCGCGATGCAGCAGCTGCGCAACGTCGCCTCGCTCCCGTTCGTCTTCCGCCATGTCGCCGGCATGCCCGACGTCCATTGGGGCAAGGGCGCGACCGTGGGCTCGGTGATTGCAACCAAGGCCGCGATCGTGCCCGCCGCGGTGGGGGTGGATATCGGCTGCGGGATGATGGCGGTGCGCACCTCGCTCACCGCGGATCAGCTGCCCGACAGCCTTTCCGCGATCCGCGCAGAGATCGAGCGCGCGGTGCCCAAGGGGATGGAATCGAGCCAGACCGCCAACCATGTGAAGGGCGGCTGGGCGATCACGCCCAACTCGGTCGGCCGCGCCTGGAACGACCGGTTCGAGGCGCGGTGGCGGGCGATCCTTGCCCGGCACCCGAAGGTGGATGGCAAGACCAGCGACCAGCTCGGTTCGATGGGTGGCGGCAACCACTTCATCGAGGTCTGCCTCGATGAAGAGGACCGGCTGTGGGTGATGCTCCATTCGGGCTCGCGCGGAACGGGAAACCGGATCGGCACCTACTTCATCGACGCCGCCAAGGAGGCGATCGCCAAGGAGCGGCTCGACTTCCACCTTGCCGACAAGGACCTGGCGTTCCTGAGCGAAGGGTCTCAGCTCTTCGATGACTATATCGAGGCGATGCACTTCGCGCAGGACTATGCGGTGGCGAACCGCGAGCTGATGATGGGCCGGGTGCTGGAAGCGCTGCGCAAGCATCTGCCGGCGTTCAAGACCGACAAGCAGGCGATCAACTGCCACCACAATTACGCGACCCGCGAGCGGCATTTCGGGGAGCAGGTGTGGGTCACCCGCAAGGGCGCGGTGAGCGCCCGGGCGGGCGAGCTCGGGATCATCCCGGGCTCGATGGGCACCGGCAGCTTCATCGTCGAGGGTCTGGGCAACGAACAGAGCTTCTGCTCCTGCTCGCACGGCGCGGGCCGGGTGATGTCGCGCGGCGAGGCCAAGCGGCGGATCACGCTCGAACAGCATGCCGAGGCGATGAAGGGCATCGAAGCGCGGGTGGACGAGGGCGTGCTCGACGAGAGCCCGGCAGCCTACAAGGACATCGGCGCGGTGATGGATGCGCAGCAGGACCTGGTGGTCATCCGCCACCGGCTGCGCCAGATCATCAACATCAAGGGCTGAACAAGACCGGCGCGTTCCCCGTGAACGCGCCGGTCGATTCTATCGCGGGCCGCCCGTCGCGGCCCGGAGAAACGCCTCGAACGCCGTCACCAGCCCGTTGTCGGTATTCGAGAGCAGCGCGAGGTCCAGCCCATCGTCGGCGAAATGGAAGAGCAGCGCGTTGAAACCGCGAATCCCGCCGCTGTGCCAGATCACCCGGCGGCCGAACATCCGGCAGACTTCCAGCCCGCAGCCATAATTGGGCTCGCTGACAAAGGCCGGCGGCTTGCCCGGATTCTGGCCGGGAGGGGCGAAATGCGCCTCGCCCACCGGCCGGCCGTCCTTGACCCGAGCCGGTGCGGTCATCCGATCGAGGCTGGCGCGGGAGAGGATGCGTTCGCCGAACAGCGCAGCGTTCCAGCGCAACAGATCCAGCGTCGTCGATCGGAGGCCGCCCTCGGCGATCGGCAACCCGCCCCAAAAGGCGTTGCGGAACGCGCCTGGCCGGTCGGCGTCAAGCGAATAGCCGGCCGCACGCCCTGGAACCACGTCGCCCGGTTCGTCGAGGGCCGTGAACTCCATTCCCGCCGGTTCGATCAGGCTCGCATGCACGAATTGGGCATAGGACTTCCCCGAGAGCTTCTCGATCAGCTCCCCCAGCAGCGCATAGCCCGAGTTCGAATAGGACCAGTAGGTTCCTGGCTCGAAATCGAACGGCTGCGCCATCTTCGCGAGGAACCGGTGCCGATCCGGGTCGCGTTGCCACTCGCCGGCCGCGTCGGCCGGCATTCCGCCATAGACATAGTCGTGAAGGCCCGAGGTGTGCGTCAGCAACTGATGCGCTGTCACCTGATCGCCCTTGGGGAACCCCGGGAAGAACGCTTCGATCGGCTGGTCGAGCGCAAGCTTCCCGCGTTCGGCGAGCAACAGGATCGCCGCGGCGGTGAATTGTTTGGTGCACGACGCGATCCGGAGCACGCTCCCCGGCGAGACGGGCGTGCCGGTTTCGAGATTGGCGGAGCCATAGCCGGCGACGAACGGCTTCCGACCCTCCACCGCGACTCCGATCTGCACGCCGGCGCTATGCCCGTCACGGACCAGCCCGGCGGCGAGCGCAGCCAGCGCCTTGATCCGCGGGTCCGCCCCCGCGATCGCGACTGCCGCCGCCTCCCCGGCCAGCGCCATCGCCGATGCCCCCAGGCCCATTCCAAGCACATCGCGCCTTGCAGCTCGCATCAACGTCCTCCCCGATGGTTTCGCCAGCCGCTCAATCCCGGAGCAGCAGCACGCCCACACGATGCTCGCAGCTCTGCCGCTCCTGCGCACCGGCACGCGCGCCGGGATCGCGGAACGCGCTGTGGAAGCAATTCTGCGGTGGCCCGCCCGCCTTGCTGAACCCGGCGAGCTTGAACACCAGCAGCTCGTCATTGGTCATCCGCGGATAGCTGTACCAGCGCTGCCCGGCGTTGAAGCGCAGCGAAAGGTGGCGCGTCGGCCGCCCCTCCGGCGCGATTCCGGTCAGCTCGGTCGGCACGTGATCGGCCGGATCGAGGCTCGAAACATCGCACAGCGCGAGCGGCATATGCTCGAGCGGTTCGGACATGTTGGTCGGCCGCCAGAAATCGAGCCACCACAACGCCTCGACATCGTCCTGATCGTAGCGCGCACGCCAATAGCGGGCGAATTCGGGGTTCGAGAAGGCGCCGATATTGTGCGCATAATCGTCGGCACCGGCGCCGCCGTCCGAATGCACGCCCTCGGCATAGAAGGCCACCGGCGTATCGCGCCCCCGCCGCAACAGTGTCGGCGCCTGCTGGATCTCGACGCGGCGGCCGGGCAACAGCCGCTCGCGGATCACGGCGTCGATCTCAGCCCAATAAATGTCGGTGATGTCACGGTCCCAGTCGCGCACCTGCGTCGCGTGGGGGAGCAGCACGAAACCATGCTCGGCCAGGAAGGCCGCCGGATCGGCCTCACCCTGCAGCGCCCGCGCATCGCCGATCTCGGTCGGCGGATATTGCGGCACCGGCCCGGGCGGCGGGGCGCCTACAGGTGCCACGAATGGCGTGTCACTGGCATAGTCCGGGGGGAAAAATCCGTTGAGGCGGACCTGAGTGCTGCGTTCGACGATTGTATGCACGCCCTATCTCCTCGTTACTCTGCGTTACAGAGTAACGAGGCCTCCGTCAATCGGAGGTGGCTTCACCCCGCCCTGAAATTCGCCCCGAACAGCAGTATCTCCGCATCGGGCGGCGACACTTGCAGCGTCCCCCCGCCCTGCGTCACCAGCGCATGCACCAGATAGGCCGCCGCCGCGCGCGGGGTGATCGGCACCTCGTCCTTGCCCCCGGCCAGGGCGCTGCGCAGCTCGGGATCGAGCACGATCCGCGCGCCATCCGCGCGCACCACGATCTCGACCTGCCCGGAATTCATCTCCGCGCCGATATCGAGCTGCCCGCCGCGGATCAGCGCGTCGCCCGCGATCAGCGCGAGGTTCAGCAGCACCTTGATCGCCTGCTTGGGCAGCACCGGATCATCGACCATCCAGCCGACATTGACGCGATGATTGTCGCCGAACAGCCCCTCGATCGCCGCCTGGGCCTCGCGCGTATCGACCGTCTCGCCGAACCCGCCCGCCGCGCCGAACGCCAGCCGGAAGAATTTGAGCTTGTTCGCCGATGCCTTGGCGCTCTCGTTGAGCAGCTCGAGGCAGCGCGCACGCATTTCGGGGTCATGCTCGTCGGCGAGCAATTCGAGCCCGTTGTTGAGCGCACCCACAGGGCTCAACAGGTCGTGGCAGAGCCGCGAGCAGAGCAGGCTGGCGAAGTCGGTCGGACTGATGTTCAACTGCGGGCTCCCGTGTGTGGCGTCTCTTTGGCGCAGCGCGGCGCGCGCTGCAAGTTAAGGGCGATTCCGCACCCCCCGACCCCAACGCCCCTTGACTAAAAGGTACGAGTATTTTTTACCGCGATCACGCCCCGAAGCGGGCACCCAGGGGAGAATCACGATGCGCACCGCACTCTATTTCACCACGCTCGCCGCCGCGCTCGCGCTTCCCGCCGCCGCTCATGCCACCGACGCCAGCCGCGCACCCTTCGGCACGCTCAAGGACGGCACGCCGGTCGAGGCGATCACCCTCACCAATTCGCATCACATGCGCGTGCGCGTCATCAGCTATGGCGCGACGCTCCAGGCGGTCGAGGTGCCCGATCGCAAGGGGCGGATCGCCGACGTCGCGCTCGGCTATTCGAGCATCGGCGACTATCTCGACCATCCCAATTATTTCGGCGTCTCGGTCGGCCGCTTTGCCAACCGCATCCGCCTCGGCCGCTTCAGCATCGACGGCAACAGCTACCAGCTCGCCACCAACAACACCGTCAACGCGCTCCATGGCGGCGTGCAGGGCTTCGACAAGCGCCTGTGGAAGGTGGTCGAGGTCGCGAGCGGCCCCACTGCGCACGTCACCCTCTCCTATGTCAGCCCCGATGGCGAAGAGGGCTATCCCGGCACCCTCACCGTCACCGCCACCTATTCGCTCGACGAGACCAACAACCTCACCGTCGAATACAAGGCGACCACCGACAAACCCACGATCGTCAACCTGACCAACCACGCCTTGTGGAACCTGGCAGGCGAAGGATCGGGCAAGTCGGTCGATAGCCAGGTGCTGACCATCCCGGCGGACAGCTACAACCCGGTCGATGCCGGCTGGATCCCCACCGGCGAGTTCCGCTCCGTCGCGGGTACGCCCTTTGACTTCCGCAAGCCCATGGCGATCGGCGCACGCCTCCGCGATTCTCGCGACCCCCAGATCGCGGTCGGCCGTGGCTATGATCACAATTACGTCGTGGCCCGCACCGTATCGCCGAACCAGCACCTCCTCTCCCGGCTCGTGGACCCGGCGAGCGGCCGCGTGCTGACGATCACCTCGAACCAGCCCGGGGTGCAGGTCTATACCGGCAACTTCCTCGACGGCACCGTCTCGGGCAAGGGCCACACCCTCTACCGCCAGGGCGACGGCATCGCGCTCGAGCCGCAGATCTTCCCCGATACGCCAAACCGCCCCGAATTCGGCTCTGCACGCCTCGATCCGGGCCAGACCTACCGGAATGTCATGACCTTCAGCTTCTCGGTGGCCCGCTGATGCGCATGCTCAAGACCGCCCTCGCCGCGCTCGCGCTCGCCGCGACGCCCGCCGCGGCCGATCCCGTGCCGGTCACCATCGGCACCACGCCCGGCGCCACCATCAACCGAGACATCTTCGGCCAGTTCGCCGAGCATCTCGGCACCGGCATTTATGGCGGCGTCTGGGTCGGCCCGGATTCGCCCATCCCCAATGTCCGCGGCATCCGCAGTGACGTGGTGGCGGCGCTGCGCGCGCTCCACGTCCCCAATGTCCGCTGGCCCGGCGGCTGTTTCGCCGACGAATATCATTGGCGAAAGGGCATCGGCGCCCCCGCGCTGCGTCCCTCGACGCTCAACGCCAATTGGGGCGGCGTGATCGAGCCGAACACGTTCGGCACCCACGAGTTCATGGACTTCGCCGACCAGATCGGCGCCGAGATCTTCCTCTCGGTCAATATCGGCTCGGGCACGCCCGAGGAGGCGGCCGACTGGCTCGAATATATGACCGGCGACGGCCCCAGCACGCTCGCCAAGGAGCGCGCCGCCAACGGCCGCGCCAAGCCGTGGAACGTCAAATATCTCGGCCTCGGCAACGAGAATTGGGGCTGCGGCGGCGCCATGTCGAACGACCATTATGTCGAGGAAATGAAGCGCTTCGCCCATTACACCCGCAACCTGAACCCGGCCCAGACCGGCGCCAACGCGATGAAGCGCGTCGCGGTCGGCTGGGACAGCGGCAAGAGCGACTATACCGAATCGGTGATGCAGGCCTGGAAGAGCAAGGTCTGGAGCTGGGACATCGAAGGCATCTCGCTCCACAACTACACCGTCGCCGGCTGGCCCCCGCATTTGCCCAGCTCGAATTTCGGCGAGGATGACTATGCGAACCTGCTCGCGGACAATCAGCGCATGGACACGCTGATCGCCAAGCAGACCGCGATCATGGACCGCTACGATCCCGAGAAGAAGCTGTTCCTGGCGGTCGACGAATGGGGCGCCTGGCTCGCGCCCAATCCGGGCAGCAACCCCGGCTTCCTCCAGCAGCAGAATTCGATGCGCGACGCGATCCTCGCCGCGGTCGACATCAACGTCTTCATGCGCCACGCCGACCGCGTCCGCGTCGCCAATATCGCCCAGATGGCCAATGTCCTCCAGGCGATGGTGCTCACCGACGGTCCCCGCATGGTGCTCACCCCGACCTATCACGTCTTCCGGATGTACGTGCCCTTCCAGGACGCGGTCGCGGTGCCGGTAACCTATGCCGCCGGGACCTATACCCGCGGCAAATGGTCGATGCCCCGCCTCGATGCCTTCGCCGCGCGGGCAAAGGACGGCACGCTATGGCTCGCGGTGACCAATGTCGACCCGAACCAGCCGCTGGAGATCGCCCTCACCGGACGTTCGGCCAAGGGTGAGGTGCTCACCGCGCCCAAGGTGGATTCGATCAACACGTTCGACGCCCCCAACGCCGTGACGCCGAAGCCGATCGACGCGCGCGGCAGCGGCGGCCGGCTGGTGCTCACCCTCCCCGCGAAGTCGGTCGCGGTGGTGGCGATCCGCTAGAGCGCCGGCGGCGAAGCGGTCGTCCTCACGCCGAGATAGAAGGTCCCCGACCACGGCGTATCGCCCCCCAGCACGATCCCGCGCGGAACGCGCTGGGGTGGCTGCCATGCGCCGTCGTGCGCCCCGCATCCCTCGTCGGTGCAGTTCCACGCCGCACCGCCGTTCGACATGAGATTGAGGGTCAGCGTCTCGCCGCTCGGCAATAGCCCCGCCGCGGGCATGTAAGCCGTGCCCCCGAAATTCACCTCGCGCAGCATCGCATGGACATTGCCGACCAGCACCACCACCCGCGTGCTCGGATCGGGCGAAGCCGCGCGCAGCCGCTCGGCCATCATCACCTCATAGCGCGCCGGATCGAACGGCCCCGTCCATGCCGGCTGGAACGCCACCACCCGGCGCACCCGCCCCTCACGCACCAGCAGCCTCAGCCGCTCGAACAGCGCCAGATAAGCCAGGCTCGACCGCCCGTCGCGCGTCGTCCACATCCGCGCCTCGAGCAATGCCGCCTTCGCCGCCTCGCCCCCATCCGAGGCGATCCAGGCGTCGATCAGCGGCTGATCGCTCTCGAGCTGCTCCACCGCCGCGACCACGGGCCGCTGGTCGCCGGCATGGCATACCAGCTCGGCATAGGCCGCGGGCGCCTCGGCGGTCCCATGGCTTTCGCCGGCGACGATCCAGCGGGAGGGCCGCGCCCATAGCGCCTCCACCCCGGGCAGGTCGGGGCATGGGGCCAATGCAAGCGCCAGCGCGGCAGCGATCATCCCGGTCTCCTCTTCGGAAGCCCGAGCCTATGGCCGCCAACCAGGCCCGGCAATCGCCCGCGATTGGGGTACTAGCTTGTACGAGCGATGAATCCTCCCCCGCCAGGGGGAGGTGGCGCCGAAGGCGTCGGAGGGGGAGGACACGGCACAGACGTGGCCGCCGTCCTCCCCCTCCGTCACGCTGCGCGTGACACCTCCCCCTGGCGGGGGAGGATGCGTTGAATGTCGATCGCCCTAGACGACCCGGCGTCCGGTGAAGAGCTGGATCAGCCCCACCACCAGCGCGATCACCAGTAGGATATGGATCAGCCCCGCGCCGATATGGAGCGTGAACCCCAGCAGCCACAGAACCACCAGGATGACGACGACGGTCCAGAGCATCATACTCTCCTTGAAAACGTTTTCCTGCCAACGCGTTGCGCCGACGGAACGTTCCCGGGAGATCAGTCGCGGTCCGGCGCCCCCAACGGGAAATAGTGGCGATATTTCCGCCCCTCCTCCACTGCGCGCGCGAATGAAGGCCGCACCAGCAGCTTCGCGCGATAGGCCCGCACGGTCGGGAATTGCTCGCCGATCGGGTGCACCCAATCGGCATAGAAAAGCGAAGGCCCAGCCGCGCAATCGGCCATCGAGAAATCCTCGCCCGCCGCCCAGCTCCGCCCGCTCAGCCGTTCCTCCAGCCAGGCATAGGCGGTATCCAGCGCGGCCCGCGCCTTCTCCATCGCCTCGCCCTTGCGGTCCGCCTTCTCCGCCCGCAGCGCCTCGAATACGGGCCCCGACATGGCATTCATGACGTGGAGATCGAAGAACCGGTCCATGAACCGCACTTCGAGCGCGGCCTCGGGATCGGCGGGCACCATTCGCCGCGCTTCGCCGTGATGCAGGTCGAGATATTCGATGATGATCGAGGTCTCGGCCACCGTCCGCCCGTCATCCACCAGCACCGGAAACTTTCCGATCGGCCAGAGCTTCGCCAGTTCCTCCCCCACCCCCGGTTCTTCCACATTCCGGTAGGTGAAGGGCAATTCGCGCTCCCACAAAGCGGTCAGCACCTTCTGGCAATAGGAGGAGAAGGGGTGCGAATAGAGGGTGAGGGTCATGGCCAACTCCAATAGTAAGGTTTTTACCTAACCAATTACCGCCACCTTGACCAGCCCTAAAACACGCCCAAATCCACCGGCTCGAATCCCGGTCCCTGTGCCTGCCACGCCGTCACCGCCTCCCCCGCGACGATCAGCCACAGCTTCCCGTCCGCTTCCGCCATCGCCGCATCGGTCGCCGAGGGCGTCGCGTCCCCACGGGGATGCGAATGCCAGTATCCAACCAGTTTCGCCCCGCCCGCCCGCTCGGCCTTCAGCGCCGCGAACAAGGCCTTCGGGTCGATCTCGAACCGCGTCTCCGGCGTTTCCGACACATTCTCAGTCACTTGAACCGCATCGATCCGGTCCCTATCTCCAAACAGCAGCCCGCACGCCTCGCGCGGCGCCGCGTCCGCGGCCGCCCGCTGGATTGTGTCGATAACACACCTTGAAATCCTACACCGCGACCCCATTTATCGGAGCATAATGGACCGGGGGGTTTCTACAATCGAAGCTCGGATTTCGGACAGTGCCGATGGCTGGCGGCTCGACCGCGCCCTCGCCGACGCTGTCCCCTCTCTTTCCCGCGAACGTCTCAAAGCGCTGATCGCATCGGGCCTCGTCATCGGTCCCGATGGGCCCGCGCGCGATCCGTCTCGCAAGGCCGCGGCCGGCACGCTGTTCAGCGTGACCGTTCCCGCGCCCGCGCCGCTCGAGAACGAAGCGCAGGATATCGCGCTGAACATCGCGTATGAGGACGAAGACCTGATCGTGGTCGACAAACCCGCGGGCCTCGTCGTCCATCCCGCCGCCGGAAATCTCGACGGCACGCTGGTCAACGCGCTGCTCCATCATTGCGGCGGCAGCCTGTCGGGGATCGGCGGGGTCGCGCGGCCCGGAATCGTCCACCGGATCGACAAGGACACGTCGGGACTGATCGTGGTCGCCAAGACCGACGCCGCGCATCTCGGCCTCTCGGCCCAGTTCAAGGCGCACAGTATCGACCGCCGCTATCAGGCGATCGTGATCGGCCATCTGCGGATGCTCGCGGGAACGGTGGACGCCCCGCTCGGCCGCTCGTCGAGCAACCGCAAGAAGATGTCGGTGGTGCACGAAGGCCGCGGCAAGCATGCCGTGACCCATTGGCGCAAGCTGGAGGCGCTGCAGGGCGCCGACCTGGTCGAATGCAGGCTCGAAACGGGCCGCACGCATCAGGTCCGCGTGCATATGGCGTCGATCGGTCACCCCCTTGCGGGCGACCCCGCCTACGCCCGCCCCACCGGACAACTTGGGAGCCTGGGGCGCGTTTTGGAAACCTTGAATTTCCGGCGCCAGGCCTTGCACGCCGCGCATCTGGGGTTCATTCACCCCGTCAAAAGCATCGCTTTGTCCTTCGATAGCGAAATGCCGTCGGACATGCGGGAACTCTACAATAAACTCATCGTATGATTTTTACGGCGCATTGCCTCTTCTGGGATGCGCCCTGTTGAAAGGGAGAAGTGATCATGGCTAGCGGAAGCAACGTCCCTGCGACGATTCCCGCGCTTGGCGGTGAGGCAAGCCTCAACCGCTACCTTGCCGAGATCAAGAAGTTTCCGATCCTGGCGCCCGAGCAGGAATATATGCTCGCCAAGCGCTTCCAGGAGCATGGCGACCCCGAGGCCGCGGCCCAGCTCGTCACCTCGCATCTGCGCCTCGTGGCGAAGATCGCGATGGGCTATCGCGGCTACGGCCTGCCCGTCAGCGAGCTGATTTCCGAAGGGAATATCGGCCTGATGCAGGGCGTGAAGAAGTTCGAGCCCGATCGCGGCTTCCGCCTGGCGACCTATGCCATGTGGTGGATTCGCGCCTCGATCCAGGAATTCATCCTGCGCAGCTGGTCGCTCGTGAAGATGGGCACCACCGCGGCGCAGAAGAAGCTGTTCTTCAACCTGCGCCGGATGAAGGCCAAGCTCGACGCGTTCGAGGATGGCGATCTCTCCCCCGAAAATCTCGCCAAGATCGCCACCGATCTCGGCGTAACCGAGGAGGAAGTGACCTCGATGAACCGCCGCATGGCGATGGGCGGGGATACCTCGCTCAACGTCCCCATGCGCGAGGATGGCGAGGGCCAGTGGCAGGATTGGCTGCAGGACGACAGCGCGCTTCAGGACGAAGTCCTGGCCGAGACGCAGGAAGCCGATGTCCGCCACGAGATGCTCGTGTCGGCGATGTCGGACCTCAACGATCGCGAGCGCCACATCCTCACCGAGCGTCGCCTGACCGACGATCCCAAGACGCTCGAGGAACTCTCGCAGGTCTATAATGTCAGCCGCGAACGCGTCCGCCAGATCGAGGTGCGCGCGTTCGAAAAGCTGCAAAAGGCGATGATGCGGATTGCCGGCGAGAAAAGGCTGCTGACGGTTTGACCTTCCTAAGCCCCTCCCCTGAAAGGGAGGGGTTTTGAACCCTTGCAATGTTGGATTCCAAAGGCTTAGCTGGCCCAGCCGATCCCTGGCTGCTCTTTGAAACCGTCGATCGCAATCAGTTCGCCACAGACGATGTTCGCCGCCTTCCCGCCTCGCCGAAACATGCGGACCAGTGTCAAGTTAGTGTCAACTTTGACGCCGCCTCACGGCTTCGGCAGCGGCGCCAGTAAGTGCGAGCGCCCGCTCGCGCCGACGATCACCACCGCGTCATAGGTCCATACAGTGTGCCAACCATGCAACACACTGCGCCATCCCGGCACGCCTGACACAGGCTGAAACGCGATCGCCGTTGCCCCGCCCGGAACGATGAGTCATGCGTCCGCCATGGACGAGCCCGACCCGCCGCCCGAACCCGCGCCGCCCGAGGAGCCCGCCCAGCCGGAGCCCTTGGCGGAAGAGGCAATCGAGCCGGAAGCGGTCGAGCCCGAGCTCCCTTCGGAAGCCGAACTGGAGGTCATCGAGCCCGAGCCCCCTTCGGAGCCCGAGCCGGAAGCCGAGCCTGAGTCCCCTTCGGACCCCGAACCAGAAGCCGAGCCCGAAACCGGCCCCGAACCCGATCCCCAGCAGCAAGGGCGGCGGACCGGCGAGCGGATCGAACGCTATTTCCCGCCCCTCCCGGCGCCGGAGCCGCCCGCGCCGCGCGCCGTGCCGGTGCAGGTCCCGCCGCCGGTCGAATGGCCGCTCGCCGAGCCTTCCGAACCGCTCGGCCCCGGGCCGATGCCCGATCTCGAGCGGATCGAGCGCCCCGCCCGCCGCCCGCGCCCCGAGCCGCTTCCGCCGCCCGAGCCCAGGCGCAAGCGCCGCGCCTGGCCGATGCGCATCTTCGTCTGGCTGCTCAAGGCGGTGCTGATCTTCGTGATCGGATCGATCCTGTGGGTCGCCGCCTATCGCTTCGTGGCGCCGCCGGTCACCCTCACCATGATCGGCGATGCGATCGGCGGGCACGGTATCACCAAGAGCTGGATGCCGCTCGACCGGATCGACCCGAGCATGGCCCGCGCCGCGATCGCCGCCGAGGACGGACGCTTCTGCGAGCATTCGGGCTTCGACTACAAGGCGATCATGGCGGCCGCCGCGCGCAATGCCCGCGGCGGCAAGATCCGCGGCGGCTCGACGATCAGTCAGCAGACCGCCAAGAACGTCTTCCTGTGGCAAGGCGGCGGCTTCTTCCGCAAAGGGCTGGAGGCGTGGTTCACCCTGCTGATCGAGAATATCTGGGGCAAGCGCCGGATCATGGAGGTCTATCTCAACGTCGCCGAGACCGGGATCGGGACGTACGGCGTCAATGCCGGCGCACAACGCTATTTCGGCCATGACGCCAGCCGGATGAGCGACCGCGAGGCCGCGCTGATCGCCGCGGTGCTGCCGCTCCCCAAGAAGCGCGCCGCGATCGACCCCAAGGGCTTCACGCGGCGCTATGGCAATTCGATCAATGCCCGGATCGGCGTGGTCCGCGGCGACGGGCTCGATGGCTGCCTGAGGAAATAAGCCCTATTTCTTCTCCGGCTTCTTCTCGTTCCCGGTGATCGCGTCGCCGGCCTTCTCCGCGGCGTCGCCCACCTTGCCCGCGGCCTTTTCGACGCCCTTGGCGGCATCGCTGATCGCGTCGGTCTTCACTGCCTCGTTGCGGTTCTGATTGATCAGGTAGAAGGCGCCGATCGCCAGCGCGACGAGCAGGATGAAGCCGATCATCAGCCCCATCCCGCCCCCGCCGCCGCGGCGCTCGATGATCGTGGTCTGGCCCGGCGAATTGGGCGTGGTCGTGGTGGTGACGTCGTCGTCCATGGGAAACCTCCGTTGAAAACCTTGGCGGCTCAACGGATTGGACTTGCGGCCTGTTCCCTCAGAAGGGCAGCTTGAACCCGGGCGGGAGCGAAAGGCCGCTGGTCATCTTGCCCATTTCGGCCTGGCTGGCGGCATCGGCCTTGGCGCGGGCATCGTTGAACGCGGCGGCGAGCAGGTCCTCGAGCATGCCCTTCTCGGCCGGGTTGAGCAGCGAATCGTCGATATCCATCCCGATGATCCGCCCCTTGGCGCTGGCGCGGATCCTGACCAGCCCGCCGCCCGACACACCCTCGACCTCGATCGTGTCGAGAGTGGCCTGCGCCTTGGTCAGCTCGGCCTGGACGTTCTGCGCCATGGCCATCATCTTTTCGAGATCCATCTCAGTCAGCTTCCTTTAGCGTTGCGCGAAAAAGTGGTTGCCGGTTTTTCGCATAAGCAACGCGACAACAAACAAAAAGGAAGCGGGCTTACCCGCTTCCTGTTTTCGACCAGCCGGTCAGTTCCGCGCCCGGAAAGGCCTGCGTCGCCGCAGCGACCAGAGGCGAGGCCAATACGGCGTCGCGTTCCGCGGTCTCGGCCGCCTCCAGCGTCTCGCGCAGGCTTGGACTCCCGCCGCTTTCGGCGAGCACCAGCTTCCAGTGCCGCCCCGTATATTCGCGCAACGCCGCCGAGAGTTCCTTGCCGAAATCATGCGGCAGCGTGCGCGTCGCAGAAAATTCGATCTCGGGGGGCTCGAATCGGATCGGGCGGAGATAATCCTCGACCTGATGCGCCAGCGTCAGCCGCCCCTTGGCCTGGAGCAGATCGGCCAGCTCGCGCATGCTGCTCGGCCCGGCCTCGGCGGGCGCGGCGGGTGCGGCTGCGGGCGCACTTGCCATCACCGTGCCGTTCGCCAGCTGCTTTGCGAGCTCGCCCGGATCGGGGAGCTGCGAGGCGTGGATCACGCGCAGCAACGCCATCTCCGCCGCCTCGATCGGCAGTGCCGCGCGCGCCACCTCGTCATGTCCGCGCAGCAGCAGCTGCCAGAGGCGATGGAGCATCGGGAAGCTCAGCCCCGCCGCCCAGCGCTCGAGCGCCCTGATCTCCTCGGTCGATTGCCCGGCATTGGGATCGGTACCCAGCTTGACGATCGTGGTGCCGTGCACCGTCTCGAGCAACGTCCGTAGCACCGCCTGCGGATCGACGCCCAGATCATATTGCCCACGCAGCGACGCCAGCGCGGCCGCCGCGTCGCCCGCGAGCAGCAGCCCGAACAGGTCGCGGATCGCGCCCCGGTCCGACAGGCCGAGCATCCCCCGCACCGCATCGGCGCGGACCATGCCGCCTTCGATCGAGGCATGCGCGATCGCCTGATCGAGGATCGACAGCCCGTCGCGCGCCGACCCTTCCGCCGCGCGCGCGATCAGCGTCAGCGCCTCGGGCTCGGCCTCCACGCCCTCCGCCTCGCTCACCGCCGCGAAATGCGCCGCGAGCTTGTCCGCGGGAATGCGGCGCAGGTCGAAGCGCTGGCATCGCGACAACACCGTCACCGGCACCTTGTTCACCTCGGTGGTGGCGAACAGAAACTTCACATGCGCCGGCGGCTCCTCCAGCGTCTTGAGCAGGCCGTTGAACGCGGCCTTGGACAGCATATGGACTTCGTCGATGATGTAGATCTTGTAGCGCGCCGAGACCGCCGAATAGCGCGACGCCTCGATGATCTCGCGGATATCGTCGATGCCGGTGTGGCTCGCGGCGTCCATTTCGATCACGTCGATATGGCGCCCCTCGGCGATTGCGACGCAGGGCTCGCACACCCCGCACGGATCGATCGTGGGCCCGCCCTGCCCGTCCGGTCCGATGCAGTTGAGCGCCTTGGCGATGAGGCGGGCGGTCGAGGTCTTGCCGACCCCGCGCACCCCGGTGAGCAGGAAGGCATGCGCCAGCCGGTCGCGCTTGATCGCGTTGCCCAACGTCTGGACCATCGCATCCTGCCCGATCAGCTCGGCAAAGGTCTGCGGCCGGTATTTGCGCGCCAGGACACGATAGGCCTCGGCCTTGTGAGGCTGGGGCGGTTCGTCGAGGCCAAGCAGGGATTCGTCGCTCATTCTGGACCCACCCTAGCGGCGGAAACAGCGCGTGTCGAAGCCCGGTGGCGGTGTTAGATCGAGAAAAACAAGGAGCCGACCCCATGTATATCTGCGGCCTCGTCATCCCCGTCCCCGCCGAGCAGCAAGAGGCCTATCGCGCCTGGGCGGCGAACAGCGCGGGCATTTTCAAGCGCTATGGCTGTATCGAGATCGTCGAGGCCTGGGAGGATTTCGTCCCCGAAGGCAAGCACACCGATTTCCGCAAGGCGGTGGCAGCCGAACCCGGCGAGAAGATCGTCTTCACCTGGCAGATCTGGCCGAGCAGGGAAGCGCTCGATGCGGCCGAGGAGCGGATGCATGCCGAGGGCGTACTGGAAACCGATATCGAGGCGCCGTTCGACGCGGGCCGGATGATTTTGGGGTGCTTCGCGCCGCTCAGCGTGATCGGGCGCTAAAGGAGAGGCGGAATCACCCTCTCTTCCCGTAGAAATTGTATAACGCACATAGGGGCTTGCGGCAAGTCCCCCGCCTTGCCCCATATGCCTGCCCCTCGATTCGAACCTGCGAGGGAGATGCGGCAATGACCAGCGAGATCACGCAATATTATCACGGCACCAAGGCCGACCTGAAGCCGGGCGACCTGCTGTCCGCCGGGTTCAGCTCGAATTATGGGGTGCGGAAACAGGCGCCATGGATCTACCTCACCGGCACGCTGGATGCGGCGATCTGGGGGGCGGAGCTGGCGGCCGGGGAAGGCCGCGAGCGCATCTATATCGTCGAGCCCATGGGCGAGATTTTCGACGATCCCAACCTGACCGACAAGCGGTTTCCGGGAAATCCGACGCAGTCCTACCGGTCGCGCGATCCGCTCAGGATCGTCGGCGAGGTGGCCGCGTGGGAGGGGCATTCTGCCGAACGATTGGCCGAGATGCGGGCGATGCTCGCGCGGCTCGATGCGGAAGGGGTCGAGGCGATCGATTGAGCGCCCGGCGCGAGGTGAGAGCCGGGACGACCCGTGGCGAAATCGTTGTGGCTGCTTCCTTCCGGATCTGACCAGGTTGGCGACGACCACGTCCGCCCGACTCTCGCGCGGCCATATGGGGGAAGGCAGGGAGCGGCGCAAGTGCCGCCCCCTGTCCTCTCCGTGGCTTAGCGCCAATATTGGACCCGGCGGCAATCCCGGTGGCGCTGGCCATGGCGCCAATAGGTGCGGCAGGCGCGGCGCCAATAGCCGCGGCGATTGTCGTGACCGCGCCAATGGTGGCGGCCCTGATCATAGTGGCGGCGCTGATAATAGCGGCGGTCCTGATCGCCCACCGTGACGCGGACATGCGTCTGCGCCGGGGCCGGCGCGGCGTTGGCGGGGGCCGGCGCGGGGGCGGCGCTGGCCGCCCCGGGCACGATCAGCGCGAGGCCGGCCGCAGCAATAAGCGAAAGAATTTTCATGACATAGCTCTCCAGACTGGCAGAAATAAACCTGCCCTGTCTTGACGCTGCAACCGCCCGCATAGTTCCATCGCACGGTAAGCCCAGGAGCGGGCGGACCCGTCACTGCCCGTTGAAGGAACCCTCGGCCATAGCCTTCGAGCAGCCCCGAAAGCTGGTCCTCCAGGCCCCCGCCCAGCGCGATCATCGCGGCGCGGGCGGCGCCGAACATGACATGCGTAGGCTGGTTTACGGCTGTTTCTATGGACGGCCTCCGCTCGATCGAATGCGGAGGGAGGCTCTGCGCGATGAGCCTTCAAGTCAATGCAGGTTCGTGCACCCTATCCCAGCCTTTTCCCCTGCGCCCAGGCATTGGCGACGCGATCGGGATCGAGTTCCTCCATTCGCGCGGTCAGATGCGCGCCGGTGCCCCGGCGGCGCGTGTCGGCGGAGGCGGTGCGGCTGCGGCCCACCTCGGTCTGCACCAGCGAGACGAACTGCTTGAGGCTGTCCTCCGCCACCAGCCGCATCCGGACCCGCTCCTCGTCGCTCGCCCTGGGCCAGCGGCACGCGACCTGGTGCGCGGCGACGAGCTGGTCGAGGATCTCGGGCCGCTTGCCGCGATAGGCGCGGGGCTTCTCGCGCCCCTCCGAATAGGGCCCGGCGTTGCGAAAGAAGAGCCGCCCGCGTTCGGTCAACGCCGAGGTCTTGACCAGCACTTCGACGCGCAGCCGCTCGGCCTCGGCGGCGGGGATCGGCGGGTCGCCATGGATGGTGATCAGCAATAGCGTCTGGAGCGCGGTGATCGCCTCGGCCGCCCAATCGAACACGTCCTCGGTGCGCAATTCGTTCTTGCGGCTGCTACGCCAGCCCGCGAACAGCGCGAACGCGGTGAGGATGGCCGAGACGGTCGCCGCGATCGCCTCGGTATTGCCGGGGAGGAAGTCCAGCATCAGCGGCCCTGCATGTCGCGATGGCCGCTCGGCATGCGGACCGTCAGCCCGTCGAGCGCCGGTGTGAGCACGATCTGGCAGGCGAGCCGGCTGGTGCGGGTCGCGCCGATGGCGAGATCGAGCATGTCCTCTTCCTCCTCGGCCGCGGGCGGGAGCCGCGCGAAATCCTCCGCGGCGACGATAACATGGCAGGTCGAGCAGGCCATCTGCCCTTCGCACGTTCCCTCGAGCGGCTGGCCGTCGGCCTGTGCCACATCGAGAAGGATCGCGCCCTCCTCCGCGCCGACCATGCGCTCGGTGCCGTCGGTGCCGATGAAGCGGACGCGGATCATGCCGCGACCCTCTGCGCCCGCGCGGCTGCGTCGATCCGGTCGAGCGCGGTCATCAGCTCGTCCTCGCTGGTGTAGCGGCCGAAGCCGAGGCGGATGCTCGACTTGGCCTGTTTGTCGGTCAGGCCGATCGCGCGCAGCACATGGCTGGGGCGGCCCGATCCGCTGGCGCAGGCCGATCCGGCGGAGAAGGCGATGTCGCGCAGCTCGGACATCAGGCGCGCGACATCGAGGCCGTCGAGGCGGAGATTGAGATTGCCGGGATAGCGCTCGTCGCGCGATCCGTTGAGCGTCCAGCCGCGGCCGATCAGCGACCGGGCGCCGGCATCGAACAGCTGATGGACATGGGCATGGTCCGCGCCGAAGCGCTGCTTGGCGAGCGCAGCGGCGGCGCCGAAACCGGCGCACAGCGCGGGCGAGAGCGTGCCCGAACGGCCCGCCGGCTCCTGCCCGCCGCCATGGAGCAGGGGTTCGAGCGTGACGCCGTCGCGGATCCACAGCGCGCCGATGCCCTTGGGCCCATGGATCTTGTGCGCGGAGATCGCGATCAGGTCGCATTCCTCGGGGATCCGCACCCGCCCATAGCCCTGGACGGCGTCGCACAGGAACAAGGCGCCGGCCTCGTGTGCGAGCGCGGCGAGCTGGGCGACGGGCTGGATCGTGCCGATCTCGTTGTTCACCAGCATCGCGGCGACGAGCCCGGTGCCCGGCTTGATCGCGGCGCGGACGGCCGGGAAATCGACCAGCCCGTCACTGTTCACCGGCACCACCGTCACCTCGCGGCCTTTGGCGGCCAACGCCTCGACCGTGTCGAGCACCGCGGCATGCTCGGTGGCGAGCGTGACGATCGGGCCGCTGGTTCCCTTGATCGCCCAGTTGAGCGCCTCGGTCGCGCCACTGGTGAAGCTCACATCGCCGCTGTCGGGCAGCAGGTCCGCCACCTGATCCCGCGCCACCGCCACCGCCACCCGCGCCGCGCGGCCGGGGGCGTGGGCGGAGTGCGGATTGGCGAAGTTGGTCTCGAGCCAGGGGCGCATCGCGGCGAAGGCCTCGGGCGCGAGCGGGGTGGTGGCCTGGTAATCGAGATAGATCATGCGTTGGCCTTGGCCTGTTCTGCGGCTTCGCGATAGGCGGCAGCGAAGGCATCGAGTTCCTCGGGCGTTGTCGACCACCCGAGGCTTACCCGGATCGTGCGGTCGGCAACCTCGTCCGGCACGCCGAAACCCTTGAGCGCACGGCTGCGCTTGAGCGTGCCCGACGAGCAGGCGCTCCCCGCCGACACCGCGAAGCCCAGCGCATCGAAGCGGATCAGCTGCGCGGCGGCGCTCATACGGCTCATGGCGACGGCGAAGATGTGTGCACACTGAACGCCCTGCTGGATCACCTCGCTATCATCGCCGTAGAGCAGATCCTTGAAGGCGAAACGCTGCTCTACGCTCGTTCCCCAGCTGTCGTCGTCGCCGGCTTCGAGTGCCGCAGCCAAGCCCAGCGCCCCGGGCAGATTTTCGGTCCCGCCCCGATAGCCGAACTCCTGCCCGCCGCCCGGCTCAATCAGCGCCAGATCACGAACCAGTAGCGCGCCGATCCCTGGCGGCCCGCCCAGCTTGTGCGCGGACAAGGCGATCAGGTCGGCAGGAGGCAGCGGGTATTTGCCAGCGGATTGCGAACAATCGCTGAGAAGGATGCCGCCCGCCTCGCGCACCTCCTCGATGGCCGGGTTGCGCGCAAAGGGCAGCAGATTCGTGCCGGTCTCCGAGTTGATCGACTGGATCGCGACGAGCGCCTTTCCACTCCGCTTCAGATAGTCTCGCAGGAAATCCGTGTCGGGCGTGGCCGGCATGGAGACTTGGTCGTCCTGGAACAGCGGCAGCACATCCGCCCCCGGCGCCGCCCGGAACACGGCGTCATGCTCCACCGCCGACACCAACCGCCGCTCCGCCTTCGCCCGCCCCAAGGCGATCGCCAGCGCCTCGCTCGCGCCCGAGGTGAAGATCAGTTCCCCCTCCCAGCCGAGCGCCGCCTTGATCCTTGCGCGGGCATCCTCCAGCGCCGCGCGCGCCGCCCTGCCCTCCGCATGCGGCGACGACGGGTTGGCCCAGCGCGCCATGCCTTCCGCTACCGCCGCCACAGCCTCGGGGCGCATCGGAGTGGTCGCGGCATGGTCGAGGTAGATGCGCTGGATCACGGTCTCTCGTTTCAATTGCGCCGGAGCGCCCGCTGCCTATATAGCGCGCAACTCAAAGCGCTCCACCGGCGCCACCCAGAATTCAAGGTCCCCGATGCCCGAAGTCATCTTCCCCGGTCCCGAAGGCCGCCTCGAAGGCCGTTTCGCCCCCGCTCCGCGCCCCCGGGCGCCTGTCGCGATGATCCTCCATCCGCACCCCAATGCGGGCGGCACGATGAACAACCGCATCGTCCAGGAGCTCTACAAGACCTTCCAGCGCCGCGGCTTCGCGACGTTGCGCTTCAATTTTCGCGGCGTCGGCAAGAGCCAGGGCGTGTTCGACAACGGCATCGGCGAACTGTCCGACGCGGCCAGCGCGCTCGACTGGGTGCAGAGCTTCCACCCCGAAGCCTCGACCACCTGGATCGCAGGCTTCAGCTTCGGCGCGTGGATCGGCATGCAGCTGCTGATGCGCCGCCCGGAGATTCGCGGCTTCATCTCGATCGCGCCGCCGGCGAACATGTACGATTTCACCTTCCTCGCGCCCTGTCCCTCGTCGGGGATCATCATCCAGGGCGAGAATGACGAGGTCGCCTCACCGGGCGCGACCCAGAAGCTGGTCGATAAGCTGCGCACCCAGAAGCACATCACCATCCACCACGATACCATTCCGGGCGCGAACCATTTCTTCGAACATGAGATGGACGATCTGATGGGCAGCGTGGACAAATATCTGGACATGCGGCTGGACCCGAATTCGCCGATCCGCTGAGGGGCGCCGGCGAAGTGATTGGCGCCAGCTAATCGCGAGCGAACTAGGTGCCCCCGGCCGGCGGCGCCGTCAGCGCCGGCCGATGGCATGGGCTTTGCCCATGCCCGGCCTCAACCCAACCCGTCACCCCGGCCTTGAGCCGGGGGTGACGAAGGTTGCGGTCAGTCCTCGTCGTCCCAATCATTCTGGTATGGCGACCATGGCTGGCCGGCAGCGGTACGGGTTGCCGACCAGCCGGGCGGAATATGCGCAATCTCCTGAAGCTCAGGATGGCGGTCCAGGACGGTCGACATGGCCACAACCATGCCATCTGCTGTGTCATGCACCTCCCCATCCATGAACGCCCATGAATGGTCATCGTCATAGTGAGTGACGAGCAGGACAGGCGCGCCATCGATCACCGAGCGGACGGTAATGCAGGCAGCATTTCGCACCTGATCGAACTTCCAGTCCATCCCGCCCCTCACACGGTCCAGATCAGCACATTCCCCACGATCACCACGGCGCAGACCAGCATCAGCACGCCCTTGAGCCTGTTCCCGCGGCGGAACGCCATCCACCACGATCCCCAGACGAGCCCGAACGCACCGAGCATCATCACGCTCAGCATCACCGAGGCGAGGATGCCCGGCTGGTGCGGCACGCTTCAGAAAATCCAGCGCACCAGCAGCACGATCGCTGCCAGGATCGCCGCGTAGAGCGCCATCACGCGCATGTCGCGCCGGTAGATGATGCGCAGCACGCCATAGACCGAATGCGTCAACAGCCACGACCAGCCGCTCATCAACGCCGCCGCCACATTGCCCGAAACCCGCGCCATCGTCTCAATCCTTCGAATTCAATACCTGCGCATATGCGTCCGGATCGACGTTTCCGCCAGATAGGACGACCAAGGTTCCTGGCCGCGCCTCGATCTTGCGCGCCAGCAGCGCCGCCAGCGCCGCCGCGCCGCCGGGCTCGACCACCAGCTTGAGCGTGCGCGCCGCCCAGCGCTGCGCCTCGCGGATTTCGAACTCGGTCACCGCCAGCCCGGTGACCCCGCGCCGCGAAAGCACGTCGAAGGTGAGCGGCGACACGAGCGGTGTCTGGAGCGCATCGCAGGCGGTAGGCGGGGGATTCTCCCCCACCGGCTCGATCCAGCCCGCTTCGAGGCTGCGGCGCATATCGTCCCAGCCCTCGGGCTCGACCACGGTGATCTCCGATTCGGGGAGCGCCAGCGTGATCCCCGCCGCCAGCCCCCCGCCGCCGCACGGCACGATCACATGCACCGGATCGGGCAGCTTCATCTCGACCGACTGGGTCATCGCCTCGATGCCGATGCTCCCCTGCCCCTCGATGATCCAGGCATCGTCGAAGCTCGGCACCAGGGTCGCGCCGCGGGCATGGGCGAGGTGCGCGGCGATCTTCTCGCGGCTCTCGGTCTTGCGGTCATATTTGACCACCTCGGCCCCCAGCGCGAGCGTCGCGTCGAGCTTCACCTTCGGCGCGTCGGCCGGCATCACGATCACCGCGGGGATCCCCAGCCGCTTCGCCGCCCAGGCGACTCCCTGTGCGTGATTGCCCGAGGAAAAGGCGACCACGCCCTTTTCGCGCGTCCCCGCGTCCAGAGCCGTCAGCCGGTGCCACGCCCCGCGGATTTTGAACGCGCCGACCGGCTGCAGCATCTCCGCCTTGAACGCGACCGGCACGCCCCGGATTTCCGCAATCAATAGAGGAGTTTGCGGCAATATTGCCGCGATCTTTGCTGCGGCGTCCCGCACCCCCGCCCGCGTTGGCTGTCGCAAAATCGTCACTATCCACCCCCGCCGGAAAAATACGGACCCGGAATCACTTTACACGTTAACCCGCCGATCCTATGTGCGCCTTCCGCTGCCCCATGGGACTTCCAACCGCAAGGCAGCTTTTCACCGTACGCCGAAAGGCAATTGGAGGTCCCTTGAGTTGCACAAGCATCATAGCGCGCTGGGGTTAGCTACCACCCTTCGTCCGGTCCAGCCGGTCACGCTCATTCGCCCGCACGCCGCACGGCGCGCCGCCCGATTCTTCGTCGAGAAGTTTCCGGGCCGCTCGATGTACGCCGTGAAGGCCAATCCCTCGCCGGATCTGCTCCAGATCCTGTGGGACAGCGGAATCACGCATTACGACGTCGCCTCGATCGCCGAGGTGCGGCTCGTCGCCAAGACGCTGCCCGCCGCGACCCTGTGCTTCATGCATCCGGTCAAGGCTGAGGAGGCGATCGAGGAGGCCTATTTCCAGCACGGCGTCCGCACTTTCAGCCTCGATTCGCTCGACGAGCTCGAGAAGATCGTCCGCGCCACGCGTGAAGCGCAGGACCTGACTTTGTGCGTCCGCCTGCGCGTCTCGTCGGACCTCTCGAAGCTCAGCCTCGCGTCGAAGTTCGGCTGTTCGGCGACCGAAGCCAAGGCGCTGCTCCAGGCGACGCGCCAGGCGGCGGATTCGCTCGGCATCTGCTTCCATGTGGGCAGCCAGGCCATGTCGCCCGACGCCTATGCCCAGGCGATGGAGCGCGTGCGCCTCGCGATCGTCGAGGCCTCGGTGCTGGTCGATGTGATCGATGTCGGCGGCGGTTTCCCGTCGCTCTATCCCGACATGGAGCCCCCCGCACTCGAGCATTATTTCCGCACGATCCACCGCGCGTTCGAGGATCTGCCGATCTCCTATTCGGCCGAACTCTGGTGCGAGCCGGGCCGCGCGCTGTGCGCCGAGTACAGCTCGCTGCTGGTCCGCGTCGAGCGGCGCCGCGGCGACGAGCTGTACATCAATGACGGCGCCTATGGCGCGCTGTTCGACGCCGCGCATCTGGGCTGGCGCTTCCCGGTCAAGCTGCTCCGCGAGGGGGCCAGCAAGGCCGAGGAGACCGAGTACAGCTTCTATGGCCCCACCTGCGACGATCTCGATCACATGGCGGGCCCGTTCGTACTGCCAGCGGACGTGCAGGCCGGCGACTATATCGAGATCGGCATGCTCGGCGCGTACGGCTCGGCGATGCGCACCGCGTTCAACGGCTTCGGTACGGAGCAGGTGGCGATGGTCGATGACGAGCCGATGGCGACGCTCTATTCGGGTGCGCTCGAACTGGCGAGCAACGTGGTGCGGCTCGACGAGGTTCGGCGCAGGCTGCGGCGCTGAGCGGCCATCACTGAAAACCGGAAAGGCGGGGGCTTCGGTCCCCGCCTTTTTGTTCAGGACCGAGTCCGGCTCCCAGGCCCTTGCAATGTGGGATTTCGCCTGCTTGGCTCGCGCGGCCGGTTGCTCCGGCCGCTCTTTGACACTGTCGATCTGCACCAAGCGAACCAAGCGCATCCTTCCGGAAACTGCGCGGCGGCAAACATGCGTGTTGGTGCGATCTTCATGTGACCTTCCAAATGCCGGGACGGTTCAAACCACCGTTTTCGCCTAACCTTCGCCTAACCTTCCAAATGCTGGGACGGCCCAGTCCGGGGCGCTGGTACCCTAGCTCAGCCGGTCGCGGAAGCTTTCCCAACCGAATTCGCGGACGATCTGAAGGCTGTCGTCGCGGCTGTCCCACAGCGCGATGGCAGGCAGCGGCACGCCGTTGAAAGTGGTCGTCTTGACCATCGAATAATGCGCCTGGTCGAGGAACGCGAAGCGCTGGCCCGCTGCCGGAAGCGCGGCGAAGCGATAGTCGCCGATGATATCGCCCGCCAGGCACGAGGGGCCGCCCAGCCGCACCGCCACGCCCTCACCACCCGCTTCGCCCAGCATCTTGGGGCGGTAGGGCGCTTCGATCACATCGGGCATGTGGCAGGTCGCCGAGATATCGACCACGCCGATCGGCATGCCATTGTCGAACAGATCGACAAACTCGCCGACCAGGATACCCGCATCGAGCGCGATCGCCTCGCCGGGTTCGAGCACGACGTCGAGGCCGGTTTCGGCACGGACCTGCTGGAGGAACGCGACCAGGTCGTCACGCTGATAATCGGCGCGGGTGATGTGATGCCCGCCGCCGAAATTGAGCCATTTGAGCTGGCCGAAATAGGGCGCGAGGCGCGGACGCAGCGCTTCCCAGGTGCGGCGCAGCGGCGGGAAATCCTGTTCGCACAGCGAGTGAACATGGATGCCGTCAACGCCCTCCAGATGCTCGGACCGAAGCTGATCGGCAGGAAAGCCGAGGCGCGAGTGCGGCTGGGCAGGATCGTATTTGGCGACCTCGCCCTCGCTATGCATCGGGTTGAGCCGCAGCCCCACGTCGAACGCCTCTCCGCGCGCGCGCGCCGACGCGAGCTCGCCCGCCATCGCGCGTCCCTGGTTCGGCGTGTTGAAGATCACATGATCGGACAGCCGGCAGATCTCGGCCATGTCCGCGGCCTTGTATCCCGCGCAATAGGTCGCGACCTCACCCTTGTAGTGCCCCGCCGCCAGCCGCGCCTCCCACAGCCCCGAGGTGGCGACACCGTCGAGATATTCCCCGACCAGATCACCCAGCGACCACATCGAAAAAGCCTTGAGCGCGAGCAGCAGCTTGATCCCCGCCCGGTCGCGCACGTCCGCCAGGGTCGCGAGGTTGCGCTCGATCGCGGCCCTGTCGACCACGAAGCAGGGTGACGGCACGCGCGACAGATCGAAGTCCGCGAACGCGCCCGCGCTGCCGGCTTTGGTCGTCATCGGTGGCGTGTGGCGGGTGTCCATAACTCCCTCTCCCAACCCTCTCCCCGGAGGGGAGAGGGCCAGAGGTCAAAACTTCAGCGGCCCGTCCAGCTCATGCACCTGCCACGGCAGGCCGTGCGCATTCAGCATCGCCATGAACGGATCGGGATCGAACTGCTCGATGTTGAACACGCCCTTCCCCGCCCAGGCGCCCTCGAGCATCAGCGAGGCGCCGATCATCGCGGGGACGCCGGTGGTATAGCTCACCGCCTGGTTGCCGGTCTCGGCGAAGGCTTCCTCGTGATCGCAGACATTGTAGACATAGACGGTCTTCTCCGCCCCGTCCTTCACGCCGGTCGCGATGTCGCCGATATTGGTCTTGCCCTTGGTGGTGGTGCCCAAAGTCGAGGGTTCGGGCAGCACGGCCTTGAGGAACTGGAGCGGGATCACCTCGCGCCCCTCGTACATCACCGGCTCGATCGAGGTCATGCCGACATTCTGCAGCACGCGCAGATGCGTCAGATACTGGTCGCCAAAGGTCATCCAGAAGCGGATGCGCTGGATCTCGGGATAGAAGCGCGCGAGGCTCTCCAGTTCCTCGTGATACATCAGGTACATGTTCTTGGTGCCGACCTGGTCGAACTGGAACACCTGGCGCGTCGAAAGCGCGGGGGTCTCGATCCACTGGCCCTTCTCGTAATGCCGCGCGGGGGCGGTGATCTCGCGGATGTTGATCTCGGGATTGAAGTTGGTCGCGAAATGCTGGCCGTGATCGCCGCCGTTGCAGTCGAGGATGTCGAGCGTGTCGATCCGGTCGAGGAGATGCTTCTTGATATGCCCCGCAAACACGCTGGTGACGCCCGGATCGAAGCCCGAGCCGAGCAGCGCCATCAGCCCCGCCTTCTCGAAGCGCTCATGATAGTCCCACTGCCACGAATATTGGAACCGCGCCTCGTCACGCGGCTCGTAGTTGGCGGTGTCGAGATAATCGACGCCGGTCTTGAGGCAGGCCTCCATCAGGTTGAGGTCCTGATAGGGAAGCGCCAGGTTGACGAGCAGCTTGGGGCGAACCCGCTCGATCAGCGCGGCGGTCGCGGCGACATCGTCGGCGTCCACCTCGGCGGTGTCGATCGTCGCGCCGAAGCGCGCCTTGACCGATTCGGCGATCGCATCGCACTTGAACTTGCGGCGGCTGGCGAGCGTGACCTTCCCGAACAATTCGGGGTTCTTCGCCATCTTGTGCACTGCGACCGACGACACGCCGCCGGCGCCGATGACCAGAACGTCCTTCACCTGATTCTCCGTCAATAGGGGGTTGGGGCGCCTCATATGGGACCGGGGGGCGGGATGCAAACGGCGCCGCTTCCCAAGCCCGTCCATGCCGCTAAGCTCGGCTCAAAATCGAGGAGGGGCCAATGCCGATCGACCGCCGCGCCATGCTGGGAGCCGCCCTCGGCGCCACGGCACTCGCCGCCAACGCTGCGAGGGCGCAGCAATGGGGCGATCCCCCCACCCCCGCCGCGGGCGACCCCAGGGCGCCGCAATGGCCGCCCGCGGAGAGCTTCACGCTGTGGCCCGCCGGCAGGATGCCCAATGCCCCCGCGACCCGCCCCACCCCGACGGCCACGATGAACGGCCCCGCCAATGCCCGTGAACTCTGGCTCACCGGCGTGGCCGAGCCGCATGTCGGGGTGTTCCGCCCCGCCAAGCCCGACGGGCGCGCGGTACTGATCATCCCCGGCGGCGGATACCGCTTCGTCTCGGTGCACAATGAGGGCATCGATGTCGCCGCGGCGCTCACCTCGCAGGGCATCACCTGCTTCGTCCTCGTCTATCGCCTGCCCGGCGAAGGCTGGACCAACCGCGCCGATGTGCCGCTCCAGGATGCGCAGCGGGCGATGCGGCTGATCCGGGCGGGCGCCAGGACCTGGGGGATCAACCCGGACAAGCTCGGCATGATCGGCTTTTCGGCGGGCGGGCACCTCGCCGCGATGCTGGCGGTGGCGCATTCGGACCCGGTCTATGCCGCGGTCGATGCGGCGGACGTCCAGTCGGCGCGACCGGCCTATGCGGGGCTGGGCTATGCGGTCACGTCCTTCACCTCGGCGGGCAAGGAAGGCAATACGCGCAGCGGCCTATGGGGCGAAACCACCGATGCCGCCACCATGGCGCGCTACAATGCCCTTGCCCGCGTCAGCTCGGACACGCCGGCCAGTTTCCTCATCCATGCGATGAACGACACGAGCGTGCCGATCCGCCAGAGCATCGCCTGGATGGAGGCCTGCCTCGCCGCGCGCGTGCCGGTCGAAGTGCATCTGCTCCAGACCGGCGGGCACGGCTTTGGCGGCGCGCATCTGCCCGAGAGTTCGTCGGGTCGCCCCTGGCCGCTGCAATTCGCCCGCTGGACCGCGCTCTTCTAACTCCGTTGCAATTGCGTACCGATTGCCGCAACCTTCCCGTCACAAACAGGAGGGGGAACCGACATGATACTCGTACCCGTGATCGTGCTGATCGCATGGAGCATGGTGATCTGGGCGTTGATGGTGGCTGTCCGCATGCCGGCGCTGAGAAAGGCCGGGATCGACGTCATGAAGATTTCGGGCAGCAGGCCCGGCGCGCTCGACGGCGTGGTCGCCGACAAGGCGCAATGGCCTGCGCATAACTACATGCACCTCGTCGAACAGCCGACGCTCTTCTACGCGGTCATCTTCTCGCTCGCGCTGCTCCATGCGGGCGGCGGGATCAACGCCACGCTGGCCTGGGCCTATGTCGGACTGCGCATCGTCCACTCGATCGTGCAGGTGACGAGCAACCGCATCCTCTATCGCTTCAGCCTGTTCGCGCTGTCCTCGTTCGTGCTGATCGCGCTGACGGTGCAGGCGTTCCGCGCGGCGATCCACGCCGGGCTGCTGCCATTCTAACCGAACAGGCGGACGAGGCTCCGTTCGAGCATCAGCAACTGCCATAGCGTCCGGCCGTGTTCCGCACGGCCGGCGCGATGCTCGGCGGCGAGATGGGCGATCGCCGCGGGATCGAACCAGCCCGTGGCGAGCAATATCTTCGAAGTGGCAAGGTTCGCGGCCTCATCGGCCAGCGCCTTGCGGAACCAGGCGCTCACCGGGGTCACGAAGCCCATTTTCGGGCGGTAGAGAATCTCCTTGGGCAGCCAGGGCTCGAGCGCCTTCTTCATCAGCCATTTGCCCTGCCCGGCCTTGATGCGAAGGCCCGGCGGCAGCGTCGCGGCGAACTGGACCAGGCGATAGTCGAGCAACGGCTCGCGCGCCTCGAGGCTCACCGCCATGCTGGTGCGGTCGATCTTGGTGAGGATATCGCCGGGCAGATAATGCTTGATGTCGGCATATTGGGCCCGGTCGAGCCCATCGCGCGCGGGGGCGCGGCGCATGGTGTCGGTATAGCGTTGCTCGGCGCGGTGCCCGCCCAGCGCCTTGCGCGCGGCGTCGCTGTAGAGCCGGTCGCGCAGTGCCGGGCCGGTGACGCCGACGGCCTTGGGGTAAGCGAACTCGCCGCCCTCGGCGAGCGCCAGCAAGGTGGTCTTGGCGCGGAAGGGGCGCGGCGCCCAATCGGCCTTGGGATAGAAGCGACCGAGCGTGCCGAACACGCTCGCCCGCAGCCCCTCCGGCAGCGCCGAACGCATCCGCTCCTCGGCGGCGAAGAATTTGTAGCGGCGATAGCCCGCGAACGCCTCGTCCGCCCCATCGCCCGATAGCGCTACCGTCACGCTTTCGCGCGCGAGCTGGCAGACGCGGTAGGTCGGCAGCGCCGAGGCGTCGGCAAAGGGCTCGTCGAACGCCGCGACCAGCGTGTCGATCAGCGCGAAATCGTCCGACGCCACCTTGCGCTCCCGATGCGCGGTGGCGAAGCGCTCGGCGATCAGCCGGGCATGGGCGGTCTCGTCATGGTCGGCCTCGTCGAAGCCGATCGTGCAGGTCTTGACCGCGGATTTGCTCGCCTCGGCCATCATCGCCACCACCGCCGAGCTATCGACCCCGCCCGAGAGGAAGGCGCCGAGCGGCACATCGGCGATCATCCGCGCGACCACGGCCTTGCGCATCAGATCGATCAGCTCGGCTTCGAGGTCCCGAGTCTTGCCCGTGGCGCGCTTCGAGAAATCGATGTCCCACCATTGCACCGGCTCAGGCACCGGCTTGCCACGTTCGAGCAGCAGGAAATGGCCCGCGGGGAGCTTCTTCACTCCCGCCAGCAGCGAGGCATCGTCGGGAACATAGCCGAGTCCCAGATAGTCCTCGACCGCCCGGAAATCGGCGGTGCTGCGGAACGAGGGATGCGCGAGCAGACCCTTGATCTCCGAGGCGAAGGCGACCGCGCCGTCCGACAGCTCGGTATAGACGAGCGGCTTCACGCCGAACCGGTCGCGCGCGAGGAACAGGCTCTTCCGCGTGTCGTCATAGAGCGCGAAGGCGAACATCCCGTTCAGCCGCGACAGCATGTCCGGCCCCCAGGCGCGCCAGCCATGGAGCAGCACTTCGGTATCGCCGCTGGTCTGGAAGCGCGCGCCCATCGCCTCCAGCTCGGCGCGGACCGCCTGGAAGTTGTAGATCTCGCCATTGTAGACGACGACCAGGCCCTGGTCCGCCGTCGCCATCGGCTGGGGGCTGCCCTCGATATCGATGATCGACAGGCGGCGATGGCCGAGGCCGACGCCCGGCGCGGTCCAAACCCCCGATCCGTCGGGCCCGCGATGCGCGATCGCATCGGCCATCGCGGTCAACCGCGCGGGGTCAACGGGCTTGGGGGTTCCGGGGTAATAGAGACCAGCGATGCCGCACATGCGCTGCCCCTAGCGGACCGTTGGAGTCAGCGCGAGCCCGACATGCGGTCGGCCAGCGCATCGATCGGGCCGACTGCCGCGAGGAAGTCGCGCACCGCCGCGTCGCTGTCATAATCGCTGCTGCGCTCGGCCGAGACCAGCACCGCGGCCGCACGCTGCTCACCGCCGAGCAATTTGACCCGGAGCGTCGCCAGCTTGACGCGCTTGTCGCTCCCGGTGATCACGCCGCCGACGCGGTACCAGCTGGTGACGACGCGCTCGACCCGGCCCGGCCCGACCATGCGCAGCGTATTCCCGCCCGCGACGCCAGGAAGATCCTCGATCCGCACCCAGCGGTCATTCTCGCGGATCGCACCGATGCCGAAGCCGACCAGCTCCTTGCCTTCATGCTGGCTGCCGTAGAGCGCGACGGCGAGATCGACCGCCCTGCCCTGCGCATCGACATAGCGGCCGATCAGGAAATGATCGGCGTTCGGGAAGTTGGGGGCCCAGGGGGCGGTGGCGCTCAAGGGCGCGCGGGTCCAGCCGCGGATTTCGGGGAGTTCGACCGTGGCGGGCAGCGGCTCGGCGCGCGCGGCAACGAGGCTCGACCAGCCGAGGAACAGCGCCGCCACCGCCGGTACCAGCAGCGAGGCGACCGCGCCGTCGATGTGGCGGCCAGGATCGCGCTGCAGCTTCGCCGGATCGAACCAGGCGGCATCGGGATCGCGGTCGAACCACTTCCAGCCGATCGCCAGCACCGCGACCATCACCAGCCCGAAGAACACCCAGCCATAGACGATATGATCGAGCCCCGTCGCCTGCTCTACCGAGGTCCACCAGGCGACATAGATGGTCCCGAAGGCGCGCAGCCCATTGGCGATCACCGGCACGACCAGCGCCATCGCCATGAAGGCGGCGCGGCGGCGCCACGAGACGTAGCAGACGTTCGCGACCAGCACGCCATACGCCACCATCGCGATCAGGAACTTGGCGCCGGAACAGGCCTCGGCGATCTCGAAATAGCCGTTGGGGGTGGAGATCAGCACCCCGTCCACCTCGGCGGGGACGCCGAACAGATGGAGCAACGGCATCACCATCCGCACCGTGATGTCCTGCAGCGGCTCCTCGAGAAAATCGCCGAAGGGCACGAGGAAGACCATGTACGCCAGCGGAAACAGCAAAGCGCGGGTCACGCCCAACCCCAGCACGCTCACCACTGCGCCCTGCATCATCAGCACCAGCCCCGCATGGCGAAACAGCGCCACGCCCGCGGCGTCGCCGATCAGCCAGCCGAACCCACCCGCCGCAACGACGATCAGCCCCGGCCACCAACCGCTCGGGCTCACCCGCGACAGCTCCACGCGGCGCTGCCACACCAGCCAGGCGATGACGGGCGCGACGAACAGGCAGTGGCCGAAGGTGGTATTGGTCCAATAGATGGTCGCGAGGTCGCCCGCGTCGCGGTGGAAGAGCAGCAGCAGCGCCGCCCAGCTTCCCGCGAGCATCGCCGCGTGCCGCTTCCACGCGGGACTGAACTCGACCGAAGGCGCCCCGCGGGAGGCGGTCGCGGCGGTCACCGCTCGATCCTCTTCCCGATCGGCCGGACGTCCAGAATCTTGTCGAGCGGGGCGAGCCGAGCCTCCCAGCTATAGCGATCGATCACCCGTTGGCGCGCGGCCTGCCCCAAAGCGGCAGCCTTTTTCGGATCCGACAGGAGCTGCGTCACTTCCTCGGCGATCTCGCCGACGGTCGCGCCGACCTTGATCGTATCGGCATGGTCGATGCCCTGCGCCGCCGCCGCCGAGGCGACGATGGGCTTGGCCATTGCCATGCCCTCGAGCACCTTGTTCTGGATGCCGCGCGCGAGCTTGAGCGGCGCCACGACCACCGAGGCGGCCGCGAGCCAGCCGCGCACGTCGGCGACCTCGCCGGTCACCGTCACGCCCGGCTGCTTGGCGAGCGCCTTGACCGCGTCGGTGGGATTGCGCCCGACGATCGCGAAGCGCGCATCGGGGTGGACCAGCCGGATATGCGGCAGGATCGTCTCGACGAACCAGATCACGCCCTCGATGTTCGGGCGGTAATCCATCTGCCCGGTGAAGACGATCAGCCGCCCCATCGCGTCGATACGCTTGAAGCTCGCCTGCGGATCGAACTGGTCGGTATCGATCCCGTTCTCGATCACATGGACACGCTCGGCGCCGGTGCGCTCGACGAACAGATCGGCCTCGGCCTGGCTGACGAACAGGTTCGCATCCGCCCGCGCCGCCACCGCCTTTTCGTGCGCGAGCAGCATCCGCGCCTCGCGCGCCATCATCCAGCCCTTGGGCCCCTTCGAGGTCTGCGCGTAGGCCGCGAACTTCGCCGAATCCATGTCGACAAAGTCCATGATCACCTTCTGGCGCGGCCGCGGCGGCAGATATTGCGCCATCTGGCTCGAGAAGACGAAGATCGTGTCGATCGCGTGCCGCGCCAGCAGATTGTCGACCGCGGCGCGGATCTCGGGATTGTCGAACGCGGTCAGCGACACCGGGCGGTGCGACATCAGCGCCTCGAACCCCGACGTCGTTTGCCCCTTGGAACGCCATATCACCGACCGGTTGCCGGTATAGCGCGCAAGGCCGCCCTTGTTCTTCATGTCCTTGGGATCGTCCGCAAAGGCGATCAGGTGGACGCGCTTCTTGGTCGAAAGATACTTCAGGATGTGGAAGCCGCGGATCTTGTCCCCCCGGTCGGGCGGATAGGGGATGCGGTGCGCGAGGAAGAGGAGGTCGCCCATCAGCCGAGACCCTTCGAAATGAAGGGGCCCGCACGGTTGGCGAGCCACAGGGGCAGCCGCTTCCACACGGCGATCTGCAGCCGGTATTTGGGGTTGAGCGGGCTCGCGTCGCGCGCCTTCCCGCCCCCGGCGATGCGCTCATAATAGGTCAGCGGCTCGGGCTCGAAGCCCCAGGTCTTCTTATAGGCTGCGGGGCCCGTCCCGGTCTTCGAGCGGCCGAAGTCGAAGCGCGTGCATCCGCGCTCGCGGGCGTGGCGCATCAGCTCGAAATACATGCGGTCGTTCGCGCGCAGCGGGCGCGCAGCGGCGGTGCCGCCGCCCCAATAGGGATAGACCGTGCCGTTCCAGTAAAGACTCAATACGCTCGACACAGCCACTCCGCGATGCCGGACTATCAGGATGTCGGCAGATTTGCCAAACTCCCGCAAAACCTCGGAAAATAGAGTCCGGGGAAATACGGGAGTGCCGAGATTGCGGACCATCTCGGCATAGACGGCGTAATGCTCGTCGGCGTCGGCGAGATGACAGCCGGTCGCCACTTCAAGGTCGAATCCGAGCGATTTTCGGACCTCGGCGCGCTGCTTGCGCGGGATGGCGAGCATCTCGGCCTCGTCATCTGCGGCGAGCGGGCGGACGAAGCCCTGATAGCGCTCTTTCTCGATGTCCCATTCGGGCCCGGGCAGCGGCCCGCCGCGAACCTCCATCGATCCGCAACCGAGCTTTTCCGCGAGCGCCCAGCTCGCCTCGGCGAGCACTGTCACGGCCTGGTGGCTATCGGCGAGAATCCCCCCGCCCACCCCGAACCCGGCCGAGGCCATCACGCTGCCGAACAAGGGCGACTTGCAATGCGTCAGCGGCATCACCCCGACGATCTCGCCATTGCCCTTTTCGGCGACCAGATAATGCGCCTTCTGCCCGCAGCCCTTCTCCACCGCGATGCTCCATGCCGGCAGGTGAAAGGGCGTGCCCTCGCGATGATCGTGCACGAACGCGCCGATCCGGGCGCGCTCGATCGGATCGCCCAGATTGGCGACATGAAGGCCGATCGGCTGCGAGAGCATGGGCGCATTCATTGCAGCTTCGCCGCTTCATGCGCCACCACCGCGTCGGTGCGGCCCCAGTCGTGCCCGGCGATCAGCGTGCGCAGCTTGCCCGCCATCGCGCCAAGACGGGCATAGTGGCGCAGCTTCGACTTGATCGGCGCCTTGGCGACGCGCGGCTGGTCGGGATCGATCTCCCAGGGATGGAAATAGAAGACCGCGGGCCGCGCCGCGCGGTTGGCCTCGCTCACCGCCCCGCTGACGATGCTGCCCGGCAGCAGCCGGAAGAAACCGCCGCCGGTGGTGACTTCCTTGCCCGCGACCCGGGCGATGGTGACCGGCAGCTCGATCAGGTCCGAGTCAGCGAGCGGCTTGTGCGCGGTGCGCGGGGCATCGGCCCAGCCATAATGATCGTGCCGGATCGGCGCGACGCTCGATGAATAGGCATAGCCCTCGTCCGCCAGCACCCGATGGGCCCAGGGCGTCCGCATGTCGATCGAGAAGCTCGGCGCGCGGTAACCCGTCACCTTGGCCCCGCTCGCATCCTCGATGGTAGCGCGGGCGCGGGCGAGGTCGGCGCGGAACTGTTCGGGGCCCATGGTGAAGACGCGCTGATGGTCCCAGCCATGGCTGGCGATCTCATGGCCCCCATCGACGATCCGCCGCATCAGCGCCGGATAGCGCTCCGCCACCCAGCCGAGCGTGAAGAAGGTCGCCTTGGCGCCGGCAGCGTCGAACAGCGCGAGCACCTTGTCGGTATTGGCCTCGACGCGGTGCTCGAGCGAATCCCAATCCGCCCGGTCGATCACCTTCTCGAAGGCGCCGACCTGGAACCAGTCCTCGACATCGACGGAGAGGGCGTTGAGCACCATGCGGGGCGCTCAGGCCGCATTGCCACGGCGGAGCGCAGAAAGATCGGCGGGCTTGCGACCGTCGCTCTCGACCCAGTCGACCAGCAAAGTCAGCACGCGGCGCAGCGCCTCGTCCTGTTCCTTGAGATGCACCTCCAGCTCGGCGATGCGGCGCGCCATGGCGGGATCGCTGCTTCCCTGATCCTGCCGGATCGGCGAAGGCTGCGGCGGCGTGATCGGCATCGGCGCGATATCGTGCAGGTCCAGCGGCTCCTCGGCGGGCGAAGGCGGCTGCGAGGGCACGTAATTGGACAGCGGCGTATCGTCGTTGAGATCGGCGATCACCGCGGCTAGGTCCTCGGCCTGGAACGTGTCGATCTGCTCGATCGCCCCGAACAGCAGCACGCGCCCCGCAAGCTGGTTGAGCCGGCGCGGGCTGCCCCCCGACCAGCGGTACATCGCCGCGACCGCGTCGTTGGTGAAGCGCGGCTTGCCCCGCCAGCCGACGCACGACAGGCGGTGGATCAGGTAAGGCTCGACCTCGTCCGCATCCATCGAATCGAGATGGTGCATCGCGATCACGCGCTGGCGCAACTGCTCGAGCCGCGCATCCTGCAGGCGCAGACGGAACTCGGGCTGGCCGAGCAGGAAGATCTGGAGCAGCGGGTATCCGCCCGCCTGGAAATTGGAGAGCATGCGCAGCTCCTCCAGGCTTTCGAGCGGCAACGCCTGCGCCTCGTCGACGACCAGCAAGGTCCGCCGCCCGCTGCGCGCCACGGCGTGCAGCCCCTTCTCGATCGCCGAAAGCATCGCCGCCTTGCTCAGCGTCGATGCCTCGATCTCCAGCCCGGCCGCGACGAGCCGCAGCAGATCCTCGGGCTTGAGCTGGGTGGAAACGATCTTGATGACGTTCATTCGCTCGCGGTCGATCTGGCCGAGCAGATGCCCCATCAGCGTGGTCTTGCCCGCGCCCGGATCGCCGGTGATCACGACGAAGCCCTCGCCCTGGCTCAGGCCATAGCCGAGATAGGCCATCGCCTTGCGGTGCGTGGCGGTATCGAACCAGAAACGCGGATCGGGGGTCAGCTGGAACGGCCGGCCGCTCAATCCATAGTGATCGTCATACATGGCGTTTGTCCCGCCCCTCAGAAGCCGTAGCGCAGGCCGACAAGGCCCTGCGCGTTGAGCTGATCGGTACCCTGCGCCTTATAGCCATAGACGCCCACCGCCGCGGTGCCCTCCAGATGGCCGAAGAAGCGCTGGGTATAGGCGCCATTGGCGCCCCAGCCCATCGTCGTATCCGAACCCGGCAGATCGCTGTCATACATGGTGATGAAGGCGTTGCCGCTGATCGAGGCGCTGCGGCCCAGCTCACGCGCCGCGAAGATCTGCGCGTAATAGGTCTGGTCCGAGGTGCCGTTGATCGAGATGCCGGGCACGCCCGGCCCGGCAGGCGCGATGAAGTCGCGCCGTGCATAGCCGCCGCCAAAGCCCAGATGGTTGGGCCCGCGGTTGAACACCAGCACGCCGGTGACGCCGCGCGCGCGGTAATTGCCCGTTGCTGCCGAGGCGAAGATGCCGTTCATGCAGCTGCCCGCGGCGCTGCCCTGATTGCCGAAGGTGCAGCCGCTATTGTTCTGCTGGAACGGATTCTCGCTGTCGGTGTCGAACGAGGTCGGCAGCGCCGCGACGCCGCCATTGGCCTGCTGGCCGAAGCTGGTGACGCTGTCATAGACGCCGACCTGGAGGCCCGAACCCGGCCCGATCTGATAGGAGAGCGAACCGGTATAGCTCCACGAACCATAGCGCTTGCCGACGCGCGCCTCGAGGAAGGTGCGGCGGCTAGGGCGCCAGATCACGCCCGCGTCCCAGAAGAGGCCGTCGGTGTCATAGGCGATGCGCGGCGTCGAGGCGGGATCGGTGATGAAGCGGCCGTTCGCGTCACGCTGGACCACGCCGCCGACCACCAGCGCGTCGCGCTGGGTGATGCGGATCTGTTCGTAGCCGACGCCGCCGGCGATCGCGAGGCCGCGCCCGATCGGCAGCACCACGTCGCCGCGGCCATATTTGCCCTCGAAACGGTTATCGAGCTGGCCGGCATTCTCGCGGGTATAGGCGCCGCTGACGGTGATGCCGATCGGCAGGATCGTCCCCGATTTCACGCCCGCGCTGGCGGTCGCGACATGGACGGTCGAATCGTCATAGATATCGAGCGGGATCGCCGTGCCCGGAACCCCGGTGCCGCCGCGCGGCGCCTCCACTCGGGTATAGCCGAAGCGATAGGCGCCGTTGACGAACATCGGCCCGACATGGGTCGAGAGATTGGGGCCGGCATAGGCCGAATAGATCTGGCTGCGGTTGTTGCCGCTCAGGCTGAGATTGCCCGGCGAGGCGCCGCGGATGTCGGTCCGGCCGCGCACCGCCATGCCGCCCGCCTCGAGCGTCAGGCCCGGGGTCACCCGCGCACGCACGATCGCGATGCCGCTATGCACATCGTCATCGGGGGTGGCGTTGTCGTAGGAGAAGCGGTGCTGGTAATTATAGCTGAGCTGCACCTCGACGCGGCGCGAATGCATCGAGACGTCGATGCCCGCGCCCACGGTCGAATAGGTCAGCACGTCGCCGCCCTGGAGGTCGGCGGTGAGCACCTGCCCCACATCGATATGCGGGCGGATCTGCGCGCGCTGCGCCTGGGCGGGCGTGGCCGCCAGTGCCGCGAGGGACAACAGAGAAAGTGCAACGAACCGGGTCACTTGCCCGCCTCCCCATAACCATAGCCGTAATAGCTCCCGAACCGGCGGCCGCCGGGCTGGAGCGAGACCGAATTGAGCACGAGCTGGATATGCTCGCAGGCATCGAGCATCGCGGTCGCCTCGCGCAGGTCCGACTCGCTGGTGCGGTCGGCGCGGACGACGAGCATCACCTGCCCCGCATGCAGCGCCAGCACCGAAGCGGGCGAGGCGGCGAGCGCAGGCGGCGAATCGAAGATCACGATGCGGCGCGGATTGGCCGCGGTCAGCCCGTCGATCACCGTGCGGGCACGGTCCGACGCGAGCATCTCGGTATCGCTATGGCTCTTGGTGCCCGCGGGCAGGACGCAGAGCTGCGGCACATCGGTCTCGACGATGCAGTCCTCGGCATTGCCGACCGCGCCCGAGAGCACGTCGAGCAGGCCCGGCCCCTCGGGGATGCCGAGCCGGCTGAGAATGTCGGGCTTGGCGAAATCGGCATCGACCAGCAGGATTTCGACATCCTTCTCGGCCGCCATCGAAAGCGCCAGGTTGATCGCGCAGAAGGTCTTGCCCTCGTCGGGCTGGGCCGAGCAGACCAGCACCATCCGGGCGCGCTGCGCGTCCGCCGCCGCCACGCCGCGCGCGGTGAGCAGCAGCTGGCGCTTCACCAGCCGGAATTCCTCGGCGAGCGGCGTGACCGAGCCACCCGGCACGATCATCCCGCCCTTGCGCAGCGCCTCGCGGTCGATCGTCGCGGTGCGGCGCCCGCTGGCGATCTTCTGGACCGGCGCTTCCTCGGCATAGCCGCGCCGGATCGCCGGGGTGTCGAGCTCGAGCGGCTCGTCGGGCGCCTGATAGGCCGGCATCTGCGGCGGCGCATAACGCGGCTCGGCCACCGGAGGCGGCGCCACCGGCGGCTGGCCATAGTGGAACTGCTCGGCGGCGCGCTCGAGCAGGGTCCCCTTGTAGCGGCGCGGGCTGTGATCGTTCATCGCGTCACGCCCCCAATCCGCGCTGGATGATATCGACCCCGAGCAGCGCGACCCACGCCACGCACAAGGCGGCGACCCCGCCTGCGAACAGGGTCAGCTTCTTGCGGCGCATCGCGATCTGGGCCTGGGTCAGCACCTCGCCGATCGAACCGATCACCGGCATCCCCGTGGCCCTTTCGAGCTTGGCCGCGGTCGGGAAGGTCGTCTTGAGCTTGCCGAGCGCGAATGCCGCGGCGATGCCCATGCCGAGCCCCGCGATCAGCACGCCCGTCAGCAGCAGCGGCCGGTTCGGCGAGGTCGGCGCGCGCGGCTGGGTCGGCGGGTCGATCACGCTGAACTTGACCGAGTCGGTGTCGGTCTGGACCGAGCTCTTGATGCGGACCTGCTCGCGGTCGGCGAGCAATTTGTCGTACTGGTCCTTGAGCACCTGATAGTCGCGGTCGATCGCCGACTGCTCGGCGGCCGCGGCCGGATTGTCGGTCAGCGCCGCCTGGAGCCGGTCGAGATCGCCCTGGATCGCGCCCTTGCGCTGGGTGAGCATCGCGACCTGCGTCACCTTGTCGGCGCGCATCGCCTGGAGGCTGACATAAAGCGGGTTGCTCGCCGAACCGCCCCCGCCGCCCGTCAGCGGTTCGCGCGCGGCATCGCGCTGCGCGGCGGCGAGCTGGTTGCGGAGCGCAATCACGTCGGGATGATTGTCGGTCCAGCCGCGGGCCTGCGCCTCGGCGAGTTGGCCCTGGATCGCCGCGAGCCGCGCCCGCGCCGGCCCGGCGACGGCGCCGCCGCCGGGACCCGCCACATTGGGCGTGGTGCCGCGCATCTGCGCGTCGATCGTGGTGAGTGCGCTCTGCGCCGCGGCAAGGTCGCTCTCGACCTGGGCGAGCTGCGAGCGCGCCTGGCTGATCCGCTCCTGGAGCGAACCCGTGCCCGGGAGCGAGCCCAGATAGCGCGCCTGGAAATCGGATTTCTTGGCCTCGGCCTCCTGCAGCGCCTTTTGCCGCGCGTCGATCTGCTGGTCGAGGAAGCGCAGCGCCTGCGCGGTCTCCTCGCGATTGCCCGAGAGATTGTCCTCGACGAAGATATCGATCAGCTTCTGCGCGATCTGCTTGGCCAGCGTGCCGCTGCCCGCGGTCACGGTGATCTCGAACAGATTGTCGGCCGTGGCGGTCAGCTTGATCATCGTCTGCAGCGACGCGACCCGGTCCGCCACGTCGCGGTCGGTGCGCACCGTCTTGGCGAGATCGGTGCCGCGCACGACCTTCTCGAGGTTTGCCGCCGAAGTGAGCGTCTGGCGCACCCGGTCGATATCGCGCTGCTGGTCCTGCTGGGCCTGGAGGCCGTCGGTCGGCAGGATCTGCTGGAGCTGGACCGAGACGCGCGCGCGGCTCTCATATTTCGCCGGCATCTGCGACACGACGAGCCAGCCCGTGAGGCACACGCCCCAGGCCACCGCCAGTGCGAGCCACCGGCGCATCCAGACCGCATGCATCGCGGCGCGAAGTTCGTCGTAGAGACTACCCATCAGCGGCTCAGAACATACTTTCCGGAATGATGATGACGTCGCCCGGCTCGAGCTTCACATTCGCCCGGACATCGCCATTCTTGAGGAGGTCGCCCAAGCGGAGACCATATTCGACCTGCCGCCCGCTGCGCTTGTCGAAGCGGACCAGCCGCGCGCGGTTGCCCGCCGCGAATTCCGAAAGCCCGCCGACCGAGATCATCGCGTCGAGCAGGGTCATGTTCGCGCGATAGGGGATCGAGGCCGGCTTCTCGGTCGCCCCTACGATGCGGACCTGCTGGCTGAAGGTGCCCGAGAAATTCTCGACGATCACCGAGACGATCGGGTCCTTGATATATTCGCTATAGGCGTAGCGCAGGTCGTCCGCGAGCATCGCCGGGGTCTTGCCGACCGCGGGCATGTCGCTGATCAGCGGCACGGTGATGCGCCCGTCGGGCCGCACCTGCACCTTTGCCGAAAGATCGGGGTTGCGCCACACGAAGATGGACAATTGGTCCATCGGGCCGATGACATATTCCTCGCTGGGCCCTTCGCGCCCGCCGCCCACAGGCGCCGCGGGCAGCTGCGGCCGCCCTCCGCCGACACAGCCGGACAGGAGCGTCATCGCGAGAACCGGGGCCGCGAAGACCTTGCCGAAAACAGAGAAACGCATGCTCGAGCCTCCCTCCATGCACGGGCGGTGAGCGCCGACGTCTCGGCACAACCCGCGCTGGATCGAGGCCGGTATGGGGCTGGAGAGGTAAAGATAGCGTTAGGGGTTGGGCTCGGTTGGCCGCGTTCGAGGGGCTTATTGCGCACCCGTTCCCAATCGGGGACGCGTCCCGGATTCGAACCCTGAGGACGAATTCAATTCAATCGTCATCCCGGCGAAAGCCGGGACCCAGAATCACACGCGCTGCCGTTCCTGGCTCTGGGTCCCGGCTTTCGCCGGGATGACGGTATATCTCAGCCACCTTATCGGAAGGCGAAGGTTAGCCGCAGGTAATAATAGCCGCCATTGACCCCGAAAGCCGAGAAATTGGGGTAGATTTCCACCGCCGGGCTGCCCGCCTGCGCGGCGACGTTGAGCCCGGCCTGGTTCACCCGCTCGGGGCGGATATCGAACAGATTGTTGGCGCCTAGGGTGAAGCTCAGGCCGTCGCCCAGCCGGTACGACACATCGAGGTCGGTAATCAGCGCGGTGCCCGTCTCGTCGAGGTAGAAATTGCCGTCGCCCGGATCGGCGAAGCGCGAGGCGTTGCCGAACAGGCTTTCCTTGGCCGAGATCGTCAGCCGCCCCTGCGTGTACACCCCCGCCAGGATGATCTTGTAGCGCGGCGACGCCGTCTCGAGCGTCGAGAGCGCGACCTTGTCGAACAGGCTCTGCCCCGATGCGGCAAGCGCCGCCGGGGTCGCGCGGATCCTGGTGATCCCGGTCTCGCTGTAGTTGCCGGTCAGCGACCAATCGATCCGCCCGCCGGCGAATGGCGTCATGAAATTGAGCACGACGTCCACGCCGCGCGTCCGCGTATCGATTCCGTTCGAAAAGACGTTGATCCCCGAAAAGGGCACCGGCTCGAGCACATTGCCATTGGCCACGATCGCCTGGTTGACCGCGGCCGAGCGCAACGCGCCGTTGTAAAAGCCGTAGAGCGTGCCGCTGGCGACGATCCGGTCGCGGACCGAGATCTGGTAGGCATCGACCGAGAGCGTCGCGCGCGGGGCGAGCGTCGCGACGATCCCCGCGCTGAAATTGGTCGAATGCTCCGGGCTGAGCGGCTCGATCCCGATCAGCCGCGCCGCAGGGGCATTGGGCGGCAGCTGGACGAAAGCCGAATTGGGCTGGACGTTGGTCGCCGAATAATAGGCCTCGGCCAGCGTCGGCGCGCGGAACCCCGTGCTCGCCGTGCCGCGTAGCGCAACCGCCGGCGTGACGGCATAGCGCGCGCTGACCTTGCCCACGGTCGTGTCGCCGAAATCGGAGAAATGCTCGAACCGCCCCGCGAAATCGAGCGTGAGGGCGGGCACGGGCAGGAAAGAGACCTCGCCATAGGCAGCGATGTTGCGCCGGCCATGACTGCCCGCGTCGGTGAGCGAGAAGCCCGGAAAGCTCTGCGACCCCGCCTTGTAGCGCGATGCCGGATCGCCCGCCCGCAGCGTGTAGCGCTCGGTCCGCAATTCGGCGCCCAGCGCCAGCGTCACCGGCGCGCTCAGCCCCAGGTCGAGCTCGCGGCGCAGATCGAGATTGGTGATCGACTGTTTGGCGGTGAAGGCGCCCGCGTCGAAATCGGCAGGAGTCCTTCCGGTATCGTTGAACAGGTCGATATTCGCCGATCCGGTCACCTGGACGCGGTTGTCGTTGATACCATAGGTGTTGCTGAGGTCCCAATCCCAGCCCGCGACTTCGCCGCGCGCCCCGACCGTGACCGAGATATCCTGCGTCCGCAGCCGGTCCACGGGATTGAAGCCCAGCGGATAGAGCTGCGGCAGCCGCGTCGGCAGCCGGAAATTGGCCCAGCCGCCCGCACGCTTGTAGCCATAGCTGCCGAACGCATAGACCTCGACATCGGGCGAGACCTGGTAGCCCGCATTCACGCTCGCCAGCTGCAGCGTGTAGCGCGCATCGCCGAACACGCGGTTGAGATAGGGATAGCCGGGCAGGTTGCGCCATTCGGGATGCGCGCCCGATGCGATCGCCCGCTCGACCCGGGCATCGGGCCCGCCGGCATTGCTGTAATTGTGATAGCGGCTCTCGAAGGTCAGGTTGAGAAACCCGTCCTGCCCCAGCGGCGCGCCGATATTGGCTGACACCCCCAGCGTCTCGCCATCGCCCTGGAAATATTGCCCCGCGGTCATGCTGACGCGCCCGCCCGAGCGGTCGTCACTCAGGATGATGTTGACCACCCCGGCGATCGCATCCGAGCCATATTCGGCGGCGGCGCCATCGAGCAACACTTCGACGCGGCCCACCGAGGCCATCGGAATGAAGTTGAGATCGGGCGCCGCGCCCCCCTGGAAGGCGCTCGACAGCACCGAAAGATTCGCGGTGCCGTGCCGCCTCTTGCCGTTGACGAGGATCAGCGTGTGGTTTGGCGACACCCCGCGCAGCCGCGCGGCGAGCGACTCATTGGCAAGGTCGTTGCCCACCGCCTGGGTGTTGAGCGAAGGCAGGCTGGTCGCCAGGGCATTCATCAGGCTGGGCGATCCCGCGCGCTCGAGCGTCCCCGAATCGAGCACCTGCACCGGCGCCGGACTGTCGATCGCCCGCAGCCCAGTAGCACGCGTGCCCGTCACGATGATCGGGCTTTCCGGATCGGCTTGCGTGTCCTGGGCCAGCGCAGGCTGGATCGATCCGAGCGCCACCAGCATGGCGCCCGCACTGAGCTTGATCATTCGGTTCCCCCCGAGCATGGAATCGATCGGAAGAGGGGCATAGCATGCCGCTCTCAAACGCCCACGAGAATCTCCCGCACCGCCGGATGCCCCAGAAACGCGCTCGGACTGGCGCTCGCCCCATAGGCCCCCGAGGCGAATACCGCGATCACATCCCCCACCTCCGCCCGCGGCAGCGCCACCCGGTCCGCCAGCCGGTCGAGCGGGGTGCAGAGCGGCCCCACCACCGACACCACTTCCTCCGCCTCCGCGCCGATCCGCCCGGCCACCGCGACCGGGTAGTTCCGCCGCACCACCGTGCCGAAATTGCCCGTCGCGGCGAGATGGTGGTTGAGCCCGCCGTCCACCACCAGGAACGTCTCGCCCCCGCTCTCCTTGCGGTCGACAACACGCGCCAGATAGATGCCCGCCTCGCCCACCAGCCAGCGCCCCAGCTCGACCGCGAAGCGCGTGGCGGAGAGGATGGTCGGTCGGCGGTCGAGCTGCTGGCCGAGCGAGCGGCCGATCGCTTCGACATTCACGGACACGTCGCCCGCGAAATAGGGGATGCCGAAGCCGCCGCCGAGATTGACCAGCGGCGGCGGCGAATCCACCTCTTCGGCGAGGCGGCCCGCCAGCGCGACGGTCGCCGCCTGCGTCTCGCTGATCGCCGCAGTATCGAGCGACTGCGATCCGGCGAAGATATGGAAGCCGCGCCACTCCGCCCCCGCCGATCCGATGCGTTTCACCAGCGCCGTCACCCGCGAGGCATCGACGCCGAACGGTGAGGCCCGCCCGCCCATCCGCATTCCCGAACCGCGCAGTTCGAAATCGGGGTTCACCCTGACGGCAAGCCGCGGGACCTTGCCCAGCCGCTCCGCGATCGCGAAGGCGCGGCTCGCCTCGCCTTCCGATTCGAGGTTGATCGTGGCGCCCGCCACGATCGCCGCCTCGATCTCGGCATCGCGCTTGCCGGGCCCGGCGAAACTCATCGATTTTGACGTCATGACCGCAGTCACTTTTTCGAGCTCGCCCGCCGAGGCGACGTCCATGCCATCGACAAGCGGCGCGATCGCGCTCAACAATGGGGCATAAGGGTTTGCCTTCACGGCATAATGTATGCCTACACCACTCGGGAGCGCCGCCCGCAGCCGCGCGATCCGTGCACGCACGATCCCGAAGTCATACGCATAGAGCGGGGTGCTGCCAGCTTGCGCGATCCACTCGGCAAGCGGCAATTCGCGCGCGGCGAACTCGGGCGGGATGGGTCCGCTGGCCTTCACGACTTGCGCCGCTCCATGCCCTCGCAGGCGACATGGACGAAGGCGACATTGCCCAGCTTGAACCCCGCGTTGCGGGAAATCGGTTCCTGGATGCCCTGCCCGCGCGGCGCGCGGCTGAACTTCACCCCGGCCCCTTCCGCGGTGGCGGCGACTTCGTCGATCATGAGCGTTTGGGGATCGATTGGGCCGCCGCCCACCGTGTAGGGCCAGTTGCCGTCGGGCGTGTGGAGGAAGCCCTGTGCCGAAAGCCGAACCATGGTGTAGCCACCCTTGTAGCAACCGATGACCGGGCCCTTGTCCGGCATCATCCAGTGCTGGATCACGAGCCCGCTGTTCCAGATCAACGCCAGCGCTGCCAGCGCGACCACCCCCAGGATGATCGCGCCGCGGCGCTTGATCGCCACCATCGCGGTATCATCCGGCGCGTCCACGGGTTCCGTCATGGTGCCTGCTCCAATTCCTGCCGGATTGCCGCCCGGTCCAGCTTCCCATTGGCGTTCCTCGGCAGCTCCCCGCGCCACTCATACCGCACCGGCTGCATGAAGCTCGGCAGCTCGCGCCGCAGCCGGTCGCGCAAATCCGCCTCCCGCGCGCCATCGCCGCGCGCCACCACCACGATCGCCTGCCCCAGCCGTTCGTCCCTGACCCCGAACGCCGCCGCCTCGGCCGCCTCGCCGCCCGAAAGCACCGCTTCCTCGATCTCGGTAGGGCTGATCCGGTTGCCGGCCGACTTGATCATCTCGTCGTCGCGCCCGACGAAGCGGAGCAGCCCGTCCGCGCCCTCGATCACAGTGTCCCCCGACCATACCGCCATGCCCCCGCTTGTGGCGTAATCCGGCGCGGGACGGAAGCGCTGCGCGGTGCGCTCGGCATCCTGCCAATAGCCCTGCGCGACCAGCGGCCCGGCATGGACCAATTCCCCGGTCTCGCCCGGCGCGGCGCGGCTGCCGTCGGGGCGCACCACCAGAATCTCGGCAAAGGGAATGGCGCGGCCCACCGAGTCCGGATTGGCATCGACCAGGGCGGGATCGAGGAAGGTCGAGCGGAACGCCTCGGTGAGCCCGTACATCGGATAGAGATCGGCGTTCGGGAAGCGTTCGCGCAGCCCTTTGACCATGCCCCGCGTCAAGGCCCCGCCCGAATTGGTCAACCGCCGGAGCTTGCCCGCGGTCTCGCCCCACTCGGCCTCGAGCAGCTGCACCCAGAGTGGCGGCACTCCCGCCAGCGTGGTCGCATCGTACCGCTCGACCGCCTTCACCACATCGCGCGCGGTCAGATAGTCGAGCGGGATCACCCGGCCGCCGGCGCGCCAGGTCGAGAGCAGCTGGTTCTGACCATAGTCGAAGCTGAGCGGAAGTACGCACAGCACGCGATCTTCAGATCTTATCTGAAGATAATGGGATACACTCACCGCTCCCAACCATAAATTGGCGTGGCTGAGCATCACCCCCTTGGGTTTTCCGGTCGACCCCGAGGTATAGAGGATCGCCGCCAGCGCATCGGGATCGGCGGCGGACGCGGGCATGGCGTCGCTGCCCGTCAGTTCCTCCTCGGTCACGATCCGGCAGTCCGCCGGCATGTCGCCAGGCTCAAGCGTCTCGATCCGCGCCGCCTGCGTCACCAGCAACCGCGAACCCGAATCGGTCAGGATATGCGCTACCTGCGCGCGCTTGAGCACCGGATTGACCGGCACATGCACTAGCCCCGCCCGCGGCGCGGCGAGCGGCATCAGGCAGGCGGTGCGCGTCTTGGGCAGCCAGCTCGCCACCCGATCGCCCGGCTTCAGCCCCTGCCCGCTGAGCCAATGCGCCATGCCCCCCACGGCGGCTTCCAGCCCGGCATAGGTGAGCGTGCCCGCGCGATCCTCCAGCGCAATGTCCCCCGCCGCCCCGCATCCGGGGAGCGTATCGATCGGCCTCGGCACGGGATCGAGCGGAACCATGCGCTACCCTTAGCCTTGGCAGCACGCGCGCCAACCCTTACGGCAGCGAAAAAATATACGCAGGGAAGATCATCGTGCTGCCCGACGGGAAGCTGGAAGTCGAAAATGCCGTGCGCGCGGTGCTCCGCGACGTGCTGGGGCTCAGCGAAGCGCGCGCCGCCGCGTTCCGCGAGGGCACGCCCTTGTTCGGGGCGCTGCCCGAACTCGATTCGCTCGCGGTCGCGGGGGTACTCACCGAGCTCGAGGATCGGCTGGGCATATTGATCGAGGATGACGAGGTCGATGGCGAGATGCTCGAGACCTTTGGCGCACTGACCGAATTCGCCGCGGCCAAGGCGCTCAAATGATCGATCATTACGACTGGCCCGGCGGGCGCGAGGCGATGATGCGCTTCGGGCCTGCCGGCGGGCCGGTCGTGGTCGCGGCGCTCCCGCTCTTCGAGGAAGCGAACCGGACGCGGGCGTTCATGGTGACGATCCTGCGCGGGCTTGCCAGCCGGGGAATCGCGAGCGCGCTGCCCGACCTGCCAGGTCAGGGGGAGAGCCTGCTGCCGACCGGCGCGGCGAGGCTGGCGGCGATGCGCAATGCCTTTGCGGCCGTTCCGGGCGCCTATACGATCGCGATCCGCAGCGGCGCGCTGCTCGATGCGGGCGCGCGCAAGGGCCGCTGGCACCTGGCGCCCCAGCCAGGGGCCGATCTTGTGCGCGAACTCGAGCGGGTGCGGCAGGCTGGCGAGGCGGAGGATTTCGCCGGCAACATCATCTCGCCGGAATTTCTCGTCGAGCTGGTGGGTGCGGAACCTGATCCTGCGCGCGTCGTCCGCCTGGAGAGCGATGCGCGGCCCGCCGATCTCACCGTCCCCGGCGCCCCGCAATGGCGCCGCGCCGAGCCCGACAACGACCTCGTCCTCGCCGCCCTGCTCGCCGACGATATCGCCGCCTGGATTCGCGCATGCGAAGGCTGATCGAATTCCCCTGCGCGGGCGAGACGCTGGTCGGCACGCTCGATGAGGCCGCGGGCGGCACCGGCCTGCTGATCGTGTCCGGCGGCAACGAGATCCGCGCCGGGGCGCATCGCGGTATGGCGCTGCTTGGCGCACGCGTCGCGGCGGAGCTGGGCACACCGGTGTTCCGCTTCGATCGGCGCGGGATCGGCGATTCGTCGGGGGTCAATGGCGGGTTCGAATCGAGCGTCCAGGATATCGCCGCCGCTGCCGCGACCTTCACCGCTGAAGCGCCGCACGTCCGCCGCCTGATCGCATTCGGCAATTGCGACGCGGCAACCGCGCTGGCGCTGTTCCACAGCGTCGCCGGGATCGATTCGCTGCTGCTCGCCAATCCCTGGGTGGTCGAGGCCGAGGGCGACCTCCCCCCCACCGCCGCGATCCGCGCGCGCTATGCCGAGCGGCTGCGCGATCCGAAGCAATGGGTGCGGCTGGTACGCGGTGGGGTCGATATCAAAAAATTAATCAGTGGCTTATCGAAGATTTCGCATAGCCAATCTGAGGAAAACTCGAACCTCGTCGCGCGTATGGCGGACGCGCTGGCCGCCAGCGGAACGCCCGTCACCATCCTGCTCGCCAAGGGCGACAACACCGCGATTGCCTTCCGCGCCGCGTGGAAGGGCTCGGCGCGCATCGAGGAATGCGACACCGCCAGCCACAGCTTCGCGCATGAAGCCGACAAGGCGTGGCTGTTCGAACGGGTGAAGGAAGCGCTCGCTTAAGCGGGCGCGTGCGCCTTCGCTTCGAAGTCGGTTTCCGCGAGGAACCGCTCGGCATCCAGCGCCGCCATGCAGCCGGTTCCCGCAGCGGTCACCGCCTGGCGGTACACCTTGTCCATCACGTCGCCGCACGCGAACACGCCCGCCACGCTCGTCCGCGTGCTCCCGGTCTCGACCTTGATGTACGAATCCTCGTCGAGCTCGAGATGCCCACGGAACAGCTCGGTCGCCGGATGGTGCCCGATCGCGACGAAGCCGCCATCGACCTCGATCGTCGACAGCTCGCCCGTCACCGTATCGCGCAGCTCGATCCCGACCAGCCCGGCCACCCCGCCGCCATCGATGAAGCGCTCGACCGCCTTGTTCCAAAGCACCTTGATCTTCTCGTTCGCGAACAGCCGGTCCTGCAGGATCTTCTCCGCGCGGAAACTGTCGCGCCGGTGGATCAGCGTGACGTCATGGCTATGGTTGGTGAGGTAAAGCGCCTCCTCGACCGCGGTATTGCCGCCGCCGATAACCGCGACCTTCTTGCCGCGATAGAAGAAGCCGTCGCAGGTGGCGCAGGCGCTCACGCCCTTGCCCTGGAGCAATTTCTCCGAATCGAGCCCCAGCCATTTGGCCTGGGCGCCGGTGGCGATCACCAGCACATCGCCGACATAGACCGTCCCGCCATCGCCCACGAGCCGGAAGGGCCGCTGCGACAGGTCGATCTCGACGATCGTGTCCCACATCATCTGCGCGCCGACATGCTCGGCCTGGGCCTGCATCTCCTCCATCAGCCAGGGGCCCTGGATGACGTCGCGGAAGCCGGGATAATTCTCGACATCGGTGGTGGTGGTCAGCTGACCGCCGGGCTGGATGCCCTGGACGACGATCGGGGCGAGCCCGGCGCGCGCGCCATAGATGGCGGCGGAGAGCCCGGCGGGCCCCGAACCGAGGATGAGCATACGGGTGGAATGGGTAGCGGTCATGAGTCCATCTAGGGTGTGCGCGTGCTCGTGCGCAACAGATTGGACTCGACTATCCACAGCGCAATTGCGCGGGGACGAACCTTATGTTTCGCGCCCGATAGCCGGGCTGCGCACGGGTTCACACTGGGTCAGAGCACCAGCCAGACCAGCGCGCCCCAGAAGAGGAACGACACGGTGACCGCGATCAGCAGGCCGCCCCCCGGCGGCATGGTGCGATCGTCGCGTTCGATCATCGACGGCGGTATTTCCTGTAGCGACCTCATACTCCCCACCTCCATTGTGGGATCATTCTCCTGCAACTTCCTTTTAGAACCGTTGCTGAACCGATGTCGTTCCGGGAAAGATGCGATCGGGGTTCGCACGGAGGGGGCCGTTAACCCTCCAGTGCGCCCTCGATCCGGTAACGGCCGATGCCGATCACCTTGCCTGCGGGCGCGCCATCGGCGTTGATGCGGACGAAGCTGAGAGCGAGCGTGGGCGTCTTCAGCGCACCCTGCTCGCTCACGAGCCGCTTGACGACCTCGGTCGCGGGGATCTCGATCCGCGCGGCGCCCATGCCGGCATGGTGCATGGCGGCGGCGATCTGGAACGGGCCGATCGTGCCGAGCAGCCGGCGCTCGTCCTCGTCAAAGCCCTGGCCGGTGAGCCCCGCATAGATTTTGTAGAAGAAGCCGCCCTCGGTGCCGATTTCGGTGAGCGTCACCTCCTCGAGCACGAGCACCAGCTGCTCGCGCACCGATTCGAGCTCGGGGGGCGGCGCGGCGTTGGCGCGCTTGCCGCCGCCGGGCGCGGCCCCCACCCGCGGGATCGGCGGCGCGGCGCCCTCCAGCCGGTGGACGGTGACGAGCGGCGTACCGACCGTCACCGACTCCTCGCCGAGCGACAGTTCCTCCGCGCCGGTGTTCCCCAACAGGCGTGGCCCCGGCGCGGCCCCCACCCGCGGCAGCGGCACCCCGCCCTCGGCCCCCGGCGCCACGCTTCGCACGATCGGCGGCGGTGGGGCGGGCAGCGCCAGATCGGCATAGCGATAGCCGAGCGCCTCGCACCCGAGCGCACGGTTGCGATCGAAGACCAGCCCCGCGGGAAACTCGAACCGCCCCTTCCAGTAATCGGCTTGCGGAGGCGGCATCGTCCGCCCCTGCCCCGCCGCGATCCAGGCCGACCAGAGCCGATCGACATTGGCGTGGTGGAGCCAGAAGAGCAGATCGAGCGGCGACTGCATCGTCGCCATCTTGCCGCCGACCAGATTATGGACATTGTTGTGCGGCGATCCCTCGATCTTCGCCTCGAACGCGCCATCGAGCCCGCGCTGGAACGCGGTCACCCCGGGCTGGAACGCCGCATAGCCCAGCGCCGGCTTCACCCCGCTCCCCTTGCGCGGCTCGTAGAGCGGGTTGGAGACGCCATTGCCCTTGGTGAACTCGGCCGGGATCGCGGGCGCGGCGAAATAGTCCCAATAGGGTAGCCGCAGCGCATCCACCCCCGAAAGCTCGCGCAGCTTCGCCTCGAACAGGAACAGATAGCCGCGGTGCCAGGCGAGGAAATAGTCCTTCCCGTGCGGGCAGAAATGCTGGTGGATATCCGCCCAGAAGCGCAGGTTGTCGGGGCTTTCGGGGTCGGTATCGGCCTTGAGCTTGCCCACCGCCTTCACGAACGCGGCGTAATGCGGGCCCTTGGCGAAGCTGCTCCACGGCTCGCGCGGACGCACGGCGGGCGGCACGAACCCCGCGACCGGCCCCAGCGCTGTCCCGGCCCCGACTGCCGCCAATGCCCCCAATATGGCGCGCCGATCCAGCATCACGTTCCCCCGATTCGTGGCGGGCATCATGGCAGGCGGTGGGAAGAATGATAGCGGAGCACTGCCCGCCCCCATCGCTGGCGCGCCAGGCTGGGCCGTCCCAGCATGTGAAAGTTGACACTAGCTTCACACTATCGCGCATCTTCACGGTCCTGCGGCTTGTGTGGCTCAGACGTCCCGGCATGTGAAAGGTAACACTAGGGTGACACTGGTCGGCGGGTTCTCCGCCGCGCAGTTCCTGGGCGAATGCGCTTCATTCGCTTCGTGAGGATCGAGTCAAAGAGCGGCCGGAGCGACCGGCACGGCGAGCCAAGCAGGCGAAATCCTACATTGCAAGACCTTGGGCGACAGGCTCGATCGGCCGCACAAGCTGAGATGGCATCGCCGCCCAACCCCTCTGTATTCCATCCTGCCTGGTCCGGCGCTGACTAGGAGTGACGTCCCTATCGGAACTGAAATCTGGGTCGAATGAATACCGAGATCGGGTCGGTCGCGGTCTGTCGGCGAAAGACCGGAAATGGGTGGTTAGCGGACGTCCATTGACTTTCGTATTTTCCTAATTAGGAAAGTAACGATGGACAAGGCTTTCAAGGCGCTCGCGTCGACGGCCCGTCGGCGCATCCTCAACCATCTTGCTGGCGGCCCGATGACGGTCAGCGAGATCGCCGCCAAGTTCGACATGGCGATGCCGTCGATCTCGAAGCATCTCTCGGTCCTCCACGGTGCGGGACTGGTTCACCAGCAGAAGCGCGGCCAGCACATCATATATTCGATCGCCGCCGCTCATCTCGCCAACAGCCTCTACAGTTTCCTGACGCCCTTCTGCCCCGAGGCGCGCAAGATCAGTGCCGAGCGGAAAATGACGCGGCGTCGATCCAAGGGAGATGCTACATGAGTATCGCGGGCGAAGCGTCGGAAGGTGCATTCAAGGTCAATTCGCTGGGTGATCTCGAGCATGCCGACGCTGGGAGCGGCCGGCTCAAATGGGATGTGCCGCGCTCGATCTGGAACATGTCGTTCATCGCAGGCGCGCTGATCCTCGGGCCGCTGTTCTTTAGCTGGAACGGCGTTATCGTCTTCCTCGCCCTGTCGGGGTTCACCCTGTGCGTTGGCCATTCGGTCGGCTTCCACCGCCGTCTGATCCACCGCAGCTTCGATTGCCCAAAATGGCTTGAGCGAGCGATGATTTATGTCGGCGTTTTGGTCGGCATGGGCGGGCCACTATGGACCGTCGGACTGCACGACATCCGCGACTGGGCCCAGCGTCAGGCGGATTGCCACTGGTTTCTCCGGCATGGCAAGTCAGCGCTGGCCGATGGCTTCTACTATCTCAATTTCAGGCTGCTGTTCGACAAGCCGCCGCAGTTCGATGCGGGCCCCGGTATTGGTGACGATCCTTTCTACAGGTTCCTACAGCGGACGTGGATGTTGCACCAAGTTCCAGTCGCTCTCGTCCTATTCTGGCTCGGTGGTTGGTCGTGGGTGGTGTGGGGCGTGGTCGTGCGCGTGGCCGTCTGCTTCACCATGCACTGGTATATCGCGCATGTCGCGCATCGTCGCGGGCATCAGGACTGGTTCGTCGAGGACGCCGCCGTCCAAGGCTAAAATATCGGCTGGCTCGCCATCCCTACCATGGGCGAGAGCTGGCATTGCAACCACCATGCCTTCCCGGCGTCCGCTAGGCACGGCCTTTATCCCGGCCAAGCCGATCCAGGGTTTCGGTTCGTCCAATTCCTAGAATGGATCGGGCTCGCGTGGGACGTCCACGTTCCTCACAATCTTCCGCCGCGATCCGCTATTACGCCCTTGACCGACCGCGCGCTTAGCATTGCGGCGCCCGGCCAAGAGGCATTGTCGCTAGAATGGGCACACAGGCACCATTAAGCCAATGTCCGCAACTGGGTCGCGTCCTGCCCGACCGCTATTAGCGCGCCCGCCCGGTGCTGGAGTGACCGAGATTGGGTGGATTTCTGTCCGGCAGCTCCGGCGATGGAGGGGTGGAAAGCCGCCATTGCCACGTTAGATAATGTGCAAAGCGCCGCCTGGGCTCGGCGTGCTTCGGGCGGAGAAGATGAATGGAAGATGCTGCTACGCCGATCGTGATCGAGCTGGCAAAACTGTTTTTCCGGCTCGTTTTGGCTGTCTCGCCCAATTTTGACCGAGCCTTCCTGCGCTGCCAGTCGGACCAGAACATGACAGAGACAAAGGGGTCTTACATCGAGGGACCGAAGATTGAGATTATCGATGCTATGGGAAAATCAGATTATTTTCACCCAATGGGCAAGCTTGTGCCCGAGCTATTTGCGGCTTTCGGCAAGGACAAGGGCGTGTTGCTGCTGACCGTGGATAAAACCTTTGAATACAATTTCGACTTTGAGTGGCACGACTTGACCCGTTGGAGGATCACCAAGCTAGGCGGCGGAACCGGCGTGCCAGACGGCATAGACACGAGCGACGTTTAAGACAGCCGCGAAAGACAGCTCTCGGTGCGTTTATCAGAACCGATCAGCTTCCGCTTCTGGGTCGGTAGCAGTCCGTCCGCTTTCGGCATCGACGTCGCTCCCGACGAATGGCTGGGAAGGGTGGAAAGCGGACGTTGGTTAGCTGTTCGACGCTGGAGTGTCGTATCCGCCAAAAGGCCCGAACACGGTTCGGTATTCAGCCATGCTCTCGTAGAACTCCGCTTGGCTCGGCATGGCCGCACGTTGCTCCGGCCACTGCGATGAAACGAACCCGTCGTAATCTGCGGCTGGCATCTGATTAACCGTCGTGGGGCTCTCTGGAACCGAATACCCCATGGCTTCAACGGCTTGGATCGCAGCCCATGCTGCCGTTGTTGGGTCGTCGCCACGGCAGAAAACCTGAACGTAAGCGCCAATCAGCGGAGCTGGAAGTTGCTCCGAACCCGCTCGAACGTGCAGCGGCACAATCCACACGGGCATTTCTGCCAGCGGATGCTGTCTTTCGTTCTTACCAAATAGCCGCATCAGTCCCCCCCGATCTCCCATTTGTAGCTGCGCCGGGCGAACGTCTGCAACTGGGTCGCTTCCTGCCCGGCTGCTATTGGCGCGCGCCCGGTGCTGGATTGACCGAGATTGGGTGGTTAGCTGCCATAGCCGCAACCTCGCCGTCATGAGTTTTCCGACTGGCGGATTGGTGCTTCTATTGCTCGCGTCTACGCGTGCCTGTTACGCCTAGTCAGCGCGTGGGTCCTGCGCCTAGCTTGGCGCGTGTCTAACTATCGTGCGAGAGGGGGGTTCATGAATCGCATCGGAGAGAGAATTGCCGGCGCGGCGATTGGAGTAGTCCTGCTGGCTTCGTGCGTTACCCGGGCGCCAGGTAACAGCGCGGCGCCTGCTGCAAGCCTCGCGGGGCTGCGCCTGGAAGTGCCCTGTGCGAATCCGAAGTTCAACCAGGACACTGAATGCCACTGGGACCAGAACCTGCTGCAGTCCGCCGATCCTCAATGGAAACTCAGGCGCGAGATTGTGCGGACTTTTGGCGGCAAGCCCGGGACGACCTACCAGGTAACCATGCGTGTGCGCGGCGTGGTCGAGCCCAAGAACTTCACCGGGGGCACCGTTCAGTTCGAGCACTTCCAGACCGATGGCACGCCGGTCAAGAACGACTACAACTTCTACAGCCTGCACGTCTCGGACCCCGAAGCGACTTACACCTTCAATCGCAACGAGGAGAAGGTGGGTCACTACACGTTTCCCATCGACTATCGCGTGACGATTCCGATTCGCGGCGGCGCGACGGTGACGATGGGCGCGTACGACTCCAATGACGTGGCGATCGCCAACCACAAACATTTCGTGGTGGCCGGCGTGCCGCCGGCACCTGCGCCTTTCGACGGGCAGTTCTTCCAGCTCGATGTGGAGTCGGTGAGGGCCGCCCGCTAGGGCGGCGCAGGTCAGGAGTGCAGAGGCATCTGTGGGGCTCGCCTGCGCCGGGTATTGGGTCGGAAGCCGACCGGCAGCTTTCAGGCCTGCGCCGGCCACGGGCGAATATGCTCTCGAAGCGGAGGTGACAGGTCGCAGCGTTGAAATGGTAGCGGAGGAGGGACTTGAACCCCCGACCCCAGGATTATGATTCCCGTGCTCTAACCAACTGAGCTACTCCGCCCTACCAAGGCGTTCGCCGAAGCGAGGGCGCGCCATAAGTCCCGTGCCGCGAGCGGTCAAGCGAACATGTGCCGCGAATGGGGCTCCCAGGGGCCGCCGCGGTACCACCAGCTCGCCAGACCCGCGATCTCCACTTCCCGGGCGACGAAATCGCGCTCCAGCGCCTTGATGAGGGTCTTTGCCAACACCGGCGTCACCTTGTTCTGGATCGTGACGTGCGGGCGCCAGCGGCCCGCGTCCGCAGGCATCAGCAGCCCGGCAAAGGCCGCGACCAGATCCTCGCGAATCGCGGTCAGCTCGGGCGCTTCGATCCGGTAGGCGACCCCGCGGCCCAGCGTCATCAGCCCGCTCACCTTCGCGCGCGGCGCGCGGATGCCGCGCGTGGCCTGACTGAGGCGGTGCTTGAGTTCGTCCGCGACCGAGGGCGGGAGATGGTGGAACAAGGTGAGGTGCGCCTCGACGACATTGCGCTCGGGCGGGAAATGCTCGCGGCGGAGGTGATTGAACCAGCTCTGTTCGGACCGCTCGAACAGCGCGGTGACGATCAGTGGCGCGTTCCCGCTCAAATCTCGACCTGGCTCCCCAGCTCGACCACGCGGTTGGTCGGCAGGCGGAAGAATTCCATCGCGCTTTCCGCGTTCCTCAGCATCCAGGCGAACAGCTTTTCGCGCCAGATCATCATCCCCGGCCGGCTCGACGGCAGCAAAGTCTGGCGCGCGAGGAAGAAGCTGGTGTCCATCATCTTGAACTCGGCGCCGCACTGCTTGACCATCTTGAGCGCCGCCGGGACGTCGGCCTCCTGCATGAAGCCATATTTGATCACCATGCGGTGGAAGCCCTTGCCCAGATCCTCGAGCAGGAAGCGGTTCTCGTCGGTGACGTAGGGCGAATCGGTGATCTTCACGGTCAGCAGGATCACGCGCTCGTGCAGCACCTTGTTGTGCTTGAGGTTGTGGAGCAGCGCGTGCGGCACGCCGTCGGGGGTCGAGGTCATGAAGACCGCGGTGCCGGGGACACGGCTGGCGGAGTTGGCAGCCGAATCGATGAAGATCTTGATCGGCATCGCGCTCTCGCGCAGCCGCTCGATCATCAGCTTGCGGCCCTTCGACCAGGTGGTCAGCAGCGTGAAGATGATGAAGCCGACCAGCAGCGGGAACCAGCCGCCATCGGGCACCTTGGTGAGGTTCGCGCTGAAATAGGCGAGATCGACGGTGAAGAAGACCGCGAGCAGCGGCCAGCTATAGCGCCGGCGCCACTTCCACAGCACCGACAGGACGACCGCGAGCAGGCAATTGTCGATGAACATCGCGCCGGTGACGGCGATGCCATAGGCCGCGGTCAGGTTCGACGAGTTCTGGAAGAACAGGACGAGCAGGATCACCATCACCATCAGCGCCCAGTTGACGAGCGGGATATAGATCTGCCCCGCGGTCGAGGCGCTGGTATGTTCGATGCGCAGGCGGGGGATGAAGCCGAGCTGGATCGCCTGCTGCGTGACCGAGAAAGCGCCCGAGATCACCGCCTGCGACGCGATGATCGCCGCCATCGTCGCCAGCACGACCAGCGGCAGCTGGAGGTTTTCGGGCGCGAGATTGTAGAAGGGGCTCACCAGCGCGCTCTCGCCCACGCGGATCAGCAGCGCGCCCTGCCCCATATAGTTGAGGATCAGCGCGGGCAGGACGAAGAACAGCCACGAGACGCGGATCGGGTTGCGCCCGAAATGCCCCATATCGGCGTAGAGCGCCTCCGCGCCCGTCACCGCCAGCACCACCGATCCGAGCGCGAGGAAGGCCGGCAGCGGATCGCGGATGAAGAATTCGAGCGCGTGGACCGGCGACAGCGCCTGCAGCACCTCGGGGCTCTGGACGATGCTGATCGTGCCGAGCGTCGCGATCACCGCGAAATAGATGAGCATGATCGGGCCGAACAACAGCCCCACCCGCGCCGTGCCCGTGCTCTGGATCGAGAAGAGCAGGACGAGGATCACCACCGCGATCGGCACCACCAGCCCGGCAAAGGCGGGCGCCGCCACCGCGATACCCTCGACCGCCGAGAGCACCGAAACCGCCGGGGTGATCATCGAATCGCCATAGAAGAGCGCGGTCGCGAACACGCCGAGCAGCACGATCCCCGCGGTCCAGCGCTTCTGCCCCGCGCGGCCCGAGATCAGCGCGAGCAGCGCCAGGCTGCCACCCTCGCCCTTATTGTCGGCGCGCATGATGATGGTGACATATTTGAGCGTCACCACGACCATCATCGACCAGAACATCAGGCTGATCACGCCCATGATGTTGGTCTGGTCGAGCGTCAGGTGATGGTGGCCGTGAAAGGTCTCGCGAAACGCGTAGAGCGGGCTGGTCCCGATATCGCCGAACACGATGCCGATCGCCCCGAGCGCGAGCTTGAGGATGCCGTCCGTGGCGTGGCCATGCCCGGCGTGCGGATCGTCGTGAGCCGGTGCGGGCTCGGATGCGGTGGTGCTCACAGGGAGTACAGCTTGGCCTGGGGGCAGCGAACGGAATTGGTCATGCGACCTGGGTTCTCTTCAAGGTGCGCGGGCCGTTAGCACGTGCAACATGGGTCCGCAACGGACATCGAAATATGGGTATGGGCTCCCTCCCGCTCAAGCACCTCCGAACAGCGCCTGCGCCTCGCTGCGGGTGGGCACCGAGCGAAGCACGAAGCTCGAATTGATCGTCATCACGCCGGGAAGCCGCCCCAGATGCTCGCGGTGGAGCCGCTCATAATCGTCGAGGTCGCGGCAGAGGATCTTGAGCCGGTAATCCTGCCCGCCCGAGACCAATGCGCACTCCACCACCCCGTCGATCGCCCCCACCGCGCGCTCGAACCGTTCGAGATCCTCCTCGACCTGGGTGCCGAGGGTAATGTCGACGAGCGCGGTCACCCGGAACCCCAGGCGCCGGTGCCCCAGCCGCGCCGCATAGCCGGTCAGATGCCCCGAGGCCTCGAGCGCCTGGATGCGCCGCGTGCACGCCGATTGCGACAGCCCCACCGCGTTCGCCACCGCGCTCACCGGCGCGCGCGCGTCCACCGCGAGCAGCTGGAGGATTGCACCGTCAATTCTGTCAATCACGCATGAAATCCCGGATATTTTTCCCATGATAGCATATTCATGCGCTCACGCCAGTCATCGCGCACATCTTTGCAGGGATTCGCACCGGAGCTTTGGGCTATAGGGCGCGTTATACGGCCATAGGAGAGGTGCCATGCGCGTTGGCGTTCCCAAGGAAATCAAGAATCACGAATATCGTGTCGGCCTGACCCCCGCGTCGGTCGCCGAGCTGGTCCATGCGGGCCATGACGTGCTGGTCGAGACCCAGGCCGGCATGGGCATCGATTTCGGCGACGAGGCCTATACCAAGGTGGGGGCGAAGATCGCCCCGAACGCCGCGGCGGTATTCGCGGGCAGCGACATGATCGTGAAGGTCAAGGAGCCGCAGCCGCAGGAAATCGCGCTGCTCGAGCCCCGCCACCTGCTCTTCACCTATCTCCACCTCGCCGCGGACAAGCCGCAGGCCGAAGGGCTGATGAAGTCCGGCGCGACCTGCATCGCCTATGAGACGGTGACCTCGAACTCGGGCGCCCTCCCCCTGCTCAAGCCGATGAGCGAAGTCGCGGGCCGCATGTCGATCCAGGTCGCCTCGCACTATCTCGAGAAGGAACAGGGCGGCCGCGGCGAATTGCTCGGCGGCGTCCCCGGCGTCGCGCCGTGCAAGGTCGCGATCCTCGGCGGCGGCGTTTCGGGCATCAACGCCGCGCAGATGGCGGTCGGCCAGCGCGCCGACGTGACCATCTACGACATCAACAATGAGCGGCTCGCCGAGCTCGACATGCATTTCGGCAGCCAGATCAAGACCGCCTATGCCTCCAAGGCCGCCATTGCCGAAGCCGTTGCGCGCTCGCAGGTGGTGATCGGCGCGGTGCTCGTCCCCGGCGCCGCCGCGCCCAAGCTCGTCACCCGTGACATGCTCAAGACGATGATGCGCGGTTCGGTGCTGGTCGATATCGCGATCGATCAGGGCGGCTGCTTCGAGACCAGCCACGCCACCACCCACGACAACCCGGTCTACGAGATCGACGGCATCATCCATTATTGCGTGGCGAACATGCCCGGCGCGGTCGCGCGCACCTCGGCCTTCGCGCTCAACAATGCGACGCTGCCGTTCGTGCTCAAGCTGGCGAACAAGGGCGCCGAAGCCGCGATGATGGGCGACAGGCACCTCGCGATGGGGCTCAACGTCTCCGACGGCAAGATCCGCCACGCCGCGGTCGCCGAGGCGCTCGACCTGCCGTTCGAGGCCTGGAGGGAGTAATTCCCTACACACCTCTCCCGCGAAAGCGGGAGAGGGCTAAGACTATTCGGCAGGCGGCTCGGCGAGCATCTGCTTCTGCCGGGCCGCCTGTTCGGCGATCCGCCGGTCGAGCCAGTCGAGCTGGGCCATCAGCACCTGACGATAGCCGACATCCTCCGGCGTAAGCGCGACCGCGCGTGCCCAGAACGGCCGCGCCTCGGCGAGCGCCCCCATACGGACATACGCCAGCCCCAGGAAGAAGGGCGGCCCCGGGTGCTGCGGCCACAGCTTCATCGCGCGGTCGAAGGCGAAGCGCGAGGCGGGCGAGACGCCGCGGTCATGGTTGGAAAATGCCGTCCCGAGGCCGGTCCAGAGCGACGCGTCGCCGGGCGACTTGATCGTACCCGCCTGCATCACCGTCACCGCCAGATCATATTTTCCGTCGCGCGTGAACGCATCCGCCGGCGCGAAATATTGGCGCGCGAAGTTGAACTCGCCGAACATGGCGTTGCGCAGCAGCACCTCGTCGGGATCGAGTTCGCCGGTCTTGTCGGCCTGGCTGACCGGATGCCCCTCCAGCCCCGGCATTCCCTGCCAGGCATAGCCGGTGGCGCCGAGCGTCAGCGCGGTCGCGGCGATCGTCCACAGCCGCGCGGGAAAGCCGATCACGATCAGCACCGCGCCCGCGATCACCGCGACGAGCAGCAGGATCACCCAGCCCATCATTCCGCTTCCTCCTTGCCGAACGCCTCATCTTTTCCAAAAGACCTGCGAGCGACGAACAGCCCGATCGCAATCAGCAGGATCGGCGTGAGCCAGAGCGGCGCGGTGAGCCAGTTGAACGGGGGATCATAGGTGACATAGTCGCCATAGCGATCGACCAGCCAGGCGCGGATTTCCCCGGGCGATTTGCCTGCCTGAACCTGCTCGCGCACCTCGGCGCGCATATTCCCCGCCATCTCGGCGTCCGAATCGGCGATCGACTGGCCCTGGCAGACCAGGCAGCGCAGCGATTCCATCAGCGCCTTGGCGACGGCTTCCTGCTTGGGGTCCTGCAGCTGCGTGTAAGCGAGCGGGGGCGGCGGGAGGCGTGAATCGGCGAGGGCTTGAGGCGCCAGAACCATTATCGTCATCCCGGCGAAAGCCGGGACCCAGAGTCGCAAGCGACGCCCTCCTGGCCCTGGGTCCCGGCTTTCGCCGGGATGACGGAAGGAAGAAGCGCTCACGGCTGCACCCCCGCCAGCGCCGCAAGGATCTTGGGCATGTCCTGCGGCCCGATATAGCCGATATGCTGCATCACGATCTTGCCGCTGCCGTCGATGACGAAGCTTTCCGGCACCCCCGCCGAGCCCAGCGCGAACTGGACCTTGCGGATGCGGTCGTCGCCGATCGCGGCGAAGGGATCGCCCGCGGTCTTGAGGAAGTTCGCCATGTCCTCGGGCGTGTCCGCGGTCGCCACGCCGACGATCTCGACGCCCTGCTGCTTGAGCTTCATCAGTTGCGGCGCCTCGGCGATGCACGGGACGCACCAGCTGGCGAAGACGTTGATCAGCCGCGGCTTGCCGTCGGCGAAGGCGGCGCTGTTCACCCCCGGCTTGCCCGGCACCAGCGCCGGCAGCACGAAGCCGGGCACCGGCTTGCCCACCATCGCCGATTTGACCGCGCGATCGGAAGGGGCGAGCAGCCCGGTCATCACGAGCGCGAACACCAGCGCGAAAAAGCCCAAAGGCGCCCAGATCAGCACGCGCCTCATTCGGCCTCATCCTCGGAACGCATCTCGCGCCGTATCCGCCCGACCATCGCCAGCAGCCCGCCGAATGCGATCATGAAGCCGCCCAGCCAGATGAAGGTCACGAACGGCTTCCACCACATCCGGATCTGATACCGCCCCTGCCCGTCGCTCGCGCCGAGCACGGTGTAGAGCTGGCCGTCGATCATGGTCGAGATCGCCGCCTCGCTGGTGGTGGTCACCGGCTGGCTGAAATAGCGCTGTTGCGGCTGGAGGCGGAAGGGATCGCCGTCGTTGCGCCGGATGCTCAGCGTCGCCTCGAGCGCCGACCAATTCTCGCCGATGATCGGCCGGATTTCGGTCAGCTTGGCCTTGAACGAGCCGACCGCGACGGTTTCGCCCACCCGCACCGCCGCCAGCCGCTCCTGCTTGAACGCCGTGTCCGACGCCATCCCCGCGATCGCCACCGCAACGCCGAGATGCGCGAGCACCATGCCGTAGATATGGATCGGCGTGCGGCGCAGCTTGCGCCCGAGCAGCGGGACGATGCTCGCCACCGCCAGCCCCGCCGCAGCCACCAGCCCGAGCAGCGGGACGATAGGCGTTCCCGGCATCGCGACCAGCAGCACCACGACGATCGTCACCATCGCCGCGGCGGGCAGCATCATCTTGCGCCCCAATGCCCCCCATTGGTCCTTGCGCCATTTGAGCATCGGCCCGGCCATCGTCGCCACGACCAGCGCCAGCGCCACCGGCACGCTCGCGGCGTTGAAGAAGGGCGCGCCGACCGAAAGCTGCTGCCCCATCGCCTGCGCCACCAGCGGATAGAGGGTGCCGATGAAGACGACGCCCAGGATCACGCAGAGAAGCAGATTGTTGAGCACCAGCGCGCCCTCGCGGCTGACGAGCTGGAAGGTCGATCCCTGCGTCACCGTCCCCACCCGCGCCCCGAACAGCGCGAGCGCGCCGCCGATATAGATCGCCAGCAGCGCGAGGATGAAGGTGCCGCGCGTCGGGTCCACCGCGAAGGCGTGGACCGAGACGAGGATGCCCGACCGGACGAGGAAGGTGCCGATCATCGACATCGAGAAGGCGACCACCGCGAGCATCAGCGTCCAGGCGCGCAGGCCGTCGCGGGTCGCGAGCACGGTCACCGAATGGAGCAGCGCCGTCGCCGCGAGCCACGGCATCAGCGAGGCGTTCTCGACCGGGTCCCAGAACCACCAGCCGCCCCAGCCCAGCTCGTAATAGGCCCAATAGCTGCCCGCGGTGATCCCGATCGTCAGGAAGAACCACGCCCCCAGCACCCAGGGCCGCATCGCCCGCGCAAAGGCGGGGCCGATCTGGCGGGTGAGCAGCGCGCCCACCGCGAAGCTGAACGCCACCGAGAGGCCGACATAACCGAGATAGAGCGTCGGCGGATGGAAGGCGAGGCCGGGGTCCTGGAGCAGGGGGTTGAGCCCCTGCCCGTCCGGCGCCGGCGGATCGAGCCGCAGGAAGGGGTTCGAGGCGAGCAGCAGGAAGGCGTAGAAGCCCAGCGCGAGCACCGCCTGCGCCGCGAGCGTCGCGGCGAGCGTCTTGCCGTCGAGCCGCTTCTCGAAGATCGCCACCCCCGCTCCCGCGACGCCGAGCACGGTGACCCAGAGCAGCATCGAGCCCTCATGGTTCCCCCATGCGCCGGCGATCTTGTAGATCAGCGGCTTGGCCGAATGGCTGTTGGTCGCGACGAGCAGCACCGACATGTCGCTCTGCACGAACAGCAGGATCAGCGTCAGGAACGCGCCGAGCGCGAGCAGCCCCTGCACGACCGCGATCTTGCGGGTCGCGCGCATGAGCTCCTCGGCGCCCGATCGCGCCGCGCTGCCGCCGAGCACGAGCTGGACCAGCGCCATCGCGGCGGCGATCCAGAGTGCGGCGAGCCCCCCCTCTGCTATCATTTCTCGAGCGTCTCGGTCTTGTGCATCTTGCCCGCGATCTGCGGCGGCATGTAGCGCTCGTCATGTTTGGCGAGCAGATTGTCGGCGGCGAAGCTGCCATCCGCCTGGAACTGCCCCTCGGCGACCACGCCCGATCCTTCGCGGAACAGGTCCGGGGTCACGCCGCGAAACGCCACGGGCACCTTGGCCTTGCCGTCGGTGACGGTGAAGCGGATCGACACGCCGTCCGCCTCATGCGTGAGCGACCCCTTCTCGACCATTCCGCCCAGCCGGACATTCTTGCCCAGCGGCAAGGGTTTACCAGCCACATCTCCCGGCGCGTAGAAGAAGGCCGCCTGATCCTTCAGCGCCGACAGCGCGAGCCCGCCCGCGCCCAGGATCGCCGCGAGCGCGGCCAAAGCGAGCGCGAGCCGCTGATGCTTGGGCTTGACCATCATGACCGCTTGAGCCCCTCGGCCGCCGCCTCGGCACGCCGCATCGCCAGCCAGCTGACCAGCGCGATCCCGCCCGATCCGAGCGCCATCACGGCATAGGCCGCGGTCACGAACGCCCAATGGTTCATTGCGCGGCCATCCGCTTCATCCGCGCCTCGACCTTCTGGCTCGCCAGCGCCGCGCGCATCCGCATCAGCACCACGCCGGCGAAGAACAAAGTGAAGCCGCCCAGCGTGAAGAAGAGCGGCCACACCATCGAGGGGTCGATCTTGCCGCGGATCAGGCTCTCGCCCTGGTGCAACGTGTTCCACCAGATCACCGAATAATGGATGATCGGCAGAAGCACGCTCCCCGCCACGCCGAACAGCGCCGGCACCCGCCCGTCGCCGCCGCGGTCGCTATCCGCGCGGGCGAGCGCGATATAGGCGATATAGACGAAAAACAGCAGCAGCATCGAGGTCAGCCGCCCGTCCCACTCCCACCAGGTTCCCCAGGCCGGACGGCCCCAGATCGATCCGGTGATGAGGCACAAAGCGGCGAACACCGCCCCCACCGGCGCCATCGCCACCGCGGCAAGGTTCGCCAGCGGGTGCCGCCAGATCAGGTAGCTCAGGCTCGCGACCGCCAGCCCGCCCCACCCCGCCATGCCGAGATAGGCGGCGGGGACGTGGATGTAGAGGATGCGCACGGTCTCCTTCTGGAGATCGTCGGGCGGCGTCAGCGTCAGCCCGGCCCAGGCGCCGAACAGCGCTAGCGCCACGCCGCTCCAGAACAGCGCCGGCGTCAGCGGCCGCGCGAGCTTCAGGAAGCGCGTGGGATTGGCGAAGGCATGAAGGGTAGCCACGCGCGCGGGATAGCGAGGATTGGGGCGAGGGTCCATGCGGGGATTAGCGTAGCGCGCCTGTTTTGCCGCCTCCCCCGCCGCTGCGTACAATTACGAATAGCTGCATACCGGCCGGTGTCGCACGTCTCCGCTCGCAAATATCGGGAGAAACGTCGTGACAAGCGCAATCTCTTCAACCGGGCCGAGTGCTTTCCGCCCGAACATTCTTCGCTTTGCCGCTACGGGAGCGATCGCGTCCGGCATCTTCTTCCTGCTATGCTGGGCGGGCGCGCTACTATCGGTCGGCGCGGCCAGCCACATGTACATCCAGCTGTTCACCAGGGCGGAGATTTCGTCCCTCGCCGCGCTCGCGGAGGGCCTGTGCTGGTCGATCCTGTTCGGTGCAATCGCCGGTGCGCTGATCGCGGGCACCTACCGGCTCATCACGCCGGCCGCGCGCGACTAGGCGTGCGCCGCAGCCTCAAACCCCTCATCCCAGGAGACGATCGATGAAACTCATCTCGCTTTGCCTCGTGCCGCTCGCCGCGCTGGCCGGCTGCGCCACGACACGAACCGCCACCGCGGACGAGCGCGCCTATTGCGAGCGCATGGCCGAGTCGATGGGCACGCAAGCCCAGCACGACCATGGCGAAGCCAAGGGGTTGGGCCCCAACGCCATGAACCTGTCGCATACGCGATGCAGGCAGATCCTCGCCGGGAAGTAGCCGAGGCGTGCCGGCGACTCAGCGCCGGTAGAAGTCGTTCATCCCGCCGATCCAGCCGGCCTGCGCCACCCCCGCGCTGCGGCTGCGGCGGGCGGCGGCCAGGTCGATCGGGTCCTCGAAGCGGATACCCGCTGCGTCGGCGGTGACCCACATCACCTCGGCATCGACATCCTCGACATGGCCGATGCTCGCCCGGATCGCGTCGCCACGCCTCAGGCGGCCCGGCGAGATGATGCAGGCGCCCGACAGCGACAGATTGCGGACGCGGCAATCCGAAGGCGCACGCGCGCCGGGCACCCAGATCTGGGCGCGCATCATCACGCTCTCGCGCTTGTCCAGGCGGCTGGCACGCTGCGGTTCCATGGGCGCGCATATGCGTCGGCGATGATGAACGCGATTGGAACGAATGGCTCCGGAAATTCCGCGATTCGGATTTTTCCCTAGGCTCCCGGCTCAGCCCCGGCCGATCAGCCGTTGCGCGATCCGGTCGGCCACTTCGCTCTCGGGATCGCCGGTGCGGTCGCTCTCGTCCCACACCTCGATCAGCCGCTCGGGAATCTTGTCGACGCGCGCCATCACCTCGGCGCGGTCGCCCAGCCCCAGATATTCGAGCCCGACATTGATGATCCCGCCCGCGTTGATCACATAATCGGGCGCGTAGAGGATGCCGCGGCCGTGCAGCCGGTGCCCGTCGGCGCGGGTCGCGAGCTGGTTGTTCGCGCCGCCCGCCACGACCTTGCACCTGAGTGCGGCGATGCTCGCCTCGGTCAGGATCGCGCCGAGCGCGTTGGGGCTGACGATATCGGTCTCGAGCCCGAGAATCTCCTCCGTCGGCACCACCGCCGCGCCGATCTCGGCCGCCAGCGCCTTGGCATGCTCGCCATGGATGTCCGCCAGCGTCAGCACCGCGCCGTCCTTCGCCAGCAGCCGGGCGAGCCCGCCGCCGACGCTGCCCACACCCTGGATCGAAACGCGCACGCCCCGCATCGAATCGGCGCCGAGGCCGCGCTTCGCCGCCGCCTTGACGCCCAGATAGACGCCCATCGCGGTCACCGGTCCCGGATCGCCGCCCGCGCTGCCCGCAGCCACGGGGAGCCCCGAGACGTGGCGCGTCTGCGTCGCCACGATCTTCATGCTGTTCTCGGACATGCCGACATCCTCGGCCGTCACATAGCGCCCGCCGAGCGATTCGACCGCGCGGCCGAACGCCTCGAGCTGCGCCGGAGTGATCGCCGCGCCCTGGCGCGGGGCAAGCACCACGCCCTTGCCTCCGCCCATCGGCAGCCCGGCCATGGCGTTCTTGTAGCTCATGCCGCGCGACAGGCGCAGCGCGTCGGTGATCGCGGCCTTGCTGTCCGCATAGTTCCAGAAGCGCACCCCGCCCGCCGCCGGGCCCAGCTTGGTCGAGTGAATCGCGATGACCGCGCTCAGCCCCGAATCGCGGTCGGTGAACAGATGGACGCCCTCATGGTCGTCGAAATCGGGGAAGCCCCAGTCGGTGAGCATGTACTTTCCTTGCGGAGTTCGGTGCCGGCCCGCTCCCCCTCCCGGCCACCCTTACGATTAGCCTATGGGTGGCCGGGAGGGGGAGCGGGCCGGCACCGCCCGTCAGCGTGAGCTGACCAAAAGAGGTGGGGCGACCGACGGGACTTGAACCCGCAACCCCCGGCATCACAAGCCGGTGCTCTAACCAATTGAACTACGGTCGCCGCGAAGGATGCGCGCTTAGCGGGGGCGTCCGCCGAGCGCAAGATAGTTGCTAGCCCCGCGAGACACGAACCGCTTCCTCGGCGGTGGTCACGCCTTCGCGGACGAGCGTGCGCGCCGCCGATCCGAGATTGGGCGCGCTCAGAAACGCGTGGCGCGAGATGATCGCGCTGTCGCCATTGTCGTTGATCAGCCGGCGCAAGGCGGCATCGACATGGATCGCCTCGAACACCGCGGTCCGGCCGGTAAAGCCGCTCTCGCACGCCCCGCAGCCCTCCGCGGCATAGACCACCGTGCCCGCATCGAAGCCCAGCAGCGACGAGGTCGAGCCCTGCGCCTGCACCGGCCGCCGGCACCCGCCGCACAGCCTTTTGACCAGCCGTTGCGAAAGCACCGCGCGCAGCGTCGAGGCGAGCTGGAACGGATCGGCACGCAGCGCACGCAGCCTGAGGATCGCGCCCACCGCATCGCCCGCATCGACCCCGGCGAGCACCAGATGCCCCGCCTCCGCCGCCTGGAGCGCGAGCGCCGCCATTTCGCGGTCGGCGACCGAATCGATCAGGATCGCGTCGGGATCCTGCCGCAGCACCGCGTGCAGCTCCGCGGCGCTGGCGGCGGCGAGGAGATTGTGGGCGCCGTCGTCGCTTTGCGCCAGCAGCGTCGCGAGCGTGGTGCTGCGTCCTGAGCGCGGCGGTCCCGCGACGAGCACCAGTCCGCCCGTGATTCCGCCGATCGTCCGCGCCAGCCCCGGCGTCATGCCCAGCGCCTCGAGCGCTGGGTAGCGGGTGTCGCGCGGTGCCAGATGGAGCACGATCCGCTCGTCCAGCGTCGCGACCGAAATCCCGTTGCGCTCGAAGCCAAGATCGGCGCCCGCCGGCAGCCGCATCGCGTCGAGCAGGCGCCCCGCCACGCGGAAGCGCACCCTGAGCGCATCGCCATCGCGATCGAGATGGACATGGCTGGCCCCCGCCGCGACGGCGCGATCGAGCATCTCGGCGACCGGGCCGGACGCCCCGGCCTCGCCGAACAAGGCGGGCCGTTCCTCGGCGGACGGGAGTGTCGCTTCCTGCGCCAGATCCATCATGACGGCCTAGGCAGGTCACATGACATGGGGTTTGCGCTTTTGTGACGTTTCGGAGAACCGACGGGTTGGACTGGAAACCCGCCCGGCGATTTGGCAAAAAGCGCGTCATGCAAATCGCTTCGCTCACCCATCCGTTCGGCTGCGGCCATCCTTCCGAGGGCCTTGTCGCCCATCTCAAGGCCACGCCCGGCGTCCAGCAGGTGCCGAGCCCCAAGGTGGCGATGTTCGTCGTCAAGAATTTCCTCGATGCCGAGACCTGCACCGAGCTGATTCGGCTCATCGATGCCGACCGGCGCCCCTCCACCATCGCCGACCCCAATGGCGACTATGCCTTCCGCACCAGCGAGACCTGCGACCTCAAATCTTCGGACGCGGTGGTGGCGCGGGTCGAGGCCGCGATCGCCGATCTGCTCGGCATCGATCCCAGGCACGGCGAATCGCTCCAGGGCCAGCGCTACGAGGTCGGGCAGGAGTTCAAGGCGCACACCGATTATTTCGAGCCCACCGGCCGCGACTATGCGCGCTACTGCACCGTCTCGGGCCAGCGGACCTGGACGGTGATGGCCTATTTGAACGAAGTCGAGGCGGGCGGTGCGACGCGTTTCAAGGCGATCGACAAGATCGTCCAGCCCGAGGTCGGCAAGCTGCTCGCCTGGAACAATCTGCGCCCCAACGGCACGGTGAACCCCTCAACCCTCCACCACGCGATGAAGGTCCGCGCGGGGACGAAATACGTCATCACAAAGTGGTTCAGGGAGCGGCCTTGGGGGTGATCCCGCCGCCTTGAGCCGAATTCGCATCCATTCATCGTCATCCCGGCGAAAGCCGGGACCCAGAGTCACAAGCGATGCCCTGCTTGGCTCTGGGTCCCGGCTTTCCCCGGGATGACGATATGACCTGTTTCCGGATCGGCCTCCGTACACGCGCCGGGAAGGATGAGGATCTTCCTCTGCTGTCTGAAAAGAAGAAGACCCTCACCCGACCGGCCCGCTAGGGCCGGGCGGAAGCCCCAAGAAAAAGGCTCCGGGTGCAGGACGACACCCGGAGCCGATTCCCCCTTGAACTCGCCTCAGAAGGTCGCGCTGACCCCCAGGGTGAACATGCGGCCGGTATCGTAGGTGTTCAGGTCGCGGCGGACGCCGTTCGGGAAGAGCTGGAACTCCTCGTAGCGCCGGTTGGTCAGGTTGCGCGCCTGGAACTTGAACTCGAGATCGACGCCCATCAGCCTCGCGCCCTGGCGCGCGACGATGTCGAAGCGCCAGCCCGGCCGCTCGATGATGTTCGGCTCGGGCACGCCATTGCCGCTCGGCGGCAGCGGACCGCGATTGCTGACGCGGTCGCTCGCATAGTTCGCCAGGAAGGTGATCTGCGAGAGCGAATCCTTGTCCTCGATGCCGATCTGGAAGTTGGCGATATGGTCCGACTGGCCGACCAGCGGATCGCCGTCCACGAACAGCTGGTTCGCCTGGACATAGATCGGATTGAGGCCCTGGAGCGGGCTCGGCACCAGCTGGGTCCCGACGCGCAGCTCCGACTTGGTGTAGGTATAGTTCGCGATCACCAGCAGGCGCCGGCCCGGCGACATGAAGCTGAGCGGGAAATATTTCACCACCTCGGCCTCGCCGCCGAACAGCACCGCGCTCGGGGCGTAGGAGAAGCCGACCTGCGGGGTGGTCGCGCCGCCCGGGAAGAAGGCGACGGTCTCGATCGGCCGGTCGATCTTCTTGTAGAAGCCAGCGAGCGTGATCCGCTGGTCGCGCGCGAAGAACCATTCCGCGCGGACCTCGCCATTGAGCAGGGTCGAGTCGTTGAGCAGCGGGTTGCCGAAGAACTGCCGGTTGCTCTCGAAATCCTGGTAGAGCTGCGGCGCGAGTTCGCGGAACTGCGGGCGGGCGACCGTCTTCGATCCGTGGAAACGGATCTGCATGTTGGTCGCGAAGTTCCAGGTGATCGTCGCCGCGGGGAGCCAATAATCGTTGTTGAGCGCGGTGCCGACCGTGTTGGTGGTGGTCACGCGCTCCTCGGCCTTTTCGTAGCGGACGCCGATATTGGCGCGGACGCCGTCAAAGGGCTCGATATCGGCCTGGAGATAGCCGGCATGGATCGTCAGCTCGGCGCGATATTCGGCGGCGCCCGAGTTGGCCGAGGTGTTGCGCAGCTCGATACAGTCGGTGCTGTTCGCCGGGAAGCCCGGGATCCAGCGGCGGCAGCCGTTGAGGATCGTATCGTCCGACAGCAGGTAATCGGGGCGGAGCTGCGCGAGGATATCGGGCAGCGAGGCGCCGTTGGGGCCGAAGAACTGGAACGAGTAGCGGCTCGAGTCGCGATCGGTGTCGCTATAGGCGTAGCCCGCCGAGATCGTCATCGGGATCGCCCCGTCGAAGCGATAGGCAAGGTCCGCCTGGCCCGACCAGAGCGTCTCCTTGAGATCGCTGAACGCGATCGTCGCGGGGGTCAGCGTGCCGAGGCTGTTGACATAATCGTTGATCGGCACGTTCCCGCGCATGCCCACATATTGGTAGCGGAAATAGCGCTCGTACGGCGATTTGCGCGTCGTTTCGGCATAGGCGCCGCGCACGTCCACGCTGAAATCGCCGAACTTGAATTCGCCCGTCAGCTGCGAGTTGATCAGCTGCCGCTCGAACCAGTTGGTGTTCTGGTCGAGGAACGACTGGTGGCCGTTGATGACGTCGAAATTATTGCCCTGGCCGCCCGTGCCGATGCTCGCCTGCTTGAGCGTGTCGTGGATATAGAGGTTGGTGAAGCGGATCTTGTGCTCGCCGAATTCCGCGCCGAGGCCGACCAGGCCGTTGACGATCACGCGGTTGTCGGTGGTGACGGTGCGGAAATCCTTGGCGAGGCCGCCGTCATTGTCGATCGCGAACTGCTGGATCGCGTCGCGCGTGCGCCACGAATTGCTGAACCCGCCCGCGGCGATCGCGCCGAGGCGCACCCCGCCGATATCGACCGAGCCGCCCGCGCTGGCTTCCCAGTTGAGGTTGGGCGGGATGTGGTAGTTCTGCATGACCAAAGTCGTCTGCGCGTTGGTCAGCCCGGTGATGACGTTCGAGGGCAGGGTCGCGGTGCGGTTGTGGCCCGCGTCCTTGATGAACTGCGGAACGTCGCGCTCGCCGCTGTCATAGCCGAAGAAATCGGCGCGGCCGCCGTCATAGACAAAGCCCGAATTGCTCGTGGTGAAGGTGTCCGCCCCCACCGAGGCGCCGATCTGGAGGAAGGTCTCGGTCGGCACCGCGCGCGTGGTCAGGTTGATCACGCCGCCGCCGAATTCGGCCGGATAGTTCACCGAATAGCTCTTCTGGACGAGCGACGATGCGATGACGTTGGTCGGAAAGATGTCGAGCGGGACGACGCGGCGCAGCGGCTCGGGGCTCGGCAGCGGCGAACCGTTGAGCAGCGACGAGGAATAGCGGTCGCCCAGGCCGCGCACATAGACGAAGCCGTCGCCCACCACCGAAAGGCCGGTGACGCGCGACAGCGCGCCGGCGATATCGCCCTCGCCCGTGCGCTTGATATCGGCGGTCGACAGGACCGAGACGACCTGCGGGGTCGCCTTGACGACGTTGGGGATGTTGCGCCCCTGAACGACGATTTCCTGATTGTCCTCGGGCTCCACGCCGGGCGCCGAGATTTCGACCGGCTCTTCCTGGGCCTGATTGTCCTGCGGCTGGTCCTGGGTGGTCGGCGCCGGCACTTCCTGCGCGTAGGCGGCAGGCGCGATGAACGCGGTGGTAGCGAGAAGGAGCGTGCCGAATGCGAGCTGCTTTTTCATGGGGCTTTCCGGTCGGAGGGCAGAGAGTCGGCCAGAGGGCTCAAGCTTGGCGGGGCAGCGGCTCGCGCCGCCCCGCCCATCTCGTCGATCAGTTCGGCAATCCGGTGCAGCTCATGCCGCCTGTGGTGAAGGTCCCGCGGTTGGAGTTGCAGGTCCAGCTCTTGTACCAGCTGTTGTTCGCGTCACCCGCTGTCGGCGAGATCGCGCCGAGATAGTTGGTGATGACGAAGAACGAGGCGAGGCCGGTGGTCGGCGCCGGGTTGAACTGGACCGGGCTGATCGCCGTGACCGCCGCGGCGCCGGTGCCGGGGAGGAAGGCCGGGGTCAGCGCATTCGCGGTGGTGCCGTTGATCTCAACGTTGCGGCCGGGAACCTCGGTCACCGCCTGCTGCTCGGCCGTGGTCACGCTGATGCCGTTGACGGTGCTTGCGGCGTACTTGTTCGCGCCGCACGCGAAGTAGATCGAATGGAAAAGCGGCGGGCCGTAATCCTGCAGCGGGCCGGTGGAGCCGTTCGAGGCCGGGGTGGTGGTCGAGGGCGTCGAGTCCGACGGACGCGTGGTGGTGTGCTGACCGCCGACATCGGCGCCCGCGACGATGTTGAGGCAGGCGTTCGGCGTGGTCACGATGCCGTCGACCAGGCGCGTATCGGCGCCGCCGCGGATGCGGATGGCGGCGTTGGTCGCGGTGCTGGTCTGCACCAGCGTGAAGTTGGCGATCTGGCCCCAGGTACGCGGCAGCGCGTCCTCGCCATTGTTCGAGTCGACCTCGAGCATATAGTTGTCGACCTGGGTGTTGGTCGGCTTCTGGATGCCCAGCAGGAACTGGACCTGGCCGCGCCAGCCCACATCATAATCCAGCGAGTCGTCGTCGGCGCCGGTCATCACCAGATATTTCAGGTTGGTGCGGCCGCCAAAGATCTCGATGCCGTCGTCCGAGCTGTTGTGGATCTGGACGTGATCGATCTGGGTGCCATAGCCGGTGCCGCCCAGCGTCAGGCCCTGCAGCTCGACGCCCTCGGCCAGGATCGTGCCCGAATACCGGATCTGGACGTAGCGGAAGGTGCCCGAATTGTCGGCCGGGGCGTTGCCGCCGTACAGCGCGGTGCCGGTGCCCTCGACGACGTTTTCGCACGCCGCGTTGCTGCCCGCCGCGTCCTGGACGACGCCGACCAGGTTGCAGTTCGAGACCGGGGCGCGGCCGGCGAGGATGACGCCGCCCCACTGGCCCTGCGACTCGTCGGTCACGGTGCCCGCGACATTCTCGCGCGAAGTGAAGATGATCGGCTGGGTCTCGGTGCCTTCCGCCAGGATGCGCGAGCCGCGGTTGACGATCATATAGTCGTTATCGGCGTCGAGCGAGTTGGCGTAGAAAACCACGCCCGGGGCGACGCTGAGGATCGCGCTCGAACCGCCCGGGGCGGTGCCGGCGCCGCCGACATCGATGCCGACATCGACGCGGCCGTTGATCTCATAGGCAACGCCGGCGATCTTCGCGAGCGTGGTGGTACCGGTGATCAGCGACGGCAGGCGGCAGCCGCGGAAGCTGCCGATCACGCCGCGATCAATCGTGCCGGCGGGGCACGAGGCGGCCGGGGTTCCCGGAGTGGGGGTCGGCGTCGGAGTCGGGGTCGGCGCGGGGGGCGCCGGAGCCGGAACGACGATCACGCCTTCGCCGGGCGAGGCGATGCTGAGCGCGCCGTCGCAGCCGCCAAGCGCGACCGTCGCAGCGCCGGACATGAGAATGAGGGTGAGGCGTTTGAAGCTGGCCATAAAGTCTCCGTTCCGGGCGGGGCTGCCGGATTGCTGGTGGGCGTGCGGAAGGAGCGACTCGGTTCCCCCTGTCGTCCTCGGAAGACGTCGCTAGGGGCGGCGCGTGACAGCGCTGGTCAGATTCGGAGACGGTTGCGCGACTCTAAAATGACAATTCGGGGACGATGCGGAAGTGCAACGGTTCCGGTCGCGGGGGGAAACGATAGGCGGCGCGGCAACGAAAAAGCCCGCCAGTCTCTCGACCAGCGGGCTATGCCATGGTGGGCGCGACAGGGATTGAACCTGTGACCCCACCCGTGTGAAGGGTGTGCTCTACCGCTGAGCTACGCGCCCGGATCCGACTGGCGGAAAAACCGGAAGCGGGCCTTTAGGCGGAGGAAACCGCGCTGTCCAGACCGGTTGGGGTCTGTACGCCGTTCGCTTTGGCTTCGACGCATCGGCTTGGCTTCAGCGCATCGGGGGCCAAGGCCTTGCAATGTAGGATTTCGCCTGCTTGGCTCGCGCAGCCGGTCGCTCCGGCCGCTCTTTGACCCCATCGATCCGCGCAACACGAACGGCACGTTTCCCCCGGAGACTGCGCGGGGGAAAACATGCGCGATAGTGTGAAGCTAGTGTCAACTTTCACATGCCGGGACGGCCCAGCCCTGTGCGCCAATTCAGTCCTAATCCTGATCGACCGAGCTTCCGCGCCTTGGCGTCGGCATGAAGCGCAGGCACAGCCCCGCCCCGCCGTTGAACGACACCGCATAGCCCCAATGCCCGTCATAGCCGAGGCCGTACATCGGATAGCTCCCCGAATTGGCCGAGATGTCGATGGGGTTCACCACCCCCGGATTCTGCGTGTCGAGCTGGAGGATCTGCGCCGCGGTCTGCGAGGCGACATAGCCGTAGCGCCAGCCGTCATAGAAGGTCGTCCCGCTGACCGAGGAGCGCGACGGATAGGCCTGGCTGGTCGGCCCCTGGTTGATCGTCACCGCGGCCGGATTGGCCTTGGGGATCTTCATCACCCCCAGGAACTTGCCCGTCTGCGGCCCGCTGAGGACCGGCATCGGGAAGGTCCAGAGATTCTGGCCGTCGTCCATCGCGGTATAGATGGCCGGCATCGATCCGCCGAGGAAGTTGAGGTTGGTCAGCCGCTGGAATTTCGCCGCCTTGGCGTTGAAGTTCGCGGTCGGGACGGTGACCAGCCACAAATCCATCGTCCGGTCGTTATTGCCGGTGCCGGCATAGGTGAGGACCGTCGCGATCATATAGGCGTTGGTCTGATCCACCGCGACCAGATAGCCGAGCAGCACCGGATAGCCGGCGATCTCGGGGATCGCGACCATCGAGACGCTGGCGGAATTGAAATTCGCGCCGAGCCCGAAGCGCGTGACCGCGACCATCTTGTTGACGGTCAGATTGAGATAGCCGTTGACGCCGTCGGTCAGACCGTTCGAACCCGACAGTTTCGGGCCGGACTTCAGCACCGCAAGCGTCTGGCACCCGGCGGGCGTGAAATTGCTCAGATCGACGCGGACGACATTGTCCTGATACAGCGGGCCCGTATTGCTCAGATGCGGCAGCACATAGAGATAGCCGCCCGCGACGAAGCTCCCGAGCATCCCCGTCAGGCTCGGATCGACCAGGGTGAGATCGAGCGTATCGACGATCTTGAAGGTGCGCGTGTCAATCTTCGCGATCATATAGCTGTTGTGCGGGGTTACGTAGAGATAGGGCGGGTCGCACGCCGCGCCCTCGGTGACGGCCAGCTGGGGGCTGGTCGTCAGCATGTTGAGGCTGCTGATCCGGTATGCGTTCGCCGCGAAATCGGTCGCCATGCACCGCTCCTGTTGGGCGGCTCCCTGCGGGATTCGGGCGCCACCGGGATTCGATAGACGCTGCTACTCGGCCCGATCCGGACCTGGGAAAGCAATACCGAAGACAGTGATGGCGTGCGCCGCAAGCTTGCGCGCCCGCGCCCCGCCAGGGGGGAAGCGGCGGGACCCTTGCGGCCCCGCCGTCAGGTCAGTTGACCGCGTCCTTCAGGCCCTTGCCCGCCTTGAACTTGGGCTGCGACGAGGCCTTGATCGTCATCGGCGCGCCGGTGCGCGGATTGCGGCCCGTCGACGCCTTGCGCTTGCTCACCGAGAAGGTGCCGAAACCGACCAGGCGAACCTCGTCGCCCTTTTTGAGCGCCGTGGAGATCGCATCGAACACGGCCTCGACCGCCTTGCTCGCATCGCCCTTGCCCAGGCCCGACGTATCGGCGACCGTTGCGATCAGCTCCTGCTTGTTCATCGTGCTGGTTACCCCCTTGTTGTGCCGTTTGTTTTTTTGAGTCGCGGCGTTGCCGTGACGGGGCAGTCAGCACGCCCCGCACACCGGTGTCAAAGGATTTCCGCCATTTTCTGGGCAAAAATGACGGAAATGCGGCGCTAATATTATCGTGGCGCGGCACCGGCCCTGTTGGCGTGAGCGGATCAAATCAGTGCTTGTGCACCGGCTCCCCGATGCCCGGAACGCCCACCGGCGGCTGGGCCGCCAGTTCGTCGGCGTCGGTCCAGTCGATCGGCTCGAGCGGCCCGGTGAGCGCGAGGCGGAGCACCTCGTCGACATGCGCGACGGGAATGATTTCCAGCCCTTCGCGGATGTTCGCCGGGATCTCGGCCAGGTCCTTGGCATTCTCCTCGGGGATCAGCACGGTCTTGATGCCCCCGCGCAGCGCCGCGAGCAGCTTCTCCTTCAAGCCCCCGATCGGCAGCACGCGGCCGCGCAGCGTCACCTCGCCGGTCATCGCCACGTCGCGGCGCACCGCCACGCCCGTCATCGTCGAAACGATCGCGGTGACGAGGCCGATGCCCGCCGACGGCCCATCCTTGGGCACCGCGCCCTCGGGCAAATGGACATGGACGTCCTTGCGCGCGAACAGGCTCGGCTTGATCCCGTAGGAAGGCGCACGCGCCTTGACGAAGCTGAACGCGGCCTCGACCGATTCCTTCATCACGTCGCCCAATTTTCCCGTGGTCTTGATCGCGCCCTTGCCCTGCACGGTCACGCTCTCGATCGTCAGCAGCTCGCCGCCGACCTCGGTCCAGGCGAGCCCGGTGACCGCGCCGATCTGGTCCTCCAGCTCGGACAGACCATGGCGATATTTCTGCACCCCGGCATAGTCGGCCAGGTTGTCGGGCGTGATCGTCACGCTCGTTTCCTTGCCTTCCAGGATGCGGCGCAGCGCCTTGCGCGCGAGCTTGGCGATCTCGCGCTCGAGCGTGCGGACGCCCGCCTCGCGCGTGTATTTCTGGATCAGCGCGCGCAGCCCCTCGTGCGTCAGCGTGAACTCGCCGTCCTTCAGGCCATGCGCCTCGAGCTGCTTGGCGATCAGGTGGCGTTCGGCGATCTCGACCTTCTCGTCCTCGGTATAGCCCTCCAGCCGGATGATCTCCATGCGGTCGAGCAATGCCTGCGGAAGATTCAGCGTGTTCGCGGTGGTCACGAACATGATGTCCGAGAGATCGACGTCGATCTCCAGATAATGGTCCTGGAACTTGCCGTTCTGCTCGGGGTCGAGCACCTCGAGCAGCGCCGAGGCGGGATCGCCCCGGAAATCCTGGCCGAGCTTGTCGATCTCGTCGAGCAGGAACAGCGGGTTGCTCGTGCCGGCCTTGCGCAAATTGGTCACGATCTTGCCCGGCAGCGAACCGATATAGGTTCGCCGGTGGCCACGGATCTCGGCCTCGTCGCGCACGCCGCCCAGCGACTGGCGGATGAACTCGCGCCCCGTCGCCTTGGCGATGCTCTTGCCCAGCGAGGTCTTGCCGACGCCCGGCGGCCCCACGAGGCACAGGATCGGCCCCTTGAGCTTGTTGGTGCGCGCCTGGACCGCGAGATACTCGATGATCCGGTCCTTGACCTTATCGAGCGCATAATGATCGGCGTTGAGCACCGCCTCGGCCTCGACCAGGTCCTTTTTGAGCTTCGACTTCTTGCCCCAGGGCAGCCCCAGCAGCACGTCGAGATAGTTGCGCACCACCGTCGCCTCGGCGCTCATCGGCGCCATGGTCTTGAGCTTCTTGAGCTCGGTCTGCGCCTTGCTCCGCGCTTCCTTGCTGAGCTTGAGCGTCGCGATCTTCTGGGTCAGCTCGGCGATCTCGTCGCCGTCGCCCTCTTCGCCCTCATTGCCCAGCTCGCGCTGGATCGCCTTGAGCTGCTCGTTGAGATAATATTCGCGCTGGGTCTTCTCCATCTGGCGCTTCACGCGCGACCGGATTTTCTTCTCGACCTGGAGCACCCCAAGCTCGCCTTCCATGAAGGCGAACACCATCTCGAGCCGCTTCTGCGGGTCCTTCTCGACCAGCAGCGCCTGCTTGTCCGACACCTTGACCGCGATGTTCGATGCGACCGCATCGGCGAGGCGCGACGGGCTTTCCAGCTCGGCGAGTTGCACCGCGGTCTCGGCGGGCAGCTTGCGGTTGAGCTTGGCGTAATTCTCGAACTGATCGATCACCGAGCGCATCAGCGCCTTCAGCTCCGCGCTGAGATCGTCGGGGGTGATATTCTCGACCTTCTCGCCCAGCTCGGTGCTGGCGGCCTCCAGGCTGGAATCGCCGTCATCGACCGGCAGCACGGTCGCGGTGAGGAAAGCCCCTTCCTCGGTCAGCACGTCGAGCGTGCCGCGCTCCTTGCCCGCCACCAGCACGCGCACCGTGCCGTCGGGCAGCTTGAGCAGCTGGAGCACCTCGGCCGAGACGCCGGTGTCGTACAGATCCTCGCGGCGCGGATCGTCCTCGCTGGGATCGAGCTGGGCGACGAGGAAAATCTCCTTGTCGTCGGCCATCGCCGCCTCGAGCGCCGCGACCGACTTGTCGCGGCCGACGAACAGCGGCACGATCATGTGCGGAAACACGACGATGTCGCGAAGCGGCAGAACGGGATAGGATTGCTTCATGGGTACTCCGGAACAGCCCGAACCGGGCCGTATAACATCATTAGGGTGTCTATATGGTGAGTGTGCCAGCGGCATCAATCACGAGCTAGCCGTAATCGGCAGAAGGGCGCTTATCGGCGGCGCGCTGGCGCTGCCGGTGGCGGCCTGGGCGGGACAGGCCAGGCGGGTCGCGGCGCTCAACTGGGAGGGTGTGGCCGAGTTTGTCTCCCGCGCGCAGGAGCTGAGCATCCATGTGAAGACCCGGGTCGAACCCTTCGTCCCCCGCGCCCGCTCCGAAACCTGGCTGATCGGCCGCGATCCGCGCGACGTCCGCACCTTGATCGTCGAGGGCGACAAGGGCTGGATGGAGCGCGGCGGCGCGCGCACCCCGCTCCCCGCCGCGCAGGGGCACCATGAGAACCAGCAGTACGCGATCTACGGCTTTCTCGTCATGGCCGCGCAGCGCAAGGATAGTGGCAAGGGCCTGCGCCTGAACCGCGCGGATTGCTGGCCGTTCGAATATGATGCCGCCGATGGCCGCGTCACCGCCGCGACCTACACCGTCGATGCGCCCGACGGGAATGGCTCGATCGCTGAGACGATCCGCTGCAGCGACTGGCGCGACGTGAGCGGGCTTTCGTGGCCGCACAAGCTCGTCATCGAGCAGCGTCCGAGTACGGGAGCAGGCAACTCGATCTTCTCGCTCACCCTCGATACGATGACCGCAGAATTCGCCTGACACCCATGGAGGCTCCCATCCGCACGATCCTGTTCCTCGCCGCCAGCGCGCTCGCGCTCGCCACGCCCGCGCTCGCCCAGACGCCGGGCAAGCCCCCGATCTCCGACCTCACCAAGGTTTCGGGCGGCGCCATCGCGCCCGAACGCGCGGCGCTGAGCCTCCAGCATGTCGATCTGGCGATCGAAGTCTTCCCGGACGCCCGCAAGCTCGCGGGCACCGCTACGCTCACCATCGCGACCAGCGCCCCGCAGAAGCTGCTCCAGGTCGATCTCGACAAGAACCTCCCCGTCAGCGCGATCAGCGTGGACGGCAAGCCGCTCAAGCCCGGCAGCTGGAGCAACCCGGAGGGCCGGCTGATGATCACCCTGCCCCGCCCGCTCAAGGCCGGGGCGAGCGTGGTGGTGAAGATCGTCTATGGCGGCGTGCCCCATGTCGCGGTCCGCGCGCCCTGGGACGACGGCATCGTCTGGTCGCGCACCCGCGACGGCAAGCCCTGGATCGCCACCACTGCAGAGGGCTATGGCTGCGACCTGTTCTGGCCCTGCCTCGATTGGCCCCAGGGCGAGCCGAGCAAGGTCGATCTCCACATCACCGTCCCTGCGGGCCTCTCCGCCCCCTCGAACGGCACGCTGGTTGGCATCGACAAGCTCGCCGACGGCCGCACCACCTGGAACTGGCGCGCGCGCAGCCCCAATCCGTACAGCGTCGTGCTCAACATCGCGCCGTACAAGGAGATCACCCAGGTCTATCACAGCCGCTTCGGCAACAGCTTCCCGATGACCTATTGGTACACCGGCGGCCGCGACGTGCTCGCGCAGGGGCTGTTCGACGAATTCGCCCCGACGGTCGATTTCTTCGAGGCCAATGTCGGCCCCTATCCGTGGGGCGACGAGAAGCTCGGCGTGGTCGAGACCCCGCATCTCGGCATGGAACACCAGACGATCAATGCGTACGGCAACAATTACGAGAAGGACTCGACCGGGTTCGACTGGCTGTTCCAGCACGAGCTGAGCCACGAATGGTTCGGCAATCAGGTCACGGTTTCCAACTGGGACGATTACTGGATTCACGAGGGCTACGCCCAATACATGCAGCCCATGTACGGCCGCTGGCGCGAGGGCGAGGCGCGCTACGCGGTGATGATGCACGAATTCCGCATCCAGATCGCCAACAAGGCGCCGATCGTCTCCGGCCGGATCATGACCGAGGAACAGGTCTATGAGGAGGAGAATGGCGGCCCGGGCAGCGACATCTACGTCAAGGGCGCGTGGATGCTCCATACGCTTCGCAATACGATCGGCGACAAGGCCTTTTGGGAGGTCACCCGCCGCCTCGTCTATGGCCGCCCCGATCCCAAGCCCGGCAATTTCCAGCCGCGCTTCAGCTCGACCGCCGAATATATCAAGATCGTCAACGAGGTGACCGGCAAGGACTACGGCTGGTTCTTCGACGTCTATCTCTACCAGGCGGCCCTGCCCGAACTGGTCGAGCAACGCGATGGCGGCACGCTCACGCTCAGCTGGAAGGCGCCGAACGGCAAGCCCTTCCCGCTGCCCGTCGAAGTGCTGGTCGGCGACGAGGTCCGCCTCGTGCCGATGACCGGCGGCACCGCGAAGCTCGATGTCGGCGCCGGCACCCATGTCGTGGTCGATCCCGCCTCGCGCATCCTCAAGCGTTCGGTGGCGATCGAGGCCTATCAGCGGCGGATGGGCCGGCGATGATCGGCCTGGTCGCGCCCCAGCCCGTCGGCCTGCCCGGTTTCCTCGCAATGGCGACCGGGCTGGCGGCCTTCTTCCTCAGCCTCTCCTTCGCACGGCGAAGCATGGGCGGCAGCGGCGGCGGCGAAGCGCGGGCCAAGCGGTCGGCGCTGTCGGTGCTCGGCATCCTGATCCAGATGATCGGCTTCACCGTGGTCGGGATGGGGCCGCTCCGCGTCGAGCTGCCGCCCGACTCGCCGCTCGCGATCGGCGAGGGAGCCGCGGTGCTGGCGCTGGTCGGCTTCACCCTCGCCGTCTTCCTCGCCTCGACCCGCGCGATGGGCCGCAACTGGAGCCTGGTCGCGCGCACCCGCGAGGATCATGAGCTAGTGACCTGGGGCCCGTTCGCCTGGGTCCGCCATCCGATCTATGCCGGGCTGTTCGCCTTCATGCTCGCGCTGTCGCTCGCCTTCGGCCATTGGCGCGGGCTGATCGTCGGCGTGCCGCTCTACTGGCTCGGCACCGGGCTTCGCGTCGTCGAGGAGGAACGCCTGCTCCGCGCCCAGTTCGGCCCGGCCTATGACGCCTATGCCGCACGCGTGAAGCGCTTCGTGCCGGGGCTGGTCTAGCCCAGCCAGCTTGCCAGCGCGATCCCCGCGACCGATGCCAGCACCGCCGCGAACAGGGGCGCCGATGCCGCCAGCCCCTTGCGCCCGCCGGCGCCGAACAGCGCCAGCAATGCCTTGATCAGCGTGTTGGCGAGGATCGGGATCGACAGTACCACCCCCGCCGTCCAGCCGTCTATCGCCCCCTCTGGCAGCCCCGCGAGCGTCACCACCGAAGCATCGACATCGAGCATGCCGGTCAGCCCGAGCAGCACCGCGATCCCCTGCTGCCCAAAGCGCTCGAGCGCCCAGCGCGCGACCACCGACAGGATCGCGAGCAGTCCGGCAAGGAGCAGCGCCGGACGGAAGTCCATCGGGTTGCCGAGCTTGACCTCTTCGGCGGCGCGTTCGCCCCGCGCGCGCCGCAGCGCCAGTCCGGCCATCAGCAGCGCCGCCGTCAGCGCGGGCAGCATCGTGATCGCCAGCGACCAGCTCGCAAAGGGCGCGAGCAGCGCGGCGAGCACCTGCACGCGCACGAACATCACCAGCGACGCCAGCGCGATCCCCGCGACCAGCGCCCCTTCCGCCCCGCTGCTCTCGCGCAGCCGCCGCGCATAGCTGAGCGTCACCGCGGTCGAGGAGACAAAGGCGCCGAAGATCGCGGTGACGAGGATGCCCCGCTCCGCCCCGAACCGCCGCGCCGCGACATAGCCCGCGAACGAGAAGCCGAGCAGGATCACCACCACCATCCACAACCGGCGCGGGTTCCAGGCGCCATACGGGCCAAAATCGGCGTCGGGCAGCAACGGCAGGATCACCAACGCGACGAGCGCGAAGCGCGCGACCGACTCGACCTCGGCCTCGCTCATCCCCTTGAGCAGGCCGTGGAGCCGACCGCGCGATACCAGCACGATCAGCGCCACGCCCGCCGCCGCAAATGCCTGGACGATCATCCCCGACGCCGCGAGATAGCCGAGCGCGAAGGTGAGGAAGGCCATCACCGTCGTGGTGGCCGACAGGCTCGCCTGCCGCCGGAGCATCGAGGCGTAGCCGAGCACGAGGCTGGCCGCGACGCCCGCGCCCACTATGGCGGCCAGCAGCGGCGGCAGCAGCGCGGCGATTCCGCCGGCCAGCCCGATCAGCGCGAAGGTGCGAAACCCGCTCACCCGCGCGCCATCGGCGAGTTCGCGCTGCCGCCAGCCGCGTTCGAGTCCGATCAGCAGCCCGATGGCAAGCGCCGCGGCCAGCGCGCGGAGGGTGGGGTCGATCTCCAGCATCGGCCCATGGCTAGGGTCTGCCTGCGCCCGCGGCAATGCCGTTGCGCCGCCGACGCGGGAGCGGGCGCGCAATGGCACGAAGCAGGGGCCGGAAGCCGCGCCGCGCGGCTCCCCGATCCCCAGGCCTGGCTCGGCGTCAATCCCCGGCGGGCTTCAACGTCTTCGCCAGCACATAGGCGAACAGCAGCTGCCACGGCGAATAGACCCAGAGCAGCCGCGTGAATGCGCTCGCAAAGCTCTCGTCCGCGCCGGTGGTCAGGTACATATAGACCCCGAAGCTGCCCAGGCCGGCAAGCAGCAGCCCGCCGAACGCCGCGAAGATCAGGGTCGGCGCACCCGGCTTGAGCATCCCGCAGACGGCGCACAAGGCCAGCGTTCCGAACGCCCCGGCCGCACCGCCGACAAGGCCCGGCAGCATCGGGTTTCCGCCCGGCGCCCGGACGCTGTCGGGATAGGCGTTGAACGCCAGCGCCACCGCCGCATAATGGAGCGCGGTGAAGCCGATAACGAACACCGCCACCCGCATCCAGTTGGTCTGCTTGCGCTCCGCCCAGAGCAGCGGGAGCACATACAGTGGCGTCATCCACACATTGCCCTTGTCGATCGACGCAAGAAGCGCAAAGGCCAGGCCGCCAAGGTAGAGCAGATGGCCCAGGACGAGCCACTTGATCGTCTCGATCGCGACCGAATCGAGCTCAAGATCGAAGGCCGAGTGATACTCCCGGCCATTTTCCTCATGGATGATCAGATCATCAGACATCGGTCTTCTCCCGCATCCGATTACTGTGCGCATTGTGCGCCTCATCAGGCCCAAGGTCAAATCATCCCGCACCCTTGCGGTGCGCGCCCGAACGGGGGAAACTCGGGCGAAATCGCCGCTCGAGGGGGAATGAAATGGCGGACGAAAGCCTGTGGAATCCCGATCTCGCGCCTACCGGGCCGGAGCAGCGGACGTGGCGCTGGTATCACTATGCCGCTTTATGGGTCGGCATGGTCGTGGCGGTGCCGGCATGGATGCTCGCGGCCGGGCTGATCGGCGAGGGCATGTCCGCCGGCCAGGCGGCGCTGACGGTGCTGCTCGGCAACGTCATCGTGCTGATCCCGATGCTGCTGATCGGCCATGCGGGCGCGCGGCACGGCATTCCCTATGCGGTGCTGGTGCGCAGCTCGTTCGGGACGATCGGCGCGCGTCTCCCTGCGCTCGCCCGCGCCCTGGTCGCGTGCGGCTGGTACGGCATCCAGACCTGGATCGGCGGCGAGGCGCTGCTGACCCTGCTGGGCATCTTCCTGGGCGCGGATCTGCGCGGCTCGCCCCTCCCCGTGCTCGGGATCGGCATCGGACAATTGCTCGCGTTTCTCGCCTTCTGGAGCCTCCAGCTCTTCTTCGTCCGCAAGGGCCTCACCACGATCCGCCGGCTCGAGACCTGGACCGCGCCGGTCAAACTGCTCGTCTGCGTCGCCCTGGTCTGGTGGGCGGTGGATGCGGCGGGCGGCCTCGGCCCGATCCTCTCCGCTCCCTCCGCCTTCGCCGCCGGCGGCGCGAAGGAGGGGCAGTTCTGGACGATCTTCTGGCCCGCGCTCACCGCGATGGTCGGCTATTGGGCGACGCTCGCGCTCAACATCCCCGATTTCACCCGCTTCGCGCACAGCCAGCGCGACCAGATTGTCGGCCAGTCGCTCGGCCTGCCGCCGATGATGGGGCTGATCGCGCTCGCCAGCGTGATCACCACCTCGGCGACGGTCGTCATCTATGGCGAGGCGATCTGGGACCCGGTCAAGCTGTCGGGCATGCTCGCGGGGCCGTTCGTGCTGCTCGGGCTGGTGGTGATCAGCATCGACACCATCTCGTGCAACATCGCCGCGAACATGGTCTCCTCGGCGTACGACTTCTCGTCGCTGAGCCCCAGCCGGATCAGCTATCGCACCGGCGGCATGATCACCGCGCTGATCTGCATCGTGATCATGCCGTGGAAGCTGCTCGAGTCGTCGGGCGGCTACATCTTCGTCTGGCTCGGCGGCTATGGCGCGCTGCTCGGGCCGATCGCGGGCATATTGATCGCCGATTACTGGCTGATCCGCCGCACCCGGATCGACGTCGATGCGCTCTACCGCGCCGATGGCCGCTACGCCTATCGCTCGGGCTGGAACCCGGCCGCGCTGATCGCCTTCGCCGCGGGCGTGCTGCCCAACCTGCCGGGCTTCCTCCACACCGCCGTCCCCTCGTCCTTCGCATTCATCGGCGAGCCGTGGAATGCGATCTACACCTGGGCCTGGTTCATCGGGCTGGCGATCGCGCTGATCGTCTACACGCTGCTGATGCGGGGCCAAAGGGAGGGAAAAGATGCGTGAATTGAAGCCGTTCGCCGCCGCGATCAACTGGCCGGAGGCGTTCCGCCAGCCGCTGCCCTGCGCGGCGCGTGCGGCGGCCGCATCAGCCAGGCGAGGGCGAAGGCGAACGCCGCCTGCCACGAGAGGTGAACGCTCTCGAAACCGATGATCAGCCGCTCGCTGTCATGCGACGCCGCGATCAGGTCGGGCCCGGCGAACAGCACCGCCTGCCCCAACCCCGCCGCGCCGATCGCGCCGAGCAGCAGCGTGAAGAAGCTCATCGCCGCCAGCTCCGCCCGCCGCCGCGGGGCGAGCCGCACCACGAACAGGCCGGCAAAGGCGAGCACCGCGCCCGTCACCCCGCCCCACGCCCCGCTCGCCAGCGCGCGGAAGAAGGTGCCTCCGGTATCGATCGGATCGAAGTTCGACATCAGATGGTAGAAAGCGAGATAGATCGCCGCCATGTGCACCGCGGGCACGATCAGCAGAAAATAGACCAGCCGCCGCAGCCGTCCCGGCCGGTGCAATGTCCGCAGCACGAAGGGCAGCCCGAACGTCGGCGTCAGATAGAAGCTCGGCCCGATGAACGGCGAGATGATATCGTCGGGCCGCCCCTTGATCGCCACGAGCAGCAGCAGCGCGTAGAGCAGGACGCCGCCGAGCAGCCAGCGGAACGCGGTGGAGAAGCGGATGCCGCGATACGGCAACAGCCAGCCCTCGCGCGCCGGCGCGGCCATCCCTTCCTTCTCAGCCGCGCGCTCGGTCATTTGGGGTTCATCCTCCACGCGGGAGACTATTCGAGGGCTTTGGCGGAATCGAGGCGGGGGAGCGCAATGATGGGAATCAAATGGGTTGCCGTCGCGCTGTCGCTGAGCACCGCAACGCCCGCCGCAGCACAGGCCCTGTTCGGCTGGAGCGGCAGCTGGGAAATCACGCAGGATCGCGGCAGCTGCACGCTACGCCACGTCGCGAAAGACCCTGCCGCCACCGAGATCGCCATCACCCGATGGACCCGGGGCTGGATGCATGTCAGCCTTGCGGCGAAGGCCACGGGCTGGCCCTTCGATCCCGCAACCTCCCCGCGCCTCCTGCTGATCGTGGACGGGGTTGCGTTCTCGAGGGGCTCCGAATCACTTAGCGGCGACGCGGTACGTAACGGCTTCACGACGAGTTTGTGGGGAGAGGATTTCACCAAATTGCTCGCCGCCCGCACGATCATATTCCGATCCTACCCCTCCGAGCGTGAAGTGAGCCTCACCTTGCCGCCGAGCGCGTTCGCGGAACGCGATCTCGAACGCTGCCTTGCCGACGCCAGGATCAAGGAGCGCGGATCGGGCGCCACCGTGGTGACGCCTCCGCGCTTGCGGGGGAGGCAGGAAAATCTGATGACGCCGGACGATTATCCCGGGTCCGCGATACGAACGCAGACGAGTGGAACGGTAACTGTCCGACTGACCGTCACTGCCTATGGCTATGCCAGCGATTGCGCAGTGATCGCGTCCTCCGGAAGCGAGGTGCTCGACAAGGCGACTTGCGGGATCTACTCGCGCCGCGCCCGTTTCGAGCCGGCGCTGGACGCTCAGGGCCGAGCGACCGCCGGCAGCTACGGCTTTACCAAGCAATGGGTCGCGCCGCCGCTTCCGCCGGTCATGTACGCTCCAAGCACGATAAAACGGTAGCGCGAACGAAAAGGGCGCCGCTTTCGCGACGCCCCGTTCGTCAGGCCCATGGCAAGGCGATCAGCCCGCCTTTTCCTTCTTGGCATAGACGCGCACCGGCTCCTTCGTGCCGCCGACCACGTCCTTGTCCACCATCACCTCGTCGACGCCGTCCATGCTGGGCAGGTCGAACATCGTGTCGAGCAGGATCGCCTCGAGGATCGAGCGGAGGCCGCGCGCGCCGGTCTTGCGCTCGATCGCCTTTTTCGAGATCGCCACCAGCGCGTCGTCGTTGAAGCCGAGCCGGACCTGCTCCATGTCGAACAGCTTCTGATACTGCTTCACCAGCGCGTTCTTGGGCTCGGTGAGAATCTTCATCAGCGCATCGACATCGAGATCCTCGAGCGTTGCGATCACCGGCAGGCGGCCAACGAATTCGGGGATCAGCCCGAACTTGAGCAGATCCTCGGGCTCGACCTGCTTGAGAGTCTCGCCGGTGCGGCGCTCGTCGGGCGCGGCGACATGCGCGCCGAAGCCGATCGACTTGCCCTGGAGGCGGTCGCCGATGATCTTCTCGAGGCCCGAAAAGGCGCCGCCGCAGATGAACAGGATGTTGGTCGTATCGACCTGGAGGAATTCCTGCTGCGGATGCTTGCGCCCGCCCTGCGGCGGAACGCTCGCGGTGGTGCCTTCCATCAGCTTGAGCAGCGCCTGCTGGACGCCCTCACCCGAAACGTCGCGGGTGATCGAGGGATTCTCGGCCTTGCGCGAAATCTTGTCGATCTCGTCGATATAGACGATCCCGCGCTGCGCCCGCTCGACATTATAGTCCGAGGCCTGGAGCAGCTTGAGGATGATGTTCTCGACATCCTCGCCGACATAGCCCGCCTCGGTCAGCGTGGTCGCATCGGCCATGGTGAAGGGCACGTCGAGGATGCGCGCCAGCGTCTGCGCCAGCAGCGTCTTGCCGCAGCCGGTGGGGCCGACGAGCAGGATGTTCGACTTGGCGAGCTCGACATCCGCGCCCTTGGCGCCGTGATTGAGCCGCTTGTAATGGTTGTGCACCGCGACCGAGAGCACGCGCTTCGCCTGCTTCTGCCCGATCACATAATCGTCGAGCACGTCGCAGATTTCCTGCGGCGTGGGGACGCCGCCGTCCTTCTTGGAGACGAGCGACGACTTGGTCTCTTCGCGGATGATGTCGTTGCAGAGCTCGACGCACTCGTCGCAGATGAACACGGTCGGGCCCGCGATGAGCTTGCGCACCTCGTGCTGCGACTTTCCGCAGAACGAGCAATAGAGCGTGCTCTTCGAGTCACCGCCGCTTAGCTTGGTCATTCAAATCCATCCTTTACGCGCCGAACGCGTACCGCCACCCGCTATCCTACACGCGGGTGGCTGTCCGGCAATCCAAAATCGGGCCGCTTCCGACGAGTTCCGCCCCACCGGGGCACGGCTGCAACACTTCATCTAAGTGACGGTTGTAGCCGAGCTTCCTTAAGCAGGTCCTGACGCCTCGTCAGTAGGCGCGGGACGCTTGTCGAACACTTCATCGACAACGCCGAACGCCTTGGCTTCATCGGCCTCGAAGAAGCTGTCGCGATCCATCACCTGCTCGATCCGCTCGATCGGCTGACCCGTATACTTCGAATAGAGCGCGTTCATCCGCGCGCGGATGCGCAGGATTTCCTTCGCCTGGATCTCGATGTCCGACGCCATGCCCTGCGCGCCGCCCGAGGGCTGGTGGAGCATGATGCGGGCGTTGGTGAGCGCCACGCGCATCCCCGGTTCGCCGCTCGCGAGCAGGAAGCTCCCCATCGACGCCGCCTGGCCGATGCACACCGTGCCGACCTTGGGACGGATATATTGCATCGTGTCGTGGATCGCCATGCCCGCGGTCACCACGCCGCCGGGCGAATTGATGTACATCCAGATGTCCTTCTTCGGGTTTTCGGACTCGAGGAAGAGCAGCTGGGCGGTGATCAGCGAGGCCATATGGTCCTCGACCCCGCCGGTGATGAACACTATGCGCTCGCGCAACAGGCGCGAATAGATGTCGAAGCTCCGCTCGCCGCGGCTCGATTGCTCGATGACGATGGGAACCAGGCCGTCGGTGACTTCGCTGTGAAGCGGATGCATGGGAAATTTCTCGTTTGTCGTTTTGCCCGGGGCCTACATCGGCGCTCGGATTGCGGGGCGCAAGGGGGGAAGACGGTCAACGGGCTCGCTTAACGCCGGGGACTTGCCCGAGCGCCCGAGCGGGCGCACATCGTTACGATGACGACATTCACAGTCCTGGTCACCGGCGGGTCCGGCTTTGTCGGCAGCCATGTCATCCTCCAGCTGCTTGAGGCGGGGCACACGGTGCGCACCACCGTGCGCAACCTCAAGCGCGAGCCCGAGGTGCGCGCGACGCTGGAGGCGGCGGGCGCCGACACCGGCCGCCTCTCCTTCTTCGCCGCCGATCTGGAAAAGGACGAGGGCTGGGCCGAGGCGGTGGCGGGCTGCGATTACGTCCAGCACGTCGCCTCCCCCTTCCCGATCAACCAGCCCAGGGACGAGCAGGAACTGATCCGCCCCGCGGTCGAGGGCACATTGCGCGTGCTCCGCGCCGCGCGCGATGCCGGGGTGAAGCGCGTCGTGCTCACCTCCTCCTTCGCTGCGATCGGCTATGGCCATGGCAAGCGCAAGGCGATCTTCACCGAGGCCGACTGGACCAATCTCGAGGGCAAGGGCCTCCAGCCCTATATGAAGTCCAAGACGCTTGCCGAACGCGCCGCCTGGGACTTCATCGCGGCGGAGGGCAACGGGCTGGAGCTGACGGTGGTAAACCCCGTCGGGATATTCGGCCCCGCGCTGAGCGGCGACCTCTCGACCTCGATCGAACTGGTCAAGCAGATGATGACGGGCAAGATCCCCGGCACTCCCGACCTCTGGTTCAGCGTGATCGACGTGCGCGACGTGGCATCGCTCCAGATCCTCGCCATGACCGACCCCCGCGCCAGGAACGAACGCTTCCTCGCGGTCGCGGGCGAACCCGCCTCGATGCACCAGATGGCGAAGATCCTCCACGCCAGGCTCGGCACCAGGATCCCGCGCCGCCTGCCCAGCTGGCTGATCCGCACCATGGCGATCTTCAACCCGATGGCGCGCGAAGCGGTCCCCCGCCTCGGGATCAAGGGCCGCGCCAGCAACGCCAAGGCCAAGGCGCTCGGCTGGACCCCACGCTCGAACGAAAAGGCGATCCTCGCGACTGCGGAGAGCCTGAAGGCCCTGGGACTGGTCGATTAGGACCGGCGCCTTGGGAGCCGGCGCGGCACGAGAGCGGTTCCTGGCGCTTGATGGCCTGCGCGGCGTCGCGGCGCTCGCCGTGCTGCTTTTCCATCTGCAAGGCACGATGCGGATCGGCTGGGCCTTCGCGCACGGCTATCTCGCCGTCGATTTCTTTTTCATGCTCAGCGGCTTCGTCATCGCCCATGCCTATGAGGCGCGGCTCCGCGCGCCGGGCGGACTGGGCCCGTTCCTGCGCGACCGCGTCATCCGCCTCCACCCGCTGCTGGTGCTGAGCCTGATTCCGCCTGGCGCGATGCTGCTCGCGTCGATGATCGCGGGCGAACCGCCTTACGCGCACCCGCTGCTCACCCTGGCCGTGGCGTTTCTTCCCTTCCCCGCCTTCTGGATCGCGCCGCCGTACAAATTCCCGCTCAACTCGGCTTCCTGGTCGCTTTTCTGGGAGCTGGTGGTCAATCTGGCGTTCGCGCTCGCCGCGCCGCGCCTGAACAACCGCCTGCTCGGAGCGATCGTCGCGGCCGCGGTGGCGGGCGCGGTGGGCGTGAGCCTCTGCAATCACGGCCTGCTCGACCCCGGCCCGACCGCGGGCTTTCGCGCCTTTGCCGGCTTCGCGATCGGCGTGGGGCTGCTGCGGGTGCATCGCCTGGACCGGTTTCGCGCGGACCGGCTGGGCCTGATCGCCGCGCCGCTGCTGCTGCTCAGCCTTGCCGCGGTGCCGATCTCGCCCAGGGTGGCGACCCTCTATGATCCGCTGATCGTCTTCGGACTCTTCCCGCTGATCCTGCTCGCGAGCGCGCGGCGCGAGGCACGCTTTCCCGGGCTCTGCGCGTGGCTCGGCGGGCTTTCCTATCCAGTCTATGTGCTTCAGGCTCCGGTGCTCAAGCTGATCCACCGGCCGCTCGCCGCGGCCATCCCCTACCCCCTCGCGAGCGGGCTCGTGCAATGCGCGATCGTGGTGGCGGTCAGCCTGATCGCGTGGCGCCTCTATGACGAGCCGGTCCGCCGCGCACTCCGCCGGCGGTTCGCTAGCGGGCGAGCCCCGGATAAGCGAGATAGGCCAGCCGCCTGACCTCGCGCCGGCCATGGACGACCGTGTCGAGGATGAGCCCGGTGAACAGATTGAGCGAGGCGAGCAGCATCAGCCCGGTCGCGAGCACGCCGGTCGGCAGGCGCGGCACCTTGCCGGTCTGGATGAACTCCCACACCAGCGGAATCCCCAGCCCCAGCCCCGCGACCGCGAAAAAGGCCGCGATCCAGCCGAAGAACAGCAAGGGCCGCTCGATCCGGTAGAGCGTGATGATCGTCCGCAGGATGCGCAGCCCGTCGCGATAGGTGGACAGCTTCGACACCGATCCCTCGGGCCGCGCGAAATAGGTCGTCTCGATCTCGCCGACCGGCATCTTGAGCTCGAGCGCATGGACGCTGATCTCGGTCTCGATCTCGAACCCGGCCGAGAGCACCGGAAAGCTCTTCACGAAGCGCCGCGAAAAGACGCGGTAGCCCGAGAAGATGTCGGTGAAGGTCCGCCCGAACAGCCCGGCAAGGAACCCCGTCATCACCTTGTTGCCGAGCACATGCCCGCGCCGGTACGCCTCGGCTTCCTCATGGACCCGGGTGCCGACCACCATGTCGAGCCCCTCCTCCACCAGCCGCGCGACCATCGCGGGCGCGGAGCTGGCGTCATAGGTCGCGTCGCCATCGGCCATCACATAGATGTCGGCATCGATATCCGCGAACATCCGCCGCACGACATTGCCCTTGCCCTGCATCCGCTCGGTGCGGACGATCGCGCCGGCCTCGCGCGCGACCTCGACCGTCCGGTCGCGGCTGTTATTGTCGTAGACATAGATCGCCGCCTCGGGCAGCGCCGCGCGAAAGCTCACCACGGTCTGCGCGATCGCGGCTTCTTCATTGTAGCAGGGCAGGATGACGGCGACGGAACGGCTCATGGGCTCGCCATAGAGCCGAAGTTCCTAAGGTTCGACTATTTTGTCGTTTGACCTTTCCCGCCGATCCGCGATCATGGCGCGGGGTTGGGGGACGCAATGAAGGTTCGAAATCTTGGCGTATTGACGATGATCGTCGCGGTCATGGTCGTGATCGACGCGCTGGCCATCCCGGCGGCATTGGTCTGGCGCGAGGTCGACCCCGACAGCTTCTTCCTCGTCGCCCTTGAGGACGGCTCGGGAATCCAGGGCATCGCCTTCCTCGTCAAGATCCTGACGATGATCATCTTTTCGGTCTGGATCTACCGGGCCGGGGCCAATCTGCTCGCCGCGGGCTTCGAGGATCTCGAATTCACCCCCGGCGCCCGCATCTGGTGGTTCGCCGTCCCGATCGCGTGCCTGTTCAAGCCCTTCCAAGGCATGCGCGAGCTGTGGAATGCCAGCCACCGCCAGGACTATGCCGACAATCATTCGTTGATCACCAGCTGGTGGCTGCTGTGGCTCGCGACCAACTTTTTCGGCTCCTTTTCCAGTATCGGCGCCAGCCCCGAAGGGCCCTCGCTCGAGATATTGTGGATCGGAAGCGGGCTGGACGCGGTGGCGGCGGTGGTCGCCATCGTCATGATCCGCGGCATCGCGAGCGCGCAAACCCAGCTGACCGCCGAAGCACTCGACGAAGTCTTCGCCTGAATCGAAAGCCCCCGCCCGGACGGGTCCGGACGGGGGCTGATCGATCGGCCGGTCAGGCCTTACTTCTTCTTCGCCGGCGCCTTCTTGGCGGGCTTGGCTTGCGCGGCAGGCTCGGCCCTCGCGGCAGGCGCCTTCTTGGTCGCGGCCTTCTTCACCGGCTCGGCGGCGACGAGATCGTCGGCGTCGGCGGGAGTCTCGGGGGCCACATCCTTCTTCGAAGGCGCCTTCTTGGTGGCGGCCTTCTTCACAGGTTCCTCGGCGACGGCCTCGGCGGCCGGTGCTTCCTTCTTGGCCTTGGCCTTCTTCGGCGCATGGTCGTGATGGTCATGACCGCAGCCCGGGCCATGGACGTGCGGGATCGCGCCGTCTTCGCTCTCGATCGCGGCTTCCAGCTCCTCGCGCGAAACCTCGCGCTCGGTCACCTCGGCCTTGGAGAAGAGGAAATCGACGACCTTGTCCTCGAACAGGGGCGCGCGGAGCTGCGCGGCGGCCATCGGCTCCTGGCGGAGATATTCGATGAAGCGCTCGCGCTGGTCCGCCGGATATTGCTGCGCGGCCTGCGCCACCAGCTGGTTCATCTCGTACTGCGAGACCTCGACGCCGTTCGCGGTGCCGATCTCCGACAGCAGCAGGCCCAGCCGCACGCGGCGCTCGGCGATCGAAACATAGTCGCCGCGCTCGGCCTCGAGCTCGGCCTTGGCGGCGTCGGGATCGGCCTCATGCTCGGCCTCGTGCTGGAGCTGGCCCCAGATCTGCTCGAACTCGGCATCGACCATCGTCGGCGGCACCGGGAAATCGTGGCCGGCAGCGAGATGGTCGAGCAGCTTGCGCTTCATATGCGTGCGGGTCAGCCCGTTATGCTGCTGCTCGATCTGCCCCTTGAGGAGCGTGGTGAGCTGCTCGAGGCTCTGCAGCCCCAGCGAGGCGGCGAAGCTGTCGTCGAGCCTGGTCTCGCCTGCGGTCTGCACCTTGGTGATCTTGAGGTCGAAGGTCGCCGGCTTGCCCGCCAGGTCCTTGGCGCCGTAATCGTCCGGGAAGGTGACATTGATCTGCTTCTCGTCGCCCGCCTTCACGCCGATCAGCTGGTCTTCGAAGCCCGGAATGAGCCGGCCCGAGCCGATCTCGACCGCCATGCCCTCGCCCGTGCCGCCGTCGAACGCGACGCCGTCGACCTTGCCGGCGAAATCCATCACCACCTGGTCGCCGGTCGCGGCCTTGTGCTTCGCGGGCGCATCTTCCCAGCCCTTTTGCTGGCCGGCGAGCTGCTTGAGCTGCACGTCGACATCGGCGTCCGACACCGGCACCACCAGCCGCTCGAGCGTGATGCCCTCGATCGACGGCAGCGGCACGTCGGGCAGCACTTCGAGTTCGACCGTGACCTCGGCATCCTTGCCCGCGGCATAATCCTCGCCGAGGCTGACCGAGGGCGACATGGCCGGGCGCAGCTTGTGCTTCGCCATCAGCTGCTGGACGCCGTCCTGGATCGCGGTGTTGAGCGCGTCGGCAGCGATCGCCTCGCCGTGCATCTTGCGCACCAGATTGGCGGGCACCTTGCCGGGGCGGAAGCCGGGCATCCGCACCTGCGGTGCGACGCGCTTCACTTCGGCATCGACCTTCGCGTCGATATCCTTGGCGCTGATCTTCAGCGTGTAGGCGCGCTTGAGGCCCTCGTTCAACGTCTCGACAGTCTGCATTTCACGGCTTTCAACTAAGGAATCGGATTAGCGGCGTCCGAACGCTGATGGGAAGCGGCGGTGCTGGTGCGGGCGAAGGGACTCGAACCCCCACACCTTTCGATACCAGAACCTAAATCTGGCGCGTCTACCAGTTCCGCCACGCCCGCAGGGGCACCGCCGGTCGGCGGGCTCTATAGCAGTCAGGGGTCCGGGGGCAAGCGCGAAGCAACCCCATATGCGGGACAAACGTTGAGTGGACAAAGGAGACCGCCAGCGTGCCCGTAGAACCCCCGGTCCAGCCCACCACGCCGCCCCCCGAAACCCCGGCGCCGGGGCAGCCTGTCCAGCCGGCCGCCCCGCCGCCCGAGATCGCGCCGTCGGCTCCCGACATCGACGTCCCCCACCCCGGCACCGCGCCCGACATCGCGCCGGGGCAGCCGCTGGGGTGAGGGCAAATCTCAGTCGGCCGTGCCGCTCTGGTTCGCCAGCGGCTGGCCGGTCCGTTCGTCGATGATCGTGTCGCGCCGATAGCTCAGCACGCCCTGCATCGGATGGATCCGGTCGATCGTCACCCCGAAATAATTGGGGAATTTGCCCGCCGCGCGCAACACCGCCGGGTGCACCGGCAGGCCCTGGAGCGGCGCCGGCGGCGGTCCGTCGAACGGTCGCAGCTCGGTCGGCAACGGATGGCCATAGGGCTCCATGCGCGGGAACGGACCGCCGACGGCGACGCCGTGCGTGGCGAAAATCCCCAGATCGACGATCTCGCCCGGCTTTGCGTCGAACTTCACCGTGCCCATGCACAGGCAGATGCCGCCAAAGCCGTTGCCGGTCATCAGCACCGATCCATAGATGGAATAGGTTCCCGGCTTGACCGCGATCAGGAAGCCGAACACCGGCTTCGCCTTGAAAAAGGCGGGACTGATCCGCCCCTCGGTCATCGTGATCATCTCCATGGTCGGGGAGACGACATTCTCTTCGGTGGGCTCCACCGGTGCTACCGGCTTGACGAGGCCGGCCCGGGCCGAGCTGGGCGTCCGGTTCCACGTCCACATGGCGGACTCATAGGTGTGGAGTTCGTTGCGATATTTCCGCCGCGCCTTTTCGAGCGCCGCATCGCGCGCCTTGCGCCAGTCGGCACGATCCGCCGCGTCCGGCTCGCGGATGAAGATCATCGGCGCCTGGGCTTGGGTCCGATAGAAGATGTAGCTGAGCGCGGGATCGACCTGGATGGTCAGATCCTTGCGCGTGAACTGCCGGATGACCTGGGCCGAAGCCGCGGCCGGAACCAGCAGGGCCGCCATCGCGGCGATCGCCAGGGAGAGACGCTTGATCATGGCTCGAGCACCTTTCCGCCCGGGCGCGCGCCCGAAGCGATCCGCGCCTGCTGCTGGAGATAGCCCTGGCGGCGGCGCTCGGAGATGCGGCCATTGCCTTCGGAAAAGTTGAACTGCTCCCACGCATCCTTGGGCACGCCGTAACGGCCATATTCCTTATAGCCCATGCAGATGCGCAGATTCTGCCAGCGCTGCCGCCGCCGCGCCGCCGATCCGAAGATCGCATCGGCGATCGCGCTGCCGATCGCCCCGCCGATCGCGCTGGGCAGCACGCCATAACCGTACATGTACGGGTTGGTATAGGCGGTGTGATAGCTCGCCCCGCGCGCATAATCGTCGCACTCGCGGATATCGGCCAGCGCGGTCTCGAAATCGGTGCCCTCGCGCCAGAAGAAGAAATATTTGTCGAAATTCGCCTCGATTTCAGGCGTCGCGACGAAATTGATGTCCGGAACCTGGATTTTCGCCGGATCGATCCGCAGCTCGCCCCGATCCTCGACGCTCACCTGCGGCGGCGCATCGGTCGCGGCGGCCGTCCCGGTCGCCGGTCCGTTGGCCGCGGCGGGTGCCGCGTCCTGAGCCCATGCGCCTGGCGCGACAAACGTCGCCGTGGCCGCAAGCGCGACGGCCCATCTTCTCGATCGCATGGAAACCCCTCCCCTATGCAGCGGGAAACATCGTCCAGCGCAATGATTTAAGCAAGCCGGTTTATTCGGGCGCGAAGGGTAAAAACGCCGACTTCATCGGCATATAGGGGCAGTTATTCATTCGCTATTCAGCTACCCAGCCCCGCTTGATCAGGGCGCCGTCACCCGCCGCGCGCTGATGATCGTCACCGGTGCCTGCGGGATCTCGCCCTTGTAATAGCCCTGGTCGGTCGCGGTGGGCGAATTGGGCGCGTCGAAGATCTTGATCACCACCTCGCGCCCCTCCACCACATGCGCGAAGGCGGCATAGCCCAGATTGTCGCCCGGCTTGCTCGGATCGGCATCGAACGAGGGCTGATCGCCCACCACGATGGTGAAGTCGCCCCCCGCCGTCCCCGGCGCGAAGCGCGGCAGCGAGAGCGTCATGTCGGTATGCCTGATGCCGGTCTGGGTGGTCGGCTCGTGCGCGATCGGCGGCAGCACCCGGCGCGGCGCGCCCCGCACCCCGAACTGGACGAAGCCGAAATTGTCCTGAACCTTCACCACGCGATAGAATGTGATCCCGTCGAGCCGCTTCTGATCGACATAACGCAGAAAATTGCGGCTGCTGATCGGAGCGCGATCGTCCATCTCGATCGTGAAGCTGCCGACGCTCGTCACGATCGCGACGCGGACAGGCGGCTTGGGGGCGGGCGTGGTCTGGGCGAAGGCGGGAAAGGCGAGCAGCGACAGCAGCAGCGCAATCAATGTCCGAACCATGCGTGTCTACTCCCGGGGAGATTCGCCTTCACGCTACCAGCGGTTTCGGCGGGCGGGCAACCCGGCGGCGCAATGGCGTTTCGCGCCTGCCGTGATAGGTTCGGAACGGAGGAGAAGGATCGCCCATGGAAGCGCGGAAGACGACGCGATCGATCGGGGCCTTCGCGGTATCCTCGCTGTTCGCCGCGGCTTTGGTCACCGTCGCGCTGCCGGTATCGATGTGGTCGGTCATCGTCGTCTACTGGTTCGTCACCGTCGCCGCTTTCATGCCGATCGGTCTGCCGCTCTATCTCGCCGCCCGTGCAACCGGCCGGGTCAACGCGTGGAGCGCTGCCATCGCCGGAGCACTCACGGGCGTGACATTCCCGCTCCTGCTGTCGGTGCCGGCGCTCGGGATCGACACGTGGCGCGTTGCCTTGCCCTATTTGCTCGCTGGCGCGGCCTCGGGGCTGGTGTTCCGGCTAGTGCTCAACATCGAATCACGCGAATCGCGCCTGCGGATCGCGCTGGGCGCCGCGGCGCTGGCGGCGTCGAGCTGGGTGAGCTTCCAGCCCAGCTTCGCCTATAGTTGCCATATCCAGAACCTTCGCGGCGCGTTGCTGGTGGGGCCGCATGAGTCCTTCTATCTCGACCTGCCCGAATCCGAATGGGAGAAAGCGCGCGGCGAGATCGAACGCTTCGCGCATGAGAATGGCTGGACGATCGTTCGCGATCTGGGTCCGCCGGTGTCGCTGGGCGGGCCGGGCTCGATCCAGATCTGCGGCACGCCCGGCACGCTGATATCCGCCCGCCCCTTCGACAGGCCGAACCATATCTGGGAGGTCTCGGTCACCCAGCATCGGGGCGACGAGTGGCAGGCGACCTTCCCCGTGCTGCGCAAGCGGCTCGTGGAGCGATGGCCCGGCGCGGTCCGCGAGATCAAGGACCTGCCTGTCGACAAGCCGTCGCCTAGCCCAACGCCTTCTTCAGCAGCTCGTTGACCACCGCCGGGTTCGCCTTCCCCCCCATCGCCTTCATCGTCTGGCCGACGAAGAAGCCGAACAGCGCCTCCTTGCCCCCGCGATACTGTTCGAGCTGGTTGGGGTTGGCCGCGAGCACGCCCGCGATCACTTCCTCGATCGCGCCGGTGTCGCTGGTCTGCTTGAGCCCGCGCTCCTCGACGATCTTGGGCGCACCCTCGCCGGTTTCGAGCATGATCTCGAACACCTGCTTGGCAAGCGTGCCGGAAAGCGTGCCGTCCGCGACCAGCGCGAGCAGTTCGGCACCCTGCACCGGGCTTACCGGGCTCTCGGCCAGATCCTTGCCCAGCCGGTTGAGCGCCCCGAACAGGTCCGAGATCAGCCAGTTGGCGCTCGCCCGCGCCACTTCCTGCTCGCCCTTGGCCTGCACCCGTGCGCTCTCAGCCAGCAGCGCCTCGAACCAGCGCGCGGTATCCGCGTCGGCGGTCAGCACCGCGGCATTGTACGCGGTCAGGCCCAGCTCGCTCTCGTAGCGGCGGCGCTTGGCGTCGGGCAGCTCGGGCAGGCTCGCTCGGCACGCCTCGAGGAACGCGTCGTCGAGTTCGAGCGGCAGCAGGTCGGGATCGGGGAAGTAGCGATAGTCGTGGGCATCTTCCTTCGATCGCATTGCGCGCGTCTCGCCGCGGTCGGGGTCGAACAGCCGTGTCTCCTGGACGATCCGGCGCCCCGCCTCGATCTCCTCGACCTGGCGCTTCGCCTCGATCTCGACGACCTGCATCACGAAACGCACCGAATTGACGTTCTTGGTCTCGGTCCGCGTCCCGAATTCGTCGCCGGGCCTGCGCACCGAGACATTGACATCGGCGCGCATCGATCCCTGGTCCATATTGCCGTCGCACGACCCGACATAGCGCAGGATCGACCTGAGCTTCGCCAGATAAGCCCCTGCTTCGGCTGGCGAACGCATGTCCGGCTTCGACACGATCTCCATCAGCGCGACGCCCGCACGGTTGAGATCGACATAGGAGCGCGTCGGATGCTGGTCGTGCATCAGCTTGCCCGCATCCTGCTCGACATGGATGCGCTCGATGCCGATCGTCTTGACCTCGGCCTCGGGGTCCTTCTCGTCGAGGCTGATCTCGACCTGCCCCTCGCCCACCAGCGGGTGGAAGAGCTGGCTGATCTGATAGCCCTGCGGCAGATCGGCGTAGAAGTAATTCTTGCGGTCGAAGCGCGACCATTTGTTGATCACCGCCCCGATCGCCATGCCGGTGCGCACCGCCTGGCGGATGCACTCGCGATTGGGCGTGGGCAGCATTCCCGGCATCGCCGCGTCGATCAGCGACACCTGGCTGTTCGGCTCCGCCCCGAATTCGGTCGCGGCGCCCGAAAAGAGCTTGGCGTTCGACGTCACCTGCGCATGGACTTCGAGGCCGATCACGACCTCCCATTCGCCGGTTTCGCCATGGACGCGATAGGCTGTGCTCGCCATCTCAGTTACCCTGTTTCTTGCTTCGGGGCGCGCGGCGCTTGGCCGGCGCGGGTTTGTCGGGAACCATCAGGAAATTGGTGTTCACCGCATAGCGTTTATAGGTCTTTTCGGTGCGATAGCCGATCTCGCGGCAAAATGCCTCGAATGCCGGGATGTTGCGGTCCTCGACCTCGACGAAGATCGCGGGACGGTGCGCCGCGATCGTCGCGCGCAGGCCCGCGAGCACCTGCATCTCCAGCCCTTCGGTATCGATCTTGAGGAAGGCGACGGGCTCGTCCTTGAGCAGCGTATCGCCCGCGACGATCTCGAACGCGCCCTCGGCGCCCGGCACCATCCAGGCGCCGCCCAGATTGGCGTGCGGCAGATGGATGCTCGCCCGACCGGGCCCATCGCCCAACCCGACGCGGTGGACCGTCACCTTCTCGCTCAGCCCGTTGAGCGCGAGGTTGAGGTCGAGCACGCGCAGCGCCGGCGGGTTGGGCTCGAACGCGATCACCCGTTCCGCCCCCAGCACCAGCATCGCATAGAGGCTGTGGTTGCCCACATTCGCCCCCGCATCGACGAACAGCCCGCCCTTGAAGTACGGCGCCAGCAGCGCCAGTTCCTCGGCCTCGTAGAAGCTCCCGCGCAGATGATGCCGCTGGATCACGTCGCTGCCATCGGCGACGAAGAAGCGGACCTTATGCCCCTCGGCACGCGTCTCGACCACCGCGCCGCGCGTCACCTCGGGCGGATCGCGCCGCCACTGCAGCGACAGCCCCGCCGCGCGCGACCCCGGCGTCTCGATCCGGCCGACGGCGAGCCCGGCACGCTGCAACAGCTCCCCGCCCCGCTGCAGCGCGCGATTGACCAGGCTCATCGCCTCACCACCAGGCGTCGGGACGTGCCGTGAACCCCGCCCGCTCCTCGATCGCGAGGCCCGCATTGAGCACGCGCTGCTCGTCGAGCGGCTTGCCGATGATCTGCAGCCCCAGCGGCAACCCGTCCTTGTCGAGCCCGCCCGGCACGCTCATCGCCGGAAGGCCCGCCAGGCTCGACGGCACCGTGAACACGTCGTTGAGGTACATCGCCAGCGGATCGGCGAGCTTCTCGCCCAGCGCGAACGCCGCGCTCGGCGCGGTCGGGGTCAGCAACAGGTCGCACACCGCCCAGGCGTTGTCGAAGTCGCGGGCGATCAGCGTGCGGACCTTCGACGCCTGGGTGAAGTACGCGTCGTAGAAGCCCGCCGAGAGCACATAGGTCCCGATCATGATCCGGCGCTTGACCTCGTCGCCGAAACCGGCGGCGCGGGTCGCGGCGTACATTTCCTGCAAATTCGCGCCCTCGGGCAGGTCGCGCAGGCCGTATCGCACGCCGTCATAGCGCGCGAGGTTCGACGAGGCCTCGGCGGGGGCGATGATGTAATAGGCCGGCAGCGCATATTTGGTATGCGGCAGCGACACCTCGACCACCTCGGCACCGGCATCCTTCACCCAGTCGATGCCCTGCTGCCAGAGCGCAGCGATCTCCGCGGGCATGCCGTCGACCAGATATTCGGCCGGCACGCCGACGCGCAGCCCGCGCAGATCGGACGACAGCCCCTCCTCCCACTTCGGCACCGGCAGGTCGAGCGAGGTCGAATCCTTGGGATCGAACCCGCTCATCGCCTCGAGCATGATCGCGCAGTCGCGCACATCACGCGCCATCGCCCCCGCCTGGTCGAGCGACGAGGCGAAGCTCACCACGCCCCAGCGCGAGCAGCGGCCATAGGTCGGCTTGATGCCGCTGATGCCCACGAACGCCGCGGGCTGGCGGATCGAACCGCCGGTGTCGGTGCCGGTCGCGCCCGGGCAGAGCCGCGCCGCCACCGCCGACGAGCTGCCGCCCGAAGAGCCGCCCGGCGCCATCGCGGCGTTGCTGCCGCGCTTGCGCCACGGCGAGATGACGTTGCCGAAATAGCTGGTCTCGTTCGACGATCCCATCGCGAACTGGTCGAGGTTGAGCTTGCCCAGCATCCCCGCGCCCGCGTCCCACAATTTCTGCGAGACGGTCGATTCATAGACTGGCTTGAACCCCTCGAGGATGTGGCTCGCCGCGGTGGTCTGCACGCCCTTGGTGCAGAACAGATCCTTCATGCCGATCGGCACGCCCGCAAGCGGCGCGAGCGGCCTGCCCGCGGCCAGCGCCTCGTCGGCGGCCTTGCCCGCGGCGATCGCATGCTCGGGCGTCTCGACGATGAAGGCGTTGAGCGCCTTGGCGCGGCTCACCTTCACCACGAACGCATCGGCGACCTCGCGGCCCGAGAATTTCCCCTGCCGGATGCCGTCGCGCAGCTGCGCGATGCCGAGATCGGTGATGTCGCTCATTCCACCACCTTCGGCACGGTGAAGAAGCCATGCTCGCCCTGCGGCGCGTTCGCCAGCACCGCGTCGCGCTGCCCGCCCTCGGTCACCACATCGTCGCGCAGGCGAAGCGTGTTCGGGATCACCGCGGTCATCGGCTCGACGCCCTTGGTGTCGACCTCGCCCAGCTGCTCGATCCAGCCGAGGATGTTGTTGAGTTCGGGCACGAGCCGATCGGCATCGGCGTCGGTGATCGCGATGCGGGCGAGGCTCGCGACCTTCTTCACGGTGGCGCTATCTACGGACATGAGGGGCGCCTAGCAGGGGCGCCCCCCGTCCATCAAGCGCTAGAAGGCGTCCCCCACGGGCACGCCGCCGACGAACACCTGCCGCCGCTCGACCTTGCGCACCTCGATCTGCCCGGTCCGGTAGCCCGCACCGGCCTTGGCCCGCGCGGCGTCATCGAGCTGCCAGCCCGGCGGCGCCTGGACCCATTTGCCGCCCAGCACCACATAACGCTGGGGCGACTGCGCGATGCACACCGTCTCCACCGCGGGGGAAACGACCGTCCCCTCCGGCTTGCCCGCCGGCGCCGGTGCCGGCGTCTCGAAGCAGCCCCCCTGGATCAGCAGCGCTTCCTGCTCGCTCACGAAGAACAGGGTGCATTTGCCGCCGTCGCCGCTGTCCCGCCCGCATGGATAGTGATCGACGATCAGCGCGCGCAGGTCGGCCGGGAGCGTCCTGCCCTCCGGCAGCAGCCTCAGCCTCTCCTCGAGAGTCGCGAGCGTCGCGTGCCCTTCGCCCCCGTCAGTCACTTCCCAGCGGTCCGTCGCCTGCCCCGCGGCGATCGCCTGCTTCTTGATCGCGGCGTTGGGCGAGTGCTTCAGCCGCTCGATCGCCGCCCGCCCGGGTTCGCCAAACTCGAACGCCAACGCCCTCCAGTCGAACTTCTCCGGCGTCAGCTTGCCCGATTCGAGCCGCGCGACCTGGTCGCGGGTCGAGATCGCGTTGAAGCTCACCAGCGGCGTCGCCAGCACCAGCGCGACCAGATAGAGCAGGATCGCCAGCCCCAGATTGGCCGGCCGCACCTTCGCCGCCCAGTCGGCCCGGCCAAGCAGCAGCGCGGCCAGATAGGCCAGCCCATAGGCGCAGGCGATGATCACGAAGGTCAGCGCCCAGAGCCGCTCCGGCGTGAAGCCATATTGGTTGATCCGCAGCCCGATCGCGACTCCCGCGATCACCGCCAGCGGCAGCATCACCGCCGCCAGCGCCATCGCCCCGCCCTTGAGCAGCGGAAATTGCCGCTCCTGATCCGGCGCATTGCCGATCACCGCATTGGCGAGGATCAGCGCGCCGACGGTGCAGCTCAGCAAGATCGCGGTCGAGTTCCCCGCCGCCCAGAGCGGCGCGAGCCCGGTGGCGGGCAAGGCACCCAGGAACATCACCAGCCCCACCGCGAGCACCGGTGCCAGCACCGCGAGCACGGTCGCCACCACCCGCTGGAGCAGCCGCACCACGAAGTCATGCTCGCGCAGCAACCCGAGCCCCGCGCCGAACGCCAGCCCGATCAGGCACCGCCCGAACCACATCTTTTCCAGCAGCTCCTGGAGGAAATCGATCTTGATGAGGTGGAACAGCGCGGCCAGCAGCCAGGCCAGCGCGAAGACGATCCCCACGAACACCCAGCACGCGACCCACAGCACGATATTGGTCCAGGCATGATCGTGCACCGAAGGGTAAGGGAAATGGATCCCGTCGGCATCGCGTGCCGCCTGGAACAGGGGCGCCGCGATCGCGAGCGCCAGGGCGAGGCTGAACATCCGCCACCCGTCGCCGCCGCCCCAATGATCGGGATCGCCGTTCCACCAGAAAATCCCCGCAGCCGTCGCCCCCATCGCCAGCGCGAAGATCAGCGACGCCCACCAGTGCCGCCGCTCGAGCGTGAAGCCGAACAGTCCGGCCGATACGATCAGCCCAGAAAGCTTGGTGAGCTGCCACGCAGTATGCGCGCTCGTGAAATCGGCGCCGATGATCAGGTGCACGCCATAGCCCGCCGCCAGCCCGATCAGCGCCAGCAACACCGGCCGCAGCGGCCATGGCGCGGTCTCTTCCGGCGCGGGCGCCTCCGTTTCCTCGAACGAGTCGGTCATGATCCCCTCCCTGACGCCATGGCGCGATGGGGAGGGTCTCGCATCGCGGCCCCGGGGTAAAGTGGATTTCCCGTGCAGACCGGGACAGGTTGCATCCCGAGCAACCATGTATCACGGGGAACGCGATTGCCGCGGGGGCGGTTATGTTGCATTGCACAACGGAGAGTGCCGCTTGGCCCGCAAGTTCCTCTATCTGGTGGTCGTCCTCATCGTGATCGCGCTCGCCACCACCTTTGCCTTCCGTTTCTGGGGCGCCGAGCTGCTCAGGCAGGCGCTCGTCCCCAGCGTCCAGGTCGCCGCGCTCCCCCCGCCCGGCAGCTATGCCCGCGCCGAGATGTGGATCGCCCGGCCCGACAAGCCCGGCAACCCCGCGCTCTGGACCCCCGCGGGCCACAGCCCCGCCGCCAACCCCGAGGCTGCGGTCTTCTTCATCCACCCCACCTCCTTCCTCGAGCGCACCCGCTGGAACGCCCCGCTCGACAATGCCGAGGCCAATGCCCGCGCCGAGCTGTTCCTGCGCGGCCAGGCGAGTGCGTTCAACGCGGTCGGCGCGATCTGGGCGCCGCGTTACCGCCAGGCGACCTTCGGCGCCTTCCTCACCAGCAAGGAGGAAGCGCACAAGGCGATCGACTTCGCCTATCGCGACGTGCTCGCCGCGTTCGAGCAGTTCCTGGTCGAGGCCGGCGACCGGCCGATCATCCTCGCGGGCCACAGCCAGGGCGCGCTGCATTTGTCGCGCCTGCTCGCCGAGCGGATCGCGGGGACCAGAATCGAGAAGCGCATCGTCGCGGCCTATGTCGTCGGCTGGCCGGTCTCGATCACCGCCGATCTGCCCAGAATGGGGCTTCCGGCCTGCGCCACCGCCGATCAGGCCGGCTGCATCCTCTCGTGGCAGAGCTTCGGCGAGCCCGCCGACACCGGGCTGATCACCGACGCCTTCGATGCCAGCACGGGCTTCACCGGCCTCCCCCGCAAGGGCACCGCGTTCGTCTGCACCAACCCGATCACCGGCAAGGCGAACGACACCGCCCCGGCGCAGGCCAATCTCGGCGCCCTCCTCCCCACCAAGGACCTCACCAACGCCACGCTCGAGCCCGGCCGCGTCCCCGCGCGCTGCGCCGGCCGCGGCTTCCTGCTGATCGGCACCAACCCGCCCGATCTCGGCCCCTATGTCCTGCCCGGCAACAATTATCACGTCTTCGATTACAGCCTGTTCTGGGCCAATATCCGCAAGGACGCCGAACGCCGGCTGGCGGCGTTCTCGAACAAATAACCGTCATCCCGGCGAAAGCCGGGACCCAGGGAATCGCACGCGACGCAGCCCGTGGCTCTGGGTCCCGGCTTTCGCCGGGATGACGGTTGGGGTTAGAGGGAACGGATGATCACCCCCCTCGCCCCCGATTATCGCGAAGCCCTCCCCCAGGGCGGCCGCCTGCTGGGCCTCGATGTCGGCACCAAGACGATCGGCACCGCGCTCTGCGACGCGCAATGGAGCTTCGCCTCTCCCGCCACGCTGATCCGCCGCACCAAATTCACCAGCGACAAGGCCGCGCTCGCCACCTTCGCCGCGCAGCAGCAGGTGAAGGGTCTCGTCATCGGCCTCCCCCTCAATCTCGACGGCAGCGACAGCCCCCGCACCCAATCCACCCGCGCCTTCGCCCGCAATCTGGAGGATATGGGTCTCCCCATCCTCCTGTGGGACGAACGCTGGTCCACGGTCGCGGTCGAACGGACGATGATCGAGCAGGACCTCAGCCGTGCCAAGCGCGCGGAGCGGATCGACAATATGGCCGCCGCGCACATCCTTCAGGCCGCGATCGACGCGCTCACGCGTCCTTGAAACCCACCGGGCGGATCGCCTCCCCCACCATGGCCGCCGCGCTCGCCACCGGCTCGCAATAGATATCGGCCGCGGTCCGATAGGGATTGTCCGCCCCCAGCGACGCCGCATCGAGCCCCAGCCGGAAACGCTCGCCCGGCTCCGGCACGTACAGCGTCCCGAACATCCAGTCCCAGATCCCGAAATTGCTGCCGAAATTGCGCCCGCGATGCCGCGCCTCGGCGCTGTGGTGGATCTGGTGCGTCACGGGAGCGAGCACCAGCCGGTTCCACCACCCGAAGCAGATCGCCAGATGGCTATGCCCCAGCGCGCCCTTGAGCTGCCCGATCCCCGCCACCACCCCGAGTCCCCCCAGCGTGCCGCCCAGGAAGCTCCCCCCGGTCAGCATCAGCGCCAGCACTGCTCCGGCCAGCGTGAACGGAAACTCGATCGCCATCCCGACGAGCAGGTCGATCGGATGCCCCTGTATCTGCACGAACGGGGTCAGCACCTCGGCCGAATGATGCGGCCGGTGAAAGCGCCACAACAATGGCGAGGCATGCTGGGCGCGATGCTGGACATAATTGCCGAAGTCATGCGCCAGCCAGATCAGCGCGACCTGGATCGCGACGCCCGTCCATCCCCCCACTCCGGCCAGCGGCACTCCCGCCCCGGCGATCGCCTGCGCCGCGATCAACGAGGTCACCACCCCGCCCCCTTTGAAGATCAGCGCCAGCGACAGGCAGTAATTGACGAACCCGATCGAATTGGCCTGCCGCCGATAGAGTTCCGCCGGAAACACATGCGCCAGCGCCCGCGACCATCGCGTCCCGCGCAGCCGAAACCGATAGTCGAGCAAGCCGATCAACAAGAAGAGCGCCGCCGGAACCGCGACGATCTCCGGCTCCGCGACCGGCAAGGTATTGGTCCAACCGAACATGCCGCCGAATCCCCCTGCCACCACCCTATCCAATCGAACAAACGACCGCCACCATCCCCGCGCTCTTCTTGCTCGCTAAAGCCGTTTTCCTTCCGCGATCGGTCGTGATACGCAGAGCCCGGGCAATCAAAGGGGGAAATCGATGCGCGGCACCATGACCTGGCTCTTGCGGGCAAGCCTCGCGCTCGCGCTCCTCAACCCCGCGCTCGCCGCGGCCCAGACCGCCCGCCCCGCGCCCACCGCCCCCAGCGGCGGCCCCACGCTGGTCCCCGTCGCGCAGGTCTGCGACGCGACCTCGATCGATTCGCCGCCGGGCAAGGCCTGGTGGGCCGCCGAGCGCTGGCGCTACGCTGACGACGCCACCGCCACCAAGGCCTATCAGACGCTCGTCAACAACGGCCTGGGCGGCTCGCCCTGGCCGACCTGGTTCGTGCCGACCCAGCCCTCGGCCAGCGGCACGCTCATGGCGGCGCCCACCGCCATCCTGCCCGTCGGCACCCGTTTCCAGATGGCGCTCGCCCCCGGCCAGAAGGAGACCTGGCCGGGCGGCTGGGGCACGTTCGACTATATTTCGACCGTCGAGGACGTCCGCAAATACCTCGCTGTCACCCTCGTCTTCAAATCCCAGGTCGATCGCGTCGTCACCTATGAGGTGACCCGCATACTCCCCGTGGCGATCGGTCCGATCGGCCCTCAGATCGACACCCAGGCCTGCCAGTACCTCCCCGGCCGCTGGTCGCAATTCAACATGCTGGTGCCGGGCAGCGACCGGATGGACTATCTCAAGGTCATCGAGGTACGGCCGATTCAGTGAAGGCGGCGGTTACTTCCGCTTAGCGATTGGGGCGTAGCTTCCGCCCTATCGTTAGCTGGGGGACATCATGGCCCTGAATAGCCGCTATGCGCGCAACGTTCGTGTCCGCCGTGCCGCCGAGCAGGGCAATCGCTGCTGCTATTGCCGCCGGCCCTTCACCGAAACCGGCCCGACGCGCCCGACCATCGAGCATTGCAAGGCCAAGATGGACGGCGGCCGCGACAATGTCGCCAACCTCAAGGCTGCCTGCGATCATTGCAACAAGCATCGCGGCAGGCAGATGAACCGTGATCGTCAGGCAAAGAAAGCCGCCGCGAAGCTTGCGCCCCCCGCCCCACCCCGCTAACCGGCCCCTTTAATGCCAGCCTCAGATCATCGCCCCGCCGCCCAGATCCCGGGCGGCGCCGTCTTCCCGCACCGGCACCTGACCGGCATTGCGGGCCTCAAGCCGCATCAGATCCTGTTCCTGCTCGACGAGGCCGAACAATGGGTCGATGCCAACCGCGCCCATGCCAAGCCCGACAAGCGCCTCGCCGGCCTTACCCAGATCAACGCCTTCTTCGAAAACTCCACCCGCACGCTCCTCTCGTTCGAGATCGCGGGCAAAAGGCTCGGCGCCGATGTGGTCAACATGCACGCCGCCCAGAGCTCGGTGAAAAAGGGCGAAACCCTCATCGATACCGCGGTCACGCTCAACGCGATGCGCGCCGACGTGATCGTGATCCGCCACGGCAGCTCGGGCGCGGTCCAGCTGATCGCGACCAAGGTCGATTGCCCGGTGCTCAACGCCGGCGACGGCTGGCACGAACATCCCACCCAGGCGCTGCTCGACGCGCTCACCATCCGCCGCCGCCGCGGCAGCATCGCCGGCCAGCGCGTGGTGATCTGCGGCGACATCCTCCACAGCCGCGTGGCGCGATCGAACATGCTTGCGCTGACCGCATTGGCCGCCGAAGTCCGCGTCTGCGGCCCCGCCACGCTGATGCCCGCGGCGATCGAGCGGATGGGCGTCACCCCCTTCGCCGATTTCGACACGGCGCTCGACGGCGCCGACGTGGTGATGATGCTCCGCCTCCAGAATGAGCGGATGAGCGGCGCCTTCATCCCCTCCACCCGCGAATATCATCTCCGCTACGGCCTTACCGACGAACGGCTGGCGCGGGCGAAACCCGACGCGCTGGTGATGCACCCCGGCCCAATGAACCGCGGAGTCGAGATCACCTCCTCGGTCGCCGATCACCCCGAGCGTTCGGCGATCACCGAACAGGTCGAGATGGGCGTCGCGGTCCGCATGGCCTGCCTCGACGTCCTCACCCGCCGCGCGCGCGGCGTGGAGGGCTGGGCATGAAACGCTTCTTCGCCAATTCCCGGCTGCTCTCCGGTGCGGACTCGCTCTCGATCGATGGCGACACCATCGTCGCGGACGTCCAGGACGACGCCGAAGTCATCGACTGCGCCAAGCTCGCCCGGAACGGCGGCATCCTCGCCCCCGGCATCATCGATCTCGGGGTGTTCGCGGTCGACCGCAAGGCGTGCCGCGCGGGCGGGATCACCCGGGTCGGCCTCATGCCCGATCAGTCCCCGGTGCTCGACGATCCCGGCATCGTCCGCCGCGCCGCGCTGATGGGCAAGCCCGACCTCTGGGTCCACCCCCTCGCCGCAGCGACCCAGGGCCTTGCCGGCGCCGACCTCGCCGAAATGGCGATCAACGCCGCCGCCGGGGCCCGCGCGGTCGCCACCGGCCGCCGCTGGATTTCGGACTCGGGCGTGATGCGCAAGGTGCTGGCCTATGCCCGCGATTGCGGGCTAACGGTCATCGCCCACGCCGAGGATAGCGGCCTCACCGCCAACGCCGTCGCGACCGAAGGCGAGACCGCAATGCGCCTCGGTCTCGCCGCCGCCCCCAGCATCGCCGAAGCGCTCGCCATCGCGCGCGATGTGGCGCTGGCCGAAGAAACCGGCGCCCGCCTCCATTTCCGCCAGGTCACCACCGCCGCCGGCTTCGATCTGATCCGCCGCGCCAAGGCCCGCGGCCTGCCCGTCACCTGCGGCATCACCCCCGCGCATCTGCTGCTGTCGGACATCGACATCTTGGATTTCCGCACCTTCGCGCACCTCTCGCCGCCGCTGCGCGCCGAATCCGACCGCCAGGCCGCGCTCGCCGCGCTGGCGGACGGCACGATCGACGTCCTCGCCTCGGGCCACGATCCGCGCGGCCCCGAGGAGAAGCGCCTGCCCTTCGCCGATTCGGAGCCCGGCATGTCGGGCACCGAGACACTGTTCGCGCTCGGCATGACGCTCGTCCACAACGGCACGATCGACCTGCCCCGCCTGTTCGAGCTGCTCGCGCGCAACCCGGCGCGCATCCTCGGCGTCGATGCCGGCGCGCTCGAACCCGGCCTCGCCGCCGACATCGTCCTGATCGATCCCGACGCGCCGTGGCAGATCTCCGGCGCCGAGATGCACGCCCGCGCCGGCAACACGCCGTTCGACGGGATGCCGGTCCAGGGCAAGGTGATCAAGCTGTGGAAGGGCGGGCGCGAGATCGCCTGAGCGGGTTGGAAATGTTGGATTCCGGCGCCGTGAATCAAAAGGGGCCCGGAAAACCGCCGGACCCCCTAACTTTCCTAACGTTCGACGCCGCTCAGCGCGACGCCAGCCGCGTTTCGTTCGGGCGAATCCAGCTCGCGACGCGGTCGCCGGCACCGGCCCGCACGAAGCAGGTCTGGCCGCTCGCGCGCACCGTCCGGCACAGCGAATCGGCATCGTTGCGCGCAAAGCCGCCGACCGACAGGCGATAGAAATTGCCCGCGCCGGTGCTGATGTTCGCGCCCTGCGGCGTGTGGCGGCCCAGCGCCGGGATACGGCGCGAGGTCCGCGCCCAGGCATCGCGGGCGACGCCCGGGCTGTCATAGGCGCCGAGCTGGACGTAGAAATTGCCCTTGGCATAGCTCACCCGCTGCGGCGCGGCGGCGGGAACGCGCACCGCGGCAACGCGGGCCGCGGCCGGACGCACGACCGAAAGCGGCGCCGGACGAACCGGGGTCAGCGAAACCGCCTGGACGATCTCCGCACGCGGGCCGAACACGACCGACGGCGTGGTGCCGGCGACGGCGACAGGCTCAACGCCAGATTCAACGGGCGTCTGAGGCTCGACCGCGGCGACATCGACGCCCGTCTCGGCGCTCACCTGCGTTGCCACTTCGGCGGCGTTGCTGGGCGTTCCGGGCATATAGGTGTCGACCGGATCGGGCACCGGCACCGGCGCGGGCACCTCTGCTGCGGCGACTCCGACATTGGGGTTCGCGACCACCAGCGCCAGCGCAGTCGGCTGGCCGGCATCCTGGATCGGACGCACGCCGAGCAGCGACGCGACCTGGTCATAGGCGTTGGCCGGGCGCGCGAAGCTCGCCCATTGCATGATCCGCGCATCGACATCGGCGGGCGACAGATCGATCGACGCGACCGTCTTGGCGTCGGCCCAGCGCCCGGCGAGCGCGAGGCTCAGCGCGAGGTTCTGGCGGGTCTTGGGGCTGGCATCGGCCGCGCGCGAAGCGGGCTCGAGGATCTCGATGGCGCGCATCGGATCGCCGGCCAGCGCATAGGCGAGGCCGCGATCGCTCGCCGCGATATTGTCATGCGCGTCGAGCGTATGGCGCGCGCCCGACCAGTCGCCCTGCGCGATCTGCGACAGCGCGAGGTTGAGCGCGACGGGGCCATTGTTCGGATCGAGCGTCAGCGCATCGGTCAGCGCCTGCCGCGCCGAGACGAAGCGCCCCGCGAGCAGATAGGCCTGCCCCAGCAGCGCGCGATATTCGGCAACGTTGGGCGCGAAGGAGACCGCGAGCTCGGCATGCTGCACGGCCTTGTCGGCCTTGCGCTTCGCCATGTATTTCCGCGCGGCGGCGGCTTCGCTCGCGGCACGCTTGGGGTTCTCGGCCGACGCGGCGGAGGCCATCATGCCCGGGAACGCGGCACCGCCGACGGCTCCCGTCAGCACGAGCGCGGAAAGCCCGATCGAGAGCAACATACGGGTCTTCATGATCCAGTCCTTCCACCCCGCGCGGAAAGCTGGGTCGCCAGCGTGTCCACGTCGGTCAGCGATTCGAGAAAAGCGTCGAGCGCCTCGGTCACCAGTTGCTGCGCCGAACGATTGGTGACCGCCGATGCGAGGCGCAGGCGCAGGTGGCGGTCGGTATCGAGCCGCAGCGTGAACGCGGCCTTGGATTTGCTGCTACTCACCTCGCGCGCGACGCGGGCGAGCGTGCCCTGCGTGACGATCGCCTTGGGTGCGGGAGCCGCGGCGGGCGCGGGCGTGAAGACGGGCTCGGGCTCGGCCTGGACCGCCGGCTGCCCGGATTTTTGGGGCGTGAACTGCTCGGCCAGCACGTCGCGCTGGCGCAGTACCTCGGGCTCGGGAGCTTCGATCGGCGCCGAGGGCGGCACCGCGACGGGGGCGACGGGCGCGACCGGCTGGTGCGCCTGGACGAATTCCTCGCCCATGTCGTTCCAGCCCAGATCGTCCTGGCTGGGGGTGAGCGACACATAACCCTGCGGCCGCATCGCGGGGCGGGCATGGCCCTTGCGGGCGAGCAGGCTCGACGAGAGCGAGGCCATCGGCTTGGGGGTCCCGAAGCTCATCACGACACCACCCGGCGGCCAAAGCCGCCTGCCGGGCGCGCCGCGCCATAGTGATTGACCTGCGCCGCGGGGGCCGTGAACACGGTCCGGCGGAAATTCTTCTCGAGCCGGTCGTTGATATAGCCCCACAGCTCGGTGATTTCCTGTGCCGAGCGGCTGTTCGGATCGGTTTCCATCACGGTGCGCCCGTCGATCATCGACGAGGCGAAATCGGTGCGGTGATGGATCGTGATCGGCGCGACCGTGCCGTGCTGCGACAGCGCGACCGCGGCTTCGGAAGTGATCCGCGCCTTGGGCGTCGCGCCATTGACGACGAAGATCAGCGGCTTGCCCGCGCGGTCGCACAGATCGACCGTGGCGCCGACGGCGCGAAGGTCGTGCGGGCTCGGCCGGGTCGGGATGACGATCAGCTCGGCCACCTGGATGACGCTCTGGATCGCCATGGTGATGGCGGGCGGCGTATCGATCACCGCGGTGCGGAAACCCTGCTGGCGCAGCACCTCGAGATCGGCTGCAAGCCGCGCGACCGTGGTCTGGGCGAAGGCCGGAAACTCGGTGTCGCGCTCATTCCACCAGTCGGACAGCGATCCTTGCGGATCGATGTCGATCAGGACGACGGGTCCGCAACCAGCCCGCTGTGCCTGCACCGCCAGGTGCCCGGACAGCGTGGTCTTTCCCGAACCACCTTTCTGCGATGCCATCGCCAGGACGCGCATGTACCCCTAAACTCCCGGTAATCCCTGGAAACGAAGTGCCACGGCGGGAGATAAGAAGAGGTTAACGCGTTCCGCACCGGGACTCTTCCCCCTCCCGCGCGGCGTAAGGATTTCTTTCACAATCGATGGTTAACTGTCACTTATCCATGGTTGCGGGGGCGCGGGAGTTTTTTGCGATGAAGTCTGTCTGGTTGGCCGCAATGGCCGGCTCTTGCGTGATCGCGGCGATGCCCGCCCATGCGCAGGTTTCCGAGGACGAGCAGGTCAAGCAAGGCGTCGAAGCCTGGGAACGCGGCGACTACCGGGCCGCGGTCGACAAGTGGCGCGGCCCCGCGATCGCCGGCAACCCCGATGCGCAGTTCAATCTCGGCCAGGCCTATAAGCTCGGCCGCGGCGTTGCCGCCGATCTCAACATGGCCGAGGACTGGTACCGCAAGGCGGCGCTGCGCGGTCATCCGCAGGCAGAGGATAATTATGGCCTCGCCCTGTTCCAGAACGGCAAGCGCGCCGAGGCGGTGCCCTGGCTCGAAAAATCGGCCAATCGCGGCGAGCCGCGCGCGCAGTTCGTGCTCGGCACCATGTATTTCAACGGCGACGGCGTCGAGCGCGACTGGGTGCGCGCCTATGCGCTGATGGTCCGCGCGTCGCAGTCTGGCCTGCCCCAGGCCTCGGCCGCGCTCGCGCAGATGGACAAATATATCTCGCTGCAGGATCGCCAGCAGGGTCTCGCGCTCGCGCGCACGTACGAAGATATGGCGAACCGCCCGCAGCCGCCCGTCGACTATTCGCGCCCCGCGACCCAGCCGACCCGCGTCGCCGCCACGACGACCCAGCCGAACCGCCGGTCGCCGCAGCAGAACGGAACGCTCCCTGCCATCCAGCCGCGCCCGACGCCCACACCCACGCCCCCGCCGACCCAGGTCGCGGCGGTCAACAAGCCCCCGGTCGTACGTCCGCCCGTCACGGCGCCCGTCCGCGACGGCGGCTGGCGCGTCCAGCTCGGCGCGTTCGGCGATCCGAACAACGCGCGCAAGCTCTGGGGCCAGGTCGCGGGCCGCTTCCCGGGCCGCCAGGTCTATTATGTGAAGTCGGGCAGCCTGACCAAGGTGCTCGTCGGCCCCTTCGCCTCGCGCGCCGAGGCTGCCGGCAGCTGCCGCGGGGTCAGCCCCTGCGTGCCCGTTTCGAACTAAACTCCTTCTCCTTTTAGGAGAAGGAAGGGGCCCGCCGCGAAGCGGTGGGAAGGATGAGGACAGACCGCCCTCACCCTTCCGCAAGCTGCGCTTGCTCCCTCCCTCTCCCAATGGGAGCGGAATTTACGCCAAAGCCGGCTCGATGATGATCGGCGCGTCAGCCACCAGCTCGCCCTCGATGAACGCCAGCAAGTCCGCATTGATGATATCGGCATGCGTCGTGCACATCCCGTGCGGCAGGCCCGGATAGACCTTGAGCGTGCCCTGCCGGAGCAAATTGATCCCGATCAGCGCCGAATCGGCGATCGGCACGATCTGGTCGTCATCGCCGTGCATCAGCAGCACCGGCACGTCGATCGCCTTCAGATCCTCGGTGAAGTCGGTTTCGGAAAAGGCCTTGATGCAGTCGTAATGCGCCTTGGCGCCGCCGATCATGCCCTGGCGCCACCAATTGTCGATCACGCCCTGCGAGACCTGCGCGCCCGGGCGGTTATAGCCGTAGAAAGGCCCGCTCGGCAGGTCACGATAGAATTGCGCGCGATTGGCGGCGAGCGCGGCGCGCAGGCCATCGAAGGCCTCGATCGGCGTGCCGCCCGGATTGGCGTCGGACTTGACCATCACCGGCGGCACCGCGCCGATCAGCACCGCCTTGGCGACCCGGCCCGGCTCGGCGCGCGCGACATAATGCGCCACCTCGCCGCCGCCCGTCGAATGGCCGACATGGATCGCGTCCCGCAGATCGAGCGCGCTGGCAAGCGCCTTCACGTCCGCGGCATAGGTGTCCATCTCGTTGCCCGTATCGGTCTGCGACGAACGGCCATGACCGCGCCGGTCATGCGCGATCACGCGATAGCCCTTTTCGAGGAAGAACAGCATCTGCGCGTCCCAATCGTCGGCGCTCAGCGGCCAGCCATGGTGGAAGACGATCGGCTGCGCATCCTTCGCACCCCAATCCTTGTAGAAGATCTGGGTGCCGTCCTGAACCGTGATCATCGGCATAGCATGAGCCCTCTCGACTGGCCGGCACGGGAGCGCCGGCATGGTTGCGTGGAATCGGCGATGCCGCCTGTCGCAGTCGAATCGGGGTCGGGCGGAGGCGCCGATGCGCTGGCGTTACGCGGTGATCGGGTCAGTTCAATTGCATTTCGAGGTTAGCCGGATGTTCGGGGTGCAATCGGCCGCGGCCCCGGCCATTCGGGGCGCGCACCGGGGTCCTCGACGGTCATGTTCGCCCCCTCGGTCGCGCGCAGCGGCACCGATTCCGGATCGAAGCCCTGAAGACAGAAGGCATTGACCCCGAAATGACCGGGCGCCGCGCGCTTGCGGTGGAAGACATAGATGCCGCAGCGGCTGCAGAAATGATGCTCCGCTACCCTGGTATTCCATTGATAGAGCGTCAGATGCTCGCGCCCCGCGGTCAACCTCAGCGCCGCTTCGGGCACCCTGGCCATCACCGCGTTGCGGATCGCGCACAGCGAACAGTCGCAGGTCGTCAGCTCGGCGATCTCGAAATCGACCTCGAAGCGCACCGCGCCGCAATGGCAGGCACCGCGATAGCTCATAGCCGGGCCCGCCCTTCGAGGAAGAAGACGCAGCCGCCCTCGAGCTCGACACGGTCGCCGATGAGGCGGCAGATCACCTCGCCGCCGCGCCGCGATGCCTGCCACGCGCGAAATTCCGATTTGCCCAGCCGCGCCGCCCAATAGGGCGCGAGCATGCAGTGCGCCGCCCCGGTCACGGGGTCCTCGTTGATGCCCTTGGCCGGCGCGAAATAGCGGCTGACGAAATCATGTGCGCCATCGCCCGGCGCGGTGACGATCACCCCCGGCCGGTCCATCGCGGCGACGCCCGCCATATCGGGCGCGAGCGCCCGCACCTGCGCCGCACTGGCGAGCACCGCAATATAGTTGAAGGCGTTGACGCGAACCTCATCCGGACCCGCGCCGAGCGCTTCGGCCAGCCCCGCGGGCGCCGCGACGGACTCCGAGGGCCGCGCCGGGAAATCGAGGACATAGCCGCCGCCAGCCCGCCGCACCGCGAGCGGGCCGCTCGCCGAATGGAAGGTGACGCGCTCGCGCCCGGGCTCGAGCCGTTCCATCACCACCGCCGCGCTGGCCAGCGTCGCATGGCCGCACAGCGGCACCTCAACCGCGGGCGTGAACCAGCGCAACCGATAGTCCGCGCCCTCCGCGACGAGGAAGGCGGTCTCCGCGAGATTATTCTCCGCGGCGATGGCCTGAAGCAGCGCATCGTCGGGATAGCCGGGCAGCACCATCACCGCCGCCGGATTGCCGCCGAACAGACGATCCGCGAAGGCATCGACCTGGAAGATCGGGACTTCAGCCATTGGCGGACTCCATCGCCGTCGCGTCCTTCGCCTCCACCGGACCGGCCGACGGCGCATCAAGTTTTAGATGGACCGCCGCACCCGGCTCGCCGCGCACCTTGAACAGGCCGGTGGAGCGGGCATATTCCTCGAACCCGGCCTTGCGCAGCAGCGCCAGCGACGCGGCATTGTCGGGATGCGTCGCGACATGGACCTCGGGCACGCCGCGCCCGAACGTGTAGCCCAGAAACGCCTGCAGCGCCTCGCTCGCATAGCCCTGCCGCCATTCGCCCTTCGCCAGCAGGAAGGTGAGCCATGGCCGCGACATCGATCCGATCACGCCGATCACCCTCCCTTCGCGCTCGATGATGAAGACGTCGCTGGTCTCGGGCGGCAAAGCGCAGAGCCGCTCGAGCCATTGCCGGCTCTCCTCGATGGTGGCGTAGGGCGGCCGGTCCCAATAGCGCAGTGTCTCATCGTCGGAAAAGATCGCGTGGATCGCTTCCCCGTCCTCCCATTGGGGCCGCCGTAGCACGAGCCGCGCGGTGCGGATGCTTCTGGCGCGCACGCCAAGTCCCGCAGCCGGCGAAACGCCGCCCGGCTGAAAGCCCACACCCACCCACAAGATTGCACCGATCAGGAGAAGCGCCGGCACGGGCCCTCCCCAATGGGAGGCATCCGTTATGGCGTCCGCCGTCAGCACCGCCGCATCGAGATTGGACGGCAGCCTGTCCGAGGCGGAGCCCGCCGCGCGAAGCCCGGCCTCAACCCCCGCGGCCACGAGCGCCTCCGCCATCGCATAACCGATCGTCAGCGTCGCGAGGAACAGCGCCAGCCGGGTCAGCCCGCGCTTCCAGTTCAGCGCCACGCCGGCGCCGGACGAGCCATGCGGCGTCAAGTAAGGACCCACTCCGCCCGAGAAATCCCCTGCGCGTAGAGCAACGCCGTCAGGTCGCCATGATCCACCCGTGCGCCCGCCGCCGCGGCGACGATCGGCTTGGCGTGATAGGCGACCCCCAGCCCGGCCTTGCGGATCATCGCGAGGTCGTTGGCGCCGTCACCCACCGCCAGCGTATCCGCCAGGTCGAGCCCGCGCTCGGCCGCCGCGCCCAGCAGGCTGGCCTCCTTGGTCGAACTGTCGACGATCGGCTTGGCGACCTTGCCCATCAGCATCGCATTCTCGATCAGCAGCCGGTTGGCGATCATCCGCTCGAACCCGATCCGCTCCCCCACCGGCTCGGCAAAGCGCGTAAACCCGCCCGAGACGAGCACGGTCAGCGCGCCCCGCGTCCGCATCGTCTTCACCAGTGCCTCGGCGCCCGGCATCAGCCTCACCCGCTCGGCGAGGCAGCGGTCGATCGCGCCTTCCTCCAGCCCCTCGAGCAGCGCCACCCGCGCATCGAGCGCCTCGGCGAAATCGAGCTCGCCGCGCATCGCCCGCTCGGTCACCTCGGCGATCTGCGCCTTGATCCCGGCATAGTCGGCCAGTTCGTCGATGCATTCCACGGTGATCATCGTCGAATCCATGTCCGCGACGAGCAGCTTCTTCTCACGGCCCGCCACCGGCTGGACGATCACGTCGGTCGCCGCAAACGCGCCCTCCAGACCAGCCCGCGCCGCACCCGGATCATGCGCGAAATCGAGGTCCGCCGCCCTGCCCTGATCGAGCCAGCGCCAGCCGGCCGGCGCGCAGCCGGAACTCGCCAGCCGGTCCGCAGCCACGGACATTTCCCCGGCACTCAAAGCTTCTGCTACAAGCGTTGCTACGAACATGACCGGCCCCAATCTCCCGAAGGTCGCGCTCATCGCAGGGCCGACCGCCAGCGGCAAGTCCGCGCTCGCCATCGCGCTTGCCGAAAAGCGTGGGGGAATGGTGATCAACGCCGATTCCGCGCAGGTCTATGCCGATCTGCGCATCCTCACCGCGCGCCCGAGCGAGGAGGAGGAAGCCCGCGTCCCGCATCGGCTGTTCGGCCATATCGACGGCGCGGACACCTATTCGGCGGCGCGCTGGGCCGCGGAGGCGCGCGCGGCGATCCATGACGCCCACGCCCATGGCCTGTTGCCGATCCTCGTCGGCGGCACCGGCCTCTATCTGCTCACCCTGCTCGACGGCATCGCCCCGATTCCCGAGATCGAGCCCGAGATCCGCGAGGAAATTCGCGCGATGCCGGTGGCGGACGCGCATGCGCACCTGACGAAGCTCGACCCCGAAGCCGCCGCCCGTCTCCACCCGAGCGACACCACCCGCGTCGCCCGCGCGCTCGAGGTGATCCGCTCGACCGGCTTCCCGCTCGCCTATTGGCACGCCGAGCGCACCGGCGGGATCGGCGGCGAGATCGCGCTCTCGGCGAAAATCCTCCTGCCCGACCGCAACTGGCTCCACGCCCGCACCGACACACGCTTCGAAATGATGCTCGAAAGCGGCGCGGTCGACGAGGTCCGCCAACTCGAAGCGCGCACCGACCTCAGCGAAAACGCCCCGGTCCGCCGCGCGATCGGGGTGCGCGAGATCGCCGACTGGCAGGCGGGGCTCATCACCCGCGACGAAGCCCTCGCGCGGGCCCAGGCGGCGACGCGGCAATATGCCAAGCGCCAGTACACCTGGTTCCGCCGTCAGCCCCCAGGGGCCTGGGAGCGGACGACAGAGACAGAAACATACACTTTGCTTGACCAATTTGAAAGAAAATTGTTTCAATAGCGCTTGACCTAATATTTTCGTGCGATTAGCAGCGCCGTTCCAGCGGTGTTATGACGCACCGCAGCAAGGGAGGTTCGACGTGGCCGAGAAGAGCGGAGCAGACATACTCATCGAGACGCTGTGCGATCTCGGTGTGGAGGTCGTGTTCGGCTATCCGGGCGGCGCGGTGCTCCCCATTTACGATGCGCTGTTCAAGCAGGACCGCATCAAGCACATCCTCGTCCGCCACGAGCAGGCCGCGACCCATGCCGCCGAAGGCTATGCCCGCTCGACCGGCAAGCCCGGGGTCGTGCTCGTCACTTCGGGCCCCGGCGCGACCAATGCGGTCACCGGCATCACCGACGCGCTGATGGATTCGATCCCGATGGTCGTGATCACCGGCCAGGTCCCGACCGCCTTGATCGGCACCGATGCCTTTCAGGAGGCCGATACGGTCGGCATCACCCGGCATTGCTCGAAGCATAACTATCTCGTGAAGGACCCGGCGCAGCTCGCCGATGCGGTCCATGAGGCGTTCCATATCGCCACCGCGGGCCGGCCGGGTCCGGTGGTGATCGACATCCCCAAGGACGTCCAGGTCGCCACTGCCCCGTCGCGCAAGCCGGGCCGGAACACCCAGCGCTACGCTCCGCAGACCAAGGCCGACGCCGCGGCGATCGAGGCGGCGGTCGATATGCTCGCGGCGGCGGAACGGCCGATCCTCTACACCGGCGGCGGGATCATCAATTCGGGGCCCGAGGCGACCCGGCTGCTGCGCGAACTGGCCGAGCTCACCGGCGCGCCGGTCACCTCGACGCTGATGGGCCTCGGCGCCCTGCCCGCTTCGTCGGATCAGTGGCTCGGCATGCTCGGCATGCACGGCACCTATGAGGCCAATCTCGCGATGAACCGCGCCGACCTGATCATCGCGCTCGGATCGCGCTTCGACGATCGCGTGACGGGCCGGCTCGACGCGTTCAGCCCGAACAGCCGCAAGGTCCATGTCGATATCGACCGTTCGTCGATCAACAAGAATGTCCGCGTCGACCTGCCGATCATCGCCGATGTCGGTTCGGCGCTCGCGGACATGGTCGCGGCGTGGAAGGCGCGCAAGCACCCCAAGCCGGACCTGTCCGAATGGTGGCGCCGCATCGAGGGCTGGCGCGCGCGCCGCTGCCTCGATTTCGCCGACCGCGCGGACGAGATCATGCCCCAGCGGGCGATCCGCGCGCTCTATGAGGCGACGAAGCACAAGGCGCCGATCATCACCACCGAGGTCGGCCAGCACCAGATGTGGGCCGCGCAGCATTTCGGCTTCGAGGCACCCAACAAATGGCTGACCAGCGGAGGCCTTGGGACCATGGGCTACGGCCTCCCCGCGGCGATCGGCGCGCAGCTCGGCAATCCGGATGCGCTGGTGATCGACATCGCCGGCGAGGCCTCGATCCAGATGAACATCCAAGAGCTGGCGACCGCGACCCAGTACCGCCTGCCGGTCAAGATCTTCATCCTCAACAACGAATATATGGGCATGGTCCGCCAGTGGCAGGAGCTGACCTATCAGTCGCGCTACTCGGAAAGCTATAGCGACGCGCTCCCCGATTTCGTCAAGCTGGGCGAGGCTTATGGCTGGAAGGGCATCCTCATCGAACGCCCCGACCAGCTCGACGCCGGCATCGCCGACATGCTTGCTTATGACGGCCCGGTGATCGTCGATTGCCGCGTGGCGAAGCTCGCCAATTGCTTCCCGATGATCCCGAGCGGAGCGGCGCATACCGAGATGATCCTCGAGGGCAACGAAGTCTCGGGCGAGATGGACGACGAAGCGAAGGCGCTGGTCTGATGCACATCAAGCAGGAAGCCAGCGAGCGCCACACGCTCACCGTCATCGTGGACAATGAACCCGGCATCCTCGCGCGGATCGCCGGCCTGTTCACCGCGCGCGGCTACAATATCGAGAGCCTGACGGTGAGCGAGATCACCGACGACCGCGCGGTCAGCCGCATCACCATCGTCACCTCTGCCTCCGCCCATGTGATGGAGCAGATCATCGCCCAGCTCGAGCGGCTGGTGCCAGTGCACAAGGTCACCGACCTGACGGCGCTCGGCCCCCATGTCGAGCGCGAGCTGGCGCTGGTGAAGGTCGCGGGCACCGGCGATCACCGGATCGAGGCGCTACGGCTGGCCGAAGTCTATCGCGCACACGTGCTCGACGCGACCATCTCGAGCTTCGTGTTCGAGGTGACCGGCGGGCGCGACAAGATCGACAAGTTCGTCGAGCTGATGTCCGAAGTCGGCCTGGTAGAGGTCGCGCGGACGGGTGTCGTCGCCATTTCGAGAGGGAAAGAGGCGGCCTAGAGCCACAAATACCACCGTCATCCTGAACTTGTTTCAGGATCCATCTCTCCACGGGCGACGACGTCGCTGGTTGCACGATGGATGCTGAAACAAGTTCAGCATGACGAAGTAAGAAGAAGGGAAAACGGGAAAAATGCGTGTCTATTACGATCGCGATGCCGATCTGAACCTGATTACGGCCAAGAAGATCGCCATCATCGGCTATGGCTCGCAGGGCCATGCCCATGCGCAGAATCTGCGCGACAGTGGCGTCAAGGAAGTCGCGATCGCGCTGCGCGAAGGGTCGGCGACCCGCGCCAAGGCTGAGAATGCCGGCTTCAAGACGATGACCGCGACCGAGGCCGCGGGCTGGGCCGACATCCTGATGATGGTCGCCCCCGACGAGCACCAGGCCGAGATCTACGCGACCGAGCTGCGCGATCACCTCAAGCAGGGCGCCACCCTCGCCTTCGCGCACGGCCTCAACGTCCATTTCGGGCTGATCGAGCCGCGCGCCGATCTCGACATCATCATGATCGCGCCCAAGGGCCCCGGCCACACCGTGCGCAGCGAATATGTCCGCGGCGGCGGCGTGCCCTGCCTGATCGCGGTCCACCAGGACAGCTCGGGCAACGCGCACGACATCGCGCTCGCCTATGCCTCGGGCGTCGGCGGCGGCCGCTCGGGCATCATCGAGACCAATTTCCGCGAGGAATGCGAGACCGACCTGTTCGGCGAGCAGGCGGTGCTGTGCGGCGGCATCACCCATCTGATCCAGGCGGGCTTCGAGACGCTGGTCGAGGCGGGCTATGCCCCCGAAATGGCCTATTTCGAGTGCCTCCACGAGACCAAGCTGATCGTCGATCTGCTCTATGAGGGCGGCATCGCGAACATGCGCTACTCGATCTCGAACACCGCCGAGTTCGGCGATTACGAGACCGGCCCGCGCATGATCACCGCCGAGACCAAGGCCGAGATGAAGCGCGTCCTCGACGATATCCAGCGCGGGCGTTTCGTCGCCAAGTTCATCCAGGACAACAAGGCCGGCAACCCGCAGATGAAGGCCGCGCGCAAGCTCCAGGCCGCGCATCAGATCGAGCAGGTCGGCGCCGAGCTGCGCGCGATGATGCCCTGGATCGGCGCGAACAAGCTCGTCGACAAAGACAAGAACTAAGGCCGACAGGCCTGGGGAGAGGAAGGCCGCGAGCGCTCAGCGCTCGCGGCCTTTTTCTTGGGCCTCAGCGCCTCAGCGGCACTGGCTCGCGAGCTGGGCCACCAGCGGATCGTAGTCGAGCTCGAGCGGCGCAAGGCTCGACGGCGTCAGCGCATAGCGCGGACCGATGCTGCCCGTGCGGCGGGGCCTGGGAAGCAAATGACGAAGCAGTCGCATAGGGTCTACCCTCCCGATGATGACGCCATGATATCCGCGCCGGATTTACAGGAGATTGCCGGCCGCGATTTTTTTTGACGGCTCCATAATCGCCACGCCACAAGGAGGCGGGCAATTGGGGATAATACGATGAGCGAAGGTGCGGAGGGCCGCGAGGGCGCCAAGCGGGTGGAGGCGTTTTCCGACGGCGTGATCGCGATCATCGTCACGATCATGGTGCTCGAGATGCACGCGCCCGAGGAGGCCGGCTGGGAGCCCCTGTTCGCGCTCTGGCCGGTCTTGACCGCCTATGCGCTCAGCTATGCCTATGTCGCGATCTACTGGGTCAACCATCACCGCATGTTCCACCACGCCACGCACGTGACCAACGCCCTGCTCTGGTCGAACATCGCCCTGCTCTTCGCGCTGTCGCTGGTGCCCTTCGCGACCGCCTATCTGGGCGAGCATCATTTCAGCCGCGAGGCGACCCTGCTCTACATGGGCACGATGATGCTCCCTTCCTTCGCCTATCTCTGGCTCCAGACCGTCATCCGCCGCACCGGCGCCCAGGATGAAGCGGCGCAGGACTATCACCGCCGATCGATGCGCAAGGGCTTCGTGGCGAGCGTCATCTATGCCGCGGGCATCCCGCTCAGCTTCGTCTCGCCGGGCCTGGGCCTCACCTGCGCCGCACTGGTCGCGATCCTGTGGTTCCTGCCCAAGAGCCCGCTCGACAATCTGTTCGGGAGCTGAGGAAGGAAGGGGCATCCGGTGAGAACACGGGTCAAGATCTGCTGCATCGCCTCGGTCGAGGAGGCGCGCATGGCGATCGGCGCGGGCGCCGACGCGCTGGGGTTCGTCGCCACCAGGCCGCCCTCGCACGGCACGATCCCGGACGCCAGCATCGCCGAGATCGTCGCGGCCGTGCCGCCCCCCGTCGCGACCTTCCTGCTCACCTCGGAGCAATCGGCCAGGACGATCTCCGCGCATGTCCGGCAAACGCGGCCGTCGGTGGTCCAGATCCTGCGCCACATCGACCCGGCCGAATCGGCGCGATTGGCCGAACTGGAGCCACAGGTTCGCCGGGTGCAGGTTATCCATGTCGAGGGTCCCGAGGCCCTCGACCTGATCCCGCGCTATTCGCCGCACATACACGCGTTCCTGCTCGACTCCGGCAAGCCCAACGCGGCGACGCCGGTGTTCGGCGGCACCGGTCAGTCGCATGATTGGGCGGTGAGCGCCGCGTTCGTCGCGGCAAGCCGATTGCCGGTGTTCCTGGCCGGCGGCCTTTCCGCCGCCAATGCCGCCGAGGCGATCCGCCGGGTTCGGCCGTTCGGGCTGGACCTGTGTTCGGGCGTTCGCACCGAAGGCCGCCTGGACCCCGAAAAGCTGGCGGCATTCATCTCCGCCGTCAGGCAAGCGGACCAGGAGGCCCGAACCGCCTGAAGCGGACTCCCGTCAGCAAGAAGGGGCCGGAACCTCGCGGTCCCGGCCCCCTCTCAGGTCCGATAGGCGGCGGGCTTAGAAGCCGAACCGCACCCGCGCGCCATAGAAGCGCGGATAGCCCGGATAGCCCGCATAGTTGCCGGTCTGCTCCGGCACCGCGAAGCCGGTGATGTTGTAATAGGCGTTGGTCAGGTTCTCGACATAGAATTCGCCGCGGATGTTGCCGTCGGACGACTGCAGGCCCACGCGCGCCGAGATCAGCGGATAGCCCGGATTGCGGATGATGCCGCGATCCGGGTTGAGCGGGCTGCGGCCGGCGATCTCGACCTCGCTGTTGTAGCGCATGTCGACATGAATCAGGCCGTTGATGTTGTCCGAAAGCTTCGGCGTCCAGGTCGCCGTCGCGGTCACGACATGCTGCGGCTGGTTCTGGATCTGGCGCCCCTCGAGCCCGGCAAGCGGCGTGCCGGTGAAGTTGTTCGACGAGTCGTACTTGGCGTCGAGATAGGTGTAGCCGAGCCGGACGGTGAAGTCCGAGGCTGGGCGGATGATCGATTCGAGCTCGACGCCCTTCGAGGTCGAGCGCGGGATATTCTGGACGACGAAGTTGTTGCCGCTGAACACCAGGTTCTGCAGGTCGTGATATTTCGCGTAGAACACCGCCGCGTTCAGCGTGAAGGCGCGGCCGAAGCTGGTCTTGAAGCCGACTTCGAACGAGTCGACCGTCTCGCGGCCGAACGCCAGATCCGAGCCGTGCGCGCCGGTGCCGCCGAGCAGGACCGACCGGAAAGTCGCCTGATCGAGATTGTAGCCGCCCGACTTGTAGCCGCGGTCATAGCTCGCATAACCCAGGATGCTCGGCGAGAACTTGTACGCGATCTTGGCCGTGCCGGTGATCTGGCTCTCGCTCTTGCTGTGGGTGTAGTTGCCGTTGAACTCGGTGTTCACCGCCGGGTTGCAGCTCAGCAGGAACAGATTGTTGAACAGGCCGGCCTGGCGCAGATAGAAGGCATAGGTCGCCGCCGCCGGATTGCCCGCACGCACCTGGTCGAAGAAGGCGCACGATCCGGTATTGTTGTTGATCGACGCCGTCATGTCCTTGGTTTCGTAGTTCCAACGGGCACCGAGCGTGATCGACAGGCGATCGTCGACATGGATGATGTTGTGGGTGAACAGCGCGAAGGCGTTGGTCTTGACCCCGAACACGTCGCTGTTGTTGCCCTGGCCGGCGCTGACGCCCGGCAGCGGGTTGGTCACCAGCGCGGCGAGGCCCGGAACCGGTGCCGTCGGGACACCCGGGATCACGCAGGTCGCGGCCGGCGCGGTGCCGACATTGGCGCGGAAGCAGCCGACCAGCAGGCCCAGCTGCTGGCCATAGGCCGCCTGTAGCGCCGGGATCGAGTTCGGAACCGCCGGGTTGAGCAACGCCGCGCCGAACAGCGGCACGCTCGGCCCGAGCGAGCCGTAGAACTGCAGGGGCGTGCCGAAGCCCGCGGGCGGCGGCGCGCCGAGCGCACCGGCGAACACAGTATCGACATAGCGATTGCCGTCATTGCCGAACCGCACCGTATCGGTCAGGTCCAGCTTCTCGTTGAGGTAGAAGCCGCCGACGAGCCAGTCGAGCACGCCCGCCGAACCCTGGAGGCGGATTTCCTGGGTGAAGTCGTTCAGCCCGGTCTTGTAGCCGTCGCGATAGGCGCGATCGATGCCCGAGAAGTCGATGTCCTGCGCGCGGGTCGCGCGCCACTGGCGATAGGCGGTGATCGAGGTCAGGTTGACCCCGCCCAGATCCCAGTTGATCTCGGCCGAGCCGCCATAATCCTTCACCTGCTCGCCATAGAAGCGGTTGGGCGAGACCGCCTGGACGCGGTCGTCGGGATTGAGCGAGAAGGTGATCGAGCCCGGGGTCGGCGTGGTATAGGGCACCGTCACCTGCGCGCCGGTATAGAGGCCGACCAGCCCCTGCGGCGTCGCGATCGAGTTGATCGCTCCCGCGAGCGAACCGCGCGCGATGCTCACCGCGCCGCAGCACGCCTCGTCGGTCTCCGAATAATCGCCGATGATCCGCAGCGTGAAGTCGCCGCTGTCGAGCAGCGCCTGGCCGCGGACGTTCCAGCGATCGATATTGTTGATGAAGCGCGACGAATTAGCGTCGTCGATGAAGCCGTCACGCTTGCGCACGCCCGCATCGAGGCGCAGCGCGAATTGCTCGGAGACCGGGCCGGTGATCGCGCCCTCGAGCTCCCAGGCGTTATAATTGCCGTAGCTGCCCTCGACATAGCCGCCGAGCTCGAACGCGGGCTGCGCGGTGAAGATCGACAGTGCACCCGCCGAGGTGTTGCGCCCGAACAGCGTGCCCTGCGGCCCGCGCAGGATTTCGACGCGCTCCAGTTCGGGCAGCTCGGAAAGCGCCACGCCCGCGCGCGGACGGAAGACGCCGTCGATGAACACGCCGACCGCGGGCTCGAAGCCCGGATTGTCGCCGGCGGTGCCGACGCCGCGGATCGAAAGCGACGAGCCCGTCGCGGCCGACTGGCCGGTGGTGGTCTGAAGCGAGGGGGCGAGCTGCTCGAGCCCCTTGATGTCCTGCACGCCGGCATTTTCGAGCAGCGAGTTCGGCACCGCGGTCACCGCGAGCGGCACGGTCTGCACCGTCTCGTTACGGCGGGTGGCGGTCACGACAATGTCGTTGGCCGACTGATATTCCTGGCTGTTGGTTTCGTCCTTCGGCGGAGTATCCTGGGCGAAGGCGGGCGTGGCGACGAACAGCGTAAGCGCCGAGGCAGCAAGCAGATTGAACTTTTTCATTGGGTGCACCCCTCCTGACGGACACGCGCCATTCTTACGTTGGTCGCGCGTTGCTTTTGTTACGGCAAACACTAACGCTCACGGAAAGCGGGCGTCAACGGAATTGAACGGCGGAATATCGCGGTTTTTGGCGGTTTTTCCCGAGGCGATACAGGGATGCAACACAGGCTCTGGGCAAGAATCGCGTTTGCCGTAGCGTCAATTTGAAATTGAACTGGAAAGACTGAAATCATGGCGGACCGGAACGAGACCCCCGACGATGGCGATCTGATTGCCCCGAGCCTCAAGATTCCGGTGCCCGACGACGTCGCCGACGCGATCCGCACGCTGATCCGCTGGTCGGGCGACGACCCCGGCCGCGAGGGTCTGCTCGATACGCCCCAGCGCGTCGCGCGCGCCTGGAAGGAATATTGCCAGGGCTATGCCGAGGACCCCGCGCACCATCTCGCCCGCACCTTCGAGGAGGTCGGCGGCTATGACGAGATCGTGTTGCTCAAGGAGATCCCGTTCCAGTCGCATTGCGAGCATCACATGGCGCCGATCATCGGCACCGCCTGCATCGCCTATCTCCCCCGCGACCATGTTGTCGGCATCTCCAAGCTCGCGCGCGTGCTCAATGCCTATGCACGCCGGCTGCAGGTGCAGGAGCGGCTGACCGCCGAGGTCGCCGACTGCATCTGGACCCATCTCAAGCCGCTGGGCGTCGCCGTGGTGATCCGCGCCACCCATGCCTGCATGACCGCGCGCGGTGTGCGCACCCCCGGCGTCGGCATGACCACCAGCCGCATGATGGGCGTCTTCCGCGACGACGAGCGCAGCCGCAAGGAAGTGCTCGCGCTGATGGGGCTGTGAGCTTGAACCTGCATGCCTCCCCTCTCCATTCGCTTCGAGCGAAGTCGAGAAGCCCGCGCTCAGGCCAGTGTTTCTCGACTTCGCTCGAAACGAACGGAAAGGTTGTGGGGTTCTGATGCGCGTCCTCGTCACCGGCGGCGCGAAGCGGATCGGCGCGGGGATCGCCCGGCGGCTGGCGCTGCGCGGCCATGCGGTGGCGATCCACCATCACCATGCTCCCGACGACGCCGAGGCCCTGCGCGCGGCCATCGCGGCGGCCGGCGGCACGGCCTGCGTCGTCTCGGGCGAGCTCGCCGACGCCGCCACCGCCCCCGCGCTGATCGAGGCCGCGCGCGAGGGACTGGGCGGTCCCGTCACCGGCCTCGTCAACAATGCCTCGATCTTCGCTTTCGACGCCCTTCCCCTCACCGATTTCGCGCTGCTCGACCAGCATATGCGCGTGAACCTCGGCGCCCCGGTCGCGCTCGCCTCGGCGCTGGTGAGCCAGGCGGATCTGGAGGAAGGCGCGGTCGTCAACCTGCTCGACCAGAAGGTCGCCAATCTCAATCCCGATTTCCTCAGCTACACGCTCAGCAAGTCCGCGCTCGCCGCCGCGACCGAGCTGATGGCGCGCGCGCTCGCCCCTCGCATCCGCGTCAACGCGGTCTCTCCGGGCCTCACCCTCCCCAGCCTCGACCAGACCGAGCAGGAATTCTCGGAGCATGCCCGCCAGAACCTCCTCCAGCGCCCCGTCGCGCTCGACGATGTCGCCGCTGCGGTCGAGCACCTCCTCACCGCGCGCAGTATCACCGGCCAGAACCTGTTCGTCGATTGCGGCCAACGCTTCCTGCCGCGCGACGGCGATGTGATGTTCGAGGGCCGGGAGCGCCCGCATGGCTGACTATCGCATCCTGCTCGAAGGCCTCGAGGTCGTGATGGGTCTCGGCATCCACGCCGAGGAACGCGCCGCGCGCCAGCGGGTCGTGCTGAACGTCGCGATGGATTGTAGTTACGCCGCAGTGCCCGAAGACCGGATCGACGCGGTGGTCGATTATGATTTCCTGCGAGAGGGCATCCTACGCCTCACAGGCTCACGCCATTTCGAGCTTCAGGAAACCCTGTGCGAAGCGGTCGCCGCACTCGCCTTCGCCGATCCCGCGGTGGTCCGCGTCACGGTCCGCTCGATGAAGCCCGACATCTATCCCGACGCGCGGATCGGGTGCGAGATCGTCCGCACCCGCTAGCCTCCAATTTGCCGTTCGCCCTGAGCCTGTCGAAGGGCGCCCATCGACAAACGATACGCCCATGGAAAGCTGGCCTTCGACAAGCTCAGGCCGAACGGAGGCTTTGGTTCACCGCCAGCGATCCCCCGGCGCGAGCAGATAGGTCCGGACGACATAGGGCCACGGCACCACGAGGATCACCAGCACCACCGGCAGGCAATCGCGCACGCTGCTCGCCGTCGCCGCGTCGAACCGTCCGGCGCGCCACAGGGGCAGTGCCACCGCGATCAGCCAGATCAGCTTCCACGCCGTCTCGAACAGCAGCAGCGGCAGCATCCTGACCGGATAGCGCAGCCCCAGCACCGAGAGCAGCCCGAGCGCGCCGAGCATGCACGCCACCACCGAACTCATCAGCGGCCATTCGGGACGGTGGCTGACGATCGAGGGCCACATGAAGATTCCCAGCCCCGCGGCCATCACCAGATACATGGCGCGGAGCAGATAGAGGCGCCATAGCGGAAGCTCGCCGGCGGTCGCGGCTTTGCCGGCGCCGGTCATGTCAGCGCGCCCAGCACGATGGCGGGGATGCTCTGCAGCACCTGCGTCACCACCGCCAGCGCGTGCTGCACCTCGAGCAGGGCCTGAACGAGCGCGCCGATCACGCCTCCTCTCCATCATCAGCGGCGGCCAGGTTCGGGTCGAACGCCAATATGTCTCCGGGCTGGCATTCGAGCGCGGCGCAGATAGCGTCCAGCGTCGAAAAGCGGACCGCCTTGGCCTTGCCGGTCTTGAGGATCGAGAGGTTGGCGAGCGCGATCCCGATCCGGTCGGCGAGGTCGGTGAGCGTCATGCGGCGGTCGTGGAGCACCGCATCGAGATTGACGATGATCGCCATGGTCACACCGTCCCTTCGAGATCGTCGCGCATCCGCGCACCCTGGGCGAAGACCTGGGCGAGCACGAACAGCAGCAGCACCGCGAGCAGCCCGGTGGGGGTGAAATCCCAATCGACATCGATCTGCCCCGCAGCCGACGCCGCGCCGACCGCCAGATGCAGCAGCTCGAGCCCCAGCAGCGCCCAGGCGCAGGTTCTCAGCCGCTGGGCATTGAGCGGGACGAACGGATCCCCCGCCCCCACCGTCCCGACGATCGCAAGGAGCCGGGTGAGCAGCCGGTGCATCAGCGGGATCGATGCGAGCCCGAACAGCATGATCAGACGCCCGCCCAGCAGCAGCGTGCCGGGGGCGATCCCCATCGCCTTCACGAAAAAGGGCGCGGCGACGAGGCTGAGGACGAGCAGGGTCAGAATGAACAGTCCGGCGAGGAGGTTGAGCGCGACGAGCGCGCGCAACAGCCCGTGCGAGACGGCGAGTGCGGGAGCGGCAGAACGGGACATGGGCACACCTTCGAGTCGTGGTTGATCACGACTCTCGATATGCCATGTATCGATAAACATCAAATCATTTATCGATATTCGATATATCAGATGCGCTCGCCGCCCCGCGCGATCACCTTGTCCTCGGTATTGTCCTCGAAATCGCGCGCGGCGTGGCGTTCGCGAAGCTGGGTGGCGGGATCGCCCGCGCTGCGATTGACCATCCGCCCGCGCTGCACCCCCTCGCGCCTACCGACCAGCTCGACCCAGCGGGCGACATTGGCGTATTCGTCGGTCGCGAGGAATTCGGCCGCGCCGGGATAGGCCGCGCCCTTCGCGACCGCGCCATACCAAGGCCAGATCGCCATATCCGCGATCGTGTACTCGTCGCCCGCGACGTACTCGGTCTTGCCCAATTGCGTGTCGAGCACGTGATATTGCCGCTTCACCTCCATCGCATAGCGATCGATCGCATATTCGATCTTGAACGGCGCATAGCTGAAGAAATGCCCGAAGCCGCCGCCCAGGAACGGCGCCGCGCCCATCTGCCACATCAGCCAGTTCATCGTCTCGGCGCGGGCATGGTGTTCGGTAGGCAGGAAAGCGCCGAACTTCTCGGCAAGGTAGAACAGGATCGATCCGCTCTCGAACAGCCGCGTCGGCGGACTGGTCGAATGGTCCATCATCGCCGGGATCTTCGAGTTGGGATTGATCTCGGTGAACCCGCTGCCGAACTGGTCGCCCTTGGAGATATCGATCCGCCAGGCGTCATATTCCGCGCCCGAAAAGCCCCCCGCGAGCAGTTCCTCGAGCATGATCGTCACCTTCACTCCATTGGGCGTCCCCAGCGAATAGAGCTGGAGCGGATGCTCCCCCACCGGCAGCAATTTCTCATGCGTCGCGCCCGAAATCGGCCGGTTGATGCTTGCGAACTGCCCGCCATTCTCCTTGTCCCAGGTCCACACCCTGGGGGGTACATAACCCGCAGGCTGGTTGAGCGCGGGATCGGGAGCGTCGGCCATGGGGTGTCCCCTGCTTGCATGTTGAGGGGTGTATCTAGGTGGCGGGTAATGGTTTGGAAGGGTCACAGCTTTGTAATCGGCAACGGCTCTGCCGGCGCACTTACACCAACCATCGCGGTTAGGGTTGTACCCAGCTTTGAGTTCATCACCGTCGTTGTCCGATTTATTAGGGCTCGGATTTTCCCCTCATCGGCGGCATTATGCTCTAGCATCGTAGGCGCAAGTTGGTTCAGCGATGCGCGCAACAGCATTGCCTCGCGCTCCGCAGCGTTATCCCACGTAACGTGCGCTACCATATCCCCGATGCGAGCAGGGGAACCAATCGTGATTAGGCGCGCGCGGTTTTCCATGAAAAGGTCATAAGTTCCCAGCGCGACGCGGTAATTGTCGTTGAGGTCGACCAGCTCACTCATCAGCGCTGCATCCAACCTAAAAATAGTCACCAATTCATCGCTTGTAAAATCGCTAGGAAGCGGGAGGGCAGCGAACGGACGCGCCCAAGCCCATGGTTCCAAATCCGGGTGCTCTGCTTTGCACTTATTGAAATGTGTAACGAGCGCCTTCAGTTGTTTATGCATACGAGCAAGTTTAGTTAGAACCGCCATGCCGTGCGCGGATTGAAGCTCCCGTTTCTCTATCTCTTTGGTTTTGCGCTCGTTCCGGATTGCCGCGAGTTGCGCCAGGAGCGCTATCACACCGCCAAGCACCGCGCCGACTATCGCGGACCAAAAGTTGCTGTCGAAAAATGATTGGCTCATAGGCCCTCCAAATCAGACAAGTATGCGGGGCAAATAGTGCTGCCTCACGCCCTATTCGCCGCGCTCAGCACCGCCCGGACCGAGGCCGTCGCGATATCCGCGTCGATCCCCACGCCGAACACCGTCCGCCCGTCCTCGGTCCGGCATTCGAGATAGGTCGCCGCCTGCGCGTCCGCGCCGTGCCCGATCGCATGCTCGACATAATCGACCACGTCGAGGTTCGGCCCCGTGCTCCCCGAAAGCGCCGCGATCACGCCCGAGATCAGGCCGTTGCCGCGTCCCGAGATCGAGCGCACCTCGCCGTCGATCGCGACCCGGCCGACGAACACGCGGCTCCCGGTAGCCCCGGTCTCCTCATAATCGACCAGCGCGAACCGGTCGCCTTCTCCCGGCAGATAGACGCTGTCGAACAGCGCGCTGATATCGGCGGCATTGAGCTCGCGGCTGGTTTCGTCGGCCAGCGCCTGCACATGGCGCGAGAAATCGGCCTGCATCCGCTTGGGCAGCTTCAGGCCCCGGTCCTGCTCGAGCACCCAGGCCACCCCGCCCTTGCCCGACTGCGAATTCACCCGGATCACCGCCTCGTAATCGCGCCCCAGATCCTTGGGGTCGATCGGCAGGTACGGCACGTTCCACAGCTGGTCGTTGCGCTCGGCCTGCGCCGCGAACCCCTTCTTGATCGCGTCCTGATGGCTCCCCGAAAAGGCGGTGAACACCAGATCGCCGGCATAGGGGTGGCGCGGATGGACGGGGATGTTGTTGCAATATTCGACGGTCTTGATGACCGCGTCGATGTCCGAGAAATCCAGCCCCGGATCGATGCCTTGCGTGTACATGTTCAGCGCGACGGTGACGAGATCGACATTGCCGGTCCGCTCGCCGTTTCCGAACAGGCAACCCTCGACCCGGTCCGCGCCGGCGAGCAGCCCCAGTTCGGTCGCCGCGACGCCGGTGCCGCGGTCGTTATGCGTGTGCAGGCTGATCACCACGCTGTCGCGATTGCGGATATTGCGCCCGAACCATTCGATCTGGTCGGCATAGACATTGGGCGTCGCGCACTCGACCGTCGCGGGCAGATTGAAGATGATCGGCCGCTCGGGGGTCGGGCGCAATATCTCCATCACCGCCTCGCAGACCTCGAGGCTGAAATCGAGCTCGGCGGTCGAGAAGGTTTCCGGCGAATATTCGAAGTGCCAGTCGGTATCGGGCTGCTTGGCGGCCTCGTCGCGCAGCACCTTGGCGCCGGCGACCGCGATCTCGCGGATCTCGGCGCGGCTCATCTTGAACACCACCTCGCGCCACGCCGGGCTGACGGCATTGTAGAGATGGACGATCGCCTTCCTGGCCCCGACCAGGCTCTGGAAGCTCGTCTCGATCAGATCCTGGCGCGATTGGGTCAGCACCTGCGGCATCACATCGTCGGGAATGGCCCCCGAGCGTACCAGCCCCGAGATGAAATCGAACTCGGTCGCCCCCGCCGCGGGGAAACCGACCTCGATCTCCTTGACCCCCACCCGGCACAGCAATTCGAAGAAGCGCGTCTTCTTCTCGCCATCCATCGGATCGATCAACGCCTGGTTGCCGTCGCGCATGTCGGTCGAGAGCCAGCGCGGCGGCGCGGTGATCGTCCGCGAGGGCCATTGCCGGTCGGGCAGGTCGATCGTCGGAAAGGGGCGGTATTTCAGGCTGGGGTCGCGCAGCATGTGCATTCTCTCGCTCGGCCGGCGCTTGCCGGTCAGGTCTGTCCAAATTTGAGAGATCCCTTAGGGGAGATGCGCGAAAGCGCCACGCCCCTAAGGGCGCGTAAGGAGCAGGTCGAGAGCAAGCAGCTTCGTCACGCCCCGCCCATAAGCGCAGCGCAGTTAATTTGTCCACACCGCTCCGAAAAACGCAATATTATTGCGCGTTGCCCGGCGGCACATCCTGTGGCGCGGGGGTCGCGGCCGGCGAAGGCGTCGCGACGATCGTCGCCTGGGGCGGCGGATCCGAATAGTTGGTGCCGGTGGTTGAGCCACCCCCGCCGCACCCGCTCAGCATCAGCAATCCGCCCAGCAGCAGCACCCGCATCCTGTCCTCCTCCGGAGATTTCGACCTTCTCGCGCCAGAGTTCCACGCCCAGCCGAACATCGCAAGCGACGAAGCGAGTCCGGACGGCTGGACAAGCCCCTCTCAGGGGGCCGAAATCCCCTCTGGGGGCTGTCTGAGCGAGTTATTCACAGGCAATCCGCCGAAACAGAGCCAAAAATGCCTCAGAGGGTGGTGCATCCAGCGAATAAGCGCAGTAACACGGGTCAGCGACAGCGGCGTCAGGGCGCTGCTCGAACCGGCTGCGCTACCCAAGGAATAGCCCGCCCACGGGCACGAACAGGAGAACAAAGATGGCGGAGAAGAAAGCAGCTCGCGGGGGCATCGCCAAGCCGGTCACCCCGTCGCCCGAGCTCGCGGCGATCACGGGTTCGGCCGCGCTTCCGCGCAGCGAAGTCGTCAGCAAGATCTGGGCCTATATCAAGGCCAACAACCTGCAAAACCCTGCGAACAAGCGGGAAATTCTGGCCGACGCCAAGCTGAAGCCCATCTTCGGCGTCGACAAGTGCACCATGTTCGAAATGAACAAGCTGCTCTCCAAGCACATGAAGTAAGCGTCGGGCCGGCCACGCGCCGGCCCTTCGTCCTGGGCGAGACGGGCGGGCGCCGGCGGCCCCGCCCCTCTCTGCATCTCGCCCCCGGCCGCCGCTCCGGCAGGCCCTTCCCCCTCCCCGACTCGGCCTTGGGCTTTATCTGCACCGATGCGCAGATCGCCTCCGTGCGCCCTCACTCCGGATACGGAATGTTAACCTTACCTCGCGATTAAGCATCGTGGCTCGGGTTCCCGATGGGGGGAGCGGGAGCCTGAGGAGATTGGAAACATGACCGTTATCGGTACGAATATTGCCTCGCTGCGTGCGGGCAATGCGGCCAACTCGGCAGCAAAGATGCTGGGGACCGCGATGGAACGCCTGTCGACCGGCAAGCGCATCAACAGCGCGAAGGACGACGCGGCGGGTCTCGCCATCGCCTCGACGATGACCTCGTCGATCCGCGGCATGAACCAGGCGATCCGCAACGCCAATGACGGCATCTCGATGGCGCAGACCGCTGAAGGCGCGCTGGGCGAGGTCACCAACATGCTGCACCGTATCCGCGAGCTCGCGGTTCAGTCGGCATCGGGCACCTATTCGGATGACGACCGCACCAACCTCCAGGCCGAAGTCACCGAGCTGACCGGCCAGATCAGCGACATCCTCGCCAACACCAAGTTCAACGGCAATGTCCTGTTCGACGGCACCGCCGGTGACTCGGGCGACGTCACCATCCAGGTCGGCTCGACCGCGGACGACACCGTCACCCTCACCCTCTCGTCGGTCGACCTCGACGACGCCGTCGACATCGACATTTCGGACCAGGGCGACGCCTCTGACTCGCTCGAGACGCTCGACGACGCGCTGACCACGGTCAACACCGCCCGCGCGACGCTGGGCGCCGCCCAGAGCCGCCTGGAATCGGTGGTCAACAACCTGACCTCGAACGTCACCAACCTCACCGACGCGCGCAGCCGCATCGAGGATGCGGATTTCTCGCAGGAAACGACCGCGCTCGCCAAGGCGCAGATCCTGAGCCAGGCATCGACCGCGATGCTCGCCCAGGCGAACCAGAGCCAGCAGACGGTTCTCTCGCTGCTCAAGTAAGTTACGGGACGCCCCCGCCCCCCGGCCCATTCCGGCCGGGGGTCGTCCTGCCGCCGCCTCATGGCAGCGCTTGGCGCTTCCCGACAGCCCCAATGGGGCGTTCGCACTTGCGAACGGCACGGTTCGAGGGTTAATGGCCCAAAGGATCAGCATCGGGGGCCGCAATGCCAATCGCCATTTCGAGACTTCCCGCACTCTGCGCCGCGCTTGCCGCCGGCGCATTGCTGCTCTCGGGCTGCGCCCAGCGCCCGCTCAACCTGCCCTCGGGCGCCGATGCCTATGCGATCTTCCCGCCTGGCACCGCGCAGCCGCCGCTCCAGGATTATCTGATCGGACCGTCGGACACGATCAGCGTCACGGTGTTCAACGAACCCGATTTCTCGTCGCCCACGCTGCGCGTGGATGTCGGCGGCAACATCAACATTGCGCTGGTCGGCCGCGTCCATGCCGCGGGCAAGTCGACCGATCAGCTCGGCCGCGAGGTCGGCGATGCGCTGCGCTCGGGCGGCTATCTGGTCAATCCGCGCGTGACCGTGAACCTGGTCGAGGCGGTCTCGCAGCGCGTGACCGTCGATGGCGAGGTCGTCCAGCCCGGCATCTATCCGCTCACCGGCCCCACCACCCTGCTCGACGCGATCGCCATGTCGCGCGGCACCACCCGCACCGCGCGGGTGACCGAGGTCGCGGTGTTCCGCGTCATCAATGGCGAGCAGCGCGCCGCCAAGTTCGATCTCGCGGCGATTCGCCGCGGCGAGGCGCCCAATCCGGTGCTCCAGGGCAATGACGTGGTCGTGGTCGGCTTCAATCGCCTCAGCGGCTTCTGGCGCGACTTCCTCCAGTCGGCGCCGGTGTTCGCGCTGTTCCTGCGTCCGTTCGGCTGATGGCCGAGACCGGGGACAAGGCCGAGCCTGCGATCAAGTCGCTGGGCCGCCGCCGCCGCGGCTATGGCGGCGGCAGCGGACGCGGCGCGCGCAGCAAGATCCGCGTCGGCAACGTCCTGCACGCACCCAATTTCGAGCGCTGGCTCAACGTCGCGGTCGGCGTCGTGGCACTCGTCTATGTCGGGCTGATGGGCCAGTGGTTCCATGCCGACACGGTGATGATCGGCTTCCGCCCCACCGGCGTGCCCAGGTCCGAGATCCTCTATGGCTGGAACCGCCCGCAATTCGTCGGCAACAGCGGCACCCCGATGGTCCGCGTCGACAAGGCGACCCCGATGGACGACTATGAATTCTGGCAATATCCGGGCGAAGGCGGCGGCACCTATCGCTTCCATTTCGCCACGGACGGCCAATCCGACGAGGTGAGCTGCTTCCAGGCCGCCGGCGATCCCGGCGCCTGCCCCGACGCGTTCGGAGTCAAACTCGGCGAATTCGAGAGCCACATCGCATGGCGGCTGGGCTCGGCCCCGGTGCGCGAGCTCAACGGCCCGGCAGCGGAGCTGCGCTATCCCAGCGTCGGGCTGGAATTCGGGCTCGAGCAATATTCGCTGCGGCGGATCACCATCCACCGGCAGACCAGCTCGATCTTCTCGCGAATCCCGCTCTTCCTGCGGTTCCTGGTGCCTTAACGGCGTAAGCGCGCCAGATCGAGCAGCAGCCAGGCCGCCTGCGGCACGGCATAGACCGCCGCCGCGTTCCATTCGAACCAGGTCAGATAGGCGCGCATCAGCCCCAGCACGAACGCCACCGCGCCGAAGCAGAACAAATGTATGGCAACCAGCACCGCCGCGCTGAACCGCACCCGCCCCTTGAGCAGGCCGAGCACGATGCGGCTCATCACATAGGTCACGACGAGAGCGCCGAGTGACCGCAGTACCAATTCCATTCAAATCCTCCATGAGCGGCCGCCGCACCGGCGTTCCGCTGTCCCCCCGCCCCTCTAATGCGCGCTCGGCCCACAAAAGCAACTGGCAACCGGCTGCCGTCCCTGCGGCGATGCAGCATAATCTTGCGTTCCGCCCGCGTGCCCGGCAAAGATGCCGCCGTCGGGACACGCCTTTCATTCCATGGCGTTGGAGGGGCGGGGCACCAATGACCGAGAGCAATGCCGTCCCGGCCAAACGCCCGCGGATCGCCTTTGTCTGCACCCAGAGCTTCGCGCTCACCACCCTCTATCGCGGCCTTTTCCCGCATCTTCGCGAGCGGGGCTTCGATTGCGAGGCGGTGACCGGCGATTCGGACTATCTGGGCGGCGATCCCGATCTCGAGGGCGTGCCCGTCCATGTCATTCCGATGGTGCGCGAGCCGAGCCCCTGGCGCGATCTCGTCAGCCTGATCCGGCTGATCGGCTTCTTCGCGCGCCACCGCTACGACGCGATCCATGTCTCGACGGTCAAGGCGGCTTTCCTCGCATCGATCGCCGCACGCCTCACCGGCCAGTCGGCCATTCTCTTCGTCGTGCGCACCCGCATCTATCAGGGGCGAACGGGGCTCGGCCGCAAGCTCTACGAGGCGGTCGATGGGCTGGTCTGCCGCCTGTCGCGCTATGTCGCCCCGATCGGGCGCGAGATGGGCGAGGCCATGGCCGCCGACGGCATCTGCCCGGCGCCCAAGCTCCGCTATTTCGGTGCCGGATCGAGCAACGGGATCGATACCGCCCGCTTCAGCCGCAGCCCGCAGGCCCTCGCGGCCGGCATGGCGATCCGGCGCGAGGCCGGCGTGCCCGACGAAGCGCCGCTGATGCTCTATGTCGGCCGCCTCGCCTATGACAAGGGCATCCACCACCTCCCCGCGGCGATGGACCTGCTCGCCGAGCGCAGCATTCCCGCATGGCTGATGCTCGTCGGCCCGGTCGACTGGCGCGAGCCGGTCGATCCCGCGATACTCGCCGATCTCGATGCGCGGGATGGCGTCGTGCGGCTCGGCTTCCAGTCCGATCCCGCCCCGCTCTATGCCGCCGCCGATCTGTTCCTCTTCCCGTCCGCGCGCGAAGGCTTCGGCAACGTCGCGCTCGAGGCGCAGGCGGCCGAGCTGCCGGTGGTCGGCTTCGATACGTTCGGCGTGCGCGAGGCGGTGCAGGACGGCGTCACCGGCCTGCTCGCGCCCTTGGGCGACACCGCCGCCTTCGCCGAATGCACCGCCCGGCTGATGGCCGATGGCGCGCTCCGTCGCGGGATGGGACAAACCGCATCCGAACGGGTACGCACCCAATTCTCGAACCAACGCGTATGGGCCGATCTGGTCGATACGCTCCATGACCTGGCAGGATCCAAGCGCGCATGAACTGGCTGATCCGCCTCAGCGTCCAATCGGTCGGGCTCAAGGTCATTCGTTTCGTGCTGGGGATCGGCACCTCGATCCTGCTCACCCATTTGATGACCCAGCATGATTACGGCGTGTACGCCTATGTGCTGGTCGTCGCGACCTTGCTCGCGATTCCTGGCGAGGCGGGCATCCCCAATCTGATGATGCGCGAGATCACCCGCGCGCGCGTCGATGAGGATGCGCCGCGCATCCGCGGGCTGATGATCTTTTCCAATCTCACCGTGATCGGCCTGACGCTGATCATGGCTGCGGGGACCGCGCTGTTCCTCTGGAATGCGCGCGGCCGGGTCGCGCCCGAATTCATGATCGGGCTCGCCACGGTCTTCCCCGCGATCCTGCTCGGCTCGCTCGCCAATACCCGCGCGGGCATCCAGCGCGCGCTGGGCGATCCGATCCTGTCGCAGCTTCCCGAGCAGGTCGTCCGTCCGATCGGGATCGGCATCTTCGCGATCGTCGTCTTTGCGATGTTCGATGGGCCGCTGACGACGCTCCAGGGCCTGGCCGGCTATGTGCTGGCGAGCGCATCGGCGTTCCTCCTCGGCAATGTCCTGCTCCGCCGCACCTACAAGCGGACCGTGGGTTCGGGCCGGGCCAGCTTCCAGACGGGCTTCTGGTTCAAGGCGCTACTCCCCTTCTCGGCGATCGCGGGGCTCCAGGTCGCGCTCACCCAGAGCTCAGCCTTCGTGCTCGGCATCCATGCCCCGCCCACCGAGATGGCGCTGTTCCGCGTCGCCACATTGGGAAGCGATTTCGCGCTCTTCTCGCTCTTCGCGATCGGGACGATCACCGGCCCCAAATTCGCCGAGCATCATCACCGCGACGATCAGGCGGCGATGCAGGAGCTGATCGGCCAGTCCAACCTGCTCAACCTGCTCTTCGCCGGATCGGTGCTGCTGGGCATCCTCCTGCTCGGCCCGCTGGCGCTGCGCATCGGCTTCGGCCCCCAATATGCCGCCAGCTGGGCGCCGATGGCGATCATCGCCGCGGGGCATTTCGTCAGCGTCACGATGAGCAACGTCACCTCGCTCGCGAACATGTCCGGGCGCGAGCGGCTGACGATCGTCTCGGCGGCGTTCGGCTTCGGGCTCAACATCGCGCTCTCGCTGGTCCTGTGCCCGATATACGGCGCGGTCGGCGCGGCGATCGCTACCGCCATTTCGGCGGTAAGCTGGCGCGTGCTCGTCTCGATCCTGCTCTATCGCGCCTCGGGGCTGCGCGCCTGGGATCTCGATCTCAGATCGGGGCCGTCGGTCTGGCTCTTCATGAAGCGCCTCGGCAGAATTTCGAACGGAGAGGAATCCCAGGCACATCCGGGAAACAATCATGCCCCGAAGCAGGGCGGAGCCGATGTGCAGCGCAAAGAAAAAAGGGATCGCATGCGCCAGGATTCACAGGAGCCACCCGGCGGCCGAGTGGCCGTGATGACACGTCTGGTGAACGACAATGCCGGCAACGAAGCCTTGTCGACCGTACTCGCGCGTTACCTCGTCCAGCATGTCGGCAGCGACAATGTCCGGCTGATGGACCGTCACCCTCAGATCCTGACCCGCTTCCGCTTCGACCGGCTCGCGCGGGCGGAGGATCCGATCGCCGAGTTCGAGCGGATCGTCGACAAGGTCCAGGCCTGGGGCAGCGCCGCCGCCCCGCTCTCGCCCACCGCCGACGAGGCGATGATCGGACTGATCGCCACCCCGCGCATCCGCTCGCCGCTGATGCGCTGGGCCAAGCGAACGATTCGCATCCGCAGCCGCCTGAAGGCCTTCGGCCTGCTCCAGCGCGAGGATGCCGATGCGATGCTCAACACGCTCTACTGGGCCGACATGGTGGTGTGGAACCCGGCGGGCGAGCTCCATCCCAAGGGCCGCTCGGACGAGGTGATGCTGCTCCTGGTGATGGTCCGCCTCGCGCAGCGGCTCGGCAAGCGCATCGCGATCGTCAACCATAGTCTCGAGGCGACCGATCCGGTGATCAACCGGCTGATCACGCTTGTCTATCGCGACGCCGATTTCATCAGCGTGCGCGAACAGGGCTCCTATGATCGCGGGATCGAGCTTCAGGTGCCTGCCGGCAAGCTCCACATCGTCCCCGATCTCGCCTTCATGCTCTCCAAGCCCGGCTTCGCCCCCGAGCTCGAGCTGCCCCCCGCCGATCCGCTGCCCGAGGGCAGCATCGTGCTCTCGATCAACGGGCTCGAAGCGCATCGCGGCGGCGACGAAAGCTGGCGCCGACTGATCACCGGGCTCAAAATGACCGGCCGTCCGATCGTTTTCGTCTCCAATTCGATGAAGGACGACATCCCCTTCGCCCGCAAGATGGAGCGCGAAGCGCAACTCGATTTCCACATCCGCCAACCCGGCTACGCTGAAATGGTCCGCCTCTATCGTGGCGCGGCCCTGGTGATCAGCAGCCGGCTTCATGCCTCGATCTTCGCGATGTGCGCCGGGGCGCCGGTGATCTCGATCGAGCCGCAGCTCTTCAAGCTGACCGGCATCTTCGCGCAGCTCCGCTATCCCTTCGCGACCCACCAGATGGGCGATCCCGGCTGGGCCGCCAAGCTGCTCGCCGACGCGCAGCGCGCACTCGACGAGCGGGCAGTGATCGTCGAGGCCGGGGATGAGGGGCTCCGGCGCCAGGTCGCGGCGATCGAGGCCAGCTACGCGGCGATGATCGCGCTGGTCCGCGCCTAGCGGCGGGGCAAAGCCGCCTTGAGATAGGGCGCGAGCCTGCGGCTATGCTCAACCGCATGCTCTTCCTCGAGGTGGAACGGCGTGTCGTAGAACCAGTCGCGCGGATATTGCGAGCGATTGTCCATCACGATCAGCGTGGCGCCATGCCCGGCATAGAAGGCCCGGAGCGCCCCTATCAGATCGTCGTCTACGCGCGGCTTGTCGAACGCCACCGGCAGCCCTGCGATTACCCGCACCCCGTGCGCGCGGCACCAGTCGAGGAAGCGGGCGATCTCGTCCTTGGCGCCATGCGCATCGCGGAACTGGGCCACGCTGGGTGGGCGCCAGCCGGTGGTAGCGATGAAGCCGTCATAGGTCCGCCCCGCTTCATGCGTCAGCCCGGTCTGGTCGCCGAACGCGTTGCTGGTCTGCTTGTCGAACCGCGCGCGCACCCCCGCCGCCGACAGCGCCTGCTCGATCAGGCTCTGCGATACATAGTCGATATCGGCCATGAAGGCGGCGCGCGCAAAGCCCTCGGGTCCGCGCCCGGCCAGTTGCTTCCAGTCCTTGCGGAACAAGATCGCCGCGTCCGGCCCGGTCAGCAGCTGCGCGCGGGTGATGGTGAATTGCTGATATTCGAGCGGAAGATAGACGACGTCACCCGGCTTCAGAAAGGCTTGATACTCCGCGAAGACATAGTTGAGCCCCAGCCCCACCGTCGCCCCGCCATTGACGCAGGGCCAGCCCGTCTCGGCCGCAAGCACGTCGCATCGATGGCTCGTCCGCACCCCGCTCCCGCCGATCAGCACCAGCTTGGGGCTCGGCTGCTTCTCGGCATAGGCGATCTTGCGGTCCACCATCCGGGTGATGGAGTCGTAGGTCACCGGCTTGTTGAGCAGCAGCGCCGAGGCCGCGAAGTAGACCGCCAGCGAGAGCGCCATCGCGCCCATCAGCCTGAGGAGCCCGCCCACCGCGTCAGAACCTGAAATAGAGGAAGGAGGAGATCGCGCCGGAGAAGAACACCTTCTGCACCACCAGCGCGAACGAAGCGACAATCATCCAGCGGCGCGCCTTCTCGCTCATCTGCTGGATATTGGGCGCGAACCAGACCAAAGCGAGCCCGAAGACGAGCAGCAGCCACATGGACAGAAAACCGAGATTGGTCCCGTCCGCCGCGAGCGGCAGCTTGCCCACCGGTGCGCCGAACAATTTGAGGAAATGCAGCTTGTCCACCAGCTCGCCCGGCAGCGCCGCGCCATGCCCGCCGAACGCCCCGCTCAGGATCGCACCCATCGATTTCAGATCATGCGCGCGGAACGGCACCCAGGCGAGCGCCACCGCGACGAAGGTCAGCGCCCAGCCGCCGAGCGCCACCGCCCTGCCCTTCAGTTCCCCCGCCACCGTGCGGAAGGCATGGTTGACCACCAAGTAGGCGCCGTGGAGCCCGCCCCAGAGCACGAAGGTCCACGCAGCGCCGTGCCACAGCCCGCCGAGCAGCATGGTGATCATCAGGTTGAGGTAGCGCCGCGCCGGCCCCTTCCGGTTGCCGCCCAGCGGAATGTAGAGGAAATCGCGCAGGAAGCGCGACAGCGTCATGTGCCAGCGGTTCCAGAAATCGATGATCGAACCCGCCTTGTAGGGCGAGTTGAAATTGACCGGCATGACGATGCCGAACATCAGCCCCAAACCGATCGCCATGTCCGAATAGCCGGAAAAGTCGAAATAGAGCTGGAGCGTGTAGGACAGGATCCCGCCCCATGCCTCCCACAGCGTCGGATCGATCCCGCCTGCGACGCCGTTGAACGCGGTGTCGGCACAAACGCCGAACTGGTCCGCCAGCACCACCTTCTTGGCGAGGCCGAGCAGGAAGATCGTCACCCCCGTGGTGAAGCGGTCCGGATCGAAGCGATAGGTGCGCGGATCGCGAAACTGCGGGATGATGTCGCTGTGCTGCACCAGCGGCCCTGCGATCAGGTGCGGGAAGAAGGCGACGAAGCTCATATATTCGCTGAGCGTCGGCTTCAGGCTCTGCCCGCGATAGGCGTTCACCAGATACGCGATCTGCTGGAAGGTGAAGAAGCTGATCGCCAGCGGGAGCGCGATATGCAGCAGATGCGCGTCGAGCCCGAGGATCGCGGAGAGCGTCCCCACCAGGAAATCGAGATATTTGAACCAGGCGATCAGCCCGAGATTGAGGGCGATGAACCCCGCGGTCAGCCACCAGCGCCGCTTCCCTTCCGCCGCCTCGATCCAGCGCCCGGCGTTGAAGTTGATCAGCAGCGAGGCGACGAGCAGCAGCAGATGCCAGGGCAAGGTCCAGGCATAGAAGAAGAAGGACAGCCCGATCAGCGTCCAGCGCGCCGCCTCCCCGCCGCCCAGCCGCCCCGCCAGATAGAAGAGCGCGACCGCGGCAGGCAGGAACCAGACGAGGAACGGAATCGAATTGAACAGCATGGCGGGTGCCGTTCAGCCGGCCGCGCCGGCCGCGCTGGGCTTGAGCTCGATCTCGCCGCCGCGGCGCAATCGGATGATCCCCGCGAAGAGCATGAACAGCGCCAGCACCGCCACCGCGCGCAGCAGCTCGATCACCGACCGCGACGTCCCCACCAAATTGAGGACGGTGTAGATATAGATCACCCAGAAGATCGGCACCTTCTGATAGACATGCGCCGCCTTGGCGAGCGTTGCGTTGAACGTGCCGAGCAGCCCGAACACCACCACCACGCCGATCAGCCCGAAATTCCAATAGGCTTCCATTTCCCCGTTCACCGGGATGCCCCACACGCCATAATCGCGTGGGGTGCTGTTGATCGGATAATCGAGGAAATTGATCCACATATTATACTTGTCGATGCCGTCGGGCTTGCTGTCCCAGATCGCGCGCGGCACCCAGAAGACCGCGGCGTTGACATAGCTCTTGCCCCACAGCAGCCCTTTGTCGTTGGCGCCGGCCATCACCGCGAGCGCCGATTCCTCGTCGTCGCGATATCCGATCTCCTCATAGGCGCGCTGGATCGTCACGCCGATCTGGGCGGGATCGAGCACCGAGGTGTCGATGGTCTGCGAGCCATAGTCCTGGCGGATCGCGCCAAAGGCACCGACCACGATCACGCCGATCAGCGCGGCCACCAGAGTCGGCAGCAGCAGCGGCCGCCCACGCCGCTTCCACCACAACAGGATCAGGTTGAGCGCTGAAAGGATGATCACGCTGCGCGCGCCCGACGCGATCAGCGCTGTCACCAGCGAGGCGACGAGGCCGGTGATGAAGAAGGGATTGGTGAAGGGTCTTTTCTCATAGACGAACCAGGCGAGTGCGATGATCGGGGCAAGCAGCGCCGCGTTGACATATTGACCATAGCCCTCGAACAGCTCGCGCCGCCCGCCGCGCATCGCCACTAGCAGCTCGGAAACCCCGCCCTTCGAGATCACGAACACCGACGCCATTCCCATCGCGACGAGGATGAACGCGCCCGAGGTGATCGCGATATTGTGCGGGCGATAGAGCTTGAACCGCGGCACCTTGAAGGTCGGTCCGAACAGGAACATCGCCAGATAGGCCGAGTGCGACATGCAATAGACCAGGCTCAGCTGGAGCCGGGTCCAGGCCAGGTCGATATTGCTCATCTGCAGCGACGCGGCCTTGCTCTGCGATTCCACCGCGAAATCGACCAGCGGGAACTGGAAGGGCAACACCAAAGTCAGCGGGTTCTTCGCCAGCGCCTTGCCCAATTCCCAGAACACCGGGAGCACCAGCGGGTGCAGCCAGCCATATTCCTTGCGATAGAAGATGAAGGGGTAGGCGAGCAGGCAGGTATAATAGAATTCGGCGATGAAGCGCGGCGCGAGCAGGTCCTGCGACCCCTCGCTCGTCAGCGCCACCATCAGTGGGAAGAGGATGCGATAGGCGAAGAGATAGAAGAGGAAGGCCGCGCGCACCATCTGGCCGAGGGGGAGGAACGGCGATTCCTCCTGCCGCGCGTTGATCCGCGCCGCGAGCGCGCGTGCCGCCCTCATTGGACGCCGACCCGGTCGAACCAGGCGCCGCTGCCGCCGACGCCGCCCGCGCGCGCGACGAGTTCGAGCCGCTGCGCGCCGCAATTCGCGGCTTGCACCTCGAAGCTCTGCGTGCTGGTCCGCCACGCGCCGACGGTGCGGCTTTCCGGGTCGTCCAGCACAATCGGCGCGTTGTAGCCGACACAGGACAGCCGCCAGAAAAAGCCCTGCGGCGCCTGCTCGCCGCCAACGATGGTCGCGTAGCTGAGCACGTGCCGCCCGGGGCCGAGCAGCAGGATCTGGCTCGCCAGCCGCTGCTCGCCATCGCCCGAGCGGACGTTGAGCGCGGTCTCGTTGACCAGCAGCGGCGGCGTCCCCAGCGAAGCGATCGCGCCATGGCCGCTGTCCAGCTCCCATTCGAACGGGAAGCGCGGCTGATCCGCATCCGCCGCGGGATCGTCATGGAAATCGCCGTCGAACACCGCGCCGGCGGCATAGGTCCGCGCCTCGCCCTCCAGGCTTGCGAGCCAGACGGTGCGCGCCAGCACGAACTTGTTCTTCTCGATCAGGTGATTGACGAACCGCACCAGCTCGGCGCGCGTCGGCGGCACGCCGCGGGCACGCAGCGCCGCGATCACCAGCGCGTGGCTTTCCTCCATCCCGTCGGGCAGCGAGGCCGAGTCCGCGAGGAAGGCGCTGCGCCAGGGCGGGTCCTCCACCATCCGTTCGACCAGCTCGGCGCGCGCCTCGGGGATCGCCGCCACGCCGTGGGCGAGCCGCAGCATGTCGCTCAGCGCCTGGCCGCCCCGCAGCATCGCATCGATCCGCTGCGCTGCGGTCGCATAGTTGCGCTGGTCGAGCGCGGCACGGATCAGCCAGATCTGGGTCGGCGGATCGCGCCAGCTGAGCACGCCCGAGCGTAGCAGCAATTCGCTGCCCAGCCGCCGCCGCCCCTGCAGGCTGACCGCCATCCCCATCACCCGGAGCGCGCGAACGTCGCGCGGGAAGATCGCCAGCGCCGCGCGCGCGTCACGCTCGGCCCCGGCGAGATCGTTGCGCTCGAGCGCCTTCTCGGCCGCGAGCGACAGCGCCTCGGCCGATTGCGGGCGCACGATCAAAGCGGTGCGCGCATCGCCCTGATTGAGCGCCGCGGCGGCGAGCCCGTAGCAAAGCACGAGATAGCCGAGCCATCCCGCCCCCACAAAGGCGACCGCCAGACGCACCCACCGCATCGGCGATCAGCCGTTATTCTGCCGGACGCGCCCGGGCCGGGCCGATCCGGGGCCCTGCGGGCCCTGTCCGCCGTAATAATAGTAATAGTAACCGTAATCGGAGCCATAGCCGATGCGCTTGGCGTCGAACTTGGTAAGCACCGCGCCGATGATCCGCGCCCGCGCGCTGAGCAGGCGGCGCACCGCCGCCTTGGTCTTGCCGCGCGACGAGCGGTTGGCCTCGATCACGAACACGGTGGCGTCGACGATCGACGAGATGGCGGGCGCGTCGGCCAGGCCGAGCACCGGCGGGCCGTCGATCAGCACGACATCGTACCGCCCCTCGAGCGCGGCGACCAGCTCGGCGATCGCGGTGCCCGAGACCAGTTCGGCCGGGTTGGGCGGCAGCTTGCCGCTGGTGATCGCATCAAGATTGGGGATGCCCGAGGCCTGGATCGCGTCGGCGAGCGAGCGCTGGCGCGCGAGCACGTTCGAAAGCCCGCAATCGTTGCTCAGCCCCAGCTCGCGGTGGAGCGTCGGCTTGCGAAGATCGGCGTCGATCAGCACTGTGCGGCGCCCGACCTGCGCAAAGGTGCGCGCGACCGCGAGCGCGGTCGTCGACTTGCCTTCCGCCGGCGCGGCGCTGGTGAAGAAGATGCTGTCGGGCAGCCCTGCCGGCGAGGCCAGCTCGATCGCGGTGCGAAGCGCAAAATAGGCTTCGGAGAAGTGCGACCGCTGGTTCTCGAGCGCTTCCTCGGGCGTCGTACCGGCTTCGACGATCGGGATCGCGTTGAGGTACGGCAGGCCGAGCTTGCGGTCGATATCCTCGGGCGAACGGATCATGTCGTCGAGGCGCTCGCGCATGAAGACGACGATCAGCGCAAAGGCGAACCCGCCAAGCCCGCCGAGCAGCATGTTCATCCGCATATTGGGCGAGATCGGCGCCACCGGCCGTTCGGCGACGTCGATCACCGAGACATTGTTGGTGGTGATGCCCGCGGCCGCGCTGACATCCTTGAACCGCGCCAGCAGCGCCTCGTAATTGGTGCGGTTGGTATCGACCTCGCGCTTGAGGATGTTGAGCTGGACGCCGCGGTCCTGCTCGGCAAGCGTATCCTTGGTCAGCTGGCTGACGCTGCCGCTCAGCGCCGCTTCCTGCTTGGCGGCGAGCTGATAGGCCTCGCGGATCGTATTGCGGATCGCGCTCGCCTGGCGGCCGATCTGCGCGTCGAGTTCGGCAACGCGCGCGCGCAGCTGGATCACGGTCGGATGGTTCGAACCATAGCGTTCGAGCGTCTGCTGGAGCTCGACCGCGGCGGAGGCGCGGTCCGCGCGCAGCTTCTGGACCACCGGATCGCCCATCACTTCGGGGATGTTCATCAATGGCGTGCGCTGGACCTGTTCCCAGCGCTGCTGCGCGCTGATCCGCGCCGCGCGCGCCTCGTTATAGCTCTGGTTGATGCCGACCAGGTTCGACATGGTCAACGAGGTCTGCGACTGGCCGCCCACGGCGCCCTTGGCGGCGGCACCGCTGGTGTCGATCAGCCCGGCGCCGCGCGCATAGGCGATCATCGCACGCTCGGATTGTTCGAGCCGTTCCTTGCCCTCGGCGATCTGGTTCGACAGGAATTCGCGCGAATAGGCCGAGGTATCGAAGCGCCGCTGGAGATTGGCGGTGATGAAGGTCTTCACATAGGCGTTGGCGACGCTCGCGGCGAGCGCGGGATCGGGACTGTCGAAGTTGATCGTGGCGACGCGCGAGTTGCGCGGCAGCTCGACGGTCATGTGGTGCTGGAGCACGCGGATCACGCGCTCGCGGCGCGAGGCGACGGCGTTGAGCCCGCCGATCGTACCGCTGCTCGGTGGCTCGCCCATCGCGACCAGGAACTGGTTGTTGCGCGCGAGCCCCAGATCGTCGGCGACCTTCACCGCCTGCGACCGGCTGCGCAGCACGTCGAGCTGGGTCTGGAGGAAGCGTTCGGCATCGGGCAGCGCCTGGGTCGGGTCATTCTGCTCGCTCTCGAGCACCTTGGCGACGTTCTGGTCGATCTGGACGCTCGCGCTGGCGCGGTAGATCGGCGTCTGCAGCATCGCCGAGACCATGCCGAGCACCACCGACAGCGCAATGATCACCAGGATCACCCAGCGGTTGCGGTAGACCGCGGACCAGATCGCCTTGATGTCGAAATCGAGCGCGTTGGCGCGCTGGCGATTTTCCTCGAGTTCCTCGAGCGAGGCGAGGCCGAGCGGTTCGATCTGCGGCGCGTCGTCCGCGATGGCGCGGCGGGGGGTCTGATCGTTCATGGTCTCACTTACACCGGATTGGTCTGGGTCTTGTTAGCAGCTTCCGCGTCTTCGCGCGGCGGGCGCGTCATCAGCGCGCAGCACAGGCCGAACACCACGCCGAGCAGCGGCGTACGCAGCGGATAGTCGACTGCCGAATGCAATAGCAGCAGTCCCGCACATACCATAGCCGCATAGGCAAGGTTGAGGCTCAGCCGAATGTCGGTCCGCCGGACGACCGCGATCCCGCGCCAGACGAGGAAGCCGACAAAGGCGATGAGGAGCAAGATGCCCGGAATCCCCATTTCGAGCAGGATCTCAAGATAGTCGTTATGCGCGTGGTTGACATAGGCCGAGGAGAGCGTGTCGAGCGTCTCGACCGAGCGATACACGCCGTCGAACGTCCCCGCCCCGGTCCCCAGCCAGCCGAAATGGCCGATCGCGTAGAGAACGTTGGGCCAGAAATGGAAACGCGGATCGTCGACATTGGCAAAGTCCGCGAACGAGCGCGCGAAGACCGGGTTGAACGCGATCAGCAGCGCCAGCGCGCCGCCGAGCCCGGCCACGCCGAGCAGGAACAGGCGGACATGACCCGTCAGCCGCTCACGCGCCACGACCGCGATCAGCCCCACGCCCATCAGCGCGATCCCGGCGCGCGACCCGGTGGCGACCACCCCGACCGCGAGCAGCGCCATCACGCCCCAGGCCAGCCAGCGCCACGTCCGGGCGCTGGGCCCCGAAAGCGTCGGCGCGAGCACCCCCGCCATCACGATGCCGATCAGCAGCAGGTCCGCCTGATGATTGGTGTTGGCAAACACCCCGATCGGCAGCCCGAGATGCGAGGTCTTGTAGAAGGTAAGCGTCTGCGCCTGGCTTCCCAGGCTCACCTGCACCGCGCCGAGCAACAGGCTGGCGAGCGCGAACGCCACCAGGCTCCAGGCCAGCGCGAGCCGCGCCGGCGTTCCCAGCCGCATCGCCGCAATCCCCATCGCCACGCCCGGCAGCACCGCCAGCGCGGAAAGCACGGTATGTTCGGGCTGCACGGACAGCGGCCGCATGCCTTGGGCCTCGCCGATCAGTCCGAGCACCGAGTCACCCACCTCGCGCCCTCCCAGCGCGGCCCAGACGCCATGCGGCAACGGGGTGAGCTGGAACAGGAACAACGCTGTCAGCAGGCCGATCAGGATCAGCGGAATGCGCGCGTCGGGCGAAAGACCGCGACCGAACCAGCCCAAAGCCGCCGCGAGCAGCACGAGGATCGCGAACAGCTCGACGATCATGTCACGAACGGGCTGGCCGGCGCTGCCACCGCCAAAGGCAAAGGCAAGCACCAGCAGCACCAAGGGCATCAGCGCCGAGCCCAGCCCACTGACAGGCATCACGGCTTCGGGCCAGTGCAGCTTGCGCGCGATAGTGATCGTTGCCCCCTGGTCAGCGCGGCGCCCGAATGCGCGCCATAATGAACAAGGCCGCGCTTGAACTTGCAAGCGCGGCCTTGTGAAACTCTGGAATCAAATCCGCGTCGCCGTCAGCTCAGGGGCTGATCGCTTCGCTCAGCGCATAGCCGCCGCCGATCAGACCCGCCAGGATCAGCAGCAGCAGGGCCGGCGAGATATGGTTCGCATCTTCGATCTTGGCGCCCTGACGACCCGCCACCGGCGTGGTCTGCGCGGCCCGAGGGGCCGAAACGAGCGAGTCAGACGGACGGACCTGCGCAGTGGCAACCGAAGCCGAAGCCACAAACCCCATGGCTGAAAGCGTCAAAACGCTGCTCCGTAAAAACCCCATATTGCATCTCCAAAAGCTGACGCTCGTTCGAGTCTGTCTCACATCGCCCAGAATGGGTCAACCAAAACCGACCAAAGGTTAACGTGTTTTTTCCCGCAGTGCGGCACAAATGCACCAGCCGGAAAAAGGTTGCACATTTCGGTTACGAAACGATGAAAAAAGTTCCATTAACCCTGTAAATCGTTTCAATCCAAGCAGGTAGCAAGAAGCTTTCGGTAATTCAAGCCATTTTGGCGTTTGTCGAAAAGAGCCTCGGCAACCCTCGGACCCCGCATCGCAAAATGTGCGCGGAGCGTCCCATCGTGGGTCACTTGCCCAATTGCTTGTGCAAGTGCGAAGGGATTGTGCTGCGGCACGGCTAGACCGCAATCATGTTTCTCCAGGATTTCGCGGGCCGAGCAGACATCGACGCTGACGAACGGCGCACCGCAAGCCAGGCTCTCGATCATGCACCGCGCCAGCCCCTCGCGCTCCGAAGCCAGGTAGACGAGATCCGCTGCGCGGTACCAATCGGCGGTGCGCGGGCTATATCCCATGAACCGCACCCGATCGCCCAGGCCGAGCGCCTCGACGGCATCGGCGCACGCCGATGCATAGGCGTCGCGCTCCGGCTCGAAATCGCCGACGAAATAGGTGATCGCTTCCGGCACGTCCTCAGCTACGCGCGGAAGCACCTCGCGGATGAGCGCGAGCTGCGCTTTTTTGGGCTCGAACCGCCCGACATAGGCGAGCGCGGGCTGCGCATCCTCTATTCCCAATTCGCCGCGCAGTGCCCGCTTCGCCGCGGCATCGACGGGGAAGAAGCGCGTCCGGTCGACGATGCTGTAGAGAAAGGCGAACTTGCCCGCCGCCGCCGGCCCTTCCGATTCCGGCGCCAGATCGCGCTTCCACGCATCGAGCATCTCCTGCGAGAGCACGAGGAACCGGTCGCACCGCGCGAGCGCGCCCTTCCACATCTTGACGTTGCCGCCCTCGATCATCGTGTCGCGGACGTTGAGGATCACCTTCGCCCCCGCCAGCTTCGCGCCGAACATGGTGTTCCAGAAGGCGCGGTGATCATTGGCGTGGAGGATGTTGATCCCGAGCTTCTTGACCGTCCGCCACGCGCGGATATTGTTGGCGAGCCGCGCGCGGACCTGGCCGATGCGGTAGGCGATCTTCGATTTCGACTGGTTGTACCCGGCTTCGGGCATGTCCCAGATCATCACCGGCGCATCCTTGCGCAGGCTCTCGGTCACGCCGCTCTCGGCATTGGTGACCACCCATTTGGCGACATCGGGCACCGCGCTGATCATCTCGCCGATGCTGCGGATTCCGCCATCGGCGCCGCTGCCGATCTGGTGGATCACGAAAAGGACGCGCGGCTCGCTCACCCGATCAGCCCTCGCTCGCGGAACATCGCGTCATATTGCGCTGCAATCCTTTCGAGCGCGAAGTCGTTCGCGCGGGCCCGCAGCGCATCGCGATCCACCGGCGCATCGATCGCCGCGCCCATCGCATCGGCAAGCGCCTCGACATGCTGGATCGGCACCAAAGTCCCGTAGCGCCCGTTTTCGAGGATCTCGGCAGGCCCGCTCGGGCAATCGGTGCTCACTACCCGGGTCCCGCACGCCAGCGCTTCGGCGACGACATTGGCGAACCCTTCCCAGCGCGAGCTGAGCACGAACACATCCGCCGCCGCCATCGCCGCGAAGGGATTGGCGTCGAACCCCGGCATCGCGACGCTCTCCGCAGTCCCCAACTCCCCCGCCAACGCTTCCAGTGAAACACGATCCTCGCCCTCGCCCAGGATCACCAGCCGCACCGGTCGTGTCGCGCGCAGCTTCGCATGTGCCCGCAGCAGCGTCGGGAAATCCTTCTGCATCGTCAGCCGACCGACCGCGAGCAGCACCGGCTCGGTCTTGTCCGCCAGCCAGGGATGCGAGGGCCGCTCCGCCGCCATCGCCGCCGCGCGCGGGATATCGACCGGGTTATGGATCACCGCGATCGAGCCTTCGGGCTTGCCCGTGAGCCGCTCGACATCGCGCCCCACCCCGGCCGAGATCGCGTTCAGCGATTCCGCGAACCGGTAGAACCAGCGGATCACCCGCGGCCAGATGCGGAAGTAGAAATCGTCCGACACCGCGCTCGCGGTCGGCGCATTCTGCACCGAGATGTGCACCTTCGATTTCCACCGGAACAGCGCCTTGCCGATCAGCACGAACGGATCGGTCGCGGTCAGCGCCGACACGATCAGCGTTGGTTTCTCGCGCTTCACATAGCCCGCCAGCGGCAGCAGCATCTTGCGCACCTTGCCCGCGCCCAGATCGACCACGCGGATCGCCGGATCGATCTCGCCGAGGAACGGCCCGGTCTTGCGGACCACCACCACGTCGATCTTGAGCCCGGTCTTCACGAGGCTGTTCATCACCCCGATCATCGCGCGCTCGGCCCCGCCGCCGCTCGCCGCCACCAGCACCAGTGCGATATCGGTCATGCCGCGATCCCCGCATCGGCCATCACCGCGCGCCAGAAGGTCTCGCGCCGCCGCGTCACCGCGTCGAGGCTATAGGGAAGCGCGGTCGCGAAATTGGTACGCGCCATCTCCGCGCGCACCTCGGCCGGCCGCACCGCCAGCATCTGCGCCGCCAGCTTCGCCACATCCCCGGGCGTATGCAGCCAGGGTTCGCGCACCAGCTCGGGCGTCCCCCCCGCAGTCGAGGCCAGCGCGGGCGTCGCCTGCCGCATCGCCTCGATCAGCGCGCGGGGCAGCCCCTCCTGGAAGCTCGCCTGCACATAGACGTCGATCCCGTCGATCCAGTCGAGCACCGCATCGCCGCGCGGAGCCGGGCCGCACAGCTCGACCGCGTCGGCGACGCCCTGCTCCGCCGCCACCGCGCGCCAAGGCTCGGGATCGCCCGGCCCCAGCACCTTGAGCTCGAGCCCCGGATCGGTCCGCCGCGCCTCGGCCAATGCCTTGATCGCGATATCCACGCCCTTCTGCCGGTTCGAGATCACCGCGACCATCCCGAACACCAGGGGCCGCGCATCGCCGATCCGCGCCAGCCGACCTTCGAGCACCTCCGGCCCTGGCCGCTCGACCATCACGTCGGAGACGCCGACCGTCATCTTGTCGTTCGGATAGCGAAGCTGAAGGAACTCGGCGGAGACATAATGGACGTAATCGGCCCGGGCGACCGCGCGCCGCATCCGCCACTCGGCGACCGGGGCATAGAGCTTCGCGCCGCGCCCGCCATGCCGCGACAGCGCGTCGATCCAGCTCCCCACCACCTCGACGATCGCGGGCTTGCCCGCGCGCCGTGCTTCCCTGAGCGCCAGCAGCCCGATTTCGCTGGGCAACCGCGCGATCACGATATCGGTCGCGGCGACCGCCGCGCGCAGCTTGCGCACGGCGGCAGGATCGGGCCGCACCAGGTTGAGCGGGCTCGACAGGTTGGGGATCGCCACCAGCCGATCGACATCGTCGAAGGTCAGGCTCAGCTTGGCCGGATCCTCCCCCGGCGCCAGCGCGTGCAGCCGCGCCGCGACGGTCACCGGTCCGAACACGCGCTCATAGGCGGCGAAGGTCTCGGCATCGAGCGCCCCCGTCGTCCAGACGCGGCCGTCGCGGATCACGAAGCGGTGATCGTGGCAGAACAGGACTGTCATGGATGCCGCGTCAGAAGGCGTTCGGGTGCATCAGCACGCGGAAGGTCATCAGGATGATCTTGACGTCGCGCCAGATCGTCCAGCCGTCGAGATATTCCAGATCGGCGTGGAGCCGGTTGACCAGATCGATATGGCGATCGGTCGCGCCGCGAAAGCCGCGCACCTGCGCAAGGCCCGTCAGCCCCGGCTTGGCCGCGTGGCGATGCCAGTAGCGCTCATCCACCTCCCAATAGAGTTTCTCGTCCGCCCGCGCGCCCAGCGCGTGCGGGCGCGGACCGACGATGCTCATCTCGCCCTTGAGCACGTTGATCAGCTGCGGCAGCTCGTCGATGCTGGTGGCGCGGATGAACTTGCCCATCCGCGTCACCCGGTCGTCATCGCGCGCGGTCAGCGTGCTGGCGTCGTGGTCGGTGCGGTCGGCGCGCATGCTGCGGAACTTGTACATGCGGAATTGCTGGTTCGCCCGCCCGATGCGCGTCTGAACGAAGAAGATCGGACCCCGGCTCTCGAGCCTGATCAAGAGCGCGACAACCAGCAGCAGCGGCAGGCAGATCAGCAACAGCACCGAGCCCACCGCGAGATCGAAGGCGCGCTTGAGAATGCGGTCGGGGAAGCTCAGCGGCCCGCGTGCGATCACCATGGTCGGCGTGTCCGCCACGCGCGCGATCCCCAGCGGGCGCATGGCGACCAGCTCAGGCACGAAAATCTCGGCCACCACATTGGCGCCCTGCAGCGCGTGCACCCAGGCGAGCCGCCGCGCCGCCGAACAGCTCACCACCACCCGGTCGGCATGCTCGACCGCGCTGGCGAGCCGGTCATACATTGCCGGATCCTGCGATTCCGGGTCGAAGCTCGATCCCGGGATGATCTCGGAGAATGCGCTCGGCTCGAAGGTCGCGCCATCGTCGGCGATCAGCACCACCGTATAGGGATTGCCGCCCAGGATCGATTGCGCCGCGCTCGAGAAGATGCCGCGGCCGACCATCAGCGTGACGATGCTGCCCGCAAAGCCCAGCGCGAAGATCACGCGCGACATTTCGGCGGACGACTTCAAATAGAAGGCGATGAACAGCACCGCGCCCGCCGCGATCGCGAGCGACCGGATGATCCGCGCGATCCCGCGCCAAACATTCTGGATCACCTCGACCGTATAGGCGCGCGCGCCGAACGCGGTGACCAGATAGAGCGGCACCAGGGTCGAGACCATGGTGAACCACTGCGTCCGCGGCTCGGCGGGATAGACGATCCCGGCGACGAAATAGCTCGCGACGATGCAGACCATGTCGAGAAGGATCAGCGACAGATGCAGGCGGAAACGGAGCGTACGCCGCGATGGCTGGCTGCGGTTGCGCACGGGCCCTTCGTCCGAAAGGGTGGCGGACGCCCGGGGGCGGCCGATCTCGATCGTCATCTCAAGCCCCCGTGCGCGGCGAATCGACGCCGTCACGCCGGGACTGTACAGGAGGGCAGGAACCACTCAAGGCGATTTCTGCTGCAATGCAACGTAAGCGCGCGCTCATCTATCTCATTGCCCCCGCCTTGTTTTTGGCCGCCCCCGCGGCTTATGCAGACCCTTCCGGCCTCCTCGCGCTTCAGCGCTATGACCGGCAACTCAACACGATCGGATACCGACTGGCGGCCGCAAATGTGTCGCTCTGTGCGGCCACAACGCCGCTGACCGGCTTTTCGATCCATGACCTCTCACAATATTCTGCGGATCAGCAGGCGGACGCCCGCGCCGCCTTCGGGTTCATAGCCGACCCGCTGGTCCTCGCCGTCGCGCCGGACAGCCCCGCTGCGGCCGCCGGCCTGCGCGAAGGCGATGCGCTGGTCAGCATCGACGGCGGCGCGATAGCCCCGGCCAGGCCGGGCTCGCGGCGCAGCTATTCCCGGATTGAGACATTGCTCGCCCAGCTCGACCGCGCCGCCGCCGATCACATGCTCGATCTCGGCGTCCGCCGCGACGGCCGACTGCTGACGATTCATGCCCCGGCGCCCGAGGGCTGCCCCAGCCGATTCCAGACCAAGGTCAGCGGCACGATCGATTCGCTGGCCGACGGAATTTATGTCGAGATCACCACCGGCGCGATGGATTTCGCGGGCGAGGAGGATCAGATCGCCGCGATCGTCGCGCACGAACTCGCGCACAATATCCTGCACCACCGCGAGCGGCTCAATGCGGTCGGCATCCGCCGGGGGCTGCTGGGCCAGTTCGGCCGCAATGCGCGCCGCATCCGCCAGACCGAGGAGGAGGCGGACATCCTCAGCGTCTACCTCCTCGACCGCGCCGGCTATTCCCCCCAGGCGATCGTGAAATTCTGGGAGCATTACGACCGCGCGCACATCCTCGGCTTCCTCGCGGCCCCCACCCATCCCAGCCCCAAGGCCCGCATCGCGATGGTCGAGCGCGAGACCGCGCGGATCGTGGCGATGAAGGCCGCGGGCGAGACCCCGCGGCCGCTTTTCATGATGGGCGCGACCCTCCCTGCGCTCCGATAGTTGCCGCAGCGCAACCAAGCCTCTATCGGGACCGCAGGGGCAAAGGGAAAAATCGACACATGCGTTTCCTGATCACCGGGACCGCGGGGTTCATCGGCTATCATCTCGCGCAACGCCTCCTCGCCGACGGCCATTTCGTCACCGGCTTCGATGCGGTGACCGACTATTACGATGTCCGCCTGAAGGAGGCGCGCCTCGCCAAGCTGGCGAGCACGCAGAATTTCCGCTTCGTGAAGGGGCATCTGGAGGACCAGAGCGCGCTCCAGCGCGCCGCCGATCTGGGCGAGCCCGAGGTGATCATCCATCTCGCCGCCCAGGCCGGGGTCCGCTATTCGATCGATCATCCGCGCACCTATATCGACAGCAACCTGGTCGGCTCCTGGGCGGTGCTCGAGCTTGCCCGGCATCTCCAGCCCAAGCACCTCCTGCTCGCCTCGACCTCCTCGGTCTATGGCGGCAACGAGGAGATGCCCTTCGCCGAGATCGACCGCGCCGACGAGCCGATGAGCCTCTATGCCGCGACCAAGAAGAGCATGGAGGCGATGGCGCACAGCTATTCGCACCTGTTCGGCGTGCCGACGACGACGTTCCGTTTCTTCACCGTCTATGGCCCCTGGGGCCGCCCCGACATGGCGCTGTTCAAGTTCGTCGATGCGACGCTCAAGGGCGAGCCGATCGACGTCTATGGCCATGGCAAGATGGCGCGCGATTTCACTTATGTCTCGGATCTGGTCGAGGCGATCACCCGGCTGGTCGATGTCGTCCCGAACGAGGCGAACCGCGTGCCGGAGATCGACACGCTCTCGCGCGTCGCCCCCAGCCGCGTCGTCAACATTGCGGGGGGCAATTCGACGCCGCTGATGGACTATATTGGCGCGATGGAGGAAGCGATCGACCGCAAGGCCGTGCTCCACATGATGGACATGCAGCCGGGCGACGTCCCCGCGACCTCGGCCGACCCCTCGCTGCTGCGCGCGCTCACCGGCTACACCCCCGGAACCAGCGTCCGCGAGGGCGTCCACGCCTTTGTCCGCTGGTACCGCGACTATTACGGCAAATAGGCTTGCTGTGGGGCCGCAAACAAAAATGCTGTGCGGCCACGCATTTGGAGTCACTAACTGACCGCGCATGACGTCCGGCCTCACCCATCTGCAACGGCTCGAAGCCGAAAGCATCCATATCCTGCGCGAGGTCGTCGCGGAGGCCGAGAAGCCGGTGATGCTCTACTCGGTGGGCAAGGACTCGGCGGTGATGCTCCACCTCGCCAAGAAAGCCTTCTATCCGGCGCCCCCGCCCTTCCCGCTCCTCCATGTCGATACGACCTGGAAGTTCCGCGCCATGTACGACCTGCGCGACAAGGCCGCGCGCGAGGCGGGGATGGAGCTGCTGATCCATCACAATCCCGAGGCGATGGCGCGCGGCATCAACCCGTTCGACCATGGCGGTCTCCACACCGACATGTGGAAGACCGAGGGGCTCAAGCAGGCGCTCGACAAGTTCGGCTTCGACGCGGCGTTCGGCGGCGCGCGGCGCGACGAGGAGAAGAGCCGCGCCAAGGAGCGCATCTTCTCCTTCCGCACCGCCAACCATCACTGGGACCCCAAGAACCAGCGGCCGGAACTCTGGAATCTCTACAACGCGCGCAAGGCCAGGGGCGAAAGCATCCGCGTCTTCCCGATCTCGAACTGGACCGAACTCGACATCTGGCAATATATCCTCGCCGAGAAGATCGAGATCGTCCCGCTCTATTTCGCCGCCAAGCGCCCCACGGTGATCCGCGACGGCCTTACGCTGATGGTCGACGACGAGCGCTTCCGGCTCAATCCCGGCGAAGTGCCCGTAGAACGCTCGATCCGCTTCCGCACGCTCGGCTGCTATCCGCTCACCGGCGCGGTCGAGAGCGAGGCGGATACGCTGGAAGCCGTGATCCAGGAAATGCTCCTCACCACCACCAGCGAACGCCAGGGCCGCGCGATCGATCACGATCAGGCCGCGTCGATGGAGAAAAAGAAGCAGGAGGGGTATTTTTGATGCGCCAGCTGCCCCAAATTCTCTGTCACCCTGAACTTGTTTCAGGGTCCACCCCTCCGCGAGCGACGACGGCGCTTGTCGCGCGGTGGATGCTGAAACAAGTTCAGCATGACGGGGGTGTGGCGTGAACGATTCCAGCTACCGCCCCGACGCCCTCATCGCCTCGGACATTTCGGCCTATCTCGCGCAACACCAGAACAAGTCGCTACTCCGCTTCATCACCTGCGGCAGCGTGGACGACGGCAAGTCGACGCTGATCGGCCGCCTGCTCTACGACTCAAAGCAGATCTTTGAGGACCAGCTCGCCGCGCTCGAATCCGATTCGGCGCGGGTGGGCACCCAGGGCGCGAACATCGATTTCGCCCTCCTCGTCGACGGCCTCGCCGCCGAGCGCGAGCAGGGCATCACGATCGACGTCGCCTATCGCTTCTTCGCGACCGAGAAGCGCAAGTTCATCGTCGCCGACACGCCCGGCCACGAGCAATATACCCGCAACATGGTCACCGGCGCCTCGACCGCCGATCTCGCGGTCATCCTGATCGACGCGCGCAAGGGCGTGCTCACCCAGACCCGCCGCCACTCCTATCTCGCGTACCTGATCGGCATCCGCCACATCGTGCTCGCGGTGAACAAGATGGACCTGGTCGGCTATGACCAGTCCCGCTTCGAACAGATTGTCGAAGACTATCGCGAATTCGCCAACGGTATCGGAATCGAAACGTTCACGGCGATCCCGATCTCGGGCCTCGCGGGCGACAATATCGCCACGCCCTCGACGCATATGGACTGGTACGCCGGCCCCACGCTGATCGACCATCTCGAAACCGTCGAGGTCGATACCGATGCCGCAAAGGCGCGGCCGTTCCGCATGGCGGTGCAATGGGTCAACCGCCCCAATCTCGATTTCCGCGGCTTCGCCGGCCTCATCGCGGGCGGCACAGTCAAGCCCGGCGACCCCGTCCGCATCCTCCCCTCGGGCAAGACCACGACCGTCGCCCGCATCGTCACCCTCGATGGCGATCTCGACGAGGCCGTCGCCGGCCAGTCGGTCACCCTCACCCTCGCCGACGAGGTCGATTGCTCGCGCGGCGACGTGATCGCCGCCGCCGATTCCCCGCCCCAGGTCGCCGATCAGTTCCAGGCCACCATCGTCTGGATGGACGAGGAGGAATTGCTCCCCGGCCGCGCCTATTGGCTCAAGCTCGGCACGCGCACCGTCAGCGCCACCGTCCAGCAGCCGCGCCACGCGATCTGCGTCAACACCATGGCCGAGCTCAGCGTGAAGACGCTCGGCCTCAACGATATCGGCGTCGCGGAGGTGTACACCGACCGCGGCATCGTCTTCGAGCCCTATGCCGAGAGCCACGACCTCGGCGGCTTCATCCTGATCGACAAGATCAGCAACGCCACCGTCGCCGCCGGTATGCTCAACTTCTCGCTGCGCCGCGCCCAGAACGTCCACTGGCAGGCGGCCGAAATCAACCGCGAAGCCCATGCCCGCCAGAAGAGCCAGTCGCCGCGGCTGCTCTGGTTCACCGGCTTCTCGGGCTCGGGCAAGTCGACCATCGCCAACCTTGTCGAAAAGCGCCTCCACGCGCTCGGCAAGCACAGCTTCCTGCTCGACGGCGACAATGTCCGCCACGGGCTCAACAAGGATCTGGGCTTCACCGATGCCGACCGGATCGAGAATATCCGCCGCGTCGGCGAGGTCGCGCGGCTGATGACCGATGCCGGACTGATCGTCCTCACCGCCTTCATCTCGCCCTTCCGCGCCGAGCGCGAGATGGTCCGCCAGATGATGCCCGAGGGCGAATTCTTCGAGATCTTCATCGACACCCCGCTCGAGGAAGCCGAGCGCCGCGACGTGAAGGGCCTCTACAAAAAGGCGCGCGCGGGCGAGATCGCCAACTTCACCGGCATCACCAGCCCCTACGAAGCGCCGCTGAACCCCGAGATCCGCATCGACACGACCCGGACCAGCCCGGAAGCGGCGGCCGAACTGATCGTCGAGCAGATCATGGGCGTGTGGAGCCCGGTGCTGTGAAGCCGGCCGCGCCCCACCCGTGCTCCGGCGAAGGCCGGAGCGCTGGAGATCGAAGCGGGTCGCCCGCCAAGGCTCCGGCCTTCGCCGGAGCACGAGGATGACCGACGCCGAACTCGCCGCGCAAATCGCCACCGAAGCCGGCGAACTCCTCCTCGCGCTCCAGAAATCGGGCCTGTCGGGCCGCGAACTCTGCAACGCAGGCGATTTCCAGGCCAATCTCCACATCCTCGCGCGCCTGCGCGCCGAACGGCCGGGCGACCCGATCCTCTCCGAGGAATCCGCCGACGATCCCGCGCGCCTGACCTCCAGCCGCGTCTGGATCGTCGATCCGCTCGATGGCACCCGCGAGTTCGGCGAGGGCCGCGGCGACTGGGCCGTCCATGTCGCGCTCGCGGTGGACGGCATTGCTCAGACCGGCGCGGTCGCGCTGCCCGGCCTGGGCGTCACCCTCGCGACCGACGCCCCACCGCCACTCGCCCCAGCGCACAACCCGCCCCGCATGGTCGTCAGCCGCACCCGCCCGCCCGCGCAGACCCACGTCATCGCCGAGGCGATCGGTGCGCAGATGGTCCCGATGGGCTCGGCCGGCGCCAAGGCGATGGCGGTGGTACGCGGCGAGGCCGAGATCTATTTCCATGACGGCGGCCAGCATCAATGGGACAATTGCGCGCCCGCCGCGGTCGCCGCCGCCGCGGGGCTGCACGTCTCGCGGATCGACGGCAGTCCGATCGTCTACAACTTGGCCAGCACCTCGATCCCCGATCTGCTGATCTGCCGTCCCGAACTCGCCGAGCGGCTGCTGGCGATCATTTCAGGCTGACGGCTTCTTCGCGAACCAGGCGTCGGCATCGGGCTTGAACAAATAGCTCGTCGCCCAGCCGAGCAGTCCGAAGGCCGCCCAGCTCAGCACCGTGACGAGACCCAGGCTCATTCGCCCGGTGAGCAGCAGGAACACCCCATAGGCGGTGAAGCAGGCACCGGTCACGAACCATGCGGCGATCAGCCATTTCGCCACGGCGCTTCCCCGCCGCGCCGCGAAATACCAGAGCGCGGCCATCGCCAGATAGACGATGGCGAAGGTCGCCAGCACCGCGCCGACGCCATAGGTGGCGGTCAGCGCATTGGCCTTCGTGGCCTGCAGCGTGGCACCAAAGGCGATCGCGTCGCTCAGGGCACGAACCGCGAGCGATCCGAGGAACAGGCGCTCGAACTGCACGATCGAACTGGGCTTCATGATTTCTCCCTGCATTCGTGCACGATACCCGGCCTGCGCCGCGCCGCAAACCCCTTGGCGAAGGCGAAGGCCCCTTGGCCGCGGGCGCATAATATTGCAACGTGATTGTGCAACGCACCATTCGCGGCCTCGCCCTGGGCCGCCAACCAAGGAAATCGAACCCGATGCTCGACCGGCTTCTCGAGAAGGTGGACCAGCGCGACTTCACCATCGGCATCATCGGCCTCGGCTATGTCG
>NZ_JAPDOK010000006.1 GCF_026013415.1 Sphingomonas caeni
TGGCCATTCGGCGGCGAACAGCCGCGCCATCTCCGCCGCGAAGGGCGCCGCCTCGAAGCGCTTGCGGTCGATCACCGTAATTTGTCACCGTAATTTAATTGACGGGGAGGGCACGATTTCCGGCCTGCTCTTTAGGAAGCCGAAATCATCCCCGCTGCTGAGCCAGCTATCGGCCAAATCCCTGAGTGCCAACGCAGAATATAGAAGACTATCAGGACAAGTTCGCCGCTTGTCACCCCCACCGGCAGCTAATGCGCGATGTGATTGCGGGCAGTCAGGCGGCGACGCTAACCCGGCGCTACTCTAGATGTTAGTGGCGACAGCCGAACTAATTGGGATGATGTCTACGCCGTTGCGCAGAACGTCCAAATGATCGCTCAACCACTGCGCCATCTTCACGCGCTCATCCCAATGCGCGCCTCGATGATAGGCTGCCCGGACCTTGTCGCTGTCACCATGTGCCAAGGCTCGTTCAATCGCGTCTGGGTGCCACTTACCGCACTCGTTCAGCAGCGTTGACGCCATCGCCCGGAAGCCGTGGGCCGTCATTTCATCGCTGGCATAGCCTAGCCGCCGCAACCCGGCATTGATCGTGTTCTCGCTCATTGGCCGCGTTCGGGTACGGATCGAGGGGAACACAAACCCGGTTGGCCCGGACACCTCCTGCGCCTCGCGGAACAACGCCACCGCCTGCCGCGACAGCGGCACATGATGTGGCTTTCGCATTTTCATCTTTTCCGCCGGTATGATCCACAGCGCCCCGTCCAGATCGATTTCGCTCCAGTCGGCATGGCGCAGTTCGCCGGGGCGCACGAACACATGCGGCGCAATCTGCATCGCCAGCTTCGTGAATCCCTGCCCCTCGTAGCCGTCGATTGCGCGCAGCAACTCCCCGACGCGGCTGGCCTTCGTGACCGCGCCATAGTGCGTCACCTTGGGGGCAGTCAGCGCGCCGCGCAGATCGCGCGTCGGGTCGGACGAAAGTCGCGCCGTCGCCACCGCGTAGCGAAATACGGCGCTAGCGAGTTGCAGGGTGCGCCGCGCGCTCTCCAGATTGCCCTTGCCCTCAATCTTGCGAATGGCGCTCAGCACGTCGGCGGGCTCGATTTCGTTGATCGCCAGCCGCCCGATCGATCCGTTCAGCAGGGAAAGCAGATATCCGCTGCGGCTGGCCGTCGCCGGTGCCGACGCCTTCTCACCGTCACGCTTGCGCTTGGCGCAATATTCGTCGGCAATCACCGTGAAGGTGTTGTCGGCATCAAGCCGCGAACGGACCTTGCTCCGCTGCCGCTCGCGGGAAGGGTCTTTGCCAGACGCGACCAGCTCGCGCGCCTCATCCCGCCGTTTGCGGGCATCGCTCAGGCTAACATCGGGATAGGTGCCAAAGCCCAATTTCTTCTCGCGCCCATCGACTCGGTACTTCAGCCGCCACAGCCTGCCACCGGACGGCTGGACCAACAGGAACAGGCCGAGCGAATCGGCAAGCTTGTAAGGCTTGGGCCGGGGCTTCGCGTTTCGGATTGCAATGTCTGTCAGGGCCACGGTTATCGCCTTTCCCGCTGAAGTGGCCCCCAGCGTGGGGGCCACCCGCATTGCCCTTTGTTCTTGGCCCCCACAATGGCCCCCACATAAAGGCGACTTTGAGCGGACACGCTTGAACGCGAGCGGTCAATGAGCGCTAAGAATACGTTGATTTTCTGCGGTTTATCCAGACAGTGGCGGGCGTCGATGAACAGGGAAGTGGAGCGGGTAGCGGGAATCGAACCCGCGTATTCAGCTTGGAAGGCTGCTGCACTACCATTGTGCTATACCCGCCCGGAGCCGTTCGTCCGGCGTCGATGCGCGGCGCGAGTGCCACAGGGGATGGTTGAGCGTCAACCGCCGATGGCGCCGCGCGCTAGAATCCGAAGCTGGCTTGCGGCGAGGGTCGCGGCGTTTCGTCCTTGGCGAACGCCACGCCCTCCAGCGTCAGCATCCGCGCCTTGGCCTGCGATCCGCCGGGCGCGGAAAAGCCGCCGATGCGGTTGCCCGCCGCCAGGACGCGGTGGCAGGGGATGATCAGCGGGACGGGATTGCTTCCCATCGCCTGGCCGACATCGCGGGCCGCCTCGGGGCCAGCGCCGATGGCCTTGGCGACTGCGCCATAAGTCGTGCTTTCCCCCCATCTGAGCGCGCGGACGGCGGCGTAGATCCGGGTGAAGAGCGGGCTCTGCTCGCCGATATCGAGCGGCAGATCGCTGAAATCGATCGGTTCGCCGGTGAAATAGCGGCGGATATCGGCGATGATCGCGGCCATCCCTGGCGGCGGATCGCTCGCATCGGCATCGGGCAGGCGGCGGCGGATGGCACGCTCGGATTCGGCCGCGCTGGCCGACGGCAGGCGCAGCGCAGTGACGCCATTGCCGTTCCAGGCGATCGCGACGATGCCGTGCGCGGTCTCGAAGCTGTGGTAGCGCTGCATGCCGGCAAGATCGCGCGCCCGTCGCGGGGTTGCAAGGGCAACCGGCCATGCTAGCCAAGCGGCATGGGCACCTACGACATACACGACCCGCGCTTCCGCGCGCTGATCGCCAATCAGGAGGATCTGGCGAAGCTCGCGGACGGATGCCGGTGGAGCGAGGGCGCGCTGTACGTGCCCGCGGGGCGCTATCTCGTCTGGTCGGACATCCCGAACGACCGGATGCTGCGCTACGACGAGACCGACGATTCGGTGTCGGTCTTTCGCCAGCCCTGCGGTCACGCCAATGGCAACACGCTCGACCTGCAGGGCCGGATGGTGAGTTGCGAGCATTCGGGGCGGCGCGTGTCCCGCACCGAGCATGACGGATCGGTCACCGTGCTGGCGGACCGGTTCGAGGGGAAACGGCTCAACTCGCCCAACGATGTGGTGGTGAAGTCCGACGGATCGGTGTGGTTCAGCGACCCGACCTATGGGATCGACAGCGACTATGAGGGCCGCTTCGCCGAGAGCGAGATCGGGGCAAGTAATGTCTATCGTGTCGATCCTTCGGGCGCGGTGACGGCGGTGGTGACCGATCGGGTGCGGCCCAACGGGCTCGCCTTCTCGCCCGACGAGAGCCTGCTCTACGTCGCCGATACCGGGGTGACGCATGTGGCGGACCTGCCGCGGACGATCCATGCCTATCCGGTCAAGGACGGCGGTCTGGGGACGCCGAGCCTGTTCGCGACCTGCCCGCACGGGGCCTATGACGGGTTCCGGGTCGATGTGCAGGGCAATGTCTGGACCTCGGCGGGCTCGAATGTCTTCTGCTACGCGCCCGACGGCACGCATCTGGGGACGATCAAGGTGGGTGAAACCGTCGCCAATGTCTGCTTCGGCGGGCCGCAGCGGAACCGGCTGTTCATCGCGGCGCGGACGTCGCTCTATTCGGTGCATCTCAGGGTCCGGGGGATTTGATGAAGGTTGCGATCGTCACGGGCGCCGGGAGCGGGGTCGGGCGGGCTTCGGCTGAGGCGCTGGCGGTGCATGGGTTCGCGGTGGTGCTGGCCGGGCGCCGAAGGGTCGAGCTCGACGAGACCGCGGCGATCATCGCGACACGGGGCGGCGAGGTGATCGCGGTGCCCACCGACATCAGCGACGAGGCGCAGGTCGATGCGCTGTTCGCGCGCGCCGTGGACGCGTTCGGGCGGGTCGACCTGCTGTTCAACAATGCCGGGATGGGGGCGTTCGGGCCGATCGAGGAGGTATCGGTCGAGAGCTGGCGGCAGGTGTTCGACGTCAATGTGACCGGGGTCTTCCTCTGCACCCGCGCCGCGGTTCGCCAGATGAAGGCGCAGGCGCCGCAGGGCGGGCGGATCATCAACAATGGCTCGATCTCGGCGCACGTGCCGCGGATGCATTCCTCGGTCTACACTGCGAGCAAGCATGCGGTGAGCGGGCTGACCAAGGCGACCGCGCTCGAGGGGCGGGCCTTCAACATCGCCTGCGGGCAGATCGATATCGGCAACGCCGTGACGCCGATGCTGCAGGGCGGCGGGCCGGGAGCGCTCCAGCCCGATATGAGTCTCAAGCCCGAGCCCAATATCGACGTCGCCGAGGTGGCGCGCGCGGTGGCCTATATGGCGAGCCTGCCGCTGGGGGCGAACGTGCTCACCATGACGGTGATGGCGACCGGCATGCCCTATGTGGGCAGGGGTTGAGCCGCGGAAAGTTAGGCGAAAGTTAGGCCTGTGCGTGTTTTTCGCAGCGAGAATATTACAAAACGGAAAGTCAGTCGAAAGTCAGCCCAAAACGCGTTTTTCGTGGTCTTGCGATGTCAAAGAGCGGCGGATGGGCGAGCCGCCCGATCCGGCAGGATGAGCCAAGCAGGTGAAATCCAACATTTCAAGCGGTGAAGCCCCGGATGAGCCCCGGATTGCAGGGGGGCGGCGCAGACTCTAGAGAGCGCCGCGACATGGCACGTATCGAAACCCCCAAACGCATCCGCGGCACCCAGGATATTTTCGGCGAGGAGCAGCGCCGGTTCGCGCATGTGCTCGACAGGTTCGATCATGTCCGGCGGCTCTATTGCTTCCAGCGCGTCGAGGTGCCGGTGTTCGAGGCGACCGGGGTGTTCGCGCGGAGCATGGGCGAGACTTCGGACGTGGTCTCGAAGGAGATGTACACCTTCGAGGATCGCGGCGGGGATTCGCTGACGCTGCGGCCCGAGTTCACCGCGGGGATCGCGCGCGCCTTCATCACCGAGGGCTGGCTGCAGCATGTGCCGATGAAGCTGGTCACCAGCGGCGCGGTGTTCCGCTACGAGCGGCCGCAGAAAGGCCGGTTCCGCCAGTTTCACCAGATCGACGCCGAGATCATCGGCGCGCCCGAGCCGGCGGCGGATGTCGAGCTGCTCGTGCTCGCGGACCAGCTGCTCCATGAGCTGGGAATCTCCGACGGGGTGACGCTCCAGCTCAACACGCTGGGCGATGCCGAGACGCGCGATGCGTGGCGGACGGCTTTGGTGGCGCATTTCGAGGCGCATCGCGGCGAGCTGTCCGAGGACAGCCTGGCGCGGCTCGAGAAGAACCCGATGCGGATTCTCGATTCGAAGGACCCGCGCGACCGGCCGATTGCGGATAGCGCGCCGGGGATCGACGAATTCCTGACCGGGGAGGCCGCTGCCTTCTTCAAGGCGGTGACCGACGGGCTCGACGCGGCGGGGGTGAAATGGACCCGCAACGACCGGCTGGTGCGTGGGCTCGACTATTACCGCCACACCGCGTTCGAGTTCGTGACCGACCGGCTGGGGGCGCAGGGGACGGTGCTGGCGGGCGGGCGCTATGACGGGCTGATCGGCTCGCTGGGCGGGCCGGAGACGGCGGGTGTGGGCTGGGCTGCGGGGGTCGAGCGGTTGGCAATGTTGATCGAGGAGCCGGCTGCAAGCCTATCCGATTTTGCTGTGATCCCGATGGACGCAGAGTCGGAAGGCAAAGCCCAAGCGCTCCAGCGCTTGCTTCGGGCGCTCGGCTATTCGGCCGAACAACCATTTCGAGGGAATCGAAAGTATCGTTTTGAGCGAGCTCAAAAGAACCGAGTGGGCGCCATTGTCTTCGCGCAAGAAGGCCGTGCTGCGGAACTTGGGGCCTGCCTTGTTGAGCTGAAAATTCTGGATCGGACGCGGTCGGTCGACGGGCTGGATTTTTCATCGGAGGAGGCACTGGCGGCAACGCTGATGAAGCGAATTTCGGACCTCGTTTTCGTTCGAGTTGAACCGGGCAACGGGCAGTTCGATTTCAAGATTTACGTGACCTGGAAATGACCCGCATTCCAGCCGACCGCATCGCCGCCATCGAGGCGCGGCGGGACGAATTGCAGGCGCTGATGGCAACCGGCGATCTGCCGTCGGATCGCTTTGTCGCGGTTTCCAAGGAATATGCCGAGCTCGAGCCGGTCGCGCAGGCGGCGGGGGAGGTACGGCGGTTGCGGGCCGAGGCGGTGGCGCTCCAGCATATGACCCACGACGCGGACGACGAACTGCGCCACATGGCCGAGCACGAGCTGATCGAGAATCGCACCGCGCTCGAGGTGGCGGATCGTCGACTGGCGCTCGCCTTGCTTCCGAAGGACGCGGCTGACGAGCGCGCCGGGATGCTCGAAATCCGCGCGGGGACGGGCGGGGACGAGGCGGCGCTCTTCGCGGGCGACCTGTTCCGCATGTATCAGCGCTATGCCGACAAAATGGGATGGAAGGTCGAATTGATCTCGGCCTCGCCGTCCGAAGCGGGGGGCTACAAGGAAGTCATCGCTTCGATCGCGGGGCAGGGCGTGTTCGCGCGGATGAAGTTCGAGAGCGGGGTGCACCGGGTGCAGCGCGTGCCGGTGACCGAGGCGGGCGGGCGCATCCATACCTCCGCCGCCACCGTCGCGGTGCTGCCCGAGGCACAGGATGTCGATGTCCAGATCGACGACAAGGATTTGCGGATCGACGTGTACCGGGCGTCGGGCTCGGGCGGGCAGCATGTGAACACCACCGATTCGGCGGTGCGGATCACCCATATCCCGACCGGGCTGATCGTCACCCAGCAGGACGAGAAGTCGCAGCACAAGAACAAGGCCAAGGCGATGCAGGTGCTCCGCACGCGGCTGTTCGAGAAGGAGCGCGAGCGGCTCGACGCCGAGCGTTCGGGCGCGCGCAAGTCGATGGTGGGATCGGGGGATCGTTCGGAGCGGATCCGGACCTATAATTTCCCGCAGGGGCGGGTGACCGATCACCGGATCAATCTGACGCTGCACCGGCTGCCCGAGATACTGGAGGGCGAGATGGACGAGCTGCTCGGCGCGCTGATCGCGCAGGACGAGGCCGACCGGCTGGCGCAGCTGGATGGGTGAGCCGAGAAGCCCTCTCCCCTCCGGGGAGAGGGTTGGGAGAGGGGCAGTGCCTGACGATAGCGATTCCGACTCCCCCTCTCCCCAACCCTCTCCCCGGAGGGGAGAGGGAGTTCGGGCGGCGCTCGTTGCTGCGGCGGGACAACTCGCTGGCGTTTCCGATACCGCTCGCCTCGACGCCGAGTTGCTGATGGCACACGCCCTCGGGGTCTCGCGGCAGGACTTGCTGCTCAGGCATCTCGACGACCCCGAGCCTGCCGCTTTCTCCGCGCTGCTCGAGCGCCGCCTCGCGCATGAGCCGGTCGCCTATATCGTCGGCCGCCGCGCCTTCTGGACGATCGAGCTCGCCGTGGGTCCCGGCGCGCTCGTGCCTCGGGCGGACAGCGAGACCTTGCTGGAAGCGGCGGTGGCGCATTTCGGCGCGCGTGCGCCCCGGCGCATCCTCGATCTGGGAACCGGACCGGGGACCCTGCTCCTCGCCGCGCTCGATCAATGGCCGGACGCCACGGGGATCGGCATCGATGCCTCCGGGGACGCCCTGGCCTATGCCCGGCGCAATGCCGCAGCCTTTGCAACCCGCGCCGAATTCCGGCTCGGCGACTGGGCCAGGGGCATCGACGAGCGCTTCGACCTGATCCTCGCCAATCCGCCCTATATCGGGACAGCCGAGCTGCTGCCCGCGGAGGTCCGTGAGCACGAGCCCGCCGCCGCGCTGTTCGCCGGCGCCGACGGTCTCGTCGATTACCGCCGTATCGTCCCCGATCTGTCGCGCCTTCTCGCGCCGGGCGGAATCGCGGTGCTGGAGATCGGCTCTACCCAGGCGGAGGCCGTTTCGGCGCTCGTCCGCAAACATGGGTTAAGTCCGGCCGTAATTTTCGATCTTAAGGGACATCCCCGAGTGGTCTCGGCCCTTGAATCGTAGCAAAAGCACAACATATTTCTGCTTGGATATTGGTGCTGCACCCGCTAATAGGGCGACGGGGTAGGGCACATTCAACCAAGCCGTTGAAATTAGGGCGTTGAAAGCGCAGCCCCAATCCATCGTCATGTGAGCCGCTGCAGTCCGGTGGCCATGGCAAAGCGGACTGCGCCAGCATTGGCGCGGCCCCGCACATGTAAACTGCATCCGGGACCCAGATGGACCGACGGACAGCTTAGTAAAGACAGGACAGACAGACCTTGATGAACAATCGTCAGGCAAACGGCCGCCGTCGCGGCCGTGGCGGTCAGCAGCAGCGCCAGGGCGGCGGCAACGCCAACCAGCGCGACAATGGCAACCGCATCGACAATCGGGCCCGCGGCAATGCCGCGCAGCTGCTCGAGAAATACAAGAATCTCGCGCGCGACGCGCAGATGCAGGGCGATCGGGTCAACACCGAATATTATCTGCAGTTCGCCGACCATTATTTCCGCGTGCTGAGCGAGACCCGCTCGCGCTTCGAAGAGAATAATCCCGGCCAGCAGGCCCCGCGGATCTCGCGCCCGGATCTCGAGGACGATGATTTCGCCGAGGCCGAGGCCAATGAGGGCGGCCGCGACGATCGTCCGCAGGCGCGCGAAGAGCGCGAGCCCCGCGAGGAGCGTTATGCCCGCGAGGATAATGGCGACCGCGGGCGCGACGATCGCGGTAACCGCGATGACCGCGGGAATCGCGACGAGTATCGCCGCAACGGCCGCGCGAACGGCAATGGCCATCATCAGGCCGAGGGTCAGGATGAGGGCTATGAGCCCCGCCGCGAGACCCGCGACGAGGGGGAGGTGCAGCCGCGCCGCCGCGGCAATATCCGCCCGCGCCGCGAGGAAGCGCGCCAGGACGAAGCGCCCTCGGGCCTCGACCTCGCGGTGCTGCCGCCGGCGATCGCGACCGAGTCCGCGGACGAGGAGCCCAAAGCCAAGCCCCGCCGCGGCCGCCCGCGCCGCGATGCGGATGCTCCGGCCGCCTGACCCGGTTCACCGCGCAACACGATAGCGGCCCGCCTCCCCATCCCGGGAGGCGGGCCGTTTCGTTTCGGACAGCTAGTGTTCATCTTCCGGCCTGCTAGTCTCGTCCCCAAGCATTAGGGGAGGATGGCCATGCGCCAGCTGGTATTGGCATCGGCACTGGTTTTGATCGCGGCACCGCTCGCTGCGCAGGCGCAGGTCGCACCCTCGGTGCCCGCCCCCGATCAGACCGCGCAGGGCGAAGTCTCGCTCACCATCTACAATGACAATCAGGCGTTGGTGCAGGACAAGCGCGTGCTCGATCTGGCGACCGGCCGCACGCGCCAGGAATTCCCCGACGTCTCCGCCGCGATCCGGCCCGAGACGGTGACGCTGTCGGGCGGCGGGCTCAGCGTGGTCGAGCAGAATTTCGACTATGACCTGCTGACGCCCGAGAAACTGATGGACAAGGCGATCGGCCAGACGGTCACGCTCGTCCGCCGCGACGAGACGGGCAAGGAGACCCGCGAGAGTGCGCGCGTGCTCGCCAACAATAACGGCACCGTGGTCCAGATCGGCAACCGGATCGAGGTGCTGGCGCCCGGCACGCGGGTGATCTTCCCGGCGCTGCCGCCGAACCTGCGCGCACGGCCGACGCTGTCGGTCACGGTCGAGAGCGCGACCGCGGGGCCGCGTCCGGTGACGATCAACTATCTGACCTCGGGGCTGGGCTGGCGCGCCGACTATGTCGTGCTGTTCGACGAGGGCGCGGGCAAGATGGACGTGCAGGGCTGGGTGACGCTCGCCAACACCACCGGCACCAATTTCATCAACGCCAACCTGCTGCTCGTCGCGGGCGCGCCCGGATCGAACCAGCGCGTCTATCGCCAGCCCGCCATCCCCGGCAACAGCCAGGGCACCGAGAGCGCCAATCGCGAGCGGCTGGGCGATTTCTATGTCTATCCGCTCGCGCAGCGCACCACCGTCGCCAATGCCCAGCAGAAGCAGGTGAGCTTCCTCGACGTGGGCGGGGCGCCCGCGAGCAAGGCCTATTATTACCGCAACGACTGGCTGGGCGCGTCGGACGACCCCGCCAGCTTCAGCACGGTGCTGCGCTTCTCGACCTCGCGCAACGGCGGGCTGGGCGACGCGCTGCCTGCGGGGATCGTCCGCGTCTATATGCGCGATGCGCGCGGGGTGCCGCAGTTCATCGGCGAGAGCCGGATCGGGCACACGCAGATGGGATCGAATGTCGCGATCCGGACCGGCGACGCGTTCGACGTGCGGATCCAGCCCGTGGTCGAGAAGCGCGAGCGGCTGGGCGACGGCAAGTGGCGCACGACCATGCGCTACCGGCTGACCAATGCGCGCGGGACGCCCGTCGTCGCCGAACTCGCGCAGGGCGGGCTCGATAGCGGCTGGCAGGATACGCGGATCGAGAGCGAGAGCCAGCCGAGCGAGCGCGTCAGTGCCGATGAGGCGCTGTGGAAGGTGAGCGTGCCCGCCAATGGCGAGGCGATCGTCACCGCCGTCTTCATCACCCGGTACTGAGGGCAGGCCGGTGCGGACGATCCGCGCCCTGATCCTGCTCCTGGCGGCGCTCGCGGCATGGCCCGCGTTCGCCCAGCCCGCGATCACGTCGCCCGGGCCGGACACGGTGTCGGTGACCATCTACACCGTGCCGGGCGGGGGCCGGCTCGATCTGAGCTGGCTCCAGGGCTATGCGCTGATCACCGAGAAGCGGACGGTGCGTATCCCGGCGGGCCGCTCCGTGATCCGCTTCGAAGGCGTCGCCAGCGGCATCTTCCCCGAAAGCGCGTTGATCACCGGGCTGCCCGACGGGGTGCTCGAGAAGAATCTCGACGCCGACCTGCTCTCGCCGCGCAGCCTTTACGCACGCAGCTTCGGGCGGCCGGTGATGCTCACGCACCGCAACGCCAACGGGACGATGGTGAGCGAGCGGGCGATCATCCGTTCCGCCCCCGGCGGCGCGGCGATCTTCGAGACCAGGGACGGCTTCATTACCGCAGACTGCACCGGCAGCGAGGCGATCGTCTATGACGATGTGCCCGCCGGGCTTTCGGCGAAGCCGACGCTGTCGATCGAGACCAATTCGCCGGTCGAGCGCGAGGTCACGCTGTCGCTTTCCTATCTCGCCTGGGGGTTCGACTGGCAGGTCAACTATGTCGCGACGATGCGCCCCGACGGGAAGCGCGCCGATCTGGTCGCCTGGGTGACGCTGGCGAGCGGCGACATGACCAGCTTCGCCGATGCCGAGACGATGGTGGTCGCGGGTGCGATCAACCGCGAGGAGGACGATGACGATTCGCGCGGCCGCTTCGGCGGCGATCAGTCGCTCCGATTCCAGTGCATGGCGACGCATGTCGATCGCGTCGTCGCGGAGCCGGTGACGGTCGATGCGATCTCGGCGGAGGACGTCGGCCAATTTCCCAATCGGAACGTGAAGCGCAACTCGGACACCGTCGTCGATGCGATCACTGCCGAGGATCTGGGCGACGTGAAGCTCTATCGCGTGCCCGAGCGCACCACGGTGGCGTCGAACAGCCAGAAGCAGGTGCTCCTGTTCGACCGGCCCTCGGTGCCGGTGGAGATCGTGTACCGCGCCGAGGTGGGGATCGAGGACAATGTCTATCCCATCTCGATGCTGCTCCGGCTCGACAATACCAAGGCGCGCGGGCTCGGCATTCCGCTGCCACGCGGCGATGTCGCGCTGTTCGAGCCGCTGGGCGAGCGGCGGCTGCTGGCGGGCGAGGGGAGCATCTACGACCGCGCGGTGGGCGAGCGGATCGACATCGATATGGGCGAGGTCGATCAGGTCAGCGCCGGTTTCGTGCCGGCGGCGCCCAAGCGCGGCTGGGAGAGCCGGGTGCTGACCGCGACCAACGCCAATCCCTATCCGGTGCAATTCGAGGCGCGGATCGATCTGAGCGATCAGACACTCCCGGTCGAAGACCGCGGCAAGCCCCGGCGGGTGCGCGGCGACGCGCCGCTGAGCTGGCGCAACGGCAAGGCCTATTGGTCGGTCGAGATTCCCGCCAATTCGACGGTGACGCTGCGGCTGCGCAAATAGGACCGGCCGTTTTGCATTCGCGCGCGAAACGTGGGAAAACTCGGCGCCTACGCTGAAGAGGAGCATGGGCGATGACCATCGCGGCAATCCTGAGCGGTAAGGGGCAGGATGTGGTTTCGATCTCGGGCGATCGGACCGTGGCGGAGGCGGTCGCGCTTCTGGCCGGCAAGCGCATCGGCGCGGTGCCGGTGATCGAGGGCGACACGGTCGCCGGCATCTTCTCCGAACGCGACGTGATCTACTGCCTCCAGCGTGAGGGCTCGGCGGCGCTCGACCGCAAGGTGGCCGAGGTGATGACCGCGCCCGCCATCTCGGTGGGGCCGGGCGAGGCGGCGCTCAACGCGCTTGCGCTGATGACCAAGCGGCGAATCCGCCATCTGCCGGTGATCGAACGGGGGCGCTGCGTCGGCTTCATCTCGATCGGCGACCTGGTGAAGTACCGGATCGAGAAGATTGAGACCGAGGCCGAGGCGATGCGGAGCTATATCCAGTCGGCTTAGCTTGTGCCGATATTCAGCCCATGCCGGCCTGCAAATGGCGCTGTTCCGCGCTTCCGGTGCTCACGTGCCGAAAGCACGCTGCGCTCCGGGTCACGAAACATCACCATTTTCGACTCGGCCTGAGCTGAATCTCGACACAAGCTACAACGCTGGGTTCAGCTCTTGCGCTTCCGCACCATGTCGATGACTTCCTCGATCGTGCCCTTGGCGAACACCGCGAGCCATGCGCCATAGGCGGCGACCCCGGTGCAGGCGAGGAAGGCGAGGTGCGAGAGCGGCGCCATCGGCGGGAGCCCGTCGTCGAGCAGCGACACGATCAGCGCCATCGCCACCGCGGCGAGCGCGGGCGGGGTGATCGCATCGACCAGGTCGCGCGTCCGCACGCCGATCACCGGCAGTGTCCGCCACGCGCTGATCCCCAGATAGAAGGGATAGGCGACGAACCAGGCCGCGACGATGCCCATCACGCCCCAATGGACCCCGACCAGGAAGGTGACCGGCAGCAGGACCGCGCCGGTCAGGCCGTTGCGCGCGCCGATATCGGGGCGGCCGATCGCGTCGGTCGCAGGGGCGAACAGGATCTGCAGCGTCATCATCGGCATCGCCAGCGCGAGCCAGTGCACGATGTCCGCCGCTTCATGCCATTGCGGGCCGAGCACCACCGCGACCAGCGGGCGCGCGGTGGCGGCGAGGCCCAGATAGAAGGGGAGGCCGACGACCAGGATGATCCGCGCCGAGCGGACGAACGCCGCGGCGATCGCGCCCGCTTCATGCTGCATCCGGGCATAGGCCGAGAAGGCGACCTCGTTGAGCGGGGGGACGAACTTCGAGACGAAGATCTGGGTGAGGAACAGGCTGGTGGTGTAAATGCCCAGCTCGTGCGGCGAGAACATGCGGCCGGCGATGAACACATCGGCCTGGCTCTGCAGGAACCAGAAGATCTGCCCCGCCGCCATCACGCCCCCGTAGCGCGCGATGTCGCCCGCGCCGCGGAAATCGAAGCTCGGCCACATCAGCGAACGTGCCGCGATGGTCATGCCGATCGCGCGGGTGAAGAAGAGCGCGAGCGGGGCGAGGACGAGCGTCCAGACGCCGAGCCCCGAAAGCGCGCCCGCGAGCGCGGTGAAGGCGCCGGCGAGCGCGGAGAACAGGTTGACCTGCGCCTGCTTGCGGAAATCCATCGCGCGCGCGAGCAGTGCATAGGGGAGGGCGATGAAGGGCGTCGCCAGATAGAGCAGCGCCTGGACGTGGAGCAGCTGCGTCACGATCGGCTGGCGATAATAGGCGGCGGCGAGCGGGGCGGCGAGGAACTGTGCCAGCGCAAGCGCGCCGTTGAGCAGGATGAGCATGCCGAACAGCTGGCGCTGGGCGTGGCGGTCCGCGTCTCCGCGCCGCACCAGCGCGCTCGCGAGGCCATAGCCGTTGAGCATGTTGAGCAGCACCAGGATCACCTGGGTCATCGCGAACAGCCCGTAGTCGCTGGGGCTGAGGATGCGAATCACGAGGAAGGTGGAGGCCCAGGTGATGATCTGGCCGAGAATCTGGGTGCCCGATCGCCAGATCACGGCGCTGCGCACCTGATCGCGCAGCGATTCGGACGGCTGATTCGGATTGGCGGCGGTGGTTTCGGTCACCCGGCGCTAATGCCACAGCACGTGTTTACGGCGCGTAAAGCGCGGATTTCCGTGGGTTTTGGGGGTGTTGGAGAAAAAGCGACATAAAATTGCAAAACGCTGTTGACCGAATCAAACCCCCCACATATATGCCCCTCCACCGCAGCGACGGGCCACACGGTTCGCTTCTACGGTCACCAAAAACCAGGCGCCAGACCGCCCCACTAAAAAAGGGGTACGGTAAGGCGTCGGTCTTTTGCGCTCTTTGACATTGTGATTTTAGATGAAGGGACATGTGGGCGGCGGCCCCGGGTCCAACGGCTTCAAGGCGTTGGATACTCGGTAAAAAAGCTAAGTCGCTCTTACATGTCCTTACACGTTTCCATACGTGAATTGAATTTTGTGCAGAGCGGCTCCTTGAAATGAGCGGTTCGGGCAGGGCATTCCACCTCGCTCGTATCGTACATAAACTTGAGAGTTTGATCATGGCTCAGAATGAACGCTGGCGGCATGCCTAACACATGCAAGTCGAACGAAGGCTTCGGCCTTAGTGGCGCACGGGTGCGTAACGCGTGGGAATCTACCCTTGGGTTCGGAATAACTCTCCGAAAGGAGTGCTAATACCGGATGATGTCGCAAGACCAAAGATTTATCGCCCAGGGATGAGCCCGCGTAGGATTAGCTAGTTGGTGAGGTAAAGGCTCACCAAGGCGACGATCCTTAGCTGGTCTGAGAGGATGATCAGCCACACTGGGACTGAGACACGGCCCAGACTCCTACGGGAGGCAGCAGTGGGGAATATTGGACAATGGGCGAAAGCCTGATCCAGCAATGCCGCGTGAGTGATGAAGGCCTTAGGGTTGTAAAGCTCTTTTACCCGGGATGATAATGACAGTACCGGGAGAATAAGCTCCGGCTAACTCCGTGCCAGCAGCCGCGGTAATACGGAGGGAGCTAGCGTTATTCGGAATTACTGGGCGTAAAGCGCACGTAGGCGGCTTTGTAAGTAAGAGGTGAAAGCCTGGAGCTCAACTCCAGAACTGCCTTTTAGACTGCATCGCTTGAATCCAGGAGAGGTGAGTGGAATTCCGAGTGTAGAGGTGAAATTCGTAGATATTCGGAAGAACACCAGTGGCGAAGGCGGCTCACTGGACTGGTATTGACGCTGAGGTGCGAAAGCGTGGGGAGCAAACAGGATTAGATACCCTGGTAGTCCACGCCGTAAACGATGATAACTAGCTGTCTGGGTACTTGGTACTTAGGTGGCGCAGCTAACGCATTAAGTTATCCGCCTGGGGAGTACGGCCGCAAGGTTAAAACTCAAATGAATTGACGGGGGCCTGCACAAGCGGTGGAGCATGTGGTTTAATTCGAAGCAACGCGCAGAACCTTACCAGCGTTTGACATGGATAGTATGGGTTCCAGAGATGGATCCCTTCAGTTAGGCTGGCTATCACACAGGTGCTGCATGGCTGTCGTCAGCTCGTGTCGTGAGATGTTGGGTTAAGTCCCGCAACGAGCGCAACCCTCGACTTTAGTTGCCATCATTTAGTTGGGTACTCTAAAGTAACCGCCGGTGATAAGCCGGAGGAAGGTGGGGATGACGTCAAGTCCTCATGGCCCTTACGCGCTGGGCTACACACGTGCTACAATGGCAAGTACAGTGGGCAGCAATCCCGCGAGGGTGAGCTAATCTCCAAAACTTGTCTCAGTTCGGATTGTTCTCTGCAACTCGAGAGCATGAAGGCGGAATCGCTAGTAATCGCGGATCAGCATGCCGCGGTGAATACGTTCCCAGGCCTTGTACACACCGCCCGTCACACCATGGGAGTTGGGTTCACCCGAAGGCGTTGCGCTAACTCGCAAGAGAGGCAGGCGACCACGGTGGGCTTAGCGACTGGGGTGAAGTCGTAACAAGGTAGCCGTAGGGGAACCTGCGGCTGGATCACCTCCTTTCTAAGGATATCGGCGGAAAGCGCCGCGAACCTCGGCCATTAGTTGAGCTTCGTGGAAGAGCTTCCTCCATTCCAAAGAACATAGCCGCCGTCCTCATGTCCCTTCATCACTGGATACTGCCTCTTCGGAGGCAGGTGCCTGAGCTGGCTCACGCCGCCCGCGGCCTTTATGGCCGGTTCGGGTATGCGGTGGGGCCGGTAGCTCAGGTGGTTAGAGCGCACGCCTGATAAGCGTGAGGTCGTAGGTTCAACTCCTACTCGGCCCACCATCGCTCAGGCAGGTGGCTTGCAGCCAAAGCGCGCTGACGGGGCCTTAGCTCAGTTGGGAGAGCGCTAGCTTTGCAAGCTTGAGGTCATCGGTTCGATCCCGATAGGCTCCACCACGCTAATCAGATCCAGGGATGAAGAAACGAAATTGCTGCACACATTGTGCGCAGCATGTCGCGGCCTACGGGCCGCAAGCGGTCTTTGACATTGTGAATGGGTTTTTCAAATCGATGCCGTGATCGGCGCCGGTTTCAGCAGTCTTCGGACTGAGGGAGCGTCGTCGATCGAATACGAGCTGAGATAAACATCCGCACCAAGATACTGCGCTTCACTGCTCTGCCGAGTTTTGGTTGGTCTTTGGCCAACCCAGTGTTGTCGTTGGTGGTGTGGACTCTCAAGCGTGAGGTAAGGGCAATTCGTGGATGCCTTGGCATGTACAGGCGATGAAGGACGTGGCACGCTGCGATAAGCTGCGGTGAGGTGTGAGCAACCTTTGACCCGCAGATTTCCGAATGGGGAAACCCACCTTCACCAATTAATTCAGAAGGCCAGCAATGGTCGTCCGAGTTAATTGGGAAAGGTATCACCGAAGTGAATAAAATAGCTTTGGTGAAGCGAACCCGGGGAACTGAAACATCTCAGTACCTGGAGGAAAAGACATCAACCGAGATTCCGTTAGTAGTGGCGAGCGAACGCGGACCAGGCCAGTGCCTTGATTTCAACTAGCAGAAGCTTCTGGAAAGTAGCGCCATAGCGGGTGACAGCCCCGTATGCGAAAGTGATGATCAAGGACTTGAGTAGGGCGGGACACGTGTAATCCTGTCTGAACATAGGGGGACCACCCTCTAAGCCTAAATACTCGTACATGACCGATAGCGAACTAGTACCGTGAGGGAAAGGTGAAAAGCACCCCGATGAGGGGAGTGAAACAGTACCTGAAACGGATTGCCTACAATCAGTTGGAGCCCTCTTGAGGGGTGACAGCGTACCTCTTGCATAATGGGTCTGTGACTTAGTGTATCGAGCAAGCTTAAGCCGTTAGGTGTAGGCGCAGCGAAAGCGAGTCTGAATAGGGCGACTGAGTTCGATGCATTAGACCCGAAACCCGGCGATCTAGGCATGACCAGGTTGAAGGTGGGGTAACACTCACTGGAGGACCGAACCGATTAATGTTGAAAAATTATCGGATGAGTTGTGTTTAGGGGTGAAAGGCCAATCAAGCCGGGAAATAGCTGGTTCTCCGCGAAATCTATTGAGGTAGAGCCTCGGATGAATACCGTAGGGGGTAGAGCACTGGATGGGCTAGGGGGTCGCGAGATCTACCAAACCTAACCAAACTCCGAATACCTACGAGTACTATCCGGGAGACAGACGGCGGGTGCTAAGGTCCGTCGTCAAAAGGGAAACAGCCCTGACCTACAGCTAAGGTCCCCAAGTCACGTCTAAGTGGGAAAGCATGTGGGAATCCCAAAACAACCAGGAGGTTGGCTTAGAAGCAGCCATCCTTTAAAGAAAGCGTAACAGCTCACTGGTCTAAATAAGGGTTCCTGCGGCGAAGATGTATCGGGGCTAAAGACGTGCACCGAAGCTTAGGGTGTGTAGTTTACTACACGCGGTAGCGGAGCGTTCCGTAAGCCGATGAAGCGGTCTGGTAATGGACCGTGGAGGTATCGGAAGTGCGAATGCAGACATGAGTAGCGATAAAAAGGGTGAGATGCCCTTTCGCCGAAAGACCAAGGGTTCCTGCGCAAGGCTAATCCGCGCAGGGTGAGCCGGCCCCTAAGACGAGCCCGAAGGGGGTAGTCGATGGGAACCACGTTAATATTCGTGGGCCTGGTGGTGTGTGACGGATCCCGTGTGTTGTACGTCCTTATCGGATTGGACGTGCTTCGAAGGGGTCCCAGGAAATAGCCCCACCGTATAGACCGTACCCGAAACCGACACAGGTGGTCAGGTAGAGTATACCAAGGCGCTTGAGAGAAGTGTCCTGAAGGAACTCGGCAAATTGCCTCCGTACCTTCGGAAGAAGGAGGCCCTCATCTTGCGCAAGCAGGTTGAGGGGGCACAGGCCAGGGGGTAGCGACTGTTTAGCAAAAACACAGGGCTCTGCTAAGTCGGCTTCAAGACGACGTATAGGGCCTGACGCCTGCCCGGTGCCTGAAGGTTAAGTGGAGGGGTGCAAGCTCCGAAATGAAGCCCAGGTAAACGGCGGCCGTAACTATAACGGTCCTAAGGTAGCGAAATTCCTTGTCGGGTAAGTTCCGACCTGCACGAATGGCGTAACGACTTCCCCACTGTCTCCAGGACATGCTCAGCGAAATTGAATTCTCCGTGAAGATGCGGAGTACCCGCGGTTAGACGGAAAGACCCCGTGCACCTTTACTGCAGCTTCAGAGTGGCATTAGGAAATAATTGTGTAGAATAGGTGGGAGGCTTTGAAACATGGGCGCCAGCCCGTGCGGAGCCACAATGTGAAATACCACCCTGTTGTTTTCTGATGTCTAACCCAGGACCATGAAACTGGTTCGGGGACCCTCTGTGGCGGGTAGTTTGACTGGGGCGGTCGCCTCCTAAAGAGTAACGGAGGCGCGCGAAGGTTGGCTCAGGCCGGTTGGAAACCGGCTGTTAGAGTGCAATGGCATAAGCCAGCCTGACTGCGAGACTGACAAGTCGAGCAGAGACGAAAGTCGGTCATAGTGATCCGGTGGTCCCTCGTGGAAGGGCCATCGCTCAACGGATAAAAGGTACGCCGGGGATAACAGGCTGATGATTCCCAAGAGCTCATATCGACGGAATCGTTTGGCACCTCGATGTCGGCTCATCACATCCTGGGGCTGGAGCAGGTCCCAAGGGTTTGGCTGTTCGCCAATTAAAGTGGTACGTGAGCTGGGTTCAGAACGTCGCGAGACAGTTTGGTCCCTATCTGCCGTGGGCGTCGAAATTTGAGAGGAGTTGACCCTAGTACGAGAGGACCGGGTTGAACATACCTCTGGTGTACCTGTCGTCGTGCCAACGGCGCAGCAGGGTAGCTATGTATGGACGGGATAACCGCTGAAAGCATCTAAGCGGGAAGCCTCCCTCGAGATAAGATTTCTTAGGACGGTGATAGACCATCACCTTGATAGACTGGATGTGGAAGCAGGGTAACTTGTGGAGCTAACCAGTACTAATTGTCCTATTCGCGCTTGAGAGTTCCACCATCAATGTCAGCATTGGGCCTTGGCTCAGTGTGGCGTTGGGTGTGATGATCATCGCAGCCCGTATTACGAACATCTTACCAAGTGCACGGTATCGATTTGAAACCCAATCCCAGCTTACACCGGCTTCATTGCTTGGTGGCTATAGCGTCTGTGACCCACCCGATCCCATCCCGAACTCGGCCGTGAAACCAGACAGCGCCGATGGTACTATCGCTCAAGCGATGGAAGAGTAGGTCGTCGCCAGGCATTGCAGCCGGTGTGCGCTGGGAGGAAAGTTTCCCTGGAAGAACCCATTCACAATGTCAGAGGTGTGGCCTCCGATCGCGCTATTGGCGCGGGGTGGAGCAGTCCGGTAGCTCGTCAGGCTCATAACCTGAAGGTCACAGGTTCAAATCCTGTCCCCGCAACCAATAGGTCACATTCAAGCCCGTCAGTCCTCCGGACTGGCGGGTTTTGTCGTATTTGTGGCGCAGCCGCTGTCCGCGAAGGCGGTCGGACCACGCCCCGCATGGCCCTTGGTGCCTTCGCCTCGTCAGGTTCATAACCTGAAGGTCGCAGGTTCAAATCAGCTCGGCTTTGGCATGATGCCCCGCATCATGCGTCGCCTCGCTCCCCGCAACCATCGCGCCTCGATCAACAAAGCCCGCCGGCCCTCCGGCGGGCTTTGTTGCGTTTGGGGCCTGAGAATCCGCCGCGCCGCGATTGACAGCCAAGCCTCCGGACGGCCTTATCGCGGCCATGAAGAACAAGCGGATTCTCATCATCGTCCTCGCGCTGGCGGTCATCGCCGTCGCGGTCTGGTTCGTCGTCTTCTCCGGGGGTGCCAAGGGCGTGCGGATCCAGGCGGTCAAGGTCGTCAAGGCGATGCCACACGACGATCAGGCCTTCACCGAGGGGCTCTATTTCCAGGGCGGCTATTTCTTCGAGAGCACGGGCGAGGAGGGGAGTTCGGGTTTCCGCAAGGTCACGCCCGAGACCGGCGCGGTGGTCCAGTCGCAGGAAATGCCGCCGCCCTATTTCGGCGAGGGGATCGTCGGGTGGAAGGACCGAATCTACCAGCTCACCTGGAAGGACGAAAAGGGCTTCATCTACGGCGCCAACGACTTCGCGCAGCGCGGCGAATTCTCGTACAAGGGCGAGGGCTGGGGGATGACGCAGGACGGCACCCGCATCATCATGAGCGACGGCAGCTCGACCCTGCGCTTCCTCGATCCCGAGACGATGAAGCCGACCGGCACGCTCGAGGTGACCGCGGAGGGGTGCCCGGTCAAGAATCTCAACGAACTCGAATGGGTCGATGGCGAGATCTACGCCAATATCTGGCAGACCGATCTGATCGCGCGGATCGATCCCAAGACCGGCCATGTGCTCGGTTTCCTCGACGTCACCACGCTCGGGCCGGCCAATCCGGGGCGCGACGATGTCGCCAACGGGATCGCCTATGACGCGGCGGGCAAGCGGCTGTTCGTCACGGGCAAGAACTGGTCGCAGCTCTATGAGGTGACCGCGGGCGAGGATGTCGAGTCCGCGGAAGCGCAGACGATCATGGCGTGCGCGAAGCAGTGACCGCGGCGCTGCGGCACGACGCCAACCTGACCAGCGACCGGCCGACCTTCGTCACGCATCTCGAATGCGCGATGACGGGGGAGCATTATGCTGCGGATATGCTGCACGGCCTGTCGCGCGTCGGGCGACCGCTGCTGGTGCGGTATGATCTTGAAAAGGCTGGGCAAGTTCTGACGAAACAGGCACTTGCCGGAAGGCCGGCGGACCTTTGGCGGTACCGCGAGTTGCTGCCGGTGCGGCGGACCGAGAATATCGTCAGCCTGGGCGAGAATGCCACGCCGATCATTTCGCTCGACCAAATCGGGCGCAGCAAGGGTGCAGCAAATCTGTGGGTCAAGGACGAGGGCCGGCTGCCGACCGGCTCGTTTAAGGCGCGCGGGCTCGTGATGGCGATCTCGATGGCGAAGGAGCTGGGCGTCACCACCATCGCGATGCCGACCAACGGCAATGCGGGTGCCGCCGCGGCGGCCTATGCGAGCCGGGTGGGGATCGAGAGCGTGATCTTCTGCCCCGCCGACACGCCCGAGATCAATGTCCGCGAGATCGCAGCGCAGGGCGCGCGCGTCTATCGCGTCAACGGGCTGATCGACGATTGCGGCAAGCTGGTCGCGGCGGGGAAGGAGGCCAATGGCTGGTTCGACCTGTCGACGCTCAAGGAGCCGTACCGGATCGAGGGCAAAAAGACGATGGGGCTCGAGCTGGCCGAACAGCTCGGCTGGGAATTGCCCGATGTGATCTTCTACCCCACCGGCGGCGGCACCGGGCTGATCGGCATGTGGAAGGCGTTTGCCGAGATGGAGGCGCTGGGCTGGATAGGATCAAAGAGACCGCACATGGTTGCGGTGCAGGCCGAGGGCTGCGCGCCGATGGTGCGCGCTTGGGAGGCCGGCGAGCGCCACGCGACCCGCTGGAACGACGCGCACACGATCGCGATGGGCATCCGCGTACCGCAGGCGGTGGGGGATTTCCTGATCTTGGATGCAGTACGCGAGAGCGGCGGGTTCGCGATGGCGGTGAGCGACGAGGCGATCGTCGCGGCGGTGGACGATGCCGCGCGGCTCGACGGGCTGCTGCTCTGCCCCGAGGGCGGGGCGACGCTGGCGGCCTGGCGCAAGGCGCTGGGCGAGGGACTGATCTCGCCGGACGACAAGGCGCTGCTGTTCAACTGCGCGACGGGGCTCAAATATCCGATGGCGGATCAGTCGCGGACGTTGGACAAGGACGGGCCGATCGACTTTTCGGCGTTGTAACTAAGCGCCGGCAAAGCCGTCAGAAGCTTCCAAATCCGCGAGGGAACCTTCTTGCGCGATCAAGTCCTCGCCGCGCGATAAATTAGCATTCCTTCACGCTGCACGGCGGGCATCACCACGCCGTCGTCGGTCTGCATCACCTGAAGATCGACCGTGACAGGCAGCGCGGCTGTTAGGGCCTCACGCCAGCGCTCGGCCTCGCATGTCCAATGGGCTAAGCTTTCGCCGCAATCGCCATCCTCGATCAGCAGAGCGAGATCTAAATCGCTTTCCGTTCGATGATCTCCTCGGGCGCGAGAGCCGAACACATAAACCTCAAGTACCAACGGTTCGACCGCCGCCCAAGCTGCAATCTTGGTGATCCAATCTGCAGCGATGCCCTCGGCCATCTCTTAACGCTACTCGGCTTGCACGCCAGCGTCATCGTCCGAAATCAAACCGACAGCTTCGGATCCCCCTCGATCACCCGCTGCTCGAGTTTCGGCCTGGCGCCCGGCCGCCACATCTGCGCCCGGTGCGTCACGCGGTAGCGCAGGGGGCCGCCGTCCGGCGTGGTCGCGCGAGCGATCGGGCGGACGATGCAGACGAATTCGGTTTCGATCGCCTCCGGGCCGGCGGTGACGACCGAATAGCCGTGGCCGGCCATGTCGACGAATTCGACATGGGGCGCGACGCCGGGATTGGTGAGCGCGCGCGCCTTTTCGATGTCGCCGCTCGCGGCATATTCTAGCGCCGCGCGGACGCCGCGCTTGATCGTGAGGTTGCAGGTGTGCTCGGGCTCGGCGCCTTCGACCTTGCGCACGAACAGCGGGCGCAGGGGGAATTCCTTGTAGAACTCGACCGCCTCACCCATCCCCGGCGCGGAGATCGAGCCGGTGATGAAGCTGAGGCCGACGGGCTTGAACTCCGCGGGGGGCAAAGCGGGGGCGGCATAGCCCGCCCAGAAACTGTGACGGTCGCCCGAGACCGTGACGAAGCCCGGGATCTTGCGGTCGCGGATCAGGTTGTAGATCTCGGCGCGCTCGGCATAGGCGTTGCTGAAATCGCCGTTGCCGAAGTTGCCGTAATCCTTGCCCATCCATTTTTGCTTCACCAGCTCGGCCGGAATGTTCTGCGCATCGGTGCGCTGGTCGAGCGGGGCGTTGGTGAGGCCCCAGATCTTCCAGGTCGCGGTGGAGGCGGTGAGGCGCTGCTTGAGCCACGCCTTCTGCTCGCGGCCGAGCACGGTGTGGGCGGGTTCGTCTTTTCGGAAATTGGGGATGGTCTTGTCGCCGATCGCGATGGCCGCGGGGGGATTGCCGCCGGCATAGGCGCGGCCGCCATCGACGATCTCCAGCCATTCCTGGGGGAGGACCGGAAAATCGCCCGAATCGAGCGCCTGGGCCTCGGGCCGGTCGGTGGGGTCGGCCGCCTTGTAGCTGTGGAGGTCGGTGAGGATCAGGTCGATGTGGCGGCCGTAGCGCATCGCGCGATAGGCGGTCATGCTGGCGATAGCGGCGACACTGTTGGGCTCGGTGGCGAAGCCGTGCTCGTCGAAGGTTTCGATGGGCGCCTTCTCGACCGTTGGCGGGCCGAACTGGTCGAGCCCGGGGCCCGAGGCCTTGCGGACGCGCGCGGGGACGTATTCCCACCAGGCCTGGTTGGCGGCGACGCGCAGCGGCTGCGCGGGCTCGACCTTGTTCCCGTATTTGATGAAGCTCTGCCAGCCCTGCCACGACCATTCGTGATTATCGCCGATGCAGACCCACGGAAAATGCGCGCGGGCATCCTGGATGTCGGGATCGTTGATATGCGCCTGATAGACGTGGCGATAGCCGGCGAGCGTGGTGGGGACGTGGAAATTGCCGACCTTGCGCGCGTCGGGGATCTTGCCGAGATCGTAGACGGTGCGGGCATAGCGATGCTGCACCTCGTCGGGATATTCGACGACCTCGTAGATGAAGTCGCCCAAGTGGAGGACGAAGCCGAGCTTGCGGTCGGCGGGCGCGCGCTCGTCCTCCCAGATCATCCGGGCATAGGCGTTTTGCGCGCCCTCGTTGACGCTGTTGCACGAGACGAAGGCGAAGCGGACCGGGCGGGGATCGCTGGCGCGCGGCGCGGTGATGGTGCGGCCGATGCGGCTGCCGGCGCCGCTCGCATCGGTGAAGCGGTACCAGTATGTCGTGGCGGGCGCGAGGCCGCCAACCATGGCGCGGCAGGTCCAGTCGGCGGCGGCGAGGACGGGGGCCTTGGCGGTGGCGACGACGCGGCGGAAATCGGGATCGCGAGCGACTTCGACGGTGAGGGTCTGGCTCTCGCCCTGGTCGAACGGGCGGCGGGTCCAGAGGATCACGCTATGGTCGTCCGGGTCGCCCGAGGCGACGCCCTGGGGGTAGAGCTTGCGGTCCTCGCGCCATGGGATGCGCGAGGGGGATGCTGCGGATCGCGATGCCCAGATGCCGCTGACGCCGAGCGCCGCGGCGCTTGCCAGAAATTGCCGTCGGTCCATATCGTGCCCCTAGTTGCTGCGGACAGGATAGTACGAAACGCAAGACTTGCAACGGTGGCTAGGCCGGGCGGGCATTCGGGCTTATCCTCACGCCATGACCGGGCACGAATGGTGGCGGGGCGCCGTCGTCTATCAGATCTATCCGCGCAGCTTCGCCGACTCGAATGGCGACGGGATCGGCGACCTGGCCGGCATCACCGCGCATCTCGATCATGTGGCGTCGCTGGGGGTGGATTGCGTGTGGCTGTCGCCCTTCTTCACCTCGCCGATGAAGGATTTCGGGTATGACGTGTCGGACTATCGCGACGTCGATCCCGTATTCGGGACGCTCGCCGATTTCGACGCGCTGATCGCGCGGGCGCATGCGCTGGGGCTGCGCGTGATCATCGATCAGGTCTATTCGCATTCGAGCGACCGGCATGCCTGGTTCGTCGAGAGCCGGGCGAGCCGTGATAACCCCAAGGCCGACTGGTATGTCTGGGCCGATCCCAAGGCGGATGGGTCGCCGCCCAATAACTGGCAATCGGTGTTCGGCGGACCGGCCTGGCAATGGGACGGGCGGCGGGGGCAATATTACCTCCACAATTTCCTGGCCGAGCAACCCGACCTCAACTTCCACAATCCCGAGGTGATCGAGGCGGCGCTGGATACCGCGCGCTTCTGGCTGGATCGGGGGGTGGACGGGTTCCGGCTCGATGCGATCAACTTCGCGGCGCATGATGCGGCGCTGAGGGATAATCCGCCGGCGCCGGACACGGGAGGCAAGCGGACGCGGTCTTCGGACTTCCAGCTGCCGACCTACACGCGCAACCAGCCCGACCTGCCGGAATTCTTCGAGCGGCTGCGCGGGGTGCTCGACGGCTATGGCGAGCGTTTCACGGTGGCGGAGGTGGTCGGGCGGTCGCCCGAGAAGGAGATGCACGAATACACAGCGCCGGGGCGGCTGAGCTCGGCCTATGGCTTCAACTTCCTCTATGCCGACCGGCTGACGCCGGCGCTGGTGCGCGATGCGATGGCGAAATGGCCCGAGGCGGAGGGTGGCTGGCCGAGCTGGGCGTTCGAGAATCATGACGCGCCGCGGGCGGTGTCGCGCTGGATGGCGGCTGAGCATCGCACGGCCTTTGCGCGGGTGAAGATGTTGTTGCTGCTCTGCCTGCGGGGGAACCCGTTCCTCTATCAGGGCGAAGAATTGGGGCTGACCCAGGTCGAGATCGGCTTCGAGGACCTGCAGGACCCCGAGGCGATCGCGACCTGGCCGTTGACGCTGGGGCGCGACGGGGCGCGGACGCCGATGCCCTGGGTGGCGGAGGCACCGAATGCGGGGTTCTCGACGGGCAAGCCGTGGTTGCCCTTGGGGGCGGATCATCCTGCGATGGCGGTGGACCGGCAGCAGGGGGATGCGGAGTCGATGCTCAATCTGACCCGGCGGCTGATCGCGTTGCGCAAGGCGAGGCCCGAGCTGGTGACCGGGCCGCTGGTCGTGACGCGGGCGGACGATGCGGTGCTGGTGTTCGAGCGGGGCGGGCTGCGCTGTGCATTCAATCTGGGAGCGGAGCCGGTGGCGTGGGATGGCGATGGTGAGATCCTTGTGGCGGTGAACGGGGCGGGGCTCGATATGCTGCCGGGCTATTCGGGGATCGTCGTCGGAGCCTGATTTTCCGCTTCGCCCGATCCATTCGGCTCGCTAACGTTGGCTGCGCAGCGCCAATGGAGGCCCGATGCCCACCGACTTCACGCTCAACGGCAAGCCCGCCAGTTTCGACGGCGATCCCGAAACGCCGCTTCTTTGGGTGCTGCGCGATCATCTGGGGCTCACCGGCACCAAATATGGCTGCGGCATCGCGCAGTGCGGCGCGTGCACCGTGCATCTCGAGGGCAAGAATCGGCGATCGTGCGTGACGCCCGTCGGCATGGTCGCGGGCAAGAAGGTGACGACCATCGAAGGCGTCGAGGGCGCCGAGGCCAAGGCGGTGCAGAAGGCCTGGGTGGCGATCGACGTGCCGCAATGCGGCTTCTGCCAGTCGGGGCAGGTGATGTCGGCGATCGGACTGCTCAAGGCGAAGAAGAAGCCGAGCGATACCGATATCGACAATGCGATGGCGGGGAATCTCTGCCGCTGCGCGACCTATGTGCGGATCAGGCAGGCGATCCACGACGCCGCCGCGATGGTGGAGGGCTGAACGCCATGAACGCCATCACGCCTACCCGCCGCGGCTTGCTCAAATCCACCGGGCTGGTGCTCGGGGTGGCGCTGCCGGCCGCGGGCCGCGCGGCCAGGGCGCTGCCCGATGCGCCGTTCGCGCCGAACGCGTTCGTGCGCGTGAGCCCCGACAATCTGGTCACCATCATCATCAAGCATGTCGAGATGGGACAGGGGCCCGCGACCGGGCTCGCCACGATCGTCGCCGATGAGATGGATGCCGACTGGAGCCAGGTCCGGGTGGAATTCTCGCCCGCCAACGATGCGCTCTACAAGAATCTCTATTTCGGGACGATGGGCACCGGCGGCTCCTCGGCGATCGCAAACAGCTGGGAGCAGATGCGCGGCGCCGGGGCCTCGGCGCGGGCGATGCTGGCCGAGGCGGGGGCGAAGCGCTGGGGCGTGGCCGTGGGCGAGGTGAAGGTGGCCAGGGGCGTGGTCAGCCATGGCGACAACAAGGCGAGTTTTGGCGAGCTGGCGGGCGAGGCCGCCTTGCTCAAGCCGCCCGAGAAACCCGTTCTCAAGACGCCCGACCAGTTCACGCTGATCGGGCGCGATACGCCCAAGATCGACAGCGTCGCCAAATCGACCGGCGCGGCGCAGTTCACGATGGATGTGCGGCGGCCGGGGATGGTGTACAGCGCGATCCTCCATCCGCCCTTGTTCGGCGGCAAGGTCGGCAAGGTCGATGTCAGCGCGGCGATGGCGGTGAACGGCGTGCTGGGGGTCAAGCCGATCCCACAGGGCGTGGCCGTCTATGCCCGCGACACCTGGGCGGCGATGCAGGGCCGCGCGGCGCTTCGGGTCGAGTGGGACCTCTCCAAGGCGGAGAAACGGTCGACCGAGGAACTCTATGCCCAGTTCGCCGAGAAGACCGAGGAACCGGGCGTTCAGGTCGAGGCGAGCGGCGATGCCAAGGCCGCGTTCAAGGGCGCGGCGGGCAAGCTCGAGGCGGTCTATTGCTTCCCCTATCTCGCCCATGCGCCGATGGAGACGCTCGACGCGGTGATCGAGATGCAGGGCGACGAGGTCCATGTCTGGATGGGCAGCCAGTTCCAGGTGGGCGAGATGGGCGCGATCGCCGCGGTGCTGGGCGTGAAGCCCGACAAGGTCGTGCTGCACGAGCAATATGCCGGCGGGAGCTTCGGGCGGCGCGTGTCGCCGGGGATGGAGTTCGGCGTCGAGGCGGCGAGCGTGTTCAAGGCATGGGGAGGCAAGGTCCCAGTGAAACATGTCTGGACGCGCGAGAACGACCTGATGGGGGGCTTCTACCGTCCACTGGTCGTCCACACGGTGCGCGGCGGGCTCGACGGCAATGGCGAGATCATCAGCTGGGATCACGTCGTCGCGGCGCAATCGGCGTTCAAGGGCACGCCGATGGAATTCATGGGCATTCAGAAGGGGATCGACGGGTCGATCACCGAGGGGGCCGCCGAGAGCAGCTATAGATTCCCCAACCATTATGTCGGCCAGCACATCATGGAAGGCGGGGTGCCGACGCTCTGGTGGCGCTCGGTGGGGAATACCCACACGGCCTATGCGATGGAGACCTTCCTCGATCAGATGCTCGAGCGGGGGAAAAAGGATCCGGTCGAGGGCCGGCTCGCGCTGATGCATGACGAGCGGATGAAGGCGGTGCTGCGCAAGGCCGCCGAGATCGCCAAATGGGGGAGCAAGCCGCCCGAGGGCCGTGCGCGGGGCGTGGCGGCGCATTTCAGCTTCGGGACCTATGTGGCGCAGGTGGCCGAGGTGTCGAAAGGCCCCGACGGGCTGCCCAAGGTGCACAAGATCTGGTGTGCGGTCGATTGCGGGGTGGCGGTCAATCCCAATATCATCCGCGCGCAGATGGAGGGCGGGATCGGCTATGGGCTCGGCCACGCACTCTATGGCGAGATCGTGCTCGGCGAGGGCGGGATCGTCCAGCAGAGCAATTTCGATACCTATCGCTCGCTTCGGATCGGCGAGATGCCCGAGGTAGAGGTGGCGATCATCGAGTCCGGCGCACATCCGCGCGGGGTGGGCGAGCCGGGGCTGCCGCCGGTCGCGCCCGCGGTCGCCAATGCCTGGCGCAACCTGACGGGCAAGGTGGTGCGACGGCTGCCGTTCAGCGTGGGAGGCCGGGTATGAAGGCGGGACTGATCGCGCTCGGCGGCGCGGCGCTGGCGCTGGCGATCACCGCCTCGGCGCAGCAGGAGGCGGGGCTCAGGCCCGTGAGCGCCTTTGCGTCGATTGCCGACAAGGATGCGCGTTCGGTCGCGCTGTTCGAGGAGATGGGCAAGGTGCTCCAGCACCCGCGCTGCCTCAACTGCCACCCGCGCACCGACCGGCCCAACCAGGGTGAGGCGATGACGCCGCACGACCCGCCAGTGACGCGCGGGCCCGACGGGCATGGCGCGCCCGGGCTCGAATGCGCGGCCTGCCATGGGCCGCGCAACGTCGCCTTTGCGGGGGGCAAGAGCAGCATGCCCGGGCATCCGGACTGGCATCTGGCGCCCGCATCGATGGCGTGGGAGGGCAAGTCGCTCGCCGAGATCTGCGAGCAGCTCAAGGATCCGAAGCGCAACGGCGGCAGGACGCTTGCCCAGCTCACCGAGCATAACGCGAAGGACAGGCTGATCAGCTGGGGCTGGGACCCGGGAGCGGGCCGTGCGCCGGCGCCGGGATCGCAGGCTCAATTTGGCGAGTTGAGCAGGGCGTGGGTCGCGAGCGGAGCGAAGTGTCCCGCGGCGAAATAGCCGTCCCGAATTGTGACTCGAATCCATAATGGATGATGCGTTGCCGCATAACGGCGATTGACGTCCGGCGCGCGCGAGTCCAGCATGATTGTCAGGATCGAAAAAAACGATCCTCGGGTCGCAAGAGGGGTTTTGCATGCCGTATGATTTCGCGCCGTCGCGGCGCCAGCTGATCGCTGGCGGCGCCGTTCTCGCTTCTATGCTGCCGGGCGCCGTGCCCGTCGCCAGCGCCAAGCCTTTCGCAATGCAGGATCTCGACGATTGGCAGGCGCAGGTCGGCCAGACCTTCGCGGTCAACGGCACGCCGATGCGCCTCGTCGCGGTGAAGCCGGGCAATCGTCAGCCCGCCGGCAGGGCCCGCAAGCACAATTTCACCACCGTGTTCGAGGTGCGTGGCGATGCGGTTCCCGCGGCCGGGCTCCACAAGGTTTCGCATGCCGATCTCGGCCAGGCTTCGCTCTATCTCGAGCCGAGCCTGAGCAAGGACGGCAAGGCCCGCCTGCGCGCCTCCTTCAGCTAAGCGCCGAAACCCTCGCCGATCGCTCCCCGGGCTGGCGCATGCGCCGGCCCGGCGATAGGCTGTTGCGAAACAAGCCGAGGGGGAGCGTCGATGGCCAGCCTGTTCCGTTTGAAGCCGATCGTGGCGGCGGAAGATCGCCCGCCCGAGCATCAATTGGCCCGCACGCTTTCCTGGCCGCATCTGGTCGCGATGGGGGTCGGCGCCATCGTCGGCACGGGCATATTGACGCTGATCGGCATCGGTGCCGAGCGCGCCGGGCCCGCGGTGATCCTGTCCTTCGCCGTTGCCGGGGCGATCTGCGCCTGCGCCGCGCTCGCCTATGCCGAGATGGCGACGATGATGCCCGCATCGGGCAGCGCCTATACCTATAGCTATGCCGTGCTCGGCGAGATCATCGCCTGGGTGGTCGGATGGAGCCTGCTCGCCGAATATACGCTGGTGGTGGCGACGGTGGCGGTCGGCTGGTCGGGCTATGGCAACGGGTTCCTGCTCGATCACGGCATCCATTTGCCCGCGGCGCTGACGCACGGCCCGGCCATGGCGGGCTGGCAGGTGGCCGAATGGGGCTTCAACCTGCCCGCCCTGTTCATCATCGCGGTGGTCGCCGGGCTGCTGTGCGTCGGCACGCGCGAGAGCGCGACGCTCAACGCGATCCTGGTCGTGCTGAAGATCGCCGCGCTCGCTTTGTTCGTGGCGGTTGCCCTGCCGCATTTCGACGCCGCCAATATGGAGCCCTTCAGCCCCTATGGCTTCGGCAAGCATCATGGCGGCGACGGCGTGGAGCGCGGGGTGATGGTCGCCGCATCGATCATGTTCTTCGCCTTTTACGGCTTCGATGCCATTTCCACGGCGGCGGAGGAGACCAAGAATCCGGGGCGCGACCTGGCGATCGGCATCGTCGGATCGATGGTGGCGTGCGTCGCCATCTACATGCTGGTCGGCCTCGCCGCGGTCGGGGCGATGCACTATTCGCGCTTCGCCGCCAGCAGCGAGCCGCTCGCGGTGATCCTGGTCGATATCGGCCAGCCCGTGATCGCCGACTTCCTGCGCGGCACCGCGGTGATCGCGCTGCCGACGGTGATCCTCGCCTTCCTGTTCGGGCAGAGCCGCATCTTCTTCGTGATGGCGCGCGACCGGATGCTGCCCGAGGCGCTCGCCAGGGTTTCGGCGGGCGGCAAGCCGCTGCGGATCACGATCTTCACCGCCTGTGTCGCGACCTTCTTCGCCGCCTTCTTCCCGATCGGCGAGATCGCGGCGCTCGCCAATGCCGGCACGCTGACGGCCTTCGCGGCGGTTGGCCTGTGCCTGCTCGTGCTGCGCCGGCGCGCCCCCGATGCGCCGCGACCGTTCCGCACCCCCGCCGCCTGGCTGGTGGGGCTCGGGGCGATCTTCGGCTGCCTCTATCTGTTCATCAGCCTCCCCACCAAGACGCAGATCGCGTTCGGCATCTGGAACCTGGTGGGATTGCTCGTCTACTTCGCCTATGCGCGCGGGAGTGCGGCTAGGGCGTAGGGAGCGAGCGAAGCATGAGCGGTTGGACGATCGGGATCATCGGCGGTTCGGGGCTCTACGATGTCGACGGCATCGAGGGGGGCGACTGGGTCGAGGTCCATAGCCCCTGGGGGCAGCCGTCCGACGAATGCTTCGTCGGGCATGTCGGCCATGTGAAGGCGGTGTTCCTGCCGCGGCATGGGCGCGGGCACCGGATCAGCCCGAGCGACCTCAATCCGCGCGCCAATATCGATGTGCTCAAGCGGCTGGGGGTGACCGATGTGCTCGCGGTTTCCTCGGTCGGGTCGCTGGTCGAGGATCGCCCGCCGGGGAGCTTCACGATCGCCGACCAGTTCATCGACCGCACCAAGGGCCGTCCGTCGAGCTTCTTCGGCGAGGGGATGGTCGCGCATGTCTCGATGGCCGATCCGGTCTGCCCGCGGCTCTCCGCGCTGGCGGCGGCATCGGCGCGCGCCGCGGGCGCCGAGGTGAGCGATGCCGGCACCTATCTGGCGATGGAGGGGCCGCAATTCTCGACGCGGGCGGAGAGCCATCTCTATCGCAGCTGGGGGTGCCACATCATCGGGATGACCGGCATGCCCGAGGCGAAGCTGTGCCGCGAGGCCGAGCTTCCCTATGCGCTGGTCGGCATGGTCACCGATTATGATTGCTGGCGCGAGGGCGAGGAGGCGGTCGATGTCGCGCAGGTGATCGCGCAGCTCGGCGCCAATGCCGAAAAGGCGCGGGCGATGGTGATGCACCTGCTCAGGAACCTGCCTGAGGAGCGGTCCGCGAGCCCGATCGATACCTGTCTCGACACCGCGCTGATCACCGCACCAGGGGTGCGCGATCCGGAGCTGTTGCGCAAGCTCGATGCGGTGGCGGGGCGGGCTTTGGGGCCGGTCTGACGATCAGGCCTTGGTCCAATATTGCGTCTGGCAGAGCGGGCCGATGCAGCCCTGGACCTTGAGCCGCGCGCCCTCGATCGCGAGGTAGGAGGTGTAGGTCTTGCCAGTCTTCGGATCGTAGATCTCGCCGGTCCACCATGTCTCCGCCGCCGTGAAGCCCGTGAGGATCGTCAGGCCCTGGATCGGGCGGTTGCGCTTGGCGGGATCGGGGTTGTGGACGTCGGTGGTCGCCTGGCCGGGGGCGGGGTTGCGGACCTCGACGATGCGGCCGCAGATCGCCTTGCCGCATGGGGCGATCGCCACCACCGCCTTGCCGTCGACGGTGAGCCAGCGGCCGGTGACCGGCGCGGGGGCGGCGGAGGTTGCCGCCAGCGCGAGCAAGAGGGCGACCGCCTTCATTCGGGGCAGATATGCGCAGCGACGGGCCCGGAAAGCGGATCGTCGGCGACCGGCCGGAAACCCGTCAGGCCCCCGGGATAGGGGTGCGTTTGGCTGAGTTTGCCATCTGCGTAGATCTCCACGCCGCCGGTGAACTCGGCCGTTTTCGCAGCGCAATTCACGGTGATCGACGCGATGACGGCGCGGGGCGCCAGGCTGACCCGGACCCTGACATACCGCAAGCCGCCCTCAGTGCGGACCGGAGCTATCTCGATCGCGGCGCCGCCTTGCGACTCGCCGATCTTCTCCCACGCTTCTTGCGGTGGGAGCGGAATGACGACGAGCGCGAATGCGGCGGCGAAGATCATGCGGCGAGCTTCCTCAAGACATACTGCAGGATGCCGCCGTTGAGGAAATACTCAAGCTCGTTGACGGTATCGATGCGGCACCTTGTGGTGAAGGTCTCGGTGCTTCCATCCTCGCGGGTGAGCGTGACCTCAACGTCCTGGCGCGGACGCAGGCCGGCGACGTCGTCGATCGTGAAGAGATCGCTGCCCTTGAGGCCGAGGCTCTCGCGGCCCACGCCTTCGGGGAACTGGAGCGGGAGGACGCCCATGCCGACCAGGTTCGAGCGGTGGATGCGCTCGAAGCTCTCGGCGATTACCGCGCGGACGCCGAGCAGGTTGGTGCCCTTCGCCGCCCAGTCGCGCGACGAGCCGGTGCCGTATTCCTTGCCCGCCACGATCACGAGGGGGGTGCCGTCGCGTTTGTGGTTCATGGCGGCGTCGTAGATGGGCATGACCTGGCCGGCGTAGCGGGTCATGCCGCCTTCCACGCCGGGGACCATCTCGTTCTTGATGCGGATGTTCGCGAAGGTGCCGCGGACCATGACTTCGTCGTTGCCGCGGCGGGCGCCGTAGCTGTTGAAGTCCTTGCGGCTGACCTGGTGCTCCTGGAGGAAGATGCCCGCGGGGCTGTCGGCCTTGATGCTGCCCGCAGGGCTGATGTGATCGGTGGTGATCGAATCGCCGAGGATCGCGAGCGGCTTGGCCTCGATGATGTCCTGCACCGGGGCGGGGGTCATGGTAAGCCCCTCGAAATAGGGCGGGTTGTGGATATAGGTCGAGGCGGGCGGCCAGGTATAGGTGTCCGAGCCCTCGACCTGGATGGCGCTCCAGTGCTTGTCGCCCTGGTAGACATTGCCATAGCGTGCCCTGAACATGCCGTCGTCGATATTGGCGGCCATCAGGTCCGCGACCTCGAGATTGGTGGGCCAGACGTCCTTGAGGAAGACCGGGCCGTCGGTGCCCTCGCCCAGCGGGGTTTCGTACATGTCCTCGGTCACGGTGCCCTTGAGCGCATAGGCGACGACGAGCGGGGGCGAGGCGAGGAAGTTGGCGCGGACGTCGGGGCTCACGCGGCCCTCGAAGTTGCGATTGCCCGACAGGACCGAGGCGGCGACGATATCGCCCGAAGCGATCGCGGCCGAGATCGGCTCGGCGAGCGGCCCCGAATTGCCGATGCAGGTGGTGCAGCCATAGCCGACCAGGTTGAACCCGATCGCGTTGAGGTCCTCCGAAAGCCCGGCCTTGTCGAGATAGTCGGTGACGACCTGGCTACCCGGCGCGAGCGAGGTCTTGACCCAGGGCTTGCGCGTCAGCCCCAGCGCACGCGCCTTGCGCGCGACGAGGCCCGCGGCGATCAGCACCGAGGGGTTCGAGGTGTTGGTGCACGAGGTGATCGCGGCGATCACCACATCGCCGTCGCCGATATCGTGATCGGCGCCCTCGACGGGGACGCGCGCGGCGCCCTCCTTCTTGTAGACCTTGAACAGGTCGCCGTTGAACACCTCGTCGACGCTGTCGAGCGACACCCGGTCCTGCGGGCGCTTCGGCCCCGCAAGGCTCGGGCAGACGCTGCCCATGTCGAGCTCGAGCGTGTCGGTGAAGATCGGATCGGCGGCATCGTCCTCGCGCCACATGCCCTGTGCGCGGCAATAGGCCTCGACCAGGGCGATATCCTGATCGGGGCGGCCGGTGAGGCGCATATACTCCAGCGTGCGGTCGTCGATCGGGAAGAAGCCGCAGGTCGCGCCATATTCGGGCGCCATGTTGGCGATCGTCGCGCGGTCCGCGAGCGTCATCGAGGCGAGGCCGGGGCCGTAGAACTCCACGAACCGCCCGACCACGCCCTTCTTGCGCAGCATCTCGGTGACGGTGAGCACGAGATCGGTCGCGGTGATGCCCTCGCCCAGCGCACCGGTGAGCTTGAAACCGACCACCTCGGGGATCAGCATCGAGACCGGCTGGCCGAGCATCGCCGCCTCGGCCTCGATTCCGCCGACGCCCCAGCCGAGCACGCCGAGCCCGTTGATCATCGTGGTGTGGCTGTCGGTACCGACCAGCGTATCGGGATAGGCGATCATCGCGCCGTCCGCCCCCGCCGACGACCAGATGCCGCGGCCGATATATTCGAGATTGACCTGGTGGCAGATGCCCGTCCCCGGCGGCACCACCTGGAAATTGTCGAGCGCCTTCGAGCCCCATTTCAGGAACTCGTAGCGCTCCATGTTGCGGTCATATTCGAGCTCGACATTCTCGCCGAACGCCTGGGGCGTGCCGAACGCATCGACCATCACCGAGTGATCGATGACGAGATGGACGGGGACCTGCGGATTGATCTTCTGCGCGTCGCCGCCGAGCTTGGTGATGGCATCGCGCATCGCCGCGAGATCGACCACGCAGGGGACGCCGGTGAAATCCTGCATCAGCACGCGCGCGGGGCGATACTGGATCTCGCGGTTCGAGCGGGCATCCTTCTGCCAGTCGACGATCGCCTGGGCATCCTCGCGCGTGACGGTCACGCCGTCCTCGAAGCGGAGCATATTCTCGAGCAGCACCTTCATGCTGAAGGGCAGGCGGCTGATGTCGCCGAGCTTCTTCGCGGCCTTGGGGAGGGAATAATAGGCGTAGGCGGTGCCGTTGACGCTGAGCGTGTCGCGGGTGCCGAGCAAGTCCGAGCCGGTGGCGGTCATATGACGGGGTTTCCTTCCCTGTTTTTGCCGGCGGGCTCGGGGAGGCGGGGCTGGCGGGATGCGCGGCGTTCGCGGTGGAGCGCCGCCCCCGCAGCTCCCGCGCGGGCCGCGCCGGAGTGCTGCGTGTGCGAAGAGTCGGGGAGCCGATAGCAGGGGAGGGGGGAGGGGGGAAGGGTGTGGGGGCTATTGCAGTCGCCGCGCGTGGCAATGCTTGAATTTGCGACCGCTGCCGCACGGGCACTGTTGGTTCGGCCCGACCTTTTCGCTGCGACGATCGTCCAACCGAAGATGGCCCGCGGAACGTATCCGAAGATTGATAGCTTCCTCCTCCAGCTCTGGCACGAGCTGCCATTCTGCAGCTATTCCCAACCCAAACCGAATTCGTCCGTCCTTCGGACCGAGGCAAATGCCAAACCACCTGTTGGCGTGCATCGTGTATTTTCGCATCTCGCAATGCGTCCTCAGCTTATCGTAAGCTTCCTGCTCAGGTAGCGAGTTGCAATGGATCGTCAGACCACAATCCGCCTCCTCAAACCACATTGTCGCATCGTGACTTCTCCCGTCACGACGCGCGCTATTCCGTATTCGGCGCAAGCCTCGATTTAGCGCGTCGCAGGTCGAACTACCTAAGCTAAGCAACAATTCACCTAGCTGATGGACATCCGGACGACTGGATTTGTTAACCTCGTCCAATATTTCTCCAAACGGAGTTCCCTTTTCCCGCGTCAGAAGGCCTTTCGGCGTCGAAGCGCCCTTTAAACCACGCCGCCTCACAGCCATCGCCAAGTCGAGTTCCACCAAGAATTCGTCCGGTAGGGACACGAACGCATCATTTTCTATCCAAAGATTTCTCTTTAGATGAAATGCTAGAATTATGAGCTCATGAGATGCTGTAATGCCTTGCGCAACCCTAGCGCGCTTAGCAAGATAATCACAGAAATAGAGAGGTGTGTTTAAAAATTCTGTAATAACGTCCAAGGTAAAAATATCAAATACCAATGGATACGACAGATAATCTTCGTCCAGCGTGCGGAGAAACTGCGCACATTGAAAAAGTAGGGCTGGATAGTGCTCGCTCGTAATGCATATCGGGTAAAATTTTCTTATGCTTTTTAGATCATCGAGATTTATCCGCTTCCCTTCCGAGTAAATCGGCGTTCCGGAGCGAAGGCAATTAATACAAGTAATGGCCTGATCGTAAGCTGACTGGACGGCCGAAGAAAAGTCACGGTTGATCGCCTGACTATTACCAGAACGCGCTACCTGAGTAAGTTTTTTGGATTTTATTTGAACAACGAACGCTCGTTCTCCAAAAATTATCAATGCATCTGCCTCTCCATCCGTTTTCTTTTTTCCACTCTTAAAGATAATATTCGATAATATTTTGTCGCTCGGAAAAATTCTCGACAAGAGCCGTCTGGCGGATCGCTCCGAAAAATCGCCTCTGTTTGCCAAGGCCGTATCTCGATATGCAGTATCATCGCTCATCCAGTAGAATGGGCAATCGTAAAGCGCCTCCGAGGCGCTATATTCAAGCAATAAGAAGAAATCACCATTCGGGGTGCGTATTATTGGGTAAGAGACTGCGTTATTAAACTCAGATAATGATGTGAATGAAGTATTCCTGTTATCAATTGGACACGAAAATGCTAACAGAACTTTTTCAACAATATCTTTATCTATTCCCGTATCACCGGAAATTTCTTCGGATGTAAAGCTGAAGAGCGAGATGAATGTCCGTCGTTCTGGGGTTAATGACGCGAGAGATCTGAGGCGATCTACGAGGCGCGTGTACATTATCTTGGTCGCCGCTCGTATTACTGAAGCCGCGTTCTCAATATCAAATCCCTTTTTGGTTGCGAACCATGCACGATCCTTTTCATAGCGCTCTTCAGCAAGTTCAATATATTGAAAGGGAAAAGCGGACTCTGCGGAATAGAAAACGGCTTCACGTAGGGCGCTCGCTCGAGTCAGTGGATTGGGAACTTCCAACCCTGCCTCTCTGCCTCTCAGTGCAGCCTGGAATTCTTCACGGGCTGGCTTAAGCAGAACGCCATGCAATTCCATCATGAGTCGATCAGTGGATTCGACCATTCTCTCAAATTCAAGTGGAGGTGGAATGTTGAAATCAATGTGTGCCGACATTAGAAGGCCAAGAAGGGTCACGAACTCTGATCTAATTAGCCTCTCAGGGCTATAGGATGGCAAGAAATCCTCCTTAGTAAATTCGGATCCTATGCTATGAATTACATTGTCTCTGTAGCCAAGGTAGGCCAATACATGAATATATCCCGGGCTCGTGCAGAGCTCCCGCAGGAGGATGAAGACCTCATCCTCCGTCCGGTCGTTCCGTTCTGCGATCGCAAAGCGTGGCAATTCTGGCGGGCGGGCACTCTTTCCCTTCCAGTGTCTCCTTCGTTGGTCGTGCGGTGATCGACTCATGAGTGGAACATATCGTGAAATCGGACCCGCGGAAATGGGGGTCGCATAGGTGGTAGCTATGAACGCGGACAAACCACGCTGGCATATTCCCATTTTGTTCTGTCCTACAGCCCCGAACATGTGACACCTGTCCTGCTCCTTTAGCTTGAGGAGTGAGTCGGATGGCGGGTGAGGCGGGGGCTGGGCTTAGCTTTGAGATCGACGACGAGGGTGGTCCCTTGCCGGGCTGCCCCACCCCAACCCCGCATCAGGTAAACAGCGCCCCGCGCTGTTTAGGTCATGCCGGGGGCACGACCGACCTGACGCGCCTGAAGGGGAGGGGCTTGGAAGAAGGGCCGCTCACCCCCCGCAAGCCCTGGTCGAAATGGACGGCGGATACCGAGCGGGCGTTTCTGGTGGCGCTCAGGCTCACGGGGCAGGTGAGCAAGGCGGCGGCGGCGATCGGGCGGAGCAGGAGTTCGGCGCAGTCGCGGCGGCGGACGCATCCTGGGTTCGCGGCGGAGTGGGACCGGGCGATCGCCGAGCAGCAGGCGGAGTGGATCGCGGCGGCCGAGGCGCGGCTGGGGCCGGGGCTCGATGCGCCCGAGGATGGCGAGGCGGGCGGGCGGCTGACGCCGTGGCGCGACCGGACGGGCGGCTGGGATGCGGCGAAGCGCGGGACCTTCCTGCGCACCCTGGCGCGGACCAAGAGCGTGAGCCGGGCGGCGGAGGCGGCGGGGATGTCGGCCTCGGCGGCCTATTATCTGCGCGGGCAATCGCCGCGCTTCGCGGCGGCCTGGGAGGAGAGGCTGCGGGCCGGGGCAGGCTCGGTGCTCGACGCGGCCTATGCGCGCGCGGTCGAGGGCTGGGAGGAGCCGATCGTCCAGGGCGGGCAGGTGGTGGCGGTCAAGCGGCGCTATTCGGACGGGCTGCTGCGCGACCTGCTGCGCGCCGAGCAGGGCGCCGGCAAGGCGCGGGCCGACGCGGCGGCCGAGGCCGATCCGCTGGTGGCGCAGGCGCGGGCCGAAGTGGCGGCGCGCAAGGGCGAGCGCGATCCGATGGGCGGGCCGTGGAAGAATGCGGCGGAGCGCCATGCCTATGAAGTCGCCAAGGCGGCGGGGGGCGCGTTCGTGCAGAAGGCGACGACCGAGGACCTGACCGATGCGATCCTGAAGAATCTCGACATCCTCGGCCAGCGGCATCGGAAGCGAGCGGCCACGCTCCATGCGGCGCAATGGGCGCGCTGGCAGCGGCGATGGGGGAGCCACTACGGGCAGGGACGCACGGCGCGGCAGCGGAAAATGGCGCGTCCGTGATCGCCGTCACGGGTTGCCTGGCCCGGGCCCGCCTATTCCGATCGCGCGAACCGTGAGAGGCGCGAAAGCCGGTTGTGAGCCGGGGCGGACGATGTAGGATCGCCGCGGGCGGGTGCCGCGACGAGCACCTCCGGAGGTCGCATGGATTTCACCGGGGCGGTTGCGCGCCGGATCAGCCGAAGGGGGTTTCGATGGGAGAGTTTCTGCCGCTCGTGCGCAAGGGCGCCGGTTATGTCGGGCTTGCCGACGATCTGGAGGCGATCGAGGCGCTGGTGAAGATCGCGGAGAGCTGGGCGGGGCCCGAGCGGCCCGCGAAGCTCGCGGACCTGCTGACCAAGGCGATCGCGGATATCGACGATGCCTCGGTCAAGAAGGTTTTCGGCGATCTGGGGCTGGAGCCGGTGCGCGCCAAGGTGGCGGCGCTGCTCGCCAAGGTGAAGGCGGCGGGGGCGAAGATCCCCGACTGGGCGAAGACGCTGGCGCGGCCGCTCGACAGTTTCGGCGAGAGCGATCCCGGCGCGCTTTCCTGGACCCCGCTCAAGCTCGACGAGACGGTGCCGCTCGACGAACCGTTCACGCTGGGGGTGAAGGCGAGCGCGGTGCTGAGCTGCGCGGCATCGACGACGACCGAGGCGTTCGGGAGCCCGGCGACGCGGCTGCTCAAGATCGCGGCGCATGGCGATGTGAGCGCCCAGGGCGGGGCGGAGATCCCCTATGCGATGGGGGCGATCAAGGCGGGGGCGAGCGCGGGGGCGGCGCTCGACCTGGCCTATTATTATGCGACCGGGGACAAACGGATCTACGTCGCGGCGCTGGCCGAGGGGCTGGCGCGGGCGCCGCTGCCGTTCGACTATTCGGCGGTGTGGGAAGCGGCGGCGCGGCCGGGCTTTGCGGGCGTGGACTATGTGTTCGCGGCGAATGCGGGGGCGAACCTCGATGTCGGGCTCGCCTATCTGATCGAGGCGGGGGATCTGAAGTTCGACCTGGGCGGCAAGGTGTCGGTCGCGGCGAGCTATGCCAAGGGGTATCGGCTGACGCTGTCGCCGGTGCAGCGCGAGGGAGCCACGGCGCTGGCGATCTCGCTCAAGCGGACGCGGCTGAGCGCGCTGACGATCGGGGCGTCGCTGAGCGTGACGGTCGACGCGCCCAAGCTGCGCGCCAAGGTGCAGGATATCGTCAAGACCAAGCTCAAGCTGTGGGACGCAGCGCGGGCGGAGATCCAGACGATCCTGTCGCCGGGGACCTTCCTGCAGACCAAATTGCTCGGCGAGTTGGGGCCGGCGCTCGACCGGCTGGTGAAGAACGAGGCGTTGCGCAACGCGCTGGCGCATGATCTGGGGACGGTGCTGGGGCAGGACAGCAGCGATGCGGGGCTGGCCGACTGGCTGTCCGACGCGATCAAGGGCGCGATCGACCGCGCCTCGGCGAGCCTGACGGGCAAGGCCGAGACCGCGGTCACCGAGGTCACCGACAAGGTGATGGCGGACCTCGGCAATTGGGTGCCCGACGAGGCCAAGGCGGCGGTGAAGGCCGAGATCGCCAAGCTGATCGGATCGGTGCACACCGGGTTCGGCGATGCGGTGCAAAAGCTGCTCGATTCGTTCGCGGGCGACGGCAAGGCCTTCCAGAAGCTGCTGCAGGACGCAGGCGCCAAGGTGCAGGGGGCGATCAAGACGATCGACGACGCGTTCGCGGGGGTGCGCGACCTGCTGACCAAATATAACGCCGCGATCCACGACATCGCCGAAAAGGCGCAGGCTGCGGCCGAGAAGAAGATCTCGATCGCGATCACCGTGCAGAACAAGCGCACGCACGAGCTGACGCTGACCGTGAAGGGGGTGTTCACCGATCCCAATAAGGCGGCGGACATGTTCGGCTGGCTGACGCGGGGCGATCTGAAGACGATCCGGAAGCATTGGGACGACCTGGTGAACGGCGCGCATGACGGGTTCCTGCTCGATCCGGCGTCGAGCATCGAGGAGCATGACCGGCTCGAACAGTCGGTCGGGTTCGAGATCATGGTGCTCGGCTTCGGCGCGACCTATTCGGAGAAACTGACGGTCGATGCCAAATCGACGCTCGACGCCGCGGGCAATGTGCTGATCGACACCAGCGCCAATTACGAGAAGCGCGTGAAGGGCGGCAATGTCGAGCGGACCGCGAGCTTCGGCGACGTGCTGGGCGTCGCGGCGGCGAAGAGCCTGGCCGAGGGGCAGGGCGCGCTGGTCTCGCGGACGATGCGGATCGGGGTGAGCGCAAGCTATCAGGACGGGAATTACAGCGCGGCCAAGCTGGCGGGGTTCCTCGACGATCTCGAATCGCCCGATCATCTGCTGATCACGAGCGCCGAGGGCGCCGATGCGCGCGCGGCGTTCGCGAAGCTGGTGGCGGGATCGGCCGGCGGCACCGCGAAGGCGGGGATCGCGGCCGAGCTGTGGCTCGACGACAAGCTCGCGCAGAGCGTGATGCTGTTCGGCGAGGCGATCCCGGGCAAGCCCTATCGCGACCCTACCGGCATGCTCGCCTGGGCGGGGCGGCGGCGCGTGTTCGAGGCGGGGCTGGAGGGGCTGCTCTCGGCGGGGACCGAGAGCAATACGCGCTCGCGCAAGGAAACGCTCAAGAAGCTGACCAGCGCGGCCGATTTCATCATCGACGAGGAGCGCGACCAGATCCCCACGCCATTGCCGGCCGATCTGGCGGGCAAGTTCCTGCTCTTTTCGCGCGGCGCGGTCGAGGAGATCGAGCGCTATCACGACCCGCGCAGCTTCCCCGGCGCGGCCAGCGACGACGCCAACCGCTTCGTGCGGACCTATTACCGGCTCGACGATCTGGCGACCGCGATCGAGCGGCTGGGGCTGGTCTATCGCGCCTCGCCGGTGGGCGACGAGGCGTGGAGCGCGAAGCGGTACGAGCAGCAGCAGGAGGTGATCGCCTATCGCACCGCGCGCTGGCTCGCGGCGGGATCCCCCTTGTTCGCCAAGGACCGCAATTCGGTCGAGCCGGTGGTGCTCGCGCTGATGCTGACGCTCGAGGATCTCGCCGGGGGGATCGAGTCTCCGGTGGTGCTGACGCTGACCGATTACAGCGATCCGGTGCAGCCCCGGGCGCTGGTGATCTGACCGGCTTGGAACCGGTGCCGCCGCGGTCCATTGAGGGGGGACAACCTCATGGGAGACGGAGCATGACGGGTCTCAGGATGGCGGCGGCCGGGCTGGCGCTGCTGGCGGGCGGCTGCGCGATGGACGGCGAGGTCGCGGTGCCCGGCGGCGGGCGATCGATGGCGGGGCACTTCACGGCCACTGCGGTGCTGCGCGACGCGCGCGGCGCCGAGATCGGAACCGCGGCCGCAAAGGAGGCGGGTGGCGCGCTGCGCGTGACGGTGGAGGTTTCGGGGCTGACCCCGGGGCTGCACGGCGTGCATGTCCATTCGGCCGGCAAGTGCGACGCGCCCGATTTCGCGAGCGCGGGCGGGCACTGGAACCCCACCGGGCACCAGCACGGATCGATGAACCCTGCGGGTCCGCACGCCGGCGACCTGCCCAATTTGTCGGTGGCCGCGGACGGGCGCGGGCATATCGAATTCACGCTGCCGGGGACCTACGAAGGCCTGCTCGACCAGGACGGCGCGGCGCTGGTGGTGCATGCGGGGCAGGACGATCTGAAGACCGATCCCAGCGGGAATAGCGGGGGGCGGGTGGCTTGCGGGGTGTTCGAGGCGGTTTGAGGGGGTAATCTGAGGCGCATCCGTAGAACACAAACCCGGCGCTAAAAACCGTAGGGTGCGGGGTTAGCCAGGAAAGAATCGACGGTCGGTTCTGGTGGTTCGACTTCTACCTTACGCATCAGATCGATCATGGTGGCTCTGTCGCGGGCTCGGACGGCCACGTCCCACTGATCCATCAGACCTGTCACCGAAAGGCGTTCGTTGACCGTCATTCCCGACAGCGGCCACTGACGCTCACTCACTCCGGCTTCTCCACCTGCTTATCGCGCTCGGCTTCCCGCGCTACCCGGTCCCAGAATTTCTGATTGTGATTCCAACGGACAGGACCGGAAAAGAACCGCCACAACGCCCGCCAATATCTCCACGTCAGGAACGTGCCGAGATAGGTGCGCACCCGGGCCATCGCCGCGTCATGCTCGACGACCGGCCGCCCGTCGGCGAGTGAGGCCGCAACCTTCGCCTCGAGCCAGCGCAGATGCGCTTCGGCCTGTTCGACCGTGTCGAACTCGGAGACGATGGGGGGCGGGTCGGTCATGGAGCTGCACGATAAATGATCGGGCCGGCGGCGCAAAGGCGCAGTGGCGAGCGCCGTGCGCCAACGGGGAGAGGCCTCGCGGTTCTCGCGCCCTCGCCCGCTCACCGATACTGGGCCCCCGGCCTTCGCCGGGGAAGCGCTGGCGTTGGCGCGGCGGGTCTGAAGCAGCTACGTCATCCCGGCGAAAGCCGGGACCCAGAGCCACAAACGGCGCCCTCGCAGCTCTGGGTCCCGGCTTCCGCCGGGATGACGGTCGAGGGGGAAAGCTCGCCGGGCGGGCCTTTCGCGCCTTTCGCGATTTGGCCTCGATGAGCCCAAAAACACGCCCTTTCGGCACCGCTTGACTCTTAACTCTACATATGTTGGATTAAGTTCATGGGCAGAAAGCGGCAACCCTCGAAGCAGATGCGCGTCCTTCTCGATGCGCTGGCCGTGCAGCGGCAGCAATGGCGCTATGGCTATGACCTGATGAAGGAGACCGGACTCTCTTCGGGCACGCTCTATCCCTTGCTGATGCGGATGACCGAGCAGGGGTTCGTCGAGGCCGAGTGGCATGCGCCGGCGCAGCCGGGGCGGCCGGCGCGGCATGCCTATCGATTGACCGCGGCGGGGCTGGCGCTCGCGCTGGAGGCGCCGGGCGGCCGTGGCGCTGTTCCGGCCAGGGCGGCGCTCGCATGAGGGCGGCGGTCTCCCGCGCGCTGATGGCGATGGCCGCCGCCTGCATGGGCGAGGGACGGCGGGGCTGGGCCACGGCGATGCGGGCCGAGTTCGAGATGGCGGAGCAGGCGGGTGACGGGTTGCGCTTCGCGATTGGCTGCCTTGCCGCGGCGTGGCGCGGGATGCTGACGCGCGAGGAGGGGCATTTCATCCTGACCAGCTATGCGCTGGTGCTCGGCCTGATGATCCCGATGGCCGCGGTCCAGATCGGATGCGCGCTGCTGGGCCTCCCCTATCTCTATCCGGGGACGATGGGAGTGCCCGTCGCGATGCTGAAGGGCGGCGCGCACGAGGCGCTGCTGCGGAGCGTCTATCTGAACGGGTTGCCGTCGTTCACCTTTCTGCTGCTGGTGCTCGGGGCCGGGCATCTCCGCCTTGCCTGGGCGATGCTCGACCGCGACTGGAGCCGGGTGCTGCGCGCGGCGGCGGCGATGTTGGCGGCGGCGCTGACGCTGGTGCTGGTGATGAGCGCCTTCTTCCTCGATAGCTCGCGCGCGCTGCTGCAGGGCGGGCTGCTGGCAGTGGAGCTTGCGACCGTCGCGGTGGTGGCGCGGTGGCATGGGCAGCTCTTTCCGCCGCCGCCGGTCGAACAGCCCGGATAGCGATAGCCGATCGTCCGATTGCCCTGCCTCCGGAAGCACGGTTCCGGAGCCGGGATCGTGCGCCTGCAAGCCGTGCCCATGAACGACAGGAGACTCGATATGGCCTATTCGCATGCCTCGATCCGCCTTGCCGCCGCCGCAGTCCTGATCGCCGGCGGTTCCCTGTTGCTGCAGCCGGGGGAGGCGGGACGCGCCGCGGCGCCATCGGCGAGCGCGGCGGCCGAGCAATCGCCCTTTATCGGCGAATGGGAGCTGGATCTCACCCGGATGCCCGACACCTATGGCCCGCCGCCCAAGCGCGTGACCTTCGCCTTCGAGGATGCCGGGTCGGGCGAGTGGGTGACCAAGGTCGATATCGCGGCGCCCGACGGCAGCAGCCGGCATATCGCGATCCGCTACCGGCGGGACGGCCGCGCGGTGCAGGGCGAAGGCGACGATGCCGATGGCGACAGCGCCGCGTTCAGCGCTCCGGCGCCGAATGTCCTGGTCATGAGCATGGCCAAGAACAAGGCTTCGGCGGGGGTTCGCGTCTATACCGTCTCGGGCGACGGCAAGGAAATGACCGAGGCGGCGGCGAACGTCGATGCGCAGGGCGCGCCGTTCGTGCGCACCTTCCACTTCCGGCGCATCCGCTAGAGGCGGACCCGCCAAATTGAAACGTCATCCCGGCGGAAGCCGGGACCCAGAGTGGCAGGCGATGACCTGCGTGGCTCTGGGTCCCGGCTTACGCCGGGATGACGGCTTTGGGAGCAACCGGGGTGGGCGCGAACCCACCCCGGCCTGTCTCAGAACCCGTCCACGGCCTTGCTGACCAGGACGCTCACCGTGACGCGGCGGTTTTGCGCCTTGCCTTCGGGGGTGTCGTTGGGGGCCAACGGATCGGCTTCGGCCATGCCGCTGGGGGTGAGCATGCGATAGGGTTTCCAGCCGCAGGCCTGTTGCAGATAGTTGACGACGCGGCCGGCGCGCTTTTCGCTCAGCGCCTGGTTCACTTCCTCGCTGCCGGTCGAATCGGTGTAGCCGACGACGAGGATCAGCGCGTTGTCGGTCTGGCCGGCCTGGCGCGCGGTGTTGCAGAGATCGGCCTTGGCCTGTTCGGAAAGGACCGCCTTGCCGGTGTCGAAATTCACGCTGACGGTGCTCTTGACGTTATACTGGTCGATATCGCCCATGCGGCCGCGCAGCGCCTCGGTCGCGGCTTCATTGTCGGTGAAGCGCTGGTCGGTGCCGTTGTGGATCATCGAGGCGGTGCGCATGTCGCGGGACTTGAGATCGATCTGGGTGGCGACGAGGCCGTCGGCCCATTGCACCGTGCGGATGGTGACCGGCAGGCCGTTGAGCAGCGCGTCGGCGGCGAGCCGGTTGCGGCCGAGCCCGAGGAACCCGCCCCGCGAACGGATGCGGGTGCTGTCGCTGAGGAACACCACGGTCTTGCTGCCGCCGACGGTGGTGATCTGCACCGACCGGTCGCGGCGTGCCGAGATATAGCCGGTGACCTCGGGCCCCGCGGGCAGGCCGGCCAGATCGGCGGGGGGCATGCCGCTGACGATGATCGAGGGTTCGGCATCGCCCGGCACGACTTGCGCTTGCGCGGCGCCCGCGACGGGCGCGGTGAGCATGGCGAGCAGAAAAAGCGTCCTTGGGCTGGTGGACAGAATACGCATCCGTGGCTCCTTACAGAGGATGATCGGCACGCGGACGCCACTGCGCCTTGGCAGGTCAGGTTCCCGCGTGATCGGGCAACCCTTCGTGCGGATGAAGGTGCCCTGCCGCCGGGTACGGAGCCGATGGTACGAGCCTGTCGTGCGGCGGCCCGAGCCGAGGGGCGCTAGATCGGCTCTCCCGCGGCGCGGGCGCGCTCCTCGCGCGAGGCCTCGGCCTTGGGGACGAGCTTCAGCGCGGCGATGCCGGCGGCCAGCGCGATCGGAGTCACGGCGAGCAGCGAGAGCAGGCCGGTCGCGATGCTGCCGGTGAGGTCGGCGATGCGGCCCGCGAGATAGGGCCCGAGCGCGAGGCCGATCAGCGTGGTGCCGATGAAGAAGGCGCCGGTCGCGGTGCCGCGCATGCGGGGGAGGACGAGGTCCTGCGAGGCGGCGGCGGCGGCGCCGAGCGCGGTGCTGGTGAGGAGCTGGGCGATGGGCAGGGTGATGAAATAGATCGTCACGTCGGTGGTGGTGAACGCGATCAGCAGCGGCGCAATCGGCGCGAACAGGCCGAACAGGATCACCATGACGCGCCCGGTGGCGTAGCGCTGGCGCAGCCGGTCCGCGGCGAGGCCGCCGAGGGTGACGCCGAGGAAGCCGGCGAGCATCGCGGGGGCGCCGATCTTGAGGCCGATCTCGGCGGCGCCCAGGCCCCAATTGTGCGCGGCATAGCTGGGGGCGACCGCGGCGGTGGCATAGGCGAGGAAGGCGTTGAGGCCATAGGTGAGCACCACGCAGAGAAAGGCAGGCGTGCCGACGATCAGCCGGAAGGTCGGGCGGTCGCGGTGGCGCAGCGCAGAGGCCCAGCTGAACACCGCATAGGCGCCGATCCCGACCGCGGCCCATTGCACGAAGACCGAGACGCGCACCGCCGACCATTTGTGCGCGAACGACCAGATCTCGCTCTTCGTCTCGAGCGCGACCAGGCCCATGGCAAGGGCGGCGACGATGAGCAGCGCGAGGAGATTGGCGCTGAGCGCCTTCACGCCGTTTCGCGCCGCGCCGATCAGGGTGAAGGGCGGGACGATCGTCAGCAGCTCTTCGAAGAATGCCTTGAACGGGGCGGGGTGGGGCGGCGCGCGCAGGCCCTCGGACTGGCCGCGCATCGGCTCCTTGAGCGTGGAGATCCAGAGCGCGAGCAGCAGGCCCGGCAGGCCGACCGCCATGAACGCCGCCTGCCAGCCATGGAGGCCGAAGGGCGGATTGGCGGGGTACCATTGGTTCCAGGTGTCGGCGATCTTGCCGCCGACGAACAGCGAGAAACCGCCGCCGACATAGATGCCGGCCGAATAGATGGCGAGCGCGGTGGCGCGCTGGCGCTTGGGGAACCAGTCCGACAGGAGCGAATAGGCCGAGGGGCTCGCGGTCGCCTCGCCGATGCCGACGCCGATGCGCGCGCCGGCGAGGCCGAGCCCGGTGCGGGCAAGGCCCGACAGCGCGGTCATGGTCGACCAGAGTGCGAGGCCGAGGGTGAGCAGCCGGCCGCGGTGCCAATTGTCGGCGAGGCGGCCGAGCGGGATGCCGAACAGGGCGTAGAAGACGCCGAACGCGGTGCCATAGAGGAAGCCGATATCCGCCAGGCTGAGCCCCAGATCCTTGCGGATATCGGGGGCGAGGATGGTGATGATCTGGCGATCGATGAAGTTGAGCGTATAGACGAGGAAGAGGACGCCGAGCACGTACCAGGCGTAGGGCGAGGCGCGGGTTTCGAGGGGAGCGGGCTTCGCTTCGTCGGTTTCCGCCATGTCGCCCTCTTCCTCTTTGTGCTCGGCTCTCGCCGAGATACGGTGCCGGCCCGCTCCCCCTCCCGGCCACCCATAGGCTACTAGAATAAGGGTGGCCGGGAGGGGGAGCGGGCCGGCACCGTGCTTGCCGAAGCCAAAGCGTAGCGGGCATACCGTGTTTACGAAAGAGGTGTTGTGTGAAGACGCCATCCATTCTGTTCGTATGTCTCGGCAATATCTGCCGGTCGCCGCTGGCGGAGGCGGCGATGCGCGATGCGGCGGCGCGCGCGGGGCTCGAGATCATGGTCGATTCGGCGGGGACCGGCGAGTGGCATGTCGGGCACCCGCCCGACGAGCGCGCGGTCGCGGTGGCGGCGCGGCACGGGATCGACATCTCAAGCTACAAGGCGCGGCAGGTGCGCGGCGAGGATTTCCGCAGCTTCGACCATATCCTGGCGCTCGATCCCCAGAATCTGCGCGACCTGAGGAAGATCGCGCCGAGCGACACCAGCGCGCGGCTCGCGCTGCTGCTGGACCATGTGCCGGGGCGCATGGGCGAAGGGGTGAGCGACCCCTATTATCAGGACGACATCGCGTTCGAGCTGGTGTGGCGCGACGTGAGCGTGGCTGCGGAGGCGCTGGTCGCGGTGATGCGGGGGGATTAATTCCTGCCAGTTCCGGGGAGGATCAGTCCCCCGTCGGCACCACGCCGGCATTTTCGACCAGCAGCACCACCGTGCGGCCGATCGCGTGGGGGAAGTGCATCGTGTTCCTCGGGACGGTGAAGCCCTGCTGGGGGAGCAGGGTGACGGTGCGGTCCTCGAGCTCGATGTCGAGCCGGCCTTCGAGGACGAAGAAGAATTCGTCCTCGGCCTCATGCTTGTGCCAGTGGAAATCGCCCTCGATCACCGCGAGGCGGACCCAGGTGTCGTTGACCTGGGTGAGCGTGCGGTTCCACCAGGGCGATTGCGCGCCGGCGATGGCGGCGGCGTCGATATGCTCGCCGGCGGCGTGGAGAATCTCGTCGGTGGCGATGTCATAGGCGGTGTCGGTCATGGGAGCCCTCCAGGCGGATCGAGCGGATAGCGTTCGATGGTCTCGTAGATCGCGCCTTCGCCGGCGAGATGGCTTTCGAACAGGGTGAAATGGGTGAAGCCGAAGGGCGGGCTGGAAAGCCCGGCATGATCGGCGAGGAAGCGGTCCGCCACGCCCGCGGCGCCGTTCATCCGGGCGAGGGTGATATGCGGGAGATAGGCGCGGTGCTCGGGCTCGAGGCCCAGCCGGGCCAGCGCCTTGTCGAGCTTGTGGTGGAGTTGGCTGACTTGGTCGTGCGGGCGGATGCCGGCCCAGACCGCATTGGGGCGGCCGCGGCTGTCGAACTGGCCGACGCCGTGGAGCGCCACTTCGAAAGCCGGGAAATGGACCTGGCCGAGGCCGAGCGCGATATCCTCGGCGAGCGGGCGATCGACCTCGCCGATATAGCGCAGGGTGATGTGGAGCTGGCCGTCATTCTGCCAGCGCGCGCCGGGGATGCCGCCCATCAGCGCGAGCAGGCGCTCGCGGATCGAGGCGGGGGGCCTGAGGCCGACGAACAGGCGGTGCATGACGGGTCCGCTTAACCCTCAATCGGGCGCCAAGGGAACCGGTTTTGCTTGTATTGGCGCAGGGGAACTCCGATATTCCGCGCATCCGGCGCCCCTCGTCTTGAGGCTATGCCGGGCAAAGGAGTTCACCATGGCCAATTGGTCCGATCCCCGTCCGGGCGCCTCGCCCTATGCGGCGCCGGCCGGCACCCGCGCCGACGCGATCGATGCGGGTCTCAGATCCTATATGCTGTCGATCTACAATTACATGGCGTCGGGCGTTCTGCTGACGGGCATCGTCGCGTTGCTGTTTTCGCAGACGAGCCTGAGCGGACTGCTGTTCGCGTTCGACCCGCTCACCGGCAAGATCGCGGGCATCCTGCCGCTGGGCTGGATCGTCACGATCGCGCCGATCGGCGTCGTTTTCGCGATGAGCTTCGGGCAGAACCGCTTCTCGACCGCGGCGCTCCAGGCGATGTTCTGGATCTATGCGGTGCTGATGGGGATGTCGCTCTCGATCCTCGCTTTCGCCTATACCGGCACCTCGATCGCGGGCGCCTTTTTCGCGACCGCGGCGGCGTTCGCGGGGCTGAGCCTGTTCGGCTACACGACCAAGCGCAACCTGGGACCGCTCGGCGCCTTCATGGTGATGGGGCTGTTCGGGATGATCGCGGGCATGCTGATCAACTTCTTCCTGCAATCGAGCGTGATCGCGCTGGGGCTGAACCTGATCGGCGTGCTGGTCTTTGCCGGGCTGACCGCGTTCCACACGCAGCAGGCCAAGGCGATGTACGACTATGTCCGCGGCACCGACATGATGGGCAAGGCCGTCATCATGAGCGCGCTGCGGCTGTACCTCGACTTCATCAACATGTTCCTGATCCTGCTGCAGCTTTTCGGTGGCCGGCGGGACTGATCGCCACGCACCCTAGAGCGTGACGAAGCGGCCCGGCGGAAACGCCGGGCCGTTTTGTTTCGGGGCGAGGCGCGGAACGGGCGCTCTGCCCGGTCGTTTCAGAAGGCCAACGCTCAAGGAGTGACTGTGATGGACGCCAACCCGGTCAATCCGGTGCTGACGCCGGAGAATGAGAAGCCCGCCCCGACCCTGCCTTCCGATGCGGGCACCGACGAGTCGATCGCCAAGCGGCTCTATGCCAACCCCGAGAGCAAGGAGGCGCGGCTCGACCGCGGGCTCGACGAATCGATGGACGCGTCGGACCCGCCCGCCTCGGTCCAGCCGGTGCATTCGCATGGCGGGAGCGCGCACGACCCCGCGCCCTCCTCGGGCTATGACGAGAAGGCCGAGCGCAAGCTCGCCAAGCGCAAGGAGCCCGGGCTGTTCAACAGGATCGCGGCCAAGCTGGGCCTCGACTAAAGGGCCTGCACCCGATGGCGGCAATGACCGTGATCGCCTGGAGAGGATGGGCAGGCCGCCAAGTCCCCCGGACATGGCTGGAACTGCCGGGGGCAGTTCCACCTGCCCATCTGGCAAGGAAGGTCGTGCAGTCGCGTAGCGGTGCTACGCGCAAGCGGCGTGACGCAGCCAGCGCCCCTCTCCGGGCGACCCCTTCGGGGCGGGCGCATTTTGGCGCACAGCGGCGTCGCGGCGTCGGTCACGATGGAGTTCCATCGCTCCCTCCTTGCTCCTACCTGTACGCCAAAATGCGCTCCGTCACGGCCGTTGCCGCCATCGGGTACAGGCCCTAACTTGGCAGCCACCCCCGCCAAGGGCTGGCGTGCCAATATCGTCATCCTGGCGGCCTTGGGCGCCAATCTGGGGATCGCCGCCGCCAAGTTCGTGGCGGCGGCGATCACCGGCTCTTCCTCGATGCTGACCGAGGGGGTGCACAGCCTGGTCGACAGCGGCAACCAGGGGCTGCTCCTCTACGGCCAGCGCCGCGCCAGGCGGCCGCCCGACCGCGAGCACCCCTTCGGCTATGGCCGCGAGCTTTATTTCTGGAGCTTCGTCGTTGCGATCCTGATCTTCGGGCTGGGGGCGGGGGTCTCGGTGTACGAAGGCTGGAAGCATATCGCCGAGCCCGAGCCGCTCGGGAATCCCTGGATCAACTATGCGGTGCTCGGCATCGCCCTCGCGCTCGAGGGCACGAGCTGGTGGATCGCCTGCCGCGAATTCGCCGCCGCCAAGGGCACGACGCCGTGGTGGCAGGCGATCAAGGAATCGAAGGACCCGGCGGGGTTCATCGTGCTGTTCGAGGATTCGGCGGCGCTCGCGGGGCTGGCGGTGGCGGGCGCGGGGATCTGGGCGAGCCAGGCCTGGGGCGATCCGCGGATCGACGGGGCGGCCTCGATCGCGATCGGGGCGATCCTGGCGGGGGTCGCGACCCTGCTCGCGCGCGAGGCCAAGGGGCTGCTGATCGGCGAGCGGGCGGACCCGGCGATCGTCGAGCGCGTGCGCGCGCTGCTCGAAGGGCGGCCCGAGATCGTTCGGGTCAATCACGTCCGCACCATCCACACCGCGCCCGAACGCATTTTCGTCGCGATCAGCGCGGACTTCGAGGATTCGCTGACGATGGGCGAGGGCGAGACGCTGATCGAGGCGATCGAGCATGAGCTGAAGGCGGCGATGCCGATGCTCCAGTCCATCTATATCCGGCCGGAGAAAGCCGAGGACGCGGTGGACGCGGTGGCTTTGGGATGAGGGCAGCGCTAGGCTCGGGCATGGCCGAGGCGGATGAACCCTTTCACGTCGATCCGACATGCTGCACTGCGTGCGGCGTTCCCGAGAGCATCGCCCCCGACCTTTTCGGCTGGACCGAGCAAGGCGGCTGTCGGATCGTCCGCCAGCCGGTTTCCGACGATGAGCTCGGGCGGATGTTCGAGGTGCTCGAATGCCAGGAGTTCGATTGCATCACCTATCGCGGGCGCGACGCGGCGATCCTGCGGCGGATGGCCGAGGCGGGCCTGATCTATCATGCCGAACATCCCGGCGATTTCCGGTCGCGCCGGATGATGCGCGACCGGGTCAGCTTTGCCTGGGCGCCCAGGCGAGCGCGCGCCCCGAGCGCCGGCGAGGTCGCGGGGGCGTTCCGCGCCTATCTGCGTTCGGAAAAGGGGTATCTGGTGTGGCCCGGCATCCCGCCGTTGACGCGAACCGTGCGGCTCAGCTGGTTCGGGTGGCGATTCCACGCCGTGAGTTTCGAAGCGGGTAGCGAGGCAGGCACGTTCGTGGCGATCCTGCCGCCGGGGGAGCCGGGGCATGCGGTGGGGCGCATGGTCGAGGCGTGGCTGCATAAATGCGACGCGGGGCCGGTGCGCTGGTACACCGCGAGCGAATGGGCGGAGGGCGGCGCGGGCACTGCCTATCGCATGTAGCGGTCAGCCCGTCTCCTCGGGCGCCTCGATCCGGCGGTGTTCCTGGAGGATGCGCGCGATGGCCAGGCAGAAGGTGGCCCAGGCGGCGCCGACGATCCAGCCGGCGATGACGTCGCTGGGCCAATGGACCCCCAAATAGACGCGCGAGAAGCCGACCAGCAGGGTGAGCAGGATCGAGACCGCGATCAGGTAGATGCGCACCCCCCGGTCCTTCTGGGTGCGGGTGAGGAGCGCGCCGAGGGTGAGGAAGACGATCGCGCTGTTCATCGCATGGCCGCTGGGGAAGCTGGTGGCGTCGACCGCGACGAGATGGGGGACGATGGCCGGGCGAGGGCGAAGGAACAGGTCCTTGAGCGCCACGCTCAGGATCGCGCCGCCGGTGATCGAGGCGGCGACGAAGCCCGCGGTGGCGAACTTGCGCGCGAAGAGGAGGAAGCCGGTGATGGCGAACGTGAGCAATGTGAGGCTGGTCGGGCCGCCGAGCACGGTGATCTCGCGCATCGGAACCTGGAGCCAGGCGACGCCGACGGGGATCCAGGGGTCGCGCGGGTCGCGCAGCGCGAGCATCGCCCAGCGGTCGAACGCCATGGTGTCGCCCTCGACCACTTCCGAGGCGAGCTTGAGGAAGACCAGTGAGAGGATGGCGAGCGCCAGGAAGGCGAGCAGCAGGCGGCCGTCGCCGCGGATCGAGCGGGCGAGGGCGAGGAGGCGGGGGAGGGGGTTGATCATCTTGCCGCTTTCTGCGCGCTCTATCGGGCCCCACGCAACCGGGAAGGCCGCATGACCCAGGACGAACGCGAGACGGTGAGCAAGGTGCCCGCGGTGACGCTGGGTTTCTGGGTGATCAAGATCCTCGCGACCACGCTGGGCGAAACCGGGGGCGACACCGTCAGCATGACGATGGATCTGGGCTATCTGATCGGGACCGCGATCTTCCTGAGCCTGTTGGTGGTGCTCGTCTGGGCGCAGATCGCGGCGAAGCGGTTCAATGTCTGGCTCTATTGGGCGACGATCATCGCATCGACCACCGCGGGCACGACGATGGCCGATTTCGCGACGCGATCCCTGGGGATCGGCTATCCGGGCGGGTCGCTGCTGCTGCTGGCGTGCGTGATCGGATCGCTGGCGGTGTGGCGCGCGGTGCTGGGGACGGTGTCGGTCGAGAGCGTGAGCGCGCCGCGGGCCGAGCTCTTCTATTGGGTGACGATCACCTTTTCGCAGACGCTCGGCACCGCGCTGGGTGATTGGACTGCGGATACCGGTGATCTGGGCTATTCGGGTGCGGCCCTGGTGTTCGCGGGGGCGCTGGCGGTGGTGGCAGGGCTCTATTTCCGGACCCGGGTGAGCCGGGTGTGGCTGTTCTGGGCGGCGTTCATCCTGACACGGCCGCTGGGGGCGGCGGTGGGGGATTTCCTCGACAAGCCGATCGCCAGCGGCGGGCTCGACTTCAGCCGGCCGCTCGCGAGCGCGGTACTGGCGGCGGCGATCCTGGCGCTGATCCTGGTGCTGCCGCAGCGCGCGGGCGGGCATCCGGCGGGGGACTGAGGGCGCGCGCTATTTCCCCTTGAACAGGTCCAGCGCCGCGGCGGTCATCGCTTCGGTGGCGGTGCCGACCACCGCCTCGGCATCGGGGGCCCAGAAGGGGCTGTGGAGCGAGGGGAGGCTGAGCTTGCCCGCCTTGAACTGCGCCCATTGATCGAGCGGCACGCCGCCGACGAAGAAGATCAGGCTCTGGATCGAGGGATCGTTGACGTAGAACTGGCTGAAATCCTCGCCGCCCATCTGGGGCGCGAGATCGACGACGCGATCCTTGCCGAAGCGGGTGGTGAACAGGCCGGCAACGTGCTGGGTCAGCGGATCGGTGTTGAAGGTGGCGGGGGTGGCGCCGCCCTTGATCGTGACCACCGGCATCTTGTCGTCGGGCATGCCGGCGGCGATCGCCTCGCCGCGCGCGATGCGGCCGATGCCGTCGAGCAGCAGCTTGCGCACCTCGGGCTTGTAGCTGCGCACGGTCAGCTGGAGCTGGACGGTGTCGGGGATGATGTTGGGCTTGGCGCCGCCATGGAAGCTGCCGACGGTGACGACGGCGGATTCGAGCGGATCGACTTCGCGGCTGACCAAAGTCTGGAGCGCGACGACGATGCGCGAGGCGAGGACGATCGGGTCCTTGGTGGTGTGCGGATAGGCGCCGTGGCCGCCCACGCCCTTGACGGTGATATCGACCCAGTCGACCGCGGCCATGACATAGCCCGAACGGATGCCGATCGTGCCCGCGGGGAGCGCTGCGACATCGTGGAAGGCGACGGCATATTTGGGCTTGGGCCAGCGGGTGAACAGCCCGTCGTCGATCATCGCCTTGGCGCCGGTGCCGACCTCCTCGGCGGGCTGGGCGATCATGATCAGCGTGCCTTTCCACTGGCCCTTCATCGCCGCCATGTTGCGCAGCGTTCCGATCCATGAGGCCATGTGCGTGTCGTGGCCGCAGGCGTGCATCACGCCGGTCTCGACGCCCTCGGGAGTGGTGGCGCGGACCTTCGAGGCGAAGGGAAGATTGGTCTGTTCGGTGACGGGCAGCGCGTCGATATCGGCGCGGATCAGGATCACCGGGCCGGGGCCGTTGCGCAGGATCGCGACGACGCCGTTGCCGCCGACATGCTCGGTGACATCGTACCCCGCGGCGCGCGCCTCCGCGGCGAGCTTGGCGGCGGTGGCGGACTCGTGGTTGCTGAGCTCCGGGTTGGCGTGGAAGTCACGGTAGAAGGTCATCAGCTGGGGGAGCTGGCGCTGGGTGGCGTCGTGGACGGGGTCCGCGGCGGCGGCGACCGGGGTTGCGACGAGCGCGATCGCGGCGGCGGAGAGGGTGAGGTTGCGGAGCATGTGTGGCGGGTCCCCTGTTGTTGGGGGGAGCGTAGCAAGCTGGGACGCCGGCGTCATCCCGGCGAAAGCCGGGACCCAGAGCCACGAGCGGTGTCGATTGCGACCCTGGGTCCCGGCTTTCGCCGGGATGACGATTGAAGCCTAGGCCGGAACGAGATCGATGATGTCGAGCTTCGATTCGAAACGCGGGTAAGGGAAGACGAGGCGCCAGCGGCGTTCGCCGATGCGTTCGACATAGCCGGCCATGTTGCGGGTGGCGTCGAGGCCGTAGCGCAAGGGCGAGACCTCGTCGCCGAGGATCAGCGTGCCGAGGAACACCTGGCGCGAGGGCGTGTCGGCGAAGAGCAGGCCGGTGGGGCGCTGGGGGCCTTCCATCTTGTGGAAGCTGGGGAGGCCGGCCTCGCTCGCGACCACGACGCACGAATAGGCCGGGGAGGCGGAGAAATCGCTGAGGCCCGAGCCCGATTTACCGAGCTTGTAGGTGCGGCAGGTATAGTTGCCCGCCGGGATACCCGCGTCCTTGAGCGCGCGGTCGGGGTCGAACAGCTCGGGCTCGGCGGCGATGGCGCCCGGATTGGCGGCGCGGGCGAGGGGGAGCGCCTCGTCCCACGCCTTGCGCCAGCCGCGCAGCCGGTCGCGGTCGCCGTCGGTGGCGATCTGGCGCCAATTGTCGGAGGTGAAGGCGGTGGTGCTGGTCGCCTCGCGATAGACCGAGCAGGCGGACAGAGAGAGCAAGGCGAGGGCAACGGCTAATCGGATCATCCCACCACTCTCCACTTCAATCAGGCCGCGGTCCAGCCGCCATCCATCGAATAGTTCGACCCGGTGATCGCCGCCGCCTCGTCCCGGCACAGGAAAAGCGCGAGCGCGGCGACCTGTTCCGGCTGGACGAACTGCTTGGTCGGCTGGGCGGCGAGGAGGACGTCGTTGAGCACCTGCTCGCGGGTGAGGCCGCGCGACTTCATCGTGTCGGGGATCTGGTTCTCGACGAGCGGGGTCCAGACATAGCCGGGAGAGATGCAGTTGACGGTGATGCCGTCGGTCGCGGTTTCGAGCGCGACGGTCTTGGTGAGGCCGGCGATGGCGTGCTTGGCGGCGACATAGGCCGATTTGTTGGGGCTGGCGACAAGGCTGTGCGCCGAGGCGGTCGAGATGATGCGGCCCCATTTCTTCGCCTTCATCAGCGGCACGGCGTGGCGCATCAGGTGGAAGGTCGAGCTCAAGTTGATCGCGATGATCGCGTCCCATTTCTCGGGCGGGAAATCCTCGATCCGGGCGACATGCTGGATGCCGGCGTTGCTGACGACGATGTCCGGACCGCCAAGCTCGGCGTGGCAGCGCGCGACCATCGCCTCGATCTGATCGGGCCTGGACATGTCGGCCGCGTCGTAAAGCGCCCTGGCGCCGCTGGTGGCCTCAAGCGCGGCGCGTTCCTTCTCGATATCGGCCGCGTCGCCAAAGCCGTTGATCATCACAGCTGCGCCTTCAGCGGCGAAGGCCTTGGCATAGGCGAGGCCGATGCCCGAGGTGGAGCCGGTGACGATGGCGGTCTTGCCCTTGAGGAACATGGCTTACTCCTGTGCTTCAAAATTGTTCGTCATCCCGGCGAAGGCCGGGACCCAGAGTCACGGGCGATGACCTGCTTGGCTCTGGGTCCCGGCCTTCGCCGGGATGACGAGGGTGGGTGTGGTCATCGGTGCGTCAAATCATAGGCGGCGGTCTTGCCGTCGAGGATGTTCGAGGCAACGAGCTGGGCGTTGGCGATCGTCTCGGCGACCGCGGTGCGGCCGGCGAGCCAGTGCTCGCGCATCGAGCGGGCCGAGAATTCGAAATCGCGGCTGCCGCCCTCCCAGGCATTGGCGCGGTAGATGAGGTGGACGAGGCTGACCGGGAGCTCGTCGGCCTGGGCCTCGAGCGCCTTCACTTCCGGATCGTCGCGGAGTTCGGCGGGGAGCTTGGCGAGGAGGGTGCGGATCGCCTCGCGCTCCTGGCGGAGCTTCATCCGCTCGTTCGAGATGGCGCGGGTGCGGCTGGAGAAGCGGATCTCCTTCTCGCGCGCCATCACGTCCATGATCGTGCGCGGCATCTCCGCCGCGGCGGGGAAGAGATCGACCTGGAAGACGAGCATCTCCGCGCTCTGATGGTCGAGGACATGGGTAAGCGGGGTGTTCGAGACGAGGCCGCCGTCCCAGTAGAAACGGCCGTCGATCTCGATGGGCGGCAGCCCCGGGGGGAGCGCGCCCGAGGCCATGATGTGGCGGGCGTCGATGCGTTCGCCGGTGGTGTCGAAATAGCGGAAATTGCCGGACTCGATATCGACCGCGCCGACCGAGAGGCGGACCGGGCCGGTGTTGAGCAGGTCCCAGTCGATCAGGCTGTCGAGCGTGCGGGCGAGCGGGGCGCTGTCGTAGAAGCTGAGCGCGCCCGGGGTGCCGGGAACGGCGAGCGCGGGCGGGATGAGGCGCGGGGCGAAGAAGCCGGGGACGCCGGTGAAGGCGACCATCGCGGCGGACCATTCATGCACCATCTCGCGCGCGGTGTCGCCGAACGGGATGGGGAAGCTGGGGAGCGTGCTGGTCGCCTGTTCCCAGAAGGCCTGGAGCCGGGCGAGGCGGCGTTCGGGCGGGTTGCCCGCGACGATCGCGGCGTTGACCGCGCCGATCGAGATGCCGGCGACCCAGTCGATCTCGATCCGCGCCTCGGCGAGCGCTTCGATGACGCCGGCCTGGTAGCTGCCGAGCGCGCCGCCGCCCTGGAGGACGAGCGCCACCGTGTCGGGCAGGGGGAGCGCGGCGGCGCGGCGGGGGGTGGCATCGGCCATGCGGGCCATGTGGTGGAGGGGAAGGGGCGGGGCAAGTGAATTTGGTGTCATCATTCCTCCCCCAGCAAGCTGGGGGAGGGGGACCATCCGAAGGATGGTGGAGGGGCCGCCGCGAAGACGGCGGTGTTCCACCGCCGCCCCTCCACCACCGCTTCGCGGCGGTCCCCCTCCCCGAGACAAGCTCGGGGAGGAATTGGTGGTGCAACGTCCGCCCTACTCAGGCATTGTTGCGCCGAGCGAACGACAAGAGGGTATCCGCCATGCGGCTCGACGATCTCGATCCCACCGACAATGCGCGCGATCTGGGGAGCGGTGGCGGCGGGGGCGGGGGCTTGCCGCTGTTCGGGCTGATCTTCGCGCTGTTCGGGCGGCGGCTGGGGTGCGGCGGGCTGCTGCTGGTCGCGGCGGTGCTGGTGCTGTTCACGATGATGAACAACGGCAATCTCGGCCTGCCGGTCGATCGCAGCGGCGAGGGGCCGGGCACCGGGCAGACGAGCACCGAGGGCGGCGGCCAAGGGGTGTGCAACACGCCCGAGCGGCTCGAGGCGTGCCGGGTGATGCGGTCGACCGAGATCACCTGGGGGCAGATCTTCCAGCGCGAGGGCAAGCGCTACACGCCGGCGACGATCAACTTCTTCCAGGGCGGGGTGGATACCGGCTGCGGGAGCGCTTCGTCGGCGGTGGGGCCCTTCTACTGCCCGGGGGATGACGGGGTCTATCTCGACACCAGCTTCTTCGCCGAGCTCGACAAGCGCTTCGGCGCCAAGGGCGATTTCGCGCGCGCCTATGTGATCGCGCACGAGGTGGGGCACCATATCCAGGATCTGCTCGGCACCTCGGAGCAGGTGAGCGGCATGCAGCAGCGCGGCAGCCGCGAGCAGGGCAATGCCTGGTCGGTGCGGCTCGAACTGCAGGCGGACTGCTATGCCGGGGTCTGGGCCTTCCACAATCGCGACCGGATCGAGCCGGGCGATATCGAGGAAGGCATGACCGCCGCCAACGCGATCGGCGACGATACGCTCCAGCAGGAGGCGCAAGGGCGGGTGACGCCCGAGAATTTCACCCACGGCACCTCGGCGCAGCGGATGAAGTGGCTGCGGACCGGGCTCGAGAGCGGCGATCCGGACAAGTGCGATACGTTCAGCGGGGAGATTTGAAGAGGTCTTGAAGGAGCGATCCCAGTTCTAACCCTCCCCCGCCAGGGGGAGGTGGCAGGCGCAGCCTGACGGAGGGGGAGGGTGGCGGCCACTTCTGTTTCGTATCCTCCCCCTCCGACGCCTTCGGCGCCACCTCCCCCTGGCGGGGGAGGATTTGGGACATGGCGCCCCGCTCCTCGCCCCGCTAAACCCTCCAGAATGGCTGATTCCGAACCCGAAGCGCCCCGGCTCGCCTTTCATCTGACCGAGGGGGCGGGGCCCGTCATCGTCTTCCTGCCGGGCTATGCCTCGGACATGAGCGGCACCAAGGCGCTGGCGATCGAGGGCTGGGCGCGGCGGCACAAGCGCGCGTTCCTGCGCTTCGACTATGCCGGATGCGGGGCGAGCGAGGGGGCATTCGAGGATCAGACGCTGACCAGCTGGCGCGACGATGCGCTGCACCTGATCGATTCGCTGACCGAGGGGCCGGTGGTGCTGGTGGGATCGTCGATGGGCGGCTGGGTGATGCTGCTCGCGGCGATGGCGCGGCCGGAGCGGATCGCGGGGCTGGTGGGGATCGCGGCGGCACCGGACTTCACCGATTGGGGCTTCACCACCGAGCAGAAGATGACCCTGCTCCAGGAGGGGCGGATCGAGGAGCCCTCGCCCTATTCGGACCAGCCGAGCGTCACCACGCGCGATTTCTATCTGTCGGGCGAGGCGAACCGGGTGCTGACCGCGCCGATCGCGTTCGACGGGCCGGTGCGGCTGGTGCACGGGCAGCAGGACGCCGACGTGCCCTGGGAACATAGCCCGATGCTCGCCGCCCGGCTGCGTTCAGCCGAGGTGCAGACCTGGCTGGTCAAGGACGGCGACCACCGGCTTTCGCGCGGGCAGGATATCGCGCTCATCATCCGCGCCATCGAGGACGTACTTGCATGCTTGCAGCCGCAGCCCTGATCCTCCTGCTCCAGGACGCGCCGCCGGCCGATCCGAACGCTCGGCTCGCCGAGTGCATCACGCTGGCCACCAACAGCCCCGAACAGGGCGAGGCGGCCGCGATGCGCTGGCGGGGCGAGGGCGGCGGCTATCGCGCGGGGCAGTGCCTGGGGATTGCCCTCGCCAATCAGGAGCGCTGGGCGGCGGCGGCGGGCGCGTTCGAGGACGCGGCGCGCGAGGCCGATGCGGCGAAGGAGCCGCGCGCGGCGGACTATTGGGCGCAGGCGGGCAATGCCTGGCTGGCCGCGGGCAATGCGGGCAAGGCCAGGGCGGCGCTCGATTCGGCGCTGGGGACGGGGACATTGCTGGGGCCGGCGCTGGGGCAGGCCTATCTCGACCGCGCGCGGGCGCGGGTCGCGAGCGGGGATATGGAGGGTGCGCGCGACGATCTCGACCGGGCGGTCTCGAATGCGCCGGGCGAGCCGCTCGCCTGGCTGCTCTCGGCGACGCTGGCGCGGCGGATGAACGACCCGAAGCGCGCCAAGGCGGATATCGACCAGGCGCTGCGGCTCGCGCCCGACGATGCCTCGGTGCAGCTCGAGGCGGGCAATGTCGCGGTGGTGCTGGGGGACGAACCGACCGCGCGCGCGGCCTGGGCGCGGGTGATCGAGCTGGCACCGGGGAGCCCCGAGGCGAACGCGGCGCGGGCGGCCTTGGGCCAGTTCGGGGCGGAGCGATGACGTCGTCGTGCTCCGGCGAAGGCCGGAGCGCTGGCGTTACAGGCAAGTCGAGTGAGGCCGGGGCTCCGGCCTTCGCCGGAGCACGGAAGGCTGGCGAAAGCGCCGCCGCGCCCCTATTTCCTCCCCCATGATCAAATATCTCCACACGATGATCCGCGTGACCGACCCGGTGGCGACGGTGGCGTTCTTCGAGCTGCTCGGCCTGAAGGAAATCCGGCGGATCGACAGCGAGAAGGGGCGGTTCACCCTCATCTTCATGGCGGCACCGGGGGATGAGGAGGCGCAGGTCGAGCTCACCCATAATTGGGACCCGGAGCCCTATGGCGGCGGGCGCAATTTCGGGCATCTCGCCTATCAGGTGGACGATGTCTATGCGGCGTGCCGGCGGCTGATGGAGGGCGGGGTGACGATCAACCGTCCGCCGCGCGAGGGCCGGATGGCGTTCGTGCGGACGCCCGACAATATCTCGATCGAATTGCTCCAGAAGGGTGAGAACCTGCCCGTCGCCGAGCCCTGGGCGTCGATGCCCAATGTGGGCGAATGGTGAGATGAGCCGGCTGCTGGAGGATCTGGGCGCGCGCGTTCCGATCGTCCAGGCGCCGATGGCCGGGGCCGGCGGGGTGGCGCTGGCGGTGGGCGCGATGCGCGGCGGGGCGATGGGATCGCTCCCGTGCGGGATGCTGACCCCGGCCCAGGCGATCGTGCAGGCGGGCGAAGTGCTGACCGCGGCACAGGGCCCGCTCAACCTCAATTTCTTCTGCCACACGCTGGGCGAGCCGCCGGACGAGCGCGCGTGGCGGGCGCTGCTGGCGCCCTATCATGCCGCGGAAGGGGTGAGCGAAGGCGATCCTCCGCCGCTGCGGCGGCCGTTCGATGATGCGATGTGCGCGGTGGTCGAAGCGGTGAAGCCCGAGGTTGTGAGCTTCCATTTCGGGCTGCCCGAGGCGGGACTGCTCGCGCGGGTGCGGGCGAGCGGGGCGATGGTGTTCGGCAATGCGACGACGCGCGACGAGATGCGCTGGCTGGCCGCGCGGGGCGTGGATGCGGTGATCGCGCAGGGGGCCGAGGCGGGCGGGCATGCGGGGTGGTTCCTCGACGGGCACCGGCCGACGCCGCTGGCGGGGCTGCTGGCCGAGCCGATCGACGTGCCGGTGATCGCGGCGGGCGGGATCGCCGATGGCGCGGGGATCGTTGCTGCGCTCGGCGCCGGGGCAGAAGCGGTGCAGATCGGGACGGCCTATCTCGCCTGCCCCGAGAGCCTGATCTCGGCGCCGTTCCGCGCGCTGCTGGGGACCGGGGCCGACACCGAATTCACCAACCTCTTTTCCGGGCGCGAGGCGCGGGGGATCCGCAACCGGCTGATGCGCGAGCTGGGGGCGATGCGGCCGGAAGCTCCGGTATATCCTTATGCCTCGAACGCGCTGGCCCCGCTGCGCGCGAAAGCCGAGGCGGAGGGGCGGGGGGATTATTCGCCGCTCTGGGCAGGGACGGGAGTGCCGCGCGTGCGGCCGATGTCGGCGCAGGCGCTGACCGAAAGGCTGGCCGCCGAGGCGCTGGCGCTGCTAGAGGAGACGCCATGAGCCCGCTCCAGATCGTCCGCATTCCGGCGCTGACCGACAATTATGTCTGGCTGGTCCATGACGCCGATACCGCCGAGACGATGGTGGTCGATCCCGCGGTCGCCGATGCGGTACTCGAGGAGGCCGACAGGCGCGGCTGGCCGATCACCGCGATCTGGAACACGCATTGGCACCCCGATCACACCGGCGGCAATGCCGGGATCAAGGCCAAGACGGGGTGCGAGGTGATCGCGCCCGCCGCCGAAGCCGCGAAGATTCCGACCGCGGACCGGCTGGTGCGCGAAGGCGACACGGTGATGCTGGGCGAGCACAAGGCGGTGGTGATGGAGGTGCCCGCGCATACCGCGGGGCATATCGCCTATCATTTCGCCGACGACGCGGTGGTGTTCGTCGGCGATACGCTGTTCGCGATGGGATGCGGGCGGCTGTTCGAGGGGACGGCGGAGCAGATGTTCGCCAACATGCAGCGGCTGGCGACGCTGCTGCCCGAAACCGGGGTCTATTGCGCGCACGAATACACCCAGTCGAACGGGCGCTATGCGCTCGTCGCCGAGCCGGAAAACCAAGCGCTCAAGGCGCGGATGGCGGAGGTGGACCGCGCGCGTGCGGCGGGCGAGGCGACGGTGCCGACCACCATCGGCGCCGAGCTGGCGACCAATCCGTTCATGCGCGCGCAATCTTCGGCGGTGTTAGCTGAAAGGCGTGCGGCCAAGGATGTATTCCGCGGCTGAAGCCATTATATCGGTCAAGGGCTTGAGAGGAGAATTCCGATGATCCGCTATGCCGTGCCCGCGATCCTGATCGCGTCGGCCTTCACCCTCACCGCGGCCGCGCCCGAGCAGACGCTCGAGCAGAGGCTCGAAGGGCTCACGCCCGGCAAGGCGGTGAGCTGCATCTCCCAGCGCGACGTCACCCAGGTGAAGGGCTATGGGAACACCTTCCTGTACATCCAGGGCCGCAACAAGGTCTGGCGCACCGAGACCAATGGCGGCTGCGAAGGACTGGCGAAGCGCGACGACATCCTCGTCACGCGCACCACGATGAGCCAATATTGCCGTGGCGACGTGGTCGAGACGCACGACCGTTCGGGCGGGCATTTCACCGGGGTCTGCTCGCTCGGCGAGTTCACCCCTTATACCAAGGCGAGGTGACGGCCATGAACCGCTGGATGATCCTGCCCGCGATGGCGCTGGTGGCCGCGACCTCGGGCGCGAGCTTTCAGTCGCAGAGCGTGACACGCGCCGACCGCGACCTGGCCGATGCGCTCAAGGGGCTGACTCCGGGCGAGCCGGTGACCTGTGTCAGCGCGACCAACGTCAGCGGGCCGCAACTGATCGATCACAAGACCCTGCTCTATCGCGAGGGGCGGACGGTGTGGCGCAACGACCTGCCCAGCGAATGCCGCGGGATGGAGAGCGGGAACACGCTGATCGTCGAGGTGAATGGCGGCCAGATCTGCCAGAACGACAGCTTCCGCGTGATCGAGCCGGGGATGAGCATTCCGGGGCCCCATTGCCGGTTCGGGAAGTTCACGCCGTATCGGAAGTAAACTGACCATCATCCCGGCTTTCGCCAGGATGATGTGACAGACTATTGCACCGTCGGAGCCACCCCCAACTGCATCAGCATGAAGGCGGTCCATTCCGCCTCCTGCTTGTAGCGCTCGAAGCGGCCCGACTTGCCGCCATGACCGGCTTCCATGTTGACGCGGAACACGAGCGGCTTGCCCGGGATGGCGCGGGCGCGCAGGCGGGCGACCCATTTGGCGGGCTCGTAATATTGGACCTGGCTGTCCCATAGCCCGGTGCCGACATACATCGCCGGATAGGCCTGGTGGCTGACATTGTCATAGGGCGAGTAGCTGAGCATGTAGTCGTAGAACGGCTTCTGCGCGGGGTTGCCCCATTCGTCATATTCGTTGGTGGTGAGCGGGATGCTGGCGTCGAGCATGGTGGTGACGACATCGACGAACGGCACCTGGGCGACGATCACGCCATAATCCTGCGGTGCCATGTTCGCGACAGCGCCCATCAGCAGCCCACCGGCGCTGCCGCCGAGCGCGGCGACGCGGCCGGGGGCGGCATAGCCCTGCTTCACGAGGTAACGGGTGACGTCGATAAAGTCGGTGAAGCTGTTCTTCTTGTGGAGCAGATGGCCGTCGTCATACCAGGCGCGGCCCATTTCCTGTCCGCCGCGGATATGCGCGATGGCATAGACCATGCCGCGGTCGAGCAGGCTCGGGTTGAGCGTCGAGAAGCCGGGGTCGGACGACGAGCCATAGCTGCCATAGGCTTCCTGGAGCATCGCCGCGCTGCCGTCCTTCCTGAAGCCCTTGGCGTAGACGAGGCTGACCGGGATCAGCGTGCCATCGCGCGCGGGAGCCCAGACGCGTTCGGTGACGTATTTGGAGGGGTCGTAGCCGGGGACGGGCTGGACCTTGAGCGTGCGGCGCTCGCCGGTCTGGACATTGGTTTCATAGGTGGTGGTGGGGGTCACCAGCGAGTCATAGTCGTAGCGGACCCAGGCCGTGTCGGGCTCGGCATTGCCAGTGAGGCCCATCGTGTAGGCGGGCTCGTCGGCGTCGAGGAAGCTCGACTTGCCGGCATCGGTGAGGATGCGGATGCGCTTGTTGCCGCCCGAACGCTCCTCGATCGCGATGAAGCCGTTGAAGGGCTGGAAATCCTCGATGAACACCTTCTCGTCGACGGGCACCAGGTCCTTCCACATCGCGCGGCCGTGCGCGGCATGGGCATCGGGCACCGTCATCAGCTTCCAGTTCTTCGCATTCCAGTTGGTGCGGATGATCCAGCGGCCGCCGACATGATCGGCGTTATATTCGAAGTCGCGCTGGCGCGCCGCGAGGCTGGTGAAGGCGCCGGGCCTGGCCGCGGAGGTGCATTTCGCCTCGCTGCTGACCGTCGATTCCATGGCGATGCAGATGAACTTGTCGTCGGTGGTGCGGCCGATGCCGATATAGAAGCTGTCGTCGGCCTCCGAATAGACGGTCTTGTCGGCGCTCGCGGGGGTGCCGACGGCATGGACCTTGATGCGCTTCGAGAGCAGGGTCACCGGATCCTTGTCGACATAATAGAGCGACTTGCCGTCGTCGGACCAGACGGGGCTGCCCTGCATGTTGGGGATGGTGTCGGCGAGCGTTGCGCCGGTCTGGAGGTCCTTGATCCGCATCACATATTGGCGGCGGCCGACCGTGTCCTCGGCATAGGCGATATAGCGGTTGTCGCGCGACACGTCATAGCCGCCGATCTGGAAAAAGCCCTTGCCCCTGGCCATGGCGGGGCCGTCGAAGATCACCTCTTCGGGGGCGTCCATCGATCCCTTGCGCCGGGCGGTGATGGCATAATCGGCGCCGGTATCGAAGCGGCGGTAATAGTAATAGCCGTGGCGCAGCACCGGGACCGAGCTGTCATCCTGTTTGATATGGCTCACGATCTCGCCATAGACGGTGTCGGCGAGGCCCTTGCCGGGGGCGAGCACCGCATCGGCATAGGCGTTCTCGGCGGCGAGATAGGCGAGCATCTCGGGGTTCTTCCGCGTATCGTCGCGGAGCCAGTAATACTCGTCGTTGCGGGTGGCGCCGAACGGGGCCTTGACGCTGTGCGGCCGCTGGGCAGCCATGGGCGGGTTCGGAACGATCTGGGCGATCGCGACCGGCGCGAGCAGCGCCCCGGCAAGCGCGGCGACAAGCAGCTTCTTCATGAGCAAACCCCGCATAAGACGAATCGGAATGCGCCTGTGTGGCACGACCGAAGGCGGGGTGCGAGGGGCTCAAATTGAATCGTCATCCCGGCGAAAGCCGGGACCCAGGGCCGCAAGCGATGGCCTGCCTGGCTCTGGGTCCCGGCTTTCGCCGGGATGACGGCTGGGTTCGAGCGAACCCCTCAATCCGGAAAGCGAGAGGGCCGGGAGCATGATGCCCCCGGCCCGTAATTCCTCAGAAACGGACGCCGACGCCGGCGACGATCTGGGTGTGGGTGCGCGCGAACCCGGTCGGGAAGGTGAACACCGTATAGTCGCCGAGATCCTGGTAGCGCATCTCGAGCCGGCCGAAGACGCGCTTCGACTGATATTCGGCGCCCAGGCTGACGCGGAAGCCGCCCTTGTTCTCGGTCTGCTCGGTGGTCGAGGCGCCCGAGGTGTAGACCGAGGTCAGCTGCGAATTGACATAGCCGCCGCCGATATAGAGCAAGGTCTTGCCCGCGGGCATGCCGACGCGGACGCCGCCATAGATGTCGCGGCCCGCTTCCGAGCGGAAATGATCGCCGTTCACCAGCAGATTGTCGATCTTGTACGAGGCTTGCGAGCTGGTGATCTCGGCCTGGACGCCGATCACGACCTTGCCCGCGGCATGATCATAGCCGATCGAGCCGCCGTAAACGAGGCCGCGCGTACTGTCGGCGGCGTTGTTTTCCTGGATCGTCAGCACATCGATGCCGCCGATGGCGGCGACCGACACGCCGTTGAACTGGCTCGCCTCGGACGACTTGTCCTCGTCCTGCGCGAAAGCCGGCGTTGCCGCGCACAAAGCGATCGCGGCTGCAAAAATCATCTTCTTCATTCGTCCCCAACTCCTCTTTGAAGAGGGGCACCGGTTAACCCGTCAATCTCCGTTCGGCGAGGGGGAATTAACCGATTACGGCTGTAATTACGCTGGAATTACAAATAGATGTTGCCAAGTCGCAACAGTTTTATTCAGCGGTCGTTCACAATACGTAACGACTGAGATCGGTGTTGCGCGCGATGCTGGCGAGCTGGCTTTCGACATAGGCTGCGTCGATCGTCAGCGATTCGCCCTTGCGGTCCTCGGCGTCGAAACTGACCTCTTCGAGCAGCTTCTCCATGACGGTCTGGAGGCGGCGCGCGCCGATATTCTCGATCTCGGCATTCACCTCGGCGGCGATCTTCGCGACCGCGCGGATGCCGGTGTCGGTGAAGTCGATCGTCACGCCTTCGGTGCCGAGCAACGCACCGTACTGGGCGACGAGGCTGGCCTTGGTGTCGGAGAGGATCGCGACGAAATCCTCCTCGGTCAGCGCCTTCAATTCGACGCGGATGGGGAGGCGGCCCTGGAGTTCGGGGAGCAGGTCGCTGGGCTTGGCGACGTGGAACGCGCCGCTCGCGATGAAGAGGATATGGTCGGTCTTCATCGGGCCGTACTTCGTGGCGACGGTGGTGCCTTCGATCAGCGGCAACAGGTCGCGTTGGACGCCCTCGCGGCTGACCGAGCCGCCGCGCACGTCCGAGACCGCGATCTTGTCGATCTCGTCGAGGAAGACGATGCCGTTGGCCTCGGCATCGGCCAACGCGACGCGGCTGACCTCGTCCTGGTCGAGGCGCTTGTCGGCCTCTTCCTCGACCAATTTGGTCCAGGCGGCGGGGACGCTCATCTTGCGCTTCTTGAGCGGCGGGGCGCCGAAGCCCTTCATCATCTCGCCCAGATTGATCATCTGCGCGCCCGAACCCGGGATCTCGAACGGCAGCTGCTGGGCCTGCTCGATCTCGATCTCGATCTCGGTATTGTCGAGCATGCCGTCGTTGAAGCGCTGCTTGAAGGCCTCGCGCGTGGCGGTCGAGCTGTCCTTGCCGGTGAGCGCGTCGAGCAGGCGCTGCATCGCGGCCTCCTCGGCCTTGTCCTTCACGGCGGCGCGGCGGCGCTCCTTCTCGAGGCGGATCGCTTCCTCGACCAGGTCGCGCGCGATCTGCTCGACGTCGCGGCCGACATAGCCGACCTCGGTGAACTTGGTCGCCTCGACCTTGACGAAGGGCGCGTCGGCGAGCTTCGCCAGGCGGCGGCTGATCTCGGTCTTGCCGCAGCCGGTGGGCCCGATCATCAATATGTTCTTGGGCGTCACCTCGTCGCGCAGATCGGCCGAGAGCTGCTGGCGGCGCCAGCGGTTGCGCAGCGCCACCGCGACGGCCTTCTTGGCATCCTTCTGGCCGATGATGTGCGCGTCGAGCGCGGCGACGATGGTCTTGGGGGTCAGATTGTCGTTCATGGGAATCCAGGAAAATCCGTTCGTTTCGAGCGAAGTCGAGAAACTCTGGTGGGTATTCGTCACAGTGTCTCGACTTCGCTCGACACGAACGGAGGGGGATCAGGTGGCTGAGTCCATGCTTTCCACGGTCAGCCGGTCGTTGGTGTAGACGCAGAGTTCGCCCGCGATCTTCATCGCCTGGCGCGCGATCTTCTCGGCATCAGTCTCATAATCAACCAGCGCCCGCGCGGCGGCGAGGGCGAAATTGCCCCCCGAACCGATCGCCGCGACGCCGCCTTCGGGTTCGAGCACGTCGCCGTTTCCGGTCACCACCAACGTCACCTCCTTGTCGGCGACGATCAGCATCGCTTCGAGGTTGCGGAGATATTTGTCGGTGCGCCAGTCCTTGGCGAGCTCGACCGCGGCGCGCATCAGCTGGCCGCTGTGCCGCTCGAGCTTGGCCTCGAGCCGCTCGAACAGGGTGAAGGCGTCGGCGGTGGCGCCGGCGAACCCGGCGATCACCGAGCCGTCGCCCAAGGGGCGGACCTTGCGGGCATTGGGCTTCATCACGGTGTTGCCGGCCGATACCTGGCCGTCGCCCGCGATCACCACCTTGCCCGATTTGCGCACGGAGAGAATGGTCGTGCCGTGCCACGCGTTGCTGTTTCCGCTCATGCGCGGCGATATGGGGAGGTCGTTCCGCGTCTGCAATCGGCCACTTTTCGGCCTTTGAGCGTTACGCCCCGCATGGACAGTGGAAATCCGCCGGCCGAAGAGGCGCGCGTGCCCCGCGAGCGGCCCTGGATCGCGCGCCTCTGGGGCATATTGGCCGAGCCGCGCGCCGAATGGGCGGTGATCGAGACCGAGGAAGACACGATCCGCGGGCTGATGGTGCGCTGGGTGGCGCCGCTCGCCGCGGTGGGGCCGGTCGCCAAGCTGGTCGGATCGCAGCTGTTCGGGCGCAACCAATATGGCGCCGACATGCGTCCGCCGATCCAGACGGCGCTGACCGAGGCGGCGGTGACCTGGCTGCTGACGCTTGCCGGGGTGTGGCTGCTCGCGCGGATGATCTCGGGACTGGCGGTCTATTTCGGCGGGCGCGGGCACCGGACCCAGGCGATGAAGGTGGCGGCCTATGGCGGGACTGCGGCGTTCCTTTCGGGCGGCTTCGCGCTGGTGCCGCGGCTCGAATGGTTCGAGGCGCTGGGGCTCTACAGCCTCTATCTGATCTTCGCCGGGCTACCCACGCTGATGCATGTGACGCGGCGCAAGGCGCTGGTCTTCACCGTGGTGACCCTGCTCGCGACGATCGGGCTGACGATCGCACTGACGATCGCGGTGATTTTGTCGAAGGACAGCTTCACGCCCGAATTTCCCGACGCCGCCTATAATTACACGCCGCCGTAAAAGGGGCTTGGGACCATAAAAGGGCTTGGGCCGGGGTAACCATTGCGGCTGCGGCGCGGGGCCCCTAGGGTGGTCCCGTCGGCATCCATCGGGTCCCGCCTTGCCGCGTGGCCCCCGGGAGGAGCGTCGCGGCGCCGCGCTTGCGGCTCCAGTCCCCCCGCCGGCCGGTTGGCTATTCCAACGAGAATGGAGGGCATATCGATGGCATCAGCACCACCAGGCGGAATGATCGGGCGCATCAAGGCGATCCTGATGGACCCCAAGAACGAGTTCCAACGGATCGACGCCGAGCCGATGACGGTGAGCGGGATCATGACCGGATGGGTCGTACCGCTGGCGGCGATCGGGCCGGTGGCGGGCCTGATCGGCATGTCGCTGTTCTTCAGCGGTTTCGGCGGGCTGATCATCCGGCCGTCGATGACGTGGCTGATCGGTTCGGCGGTGATCTCCTATGTGCTCGCTTTGGTCTCGGCCTATGTCGTCTCGCTGATCATCGATGCGCTGGCGCCCAGCTTTGGCGGGCAGAAGAACCCGGTGCAGGCACTCAAGGCGTTCGCCTATGCGATGACGGCAGCCTATATCGGCGGGATCTTCGCGATCATTCCGATGCTCGGAATCCTCGGCTTGGTTGCAGGGGTCTACAGCCTCTATCTCCTCTATATCGGGCTGCCGATCCTGATGAAGTCGCCGCCCGACAAGGCGGTGGGCTATGTCGTCGTCACGATCGTGGTCGCGATCCTGGTGATGTGGACGATCAACCTGGTGACGGGCGCGATCATGGTCGCGTTCATGGGGTCGCCGATCACCGGACTCAGAATGTGAGGCCGGGCGGGGCCGGGCGTGTGCCGGCCCCGCCATCCGGGCGTCATTTGTCGACGCCCTTGATCTTCCCCCATTGGCGCGCGGCGGTGTAGCCGAGATAGCCGGTGCCGAAGAGTGCGTAGAGCGGCTCGGGGATGCCGGCGAGATAGGCGTTCATGTTCGCGGCGATGGCGTGCGCCATGTCGGGGCGGAACGCGCCGATAAGGCCCATCGGGATCGCCCAGAGCAGTAGCGCGTACATGACGTAGAGGAAGCTCGGCCGCGCCCGGCTGGTCCAGGGATCGGCCGATTGCGCCTCCACGACGATCGCGCTGAGCTGGGTGCGGGTAGCTTCCAGTTCCTGGCTGCCCTGCAGTTCGAGCAGCCTGAGCTTGGCCGCGTCGCGCGCCTTGGGGTCCGGGATGATCTTGTCGATGATCCCGGCGATTGGTCCGATCAGTCCTTCGATGATGCCCATGTGTCCCTCCTTCGGTTGAGGGCGATGGAATAACCTATATGGTTATCTGTAGGAAAGCTTGAAATCCGTTTAGGTTCTTCTCTGGGCATGCATAACGCGGGCCTGAAGAGTCGATTCCTCCGGCGCTCCTCATCGCCTGCATCGTCCCTGCACGGGGCCGGTGTAGGAACGCGATCTGGATTGGCAACGGAGGCATGCAGATGATCGAATCGAGCGAAAGCGCCGGGAGCGGCGCCCTGTCCTATCGTGCGGGGGTCGCGGTGGCGGTGGTGACGTCGCTGCTGACCGTGTGGACCAGCATCGTTCGCGATGACGGCAGCGGCATGGGCTTTTTCCTGGTGATCATGGCGGCGATGGTGGGCGGATTCGCTGCCTGGTTCCGGGCGGCCGGCATGGCGTGGACCATGGTTGGCGTCGCGGCCATGCAGACGTCGCTGAGCATCGCCACCGCGACCGCGCCGGTGGTCGCGAGGGTGCCCGACGCTTCGTTCAGGGCCCTGCTGTTCGGTGGCGTCTTCAGTGCGCTGTGGCTGGTATCGGCGGCGTTGTTCCACGCGGCGTCGAAAAGGCGCGCGGCCTGATCGCCGCACACTAGGCGTGCGCACCAGCCCCTGCTAGGCGCGCGCCATCATGCTCAACCTGACCGACATCACGGTGCGCCTCGGCGGACGCACGATCATCGACGGCGCGACCGCCAAGCTGCCGCCCAAGTCCCGCGTCGGGCTGATCGGGCGCAACGGGGCGGGCAAGACCACGCTCGTCAAGGTAGTGGCGAGCCAGCTCGAGCCCGATACGGGGTCGGTCGACATGCCGCGGGGATCGCGGATCGGCTATATCGCGCAGGAGGCCCCGGCCGGGACCGCGACGCCGTTCGAGACGGTGCTGGCGGCGGACACCGAGCGCGCGGCGCTGCTCGACGAGGCCGAGCATAGCCATGACCCCGACCGGCTGGGCGAGTTGCACGAGCGGCTGAACGCGATCGACGCGCATTCGGCGCCGTCGCGCGCCGCCCGGATCCTGGTCGGGCTCGGCTTCGACGAGGAAGCGCAGCACCGGCCGCTCGACAGTTTCTCGGGCGGGTGGCGGATGCGGGTGGCGCTCGCCAGCCTGCTCTTCTCGCAGCCCGAATTGCTCCTGCTCGACGAGCCTTCGAACCATCTCGATCTCGAAGCGGTGCTGTGGCTCGAGGATTTCCTCGTTTCCTATCCCGCGACGATCCTGATCGTCAGCCATGAGCGCGACTTCCTCAACAATGTCGTCGATCACATCCTGCATTTGGATCGCGGCAAGCTGACCCTCTATCCGGGCGGCTATGACGCGTTCGAGCGGCAGCGCGCCGAGCGGCAGGCGCAGCTCGCCTCGGCCCGGGCCAAGCAGCAGGCCGAGCGCGAGAAGCTCGAGGACTATGTCCGCCGCAACTCGGCGCGCGCCTCGACCGCGAAGCAGGCGCAGTCGCGCGCCAAAGCCCTTGCGAGAATGCAGCCGATCGCCGAGCTGCTCGACGATCCCTCGCTCCATTTCGATTTCCCGAGCCCCGACGAGCTGCGCCCGCCGCTGATCACGCTCGATATGGCGAGCGTCGGTTACGGCGAGGTCGAGATATTGCGGAAGCTCAACCTGCGGCTCGATCCCGACGACCGGATCGCGCTGCTTGGCCGCAACGGCAACGGCAAGACCACGCTGGCGCGGCTGCTCGCGGCGCAGCTGGCGCCGATGGACGGGGCGATGAACGCCTCGGGCAAGATGCGGGTGGGCTATTTCACCCAGTATCAGGTCGAGGAACTCGAGCCGAGCGAGACTCCGCTCCAGCATATGACCGTGCTGATGAAGGGCGCGACCCAGGGCGCGGTGCGTGCGCAATTGGGGCGGTTCGGCTTTGCGGGGAACAAGGCGACGACGCAGGTCGGCAAGCTTTCGGGCGGCGAGCGCGCGCGGCTGGCGCTGGCGCTGATCACCCGCGACGCGCCGCACATGCTGATCCTCGACGAGCCGACCAACCATCTCGACGTCGATGCGCGCGAGGCGCTGGTCCAGGCGCTCAACGAATATTCGGGCGCGGTGGTGATCGTCAGCCATGACCGGCACATGCTCGAGATGACCGCGGACCGGCTGGTGCTCGTCGATGGCGGGACCGCGAAGGAATTCGACGGCTCGCTCGACGATTATATCGCCTTCGTGCTCGCCAAGGATGCCAGCGACGCGGCCAAAAGCGGCGACGGCAAGGCCAGCAAGAAGGACGCGCGGCGCGCGGCGGCGCAGGCGCGCGAGCTGGGCACGGTCTTGCGCAAGGCGGCCAAGGCGGCGGAGGCCGAGCTGGCGAAGCTCACCGAGCAGCGCAGCGCGATCGACCGGGCGATGTTCGATCCCGGCACTGCGGACACGGCGCTGGCGGGGTTGACGATGACCGAGCTGATGAAGCGCCGCGCCGCGCTGGAGACCAAGATCGAGGCGGCGGAAGTGGCGTGGCTCGAGGCCAGCGAGGCGCTGGAAGCCATTGCAGCTTGAGGCTGCAAGGCGCTGATATTCGGTCCATTTTGGACTGATCGAACCCCGGCTGGCCTAGGTATTTTGCCGGGCGAGAAATAACCTTGCGCAGGCTGCAAACAGGCTTAATCCTGATCAGTCTGGAAACATTGTGGACACACAAATGGCTCCTCCCCGCCTCGGCACGCTTGCCGAGGATCTTGCGCTCTTCGTCGAAAGCGCCACCGACCGGGCTGTGCTCCTGACCGACGCTGAAGGGCGGGTGACCGCCTGGCTGAAAGGCGCCGAGACGCTGATGGGGTGGGGGCGGGACGAGATTGCCGGCGAGCCGGCTGATCGCCTCTATCCGATCGGCGACCTCACCGCGGGGCTGCCCGCGCTCGAGCGCGCCGCCGCCGCGGACAATGGCCCGCAGCGCTCCGAGGGCTGGCGGGTCCGCAAAGACGGTTCCGAATTCGCTGCCGATACGACGATCGTCGCGCTGCGAAACCCGGACGGCAGTCTGCGCGGGTTCGGGCTGAGCATCGTCGATATCACCGCGCGCAAGGCGGCCGAGCAGGCGCTGGCGCATAGCGAACTCCATGTCCGCTCGATCCTGGCGACGGTGCCGAGCGCGATGGTGGTGATCGACGAGCTGGGGACGATGCTGTCGTTCAGCGCGGCGGCTGAAAAGCTGTTCGGATGGTCCGAAGCCGATGTGATCGGGCGCAACGTCAAGATGCTGATGCCCAATCCCGATCACGACCGGCACGACCAGTATCTCTCGCGCTACCGTTCGACCGGCGAGCGGCGGATCATCGGGATCGGCCGGATCATCGTCGCGCAGCGCCGCGACGGGACGCAGTTTCCGATGGAGCTGTCGGTGGGCGAGGCGAGCAGCGACGGGCGCCGCATCTTCACGGGCTTCATCCGCGACCTGAGCGAGGAGCAGCGCGCCGAATTCAAGCTGCAGGAGCTCCAGTCCGAGCTGATCCATGTCGCGCGGGTGAGCGCGATGGGGACGATGGCGTCGACTCTGGCGCACGAACTCAATCAGCCGCTGACCGCGATCGCCAACTATACGCACGCCGCTTCCGACCTGCTCGGACGCGACGGGGCGCCGCCGGTCGACCTGCTCCAGGAGGCGGTCTCCGAGGCCGCCAAGGAAGCGTTGCGTGCGGGGAATATCGTGAGGCGGCTGCGCGACTTCGTGGCGCGCGGCGAGGTCGAGCAGCGCGTCGAGAATCTGCCCGACATGATCGACGAAGCCTCGCGGCTGGCGCTGATGGGCGCACGCGAGCGCAGCGTGAGAACGATCTTCAAGATCGATCCCGCCATCGAGAAGGTCGTCGCCGACCGTGTCCAGATCCAGCAGGTGATCGTCAATCTGCTGCGCAACGCGGTCGACGCGATCGGCGAGGGCGCGGTGCGCGAGATCACGGTGACTACCGCGCGCGATTTGCAGGGCATGGTGCGGATCAGCGTGGCGGACACCGGCAGCGGGATCGCGGACGAAGTGCAGGCGCAATTGTTCGAGGCATTTGCGAGTACCAAGGAGCAGGGGATGGGTCTGGGCCTGTCGATCTGCCGGACAATCGTGGAGGCGCATGGCGGCCGGATCTGGGCGGAGCCGCGCGAGGGCGGCGGCACCGTGTTCCAGTTCACGATCATGAGCGCGGATGGGGAGGAGATCGATGAGTGAAGCGCAACTCGTCCATATCGTGGACGACGAGGAGTCGATCCGGAAATCGGCGAGCTTCCTGCTTCGGACCTCGGGGTTCGAAACGCGCACCTACCCCTCGGGCGTCGCCTTTCTGGGCGAGGCGAAGCGTGCCGAGCCCGGCTGCGTGCTGCTCGACATCCGCATGCCCGAGATGGACGGGCTCGAGGTGCAGCGCGAACTCAATGCGCGCGGGGTGACGATGCCGGTGATCGTGCTGACCGGGCATGGCGATATCGGTATCGCCGTGCAGGCGATGAAGGCGGGCGCGGTCGATTTCCTCGAAAAGCCGTTCGAGAAGGATCATCTGCTCGAGGCGATCGCCACCGCGTTCGGCCGGCTGGCGCACGACCAGGATTCGGATCAGGCCCAGCGCGACGCGGAGGTCCGCATCGGCGTGCTCAGCCCGCGCGAGCAGGATGTGCTGCGCGGGCTGGTACGCGGGCATCCGAACAAGACGATCGCCTATGATCTGGGCATCAGCCCGCGCACGGTGGAGGTCCACCGCGCCAATCTGATGGGCAAGCTCAAGGCGCGCAGCCTTTCGGAGGCGTTGCGGATCGCCTTCGCGGCGGGGCTCGCGGCGTAGGAACCCCTTGGGAACATCACGTACAGACCGGGGTGGGGGAGGCGTGGCAGAATCGGGTGCCTGATCCAGCACCGGGAACCCCGTTCGAATGGCCTCGCGAATCGCCCCACGCGGTCTCACCGTCCTCCTGGTCGAGGATGACGAGGGCGTGCGGCGTTCGTTGCAGCTTCTGCTTGAATGGAACGGCTTCGACGTCCGGGCGCATGCGCTTGCCGGCTCAGCGATGAAGCTGGCGCCGGCGGACTATGACCTGCTCGTTGCCGATTATTATCTGCAGGATGGCGACGGCATCGAATTGCTCGCGGTGCTGCGGCGGGCCGGGTGGCCGGGGCGCGCGGTGCTGATCACGGCGAGGGTTTCGGACGCGGTCGCCGAGCTGGCACGCGAGACCGGCTACCATGCGGTGCTCGAAAAGCCGCTCGCACGCCACGAATTGATCGCGGCGCTGACCGAGGGGCCGGAGGGCCCGGGCGGGGCGTGACGGCGGGTCTTCGGAATTTGATCCGGCAAGACCGAACCACCTGCGTCATCCCGGCGAAAGCCGGGACCCAGGGTCACGAGGGTGACCTGCTTGGCTCTGGGGCCCGGCTTTCGCCGGGATGACGACTTGGGGAAGATGGGTCTGATCCTAGGCCCCCCGGATGCGCCCCTCGCGGACATAGCCGAACGCGCCCTCGCCGGCCCAGGCCTTGCCGTCGGGAAAGCGCAGCTCGATCCCCGCAAGATCACTTTCGTCCGCGAGCCACATATTGACCCCCATCCTCCCGTCGCCGACCTTCGCCACCGCGCTTCCGGTGCCATACCGGGAAGCCACGACTGACTCCGCTAAAGCATTGCTGCATCGCTTTTGGGGTGGCGCGCGGTAATCCTGACACCGATGACCGCCACCTCCGCCCAGCATGATTATTTCGACGGCCAGCTGAGGGCGAGCCATCCGGCCTTGTTCGAGCGCTACGCGGCGGCGAGCGCGGCGGCGGTGGAGGAGGGGGCGTCGCTCGATCTGCGCTATGGCCCGCATCCGCGCCAGACGCTCGACCTGTTCCGCAGCCTGACGCCGCCGCGCGCGACGATCCTCTATCTGCACGCGGGCTATTGGCAGTCGCGCGACAAGAGCGGGTTCCGCTTCATCGCGCCGCCGCTGACCGCGGACGGGTTCGACGTCGCGCTGGTCAATTATCCGCTCTGCCCCGAGGTGGGCGTAGCCGAGATCGTCGCGGCGACGCTGGCGGGGATGCCGCGGATCGTCGTGCTGCTGGGCGACGCGCCGATCGTGCTCGCGGGACATTCGGCGGGGGCGCAGATCGCGGTCGAGATCGGGATGGCGGCGCGGGGCCAGGGCTGGCGGGTTGCGGGAATCGTCTCGATCAGCGGCGTCTTCGATCTGGTTCCGCTGATCGGGACGAGCATCAACGACCGGCTCGCGCTCGACGAACAGGCCGCGCGACAGGCGTCGCCGCTGTTCCGGGTCGCGCCGGATTCGCCGCCGGCGCTCTTCGCGGTTGGCGAGGAGGAAACTGCGGGTTTCCGCGCGCAGACTCGCCGCATGGGCGAGGCCTGGGCCGCGGCGGGCAATGATGCGCGGCAGATCGTCGTGCCGGGCGCGGATCATTTCTCGATTCTCGGCGAGCTGGGCGACGGCGCGAATCCGCTCGGCGCTGCGGTGCGGGGCTTCGCGCCGTAAGACCGGGCTACCGCCGGCCCTGCGCATAATTGTATGTCTTCCATACAGATTGCAACCGCGCTATCGAGGTGCGGACGCGCATCGCCCGTCGTCGAGAACAGCGCTGGAGAGGAAGAGTGGAGCCTTACGCGGATCTTTGCCTGCACATCGATGGCGAGCGAGTGGGGCGCGGGGCACGGCGGGTGTTTCCCGTCGTCAATCCGGCGAATGGCGAGATACTGGGCGAGCTGCCGCTGGCCGACGCCGCCGATCTCGACCGCGCGCTCGATGCCGCCGCGCGCAGCTATCGCGAGTGGCGCCATTCGACGCCGCAGCAGCGCGCAGGCGTTCTGAACGGCGCGGCGCGGCTGCTCCACGAACGCGCCGACGCCCTCGCCCGGACGATGACGCTCGAGGAGGGCAAGACCCTCGCCGAAGCGCGCATCGAAGTGATGATGGTCGCCGGGCTGTTCGCCTTCTACGCGGGCGAGTGCCAGCGCATCTATGGCCGCATGCTGGTGCGCGGATCGGAACAGCGCTCGATCGTGACGCATGAGCCGGTGGGCCCAGTCGCTGCCTTCGCGCCGTGGAATTTCCCGGCGGGCAATCCCGGGCGCAAGCTCGGCGCACCGATCGCGGCGGGCTGTTCGGTGATCCTCAAGGCGGCCGAGGAGACGCCCGCATCGGCGCTTGGCGTGCTGCAATGCCTGATCGATGCGGGGCTGCCGAACGGGGTGGCGCAGTCGGTGTTCGGCGTTCCCGACGAGGTTTCGCGCCACCTGCTCGCCTCGCCGGTGATCCGCAAGCTGAGCTTCACCGGATCGACTTCGGTCGGCAGGCATCTGACCAAGCTCGCCGCCGAGGACATGAAGCGCACCACCATGGAGCTGGGCGGGCACGGCCCGGTGCTGGTGTTCGACGATGCCGATGTCACCCGCGCGCTCGATACGATGGCGACGTCCAAATGGCGCAATGCCGGGCAGGTCTGCGTCTCGCCGACGCGCTATATCGTGCAGCAGGACGTGTTCGCGCGCTTTCGCGACGGTTTCATCGAGCGCGCGCGGAACCTGCGCGTCGGCGGCGGGCTCGATCCGGCGTCGCAGATGGGGCCGATGGCCAATGCCCGGCGGCCCGAGGCGATGGAGCGGCTGGTCGCCGACGCGGTCGCGCAGGGCGGCCGGCTGGACACCGGCGGGCAGCGGATCGGCAATCAGGGCTTTTTCTTCGCGCCGACGGTGCTGAGCGAGGTCCCGGTGGACGCGCAGGTGATGAACGAGGAGCCGTTCGGCCCGGTGGCGATCATCAACCCCTATCGCGACGAGGAAGCGATGCTCGCCGAGGCGAACCGGCTGCCCTACGGCCTCGCAGCCTATCTCTGGACCGAGGATTCGCGGCGGCAGAAGCGCGTCGCGCGCGAGATCGAGGCGGGGATGGTCGGGGTCAACACATCGATGATCGGCGGCGCGGACTCGCCGTTCGGCGGAGTCAAATGGTCCGGCCATGGCAGCGAGGACGGCATGGAAGGCCTCCAGGCCTGCCTCATCACAAAGGCGGTGCACGAAGGATGACCCATATGCTCGAAACCGGCGGCGGCCGCGGCTATCTGCGCGTCGCCACCGAGGAAGCCTTTGCCACGCGCGAGCAGATTGACGGCTTTTTGCGGCTGATCCGCGAAGGCCGCGCCGACAAGGGGATGACCTCGCTCTGGGGCTTTTACGCCCAGTCGCCGTCCGAACGCGCGATGAAGATCATGGAGAGGCTGGTCGATCTCGACGATCGCCGCATCGCCGATATGGACGCCACGGGGATCGACGTGGCGGTGCTGGCGCTGACATCGCCCGGCGGCCAGCCCTTCGAGGCGGAGGAAGCGAGGGGGATCGTTACCCGCGCCAACGATCAGCTGGCCGCCGCGGTCGAGCGGCACCCGACGCGCTATGTCGGCCTGACCAGCATCGCCCCGCAGGACCCCGAATGGTCCGCCGCCGAGATCCGGCGCGGCAAGGACGAATTGGGCTTCAAGGGGGTGATGGTGAACAGCCACACCCAGGGCCGCTATCTCGACGAGCCTTTCTTCGACCCGATCTTCCGCGCGCTCGCCGAGACCGGGCAGCCGCTCTACATCCATCCGCAATCGCCACCCGATTCGATGATCGATCCACTGCTCGAGGCCGGGCTGGACGGCGCGATCTACGGGTTCGGGGTCGAGACGGGCATGCATCTGCTGCGGCTGATGACCACCGGCATCTTCGACCGCTATCCCGATCTCCAGATCATCTCGGGCCATGGCGGCGAGGCGCTGCCCTATTGGCTGTTCCGGCTGAACTTCATGCACCAGGCGGGGGTGCGCTCGGGGCGCTACGAGCGGCTCAAGCCGCTCAAGAAGGACCTGATCGCCTGCATGCGCGAGAATATGATCGTCACCACCAGCGGCCTGCCCTGGGAGCCCGCGATCAAGCTGTGCATCGAGGTGATGGGCGAGGATCGCGTGATGTATGCGATGGACTATCCCTATCAATATGTGGCGGACGAAGTGCGCACGCACGACAATCTCGATCTGCCGCCCGCGACGCTGCGCAAGCTGATGCAGACCAATGCCGAGCGGGTGTTCGGGTTCAGCGCGGGCTGAACCGGATCACGCGGCGGCAGGCAGCCAGTTGCCGTGCAGGCCGAAGCGCATCCGCACCGGAATCCGCGCGCTGGCGATCGGGCCCTTGGCGATATCGGTCGCATCGAACAGCAGCAGGTCGCTGGCGCGGTCCTCCAGCCGGTTGCAGATCATCACGATCCAGCCATCGCCTTCGGGAGCATCGGGGCCGCGCGGAATGAAGCAGGGTTCCTGAAGGCTCGAGACGGGGCCGCACCACCAGCTCTGCTCAGTGCCGGTCTCGTGGTCGACCATCCCCAGCGTGTTCATCACCGCGCCGCCCGCGCTCCCGCCCTTGAGCTCGACCGGCTTGGTGGGGTCGATCACCAGCAGCCAGCCATAGCGATAGGGCAGCCCCTGATAGCGGTCGTCGATGCGGGGGAACTCGCCGGCCATATCGGTCAGCCGGGTCCGGCTTTCGAACGCGTCCGAATTGGAGGCCATGTCGACCGTCCAGCGGGTGAGGAAGCTCGCCGATTCCATCGGGTTGAACGGTGCGCCGTGCACGTCGGGGAAGAAGGGGAACATGTTGTTCTTCGCCACCGGCGTGTCGAAATGAATGCGGTCGCCCTCCTGAAAGGCGTTCATCACATGGCTGGCGAAGCAATTCTCGGTGGTGAACCAGCGGATGTCCGCGGCGGTCGCACCTTCGCGTCGGGGCAGCACGCCCAGATGCACGGGCAGCGTCGTGTCGAAGCCGAAATGCGGCTTGCCCTCGGCGAGCCTTTCCCAGCTGCTGACGATCGGGACGACATGGAACAGCGCGTAGTCGCGGGTGACCGCGAAGTCGTGCATCATGCAGTAATAGGGATTTTCGAACCAGATCTCGCGCTTGAGCGTGCCGTCGGGCGCGACTTCGTAATAGGTCATGTCGCGCGTGCAGATGCCCTTTGAGGCATAGCCGAAGCCGATCATGTCGCCGGTTTCGGGGTCGATCTTGGGGTGGGCGGTGAAGGTCTCGCCGGTCATTCCGCCGAAATCGGTATAGCCGAGCGTCTCCAGCGTATCCGGGTCCATCACCAGCGCCGGGCTGTCTTCCTTGAGGGCATAGAGCCTGCCGCCATGGAGAAAGGCGTTGGTGTTGGCGGTGCCGCGGATCGTGCCTTTGGCGGCCGGATCGTCGGTCAGCGGGTTGCGATAGGCGCCGAACAGCGATCGGCCGGCGTCATGCTCGAGCTTCCATTTGTCGGTTTTCGCCCAGCGCTGGCGGAAATGGACGCGGCCATTCTCGAAATGGAAGCGCGCGATCATGCCGTCGCCGTTGAACGGAATATCGTTGCCGAGCAGTGGCGGAAACTGGGGGTCGGGCTGGACGCGGTAGAAGGTGCCGTGGATCTCGGGCGGGATCGTCCCCTCGACCGCGAGATCGAAGACATCGGCCTCGACTCGCGACGGCGTGTTGAAGCCGGTGAACGCGGGACTGTCGGGGAAGCTGCTCATCCGGGCCTCTCTCAAATGCGCCTGCGGTCGCCGCCGGCTGGCATCAGATAGCCTAGCCTTTATTGATAAATCAACTAAAGTGCGATGGATGACGACCGTTCGCGAGATCACCATCGGCCTGTTGCGCAGCCTGGGAATGACACGGGTGTTCGGCAATCCGGGATCGACCGAACTGCCGATGTTCCGCGATTTCCCGCAAGATTTCGACTATGTCCTGGGCCTCCAGGAAGCCAGCGTGCTGGCGATGGCGGATGGCTATGCCCAGGCGACGCGCAACGCCGCGCTGGTCAATCTGCACAGCTCGGCGGGGGTCGGTCACGCGGCGGGCAATCTGTTTACCGCGTTCAAGAACCAGGCGCCGCTGGTCGTCACCGCCGGCCAGCAGGCGCGATCGATCCTGCCGTTCGAGCCGTTCCTCCATGCCGAGCGGCCGACCGAATTCCCGCGGCCCTTCGTCAAATGGGCGTGCGAGCCCGCGCGCGCCGCCGATGTGCCGCTGGCGATCGCGCGCGCGTATCGCATCGCGATGACCCCGCCGTTCGGGCCGTGCTTCGTCTCGGTCCCCGTGGATGACTGGGACCGGCCGGGCGAAGCCGTTGCCGCGCGCGCCTTCGCCATGGGCAATCCGGGCGACCGTGCCGCGCTCGACCAGCTCGCGCGCGAGCTGCGCGCGGCGAAGCGCCCGGCGCTGGTGCTGGGCGCGGGCGTGGCGCGCGACCGTGGGTGGGATGCGGCGATCGTGCTCGCGGAGGCGCAGCTCGCCAGCGTCTTTGTCGCGCCCTTCGCCCCGCGCAACGTCTTTCCCGAGGACCATGCGCTGTTCCAGGGCTTCCTGCCCGCGAGCCGGGGGGAGATCGTCGCGCGGCTGGCCCCGCACGATCTGGTGATTGCCGTGGGCGGGCCGCTCAATCTCTATCATACCGAGGCCGAGGGGCCGCATCTGCCGCCCGATACCGCCTTGTGGATTATCGACGACAATCCCGCGATGCTCAGCTGGGCGCCGGGCGGCAATGCGATCCTCGCCGATAGCGGCATGGCGCTCGCGCATCTCGCCGCCGCCGGGGCCCCCGCAGCGCGGCCGGTGCCCGCGTCGCGGCGGTCCGCCGCCCCGGTCCCGGTCGAGATGAGCGACGCGCTGGTGATGGCCCGCATCGCCGCGCTGCGCCCCGCCGACGCCATTATCGTCGAGGAGGCCCCGTCGAGCCGCCCCGCGATGCAGAAATGGCTGCCGATGCTGCGCCCCGACAGCTTCTACACCACTGCCGGCGGCGGGCTGGGCTATGCGTTGCCCGCTTCGGTAGGCGTGGCATTGGCCCGGCCGGGCGAGCGGGTGATTGCGTTGCTGGGCGACGGATCGGCGATGTATTCGATCCAGGCATTGTTCAGCGCCAGCAAGGCGGCGCTGCCGATCAGCGTGATCGTCATGGCCAATCGCCGCTATGAGGCGCTCGAGCATTTCGGCCGCCATTTCGGGCTGGACCGTGTGGAGGGGACCGACCTTTCGGGGCTCGATTTCCGCGCGATCGGCGAGGGGCATGGCGTGCCGTCGCGTCGGGCCGCCACGCCCGAGGAGCTGGACGCGGCGCTGGCCTGGTCGTTCGCTGAAGCCGGGCCGACGCTGATCGAGGTGATCGTCCCATGACCGCGATCCGATCGGTGGCGATGATTGGCGCGGGCGCGATGGGCTGCCTGTTCGCCGCGCGGCTGGCGGAGGCGGGTGCCGAGGTGACCGTGATCGATGTCGACGGCGCCCGGCTCGAGGCCATCGCCGCGAACGGCATCGCACTGACCGACGATGGCGGCAGCCGCACGGTCGCGGTCAAGGCCGCGCGGGCGGAGGATTTCGATGGCCCCGCAGATCTGGTGATCCTCTTCACCAAGGGCATGCACAGTGCGGCGGCGCTCGCTTCGGTGACGCATCTGCGGCGCTTCAATCCGGTCGCGCTCACGCTGCAAAACGGGATCGGCAATGCCGAGTTGCTGGCCGGGGCGTTCGGCGCGGACCGGGTGCTGATGGGCACCGCGCTGATCCCGGCGGACCTGACCGGGCCTAGCGCGGTCGAGACGCACGGCTTTGCCAGCCTTCAGATGGGCGCGTTCCGCGATTCGGGCGGCGACGATGTCGCGCGCGTCGCCGATCTGCTCGCGCGGGCACGATTCGCGGTCCACCCGCATCCGCGGATCGCGGTGGCGGTGTGGGAGAAGCTCGCCTTCAACGCCGCGCTGAATGCCGTGGGGATGATCTGCGAGGTCCCCAACGCGGGGATCGACAATGTGTCGGGGCGCCGCATCGCCACTGCCGTGGTCGACGAAACCGCGATGGTCGCCGCGGCCAAGGGCCTTGCCATCGATCGCGACGGCGTGGTCGCGCAGGTCGATGCGGCGCTGCGCGAACATGGCGGCCACAAGGCCTCGATGCTGCAGGATCGCGAGGGCGGTCGGCGCAGCGAGATCGAGACGATCAACGGCGCGATCAGCGCCGAGGGCCGGCGCGCGAGCGTGCCGACTCCGGTCTGCGATACCCTCAGCGATCTCGTGCGGATCATCGAGGCGGGGTATTGAGCACCGACCCTACAGATCGAACATATGCGGCGCGCTCAGGACGATGCGGTCGGTGATCTTCTCCAGCGCGGCGCCCAGCGCGGCGCGTTCCGCATCGTCCAGGTCCATCAGCCATTGCTCGTAGAATTTGCCGCGCTCGCCGCGCACCCCGGCATGGACGGCATTGCCCTCGGCGGTGAGCGACACCAGGCTGCTCTTGCGGTTGCGCGGATGGGTCTCGCGCTGGATCAGGCCGCGTTCCTCGAGTGAGGCGATCGCGCGGCTCACCTCGGCGCGGTCCGAATAGGCGACGCTCGCCACCTCCGCGGCGCTGCATTTGCCCATCATCTCGACATGAGTCAGCACCCGCCACTGGGCGAGCGACAGCTGGGCAGTATCGCGCACATGCTGCGCAGTAACCCGGTCGATCATCTTGCTGAGCAACAGGATCCGATAGGGTATCTGCGAGGGTCCGAACACGAACCGCTTCTTGTCGGAGGGTTCCGGGAGCGCCTCGCCGGCCCGGGATTTAGCGTTCTGCATCGCGTACCTTTAGCTCCCTGCAACCGATCTGTCTTCACTTGGGGCCAGGCGGATTGTTGCCGGATCAATGTTGACAAATCAACTCATTACGCCTCTACGCTGGCGCGATGAGCGGACACCATCCTTTCGCCCCCGGCCTGAGCCACGCCTTCACCATCTCGATCGTCCTGTCCAAGCCCTATTGGGTGAAGCCGGGCGTGCGCGGCGACACCCGCGCGGCGATCTATGCCGCCGAAGGCGTGGTGGAGGGACCCCGGCTCAACGGGCGCGTCGTGCCGATGTCGGGGGGTGACTTTCCGCTGTCGCGCCCCAATGGCGTGATCGATTTCGATGCGCGCTACCTGCTCGAGGCCGATGACGGCGCGATCATCTATATGGAAAATCGCGGCTATCGCTGGGCGCGCAGCGAAGAGATTGCCGAGAAGATGCGGCGCAACGAGCCGGTCGAATTCGGCGATTACTATATGCGTGTCACCCCGCGCTTCGATGCCCCGGCGGGCCCCCACGAATGGCTGTCGCAGCACGTCTTTGTCGGCGTCGCGGAGAAGATCCCCGGCGCCAACCGGATCCATTATTTCATGGTCGAGTGAGGCGGGTCATGCGTTTCCAGCCGCTGATGCGCGCGGGAACCGACCCGCACACCCACCCGACCAAGCCGCCGCTGCCCCCCGCGGACCCGGATCGCCGCATCGAACGCGGGCTGGTGATCGAGCGCAATTGCCGCATCCCGCTACGCGACGGGGTCGAGTTGTTCTGCGACCTCTACCGGCCCGAAAACACCTCGTCGGGGGTGCCGATGCTGCTGGCGTGGGGCCCATACGGCAAGCATGCGTTGACCAACCGGGTGTTCTGGCCGCGATCCGGGGTCGATCCCGAATGGCTGTCGGACCTGACGGCGTTCGAGGCGCCCGATCCGGTCTGGTGGGGCGAACAGGGCTACGCCGTCGCGGTCGTCGATCCGCGCGGCGCCTGGCTCTCTGGCGGAGATTTCCACCATAACGGCATCCAGGAGGCCGAGGATTGCGCCGACGCGATCGAATGGCTGGGGCGGCTGCCCTGGTCCAACGGTCGCGTCGGGATGAGCGGCGTCTCCTATCTGGCGGGCATCCAGTATCTGGTCGCGCCGCTGCGCCCCGGGCCGCTCGCCGCGCTCAACCCGTGGGAGGGCTTCTCCGACTGGTATCGCGAATTCGCCTATCATGGCGGCATATTGGAAACGAGCTTCCTGCCGCGCGCGTGCGACAATATCCAATGGTCGCTGAACCGGACCGAAGACAGTTGGGCGAACATCACTGCGCACCCGTTGATCGACGAATACTGGCATTCGAAGGAATTCGATCTCGAGGCGATCCGCCAGCCGGCCTATGTCGTCGCCAGCTGGTCCGACCAGGGGCTGCATCTGCGCGGCACGATCGAGGCGTGGCGGCGGATGGGCTCCGCCGAGAAATGGCTCGAGGTCCATGGCCAGAAGAAATGGGCGCATTATTACCGGCCCGAAAGCCGCAAGCGTCAGCTCAGCTTTTTCGATCACTATCTGCGCGACCGGCCGACGTCGCTGCCTGCCTGGCCCAAAGTCCGGATCGAGGTGCGCGAGCGCCACGGGGTCGCGGAGGAGCGCGCCGAGCAGGAATGGCCGCCCGCACGCACCGACTATCGCCGGTTCGCGCTTGACGCGGCCACCGGGGCGCTGGTCGCCGAAGCGCCGGGCGCGGCGGAGCTGCGCTATCCGGCGGAAACGGGAAGCGCGGCGTTCGACCTTCGCTTCGACGCGGAGACCGAGATCACCGGCCATGCCAGCCTGCGCCTGTGGGTCGAGGCGGAGGGGAGTGACGATATCGACCTGTTCGTCGCGCTGCAGAAGATCGATGCCGCGGGCGAGCATGTCGGCTTCACTTTCTATGCCTTTTACGAGAACGGGCCCATCGCTCTCGGCTGGCAGCGCGTCAGCCACCGCGCGCTCGATCCGGCGCGGTCGCGCCCCGAGATGCCGGTGCATCTGCACATGCATGAGGAACGGTTGTCGTCCGGCGAATGCGTGCCGGTCGAGATCGAGATCTGGCCCTTTTCGGCGCGCTTCGCGGCGGGTGAGACGCTGCGGCTGATCGTCGCCGGGGCGGACATCTATCGCCGCGAGGAAGGCGTGATGCTGCCCTTTCCGATGCACCAGCAGACCCGCAATGCGGGCACGCATGTCATCCGCACCGGCGGCGGCTTCGATTCGTCGATCCTGCTTCCGTTCATCCCGCCCAGGGAGGGCCGGCCATGAGCCCCGCCAATTGCCGCCTGAAACATGTGTTCGACATCGAAGTGCTGTTCGGCGCCGACCGCGCGATCTTCGGGCCGCTCCCCGGTGGCGGCAGCCAAGGCTATACCCCGGCGATCGGCGGCACGATCAGCGGCCCCCGGCTTTCGGGGATCGTCGTTCCGCACAGCGGGGCCGACTACGCGCTGGTCCGCGACGACGGCACGATCGAACTCAGCGCCCATTATCTGCTCGAGGCCGATGACGGGACCAAAATCTATATCCAGAATCGCGGCTATCTGATCCGCGCCGCGCCGGGCGAGGCGAAGCCGTCCTATTTCCGGCTTACCCCCTATTTCCGCGTTCCCGCCGGCCCGCACGACTGGCTGTCGCGCACCGTGATCGTCGGCGGGGGCGAGCGGCTGACCGATCCCGACCGCTCGCTGTTCCGCTATTACGCGCTGGTCTGAGCTTTGTGTTTCAGCCCCGTCGCGGCTAGCAGGAAGCAGCCCGCCGCGACGAAGAAGGACAGCACCGAGAGCGACAGCGCCATCTGCAGCCCGGAGGCCGAGGCTCCCGCGCATGCCGCTACCCGCTCGGCAAGCGCGCCCCCGGGTGCGAGCCCATGGGGGCAATCGGTGAGATAGTTGCCGGGATAGGCCTGTGCGGCGAAGACGTCGCTCATCCCCCCGACAAAGACCGGGCCGAGGCCCGATCCGATCAGCGTGTAGAGCAGGGTATAGAGCGCCACGCCGCTGGCGCGCATCCGCGGGGGCAGCAGGTTCTGGATCATGCCGGCGGTGGGCCCGAAGAACATCAGCAGGAAGGATCCGGCGACGAGCAGCAGCACGATCGCCGTCGTCAGCGACTCGGCATGAAAGGCGGCCAGGTAGATGGGCGGCGCGCAGATCAGGCCGATCGCCGCGCCCCATGCCGGCCAGCGCGGATCGCGGCGCGAGAGATAGTCGGTGCCGAAGCTGCCGACGAGCAATCCGAACGCGATCGAGATCCCCGAAACCGAGCCGAACGCCGCGGCGGCTTCGCGGATGCCCAGATCGTGGCTGCGCGCGAGGAACACCGCGAGGAATTGCGAGATCGAGGTCATGCCGAACCCGGCAAGGCTCCCGCCCGCGATCACCCAGACCAAAGGCCGGTTGCCGATAACGGTGGCGAGGAAGGTGCCGATCGGAGGCGCCGGTTCGGGCGCCGCCCCGGCATTGTCGATCATCCCGCGGCGCGGCTCCTGGACGAACAGCAGGAACAGTGCGGCCATGATCAGGCCCGGAACGCCGAACGCAACGAACGCCGCGCGCCAGCCCCAGCTCGCGGCGATCTGCCCGGCCAGCGTCGCCCCGGCGAAGATGCCGACCGGGGTGCCGAGCAGCACCAGCGACATGGTTGATGCCCGTTTGTTGCGCGGGGTGACATCGCCCACCATCGATGCGGCGCAGGGCGTGAACCCGGCTTCGCCCATCCCGACGATCAGGCGGTTCGCGGCAAGCTGGACGAAATTGCCCGCAAAGCCCGTGCCGATCGTCGCCGCCGACCAGATCGCCGTCGCGAGGGCGACGATCCGCTTTCGCGAGAAACGTTCGGCGAGCAGGCCGATCGGTAACCCGACCAGCGCATAGAGCAGCGCGAACACCAGCCCCTGGAGCAGCCCGAGCTCGAGATCGGTCAGGTGCAGATCGGCCTTGATCGTCTGCGCCAGCGCCGAGAACACCGCGCGATCCGCGAAGTTCAGCGAGCACACGACGAACAGCATGAACACCATGACGCGGGTGCGATGCGGGGGGGCGCTCGCCGGTTGCTCTGCGGGAGTGTTCATGGGCTTGGGTCTCCATGACGCGCGATACGGCGCGTCAGCGTGGTGGCTTCGATCCGGGTGAAACGGCCGTCTTCGAGCTCGTAGAGGGCGATGCTTTCGAGATGGACCTGGTCGCCGCGCCCCAGCAGTTCGCCGGCGAAGCGGACCCCGTCGGCGAGGATGGTGAAGCGGGAGGCCAGCGCCGCGGCGAACGCACGCTCGCCATGGGCAAGCGCCTTCACCTCGATCGTGCGCGACAGGGAGTCCTTGAGCGACTGGTAATAGTCGATGATCGCGGCGGGGCCCGTCAGTTCGGCGCCGGCGCCGTTCCGAAATCTTATGTCCGGCGCGTAGAAACGGGCATAAGCTTCGGCGTCGCCTGCGTTGAATGCCGCGATATATTGCTCAAACATATCCGCATGCGACATAGTGCGGCGCATCCTCCCGATCTTGTTTCAGCCACCATCGGGCAGTATGGTTGATTTATCAACATCAGAATTGGGGCGAATGGCATCGAAAGCACCGCGCGGCGCAGGCGACAGGCTTGTTTACCTGCTGAAGCTGATCGCGGGGGGGGCTCCCCAGTTTTCGCTTGGTGAGCTGGCGGAGCGCGCGGGCCTCCCGGTCAGCTCGGTGCACCGCCTCCTCCAGGTGCTGCTGCGCGCCGGATTTGTCGAACGCGGCGTGGGCCAGAGCTATCGGCCAGGCCGCGAACTTCACCGACTCGCATCACAACTGGTCGCCGGATTCGATCTGGTGCGCAGCGCGCGCCCGTTCCTCGAAACGCTCGTCTCGCAATGGCACGAAACCGCGGTGCTATGCGTCTACAGCCCGATTTCGCGCACCGCGACGATCGCGGACGTGGTCGTGACGCCGCATCCGCTCCGCTTCGCGGTAGAACGCGGGGTCGAGATTTCGCTTCCCTGGGGGTCGCTCGGCCATGCGATCCTGGCTTTTCTCTCCGACGGCGAAATTGAAGTCGTGCTGCGCGAATGTAAGGTGGGCCCGCTCACCGGACGGCCGCGCTCGACGCGCGCCAAGATGCATGAAGAACTCGCACTGGTTCGCGAACGCGGCTTCGCCCGCTATTATGATCCACGCTATGACATCGCCGGTATTGCCGCCCCGATATTTGACGCAAACCGGCAGATATTGGGCTGCATGGGCGTGACGATGCCGTCCAAACGCTATCAACTTCACCTGGAAGATGACCTGGCACTGGTGGTCCGCGAGGCCGCGCTCAAGCTCAGCGAGATGGCCGCCATATCGCACAGCTGAGCTGGAGACGCGGGCGGAGTGGTGCCCGGAATTCCATTATGCGGAATACCGGTTCCGTAATCCGGAAGGCGCTTGACAGTTGATTGATCAACATCTCTCATAGCTCCGAGGCTGCAACCGGACAAGAGCGGGCAGCATTTTGGGGAGGATGATGATGAGGCTGGGAATTAGCCGCTTGTACGCCGCCGCTTCGCTCGTCGCGATTGCGGGCACGCTTGGGATTGCGGCGCCAGCCGCCGCGCAGAACGATGGCGCAACCACCGGAAACGCTGACAGCGACGTGCAGTCGAAGGACGATATCGTCGTCACCGCGCAGTTTCGCGGGCAGAAGCTTCAGGACGTTCCGATCGCGATCACCGCGATGAGCGGCGAGACGCTGGAGCAGCGCGGGCAGATCACCGTCGCGGATCTCGGCGGCTATGCGCCGAATGTGACGCTGCGGCAGGCGTCGGCCACCTATGGTCCGTCGGTCGTCGCCTATATCCGCGGCGTCGGCCAGCGCGACACCACCTTCGCGCTCGAGCCTGGCGTCGGCATCTATGTCGATGACGTCTATCTGCCGACGCTGCACGGATCGATGCTCAACCTGCTCGATCTGGAGCGCGTGGAAATCCTGCGCGGTCCGCAGGGTACGCTGGCCGGCCAGAATTCGATCGGCGGCGCGGTCAAGCTCTATTCGAAGAAGCCGGACGGCAGCAACGACGGCTATCTGTCGGCCACCTATGGCAGCTACAACCGCGTCGAGATCCGCGGCGCGACCAACATCACGCTCGTGCCCGAGCAACTGTTCGTCCGCCTGTCGGCGGCGGGCGTCCACAAGGACGGCTATGTCACGCGGCTCGATTATGCCTGCACCCATCCCGGCTCGACCGTGCCGAGCTCGGTGACCGGCAATGGCTGCGAACTGGGTACCCAGGGCGGCAAGGATTATGTCGCCGGCCGCCTCGCGGTCCGCTGGCAGCCTTCGTCGCGCGTCACGGTCGATATCGCGGGCGACGTCACCCGCGACGAGAGCGAGGACGGGCCGACGACCTTGCTCTATGTCGGCCGCAATGCCGTCCCCGGCGCGATGCTCACCGGTGTCGCCACGCCCGCGGCGGCGGCCTATACGCTGAACGGCAATATTTACGGCACTTCGACCGGTTCGCCGTTCATCAGCTATTCGCCCTACGGCAACTTCGCGCAGGACACCTTCAGCCACAGTGCCTACACCAACTATGAGAACAACACGGATCTCGCCCCGCGCGACGGGTCCGCACCGTGGCAGGCGCCGAACAAGGCCGCGATCAACAGCTGGGGCCTGTCGGGCACGATCCAGGTCGAGCTGGCCGACAATGTCAGCCTGACCTCGATCACTGCCTATCGCAAGTTCGACGGCACCTACACTTCGGGCGACGGTTCGCCGCTGAGCCCGACGATCCAGGCCAATTCGATCTTCAACCGCCAGTTCAGCCAGGAAATCCGCCTGTCGGCGGCGATCGGCGACATTTTGAACGTCACGGTCGGGGGCTTCTATTTCGACAAGCGCAGCCGCAACCGCTCGCGCGTCACGCTGACCACGCTCAACTTCATCGAGGACAATTCGGTGCCCGCGCGGACCAAGGCGGGCTTCATCAATGTCGAGCTGACGCCGGTCCCGCAGGTGACGCTGGTCGGCGGGCTGCGCTACACCGATCAGACCAAGAGCTTCATCTATGGCCGCCTCGGCGTGCCCGGCTCGTCGTCGGGCGGTGCCGTCCCGGCGTCGCTGGCGCCGCTCAACGGGCTGGTGGGCAAATATGCCGGCGATCGTTTCGATTATCGCGGCGCCGTGCAGTTCCGCCCGAGCAGCGCGCTCATGGTCTATGGTCAGGTCTCGACCGGCTTCAAGGGCGGCGGCATCAATCCGCGTCCCTTCTTCCCGGCGCAGGCGCTGCCGCACGATCCGGAAACGCTGGTCGCCTATGAAGTGGGCTTCAAGAGCGATCTGTTCGGCCGCGCGGTTCGGCTGAACGGGTCGGCGTTCATCAACAAATACGACAATATCCTGGTCTCGGTTTCGAGCTGCCCGTTTGCGCCGGTCGCGCCGTGCGCGCTGCCGCTCAACGCCGGAACCGCCGATGTGAAGGGGTTCGAGGCCGAACTCTCGCTTCATCCGGTGCACGGACTGTCGATCGACGCCTCGCTTGCCTATCTCGACTTCAAATACACCTCGATCAGCGCGATCGCGGCCAGCTCGGGGATCGGGCTCGAGGACAAGGGCGTGTATATCTCGCCCTGGCAGTGGAGCATCAGCGGCCAGTATCAGATCGACCTCGGCTCGTCGGGCACGCTGACGCCCCGCATCGACATCGCGCATGAGGATGCCTTCAACCGCAACTCGAACAATGTCGACGCCGCGACGGGAGGAAAGGACATTTTCGGCCTCGTGCCGGGCCGCACCCTCGTCAATCTCCGGCTCAGCTATGCCGCGCCGGGCAACGACTGGGAGCTTTCGGGCGAAGTCCGCAATGCGACCAACGAGCTCTACTACAGCGACATCTTCGACAATCGCGGCTCGACCAACTCGATCCAGGGCTCGCCCGGCGAACCGCGCACCTGGGCGGTGACGCTGAAACGCCGCTTCTGATCATCCTGGGGAGGATGCCGGAGGCGGCAGGTCCGCCGCCTCCGGGTAACTCGCCGGGCCGTTTTGCTAGGAGCCCCTTGTGGCCAGTCCGTTGAATCTCGTCGAAGCCAAGACCCCTGCGGGGCAACCGATCGTCGCAGGGCTGCCGATGCCCGAGTTTCGCCGCATCGGCGTCACCCCCATCTCGGGAGCCTGCGGATGCGAGATCAGCGGTGTCGATCTGCGCGAGGATCTCGATCCCGAAGTGCTCGCCGAGATCATGAAGGCGTTCGAGCATTTCCTCGTCATCCTGTTCCGCGATCAGGATCTGACGCCCGAGCAGCACAAGGCATTTTCCCGGCATTTCGGCGAGCTGACCGAACTACCCCAGGCGCCGATCTACGCCGGCCATCGCGACATGCAGGAGGTGCGCCGCGAAGCGCATGAACCCGAAAATGTCGTGCCCTCGTTCGAGCATTTCCACACCGACAGCCCGTTCCTGCTGCACCCGCCCAAATGCATCGTGATGCGCGCGCTGGAGGTGCCGCAATGGGGCGGGGATACGGCGTTTTCGAACGCCTATCTGGTCTACGAGAATCTCTCGGCCGGCATGAAGACGCTGCTCGACGGGCTTCAGGTCGTCTATTCGGGCAAGGATATCTGGTCGAAGAACGAGAAGCTCGCCCCCGACAAGAGGCTGCGGCTGCGCGAGAGCCATGATTTCACCGAGGACCAGCTCGAGAATATCCATCCGGCGGTGCGCACGCATCCGGTGACCGGACGCAAGGCGCTGTTCGCGACCACCGCCTATTTCAAGCGCTTCGTCGGCTGGAGCGAGGAGGAGAGCCGCGCGCTGCTCGCCTATCTCCAGAGCCTGGCCCAGCACCTCCATTATCACTGCCGGGTGAAGTGGCAGAAGGATACGCTGATCGTCTGGGACAATCGCTTCACGCTTCACCGCGGCATCCATGATTTCAAATATGAGCGCCGCCACCTGATCCGCACCACCGTTGTCGGCGAGCGCCCGCTCGGCCCCGGGGATGTCACCGGGTCATGAAGGTCGGCAGGGCGATTGCCGAAATCCTCAAGCTCGAGGGCATCGACGTCATTTTCGGTTACCCGCGCAACGCCGTGCTCGAGCAGGCGGCGGGGATCGGCATCCGGACCGTGATCGTCCGCCAGGAACGCACCGGGCTGCACATGGCCGACGCCTTCTCGCGTCTGTCGCGCGGCCGCCGGATGGGGGTGTTCGCGATGCAGCACGGGCCCGGCACCGAAAACGCCTATGGTGGCGTCGCCCAGGCCTATTCGGAGAGCGTGCCGGTCCTGGTGCTGCCGCAGGGCTATGCGCGCCGGCTCGCGCATGTGCCGGACAATTACAACGCCTGCATCTCGATGCGCGATATCACCAAGACCGCCGAGCCGATCCTGCTCGCGGCGGAGACGCCGGCGATCCTGCGGCGGGCCTTCACGGCATTGCGCAATGGGCGGCTGCGCCCAGCGCTGGTCGAGATGCCATGGGATGTGCTCGACGAGGAAGTGCCCGAGCCGCTGAATTACACGCCGGTCATCACGACGCGCTCGGCGCCCGATCCCGAAGCGGTGGCGCGCGTCGCCGATCGCCTGATCGCGGCGAAGCGGCTCGTCATCCATGCCGGGCAAGGCGTGCACTGGGCCGAGGCCTATGACGAATTGCGGACGCTGGCGGAGCTGCTCGCCGCGCCGGTTTCGACCAGCCTCGAGGGCAAGAGTGCGTTCGACGAGACGCATCCGCTCGCGCTCGGCTCGGGCGGCGCGGCGATCCCCGGCCAGTTGCGTCACTTCCTCGACCGGGCCGATCTGATCCTCGGCATCGGCTGCAGTTTTTCGGAGACCGCGTTCGGCGTGTCGATGCCGGCGGGCGCGAAGATCGTCCATGCGACGCTCGATCCGGCGGATCTCAACAAGGGCGTGCCGTGCATCGATGCGCTGATCGGCGACGCGCAGCTGACGCTCGCCATGCTGATCGCGGCCTGCCGCGAGCGGCTGACCGCGCCGCGCGATCCCGCGCCGGTCGCGGCGGAGATCGCCGAGATCGAGGCGCAATGGCTCGCCAACTGGCTGCCGCTGCTCGAAAGCGACGATGCCCCGCTCAGCCCGTATCGCGTGCTGTGGGACCTGCAGCGCACGGTGGATGTCGCGAACACGATCATCACGCATGACGCGGGCTCGCCGCGCGACCAGTTGACGCCCTATTGGAAGACCCGGGCGCCGCTCAGCTATATCGGCTGGGGCAAATCGACTCAGCTCGGCTATGGTCTCGGGCTCGCGATGGGCGCGAAGCTCGCTTGCCCCGACAAGCTCTGCATCAATGTGTGGGGCGACGCGGCGATCGGGTTCACCGGAATGGATTTCGAGACTGCCGTGCGCGAGCGCCTGCCGATCCTGTCGATCCTGCTCAACAATTCGGCGATGGCGATCGAGCTGCCGATCATGCCGGTCGCGACCGAACGCTTCCGCGCGACCGATATTTCGGGCGATTATGCCGCGTTCGCGCGGGCGATGGGCGGCTATGGCGAGCGCATCACCACCCCCGACCAGATCGTGCCCGCGATCCTGCGCGGGATCGCGGCGACCGAGGCCGGCCAGCCCGCGCTGCTCGAATTCATCACCGCGCAGGAAACAAGGGCATCCCGGCTGTGAGCGGCGGGGACGCAGCGCGGTCGCCCTGGCCCTGGTCGGCGACCTGGCCGCTGGTCGTGCTCACGCTCGTTTCGATCTTCAACTATCTCGATCGCTCGCTGCTCGGGCTCGCCCTGCCGGCGATCAAGGCCGAGCTGGGCTCGTCCGATACCGTGCTCGGGCTGGTGTCGGGCCTCGCCTTCATCCTCTTCTATTCGACGCTCGGCATCCCGATCGCCTGGCTGGCGGACCGGGTGAACCGGCGGAACATCATCGCCGCGGGCCTGGCCTTCTGGAGCGCGATGACCGCGCTGACCGGCTATGTCTCGACCATCTGGCAGCTCGGCGCGGTGCGGCTGCTGATGGGCGCGGGTGAGGCGTGCGGGATGGCGCCGTCCAACTCGATCATCGCCGATCTGTTCAAGCCCGAGCGCCGCCCGCTCGCGCTCGCCATCTTCGGCACCGCCGCCCCGCTCGCCTATGTCGCGCTGTTCCCGCTCGCGGGGTGGATCGCGCAGCATCATGGCTGGCGGGCGATGTTCGTGGCGATGGGGCTTCCCGGCGTCGTGCTGGCGCTGCTGATGATGCTGACCGTCAGGGAGCCCGAGCGCACTTCGCCGCCGCCGGCCCGGCTGTCGCTTGCGCGTTCGCTCTGGGGCGATCTCGCCGCTCTGTTCGCCAACCGCTGCTTCGCCTGGATCTTCGCGGGGGTGACGCTGATGGGGGCGAATGTCTGGGCCGCGGGCGCCTGGACGCCGACCTTCTTCGCACGGGTCCATCATCTTTCGGTGAGCGAGGTCGCCAATATCGTCGGCCCGACGCGCGGGCTGATCGGGATCGCGGGGATCCTGATCGGCGGCGCGCTGATCGACCGGCTGCCGAAGGACCGCGTCTTCTGGCGCATCGGGATTCCCGCGATCGCCTGTTTCCTCGCCGGGCCGGCGGAGGCGCTGTTCCTGCTGGGCACCAGCTATGAGACCTGGGTGGGCGGCTTTGCGATCAGCAGCTTCTTCACCCTGATCCACCAGGCCCCGATCTTCGCCGCGGTGGTGAACATCGTCGGGCCGCGCCGCCGCGCGCTCGCCATTTCGCTGGTGCTGCTCGGCGCCAGCCTGATCGGCAACGCATTGGGGCCGAGCGCGGTGGGCGTGATCAACGATCTGCTCAAGGATCGCTTCGGCGACGAAGCCATCCGCTATTCGATGCTGATGATCGCGGTTACACCGGTGCTGGCCGCGCTATGTTTCTGGCGCGCCGCCGCGCTCTATGCTGACGCCGTCGTGTCGGAAGGGAGCGCCGAACCCGGAGACGGTGTGGCGTGACGACCGATCTTTCCTGGCTGATCGACGATCGTCCCGCCGAGGGTGTTTTCCGCGTCAATCGCGCGATCTTTCGCGAGCCCGAGCTGTTCGATCTGGAGATGCGCCACATCTTCGAGGGTGGCTGGGTGTTCATCGGTCTCGCATCGCAGGCCCCCGCCGCGCATGATTTCTTCACGACGCGTGCCGGGAACGTCCCGATCCTGGTGATGCGCGACGGCGAGGGGCAGTTGCGCGCCTTCGTCAATTCCTGCCCGCACAAGGGCGCGCAGGTCGCGCAGACGCAACAGGGCAATTCGCGGCTCCTCGTCTGCCCCTATCACAGCTGGACCTTCGACAGCGCGGGCCGGAACCGCGGGATCAAGTGGCAGCGCGCCGGCTGCTATGCCGAGGGCTTCGACCGGGACAGCCACGATCTCGCCGCGCTGCCGCATTTCGCCGAACATGCCGGTTTCCTGTTCGGCAGCCTGGCCGCCGATGTCCCGCCGCTCGCCGAACATCTCGGCGAAGCTGCGCGCTTCCTCGATCTGGTCGTCGGCCAGCCCGAGGCGGGGATCGAGCTGGTCCCCGGCGCGGTCACATTCACCTATGACGCCAACTGGAAGCTCCAGCTCGAAAACTGCTCCGACGCCTATCATTTCACCTCGACGCACCCGTCCTACATCAAGATCATGGAGCGGCGGCAGCGCGGCGAGGGCGCGGTTGCGGTGCGGTCGGTCTGGGCCGAATCGCAGGCGTGGCGCGAAGAGGCCGAGGGCGTGCAGGGCGGCAGCTACAGCTTCGATCACGGGCATGTGCTCAACTGGGGCCGGATCGGCGATGCGGAGTCGCATCCGCTGCATGAAAGCGCCGAGGCGATCGGCGCGCGGCATGGGGGAGCGGGGCGCGACTGGGTGTTCAACATGCGCAACCTGACGATCTTCCCCAACCTCCAGATCGCCGAGAACGCCTCGAGCCAGTTGCGGGTGATCCAGCCGATCGCGCCGGGGCGCACGCTGATGCGCACCTGGTGCATCGCGCCGAAGGGCGAGAGCGGCGCGGCGCGGCGGCAGCGAATCCGGCAATATGAGGATTTCTTCAATCCCTCGGGCATGGCGACGCCCGACGACACCATCATCTATGAAAGCTGCCAGCGCGGCCATGCGAGCCGGGTCGATCCCTGGCTGCAGGGCTATGCGCGCGGCATGACCGCGAGCCGCGAGGGCGGCAACATGCTGTCCGACGCGATCGGCGCGGCCCCGGCGCGCAGCGTGCTTGCGGATTCGCAGCTGTGCGACGAGACGCTCTACCACGCCTATTACCGCGAATGGGCGCGCCGGCTGGGGCCGCTGTTGCCATGACCCTGACCCGCGCCGAGGCCGAGGAACTGCTCTACCGCGAGGCTGCGCTGCTCGATGACGGGCTCTGGGATGACTGGCTGGATCTCTACACCGAGGATGCGGTGTTCTGGATGCCCGCCTGGCGCGAAGAGGAGACTCCGACCGCCGACCCGGACAGCGAGCTTTCGCTGATCTATTATGAGGGCCGGACCGGGCTGGAGGATCGCGTGGTCCGCGCGCGATCGGGGCAATCGGTCGCGTCGAAGCCGCGCCCGCGCTGTGTCCATTGCATCAGCAACGTCATGGTGGTCCGCAGCGACAGCGAGACCGCGGAAACCGCCGCCAGCTTCGTGGTGCATCTGCACGATGTCCGCGCGGGGCGCAGCCATGCCTTTTTCGGCCGTTACCACCACCGGTTGCGGCGCGAGGACGGCGCGTGGCGGATCGCGGGCAAGAAGATCCTGCTGCTCAACGACATGATTCCCGCGGTCGTCGATTTCTACTCGGTCTGAGTTTCAGCCGTGGATGCGGGTGAGCAGCCCGATCAACTGCTTGAGTTCGCGCTTGTTGAAGCGCCCCTTGAGCCAGTTTTCATGTTCCACCACCGCCTCGCGCGCCTGCGCGAGCGCCGTCTTGCCCGCGGGGCGCAGGGTCAGGGTCTGGCGGCGGCGATCCTCGGTCGATTCGCCGCGCTCCAGAAAGTCGCGGGCCTGCAGCCGGTTGACGATCGCCATCACCGTGGCCCGGTCCATCTGCAGCCGCCGGGAGAGTTCGGCCTGGGCGATGCCGGGATGATCGTCGACCAGCCACAGCACCGAGACCTGTTTCTGGGTGAGCCCGAGATGCTCGAACGTCTCCATGAAGTGGCGATAGACCGCGCCATGCGCCAGCCGGATGTGGAACCCCAGAATGTCGCCGATCGCGCCGATGCCGCCATCGTCGCTGGGCGGCGTTTCGCCCGGTTGCGTCAACTTCGTCCCCTGTCGTTCATATCGGCCGCCGGACCGTCCTGCGCGATTGTGGGGACGTCGTCCAGTATCGGGTCCGGACTCAATTGGTGCACCGGACAGGACCGTCCCAGCATGTGGAAGGTTAGGCGAAAGTTAGGCGAAAACGGTGGTTCAACGCGTTCCAGCATATGAAAGGTAACACCAAGGTTACACTGATGCGCATGTTTTCCGCCGCGCGGTTTCCGGGGAAACGCGCCTCGCACGGGTTGTGCGGATCGACAGGGTCAAAGAGCGGCCGGGGTTCTTGAGCCCCTCCCGCTTTCGCGGGAGGGGTTGAGGAAGGTCTTCTTCTTTCACGCGCGTCTCGTGCAATCGCCTGGAAGAAGACCCTCACCCTCCCATGCTTTGCATGGGCCCCTCCCTCTCCCGCGAAAGCGGGAGAGGGGTAGCGAGCCAAGCAGGCGAAATCCTACTTTGCAAGGGGAAGTGGACCTAACCCGGTGCCCGCGTGAGCACCACGCGCGTTCCCGCGAGCCCGCCGCGCAGCGTGCCGGCCTTGGACACCCGGACTTCGACGGCCATGGCGCGGGGATGCGCCAGGCAGCGCTGCGCCAGCCGCATCGCATAGGTTTCGATCAGCGCGGTGCGATCGAGGGCGAGCGCATGGGCGTCGTCGGCGATGCGCTGATAGTCGATGCTTTGCTCCAGCCGATCCGCGGTGGGCGCGGTGATCCGCACGGCCACGTCCACCAGCAGCGGCTGGGCGCGGCCATGCTCGTGAGAATAGACGCCGATGTCCGCCGCGACCTGGAGCGCAGAGACGGTGACCTCCACCGTCGCATCGTCCTCAGGCGCCATGGCGTTCGGCCGCGCGCACGGTGTTGGTCAGCAAACAGGCGATGGTCATCGGGCCCACCCCGCCGGGGACCGGGGTGATCGCCGCGGCATGATCCACGCCCTCGCGCGCGACATCGCCCACGATCCGCGCGCGGCCATCGACCCCGGTGACGCGGTTGATGCCGACATCGATCACCACCGCGCCCGGCTTGATCCAGCTGCCCTCGACCAGCCCGGGGCTGCCCGCGGCGGCCACCAATATGTCCGCCGTGCGCGCGATCGCCGGCAGGCCGCGGGTCAGGATATGGGTGACGGTGACGGTGCATTCGCGTTCGAGCAGCAGCAGCGCCACCGGCTTGCCGACGATGTTCGATTTGCCGATCACCACCGCCTTCAGCCCGCGAAAATCCTCGATCACGGTTTCCAGCAGCCGCATGCAACCGAGCGGCGTGCACGGCACCAGCCCGCCGGTGCCAGTCGAGAGCCGCCCGACATTGACCGGGTGAAACCCGTCGACGTCCTTGGCCGGATCGATCGCATCGAGCACGCGCGCCGAATCGATCTGGGGCGGCAGCGGGAGCTGGACGAGGATGCCGTGGATCGCGGGATCGGCGTTGCACGCCGCGATCAGCCGCAGCAGCGCGGCTTCGGGGGTATCGGCGGGGAGGCGATGCTCGAACGAGCGCACTCCCGCCTTGCCCGCCTGGCTGAGCTTGCGATCGACATAGATGCGGCTGGCCGGATCGTCGCCGATCAGGATCACCGCGAGCCCGGGCACGATCCCGCGCTCGGATGCCAGCGCCGCCGCCCGCATCGCCGCTTCGCGCGTCACGCGCTCCGCCAGCGCCTTGCCGTCTATCATCGCCGCCATCGGATCAGCCCGTGAAGATGACGGTCTTGGTATCGTTCAGCAGGACGCGGTCCTCGAGCTGATAGCGGATCGCGCGCGCCAGCACCCGGCGCTCGATGTCGCGGCCCTTGCGGACCATGTCCTCGGGCGTATCGACATGGCTCACCGCCTCAACGTCCTGCACGATGATCGGACCCTCATCGAGATCGGCGGTGACATAATGGGCGGTCGCGCCGATCATCTTCACTCCGCGCGCATGCGCCTGATGATAGGGCTTGGCGCCCTTGAAGCCCGGCAGGAAGCTGTGGTGGATGTTGATGCAGCGGCCCGAAAGGAAAGTCGCGAGGTCGTCCGACAGGATCTGCATGTAGCGCGCGAGCACCACCAGCTCGGCGCCGGTTTCGTCGACCAGCGCCTTGATCTGCGCCTCCTGCTGGGGCTTGGTGTCGCGGGTGATCGGCAGATGGTGGAACGGGATGTCGCCGATCAACGAGACGTTGAGCGCCGAGCGCGGGTGATTGGAGACGATGCCCACCACGTCCATCGGCAGCTCGCCGATGCGCGTGCGATAGAGCAGGTCGCCCAGGCAATGGTCCATCCGCGAGACCAGCAGGAGCACGCGGGTGCGCCGATCGCGTTCGCGCATCCGCCAGGTCATCGCATAGCGCTGCGCGGCATCGGCGATGCGCGCGCGGATCGCCTCGCCGGCATCGGGCGCGGCGTCGAACAGGATCCGCATGAAGAAGCGGCCGGTTTCGAGATCGTCGAACTGCTGCGCCTCGAGGATGTTGCCGCCGCCTTCGAACAGCTGGCCGGCGATTCCCGCGACCAGCCCGGGCTGATCCGCGCATGACAGCGTGAGGATATGGGCGATTCGGGTCATCTCGTCACTCTCTCCCCGCCCGCACCGGGGCGTTTGATATTGTATGTATTGCATACCATTATCGCCGCGCATAGAAAGGGGCAAGCGCCGCGTGGCAGCGGCTTACGCCCTGAATGTCGAGGAGAGGAATCGCAGTATGTCAGCAAGCAATCTGGAACAGGTGCTGAGCGCCGCCGGCAATCCGGTGGAGATGCTCCGCAATTCGCAGATCGGCGCCTATGTCTATCCGGTCGTCGCGCCCGAATTCCACAATTGGCGGTCCGAGCAATGGGCGTGGCAGCACAGCGCCGTGCTGTTCGATCAGTCGCACCATATGGTCGATCTGTTCATCACCGGCCCGGACGCGCTCAGGCTGATCAGCGACACCGCGGTCAATTCGATGAAGGGCTTCGGGGTCAACAAGGCCAAGCAATATGTGCCGACCACGCCCTATGGCCATGTCATCGGCGACGGCATCCTGTTCTGGCTGGCCGAGGAGGAATTCGTCTATGTCGGTCGCGCGCCGGCCGCGAACTGGCTGATGTTCCATGCCGAGACCGGCGGCTACAATGTCCAAATCGTCAAGGACGACCGCAGCCCGTCGCGCCCGATGGGAAAGCCGGTGCGGCGGATCAACTGGCGCTTCCAGATCCAGGGCCCCAATGCCTGGGCGATCATCGAAAAGCTGCATGGCGGCCCGCTCGAACAGCTCAAATTCTTCAACATGAGCGAGATGAACATCGCCGGCCGCAAGGTGCGCACGCTGCGCCACGGCATGTCGGGCGCGCCGGGCCTCGAAATCTGGGGCCCCTATGACGAGCAGGAGGAAATCCGCGCGGCGATCCTCGAGGCGGGCAAGGAATTCGGCATCGTGCCGTGCGGCAGCCGCGCCTATCCGTCGAACACGCTGGAAAGCGGCTGGATCCCCTCGCCGCTGCCGGCGATCTATACCGGCGAGAAGCTCAAGCCCTATCGCGAATGGCTCGGCGCCGACAGCTACGAGGCCACCGGCGGCATCGGCGGCAGCTTCGTCTCCGACCGGATCGAGGATTATTATCTGACCCCGTACGAGCTGGGCTATGGCCCGTTCGTCAAGTTCGACCATGATTTCCACGGCCGCGAGGCGCTCGAATCGCTCGACAAGGACAGCCAGCGCCGCAAGGTCACGCTGGCGTGGAACGGCGAGGACATGACCAAGATCTTCGCGTCGCTGTTCGATCCCGACGGCGCGCAGTACAAGTTCTTCGATCTGCCGCTCGCCAACTATGCCTCGTCCAACTATGACCGCGTCGTCGATGCCGGGGGGCGCACCGTCGGCGTGTCGATGTTCACCGGCTATAGCTATAACGAGAAGACCGCGCTGAGCCTGGCGACGATCGATCCCGAAATCCCGGTCGGCACCGAGCTCCGGGTGGTGTGGGGCGAGCCGGGTGGCGGATCGCGCAAGACCACGGTCGAGCCGCACCAGCAGATCGAGGTCCGCGCGGTGGTGAGTCCGGTGCCCTATTCGCGCGTCGCGCGCGAAACCTATCATCAGGGCTGGCGCACGGCCAAGGCCGAGGCGTGAGGCTGCGGGGAGGGCGGCGCTTGCCGCTCTCCCCCCAATCTCAAAGGCGGGCCGCGATCCATTCGGCGGTCTTTTCAAGCCCGCCGAAGGGATAGAAATGGAGCCGGACGTCGCCATGGACCCGCGGGTCCAGCCCGTCCGTCAGCGCGTCGATCAACGGCCCGGGCCCGGCGCTGCCCAGCAGCTGGGTGATCGACAGGCCATATTTCGCCATGACCTTGGCCGATACGCCGACGCCGCATCGCGCGGCGAAGCGCAACAGCGCCTTGACGCTGGCCGGCCCGGCGACGCCGATCCGCACATCGGCATCGACTCCGCGCGCCCGGATATTGGCGAGCCATGCCAGCACCGGATCGGCATCGAACCCGAACTGGGTCGCGATCCAGCTTTCATGCCCTGCCGCTCGCAGCGCCTCGAGCTTGTCGAACAGCGCCTTGTCGAGCGCTTCGCGGGAAATGGCGGGATGCCCTTCGGGATAGCCCGCGATGCCGACCTGCTCGATCCCGTAGCGCGCGAGCAGTCCCGACCGGATCACCGCCAGCGCATCCTCGAACGGGCCCGTGGGCTGGGGCAGGTCGCCTGCGACGACGAAGACGCGATCGACCGATGCGGTGTCCACCAGTGCCTCGAGGAAATTCTCCAGTTCGGCCTCGGCATGGATGCGCCGCGCCGAAATGTGGGGGACCGGAGTGAAGCCGGCCTCGCGCACGCGGCGCGCGGCGGTGACGCGCGAGTCGAAGTCTTCCCCGGGCAGAAAGGTGATCGCGATCGGGGTTGCGGGGGGAATCCGGCCCTGCAGGAGATCGAGCTGAAACTGATCCTTCGCGGTGATCTCGATCGAGTGCCCCTGCAGCAGCGCCGCCCCCGCGGCGGTTGCTCCCGGTGAATCCCGCATCGCCGCAGCTGCCATATTCGCCTCCCATCGATATTGTATGTAATGCATACATATATCGATCCAACGAAGCCAGCAATTCTGGCGATATGGAGTCCCGTTTCCGATATCGAATTAGTAGGTGTTGCGTATTTTTATGTTGCGCCGGTGCGGGCCGCGGATATGCTCCGGGGGCAAGGAGAGCGCGGATGACGATGGTGGAACGGATCGCCGCGGCGATCGCCGCAAGCCGCACGGGATCGGTCGCGTCGTGGCGCGATCATTGCGACGAGGCGCAGCAGGTGATCGACGCTTGCGCGACGCTTTTGGAGCCCGGTCCCGTTCAGCCCTTGACGAGCATCAGCGCATCGAGCGCGACCACGCCCTCGCCGCGCGGATAGGCGATCACCGGGTTGAGATCGATCTCGCGGATCGCCGGGTTCCCCGCCAGCACCGCGCCGAGCCCGCACACCAGATCGGCGACCGCATCGATATCGAGCGGCGGCGATCCGCGGAACCCCTCGAGCAACGCCGCGCCCTTGAGCGCGCGCAACTCGGCGAGGACCGCGGCATGGGTGAGGTCGTGCGGCAGCAGGCGGACGTCCTTGAGCAGTTCGGCCTGCACCCCGCCGAACCCGATCAGGATCACCGGCCCCCAATCGGGATCGTTGCGCGCGCCGACGATCAGTTCGGTCCCGCGGGCGCCCATCGCCTCGACCAGCACCCCGTCGAGCGCGAGGCCGGGGGCATGCGCCGCGATGTTGGCATGGAGCCGGTCCCAGCCCTCAGCCAGTTCATCGGCATCGCCCAGGCCCAGGATCACGCCGCCGGCGTCGCTCTTGTGCGACAGCGCCGAAGCCTGGGCCTTGAGCACCACCGGATAGCCGATGCGGGCGGCGATCGCCTGCGCCTCGCCGACCGACCGGGCGAGCACGCCAGCGGGGAAAGGTATCCCGGCTGGGCCAAGCAATTGCTTCGCGCGATATTCGGGGATGATGCCTGAGGGCAGCGAGTCCAGCCTATGGGGTGTCAGCGGGCTTGCGGCGACGTCGCGCTCCGCCCGGCTCGAAAGCTGGCGCAGCGCGCGGAAGGCGCGGTCGGCTGAGGGGAAATAGGGGACGCCCAGGGCGCGGAGGTCGGCGATATAGGCCGGATCGAACTCGGCGCCTTCGTCCAGCCCGGCGAAGATCACGGGTTTGTCCGGCGCGAGGCCGCGGATCGCGTCGATGATCGGGGGGAATTTGCGCGCGGCGGTCGCCTGGTCGGTCTGAATGATCGCGAGGACCACGGCGGCGATTGCTTCGTCGGCCAGCAAGGGCGCGAGCGTGCGGCGGTATAGGTCCGGATCGACCAGCGCCTGCGCGGTCAGGTCCATCGGGTTGGATACCGGGATGAAGTCGGGCAGCGCCTCGCGCATCGCGGCGACCGTGGCATCGGCGAGCGCGGGCAGCGCCAATCCGATCGCTTCGCACAGATCGAGCGTCAGCGCCTTGAAGGCGCCGGACTCGGCGAGCACTGCGGTGCCGCCGCAACCCACGGGCCTTGCGCGCAGGGCGATGTCGAGCACGTCGCCCAGCTCCTCCAGGCTATCGACCAGCACCACGCCCGCGCGCTCGACCATGACGCGCATGACGTCCCAGTCGCCGGCCATGGCGCCGGTATGCGTCGCGGCGGATTCGCGCGCGGCGGCGGACTTGCCGGGGTGGAGCAGCACGATCGTCTTGCCGGCGGCGCGCGCACGATTGGCGAGCGCGAGGAAACGGGCCGGGTTGCGGAACTGCTCGACGATCATGCCGATCACCCGCGTGTTCGGCTCGCCAATCAGATGCTCGACATAATCCTCCGCGCCGCTCGCGGCCTCATTCCCGGTCGAGACCGAGATCGAGATGCCGAGCTGCTTCGCCATCAGGATCGTGCCGAGCACCACCGCCATCGCGCCCGATTGCGAGACGATGCCGATGCCGGGGGCGCCGTCCAGCCGGGCCGCGGGAGTCTCGACAAAGGTCAGCGGGATGCCATCGACATAATTGACCAGGCCGAGGCAGTTCGGCCCCTCGATCACCATGTCATGCTCGGCGGCGATGCGGGCGATCTCGGCCTGTGCGGCAAGGCCTTCCTCACCCCCCTCGGCGAAGCCCGCGGCGAAGAGTACTGCTGCGCCGACCCCGCGCGCTGCGAGCGCATGGAGCGCCGGGACGACCGCGGGGCCGGGGATCGCCAGCACCGCCGCATCGACGCCGAACGGCAGCTCCTCGATCGATTTGAGGCAGGGCCGATCGCCGATCGTGTCGCGCTTGGGATTGATCAGATGGATATCGCCCGCGAAGCGATGCCGCTCCAGATTGGCGAGCACCGACGCGCCGAGCGCGCCCGGCGTGGGAGAGGCGCCGACGATGACGACGGAGCGGGGCGTGAGCAGGCGGGCGATATCGGGCATCGTGCTTTCCGTGACTCCCCCCGGGGCAGGGGGGAGGAGGCGAGGTTCAGGCGCCGGCCTTGGCGGTCTTGCGCGGGGCCTTGGTCTTGTCATAGGCGCCAAGCCCGGGCTTGAAGCTCTTCTCGTCGATGAACTGGCGCGTCGCTTCCTTGCGCCCCTCGCCGTCAAAGCTGTTGGCGGCCTCCTGCGCGCGGATCAGGAAATCCTCGGCATTGTCATAGGTCATCTCGCGCACGCGGCGGATCGCGTCCTTGGTCGCCTTGAGCGCGACGGCATTCTTGCCCAGCAGGACGCTGGCGACCTCGGTCACGCGGTCCTTGAGCCGGTCCAGCGGCACGGCTTCGTTGACCAGGCCCCATTCGGCGGCCTGCGTACCCGACAGATTCTCGCCCATCATCGCGTGATACATCGCCTTGCGGAACGGCAGCAGCTCCGCGGCGACCTTGGACGCGCCGCCGCCGGGCAGGATGCCCCAATTGATCTCGGAGAGACCGAACTGCGCCTCTTCGGCCGCGAAGGCGAGATCGCAGGCGAACAGGGGCCCATAGCCGCCGCCGAAGCACCAGCCATTGATCATCGCGATCGTCGGCTTGTGGTACCAGCGCAGCCGCTCCCACCAGCCATAGGCCTCGCGCTGGGCCTTGCGCGTCGCCGCCAGCCCCTTTGCCTCGTTTTCGCGGAAATATTCCTTGAGGTCCATTCCGGCCGACCAGGCCGAACCTTCGCCGCTGAGCACCAGCACGCCGAAATCGTCGCGGAATTCGAGCGCTTCGAGCACTTCCATCATGTCGCGGTTGAGCGTCGGGCTCATGCAGTTGCGCTTGTCGGGACGATTGAAGCGCACCCATGCGATTCCGTTCTCGACGTCATAAGCGACGACGCCGTTGCTGCTCAGTTCGGTCATTCCGGTTGGACTTCCTCTTTTGTGCGAGCCCGGTTCGGTGAGCCGGCGCAGGTTGGCGCCGGCTCTCCCGGCTCAGATCGGAAAATGGCCCGGCTGGGTCTCGATGGTGACCCAGCGCAGTTCGGTAAAGCTGTCGATTCCGGCCTTGCCGCCGAAGCGGCCATATCCCGAGGCCTTGGTGCCGCCGAAGGGCATCTGGGGTTCGTCGTGCACGGTGGGCCCGTTGACGTGGCAGATGCCGGATTTGATCTGCTTGGCGATGCGCAGCCCGCGTGCGGTGTCGCGCGTGAACACCGATGCCGACAGGCCATATTCGGTGTCGTTGGCGAGCTCGACCGCATGCGCCTCGTCGCGCGCGCGGATGATGCCGACGACGGGGCCGAAGCTCTCGTCGCGGAAAAGCTTCATGTCGGGCGTGACCTTGTCGATGACGTGCGCGGGCATCAGCACGCCGTCGCCCTCGCCGCCGACCAGCTGGTCGGCGCCCTTGGCCAGGGCATCGGCGACCAGCATGCGCAGCGTGTCGCTGGTCTTGATATCCACCACCGCGCCGAGCGGGGTCTTGCCCTCGCGCGGATCGCCGACCGCCATCGACGCGGCCTTGGCCTTGAACTTGGCGGCGAACGCGTCGGCGACCGCATCGACGACGATGATCCGCTCGGTCGACATGCAGATCTGGCCCTGGTTCATGAACGCGCCGAACGCGGCGGCCTTCACCGCCTCGTCGAGATCGGCATCCTCGAGCACGATCAGCGGCGCCTTGCCGCCCAGTTCGAGCAGCACGGGCTTGAGATGCTGCGCGGCGCGCACCGCGATGATCCGGCCGACATGCGTCGATCCGGTGAAGTTGATGCGGCGGACATGCGGATTGTCGATCAGCGCGCCGACGATCTCGGCGGCGTCCTGCGGCGCGTTGGTGACGATGCTGACCGCGCCTTCGGGCAGTCCGGCCTCGGCAAAGGCCTCGGCGATCAGCGCATGCGTGCGCGGGCATTGCTCGCTCGCCTTGAGCACCACGGTATTGCCGCAGGCGAGCGGCACCGCGACGGCACGTACGCCGAGGATGATCGGCGCGTTCCAGGGGGCGATCCCCAGCATCACGCCCACCGGTTCGCGCAGCGCCATGGCGATGCAGCCGGGCTTGTCCGACGGAATGACTTCGCCGCCGATCTGGGTGGTCAGCGCGGCGGCTTCGCGCAGCATGCCCGTGGCGAGCATCAGGTTGAAGCGCGCCCAGCCTTCGGTCGCGCCGATTTCGCCCATCATCGCTTCGACGAAATCGCCGACGCGCGCCTCGAGGGCGACCGCCGCCTTGTTCAGCAGCGCGCGCCGGGCGTTGGGGCCCATCGCCGACCATGCCGGGAAAGCCGCGGCGGCAGCCTCGCACGCGGCGTTCGCATCCGCGACGGTTGCCGCGGGCATGGTGGAGGCCACTTCGCCGGTCACGGGATTGCGCCGTTCAAAGGTTGCCGTGCCGGGTTTGTCTTCGGTCAGGGTAGCCATGCTGCTCTCCAGAATTGTTATGCGTTATAGCTTAAATCTTGGTTCGGTCAATGCGCCTCGACCGGTCGGTTGCGCAGCGCGAGCAACGCGATTGCCGCAACCGCCGAGCCAAGGCTCATCAGGATCGCCACCAGCGACAGCGAATAGCCCGCCGCGAACAACAGGCCCGCCAGCGCCGGCGCCAGCGCCGAGCCGCCACGCCCGACGCCGATGACGAACCCTGTCGCGGTGGCGCGCAAGCCGGTGGGGAAGCCGCGCGCGAGCAGGGCGTAAAGGCCGACGACGCCGGCATTGGTCGCGAAGCCAGCAGCCGCCGCGACCATCGACAGGCTTGCGAGCTTCGATATTTCGATCCCGAGCAGCATGTTCGACAGGCTCGCGAGATCCGATCCGCCGCGCCCGAACAATGTGACCAGGGCCACCGACGCCACCATCGCCACGACAGTCAGCGCGAGCAGCCGCACGCGCGCGGTGAGCAAACCCAGTAACAGCGATCCCGTCGCCCCGCCCGCGCTCGCCGCGACGAGCACGCCTGCGGCCGCCGAGGGCGCATAGCCCATGTCGACGACGATCTTCGGAATCCATTTCAGGATGAAATAGAAGGTCATGATATGTGCGAGATAGGCGGCGGTCAGCACGATCGTGGTGCGGGCGTGCGCGGACGAAAACAGCGCGGCGACCGGCACGCTGCGCTGCGCGGTCGCGACGTCGGGCAGCGTCTCGGCGGGCGCATGTCCCATCCGCGCCAGCAGGCGGTTGATCCGCTCGAGCGCATTCTTCGGCCGCCTGTGCATCAGGAAGGAGATCGATTCGGGGGCCGCCAGCAGGACCAGCGGAATGAACAAAGCAGTGGCGATCGCTCCGAACGCGAAGACCGATTGCCAGCCATAATGGCCGAGCAGCACTGCGGCGATCGATCCGCCGACGATCGTGCCGACCGGGTAACCCGCGGCCATCAGCACGACGCACAGCGAACGGTGACGCGCATTCGCGGCTTCGGCGACCGCGGCGTTGGTGGCCGCGAGCATCCCGCCGATGCCGAGTCCGGTCAGCAGGCGCCATCCCGACAGGATTTCGACATTGGCCGCCGTGGCGGCGCCGGTCATTCCCGCGGCCATCACCACCAGGCACATCAGGATGGTAGCACGCCGGCCGACACGGTCCGCGACCCCGCCCAGCGTGAGCGAGCCCAGCGCCATGCCGATCAATTCCATCGACAGGACCAGCCCCAGCGCGGCCCGATCGATGCCCCAGGCCTTGGCGATTCCGGGTGAGGCGAAGCTGATCGACAGCACGTCGAACCCGTCGAGCGCGTTGAGCCCGACCATCACCGCAACGGTCGCCCATTGTGCGCGCGACATCGGCTCGGCGTCGAGAATTGCCTGCGGATCGCGCCCCATATGTCCCTCTCCCATCGGCTCATTTTTTCCGACACTGCGCCAGTTTGTTATATAGCACAACAGATCGAATGGCCGATTCCTGCTTATCCTCCGGCTTGCCCCAGGCAAGCCAAAAATGCATGTACTACATACAATTCTGATTCCCGGGAGAATGCAATGCCGAAGCCGCCATTCCGTGCCGATCATGTCGGCAGCTTCCTCCGGCCCGCGGCGCTGATCGAGGCGCGTGCGGCGCATCGCGCGGGCACGATCGATGCCGCCGCGCTGCGCGCCGCCGAGGACGCCGCGATCCGCGATGTGGTGGCGATGCAGGAGGATCTGGGGTTTCAGGGGATCACCGACGGCGAGTTCCGGCGCACCTATTTCCACACCGATTTCCTGCTCCAGCTCGACGGGATCGAAGAGGCGGGCGGGACGCAGGTCAAGTTCCACCAGCATGGCGGCAAGGAGCTGGAATATGCGCCGCCGGTCATGAAGATCACCGGCAAGGTGACGCATGCCCGCGATATCCAGCGCGCCGATTTCGACTATCTCGCCGCGTGCACGTCGCGCACGCCCAAGGTGACGATCCCGTCGCCGACGATGCTGCACTTCCGCGGCGGGCGCGACGCGATCGACGCGACCGCCTATCCCGATCTGGAGGCGTTCTACGAGGATCTGGCCGCGGCCTATCGCGCCGAAATCGCGAGCCTCGCCGATGCCGGGTGCCGCTATCTCCAGCTCGACGACACCAATCTCGCCTATCTGTGCGATACGACCCAGCGCGAGAACGCCCGCAAGCGCGGGATGGACCCGGACGAACTGCCCCGGCTCTACGCGCGCATCATCAACGATTCGATCCGCGACCGGCCCGAGGACATGACCGTCTGCGTCCATCTGTGCCGCGGCAATTTCCGCTCGTCCTGGGCGGCCGAGGGCGGCTACGAACCCGTCGCCGAAGTGCTGTTCAACGAGTTGAAGGTTGACGGCTATTTCCTCGAATATGACGATCCCCGCTCGGGCGATTTCGCGCCGCTGCGGCACGTGCCGGGCGGCAAGACGGTCGTGCTCGGGCTGGTGACGACCAAGCTCGCCGACATGGAAAGCGCCGACGACGTCAAGCGCCGGATCGACGAAGCGGCGGCGTTCATGCCGCTCGACCAGATGGCGCTGTCGCCGCAATGCGGCTTCTCGTCGACGGTGCACGGCAACGACATCGCGATGGAGCAGCAATCGGCCAAGCTCCAGCTGGTGCTCGATGTCGCGAAGGATGTGTGGGGCGACGCCTGAGCGCTCAGCCCGCGAGCGTCTCGCCGGGGAGGGTCTCGGTATCGATCTGCGCCTGGGCGGCGGCGGGATAGCGCGCGCCGCGGATCGCGTCCCCGGCGAAGATGGGATCGACCCGCACCAGCAAAGCGGGGTCGAAGGTCCGCGCCAGCGCCGCGAGATTCTCCTCCAGATGCGCGATGCTGCGGGTGCCCGGGATCGGCACGACATGATCGCCGCGCGCCAGTACCCAGCCGAGCGCGAGTTGCGCGGGGGTCGCGCCCGCTTCGGCCGCGAGCGCCTCGAACGCGGCGACCGCACGCAGATTATGGGCGAGATGCGGGGCGATGAAGCGCGGCATCGACCGGCGGATGTCGCCCGGCGCATAGGCGTCGTCGCGTACCGCGCCCGCCAGCATCCCGCGCGCCACCGGCGAAAAGGCGACGAAGCCGATGCCAAGCTCGCGGCAGGTGTCGAGCACTGCGACTTCGGGGTTGCGCACCATCGCGGAATATTCGCTCTGCACCGCCGCAACCGGATGCTCGCGGTGCGCGCGTGCGATCGTCGCGGCGGACATTTCGCTGAGGCCGATCGCGCCGATCTTGCCCGCGGCGACCGCCAGCGCGAGCGCGCCCACCGATTCCTCGACCGCGACGTTCGGGTCGAGCCGGTGCAGATAATAGAGATCGATATGATCGGTGCCGAGCCGCGCCAATGAGCGATCCAGCGTGCGTGCGATCGCCGCGGGCGAGCCGTCGAGGATGCGCTTGCCGTCCTCCATCGCCAGCACGCATTTGCTCGCCAGGATGAATTCGCGGCGGCGGTGCATGACGCTCTTGCCGACCAGCGCCTCATTGGCGCCCCCGCCATAGAGCGCGGCGGTGTCGAGCAGGGTCACGCCGAGATCGAGCGCGCGGTTGAGCAGGCGCGTGCCCGCCTCCTCGGAGGGCGTTTCGCCATAGGCGTGGCTGAGATTCATGCAGCCAAGACCGATCGCGCTCACCGAAAGCGGGCCGAGGGCGCGGACGGGGAGGGTCGTCACAGGGGCAATCCCACATAATTCTCGGCGATCGCGGTCTGCATGGCGCGCGAGCCGGCGACATAATCCAGTTCGGCGCTCTGCATCCGGTGCTCGAACGCGCCGTCCTCGGGAAAGCGGTGCATCAGCTTGGTGAGATACCAGCTGAAGCGTTCGGCCTTCCAGATGCGGGCCAGGGCGCGGGCTTCGTATCCGGTCAATCCCGCCTCGTCGCCGTTTCGATACCAGCCGATCAAGGCCTCGGCCAGATATGCGACGTCCGAGGCCGCGAGGTTCAGGCCCTTGGCGCCGGTGGGGGGCACGATATGCGCGGCATCGCCGGCGAGGAACAGCCGGCCATGACGCATCGTCTCGAACACATAGGAGCGCAGCGGCGCGATCGACACCTCCAGCGCCGGGCCGCGCTTCACGCCGCGGTCGGAAATCGGATCGAACCGCGCGGCGAGTTCGTCCCACAGCCGCTCCTCGGGCCAGTCCTCGAGTGCGGAGGTCAGCGGCACCTGGATATAATAGCGGCTGCGGGTCGCCGAACGCATCGAGGCGAGCGCGAAGCCGCGCGGGCCGTTCGCATAGATCAGTTCGGGGTGGCAGGGCGGGACATCGGCGAGGATGCCGAGCCAGCCGAACGGATATTCGCGCTCATAGGCGCGGCCATCCGGGATCGCCCTGCGCGAGACGCCGTGAAAGCCGTCGCACCCGGCGATGAAGTCGGCCTGGATTCGGTGCGTCTCGCCATCCTTCCGGTAGGTGATCGCGGGCTCGCCGCTCTCCAGATCGTGGAGCGCCACATCCGTCGCGTCATAGACGATCGGCAGCCCGCGATCAGGAGCGGCTTCCATCAGGTCGCGGGTCAGCTCGGTCTGGCCATAGACAGTAACGTGCCGCCCGGTGAGCGCGGCGATATCGATCCGGACCACGCGGTCGCCATCGGCAAGGTTGAAGCCTTCCTCGATCATCCCGTCGGCGTTCAGCCGCGCGTCCACCCCGAGCTGGCGCATCAAATCGGTGGTGACCGTTTCCAGCACGCCCGCGCGAATCCGCGAGAGCACATAGTCGGGCGACCGGCGCTCGACGATGATGCAATCCACGCCCTTGCTGCGCAGCAAATGGCCCAGCAGCAAGCCGGCGGGACCTGCGCCGACGATCGCAACCTCTACCTTCACGAGGAAGTCGATGTTTTGATGGCGCGCTGCGCCCACGCCACGAAATCGTGATTTGTCTCGCGCACGATCTTGGCCGACGCGAGGTAGGCGTCATTCGCTTCGCCAATGCGGACCGCAGGCCAATTCGCCTGGTGCATGGCTGCCGCCGAACGCACCTGAGAGAATTTTGCGCGATAGGTTCGCGAGAGTTCATCGCCTAGCGTGGCGAAGAAGGGATCCGCAAGATTTCCCACAACGGCAATTTGCTCGGCGAGCACGCGCCGCAATGCAATCAGATCCTTGCGCCGTCCGTCGTCCGTCCGCGCGGCGATCACTGCGAAATCCGCGTGCAGGCGCTGGAGCTTGTCCAGCTCCGAGAGCAATTTGGCGGCACTCGCCTGGGTCACGGCGCCAGCTGCCGCTCGAGCGCGTCGAGCACGCGGTAGCAGGGCATGACCTGGGCGACGCTGGCGTTGGGCTCGCGGCCTTCGCGGATCGCGGCGACGAACTCGCGGTCCTGCAGCTCGATGCCGTTTGACGAGACAGCGACGCCGCTCAGATCGACAGGCTCCTCGCGCCCGGTGACGAGGTCGTCGTAGCGCGCGATCCAGGTGCCGTTGTCGCAGATGTAGCGGAAGAAGGTGCCGAGCGGCCCGTCATTGTTGAACGACAGGCTCAGGGTGCAGATCGCGCCGCTTTCGGCCTTGAGCTGGATCGACATGTCCATCGCGATGCCGAGCTCGGGGTGGATCGGGCCCTCCAAGGCGTTGGCCTGGACAATCGGGCCCGCCTGGTACGCGAAAAGATCGACGGTGTGCGCGGCGTGGTGCCACAGCAAATGATCGGTCCAGCTGCGCGCCTCGCCCTTGGCGTTCATGTTCTTGCGGCGGAAGAAATAGGTCTGGACGTCCATCTGCTGGATGCCCAGCTCGCCCGCGACGATCTTGTTGTGGATATATTGATGGCTCGGATTGAAGCGGCGGGTGTGGCCGACCATCGCGACCAGCCCGGTCTCCTGCTGCTTGGCCAGCACCGCCTCACCGTCGGCGAGATTGTCGCACAGCGGAATCTCGACCTGCACATGCTTGCCTGCTTCGAGGCACTGGATCGTCTGGGCGGCGTGCATCTGGGTCGGCGTCGCGAGGATCACCGCGTCGAGGCCGGGCTGTTCGAGCGCCTCCGCAAGGTCGGTGCAGGCATGGCCGATGCCATATTTGGCGGCGACGGCCTGGGTGGGCTCGAGGCGGCGGCCGACGACCGAGACGACCTTGACACCGTCGATCAGTCTCAGCGCATCGAGATGCTTTTCCCCAAACGCGCCGGCACCGGCGAGGGCTATCTTCACAGTGGGTCTCCGATTGGCTCAAGCACGATATGCCCGATCGCGGTGTTGCTGCAGGGGACGTGATAGTGGCGGTGGAGCAGGCGGGTGGCCGGGCCCAGCGCGCCGCGCATGATCAGCCACATCACCATCTCGATCCCTTCCGAGCCGGTCTCGCGCAGATATTCGATATGCGGCACGCGGCGCAGCTCGTCGCTGTCGCCGATCAGGCGATCGAGGAAGCGATTGTCCCATTCCTTGTTGATCAGCCCCGCCCTGGGCCCCTGAAGCTGGTGGCTCATGCCGCCCGTGCCCCAGATCTGCACGTTGAGATCCTCGGGAAAGCTCGCCACCGCGCGTGCGATCGCTTCGCCCAGCGCCCAGCAGCGGTTGCCCGAGGGCGGCGGGTAGGTGACGACGTTCACCGCAAGCGGCACGACCTTGCAGGGCCATTCCTCGACCGCGCCGAACATCATCGACAGGGGAACGGTCAGGCCGTGATCGACCGCCATCTCGTTGATGATGGTCATGTCGAATTCGTCGAGGATCAGGCTCTGCGCGATATGCCAGGCGAGATCGGGATGCCCGATCACATCGGGTACCGGGCGCGGCCCCCAGCCTTCGTCGGCGGGGGCGTAACGCTCGCCGCATCCGATCGCGAAGGTCGGGATGATCTTCATGTCGAAGGCCGACGCATGGTCGTTATAGACCAGGATCACGACGTCGGGCTTTTCGGTCTTCTCCCATTCGCGGGTCCAGTCATAGCCGGCGAAGATCGGCCCGAAATAGGCGTCGCGGTCCTTGCCCTGATCGTGCGCGACGCCGAGCAGGGGGACGTGGCTCGAGCCGACGCCCGCAGTGATCCGCGCCATCAGCCTTGCTCCTTCTTCGACCGCAGCCCCTCGGGCGAGCGGCCGCCGGCGTTCATCATCGCCTGATATTCCTCGACCGAGACGCCGGTCATCGTGCTGACCGCCTGGACGAAACTCTTGCCGTCGGTCGAGAAGACCTTGGCGAGGAAATAGATATTGCCGCCCAGATCGAGCAGCGCGTTGTAATCGCGCGCCAGCACTGCGGCGCGCTGCTCGGGCGTGAGCTTCCAGTCGTCGAGATAGGCCGCTTCATCGGCCTTCCAGCGCTCGCGATTCTCGGGCTTCATCAGGCTCATCGCGAACTGGTTGAGGTGATAGCCCTGGCGCGCGCGGGCGGCGGTGAACACGCGCGTGCCGGGGATGTCCTCGAACTCGGCGAGATAGCTGTGGATGTCCTGGGGGCCGCTCACCGTGATACCTCTCGATCGTCACCCCCGCGAAAGCGGGGGCCCATCTCCCGGACCCTCCGCAACCGCGCCGGTGCATTTTGCCGCTCGCTTGGGAGATGGGTCCCCGCTTTCGCGGGGATGACGGGGTTGGCCATCATAGCCCGCGCTCCTTCAGTTGCGCATCGAGGCGTGGGAAGACGCGCCGGGCATTGCCTTCGAAGATGGCATGGCGCCCGGCATCGCTGATATCGAGCGCGTCGACATAGCGTTTGGTGTCGTCGAAATAATGCCCGGTGGTCGGGTCGATCCCGCGCACCGCGCCGACCATCTCCGACCCGAACAATATGTTCTTGGTGTCGATCACGTCCGCCAGCAGGTCGACGCCCGGCTGGTGATAGACGCAGGTATCGAAGAAGATGTTGTTCATCAGATGGGTGTCGAGCGAGGGCTTTTTGAGCATGTCGGCAAGCCCGCGATAGCGGCCCCAATGATAGGGCACCGCGCCGCCGCCATGCGGGATGATGAACTTGAGCGTCGGGAAATCGGCGAAAAGGTCGCCTTCCAGCAGCTGCATGAAGGCGATGGTGTCCGCCGCGATATAATAGCCGCCGGTCGCGTGCATCGCCGGGTTGCAGCTGCCCGAGACGTGGATCATCGCGGGGACGTCGAGCGCGACCATCTTCTCGTAGAAGGGGTACCAATAGCGGTCGGTCAGCGGCGGATGGGTGAAGTGCCCGCCGCCCGGATCGGGGTTCAGGTTGCACCCGACAAAGCCCATATCGACGCAGCGTTCGAGTTCGGCGATCGAATTGCCCATGTCCGCCTTGGGGCTTTGCGGGAGCATGCACACTCCGGCGAAGGTCCCCGGAAACAGGCGGACGACGCGCGCGATGAGGTCGTTGCAGCGCGTCGCCCACAACTTCGCGACCGCCTCGTCGCCGACATGCGGGGCCATCGCCGATGCGCGGGGGGAGAAGATCGTCAGGTCCGCCCCGCGCTCCTTGATCAGGCGGAGCTGGTTCGCCTCGATCGTCTCGCGGATCTCGTCGTCGCTGATGTCGGGATAGGGCGGGGCGGGGACACCGGCCTTGAAGGCGGCTTTCTGTTCCTCGCGCCACGCGTCGTGCGCCTTGGGCAGGACGGTATAGTGGCCATGGCAGTCGATGATCAGGCTCATGCGCCCGGTTCCTTCCAGCGTGCGCCGAGTGCCGCGAGCTTGGCCGCCAGTCCCTTGGGCGGATCGATGCCGAGCGCGCCGATGCTCTGCTGCCATTTGACGGTGCCCGCCGACAGGATCGGCGAAATACCCAGCGCAGCGAGCGTCCGGGTGACCTCGCCCATCTCCTCGGCGCGGCGCTGGCCGTGGCGCATCATCCGGTCGAGATTATAGTCGACGCGCTCGGCCCAGGGCTTCGCCTGCTCGCTCGCGTCGAGCGACCCGATCACTTCGTCCAGCACGCCCGCGGCGTCGGCGGCGAGCACGCATTCGGCGGTCAGCGCCTCGATGCCCTTCACCATCACCGATCGGATCATCTTGATCGCGGAGGCCGCGCCCGTCTCGCCGCCCACGCTGCGCACGTTGGTGAAGCCGAACGTGCGCAGCGCTTCGACGCCCGCCGCGGAATGGGGTCCCGCGACGAGGAGCGGCGTGCCCAGCCTTTTGGGATGGACGGGGGACATGATCGCCACATCGACATGGCGGCCGCCCGCCGCCTCGATCGCGCGCGCGGCCTCGCGCTTGGTGTCCGGCGCGACGCTGTTCATGTCGAGCCACAGCGCGCCCGGCGCGAGGAAGGGCGCGGCGGCAAGGGCGGCGGGAAGCGATTGATCGGCGGTAACGAGCGAGAGCACCGCGCCTGCGCCCGCCAGCGCCTCGGCCGCGCTTTCGCAAGGGACGACGCCAGCGGCGGCGTAGTCGGCGAGCTTGGCCTCACGCTCGGGGCCATCGGTCTTGCGGTCGAACGCGCGCGCGCCTGGTTTCGCGAAGGCCATGGCCGCTTCGCCAAAACCCAGATTAACGACTATTTCGTCCAGGGCGGGTGCCGCAAAATCCATGGTTCGGGTTAGTCAGGACGGCCCCTCGCCCGCCAATCCAATTGCGCTTCTATCTATCAGTTTTCCTGAAGTCTTGTGCTCTTTGCTGCCGCCTTGATCAGCCGCACCAGCTCGCGCTGGACCGGGGTGGGCCGCCAGCCGCTGCGTGTCGTCAGGCCGATGGTGCGGACCGCGTGCGGGATCGCGGCGCCGATCTGGACGAGCATCCCCGTTTCGACCTCGAGCGCGACCTGATCGGGGGAAAGCAGCGTGAGCAGGTCGCTCTGCACGAGCAGTCCCCGGATCACCATCACCGATCCGCATTCGATGGGAACATGCGGCAGCGGCCCGCCGTCGAACATCGCCTCCCAATGCGCGCGGAGCGGCGTGCCCGCCGGGCCGATGACCCAGGACCGGGAGCGCAGTGCGGCGATGTCGATCGGGCCGGCCAGCAGCGGATGCCCGGGCCGTCCGAAGATCGCGAGCTGGTCGGTGAAGAGCGGCTCCTGGTCGAGCCCCGGTGGCACGTCGTCGCGCAGCGCGCCGATGGTGAGATCGATGATGCCGTCGGCGAGCGGATCGATCAGCTCGCGCCACGATCCCTCGACGACATCGACCACGGCGTGCGGCATGGCGCGCAGCAGGCCGGCGAGCGCGCGCGGCAGCACCAGCGCGCGGCTGAGCGGCATCGCGCCCAGCGCGACGCGGCCGCCATCGCGATCCTCGCCCCGCGCCTCGACGATCCCCGCCGCAATCTCCTGCTGGGCGAGCCGCACGCCGCGTGCCAGCGCCCGTCCCGCCGGGGTGAGCACCATGCCGCGCCCGCGCCGCTCGGCGAGCGGGCTGGCGCAGATCTGTTCGAGGTCGCGCACCGCGCGGTGGATCGCGGGCTGCGACAGACCGCTCGCCTGCGCCGCCCCGGCGAAGCTCTGCGCATCGGCGAAGTGGAGCCAGGCGTCGAGCTGGGTCGCGGTCATCAGCTGCTCGGGCCGGGCGAAGCCGCGGCCGGCTCGGCCGAACCGGCGCACCCCGCTCGCGAGGCAATCGAACGCCCGCGTGGCGCGCTCGGCCAGCGCCTGACCCGCTGCGGTGGGCGAGACGCCGTCGGGGTGGCGTTCGAACAGCGCCACTTCGAGCTGGCGTTCGAGCTTGTGCAGCCCCTGGGTGAGCGCGGGCTGCGACAGTCCGGTCGCCTCGGCGGCGCGGCTCAGGCTCCCCTCGGCAATCACCGTCGACAATGCGCGCAGGTGGCGGAGATTGAGCGCGAAGGATTGAATCATGAACAATCTATAGCAAAAACTTATCGGCGCTCGGCAATATGGATTTGCGCGCGACGCCCGGGCGGCGGAACGAGACGGCAAAGGAGCTGCAGATGGGCAAGGTGGTCCAGAATATCGCGCGTGCGGACCCGGCGGTGATCGACGGGCTGGCCGCCGCCGGCGTGGCGACAGTGCATGAGGCGCAGGGCCGGATCGGGCTGCTCGCGCACTTTATGCGCCCCATCTATCCCGGCGCGCGGATCGCGGGTTCGGCGGTGACGATCTCGTCGCCACCGGGCGACAACTGGATGCTCCATGTCGCGATCGAGCAGCTGAAGGATGGCGACATCCTCGTACTCGCGCCCACCAGCCCGTGCTTCGACGGCTATTTCGGCGATCTGCTGGCGACCTCTGCGATGGCGCGCGGATGCCGCGGGCTGGTGATCGACGCGGGCGTGCGCGACGTGCGCGACCTGACGCAGATGGGCTTTCCGGTCTGGTCGAAGGCCGTGTTCGCGCAAGGGACGATCAAGGCGACGCTCGGATCGGTCAATGTGCCGATCGTGTGCGCGGGCGCCGCGATCGAGGCGGGCGACGTGATCGTCGCGGACGATGACGGGGTGTGCGTGGTCAAACGCGCCGATGCCGCCGCGGTGCTCGAAAAGGCGCAGGCGCGCGAGGCCGCTGAAGAGGGCAAGCGCAAGCGGCTGGCGGCGGGCGAGCTCGGGCTCGACATCTACGATATGCGCGGCAAGCTGGCGGCGATGGGCCTCACTTATGAATGACGGCGTCCGCTGCATGTGGATGCGCGGGGGCACATCGAAGGGGGCGTTCTTCCTCGCGGAGGACCTCCCTGCGGACATTGCCGCGCGCGACGCCTTTCTCCTGCGCGTGATGGGTTCGCCCGATCCGCGCCAGATCGACGGAATGGGCGGCGCCGACCCGCTGACCTCGAAGGTCGCGGTGGTCGCCAAATCCGCCCGCGACGGGGTCGATATCGACTATCTCTTCCTCCAGGTCTTTGTCGATTTGGGCGTAGTCACCGACAGCCAGAATTGCGGGAACATGCTCGCGGGCGTCGGACCCTTCGCGATCGAACGCGGGCTCGTCGCGGCGATGGACGGCGAGACCCGCGTCGCGATCTTCATGGAGAATACCGGCCAGGTCGCGGTGGCGACGCTGCAGACGCCGGGCGGACGCGTCACCTATGCCGGCGCTGCGGCGATCAGCGGCGTGCCCGGCACCGCCGCGCCGATCCCGCTCGCCTTTCGCGGCACGGCGGGGTCGAGCTGCGGCGCGCTGCTCCCCACGGGCAAGGGGGTGGACGTGATCGAGGGCGTCGCCTGCACGCTAATCGACAATGGCATGCCCTGCGTGGTGATGCTGGCGAGCGATGTCGGCGTCACCGGTTACGAGGATCGCGACACGCTCGATGCCGATGCGGCGATGAAAGCGCGGGTCGAGGCGATCCGGCTCAAGGCGGGGCCGATGATGAATCTGGGCGATGTCGCCGAAAAGTCGGTGCCCAAGATGATGCTGGTGGCGGCGCCGAAGGCAGGCGGGGCCATCGCGGTGCGATCGCTGATCCCCCACCGCGTCCATGCGTCGATCGGCGTGCTCGGCGCGGTCAGCGTCGCCACCGCATGCCTGATCGAAGGATCGCCTGCCGCCGCGCTGGCGCGGGTTCCCGGCGGGCGCGTCCAGACGCTCGGGGTCGAGCACCCGACCGGGATCACCGAATGCGTGGTCACGGTCGATGCGGCGGGAAATCCGGTGGAAGCGGGGATGCTGCGCACCGCGCGCAAATTGATGGACGGAGTGGTGTTCGCATGAGCCGCAGCAAGACCTGGATCGACCGGCCCTCCAGGCCCGGCTTTACGCCCCCGCCCGGCGCGGTGGACGCGCATGTCCATGTTTTCGGGCCCGAGGCCGAATTCCCGTTCAGCCCCAAGGCTAAATATCATCCGGAGGATGCGACGCCGGAAATGCTGTTCGCGCTGCGCGACCGGCTGGGCTTCTCGCGCAACGTGATCGTGCAGGCGAGCTGCCACGGCACGGACAACGCCGCGACGCTGGCAGGCATCGCCAAATCCAGAGGGCTCGCGCGCGGTGTCGCGGTGGTCGATCCCGATATCGGGGTGACCGAGCTCAAGCAGCTCCACCAGGGCGGTATCCGCGGGGTACGCTTCAACTTTCTCAAGCGGCTGGTCGATGACGCGCCCAAGGACAAGTTCCTCGAGATCGCGAAGAAGATCGAACCGCTCGGCTGGCATGTCATCGTCTATTTCGAAGCCGATCTCCTCGATGAGCTGGTTCCGTTCCTGGAGGCGATACCGACGATCGTCGTCGTCGATCATCTGGGCCGGCCGGATATCGCGCAGGGGCCGGACGGGGCGGACATCACCGCGTTCAAGGCACTGCTCGATTCGCATCCGAGGATCTGGACCAAGGTGTCCGGGGCCGAGCGCCTGTCGGTCCAGGGCCCGCCCTTCGACGATTTCGTCGAGGTGATCCGCCCGGTGGTCGAGGCCTATCCCGATCGCGTGCTGTGGGGCAGCGATTGGCCGCATCCCAATATGGAGCATCGCATCCCCGACGACGGGACGCTCGTCGACGTCATCCCGCGGATCGCCGTGACCGCCGAGGCGCAGCGCAAGCTGCTGATCGACAATCCCGTTCGGCTGTACTGGCCTTGATCCGGACGCCGCGCACAGCAGATTTAGCTTTATCATATAACTGTTATTGACCTGAACGATATTGCGTGGAATGATCCTCACGCCATCGGGACTCATCAAGATCGCGGGGCCGATTGGGGAGGATCACATGGCCGGACTGAACTTGCGCGCGACCGGACTCACGACCAGCAGCATTGTCGCCCTTGCCTTTGCATGCGGCCTGACGATCGCCGCTCCGGCGGCGGCGCAAACCCCGGCATCCGGGGCCGACAAGCCGCAGGAGGTGACCGGGGGTGACGACGACGTCATCGTCGTCACGGCCCGGCGGCGCGAGGAGAGCCTGCAGGATACGCCGATCGCGGTTTCGGCCTTCAGCGGCGAGCTTCTCGAGGACCGCCAGATCCAGCAGACGCAGGATCTCGAGCGGATCACGCCGAGCCTCCAGTTCAAACCCGCCGGGCAGCTTTCGGGCAACAGCTCGTCCTCGGTCGTGTTCATCCGCGGCGTCGGCCAGGTCGATCCCACCGCGGCGGTCGATCCGGGGGTCGGCGTCTATCTCGACGAGGTTTATCTGGGCCGGGCCGTAGGCGGGACGATCGAATTCGGCGACATTGCCGGGGTCGAGGTGCTGCGCGGTCCCCAGGGAACGCTGTTCGGCCGGAACACGATCGGCGGCGCGATCCTGATCCGCACGCGCCAGCCCGAACTCGGCGCCTTCAGCGGCCGCGCCCGGTTCCGCGTCGGCGACGATTCGCTCTACGAGGGATTTGCCGCGCTCAATATCCCGATCGGCAGTACCGCGGCGGTGCGGGCCTCGGGCGGCTTTCGCAAGCGCAACGGCTATGTCATCCGCGCATTCGACGGCCGCGATCTCGGCAACGACAATGTCTTTACGCTCAACGCCGCGCTGAAGTGGGAGCCCTCCCAGGCATTCGACCTGTTCATTCGTGCCGACTATACCAAGCGCGACGAGAATGGCGCGCCCTTCGTCTTCGCCGGCATCAACGAGAAGGCCCCGGTCCCCGCGATCGTGAGCGTCGCTGCCGGCTGCCCCGGCGCGACCATTCCGTTCGCCCCGCTCGCGCCCGGCGACCCGCGCTTCGGGGCGCCGAACGTTCCGCTGATCAACGATCCGCGATGCGCGAACGACTTCCAGGCGCGCGGCGACTTCGTCAATGGCGGCACCGCCAATGTGCTGAGCACGTCCGAAGTCTGGGGCGTGGGCGCGACGGCCAATCTGAAGCTGTCCGATGTCACGTCGGTGAAGCTCATCGGCTCCTACCGCGAGACCCAGTCGCGCGGCGTGCGCGATGCGGACAATACGCCCTTCCTGATCATCACGACCGATGTCGGGGCGAAATCGCAGCAGATCAGTCAGGAAGTGCAGGTGCAGTTCGACTGGACCGGCGTGAACGCGGTCGTCGGCGGCTATTATTTCAACGAGGAAACGAGGGAGCGCGCCACCGTGCCGCTGTCCTTCCCGCCCTCGCCGCCGGTGATCGGCTCGATCCTCGCCGGCGGGCCCGGGACGCGCGACCTCCAGATCTCGAACCTGTCGACCGACTCGCTCGCCGCGTACGGCCAGGTCAATGTCGAGCCGGTGAGCGGGCTCGAGCTATCGGGTGGCCTGCGGTACACGACCGATCGCAAGACCTTCCTCGGCACCGTGCTCAATCTGTCGCCGGCGACCTTGCCCGATCCGAACCCGCTGCCGACGCTCGCGACGTCCGAAGGCGGCACGCTGTTCCTGTTCCACCGGCCCTTCTCCAACAGCTTTTCCGCGCTCACCGGGTCGGCGACGATCCAGTATCGTTGGAGCCCGGCGATCAGCACCTATGCGTCCTTTGCGCGCAGCTTCAAATCGGGGGGGTTCAATACCCGCTACAATGCGGTGCCCGCCGGCAACGTGCCGCTCTCGTTCGGCGAGGAAAGCGTCACCAGCTATGAAATCGGCGCCAAGACCAATTTCGGTGGCGTCCGCTTCAATCTGTCCGCGTTCCAGGCCGATTACAGCGACATCCAGCTGATCTTCCGCCAGGGCGTGGTGCCCTTGCTGTTCAACGCCGGCGAGGCGCGGATCCAGGGGCTCGAGGCCGAGCTGAGCTATCACGCGCCCTGGGGACTGATCGTCGATGCCAGCGCCAGCATGCTCGACGACGATATCCAGTCCATCACGCCGGTGCCGGGCGCGACCGCGACCGTCACGCCGGCGGACGATCTGCCCTTCACGCCCGATTTCCAGGCCAATTTCGGGATCGCCTACAAGATCGAACTCGGGGGCGGCACGCAGCTGCGGCCGCGGTTCGACGGCAGCTACAGCTCGAAATTCACCTTCATCACCGGCAGCGTGCCGGAGATCGAGGAGAATGGCTATTTCGTCGCCAACGGGTCGATCACCCTCAAATTCTCCAACGGGCTGGAGCTGAGTGGCGGGGTGAACAATCTGTTCGACGAGCGCTATCTCATCCAGGGCAACGCGTCGCTCGGGACGCTGGGCTATGCCGAGCGGATCTTCGCGCGGCCGCGCAACTGGTACGTCCAGGGGTCGATCGAGTTCTGAGCTGCTACCTTTAGAGTCTGAGACCGAAGCACCTCGTCATCCCGGCGAAAGCCGGGACCCAAGGTTACAAGCGGTGCGTTGCTTGGCTCCGGGTCCCGGCTTTCGCCGGGATGACGATTCAAACGAGATGAAGCCGACTCTAGACCCTAATCCCGGTCCGCCCGGCCCGCCTTGCTCGGGATCGGCTGCCGCTCGATCCTTTCCAGAAGGGTGAGCAACGCCGCTTTGTCGGCCTCGCTAAAGCCGGCGAGCATCCGTTCCTCATGCGCGTGGATACGGGCGGTCGCGTCGCGCATCGCATTTTCCCCGCTCGCCGTGGTGCGAAGCGCGAATGCGCGCCTGTCGCGCGGATCGGTCAGGCGATCGATCAGCCCCTTTTCGATCAGCTCGTTGATGAGCGCCACCATATTGGCGCGTTTGATTCCGAGGATGTGGCCGACCGTACCCTGATTGATTCCGGGATTGGCCGCGACGATCGACAAGACCGCGAAGGTCACCTGGCGCAGGCCGGTCCCCTCCATCGCGATGGTGAAATCGACCGCAAACGCCGCCGATGCCCGGCGCAGATGATATCCCGCCAGCGGCTCCAATGCACCGATCTTGATCCTGGCTCGCGACATTGGTGCGGCAAGCCATGTTTGATCGCTTGCGTCAATCGCCATGGAAGCTTTCGATCGCGCCCGCGCGGACATGGCACCGGGTCAGCGGCGCGCCCTTAGGCCGCGCGGTGTGATTGCCATGGGTTCGCGGGTGCGGAAAAGCGCGGCAAGCTGTGCGCAGATGGCTGCTAACCCATTGATCCAATTGGTCGGGGTGACAGGATTCGAACCTGCGACCCCCACACCCCCAGTGTGATGCGCTACCAGGCTGCGCTACACCCCGACCAAGGGTGCGCCCTCTAGGCGGGTCCGCGGCGGGATGCAAGCCGCTCCGGCCAGACTTTTGTGCCGAGCGAAAGAGTTGCGCGGTGGATGGGTGCATGATAGCGCGCCCCGCTTGAACAAGAGCGGGCGTACACATACGTCCGCCAGAACAAGCCACCCAGGGAACCTATGTTCATCACCCCAATTCTCGCCGCGGCAAGCGGCGCCGCAGCAACGGGCGGCACGTTCGCGATGGTCCAGACGATGGGCCCGCTGCTCATCATGTTCGTCGCCTTTTATTTCCTGCTGATCCGGCCGCAGCAAAAGCGCGCCAAGGATCATGCGGCGCAGATCGCGGCGGTGAAGAAGGGCGACACCGTCGTCACCGCGGGCGGCATCGTCGGCAAGGTCGTCAAGACCGATGACCAGTTCGCCGATGTCGAGATCGCGCCGAACGTGAAGGTGAAGGTGGTCAAGTCGACGCTCAATGACGTGCAGCCCGCGGGCGGCGCGAAGCCTGCGAACGACTGATGCTGGATTTCCCCCGCTGGAAGGTGTGGGCGACGATCCTCACGATCGTCATCTGCTCGCTGCTCGCCGTGCCGAGCTTCCTCCCCGAAAGGACGATCGCGGGCCTGCCGGGCTGGATGCGTCCGACGATCAACCTGGGGCTCGATCTGGCTGGCGGCTCGTATCTGCTGCTAGAGGCCGATACCAAGGACGTCGCCAAGTCGCGCATCGAGCAGATGCAGGAATCGGTGCGGACCGAGCTGAAGCGCGCGCCACGGATCAATACCGGCGACGTCTCGATCGCCGACGGCAAGGTGAGCTTCCTCGTCACTGATCCGAGCAAGGTCGATGCGGTGCGCGAGCGGCTGCTCAACCTGGTCGGCAGCGGCGCAGGGATGACCGGGCAGCGCATCTGGGACGTGCAGGTGGTCGACACCAGCCGCTTCGTGCTGACGCCGACCCAGGCGGGGCTCGACCAGGCGGTCAACACCGCGATGGACGACGCGCGCGAGGTCATCAGCCGCCGCATCAACGAGATGGGCACGCGCGAGCCCACCATCATCCGCCAGGGCAGCAACCGCATCGTCGTGCAGGTTCCGGGCCTCAAGGATCCCGCGGCACTCAAGGCGCAAATCGGCCAGACCGCGAAGCTCGAATTCAAGCTGGTCGATGAGAACGTCACCCCCCAGCAGCTCGCGACCAACCAGCCGCCGATCGGCAGCCAGATCCTTCCCTATCAGGAAGGCGGCGGGCGGATCGGAGTCTATTCGCCGGTCTCGCTAAGCGGCGACCAGCTGGTCAATGCGGTGATGGAATTCGACCAGCAGGACGGCCAGCCCGGCGTGGTCATCACCTTCGACGGCGCGGGCACGCGGCGTTTCGCGCGGCTCTCGACCGAGAATGTCGGCAAGAAGTTCGCGATCATCGTCGACGGGGTGGTGATCTCCGCGCCCTATTTCAAACAGCCGATCCTGGGCGGCGTCGCGCGGATCGACGGCAGCTTCACCTCGGACAGCGCGAACCAGCTCGCCATCTCGCTGCGCTCGGGCAAGCTGCCGGTCGCGCTGAAGGTGGTCGAGGAGCGCAGCGTCTCGGCCGAGCTCGGCAAGGATTCGATCGAGAAGGGCGTGCTCGCGGGGCTGGTCGGCACGTTGGTGCTGATCGTGTTCATGCTGATCACCTATGTGCGGTTCGGCGTCTATACCACGCTGGCGCTGCTGGTGAACGGCGTGATGATCCTGGGGATCATGGCGGTGTTCAACGCGACGCTGACGCTGCCGGGCATCGCCGGCTTCGTGCTGACGATCGGCGCGGCGGTGGACGCCAACGTGCTGATCAACGAGCGCATCCGCGAGGAGCAGCGCGTGCGCAACCGCAACGCGCTCGAATCGGTCAAGTTCGGCTATTCGGAAGCCAGCCGCGCGATCTTCGACGCGAACATCACCAACGTCATCTCGGCCGTCATCATGTTCGGCGTCGGATCGGGCCCGATCCGCGGCTTCGCAGTGGTGCTCGCGATCGGCATCGTCACTTCGGTCTTCACCGGCGTCACCTTCACCCGTCTGCTCGTCGCGGACTGGCTGAAGCGCAACCGCCCGAAGACGATCAACATCTGAGGCCGCCAGCGATATGCGCCCCTTCAAGCTGATCCCGGACAACACGAACATCCCGTTCCTGAGGTACCGGAACATCGCGATCTCGATCAGCCTCGTGCTGATCATCGCCAGCATCATCCTGTGCGTGACGCGCGGCTTCAACCTGGGCATCGATTTCGTCGGCGGCCAATCGGTCCGCGTCGAATTCCAGCAGCCTGTGAAGGCCGAGGATCTGCGCGAGCGGATCAGCGCGCTGGGCCTGGGCGATCCGACGATCCAGGAATATGGCAGCGCCAAGGAGTTCGGCATCCGCACGCCGCTGCCCGCGGGCGGCCCGGACGCCGCGGAAAAGGCCGCGACCAAGATCCGCACGACGCTGGAGCAGGCCTATCCGGGCGCGCATGTCGGCCAGGTGGAAAGCGTGTCGGGCAAGGTCTCGAACGAGCTGTTCCGCACCGGCTTCCTGTCGCTCGCGCTCGCGATGATCGGCATCACCATCTATATCTGGGTGCGCTTCGAATGGCAGTTCGGCGTGGGCGCGCTGTTCGCATTGTTCCACGACGTGGTGCTGACGCTCGGCTTCTTCGCGCTGACCCGGCTCGAATTCGACCTCAACGTGGTCGCGGCGATCCTGACGATCATCGGCTATTCATTGAACGATACGATCGTCGTCTATGACCGCATCCGCGAGGATCTGCGCAAATACCGCAAGATGGCGATTCCCGAGCTGCTCGACCTGTCGGTCAACGAGACGCTGTCGCGCACGATCGTGACCTCGCTGTCGCTGGCGATGGTGCTCGCGGTGCTGCTGGTGCTGGGGCCGGACGTGATCTTCGGTTTCACCGCATCGATGCTGCTCGGCATCGTCGTCGGTACCTTCTCGTCCATCTATGTCGCGGCGCCGATCCTGCTGTGGCTGCGGCTCAAGCCCGACAGCTTCGTGCCGAAGGAGGAGACGGCGGCGGCTGCGGCCGCGACGGCGCGCAAGGGCGGCAAGCGGGTCGACTTCAAGGACATGCCCTGAGGGGCTGAGCGATGCGGAAGGGTAACCGCGACGCCGAAGGGCCGGTGATCTCCGGCTTTTCGGGGCGGGGCTTCCGCGTCGATGGCGGGGTCTATGAGGGGCTGCTGATCACGCCCGAGCGCGCTGATGGCTGGGCGCCGCCGCCGGTCGCCGATCTGGCCGAGGGCGATCTGGCGCCGTTGCTGGGGCTCGATCCGGCACCCGAGTTCATCGTGCTCGGGACGGGATCGGCACTGGTGCGCCCGCCCGCCGGACTGATCGCCGCGCTTTCTGCACGCAGCATCGGGCTCGACTTCATGGACAGCCGTGCGGCGGCGAGGCTTTGGGGCGTGCTGAGGGCCGAGCGGCGCTGGATCGCCGCAGCCTTGTATCCGCTCGATTGAAGCGTTTTTTCTCGGCTCACGCCGAGGCCCGGCACCAGCCCGCTCCCCCACCCGGCCTCCCTTACTTTAGTATTCTATGGGAGGCCGGGTGGGGGAGCGGGCTGGTGCCGGGCTTGCCGAAGCAAATTGAAACTAACCCGTATCGATCGGCGTTAGGCTCACTGATGGGTTCTTCGGGGCCATGTTCAGTGAGGTAGATCATGTATAAATTGCTTCTCGCGCTCGGCGCGATGTCGCTGGCGGTTCCGGTGGCGGCGGTTGGGGTTCCGGCGGCCAAGGCCGGGGCTGCGGAATATAAGGCGAGCGCCGAGGCGCAGCGCCGCCACAAGCGCTACAGATACCGCGAATGGCGCGGCCGCGACGGGCGCACCTATTGCCGCCGCTCGGATGGCACGACCGGACTTGTGGTCGGTGCGGTCGGTGGCGCGCTGATCGGGCGCACGATCGACACGCGCGGCGACCGTTCGGCGGGTACGCTGATCGGCGCGGTGGCGGGCGGTCTCGCCGGCCGCGAGATCGACCGGAGCGGCTCGCGCCGCCGCTGCCGTTGATTTGATCGGCTCACGCCGATGAAGCGGTGCCGGCCCGCAAGCGGCGCAGGAACGTGGCATGTTAACCTCCCTGCGCTAAGCAGGGAGGCATGCTGCGTGTGCTGACTCTCTCGACGCTGTTTCCCGACGCGTCGCGGCCCAATTTCGGCATCTTCGTCGAGCGCCAGACCCTGGCGCTCGCGGAGGCGGGCGCCGCCGTGACGGTCGTGGCTCCCGTCGGCATCCCGCCCTGGCCGCTCTCGCTCCACCCGCGCTATCGCGCGCTGGCCGGGCTTCCCGAACATGAACGCTGGAAGGGCGTGGAGGTCTATCGTCCGCGCTTCCTTAACCTCCCCGGCACCGGCGGGCGGTTTCACGCGCGCATGGTGGCGCGGGCGGTCGCGCCGGTGCTGGCGGCGATCCGCACGGCGTTTCCCTTCGACCTGATCGCGGCCGAATTCTTCTATCCCGGCGGGCCCGCGGCGGTGGCGCTGGGGCGGCGCTTCGGCGTGCCGGTGTCGATCACCGCGCGCGGATCGGACATCCATATGTGGGGCAAGGCGCCGGGCGTTGCCGGACAGGTGATCGCGGCGGGGCGAGCAGCCGAGGGGATGGTCGCGGTCTCCGAGGCGATGCGCGACGACATGATCGCGCTCGGTATGCCGGGCGAGCGGATCCGTCCGATCGTCACGGGCATCGACCTCGACCGCTTCGCGCCGCGCGACCGGACGGCGGCCAAGGCGGCGGCGGGGGTGAGCGGGCCGCTGGTGGTGTCGCTCGGCGCGCTGATCCCGCTCAAGGGACATGACATCGTCATCGACGCAGTGGCGGGGCTGCCCGGGGTCAATCTGTGGATCGCGGGGCAGGGCCCCGAACATGCCAGGCTCGAGGCGAAGATCGCGCGAATGGGGCTGGGGGGCCGGGTGCGGCTGTTGGGCGGTGTGCCGGCGGACGAGGTCGCCGCGCTGCTGGCGGCGGCGGACGTGATGGCGCTGGCCTCCGAACGCGAGGGACTGGCCAATGCGTGGTTCGAGGCGATGGCGAGCGGGACGCCGATCGCGATCCCCGATGTCGGCGGCGCGCGGCAGGTGCTGCGCGGGCATGACGCGGCGGGGCGGCTCGCGGCGCGCACGCCGCGGGGCTTTGCGGAGGCGATCGCGGGGCTGCTCGCCGAGCCGCCGGAAGCAAAGCTGGTGCGTGCGGCCGTCGAGCCTTATAGCTGGGCGGCTCACAGCGCCCACTTGATCCAGCATTATTCGCGGTTGATCGGCGCGCGGGGCATTTCGCAGGCCGCTTGAGGGTGGCTTTTCAGGGCGATTTCAGGTAGAGGGAATTGTTACAGTTTTAAGACAATCCAGCTAGATACAGGGAGACGCGCATCGTGGCCGCCAAGAAAGAGAAGAAAGCGTCAATGCTTCCCAAGGTCATCGAGGGGGTGAAGATCCCCAAGGCGGTGCGCGAGCATCTGGCGGCGCTGGCCAAGAACCCGATCGTGGCCAATCTGCTCGCCGCGGGGCTGGTGTCGCTCGCGGCCAAGCTGAAGGGCGAGACGCCGGCCGAGGCCGTCGCCGGAGCGCCGCCCGCCAAGCCCGCCGCGAAGAAGACACCGGCGAAGAAGGCGCCTTCGCCAAAGGCTCCGGCGTCCAAGGCCGCTGCCGTCAAGCCTGCTGCGGCGAAGGCTCCCGCCAAAAAGGCCGCGCCCAAGGCAGCTGCCGCCAAGCCTGCGGCTGCGAAACCCGCCGCGGCAAAGCCTGCGGCCAAGGCGCCGGCGAAGCGCCCGCTCGCCAAGCGCAAGCCTGTCGCCAGCTGACGATTTAGGCTAGGCAGAGGTTCCCAGGGGGAGGGGACGATGGCGGACGATATGAGTGGGCATCCACCGAGCGGGCCGGGCCATGCGCTCGAGCGGCTGATCTTCTTTTCGGATGCGGTGTTCGCGATCGCGATTACCCTGCTGGTGATCGAGATCCATGTGCCCGAGCTGCATGACGGGCATTTCAGCGACCTCGACTTCATCGCCGAGCTGGCGCAGCTGACCCCGAACTTCATCGGCTTCTTCACGTCCTTCTTCGTGATCGGGGCGTTCTGGGCAGGGCATCACCGCGCCTTCGATTGCGCGCGGCATTGGAATCCGCGGCTGATCTGGCCCAATCTGATGATGCTCTCGGCGATCGCGGCCATGCCCTTCTTCACCGCTTTCTCGTCCAAATATTATGGGCACCGGGTGCCGGTGGCGCTCTATTGCAGCTGGCTGCTGCTCACCGCGCTGCTCAATATCCGCGTCGTCGCCCTGGTGACCGCGCCGGCGATTGCGGGTGAGGAAATGACTCCGGCGCGGCGCTGGGCGATCCGGCAGCGCGGAATTGGCGTGGCGCTGGGCGCGGCGACGGCGGTAGTGGTCAGCCTGTTCGCGCCGCCGTTCGGCCAGCCCGCCATAATGTCGATCCCGTTCTGGATGCTCCTGCTGCGCCGGATCGGGCCCAGGGGCTGATGGATCCCGAAGCGCGCGCGCTGATCGCGGCGCTGGGATTGGCGCCGCACCCCGAGGGCGGCTGGTATCGCGAGACCTGGCGGGCCGCGGAAGGGCCGGGCATGCGCGCGGGCGGGACGGCGATCCATTTCCTGCTCGAGGCCGGGCAGCGTTCGCACTGGCACCGGGTCGATGCCGACGAGCTGTGGCTGTGGCATGCGGGTTCGCCGCTGGAAGTGCTGGTCGAACAGGAAAATGGTGCGGTGCAAAAGTCTGCGCTTGGCGGGGATGTGGCCGGCGGCTACCAGCCCCAGTGCCTGGTGCCGGCGAATCGCTGGCAATCGACCGAGGCGCAGGCGGGCTGGGCGCTGGTGAGCTGCGTAGTGGTCCCCGGGTTCGACTTTGCGGGGTTCGAGCTGGCAGCCCCGGGCTGGAGCCCACCCGGCCTCGAATAGCCCGCCTTATCCCCATTATCCACGTTATCAACAGGCCAAATGGCCCATTTCGCGCTTTCCATGGCGGCGATTCAGTGACAGTTTCATAACTGTAAGGAGGCGGTGGCGCCGAGGGAAACCGAGGCAAAGCCAAGAACTTACAACGGACGGGAAGACAGCGGAGACCTTCGGGCGACCAACGAAATCCAGTCCAGGATGCTCCGATGGGTCGGATGCGGAAGGGCTGCGAAAGCAGCGTGGAAACATCGGGCGGAAGGGGAGGCGCAAGCCCGACCGGAAGCCTCGAAGGGGAGAACGGCGAAAGCGGTTCGAAGCTTCGGGATTGTTCGGAATAAAGTGTCCAGCAAGGCTTCGTTGCTGCCCCCGGCAGTCTCGAAGCGGGCCGCCGAGGTCCGGGAAACTGAAACTCCTTCGGGAGCGGAAACATACCGGCCTCGACGACCGACGCGAAGCTCGCATGCCCTTGCCGGCGCGAGCGGAGCATGCCGCCGAAACCAGGCCCAAGTGTCCTTCGGGACCCAAGAGCCGAAGTCCGGTGACACGGGGGCTGGCAGCGATGCCGGCCCCCTTTTGCTGTCCGGCGGCAATCGATCCATTCTGGTTCAATGTGTCACCCCATGGCACAGTGGAACCATTTGCCGGGGGTGCTGTTCTTCCGGCGATGCGCGTATTAGCCTGTTCCCAGGACAAGTTGGCGCCCCGCGCCCCGGTCGCCTCCCCTTGTCTGATCATGCGTGGCCATGCGTATTTCCCATCCGCAGGCCGTCAGCGTATGTGACGCCGCGGTTCGGCTTCGCCAAACTTCGGAAAAACAAGGGGAGGCACCGTTGGGCCGATTGTTCGAACGCCTGGCACAGGGCGTGGCGGGATGGGCGGGCAGGCCGCCGGCTTTCGTCCTTGCGCTGCTGACCATCATCGTCTGGGTGGTGACCGGGCCGCTCTTCAATTGGTCCGACACGTGGCAGCTGGTGATCAACACCGGCACCACGATCGTGACCTTCCTGATGGTGTTCCTGATCCAGAACGCCCAGAATCGCGACGCATCGGCGATCCAGGCCAAGCTCGACGAGATCATCCGCGCGCTCAAGGGCGGGCGGAACGAGTTCATCGGGATCGAGCATCTGAGCGAGCATGAGCTGATGCAGATCCGCGAGACGCTCGAGCGCGAATGCGTGGGCGACGAGCCTGGACGGCATCGCGATATCGAGCGGCTGCTGGGGCGGCGCTAGCGGGCCAGGCTGGGGAGGCGCGGTTACAGCAGCTCCGCGCTCAGGCTTACCTGGGCATTGAGCAGCTTGGAGACGGGGCAGTTCGCCTTGGCGCCCGCGGCGAGTTCGTCAAACTGTTGGGGGGAGATGCCGGGGACCGACGCCTTCAGGGTCAGGTCCGAGCGGGTGATGGTGAAGCCGCCATCCGATTGTTCGAGCTTGACCGCGGCGCTGGTGTCGAGCGTTCCCTCGCTGAAGCCGGCGCGGGCGAGCGCGAAACTGAGCGCCATGGTGAAGCAGCTCGCATGCGCGGCGGCGATCAGTTCCTCGGGGTTGGTGCCCTTTTCATTCTCGAAGCGGGTGGCGAAGCCGTAAAACTGGTCGGTCAGCACGCCCGACTGGGTCGAGACGCTGCCGCGCCCCTCCTTGCCGAAGCCGACATAGCGGGCGGATGCGGTGCGGGTGGTCATGCGCGACTCCTCGGATGATGGGCCGGACGGACATAGCGCCGGGCGCGAACGCCGTCACGCCGCCCCGATAGTCGCTCCGTTATGGCGGCAATTGCCCGGCGTCCCCCGCAATGTCGGCGGGCGGGACGCCGGCTGGCGGCTAGATCAGCTCGATCACGCGCGGGGCCTCGCGTATCGCGCGGGCGGCGGCGACGCGTTCCTCGCGCTCGGCCATGTCGAGCCAGGCGGCCTCGGCGCGCAGGCAGCGCTCACGCACATTGGCGAGCGTCGCCGTATCGGCATCGCGGCGCGCCTGCGCGGCATTTTCGCGGTAATTGAGGTGATGGGCCATGCGCTTCTCCGGTGTCGTGCGGACGCAGGAGACGCGGCGAACGGCCCGCCCCATGTGGGTGGCCGGGGCCGGAATTGCAAGACGATGCGGGCTCACGGCACGCTCAGGCCGCCGCGCGGTCCTCGGGCGGATGGGCGAGGACGCGGTTCCGGCCGGCGAGCTTGGCCTGATAGAGCAGGGCATCGGCGACGCGCAGCGCGGCATCGAAGGGCGGCGGCGTGAAGGCGGCGATGCCGGCCGAGAAGGTGACCTTGCCCAGGCTCTCGCCCGTCTCGCGGACGCGCAGCGCGCGGTAGCCGAGCGTCTCGCGGACATCGTCGATGATCTCGGCGGCGCGCGCGGGATCGGGCTCGTCGAGCACGACGAGGAACTCCTCGCCGCCCCAGCGCGCGACCAGATGCGGGGCGCAACCGTCGGCCAGCGCGGCGGCGACGACCTTGAGCACGCGATCGCCCACCTCATGGCCATGGCTGTCGTTGATCGCCTTGAACGCATCGATATCGCACACCGCGACGGTGCGCGGCCGGTTGGGATCGAGCCCGGCGATATGTTCGGTGATGCCGCGCCGGTTGAGCAGCCCGGTCAGCTCATCGCGCATCGCATCGTTGCGCGCCTCGGCGACCTCGTCGCGCAGATGCTCGATCTCCTCGACCGCGGCGGCGAGCCGCTCCTCGGTCGCGCGGGTGCGCTCGATCATCGAGGAGAGGACCGCGCTGACCGAACGGACGTCGGTTTCGATATCGCCCAGGCCCGCGGAGAGATCGCGCCCGAACTTGTTGGTCGCGGCGGCGGCGTCGGCGGCGAGGTCGGCCAGATGGAGGGTCTGGTGGCGGAGGCGCTCATGCTCCTCGGCATCCTCGACATTGCCGCCCGACATGGCGGCGAGGATGGCATCGGCGAGCGCGTGGCTCATCGGGGCGCTGTCGGTCGCCTCGGCGATGGCATGCGCGGCGAGGCTGGTCCTGTCCGAAAGTGCTGCATGGACGAGCGCGTAATAGCGCGGCGCGGAGGGGATGCCGTGGGTCTTGAGATAGGCGAGGACATCGGCGCCGAAATCGGCCGACTGCGCGCCGGAATCCTGATTTTCCTCGCGGCGGCGAGGGCGCAGACGAGACAGCATTCGAACCTCCGGCATGTAAAACGACTGGTGACCGGAAATGTTGAATATTGCGTTTGCGATACGATCGCGGAGAGGGGGAGCGAGGCCGGCCGCGGCTCAGCCGGCGGCGGGAGTGGCGCCCTTTTCGCGCGCGGCGCGATTGGCTTCGAACCGTTCCTGGCGGATCGCCATGTCGAGCCAGGCGGATTCGGCGCGGAGGCAGCGTTCGCGGACATTGTCGAGCGTCGTGAGATCGGCATCGGCGCGGGCGCGCGCGGCAAATTGGCGGTAGCTGAGATGGAGATTGGCCATGGGGGCTCCGCGGGACATAGGGCCGGCCGGGCGGGGGATCCCCGCCCGGCACAGCGGGATCAGTCGACCGACTGGAGATTGACCGCCGAGGTCTTGCCGCGGTTGTCGGTCTCGAGCTCATAGTTGACGCGCTGGTTCTGGTTGAGCGTCGCCATGCCCGCGCGCTCGACGGCGCTGATATGGACGAAGGCGTCCTGCCCGCCCTCATCGGGGGCGATGAAGCCATAGCCCTTGTCGGTATTGAAGAATTTGACGGTGCCGGAAATGGACATGCTGATTTTCCTTCTGTGGGCGGCGCACCCCAAACGGGCGTGCCTCGCGCTGCGGAGGCGAGGAGAAGGAAAAAGGGAGCCGCAAAGCGCCGAGAGACCGTCTGATTGCGACTGTAGCGAGGGGGGATATGGGGGATGGGGTGGGTGAGCGCAAGGGATATCGCCCGGAGCGGTGGGGCGGCAATTGGTGTATTGTCACCGTGTTCCCGTGATCTGGGACCTGACGGGGAGAGGGTGATGCGGCGATTGGGCCCGCTGGCGGCGATGGCAGTGATGGTTTCGGGATGCGCCGGGCATTGGTCGCGGAGCTATGACCGCTGGGAGGGCCTGTGGAGCGGGCCGTACCGGGCATGGGCGCTCTGCATCGACGAGCGATCGAACGCCTATCTCCAGCACGAGGCGCCGCCGGCCTGGTACAAGGGGCCGACAAGGACGACCTCACAGATCATCTTCACCTGGGTGCTCGCCGACTGCGCGGGGCTGATGCACGGGCCGGGCTGGGACAATCTCAAGCCGGCGGCGTACGAGCGGTTGATCGGGGATGCGTGGCAGCACTTCCTGACGGTGGACGCGCGGATTCAGGGGGATATTGAGGCTTCGATTGTTTGAGGCGTGCGGTGGGATTGGGGGTTTTGCACGTGTCGCCGTAATCTGGCAGGCCCGTCACCGTAATGCCCCGGACAGGACAATTGTAGGAGGCTGGACATGAAGATGCTCCCCTTGCTCACCGTCGCTGCGCTGGCGGCGGCCCCGGCCTCCGCCAAGACCTATACGTGCCGCAGCGACCGGGGGAACGAGCTGGGCGTCGTGGTGGGAGACAACCGGCTGTCGCTGGACGACGGGCGAAAGCTGACCTTGCTGTGCGGACGGGGCGCCGCCGGGCGGTGCACGCGGACCGGGGATGGCGGGTGGAACTATACCGGGGCGCTGGGGATGATCCAGTTCGTGCCCGAGAGCGGCGTGTTCGCGAAGCCGGCGGTGTTCCGGATGCAGGCGCCCGGGGCGGGGACGTGGACCAGCTATATGTGCCGGGTGATGGGGGGCGGCAGGGTCTGGCGCGCGGGATAGGCGTGGCGGGGGTGTAGGCTGAAGGATATGCCGGCGGGTCGGGGCGAGGATCTCGATCGCTGCTGCCGGGATGCGGTGGATTGGTGCACTGTCACCGTAATCACCGTAATCCCACTGTCACCGTAATCCGAGGGCGCGCCGGCGATGGAAGGTGAGGCGAAGGTGAGGCCAATCGCGCACGCGGCGGGGCCCCCGCGCGTGGCATCCGGTGCCGGAAGTTGACACCAACTTGACACTGATCGACGCCTGTTCGCGCGGCTGGGGTGCCCCATGTCAGTCGCGCTCCCAGAAGCCGGTGGTCCTGAGCGCCTCGCGGCGGGCGGCGGCATGGGCGCGGAGGAGGGTTTCGGTACGGGCGCGGTTGGCGACGATTTGCGGGGAGGGGGCGCGGGGCGCGGCGGCGGTGAGGCGGCCGGCGTCGAGATGGGCCTGCCATTCGCGGGCGGCGCGGAGGGCGTCGGCGGGGTGGGGGATTTCGGGGGCGGTTTGGGTGGCCTGGGTGATGGCTGGCATTGGCGCGGTCCTCCGGTTGCGTCGCGCGGTTGGGCGCGAGTCGTTGGGTGGACCGGGTTTTTATGCGGGAATGGGGGTTGTAGGACAGGGGTTTGTTTTTGGTTTGTTCTGGATATTTGACCAATACGGATAAATGGGACATGATACCGGCATGACCTTGGCAGGCTTTCCTCGGATTTCGGTGGACCCGGCGGTATGCGGCGGGCGGCCCGTGGTGACGGGGACGCGCATGCGCGTGACCGATGTGCTGGAGATGCTGGCGGGCGGGGCGACGCCGGCGGAGGTCACCGCGGACTTTCCCTATTTGAGCGAAGATGATGTTCGCGCGGTGCTGGCCTATGCGGCCAGCCAGGCGGACCATCCGGTGGTGCTCGCCGCCGAATGAAATTCCTGATCGACGCGCAATTGCCGCCCGCTTTGTGCGGGTGGTTGCGCGAGCGTGGGCATGAGGCGGTTCATGTCTTCGAGATCGGGATGGTGGCGGCCGGCGATGCCGAGATCGCGGCGCGGGTTGCGGCCGATGGCGCGGTGTTGGTTAGCAAGGACGAGGATTTCGTGACGCTGTGGCTGCCGGACCGGTTTGCGTTCGTGTGGCTGCGGTGCGGGAATGCTACGAACCGGGCGCTGGTGGGGTGGCTTGAGGTGCGGTGGGGGCGGGTTGAGGTGTTGCTGCGGGATGGGGAGCGGTTTGTGGAGGTGCGGTAGATTAGTGCATTTAGTAAACTGTCACCGTAATTCACCGTAATTCCACCGTAATTCGTAGTAAACTGTCACCGTAATTCGAATTTTAGGGTAGCAAAAAAGGGGTAATTGCACCTGTCACCGTAATTCCCGGGGATTGTCGGCTTGGCTGGAGGTCAGGTGGGCACGGGTTGAGGTGTTGCTGGGGGACGGGGAGCGGTTTGTGGAGGTGCGGTGAGATTGGGGAATTAGTGCACTGTCAACGTAATCCCATGGGTTTGGGGGTTTTTGCACCTGTCACCGTCATCCGTGTTACCGTAATCCGCAAGAAGCAGTCAGAAATTGAAAAAATTCTCTAGCTCGAGGGCGAAGCTATCAAAACTCGGTAACATAACGCGCCTGTCTAAGTATAGATGATCGATGTCCAGCGCACCAACCGTCCTACTTATCCTAGCTCTTTTTTTTGTATAACGCTTATTAGCTATTTTATAAAAAGAGTCCAACGATAGAGCCGGATTAGAAAGATTCTCTGCTAAATCGTTATCAATATCGTAATTAAATGCGGTTTGAATACTATCCCTTGTTATTGCCGCGTCAATAATGGGAAAATGGAGATTCTCTTGTACAAACCATGCTTCAACCTCCGCAACGGCTATAATTACTGATACGATTGTTCCCGCCGCAGGTAGCTGTGAATTAATGCTCTGAGAAAGCACGGGCAGATCGGCATGCGATAGAGGGTAGAGATCGCGCAACCCAATTATTATTTCATAGTTCGCGTTTGATAGCCCGGGGTGCCTATCCAAAATTGCAGAGAGAACTGCGTTATCAGCGCAGCAATTAACCAGCAGTATAAAAAAAGCTTCACCTGCCGGTGTTACCGCAGATAGCGTTTGATAGGTCTTCGCATGGTATTTCTCTTCGTGAAATACCACGTTGTGTGCGCCCGCCATCTCCTCAATAAGGCGCCGAACGAAGATGAGCTCCGTTTGACCCTCAACAAAAATAGCTGCCTTTCTCATTTTGAAAGGTAGGCACCTTTCACAAAGAAATCAAAGTTTGACAGACCAAGAAATTTGAATTTCTCAAAGGCTTCAGTAGAATTTTCGTAATCGAAAATAGTGACTCTGTTCGCCCGACGGCGCACAATATGCCAGTGCTTTAAATCTACTTCGTTCATAACAAATCTATCATTTGTGCTCATGACAAGCTGAATACTTTGGTTAGTGCAGCGTTTTATCAATCTCTTAATTAGAGAAGTCGATCGCTCGAAATCGAGTCCTTCACCAATATCATCAATTAGTATGGTTGTTTGTTCTTTAGCAAGCCTGCTGTAGGTAATATGAATTATGAGGGCCAAACAGCGAAACATGCCCATTGACATGTCAAATTGCCGAGTCGGGCAGGGAAGCTTCTTCTCTTTGACCTGAAGGTAGACGGGGATTTTTCCCACGATATGGGGAATATCAATGGCTATTCCCTTTGCAGGAACCGCGTCAACGGCCTCGCAATCATACCCGGCAGCTCGAAAATCAGAGAGGATAGCCTTGTCAAACTGCTCTCCAAATCTGTCATATCCCATGCAGTAAAGACCCACTACATTTTGCGCCTCAAGAAGGGATTTGAAATCACTTGCGTCGGTGGATTCGAGTCCCCTTGAGGCGGCAAAGATGGTTGTCTTTCCGAAATCAGTTCCAAACGGATAGTGTCGAAGAGACGAGGCCCAGTCAAATAGCGGCTCTAGAAAAGCGTGTTGCTTCTCATCTCTCTTAAAGAATGCAGCAACGCTGTCGTCGTCAATTTTGAAATCCAACGGTCGTTGAATCTGCTCGTTCCAGATCGAACCCTCACCGTTTTCGTCTCTAGAAAGGCGCGTCATTCCATCGATTGTGACGATTTCTCGCGTAATTTTGCGCGCGCCAATCTGAAGGTTATACTCAATACGCGAGGATTTGTTGGCAAATACTGCTTTCCAGTTGCCAGTGGAAAAGAGCCTGTCGGGCTTCGTCGTAAGCAGAGTCGCCAATGCTTTAATGCAATTTAGTATTCTCGTTTTCCCGGAGGCGTTTTGGCCAACAAGTAAATTGATACCATCGAGTGAAAAATTGTCGACGGACCACTGTCGATCACTTTCCTCAAGTTCCGAGTATGAGAATGAGGTGAGCTTCATGGTGTGCCCTTGTATCTACACGGCGTCGCTAACCGGGTTCGGGTTACACGACAAGATGCAGTTCAAAGCTCTATCAAATGATTGCTTGTAACCTAACATGTGGGGTTCGGCGGGGTCACTCCACCCCAACCACCTCCCGCACTTTCCCCAGCTCCAGCAACGGCGCCAGATACCGCCCGGTAAAGCTCCGCGGCGCCTTTGCCACGTCCTCGGGGGTGCCCTCGGCGACGATCTCGCCGCCCTTCACGCCGCCTTCCGGGCCCAGGTCGAGCACCCAGTCCGCGGTCTTGATGACGTCGAGGTTGTGCTCGATCACCACCACGGTGTTGCCGTGGTCGACCAGGGCGTGGAGGACTTCGAGCAGCTTGCGGACATCCTCGAAATGGAGGCCGGTGGTGGGTTCGTCGAGGATATACAGCGTCTGGCCGGTGGCGCGGCGCGACAGTTCCTTGGCCAGCTTGACGCGCTGGGCCTCGCCGCCGCTGAGCGTGGTGGCCTGTTGGCCGACCTTGACATAGCCGAGGCCGACCTCGGCGAGCATCGCCATCTTTTCGCGGATCGGGGGGACGGCCTTGAAGAACTCGACCGCGTCCTCGACGGTCATGTCGAGCACGTCGGCGATGCTGCGGCCCTTGAACTTCACCTCGAGCGTCTCGCGGTTGTAGCGCGCGCCGTGGCAGACGTCGCAGGTGACGTAGACGTCGGGGAGGAAGTGCATCTCGATCTTGAGCAGGCCGTCGCCGGTGCACGCCTCGCAGCGGCCGCCCTTGACGTTGAAGCTGAAGCGGCCGGGCTTGTAGCCGCGCGCCTGGCTTTCGGGGAGGCCGGCGAACCAGTCGCGGATCTGGGTGAAGGCGCCGGTATAGGTCGCGGGGTTCGAGCGCGGGGTGCGGCCGATCGGCGACTGATCGATGTCGATCACCTTGTCGAGATACTGGAGCCCGGTGACGCGGTCATGCTTGCCCGCGAGCAGGCGCGCGCCGTTGAGCTGGCGCGCGGCGGCGGCATAGAGCGTGTCGATGGTGAGGCTCGATTTGCCGCTGCCCGAGACGCCGGTGACGCAGGTGAAGGTGCCCAAGGGGATGCTCGCGGTGACGCCGCGGAGGTTGTTCGCGGTGGCGTTTTCGACGGTCAGCTTCTTGCCATTGCCCTTGCGGCGTTTCGCGGGGACGGGGACCTCGCGGGTGCCGTTGAGATAGTCGGCGGTGACGCTGCCCGTGCTCGCCAGGATGTGATCGAGCGTGCCGTGGGTGACGATCTCGCCGCCATGGACGCCGGCGCCGGGGCCCATATCGATGACATAGTCGGCGGTGCGGATCGCGTCCTCGTCATGCTCGACGACGAGGACGGTGTTGCCGAGATCGCGCAGGCGGCGGAGGGTGGCGAGCAGCATGTCGTTGTCGCGCTGGTGGAGGCCGATGCTGGGCTCGTCGAGGACGTAGAGCACGCCCGACAGGCCGCTGCCGATCTGGCTGGCGAGGCGGATGCGCTGGGACTCGCCGCCGCTCAGCGTGCCGCTGGTGCGGTCGAGGTTGAGATAATCGAGGCCGACATTGTTGAGGAAGCCGAGCCGCTCGTCGATCTCCTTGAGGATCGCGCGGGCGATTTCCTTTTGCTGGCCGGTGAGGTCCTTGGGCAGATCGGCGAAGAAGGCGAGGGCATCGACCACCGAGAGCTTGGTGACGCTCGAAATGTCGCGCATCGCGACCTTGACCGCGAGCGCCTCGGGCTTGAGGCGGGCGCCGTGGCAGGTCTCGCAGGGGTGGCTCGCCTGATATTTGGCGAGCTCCTCGCGCATCCAGGCGCTTTCGGTCTGGAGCATGCGGCGGTTGAGATTGCCGACCACGCCCTCGAACGGCTTGCGGACGTCGTAGCTCTTCCGGCCATCGACGAAGGTGAGGGTGACGGGCTTGCCGCCGGTGCCGTGGAGGATGATCAGCTGGATCTCGCCGGGGAGGTCCTTCCACGGGGTTTCGAGGCTGAAGCCGAATTCGCGGGCGAGGCTGCCCAGCACCTGCATGTAATAGGGGCTGGGCGGGTTGGACTTGGCCCAGGGGACGATCGCGCCCTTCTTGATGCTGAGATCGTGGTTGGGGACGACGAGGTCCTCGTCGAACACGAGCCGCTCGCCGAGGCCGTCGCAGGCGGGGCAGGCGCCCTGGGGGGCGTTGAACGAGAAGAGGCGGGGCTCGATCTCGGCGATGGTGAAGCCCGAGACCGGGCAGGCGAACTTTTCGCTGAAGACGATGCGGTTGGGCGGGATTTCCGCATTCTTCATCCCTCCCGTTCGTGCTGAGCTTGTCGAAGCACTGCTTTCCTCTTGGCCGTCGGGATCAGAGGAGGGCAGCCCTTCGACAAGCTCAGGGCGAACGGAGGTTTCTGCACGGAACGCCTGTGGGGCTTCCTTCACACGGCTGCCCGTGAGCTGCTCGACCGTGGTATCCACCAGGTCCACGTACGCCAGCCCCTCGGCCAGCTTGAGCGCCTGCTCGAAACTCTCGGCGAGCCGGGTGGCGATGTCGCCGCCGACGACGAGGCGGTCGACCACCACCTCGATGTCGTGCTTGTACTTCTTGTCGAGCGCGGGGGCGTCCTCGATCAGCATCGTCTCGCCATCGATGCGGACGCGGGTGAAGCCGGCCTTCTGCCACTCGGCGAGCTCCTTGCGATACTCGCCCTTGCGGCCGCGCACGACCGGGGCGAGGAGCAGCAGGCGGGTGCCCTCGGGAAGCGCGAGCACGCGGTCGACCATCTGGCTGACGGTCTGCGCGGCGATGGGGAGGCCGGTGACGGGCGAATAGGGAATGCCGACGCGCGCCCAGAGCAGGCGCATATAATCGTAGATTTCGGTGACCGTCGCGACCGTCGAGCGCGGATTGCGGCTGGTGGTCTTCTGCTCGATCGAGATGGCGGGGCTGAGGCCCTCGATATGATCGACATCGGGCTTCTGCATCAGTTCGAGGAACTGGCGGGCATAGGCCGAGAGGCTCTCGACATAGCGGCGCTGACCCTCGGCATAGATGGTGTCGAAGGCGAGGCTGGATTTGCCCGAGCCGGAGAGGCCGGTGATCACCGTCAGGGTGTCGCGGGGGATGTCGATGCTGACATCCTTGAGGTTGTGCTCGCGGGCGCCGCGGACGGAGATGTGAGTGAGGGCCATGAAGCGTGTTCTATCTTCGTTCTTTTGGAGATGCCAGAGGGGTTGAGATAGGAATGCGCGCGCTCAGGCGCCAGCTGCGCGGTTCGGGAGAATATCGATCTGTCGCGAGCGAATCGGAGGGGGCTGGGCGCTTTCGGCGGGCGAGGTCTCGCGGTATCGATTGCAGAGCGAGGGGGCTGAGGCATGCCGATCTGGACTGATGCCGTGAAGGACGCGATCCTGCGTCATATTACCGGAACCGGTTCGCCCGTGTTCACGCGCCAGGCGTTCATCGCATCGCAAATGGGCGCGATCGAAGCGGCAACCCGCACATCGGGTCGTACGCCGACCCAGACCCTGGGGCGCGAGCTGCAACAGCTTCGCGATGCGGGCCTGCTCGAATTTCTGCAGCCCGGCACCTATCGCTGGCTCGGCGTCATGCCGCAGCGCGAGCCGGACTTTCCCACCAACGGGATTTTCCAGCTCCCGCCGCATCCGGAAGCCGGCGAACCGGCGGAACTTTGCTATGGTTTCGAGGCTAAGTGGTTGCAGCGGGCGATCCGCATGGCCGATCAGTGGATCATCTATCAAGGGTCCGGAGGATCGCACGGCAGAGACTATCATGCGGCGGCGCGGGTGGAACGGATCGATCCCGACCCGAACCGCGAAGGCGCGTTCCTCGCAAAGATCGCCCGCGGCACCTATCTGGAATTCGGCCGCGCCGTGCCGTTCGAGCTCGACGGCATGATCGTCGAGCGCGGCCTGTTGAAGGTTGCTGGCGGACTGGACGCCGATCTCGCGGCACAACCGATCCGCGTGCTGTCGCGCGCCGACTTCGACCGGATCCTCGATCTCGGGCTGGTAACGGAGGGTGATTTGTTGCCGCGAACCGACGCGAGCGAGGACATGCCGTCCGCGAACATCGTCGCGGAGGAGCCCCCTCCCTGGGAAGGGCCGGTCGATCGCACGGTGATGTTGGTCAATCGGACCGTGCGCGACCGCCAGTTCCGCAAGCGCGTGCTCGACGTCTATGGCTCGCGCTGTGCGCTGACCGGCATGAAGTTGCTCAATGGCGGAGGGCGCGTGGAAACGGAGGCCGCCCATATCAAGAGTGTGGAGGCAGGCGGCCCCGATGCCGTCGAAAACGGCATCGCGCTATCCGGCACGATCCACTGGATGTTCGATCGCGGGCTGATTTCGCTCAGCGACGCCGGCGACATCCTGTTGTCGCGGAAGATCAACGACCTTGAAAGCGTCGAGCGGCTTATCTTCCCTGATCGCAAGGCGCGGCTGCCGAAGGCGAAAGCGGATCAACCGCACCCGCGTTATCTGCACTGGCATAGAACGGAATGCTTTCACGATTAGTGGATTTAGAAATGGCAGGTTTTTTTTCATGATGGCTGAACGGCTGGAATCGGGTGGGGAGCGGACCTAAGTTCCGCCGTGGCAACGGGCGCTGATCACCACATTGCGTGTCAGATCAAACTCGATGTCGATGTAGAAACAGGCACCATCATCCACGTGGGGAAGTGTTTGGGCATTCTTAAACCAGCGTCGCTCCCCTTCCTTCAATCCATCCGGTGGCGCGCAGAGCAGCGCTATCTGCCCGGCGTTCGCAGTCCCACCAGCCTTCGCGCTTGTGCAGGACGTATTCGAAGGGTCATCGTCAGGAATGAAGTAAATGGCAGATACGCGGTTTGCGGAAGCGAACGCATATGCACGCGCATAGCGAGCCAAAGGAAAGGCACCGGCTGGCAAACGCACGGCACGCTCAATGGTCTGCGCGATCTTCTCCTGTTCGCGTTGCTCAGGTGAAGAGTATGCCGCGACCGTCGCCAACATTAAGATCAAATATGCAGCTTGTGGCGGTCCCATGGGGAAGGTCTGCAACTTAGATAAGATGGCTGCAAGTGGGTCGGTAGCCGACAGGCCGCTTTGGTGAGCCACGGCCTAGGCAATCACCAGCCGATCGGTCGAGGATGTTCTCGCCAGCCAAAGCACCGTTCCGGATCCAATAGATCGCGTTTCGGTTCGAAATGGACGCGTGTCCATGTGGAACACAGCCGCCCTCCCTCTAGCGTTCTGTCCCTTGGGGACAGGGGCGCCCGTTGGGCAGCAGGCTATATTACGGAGACAATCTTGAAGTTCTTCGCGCAGATGTGCGCGACGAGAGTGTCGATCTTGTCTATCTGGACCCGCCATTCAATTCCAACATGCGCTACAATCTGGTCTTCGAATCCACGAAGGGCCAAGGCGCGGATGCCAGCATCCAGGCCTTCGACGATAGCTGGACATGGGGCGAGGCGTCACAGAATGCGTTGCTCGATATCGCCGGGGGCACCAACCGCCAGCTTCAGGTGATGATGGAGGCGATTCACTCGGCCATCGGGGAGAATCCGCTGATGGCCTATCTCGCGATGATGGCGGTGCGGCTGGTGGAATTGCACCGCGTGTTGAAGCCGGCGGGATCGCTCTACCTTCACTGCGATCCGACCGCGAGCCACTATCTCAAGCTGGTGCTGGACGCCGTGTTCGGCGCGGAGAATTTCAGGAACGAGATTGTCTGGAAGCGCACGTTCGCGCACGGCAACGTCTCGCGCGGCTATGGCGACGTCACGGACACGATCTACTTCTATTCGAAGACCAAAGGCTTCACCTGGAATCAGCTTTACACGCGGATGTCGGCGGCAAAGGCCGACAGGGTATATGCGCAATCGGATTCGGACGGACGACGCTGGCAGTCCGTGACGCTGCGAAATCCGAGCGTCCGGCCCAACCTCCACTATCCGTACACCGCACGGAACGGCGTCACCTATCAGCCCCATCCCAACGGATGGTCATGCAACATCGAGCGCATGCAACGATATGACGAGGAAAACCGGCTTCACTTTCCGACAAAGGAAAGCGGGTCCCTCCGCCTCAAGATGTATGAGGATGAAAGTCAGGGGGCTCGCCTGCAATCGCTGTGGGACGACATCCCGCCTTTGTCGTCCAATGCCCAGGAACGCCTCGGCTACCCCACTCAGAAGCCCCGCGCCCTGCTCGAGCGAATCATCGCCGCATCCTCCAACCCCGGCGATGTGGTGCTCGATCCGTTCTGCGGCTGCGGCACGGCGGTCGATGCCGCACAGAAGCTCGGGCGCAAATGGATCGGGATCGACGTCACCCATATCGCGATCGGGATGATCGAGGACCGGATGCGGAACGGCTATCCGGGCATCCAGTTCGAGACGCTCGGCGTGCCCAGGGACCTGGCCAGCGCCGAGCGGCTGGCGGTGGAGGATCCCCACCAGTTCCAGCAATGGGTGTCGTGGCAGGTCGGCGGTTTCCCGCGCGAAAAGAAGGGCGGCGACCGGGGCATCGACGGTTGGTTCAACTATCTCGCCGCCAAGAACCGGATCGAGACCGGCGTGATCAGCGTCAAGGCCGGGGACCATGTGACGCCCAACATGGTGCGCGATCTGGGGCGGGTGATGGCGCGCGACAAGCACCGCTTCGGCCTGTTCGTGATGAAGGGCGCGCCGACCCGGGGCATGCGCGACGAGGCGGCATCGCAGCCGGTGATCGAGACTGAATTCGGCCGTTTCCCGGCGCTTCAGTTCGTCACCTTGGCCGACCTGATGAACGGGCAGAAGCCGAGGCTGCCAACGCTGATCAGCCCGGTGAAGAAGGCCGCCCGGGTGGAAACGCGCGCGTCGCACCAGGCGGGGGCGCAGGGGAGCTTGTTGTGAGGGGGGTCTGTACGCCATTCGCTTCGGCTTCGACGCTTCGGGGCCCAAGGTCTTGCAATGTAGGATTTCGCCTGCTTGGCTCGCGCAGCCGGTCGATCCGGCCGCTCTTTGACTCTGTCGATCCGCACCCGGCGAACTTGGCCTTTTCCCCCGGGAACTGCGCGGCGGAAAACAGGCGCGATAGTGTGAAGCTAGTGTCAACTTTCACATGCTGGGACGGTCCGGCCTCGCGCGATCCGGATCTTGTCGTCGAAAGCGGCGATATTGGCCGTAACTATACCGGTGGCGGCCGGTTGCGCTGGGCCGCTTGGGGTGGAAAGCTGCGCGGCGAAGGGGAGACGGGCGATGTGGGGACGGATCGGAATGAGTGCCGTGGTGATGCTCGCGGTGCCGGCCGCCGCGCAGGCGCAGACCGCCCCCCAGCGCGCCGAGCTGCTCGACGCGCTGCGCATCGTGATCGCCAAGGATCTGGGGCAGCCGGTCAAGTTCGTGGTCGATGATCTGCGGGTGCGCACCGACTGGGCGTTCATCGTCGCGCATCCGCAAACACCCGCGGGCGCGCCGATCGATTTCAGCAAGACCCGCTATGCCGAGCAGCAGGAAGAGGGCGTGCTCGATGGCGATACGATCTATGCGTTGCTCCAGCGGCGCGCGGGAAAATGGGTCGTGGTCGCCTTCATGATCGGGCCGACCGATGTGGGCTGGCTCGACTGGCGGGAAACCTATCATGTGCCCGCCGGGGTGATCCCCCAGCCGGGCGGGAATTAGGGCGTATCGACATGTAGATAATCCTCCCCCGCCAGGGGGAGGTGGCGCCGAAGGCGTCGGAGGGGGCGGATCCGACACAGACGTGGCCGCCGCCCTCCCCCTCCGTCACGCTACGCGCGACACCTCCCCCTGGCGGGGGAGGATGAGTTGAATGCCGCTACACACTAAAACGCCCGGGTGATGCCGAAGCTGAGCGCGGCCCGGCGATAGTCGTAGATGCCGACGGTCGAGAAGTTGCGCTCGACGCTGAGCCGCACGAACGGGGCGAAACCGCCCAGCGTCAGGCGGCGCAGCGTCACGCCGGTGCTCGCGCTCAGCAGCAGGTCGCGGCGGCGCTCGGGATAGAGGAAGATGCGCGCGTCGGCCTGGAGCCCGCGGACGCCGATATTGGCGAAGATCGTGCTGTGCCCCGCCTCGGTCCAGGCGATGGCGGTGCCGCCGACCGCGGTGGTCGAATAGCCGGGATCGGCGGCGCTCTGGCGCGTGACCGAAAAGGTCAGCCCCCCGCCCGAGCGGCGATCGAAGGCGCGCTCGACCGAGATGTCGCCATAATAGAGCATGCCGTCCTGGAGGTCGTTGAGCCGGTAGTCGGTGCTCGCCATGGTCGCGGTGGCGCTCAGCTGGGTGCGGCGGCCGATCGGATGCTGCCAGTTGAGGGTGGCGGTCGCGGTGGTGGCATAGGGATCGAGCCCGTACCAGCGCTGGGTGCCGCCGGCCGAGAGCTGGAAACGCTCCTTCCCCGGCGACCATTCGAGGCCGATCAGCGCCGAGGCGGAGATGTCGTCGAACTGGCTCTGGCGGTAGAATTCGCCCTGGGCGGAGATGCGCGGGACGATCGCGAGATGCTTGCCGATGCGCTGGCGCAGAAAGACCTGGCCTGAGACGCGCGCGCCGAGGCCCGATTGCTCGCGCGCGTCCCGCGAGAGTTCGAGCGGGGCGATGATCGTGTCGAGCGTGGTCGAATCGGTGGCGCGGTTGATATTGCTGTCGGGAACCAGGGCGAGTTCGATGCTCGCGCCGAAGGGTTTGCGCGAGCGCAGCGCCCCGGCGAACTGATCGACGACCTGCGCGACTTCGGGGGGCAGCTCGCCCGCCTGAACCTGGCGGAGCTCGCGCCGCGCGCCGCTCTCGTCGCCGCCAAGCGCCAGGACGCGGGCAAGCTCGAGCCGGACGCGGACCGCATCGGGCTTTTCGTCGAGGATCGCGCGCAGCTCGACCGCGGACTCGGTGTAGCGGCCGAGCACCGAGAGCATCAGCGCGAGGCGGAAGCGCGCCTCGCTGCGGATCTCGACATCGGGATCGTGCGTGAGGGCGCGATAGATCGCCTCGGCGTCCTGGGGGCGGTTCGCGGCGAGCGCCTGATCGGCGATGTTGAACAGGTCGGCGGGCTTGAGGCCTTCCATCCGCACGGGCGCGCTGTCCTGTGCCATGGCGGGGACGGCGCAGAGGAACGCCAGCATCGGCGCAAGGGAAAAGGCGGCGGCGCGCATGGCGCGATACCGCCCGTTATTCGCCATGACGACCGCCCTAGTTCTTCTTGCCCGAGACGGTGCCCGCGAAGCTCGTATTGCCAGGCATGCCCTGCGTGGCACCCGCGGTGAAGCTGTAGGTGCCGCCAATCTCCTCGGCATTGGGGCCGAAGAAACCGCCATCCATCGTCCCGGCATTGCTGGCGCCCGAGACGATGTTGCCGGTGAAGGTGTTGCCGCCCGAGCGGATCGTGCCGTTCAGCGTATAGGGGGTGAGCACGAAGACGGTGCCCGGGCCGTTGAGGAGCGGATCGCCGATCACGGTCGCGGTGGGAGCGAAGGTGCCGGCATAGGTGCCGCCCGCGAAGTTGAAGACGAAGCCCGCCGATCCGGTCAGCTTGTAGAGCGTCGTGCCGCTATCCGCGGTGCCGATGCCGCGCAGGAAGGCGGTGTAGCTGCCCGTGCCGGTGGTGGGCATCGCCGAGAGCGGGGTGCGCACGCCCTGGACCCAGGGATAATAGGTGATCGCCCAATTGCCCGGGGCGCCCGGGGTGAATTTGCCGGTCAGCCAGGTGCCGAAGCTCGAATAGCTGAGCGTGATCCCCTGATAGGCGGAGCCGTTGTAGAGATCGATGATCGTGGTGGTGTTGCCGCTGACCGTGGTGAAGCGGCCGAGCGGCTCGCCGGGAACGGTGCTCGAGCTGGCCGTGCCGGGGTTGCCCGTCAGCCCCTTGAAGTCATAGGTGCCGACGATGATGGGGTTGACCGCCGAGGTCGCCCCCGCGCCGGTGATGGTGCTGCCGGTGAGGCTCGCGGCGCCGCCGTCGCGCGTGACGAAGCTGGTGCCCGATGCCTGCGCGGCCTGCGGCGGGACCTGGGCGCCGCCGAACCGGCGGCCGATGAGCGTGCCGACCGCGGCGGTGCCGTCCGACCCGCTGCTCCAGAACACCGCGCCGACCTCCTCGGCGCCGGGCCCGTAGAGGCGGCCCTGCCAGTTGCCGAGATAGAGCGGGACGGCGGGATCCTGGGGGCTGCCGCCCATGGTGAACAGCCCGGCAAAAGCGTTTGCGCTGCTCGACAGATTGGCGACCCCGCCGAAATGGGTGTTGGCGAAGGTGGCGGAATTGACCGGATTCAGCTGCCAGGCGGTGCCGGTCAGGGTGATGGTGCCGCCGCCGAAATCGACATCGATCCTGCCGTTGCCGAGCAAAGGCGCGAAATTGCGCGTGGTGCCGGGAGCGAAGGTGATACCGTTCGGATAGGTGACCGTGCCGGCCAGATCGACCGCGAAGTTGGCGGCGCCGTTTCGCGGGGTGGCGGCGTCGGGGGTCTCGACGCCATAGGTGAAGGCATCGGTGCGGAAGGCATTGGTCCCGGTGGTGGTGCGCCGCGTCCACACGCCCGCGCCGACATAGCTGGTCGCCGCGGCCGAATTGTTGCTGAGCAGCAGCTGGTTGATCCGGTCGGCCGAATCGCCGACCGAATAGAGGCGCACGCGCGGATCGCCGCTGGGGATCTCGTTCGCGGGGCCGAAGGTGACCGTCGAGCCCGTGCCGGTGGTCGAGGTCAGCGTGTAGCTGTTGGTCGCCTTGTCGTAATGGACCGTGAGCGGGCTCGCCGCGGCCGTCACCGCGCCGCCCTGCGTGCCTTCGGCCTTGGCGTTGTCGTTGGTGAAATCCTCCGAGACGGTGAGGTTCAGCAGCGAGACGTTGGTGGGCGGGGGTGTGGGAGTGGGGGTTGGTGTCGGCGTGGGAGTTGGTGTCGGTGTCGGTGTCGGTGTGGGAGTCGGTGTGGGGGTCGGGGTTGGCGTCGGTGTGGGAGTCGGGGTTGGCGTCGGAGCCGGTGGCGGCGTCGGGGTCCCGCCCATGCCATAGCCCGAGGTACAGGCGGTCAGCAGACCCAGCGCCGACAGGATAACGGGTCCCTTGTGCATCCGCGCCATCGATCGTGCCCTCTCGATAAGTTGCGCGCACTATCCGTAGAGTTACGGAAGCCGTCAAGAATTCATGCGCGTATTCAGGGGCATGCGATAGCGGGCCGATGTTTCCGGCGCGTGACCCCGGGGCGGGTGCGGAGTGAGATTTGTTGCGATGGCGTGATGGCCGTCACGCGCATCCCGTTACGTGCCGCCTAGCTTGCTCCAATCCCAACTGGAGGAGTCAGGGCAATGACGACCGTCAATTTTCATATGACCACGCCCGACGGCACGGACGCCACCGTGGAGCTGAGGAACAGCCAGATCCATGCCAGGATCCGGTTGACGTTCGACGAGAATGGCGACGCGACGACCGACGCGGTCGATCCGACGGCCGACTATACGGTGGCATGGGAGCTGACCGGCACGATCAACGACAAGATCGTGGTCGACTGGCGGGCGGACGGCCAGAGCGGTCGAGCGGCCACCGGTTCCATCACTGTCGGCAATTCCATCCCCGTTCCCGGCGATCGCAGGCGGACCGAGGGCAGGGGCTATTTGCCCGTGATCGGAGGCTGAGCGTGCGTACCACCTTCCTCCTGCTGACGGCCTGTACGGCCGTTCTCATCCCCGTCGTCGCACAGGCCCAGGGCGCCGCATCGGCGGACCTTCCCGAGTCGCAGGCGCTTCCTGAGGTCAAGCGCGGCCATGCGCGTCTTCTGACCGCGCCGGAAGGCGAGGCGAGTGCCGGCATCCCGCGCGAGCGCTACGCGATTACCGCATCGACAGACGACAATGTGCTTGCGCTGACCCTCGCCCCCACCTCGCAGGGCTTTCGCGGCGGGGTCGAATCCGCGCTGAACGTCACGGTAAAGGTCCCGCTGGGCGCCGCACTTGGCGCCGCATTAGGCGGCGAAAGGAACACTACCGTCGCGGACCAGGGGCTTTCGGACAAATATTCCGCAAGCCTGAGCTATTCTCTGATCAGCACGCACTTTGGTCCCTCGGATGCGCAGGACACCGCCAACCGGCTGCTCCATCGCCGGTGCCCCGCATTGACGCGGCAATGGCAGGACGACGCGGCCCGGATGGCAGTCGTCAATTCGATCTGCGTCGATATGGTCGAGCCAAGCGAATTCACTAGGGCCCAGCTTGTGGGCATCACCCAGAATGATGAGCAGGCAAGGGCCCAGGTCGATCAGATTCTTGCGTTCCGTCGGGAAAAGCTTCGCGCCCCGGTCTATCTGCTGAACGTCACCGGCTCGGTGGGCAAGCGCGCCTATGATTCGTTCGATCCCGCAAATTTCGCGGAACGCAGCACCGATCGGACCTCGGTGGCGGTCAACGTCGCCGGCGGCATCAGTTTCGGCAATACCGGCCTGTTTGTCGGCGCGGGCTATCAATACCGCCGCGACTATTCGGATCCCGAGAAGCGCATTGTCTGCCCCGCGGGATCGACCACCGGCTGCCGGTCGGAGATTTTCGACCTGCCCACGCCCGACATTGACCACAGCGCCTTCGCGCTCACTCGCTTCGTGGTGGCGCCGATCCGGGTGGGCGGCGTGGCGCCAATGGTCGAGATCAAGGTCGCCTATGACTTCCAGGACAAGCTGTGGGGCGTCCAGGTGCCGGTCTATTTTCTGACCAACGACGATGGCGGCTTCCGCGGCGGCGTACGGTTCACCTGGGAATCGCGCCCCAACGCACCGGTTGGCAGCACGCCAGCCAAGCCGAACACGACCTTCGGCGTGTTCATGGTCAAGTCCTTCGACCAGTTCGGCTTCTAACCCGCCCACCGGCACGGGCCCTTCGACCCGGTCCGCGCCTTCGGCGTCTCCCCTGGGGTACCCATCCCCCGGGGGAGATTGCGTTTTCGCGCGCCGCCCCTTGCCTAAATGCCTGGCGCGCCGCGATATCGCATGCGCGCAGTCATCTTCTGTTCAGCGTCGAAACGAAATCCTGCGCATCAGCGATCGAGGGCAGCGGTCGAGAGGGAGAGAGACGATGCGGTTGAGGGCAGGACGGGCAAGGTTGCTGAGCGGCGTGGCCGCGCTGGCCGCCGCATTGGCGCTGGGCGGGTGCGTCGAGATGGCCGGGACGGTCGAGACCACCAGCGACTATGCCCCGCCGCCGGTCTGGGCGAACATCGCGGGCTTCGAGAATTACGAATGGATCGACCGCGCCGACGCGCTTTCGCAGGCGATCGGCGAGGCGCCGCCCGACTTCGCCTTTTACGCGGGCGGGAGCGAGCCCTGGGCGTGGACCTTCAGCGACGGATCGCTGATGCTGGTCGAGAACCGGCCCGACGGACTGCACAGCTATTATTTCGAGGGCGGATCGGACACGCCCTTCCTCGTGCGCGATCCCGAGATGAGCTTCGGCTTCCTCGATGGTGCGGTCGCGGTGGTCTATGGGCCCGAGGGCGATGTGCTCGATCGCGAGACGGCGCAGGGCTGGCTCTATGCCGCCATGTCCGGATATCAGCACGGGCGGATGCTCAAGCGCACCCTGATCGCGAGCCAGGAGCGGCGGGCGGTCCAGACGGTCGCCTGGCTCGACACCAGCTATTTGTGGTGGGACTGGCGCCGGTGCTGGGACGAAGGGCGGCGGCGGCACGATGGCTGGCGGCGGATCCGCGAGAGCGTCGCGGGCCGCGTCCGCCAGCAGCATTGGGGCCAGGAGCGCCAGCGCCGCGCCGACCAGGGCGACCGCTTCCGCCGCTGGGGCGAGGGCGGGTTCCATGGGCGTCCGCCGGGCAATCTGACCGCGCCGCCCGCCGGGACGCCGATGCCGGCCGCGACGCCGCCTGCGAACTGGATCGGGCGGCCCAACGGTCCCGGGATCGGGCAGGGCATGGCCGATCGTCCGGGACGCCCCGGTCGCGGCGAGAATGGGCCGCGCAACGATCGGCCGCTCGAAGCCGGCGAGGCGGGGCTCCAGCCCGATCTGGGGATCGCGCCCGGCGCCGCGCCGGTGGGCGTGCGCGGACGGCCGGTGCGGCAGCAGCCCGCTGCCCCCGCCACTGCGGGCGAGCCGCCGGCCGCACGCCCGATGCCGCGCCCCGGCTCGGCGGAGAATGGCGACCGGCCGCGGCCCGAGCGTCAGCCGGGATATCGTCCGCAGCCGATGCCGGCGGTGACGGGGGCGTCCGATCCGCAGCCGGTGACGGTCGCGCCCGATGTGCCGATGGCGCCGCCCGCGCCCATCTCACGTCCGGTACGCGGCGACGGGCCGTCGCCGCGTACCCGTTCCGGCGACGATGATTCGCGGCCGCGGCCCAGCTATCGCCCGCCCGATTCGCAGCCCGTGCGGGTGCGCGAGGTGCCAAGCTATACGCCGCCCGCGCCGAGCTATTCGCCGCCGGCTCCCAGCTATACGCCGCCGCCTGCGCCGAGTTACTCGCCGCCCCCGCCGCCCAGCTACTCGCCGCCTCCATCGCCACCGCCGAGCTATAGCCCGCCGCCTCCGCCGCCGAGCTATAGCCCGCCGCCGTCGCCAGCTCCTCCGCCTCCCCCGCCGCCGCCCGCGCACGTCAATTCGTCGTCGCGCATCGGGGACGATTGACGGGGGCGCCGCCCATGTCCGGGGGGGCATGGGCGGCGAGCGGCGCGGGCTCAGAAGGGCAGGATCGCCTCGATCTCGGCCAGCGGCGGGGCTTCGGGCACCGCCACGCCCGCGCGCATCAGAAAGGCGTGCTGGACGAGCATCGCCTGCTGCTCGATGCCGTAACGGGCGAGGGGTTTGCCGCGCACGAAGCGATAATCGTAGCGCGCCCAGGGCAGGCGGCGCAGCGGCAGAAAGATGCCCCGCTGGTGCTGCCAGACATGCACCATCTCATGGATGAGGAGCGCCTGGGCACTCAGCGGCGCATCGGCGAAATCCTCGCGGTAACGGCCGCCCTCGGGGTGGAAATGGATATGGCCCATCGGCGCCATGGTGATGTGGCGCGGCTGGAAGAAGGCCCATTTGCGGTTGTGGAGCCGCACCCGGGCATAGTCGATCGCGTCGCCGAAGACGGTGCGGGCGAGCGCGGTCTCGGAAGGGATGAGGGGGCGGCCGGCCATGACGCCTCTTATCGCGATGCGGCGGGCACCGACAGCTTCGGTTCAGGCAGCCAGGGTCACAAGGAAATCCGGAGGAACGTTGATGCGATTGCTACCCTTCATGGCCGTAGCGGCGGCGCTCCTCGCGGCGGCTCCGGCGGCGGCGACCGACTGGCGCGAGATCAGCACCGCGACCAGCGCCGCGGGCGACAGCGCCTATTATCTGATCGACCGCGATTCGATCCGCCGCGAGGGCGATAGCGCCTTTGCCACGCTCTATCTGATCGGGGGCAGTCTGGTGCTCAACGCCGATGTCGAGTTCGATTGCGCCAGCAAAAGGCTGCGCCCGACCTCGGGCTGGCTGATGGAAGGCGACGGCCCGAAGGAGACGACGGGCATGGAAGACTGGCAGGAAGGGATTGGCGGGAGCCATGCGATCCTGTTCGACTATGTCTGCCAGTTCGATCCCAAGGCCGAGGATGCCCATAAAAGCTATGGCGCGGGCGATCCGGTCCCCACGATCCGCGCGCTGCTGAAGTAGGGCGGGCGGGCGAACCTCAGGGTTCCCCCAGCCCCTCCTGCACCATGTCGATCTCGCGCACCCCGCGCTGGCGGCGGGCCGCATCGACCAGTTCGCGCAGTTTCTCGCGGCGGGCGCGGGCCTGGGGCACGTCGCGGATCGCGAGCGGGGCGTCGCGGGTGGTCTCGTCGGACGAGGTGATGGTGATGCGGCCGATATCCGCCATCTGGTTGACGATGGTGAAATCGATGCGGACATCCTTGACGCGGTAAAGCTCGATCTCGTCGATCGACTTGGCCAGGATACCCTTGTGCAGGATCAGCCGGTCGGCGGTGAGCTCATAGGTGGTGGCGAGATTGCCGATCCATTTCCACGCGGCGATGCCGAGGCCCGCGAGCAGCATCAGCGGGAACAGCCAGGCCCAGTCGATCAGCGTACCCTTGGCGAGCGCCCAGAGCGTCAGGATCAGCCCCGTGGCGATCAGCAACAGCGTGCCCCAGCCCGCGAGCGTGCCGCGCAGCCAGCCCCAGGTGGAAGAACGGAAACGGTCGATCATGCGGCGGGCCCTCCTGATGATGACACGATCATAGCGGGGCGGGGGCGGTGGAGATAGCGGCGTTGATCGGGGCGGCGGGGGCGATAGAGTGGGGCCATGTCCAGCTCAGACTATGTCACCTCGACCTTTGCCGACCAGTTCGAGCGTAAGGGCTCCGACTTTATTTATCGCAGGAATCTGCGGGGCGCGCCGATCCGCGTAACCGCCGCTGAGCGCGACATGTTCGTCGCCGGTTTCCGGCGGAGCTATAAAGTACTGATTGCGGTGATGACGGTTTCCGTGGTGCTGCTGCTGGCGCTGGTGATCGCCCTGGGCGGTCTGGACGATGGCGCCGACCCCGTCATGATGGGGCTGGGAATGGCCGGCGCGGCGATCATATTCATCGTCGGTGTCGTCTGGGCCGTGCGCCGGATTTATGGCGCACCGGCGCGGGCGCTGGCACAACGCGTCGCCGAGGGCGAGCCGCTGACGCGCGACGAAGGCCGTCGGATGACGCTGAGCTCGATCAGCTATGGCACGTTCGCGATGGCGGCGATCTTCGGCTTCGGGATAACCGGGCTCAAAGCGATCAAATACGATGTGTGGCACGGCTGGGGACGGCTATGGTGGCTGCCGGCCATATTCCTGGGCGGGCTCTCGGCGGTGCAGGCCTTCCGTAAGTGGCGGATGGAGCGGGTGGGCTAACCCAGCCGCAGCTCATATTCGACATTGTCTTCCTCGATCCCGTCGGGCCAGCGGTGGAGCGTGGCGCCGGTGCGGGTGAAGCCGCTGCGTTCGATCGCGCGGCGCGAGGGTTCGTTCGAGGCACGGTGGCTGACGATGACGCGCGCCATGCCGTTCGCGCGGGCCCAGTCGAGCCGGGCCCGGTGGAGCGTCGCGGCATGGCCGTGCCCGCGCCAGACGGGACGGATGTATGACATGGCGAAACCTGCGGTGCGGCCGCTCGGGTCCTCGTCGGCGATATAGATGGCGGCGAGGCCGGCGAGAGCGTCGCCGTCGTACAGGCCGAAGATCGCCATCTTCGGATCGGCGAGCATCGCGCGCCATTTCTCGTCGCTGCGCGCCTCGGCTTCGGCGAGCGAGGTGAAGTAGTTGCCGGGGAATTCGGCGAGTGCCTCGAGGCGGATCTCGCGATTGGCCCGCCAGTCATCAGCCGTCAGGCGACGGACCGCGATCATTTCGGCGCCGGATCGCCCGCGCCGACGATAATCGCCTGGACCTCGACCGTCTTGCCGTCGGCGAAGCTGAGCGTCACCGGGGCCTTTTCGCCGGGCTTGAGGCTCGGGGAGACGTCGAACAGCATGACGTGCTTGCCGCCGGGAGCGAAGGTGACGGTGGCGCCGGCGGGCACGGCGACCTGCCTGACCGGGGCCATGCTCGTCATGCCGGCATGACCCTCCATGCTCTCGTGCAGCTCGGCGCGGACCGCGAATTTGGCCATGACGGCGAGGAGGATCGCGTCCTTGCTGCCGCCATGGAGGGCAAAATAGGCCGCGCCCGGATTGCCGGCGACCGCGGGGAGCCGGACCCAGGCGCCGTCCACGCTCACATCCCTGGGCGCCTGCTGGCAGCCCGCCAGCATCGCCATCGCCGCAATCGCTCCAAACGCCCGCATTTCACGCGTCTCCCAATTCGGGAAAACCCCTAGATGCGCTCAAATCTTGCGGCAAGCGGGAGGCCACCTATATCCGGTGCCGAAACCGCTTCGGGTCGCCTCTTTTGGGGCCCGGGCTTAGTCTGAATTTTCGAACGAGGGGCCGACGAGGGACCATGGCAAAAGTTATCGGGATCGATCTGGGTACGACCAACAGCTGCGTTGCGGTGATGGAGGGCGGCAAGCCCAAGGTGATCGAGAATGTCGAGGGCGCGCGGACGACGCCCTCCATCGTCGCCTTCGCCAAGGATGGCGAGCGGCTGATCGGCCAGCCGGCCAAGCGCCAGGCGGTGACCAACCCCGAAAGCACCGTATTCGCGGTGAAGCGCCTGATCGGGCGCCGCTTCGACGATCCGATCACCAAGAAGGACACCGAGCTGGTGCCTTATTCGATCGTCAAGGGCAGCAACGGCGACGCCTGGGTGCAGGCTGGCGGCGAGAGCTATTCGCCGTCGCAGATTTCGGCCTTCATCCTTCAGAAGATGAAGGAGACGGCGGAGTCCTATCTCGGCGAGACCGTGACGCAGGCCGTCATCACCGTGCCCGCCTATTTCAACGACGCGCAGCGCCAGGCGACCAAGGATGCCGGCAAGATCGCGGGCCTCGAAGTGCTGCGCATCATCAACGAGCCGACTGCGGCCGCGCTCGCCTATGGCCTCGAGAAGAATGACGGCAAGACCATCGCGGTCTATGACCTTGGCGGCGGCACGTTCGACATTTCGGTGCTCGAGATCGGTGACGGCGTGTTCGAGGTGAAGGCGACCAACGGCGACACCTTCCTGGGCGGCGAGGATTTCGACGCCAAGATCGTGACCTATCTGGCCGAGGATTTCCGCAAGGCGGAAGGCATCGACCTCACCAAGGACAAGCTGGCGCTGCAGCGGCTCAAGGAAGCCGCGGAGAAGGCCAAGATCGAGCTTTCGAGCGCGCAGACCACCGAGGTGAACCTGCCCTTCATCACCGCCGACGCCAATGGGCCGAAGCATCTGGTGAAGACGCTGAACCGCGCCGAGCTGGAGCGCCTGGTCGAGGATCTGATCCAGCGCACGCTCGAGCCGTGCCGCAAGGCGCTGGCCGATGCGGGCGTCAAGGCCGCGCAGATCGACGAGGTCGTCCTTGTCGGCGGCATGACGCGCATGCCCAAGGTGCGCCAGATCGTGAAGGAGTTCTTCGGCAAGGAGCCGCACACCGGCGTGAACCCCGATGAGGTGGTTGCGATCGGCGCCGCGATCCAGGCGGGCGTGCTCCAGGGCGACGTCAAGGACGTGCTGCTGCTCGACGTCACCCCGCTGTCGCTGGGCATCGAGACGCTGGGCGGCGTGTTCACCCGCATGATCGACCGCAACACCACGATCCCGACCAAGAAGAGCCAGGTCTACTCGACTGCCGATGACAATCAGCAGGCCGTGACCATCCGCGTCTTCCAGGGCGAGCGCGAGATGGCGGCGGACAACAAGATGCTCGGCCAGTTCGACCTGGTCGGTATTCCCCCGGCGCCGCGCGGCGTGCCGCAGATCGAGGTCACCTTCGACATCGACGCCAACGGCATCGTCAACGTCTCGGCGCGCGACAAGGGCACCGGCAAGGAGCAGCAGATCCGCATCCAGGCTTCGGGCGGGCTCAGCGAGGCGGACATCGACCAGATGGTCCGCGATGCCGAGAAGTTCGCCGAGGAGGACAAGGTCCGCCGTGCCGCGGCCGAGGCCAAGAACAATGCCGAGAGCCTGATCCACACGACCGAGCGTCAGCTCGCGGAGAATGGCGACAAGATCGATGACGGCCTCAAGGCCGAGATCCAGGCTGCGGTCGACGAGGCCAAGGCCGCGGTCGAGGGCGGCGACGCCGACGAGATGCAGGCCAAGGCGCAGAACCTCGCCCAGGTGGCGATGAAGCTGGGTCAGGCGATCTATGACAAGCAGCAGCAGGCCGAGGCTTCGCCCTCTGCCGGCGGCGCTGCGGAGGAGGCCGGTCCGGCTGAGGAAGTGGTCGACGCGGAATTTTCCGAAGTCGACGACAACAAGGCGTAAGCGGATGCACTCTTCCCGCGCTTCGGGCTATGCCAAGCGCGGGGATGAGGGGCGGGGGCCGAGTGAATGACCACCGAAGTCGATTTCTACGAGCTGTTGCAGGTCGAGCGGACTGCCGACGAGGCGACGCTCAAATCCGCGTACCGCAAGCTCGCGATGCAGTATCACCCCGACAAGAATGGGGGCTGCAAGGACCATGAGGCCAAGTTCAAGGCCGTCAGCGAAGCCTATGAATGCCTGAAGGACCCGCAGAAGCGCGCCGCCTATGACCGGTTCGGCCATGCCGCGTTCAAGCAGGGCATGGGCGGCGGGGGCGGCGGTCCGCAGGATTTCGGCGCGTTCAGCGATATCTTCGAAAGCGTGTTCGGCGAGTTCATGGGCGGGCGCGGCGGCCAGCGCCAGCAGCGGCGCGGCGCGGATCTGCGCTACGACATGGAGATCCGATTAGAGGACGCGTTCCACGGCAAGAAGACCGAGATCACCGTCGATGTCGCCGGGCAGTGCGACACGTGCGACGGCACCGGCGCGACCCCGGGGACCAAGGCGAAGACCTGTCACCAGTGCAACGGCCATGGCAAGGTGCGCGCGCAGCAGGGCTTCTTCATGGTCGAGCGGACCTGCCCGGCCTGCATGGGCGCGGGCGAGACGATCCAGGACCCGTGCTCGCGCTGCCGCGGCGACGGGCGCGTCGACAAGACCAAGACGCTCAGCATCAACGTGCCCCCGGGCGTCGATGAAGGCACGCGCATCCGCCTGACGGGCGAGGGCGAGGCGGGGCCGCGTGGCGCGCCGCCGGGCGACCTCTACGTCTTCATCCATGTCGCCAAGCACCCGATCTATACGCGCGAGGGCACCACGCTCCACGCGCGCGCGCCGATCAGCTTCACCACGGCGGCGTTGGGCGGGGCGATCGACATTCCGGGGCTCGACGGCGCGCTGCATCCGATCAAGATCAGCCCGGGAACCCAATCGGGCCGCGAGGTCCGTCATCGCGGCGCGGGCATGCCGGTGCTCCAGGGGCGCGGGCATGGCGACCTGGTGGTGCATATCGTCGTCGAGATGCCGACCAAGCTGACCGCGAAGCAGCGGGAGCTGCTCGAAGAATTCCGCGCGACCGAGACGGGGGACGAGTGCCCGCAGAGCCAGGGCTTCTTCGCAAAGATCAAGTCGGCTTTGGGCTAAATTCCCCTCCCTTGCGGGGAGGGGAGTTAGAAGCCTCAGTCCGCATCCCCCCAGTAGCGCAGCAGATTCTCCTCCACGCGCTGGAGCCTTGTGTAGGTTTCGACGTCCATCTTCTCGGCCATGATCGCGCCGACCTGCTTGAGTTCGGACAGCCATTCGCGGTGCTCGGCATTGGCGATGCGGCTCTCGATGAAGGTGAGCGCGATCAGCCGCGAGCCCGAGATGACCGGATCGACCTGGTGGAGCGTCGAGGAGGGATAGAGGATCGCGCTGCCGGCCTTGCCCTTGATCGCGACGTCCGACGTGCCGAGCCGGATGCGCAGCTCGCCGCCTTCATAGTCGCTCGCGTCGCTGATGAAGACGGTGCACGAAACGTCGCTGCGCAGCATGCGGTCGCCCACCGGCATATAGGCCGAATCGACGTGGACACCGTAAGCCATGCCCGCATCGTAGCGAGTGAGCAGCGGCGGCATCATCGTCTTGGGAAAGGCGAAGGTGCGGAAAGCGTCGCTGCGGAACAGCGCGTCGGCGATGAATTGCGAAACCTGCCCGTGGATAGCGCGGTCACCGACCTGGAGGTTGTTCTTGTGGGGTGATCCCGCGGCGGTGAGCTTGCCATCGACGAAACTCGCGCGCGCGGCGATCGCGCGGAGCTGGGCAAGTTCGGTGGGGGTCAGGACATCCGGGATGCTTCGGAACATGGCGCGATGGTATCAACGCCGCGCTGCCCTGCCTAGCTGTCACTTTACGTGAACGTAAGCTGCCAATCGGGTTCAGGATCGGCTCAAGCCGAATCGCCTAGACCTATCCTCAGACGCGGCGAAAACGCCGGGCCACAGAGGAGTAAGTGATATGAGAAAGACCCTTATCGGCCTCACGGCCCTTGCGGTCGCGGTTCCCACCATGGCGGCGGCTCCGGCTTCCGCGCAGCGCTACGGCTATCAGGATCAGGGCCGCTATGAGCGCAGCTATCAGGACCGGCATTATCGGGACCGCCGCTACAATGAATATGACCGCGGCGGCTATTACACCGGCCGCACCTGGCGCGACAATCGCGGCCAGTATCGCTGCCGCCGTTCGGATGGCTCGACCGGCCTGCTGATCGGTGCCGTGGGCGGCGCGCTGGTCGGCCGCACGATCGACACCCGTGGTGACCGCACCGCCGGCACCCTGCTCGGCGCGGTCGTGGGCGGCCTGATCGGCAACGCGATCGAGAAGGACAATAACCGGAACAATGGCCGCTATCGCTGCCGCTGAGGCGCGACGAGCAGCCACGATCGGGAGGGCCCGGCGGGAGACCGCCGGGCCCTTTCGCCTTGTGGAGCCTGCCCGTTCCCAGGAGGATTTATCAATGCCCGTTGTCGCTCCAGTGCGGCGGGTCGCTCGCCAGCTTGATCACCTTGTAGCTCGCACCGACCTTGTGGAGCGCGGTGTTGGTGTTGCCGCTGCGGGGCGCGCCGATATTCTGGGTCTTGCCCGCGGCGTCCTTGATCGCGAGCGTGCCGTTCCAGCCGATCGTCATGTCGATCGCGCGGCCGAAGATGTGGAGCGAGGTAAGCGAGGCGGGGAAGGCGATGTCGAACAGCGTCGCCATCTCCTGCGCCCCCTGTTTCGACGCGGCGAGATTGCCGTGATCCCATTGGATGTCGCAGCCGGCGACCGCGGGGACCTTGTTCGGGGCGATGTCGCCGTTCGCGACCCTCACGCAATAATGCATCAGATGGGCGCGCGTCGGGTGGCGATAGGTCGCCCCGATCGACACGCTCGCGCCCGCATCCTTGAGCGCCTTGATGAAGGCGGCGGCATTGTCGCGAAAGGGTTTGACGAGGTCGTCGACCGAATGGCTCGTCGGATATTTGCCCTCATTGGCATGCCACCAGGCCGCGCCGCTGAGATTGGATGCGCCGGGCGCGGGAGTCGGGGCGGGGGTGAAACCGGCGCCGGCGTCGAGCGCCTTCCAGGTTCGCCCGCCGGGATCAATCTTGCCGTCGGGACTGCTGAGCCCGACGATCTGGTGCTGATAGGCCTGGATGGTGAGGATCGTGTCGATGCTAATCACGCCGTCAGCGGCAAGCAGGGGCTCGCCCTGCGCGGCCAGATACTTGTTCAGGAGCTGCTCGACGAGCAGCACATCGGCCTGGTTATTGACGCCGCCGCTGCCCACCGACCCGCTGATCGCCGCCATGACTTGCCCTCCTGTGTGATGGAGGGAGTGGTAACGGGCGTTTTCCTACATTGCTAGCCGAACACCCGCGCGAAGATCGTGTCGACATGCTTGTAGTGATAGCCGAGGTCGAACAGCGGCTCGATCTGGTCCGCGGGCAGCGCCGCCGTCACTTCGGGATCGCCCTTGAGCAGCTCGAGCAGCGACAGCGCGCCGTCGCTCTCCCACACCTTCATCGCGTTGCGCTGGACGAGGCGGTAGCTGTCCTCGCGGCTGACCCCGGCCTGGGTGAGCGCGAGCAGCACGCGCTGCGAATGGACGAGGCCGCCCATCCGGTCGAGATTCTTCTGCATCCGCGCCGGGTAGACGAGCAATTTGTCGATCACGCCGGTGAGGCGGGCGAGGGCGAAATCGAGCGTGATGGTCGCATCGGGGCCGATATAGCGCTCGACCGACGAGTGGCTGATGTCGCGCTCGTGCCAGAGTGCCACATTCTCCATCGCCGGGATCGCCGCGCTGCGGACCATGCGGGCGAGGCCGGTGAGGTTCTCGGTCAGCACCGGGTTGCGCTTGTGCGGCATCGCCGACGAGCCCTTCTGCCCGGGCGAGAAATATTCCTCGGCCTCGAGCACTTCGGTGCGCTGGAGGTGGCGGACTTCGGTCGCGAGCCGCTCGATCGACGAGGCGATCACGCCGAGGGTCGCGAAGAACATCGCGTGGCGGTCGCGCGGGATGACCTGGGTCGAGACCGGCTCGACCGCCAGGCCGAGCTTGTCCGCGACATGCTGCTCGACCCGCGGATCGATATTGGCGAAGGTGCCGACCGCGCCGCTGATCGCGCAGGTGGCGATGTCCTCGCGCGCCGCCATCAGCCGCTTCTTCGCGCGGTCGAACTCGGCATAGGCTTCGGCGAGCTTGAGGCCGAAGGTGACGGGCTCGGCATGAATGCCGTGGCTGCGGCCGATCGTCGGGGTGAGCTTGTGCTCGATCGCTCGGCGCTTGAGCACGTCGAGCAGCTTATCGAGATCGGCGAGGAGGATGTCGCTGGCGCGGGCGAGCTGGACCGCGAGGCAGGTGTCGAGCACGTCCGAGCTGGTCATGCCCTGGTGCATGAAGCGCGCCTCGTCGCCGACATTCTCGGCGACCCAGGTGAGGAAGGCGATCACGTCATGCTTGGTCACCGCCTCGATCGCGTCGATCGCCGCCACGTCGATCGTTGGCTCGGTCGCCCACCAGTCCCACAGCGCCCTGGCCGCGCTCTTCGGTACCACCCCCAGCTCGGCGAGCGCGTCGGTCGCGTGCGCCTCGATCTCGAACCAGATCCTGAAGCGCGTCTCGGGCGACCAGATCGCGGTCATTTCGGGGCGGGAATAGCGGGGGACCATCGATAGCCTTTCGGGAGAGTCGCGCGGGCCCTAGCAAGCGATCTCTAGACCTGCCAGCGGTATCGCCCCGTGATCGGCCAGTCGAGCAGCGCATCCTCTTCGCGCGTGCCGCCGCCGATATTGTGGATGATCTGGGGCGAGGCGCGGCCCGGCTTGTCCGAGACGATGCCGATATGCGTGCCGGTGCCCGAGACGGCAGAGGTGAAGATGTCGCCGGGCTGCCATCCGGTCCCGTCGCGCGGGATCGGCAGCTCGGCATGGTGGCGGGCGAGCCAGGTGCGCAGATTGGGCACGCGGCGATGGTCGATATTGCGGTCGGGCGCGCTCAGGCCCCATTTGCGCGGATAGGCGGCGAAGGCCGCGCGCATGTCCTCGTTGACGAGGCGCTGGAGGTCGAGCCCGAAAGCGTCGCGATAGGCGCGGATCACGACATCGGTGCACACCCCCTTTTCGCGCGGGACATCGCCGTTCGGGAAGGGGAGGCTGGTATAGGCGCTGTCGTAATGGAGCGTGACGCCCACCTGCTTGCGCGCGGCGGCGATGAGTTGGCCCGCCTTGGTGGTCGGTTTGGCGACCGGCGCCGACGCGGCACCGCGGCAACCGGCCAGGCCGGCGCCAAGCGCGAGGATCAGGGTGCGGCGGTCGAGGGCGGTCACGGCGGCGATGCTAACATGCCGTGGCGCGGGGAACACACGGCAATCGAATTGCGATGAGGCGGCGCTCGTCTGAGGCAAGCTGTGTTTCTTGCCCCAGATCAAGGGAACATGATCAATAGATCATCGGTTCTTGGGGGGAATGAACAACCCGGTGGACCCATCGATCGCGAAGTTTATCCTGGGTCATCAGCCGAAGAGAGGTCAAGATGCTGAGATATGTTCTTCTGGCAACTACCATGTGTATTGCCTCGCCTGCGCTCGCGCAGGAAACGACTCCCCCCGCCGATACGCAGACTCAGGATCAGAAGCCTGTGACCGAGCCTGTTTCTCCTGCGCAGGATGCGCCGCAGCCGGCCGAAGTGCCCAAGCCCACGACCGCTGCCGCCACACCGGCGCCCGCCGCCGAGGCCGCGCAGGCGAGGCCCCCCGCGCAGCCGGCTCCCGCCGCTCAGCCTGCGAGCCAGGAAGCCCAGGTCGCGCAGATCGTGAACAGCGAATTTGCGAGCTATGACAAGGACGGCAACGGGTCGCTGGACCAGGCCGAGTTCGGCGCATGGATGATCGCGCTCCGTGTCCGCGCGCAGCCGACCTTCGTGGCGGATTCGCCCGAGGGCAAGGCGTGGGTTACCGCCGCCTTCACCCAGGCGGATGCCGACAAGAATGCGTCGGTCAACGCGACCGAACTGACCAGCTTCCTGACCCCGAGGCCCGCCGCCTGATACGCAGATCGGCTCCCGTGGCGGTCGCCGGATCGAAGATCCGGCGACCGTTGCGCGTGGTCAATCGGGGCATTTGCCCTGTTTGAGCAACGGATAGGCAGCTTCGGCCCAGTCGAGCGCGCGCTTGTGCGTCTCGGCGATGGTGCCGGCGGGGACCGGGATCCGCGCGATCTCGCGCTCGCCGCGGTAGAGGATCAGCGTCGCGCCGCGCGAGAGCGCCGCGTCGGCAAGCCCGCCGATCTCGGCGCGCGGCAGTTCGGAATCGCTCGCGTCATATTTTGCGCCGGGCTCGACCACGGTGCCGGTCACCCGCGTCTCACTGTCGGCGCTGACCGAGAGCTTGAGCGGCGGGGTGCGGAAACTGCCCGCGTCGATGACGATACGCAGATCGTCGCGCGCGAAATCGCCCAACGCATAGTCGCCGAGCGTGCCCGTGACCGCAAAGGCGTGGACGCCCTGGCTCACCTTGCCCTGCGCGTCGGGCAGGCCGCTGTAGAAGAGCACGACCCGCGGTTCGATGCCGCCGAACATGCCGGGGCGATCGAAGCGCCCCTGCCCGAGATTGCCCGGCATCAGCAGGTAGAAATTGAGCACATAGCCGCCGCTGGTCTGCTCGCGCAGCACGACGCCGTCGATCTCGCAGAAGCGCGAGCCGTCCTCCATCGTCTGGGCGGCATTCCCCTTCTTCTGCGCCTCGGCAGGGAGTGCGGCGAGCGGCGCGAGCAGGGCGGCGGCGAGGAGAAAGGGCTTCATCTCAGTTCCAGGTGGCGGAGCTGAGGCCGACCACGCCGATGACGCCCGCGCAGGCGACGAGCGCGAGCAGCACGATCGCGAGCGCGATCCCCGAGATCACGAGCCCCGCGATGCTGAGATAATAGGCGGTCTTGTCGGGCAGCTCGCGGCCCAGATTCTTGCCCTTGATGCCGAAGAAGATCGACACGACCAGGGTGAAGGGGCCGACGAACGGCACGATGAACGAGGCCACCGCACAGACGAGCGAGACGATACCCGCTGTCATCGCGGTGCGGGCGGGATCGTCGCCCGAGAAATCGAGCGAGACGCCGCCGCTGCCCGGGACGAGGAAGATCTCGGTCGCCTCGCCCTCGGCCACCTCGAAATCGACCAGCCGCCCCGCGACCGGCTCGCCGGGGCTGCGCCAGGCATCGCGGGTGAATTTCAGCCGTCCGCCCGACAGATCGTTGATCGCGCCGGTGCCGCTGGCCGCGTCATAGCCGAGGATGGTTCCGCGCATCGTTCGCTCCCGTGTTCGAGGTCATTTGGTCTGCGATCGCGCGAACGCGCGCGCCTTGGCGTGGCCGGTCACCCAGCTCGGGTTGGCGGGCGTCGCGCTGCACGCGGCGGTATAGATGAGTTCGTTCGTCGATCCCGCATTGATCGCCTGGGGCTGGGTCTTCGCCGCGACCCGGTTCTGCTCGTTGTCGCCAAGAAAGGTGGCGGCGCCGTCGATCGCCGCGGTATGCGCCGCGCAATCGACGATCATTCCGAACTCGGCATTGTCGGCGCCGCCGGGGAGCGAGGGTCCGGGGGTGGCGACCACCACGTCGAGCCGGCGCGCATTTTGCGGCCCGGTCGCCTCGGTCGCCATCACCGCTGCGCCATTGACCTTGCCCAACAGGCGATAGCGCGTGCCGTCCTGCTGCGCCGCCCCGGTGAGGGTGACGATCAGCGCGGCCGCGGCGGCGATGGATTTGATCACGCGATACTCCTTGCTCAGGGCTTGTTGTGCAAGCTCCGGCCATAGGCGATCGCGGCCGGCACGCCGTTCAGCCGCGCCTTGCCCGCCTCGCCGGCATCGGCCTCGCCGCTGCAGCCATAGGCGAGGACCTGCGCGGCGAGCGATCCCGGCTCGGGCTTGCTCACATTGCCCTCCTGGCGCGGGACCTCGGCGATGACGCGGTCGTCCTGATAGACTTTGACGTCGCCGATCGCGAGCGTGCCCGCGGTGCAGTCCATGACGCTCTCGATATGATAGGCGTCGGCGCCGGTATCGGAGCGCTCATAGGGGACCAGCAGCTCGACCATACGGCGCTCGTTGCGCGGTCCGGTGATCAGCGTCGAGGCCATCACCGCGGCATTGTCGCTCGCGCCGACCACGCGGAATTCGTCGGCCCTTTGCGCATGCGCGCCGGTGGCGGCGAGCAGGGCGGCGGCGGTGAGAACGGTTTTGAGCATCGTCGGTCTCCTCTGGGGCGGGAGGCTAAGGGAGAGCGGCGCGGGGGGCAAGCGCCGGGCACATCCTCAGATCAATCCCATCGCGCGCAGGCTGGCATGGCCTTCCTGCCCGATGATGATGTGATCGTGGAGCGCGATGCCGAGCTTCTTGCCGGCCTCCTGGACGCGGCGGGTGAGGTCGATATCGGCGCGGCTGGGGGCGGGATCGCCGCTCGGATGATTATGGACGAGAATGATCGCGGCCGATCCGAGATCGATCGCGCGGCGGATCACCTCGCGGACATAGAGCGCGGCCTCGTCGATCGAGCCCTCGCTCATCAGCTCGTCGCGGATCAGCATGTTGCGCGAATTGAGGTGGAGCACGCGGACGCGCTCGATCAGCTGGTGCGCCATGTCGGCGCGCAGATAGTCGAGCAGCGCCTGCCAATTGGCGAGCACCGGCTGTTCCTTGATGCTCGCCTGGGTGAGGCGGAGTGCAGCGGCATGCGCGGTCTTGATCGCGGCGGCGCTGGTCTCGCCCATGCCCGGGAATGCCGCGATCCGCTCGGCATCGGCGGTGAGCAGGCCGGCGATCCCGCCGAACTCCTTGAGCAGCGCCTTGGCGAGCGGCTTGGTGTCGCGGCGGGGGATGGCAAGCGCGAGGAGATATTCGACGAGTTCGTGATCGTGAAGCGCGTCGGGCCCGCCCGCGAACAACCGCTGGCGCAGGCGCGCGCGATGGCCGCTATTGTCGGGGGGAGGGGTGGAGGGCATCCCGTCGACTATACCCGCAAATCCCCGTTCGTCATGCCGGACTTGATCCGGCATCCCGCTTCTTCTTCTTCGCGCAAGGCAGCGGGACCCCGGATCAAGCCCGGGGTGACCGCGAAGGGAGCGGGCGGATACGCCGCGCCGCAACATGGCGGTGTTGACTCGAACGCCCCCCCTTCCTAAAGCGCCCTCGCGTCGCGGCCTCGGCCAGCGATGCTCGGTGTCGCCGCCTGCTAGCGCGGCGGCTTTTTTCATATCTGGATCGCCTGAGAGCCTTGTCCGACGACCGCAATCCTGACGACCTCGACCGCCGCATCGCCGATGCGAAGGCAGCGAGCGTGCGCGGGATTTCGAACGCGCAGGGCCAGGCCGAGAGCCGCGGCTGGGCGGTCGGCATCGAATTCGTCGGCACCACGCTCGTCTCGGGCTTTCTCGGCTGGCTGATCGACAGCTATGCCGGGCTCGGCACGCGCCCCTGGGCGATGATCGCGCTGCTGGTGCTCGGCTTCATCGCCGGCGTCTATCGCGCGCAGAAGACTTCGGCGCAGTTCGACGCCGATCCCTCCACCGGTAACGAGAAGTAAGACGCACATGCCCGGCCCGATGGAACAGTTCGAGATCAAGAAGATCGTCCCGCTCGAAGTGGCCGGGTACGACGTGTCGCTCACCAACTCGTCCTTCTGGATGCTGGTAGCGCTGGCCGGGATCTCGATCTTCCTCTTCATCGGCACCGCGCGCCCCCAACTGGTGCCGACGCGCGCGCAGGCGGCGGTCGAATATCTCTACGATTTCGTGCGCAAGATGCTCGACGAGAATGTCGGGCCCGAGGGGCGCCGCTATGCGCCGTTGATCTTCTCGATCTTCATCTTCGTGCTCGCGTGCAACCTGCTGGGGTTGATCCCCTGGGTCGGCACCTTCACCCCGACCAGCCATATCTCGGTGACGCTCGGCCTCGCCGCGCTCGTCTTCGTGGTGGTCTGCTTCGTCGGCTTCGCGCGCCATGGGCTGCACTTCTTCAGCCTGTTCTGGCCGAAGGGCGATCCGGTCTTTCAGGGGTCGCCGATCGCGATCACCATGAAGCTGCTCCTCGGTATTTTCGTGTTCCTCATCGAATTTCTGAGCTTTCTCAGCCGCCCCTTCACCCTCGGCATCCGACTGTTCGCGAACATGACCGCGGGCCATGTGCTGCTGAAGGTGTTCGGCACCTTCGTGGTCTCGCTGGGGTCGTTCGGGGCGTTGCCCTATGTGTTCGGCATCCTGCCGCTCGGCGTGAACATCGCGCTTTCGGCGCTCGAGGTGCTGATCGCGGTGGTTCAGGCCTATGTTTTCGCGCTGCTGGCGTCGCTGTATCTCAACGACGCCGTCAATCTTCATTAAACGACACTATCCAACGGAAGGGAATATCATGGACGTAGCAATGGCAGCCAAGATCGGTGCGGGTCTCGCGGCGATCGGTGCGGGTCTCGCCGCGATCGGCGTGGGCACGATCTTCGGCATGTATCTCCAGGGCGCGCTGCGCAATCCGGAAGCCGATGCCAAGATGGGCGGTCGCCTGATCTTCGGCTTCGCGGTGACCGAAGCGCTCGGCCTGATCGCGGCGGTCGTCGCGCTCGCGCTCGCCTTCTCGTAAGAGAAACGGCGCACCGCCATGCCTCAGTTCGACTTCGGCACCGTCTTCATCCCGCAGGTAGCGTGGCTCGCGATCATCTTCGCGGTCCTCTACTTCGGCGTGGTCCGCCTCACTTTGCCCAAGGTCGGCAAGGTGATGCAGGCGCGCGAGGATCAGGTGGCCAGCGATCTGGACACCGCCGAAAAGGCCAAGGCCTCGGCGGACCGGCTCGCGGCGGACTATGATGCGGGCGTGGCGGCGGCGCAGGAAGCGGCGCGCGCCAGCCTGACGGCATCGCGCGTCAAATCCGCCAAGGCGATCGAGAAGAAGCTCGCCAAGGCGAACGAGAAGCTCGCGGCCGAGGCCGAGGCGGCGGAAGCCGCCCTCTCGGCCGCGCGCGCCAGGGCGATGGGCGAGATCGAGGGTGTCGCGGCGGATGCCGCCGCCGACATCGTCGAGAAGCTCACCGGCAAGCGGCCGGCGGGGGCGCAGGCGAACGCCGCCGCGCGCTCCGCGCTGGCCTGAGGACGTAGAAGATGGCCCAGCACGGCGAAGCGACCACCGCCAATACCGAAGTCGATGGCGGCCCGGCCCATGAGGATCATGGTCCCACCCTGCTCGGCCTGAGCGCCGAGGGCTGGGTCTATGTCGGCCTCACCATCTTCCTGCTGATCGCGGTCTTCGTGGCCAAGGCGCCGCGCAAGATCCTCGACGCGCTCGACGGGCGCATCGCCGAGGCGCGCAAGGAGCTCGACCGCGCCTATGCCATCCGCCAGGAGGCCGAGGCGCTGCTGGCCGAAGCGCACAAGCGAAACGCCGCGAGCGCGGGCGACGCCGCCGCGATCGTCGCGCACGCCGAGCAGGAGGCCGCGGCCCTGGTCAAGAAGGCCGAGGCTGACGCCGCCGATCTGGTCAAGCGCCGCGCCAAGATGGCCGAGGACAAGATCGCCGCCGCCGAGCGCAGCGCGGTCGCCGAGGTCCGCGCCAGGGCTGCCGATGCCGCGGCCCGTGCCGCGACCTCGCTGATCGCCGAGACGCACGGCGCCGCGGCGGACAAGCCGCTGGTCGACAAGACGATCTCAGGCCTCGCCCGCGTCAATTAGGGGCTATTTCCCCGCGGCGTCCGTGTAGGGGTCCTTGACCCGTATCGCATCATCGCGATGGATCAGTGCCCGTCGGCGAGCGGGCTCGAGACCCGGACCGCGCCGCTGCGTGCATTGTCGCAGACGAACTTCATGCCCGCCTCGTTCGCCGAGCCGGGAACATTGTCATGCTCGGTACCATTCTCGGGATTGTCCATCGCGCCCATCGACTGGCCATTGGCGTCGAACGGCTCGAAGCGGGCGAGGCGGTATTTGCGGGTCGAGCAGTTGATCTCGATCGTCGCGGAGACCGACTTCACGCCCGTGCGCTCCGAAGCCACGGTATAGACCGCATATTGGTTGGCGCTGGTCCACTGGCCGTTGCGGCGGATCGAATCGGCGTCGAAATACCAGGCCGTGTCCGAATCGCTGTAGAAGCGGTACCAGGTTGCGGCCATGGCGGTGGCCGGAATGGCGACCAGAACGGTCGCGGCTGCGGCGAGCATGAAACGGCGCATGACGATCTCCCTCCAAGCGCGGGGCGGCCGCGCTAATGATCGCGCGTTCCTCGAAACCCGCCCCGGATCCGAAGGACATGGTGCCATGGCGGGGCGCCGAGCGGAAGACCCTTGCGACAGGGACGGACTCTGTGGCTAGGGTCGCCGTCATGGCCGAGCCCGGTTCCGTCATGCTCGAGATCGAGAGGCTGCTGACGCAGGTGGTCGTCGTCGCGCTGACGATCGGCGCGGCATCGCTCACCCGGCGCGGCATTTACGGCCATCATGACGGCGACGCGATCGTCGGCGGCTGCGCGCTCGCCGTCATCTGGGTGCTGACGATCCTGTTCGCGCGCTGGCGCCAGGGGCCGGGGGCGTGGTGGCTGCTGATCAGCGCGCCGGTGGTATTGGCGATGCCGATGACCAATTTGCTGGTGGCGATCACGTCCTAACCTCCCCTCCCTTGCAGGAAGGGGGATGGAGAGAGGAGGTTCATTTCGGCTTGCGGAACCGGTACACGAACTGGTCGGTATGTCCCTGGATCGAGGGATCGAACACCATCGCGGTATGCGGATCGGCCGGGTTGCGGAGCACGCCCAGCTCGCCGTCGAACACGAAGCCCACGCCCTCCAGCTCCTTGCGCGCCGCCGCGGGATCGATGCGGTGGAGCGCGTCGGGCACCGCGAAGCCCGGATCGGCATTGGCGACATGATCGACGACCAGCAGCACCCCGCCGGGCTTGAGCGCCGCGAACAGCCGCCCGGCGATGAACGCCGCGGCGCCCGGCGGCGCGAACTTGAGGTGGAGGTCGTGATAATTCTGGACGGTGATGATCGCGTCGAGCGGCTCGCCGAACTCGACCGTGCCGAGGCTCATGCGCAGCGGGACGACATTGGCATAGCCCTTGACCGCCGCATCCTGCTCGGTCGCGTAATCGGCGCGATACTGGATGAACTCGGCCGCCTGATAGGCATAGACCTTGCCGTTCGTCCCGACGAGCGGCGAGAGGATGCGCGTCCAGTAACCGCCGCCCATCAGGAAGTCGGCGACCTTGTCGCCCGGCTTGATGCCCGCGAAGGTGAGGATCTCGCCCGGGTGGCGCGTCGTATCGCGCGCGCGCTGGTCGGCGGGGCGGCCCGGATCGGCGAGCGCGGTGGCGACGGCGGGGGCAACCTGCGCATTCGCGACGATCGGCGCGACGAGGGGCGTGGCGATCGCCAGCAGCGCGGCGGAAACCAGCAGGTTCATGAACGACTCTCCTCCGGGGGTGTTTTGCCGCACTATTACACCGCGTTTGCGACCGTTCAAGGCCGGGCCTAAATGCTGAGCCTCGCGGGGCCATCCACGAAGGGATCGCCGACGGGCTCCCCGCCCGCGCCCGTGCAGGCGAATTTCAGCAGGGGATATGTCAGTGCGTCGGCCGGCGTGAGCAGCCTGTAAGGCGTGGCGGCGCTCGACGGCTCGGTTTTCGCCAGCGTGCGGTCCCGGGCATAATAGCGGATTTCGCCGACCCGGTAGGTGCTCCCGGCGCAGTCGAACGCCATCTGGACGCGCATGAAATAAAGCTCGAGGCTGTCGAAATCGATCAGCGCCATCATCGTGGCGGCGTAAGCGGCGTTGCCGCGCCGTACGACCGAAGCGGCGTCGATATAGATCATCTCGTTGGAGCCGCGCGCCACGAGTTGCCAGGATTCGGCGGATGTCGCCGCGAAGGACGCCGGCGCGGCGATGGCGGGGGAAAGGGCCTGCACTGACGCGGCGGCGGCGAGAAGCAACGGGATCATGGCCGGATCCTCCTCGCCGCCATCTTGCCACGCGCATGCGCCGCGCGGAAGCGGGATTTGGGGGAGTGGTTTCGCGCGCGCCTTGCCCCTAAATCACCGACAATGTCCGACCCCAATTCCCCCAACCGCTTCAACGAGGAAAAGGCGACCTATGCCGTGCGCGGCGAGGGGACGCCCGATCTCGACGCAGGGGTGGCCGCAATCCGCAACGTGCTCAAGACGCTGCCCGCGCGGCCCGGCGTCTACCGGATGCAGGATGCGCGCGGGGACGTGCTCTATGTGGGAAAGGCGCGGGCGCTGAAGTCGCGCGTGACCAACTACACGCAGGTGACGCGCCTCTCGAACCGGCTGCGGCGGATGGTCGCGCAGACGCGGTCGATGACGATCGTGACGACCAACAACGAGGCCGAGGCGCTGCTGCTCGAGGCGCAGCTGATCAAGCGCTTCCGCCCCGCCTACAATGTGCTGCTGCGCGACGACAAGAGCTTCCCCTTCATCCTGCTGCGCCAGGATCATCCCTTTGCCCGGGTCCAGCTCCATCGCGGCGCGCGGCGCTTCAAGGGCGATTATTTCGGGCCGTTCGCCGGGGCGGGGCAGGTGCGCAAGACGCTCAATGCGCTGCAGAAACTGTTCCTGCTCCGCTCGTGCACCGACGGCTTCTTCGCGACGCGCGACCGGCCGTGCCTGCTCTACCAGATCCGCCGTTGCTCGGCGCCGTGCGTCGGGCGGATCGACGCGGCGGGCTATGAAGAGCTGGTCGCAGATGCGCGCGATTTCCTCCAGGGCAAGTCGACCAAGACCCAGGCCAAGCTCGGCGAGGCGATGCAGGCGGCCGCCGAGCGGCTCGATTTCGAGCAGGCCGCGGTGCTGCGCGACCGGCTGAAGGCGCTGACCTTCATCCAGGGGAGCCAGGCGATCAATGCCGAGGGCGTCGGCGACGCGGATGTCTTCGCGATGGCGCACAAGAGCGGCGTGATGGGTATCCAGGCCTTTTTCATCCGCGGCGGCCAGAATTGGGGGCATCGCAGCTTCTTCCCCGCGCACACCAACGACGTGCCCGAGGATGAGGTGTTGTCGGCCTTTCTGATGCAATTCTACGAGGAGGTCCCGCCGCCGCGGAACGTGCTGGTCGATCGCGAGCTGCCCGAGGCCGAGCTGCTCGCCGAGGCGATGGCCGAGCGCGCGGGGCACAAGGTCGCGCTGTCGGTCCCCCAGCGCGGCGACCGGCGGCGGCTGATGGAACAGGCGCAGCGCAACGCCGCCGAGGCGCTGGACCGGCGGCTGGCCGAGGGGACGACCCAGGCGAAACTGCTCGCCGAGATCGCCGATGTCTTCGAACTGCCCGAGCCCCCCGAGCGGATCGAGATCTACGACAACAGCCATATCCAGGGCACCGCCGCGATCGGCGCGATGGTGGTCGCGGGGCCCGAGGGCTTCCGCAAGAACCAGTACCGCAAGTTCAACATCAAGCGGCCCGAGACGATCGCCGGCGACGATTACGGGATGATGCGCGAGATGTTCGGGCGGCGTTTCGCCCGCGCGCAGGAGGAGGATCCGGACCGGCAGGGCGAGACCTGGCCCGATCTGGTGCTGGTCGACGGCGGGCGCGGGCAGCTCAACGCGGTCAAGGGCGTGCTCGAGGATCTGGGGATCGAGGATATCTGCCTGGTCGGTGTCGCCAAGGGCCCGCACCATGGCCGCGAGGGGCGCGAGGTATTCCACCTGATGGACGGCCGCGAGCTGATGCTCCCGGTCAATTCGCCCGCGCTCTTCTATCTCCAGCGGCTGCGCGACGAGGCGCACCGCTTCGCGATCGGCGCGCACCGCACCAAGCGGGCCAAGGCGATCGGCGCGAGCCCGCTCGACGACGTCCCCGGAATCGGTCCCGCGCGAAAGAAGGCGCTGCTGATGCATTTCGGGACAGCGCGCGCGGTTCGCGGCGCCAGCCTCGAGGATTTGCAGAAGGCGCCGGGTGTCTCGGCGGCGGTCGCGCAGCAACTTTACGATTATTTCCACACGCGCTGAAACAAGTCCGAATACGCTTTGCCGGCCCCGTGCAAGCCATTAGTCTGGCGGCAAGAATCAAGGGGGGATCATGCTGGCTCGCATTTTTGTGGTGGCGCTTGCGCTGCTGGGTTTCGTTGGCGTTGCGCATGCGGGCGACAAGGTTCTCTATCAGGCGGCTCCTGACTGGGTGACCCCGGCGCCGCCGATCGACGGGACCAAGCTCAACGGCAGCAGCCCGATGTTCATCCTGTTCGATCAGCAACAGCGGATGAGCACCGACGGGCAGGTCTGGGGCTATGCCAATCTCGCCACGCGCATGTCGTCGCCGCAGATGCTCACCGCCGCGGGCACGATCACCCTGCCGTGGAGCCCCGAAAAGGGCGACCTGATCATCCACACCGTCGAGATCATCCGCGGCACCGAGCATATCGACCTGATCAAGGCGGGCCAGCGTTTCAACGTGCTCCAGCGCGAGCAGATGCTCGAGCGGGCGATGCTCAACGGGCTGCTCACCGCGACGCTGCCGGTCGAAGGGTTGCGCGTCGGGGACGTGCTGCACATCAGCTTCTCGATCACCCAGAAAGACCCGGTGCTCGGCGGCAATTTCCAGACGGTGATGCCGCTGCTGCCCGAACAGATCCGGGTGAATTACGGCCGGGTGCGCCTGCTATGGCCCAAGGCGATGGACCTGCACTGGCGGACCTATGTGAAGGACCCCGTGACCCAGACCGGCGATACCGGGGACTATCGCGAACTCACCCTGACGATGCCGCTGCCCAAGCAGCCCGAAGTGCCCGGCGACGCGCCGATGCGCTTCCAGCGTCCGTCGATCATCGAGGCGACCGATTTCGGGAGCTGGGGCGCGGTGGCGGCCCGGATGACGCCCCTGTTCAGCAGCGAGGGCAAGATCGCGCCGGGCAGCCCGCTCGCCGCCGAAGTCGCCAAGATCGCCAAGGCGACCCCCGATCCGCGGCTGCGCACCGCGATGGCGCTGCGGCTGGTGCAGGACGAGATCCGCTATCTCTTCCGCGGTATGGATGACGGCAATTACGTGCCCCAAACCCCGGCCCAGACCTGGGAGCTGCGCTTCGGCGATTGCAAGGCCAAGACGATGCTGCTCGTCGCGATGCTGCGCGCGCTGGGGATCGAGGCCGACGCCGCGCTGACCAGCATGAGCGCGGGCGACCTGCTGCCGCAGCGGCTGCCGATGCCGGGGGCGTTCGATCACGTCATCACCCGCGCGGTGATCGGCGGCGACGTGCTGTGGCTCGACGGCACCGCCAACGATGCGCGGCTGGCCGATCTGAACGACGTGCCGCCCTTCCGCTATGCGCTGCCGCTGCGTGCCGGGGTGACCGATCTGGTCGCGCTGCCGATGCGCGCCAATGCCCGGCCCGACGCCGATGTGACGGTCGAGATCGACCAGCGCGCCGGGATCGGCTTCACCGCGCCCTTCACCGTCACCGCGAAGATGCGCGGCGGGATGACCAGCATGGTGCGCATGGCCACCGCCTCGATGGAGAGCGAACAGGCCAATTCGATGATTGACATCCTCGTGATGCCCTATGTCTTCGGCGGCACGGTGGTCGATCGGAAGATGAGCTATGACGAGGAGAGCGGCGTCACCACCATCACCGCCAGCGGCTATGTCGACATGAGCTGGACCAAGGATGGCGAGCATTACAAGGTCGGGCTCGACACCGTGCTCGACGGCTTCAACTTCACCCCCGATCGCGCGCGCGCCGCGTGGAAGGATATTCCGGTCACCACCGGCGAGTTCGCGAACAAGCGCGTGCGGGTGGTGCTGCGGCTGCCCGATGGCGGGCGCGGCTTTACGCTGGAAGGCGATCAAACGCTGCCGCCCGTATTGGCCGGGATGCAACTGGCCCGCAGCACCGCGATGGCCGACGGCGTGATCACGATCGAGGACCGGGCGGTGACCGGCGTGGCCGAGATCGTTCCCGCGGACATTCCCGCCGCGCGCCAGCAGGTCACGCGCGCCAAGGCGCGGATCCTGCGGGCGAGCGCGCCGATCGACTCGCCTCCCAACTGGCAGACGGTCGAGGCGCTGCGCAGGGCGAAGGCGTTCGATCCGGTGCTGGCGATGTTCGCCAAGCGGATCGCGAACAAGCCCGACGATGCCGAGACCTATACCGCCCGCGCGGTCTTCAACATGACGATCTACGACCGCAAGGCGGCGCTGCCCGATATCGACAAGGCGATCGAGATCGCGCCTTCCGCCGAGCTCTATCTGCAGCGCTCGATCCTCCGCTCGGCGCTGGGCAACGATGCCGGGGCGATCGACGATGCCCGCGCCGCGCTCGATCTCGATCCCGGCCTGGGCCGGGGCGTGACCCAGCTGACCGATCTGCTCGCCGAAAATGGCGGGCTGGAAGAAGCGCTGGCCATGGTGAGCGAGCGGGTCGAGAATGGCGGGAAGGAGAAGAATTTCTACCTGATCCAGCAGGCGCTGCTGCTCTCCCGCGGGGGCCGCGTGCCCGAGGGGCTCGCGTTGCTCGACGCCGCGCTGACGACCGATCCGCGCGATCCGTGGCTGCTCAACAACCGGTGCTGGATCAAGGCGACGATGAAGATCGACCTCGAAGGCGCGCTGAAGGATTGCACGCTAGGGATTGAGCTGGCCGACAATCCGGCCAACATCGTTGATAGCCGCGCCATGGTCTATTACCGGATGGGCCGGATCGACGAGGCGCTCGCCGAACTCGATGCGGCGCTGAAGCAGGACCCGAACCAGGCGGCGAGCCTGTTCATGCGCGGCGTGATCCGGCGCGAGCGCGGCGACAAGCGCGGCGATGCCGATCTCGCCGCGGCCCGGCTGATCTCCCCGCGGATCGACCGGGAATATGCGCATTACGGGATCAAGCCGTAACGGCCTGCTGATCCGAATACGCCTCCCCGGCCTTCGCCGGGGAGGCGCGCTATCCAAGGGGAACGTGCTGAAATTTCCCGGAGTTTGGAGTTTCTTCACCGCCCCCGCGCTATCCCGCCATCATGGCGACGCGCGTCTTCCTCACGATCGACACCGAGCTGATGTGGAGCCACCACGTCGCCGGGCTCGATGCCGATGCCATCGCCCAGCGCTCGCTCGAGCCCGCGGGGGTGGGGATCGGCTGGCAGCTCGACCAGCTCCGGCGCCAGGATCTCAAGGCCAGTTTCTTCGTCGATCCGATGCCGTGCCTGCTCTACGGCACCGACTGGATGAAGCGCGTGGTCGCCGCGATCCTCGAAGCCGGGCAGGAGGTGCAGCTCCATCTCCACCCAAATTGGGCGGGCGCCAAGGCCGGGGACGGCGGCGAAGGCCACGCCCCCTATGAGCTGATCGACTACAGCTATGACGAGCAGATAGAGCTGATTGCTGGCGCGTCCGACATGCTGACCGCGGCGGGCGTGCCCGAGCCGGTGGCGTTCCGTTCGGGGAGCTATTCGGCGAGCGACGATACGCTCGGCGCGCTCGCGGAGCTCGGCTTCCTCTACGACAGCAGCCATAACGGCTCCGAATATCCCTGGCCGAGCGCGATCAGCCTCGATCGCATGCAGATCGCGCCGATCGCGCATCGCGGGATCGTCGAGGTGCCGGTCACCCTGATCGAGGACCAGCGCGGGCATCTGCGCCATTTCCAGATCTGTGCGCTTTCCGCCGCCGAGATGCGCGACGCGCTCGATCATGCCGTGCGCGCCGATCACGCCGCGGTGACGATCGTCGGCCATGGCTTCGAGCTTGCCAACCGCGGCGGGACGCGGCCTAACGCGGTGCATGTCCGCCGATTCGAGGCCTTGTGCCGGATCCTGGCGGAGCGCCGGGGGGTGTTGATGACCACGCATTTCGCCGAGCGGCCCGATCTGCCGCTGGGCCGCGACGACAAGCCGCTGGGGCCGAACACGCTGCGCACCACGCTGCGCCAGGCCGAGCAGCTCTGGTCGAACCTGGTCGAGGAGCGCGCGGCGTGACCGTGGCGCTGCCCGCCCGGCCCGTTCCGCTCAAGTTCGAGGTCGGCGCGCGTACGCTGATCGCGATCTCGCGCAGCCTCGCGCGCGTGCCGCTCACCCTCGATGATGCCCGCGAGGGCCGGCTCCCCCAGTTGCCGCCGCTCGAACGCGAGGCGCACGGCTATACCGTCACCTCGCTCCCCCAGGATCGCCAGGCGGCGATGGTCTATGCCTCGGGCGGGATGCTGCCCTTCGTGCGGCAGCGCTACACCCGCTATTTCACCGATTTCGCGGGCGGGTTCGATGCCTGGTTCGAGGGGCTTTCGTCGAACGCGCGCCAGTCGCTGCGCCGCAAGGCCAAGAAGATCGCGGCGGAGTCCGGCGGCGATCTCGACATCCGCGCCTTCCGCACCCCCGAGGAGCTCGAGGCGTTCCACGATGTCGCGCGGCGCATATCGCTGCGCACCTATCAGGAACGGCTGATGGGATCGGGCCTGCCCGACAGCGCCGAATTCCTCCACGAGATGGTGACCCAGGCCGCGGCGGATCAGGTGCGCGCCTGGCTGCTCTATATCGCGGGCGAGCCGGCAGCTTATCTCTATTGCCCGGTGGTGGGCGATACGGTGATCTATGCCCATGTCGGGCACGATCCGGCGTTCAACGATCTCTCGCCCGGCCAGGTGCTCCAGCTCGAAGCGATGCGCGACCTGTTCGAGGAGCAGCGCTACGCGCGGTTCGACTTCACCGAAGGGGAGGGGCAGCACAAGCGCCAATTCTCGACCGGCGGGGTCGAATGCGTCGACCTGCTGCTGCTGCGCCCAAGCCTGATGAACCGGCTGACGACGCTCGCGCTGGGCGGGTTCAACCGCACCGTGGCGCTGGGGAAGAAGGCGGTCAACGCCGCGGGGTTGGGCAAGCTGGCGAAGAAGGTGCGGCGGGGCTCGTAATTGCCGTCATCCCGGCGAAAGCCGGGACCCAGGGTTACGGGCGCGGCGATTTGCGGCTCTGTGTCCCGGCTTTCGCCGGGATGACGGTTTGGGATTAGGTGGGTAAGCCCATCCCATGCACCTGCGCGCCGAAGCCATTGTCCTGTCCGTCCGCGCGCATGGCGAGCATGGCGCGATCGTGCGGGCGCTGACCGAGAGCGACGGGATGCAGGCGGGCTATGTCCGGGGCGGGCGTTCCCGGCGGCTCAAGCCCGTGCTCCAGCCCGCCAACCTGATCCTCGGCGCCTGGCGCGCGCGCACCGAAGAGCAATTGGCGGGGCTCACCGTCGAACTGATCCACAGCCGCGCGCCCCTGTTCCGCGAGCCGCTTCCCGCCGCGGCGCTCGACTGGGTGACGGCGGTGACCGCTGCGCTGCTGCCCGAGGGCCAGGCCTATCCGCGCCTCCATGCCGCGCTCGACGGGGTGCTGAGCGCGGTCGAGGCGGCGCCCGCGGCGCGGGGATGGGCGGTGGCTTTGGTGCGCTACGAGCTGCTGCTGCTGGCGGAGCTGGGCTTCGGCCTCGATCTGGAGACCTGCGCGGCGACGGGGGCCAATGACGATCTCGCCTTTGTCAGCCCCAAGAGCGGGATCGCGGTGAGCCGGTCGGGCGCGGTCGGTTACGAGAACCGCCTGCTCCCGCTGCCGCGCTTCCTCGTCGAGGGTGGGGCAGCCGAATGGGGCGATATCCTCGATGGGCTCAGGCTCACCGGCCATTTCCTCGACCGCGATCTGCTGATCGGGAAAGCGGCCGATGTGCTGCCGGCGCGCGAGCGGCTGGTCGATCGGCTCAAGCGGGCGGTTGCGTAACCTCCCAAGGGAAGGCAAGGGCCCTTCGACTTTCGGAGGAGCCACAATGCCGTTGATCGCAGTGCTTGCCGGTGATGGAATCGGACCCGAAGTGACCGCCGAGGCGCGGCGCGTGCTCGAGGCGCTGGGGCTCGATCTGAGCTTCGAAGAGGCGCCGGTGGGCGGCGCGGGCTATCTCGCGACCGGGCGGCCGCTGCCCCCCGAGACGCTGGCACTCGCCAAGCGCAGCGACGCGGTGCTGTTCGGCGCGGTCGGCGATCCGCGGTTCGAGGCGCTCGAGCGGCGGCTGCGGCCCGAGGCGGCGCTGCTCGGCCTTCGCCGCGAGCTCGGCCTGTTCGCCAATATCCGTCCGGCCTCGATCTTTCCGGGGCTCGAGGACGCCTCGCCGCTGCGCCCCGAGATCGTTCGCAACCTCGACATCGTCATCGTCCGCGAGCTGACCGGTGACGTCTATTTCGGCGAGAAGGGCCGGCGCGAGACGCATGAGGGCCTGCGCCAGGGCTATGACTGGATGTCGTATGACGAGCGCGAGGTCGAGCGGATCGCGATCGTCGGGTTCGAGATGGCGAAGCGCCGCAAGCGCAAGCTCTGCTCGGTCGACAAGGCGAACGTGCTCGAAACCTCGCAGCTGTGGCGCGATGTCGTGAACGGGCTCGCGGGCGACTATCCCGAGGTCGAACTGACCCATATGTATGTCGACAACGCCGCGATGCAGCTGGTGCGCAACCCCACCCAGTTCGACGTGATCGTCACCGGCAATCTGTTCGGCGACATCCTCTCCGATCAGGCGAGCATGTGCGCGGGATCGATCGGGATGCTGCCCTCGGCCTCGCTCAACGCCTGGACGGGAACGGTCGGCATGTACGAGCCGATCCACGGCTCGGCGCCCGATATCGCGGGGCAGGGCAAGGCCAATCCGTGCGCGGCGGTGCTTTCGGCGGCGATGCTGCTGCGCCATTCGCTGAGCGACGAGGCTTCGGCGCAGCGGGTCGAGAAGGCGGTGGCGGGCGCACTGGCGGCGGGCTTCCGCACGGCCGATCTCGGCGGCAGCCACACCACGAGCGAGATGGGCGACGCGATCCTGAAGGCGCTTGCGTGACGCTGGAACTCGCGATCGTCATCCCCACTTTCAACGAGCGGGCGAACGTGCCGCGGCTCGTCGCGGCGCTCGATACGGCGCTGAAGGGGCGGAACTGGGAAGCGATCTTCGTCGACGACAACAGCCCCGACGGCACCTCGGACGCTGTGCGCGAGCTGGCGCGGCTGGATAGCCGGGTGCGGGTGATCCAGCGGATCGGGCGGCGCGGGCTTTCCACCGCGTGCATCGAGGGGATGTGCGCCACCGCCGCGCCGGTCGTCGCGGTGATCGACGGCGACATGCAGCATGACGAGACGCTGCTGCCCGAGATGCTGGGCGCGCTGCAGGGGGATGCGGGGCTCGACGTCGTCGTCGGCTCGCGCTTCGTCGAGGGCGGCGGGACGGGCGAATGGGACCGCGACCGCGTCGCCAAATCGGCTTTCGCGACAAGGCTTTCGCATGCGATCCTCAAGGTCGACCTCACCGATCCGATGAGCGGCTTCTTCATGATCCGCACCAGTCTGGTGCGCAGCCTGGTGCCCAAGCTGTCGGGGATCGGCTTCAAGATCCTGCTCGATATCATGACGGCGAGCCCGCGGCCGTTGAATTTCCTCGAGCTGCCCTATGTGTTCCGCACGCGCGAGCTGGGCGAGTCCAAGCTCGATCACGTCGTCGCGCTCGAATATCTGATCGCGCTTTATGATCGCCGCTTCGGGCGGATCGTGCCGGTGCGGTTCGCGATGTTCTCCGCGATCGGGGCGCTGGGCGCGCTCGTCCATTTCCTCGTGCTCGCGGCGCTGTATCGCGGATTGGTCTGGTCCTTCGTTGCCGCGACGATCGTCGCGACCGGCGTGGCGATGACCTTCAACTTCTTCCTCAACAATGCGCTCACCTATCGCGAACAACGGCTCAAGGGTGCGGCGGCGCTGTTCGCCGGCTGGGTGAGCTTCTGCCTCGTCTGCTCGGTCGGCGCGGCGGCGAATGTCGGGGTCGCGGCGTTCATGCACAATGTCCAGCACGGCGACTGGCGCTTCGCGGCGATGGCGGGGATCCTGGTAGCGGCGGTCTGGAACTATGCGCTGAGCTCGCGTTTCACCTGGGGCAGATATTAGAAAGTCGTCATCCCGGCGAAAGCCGGGACCCAGAGTCACGAGCGGTATCACCTGTGTTTCCTGGGGCCCGGCCTTCGCCGGGATGACGCTTCAATGCAGTCGGCCCACTTCACCGCCAGCTGTCGAACCACATCCAGTATTGGAAGCTCATCGGCCCTTCGAGCGGCTCGGCCGAGAGGATCGCGTAGAAATAGAAGAAGACGAGGAACGCGGCTGCCGCGAACCATTCGCCGAGCCCGAACTTGCGCTGCGGATCGAGCAGATCGAGCGCGATCGGCAGGACGAAGCACAGGAAGATGCTCGACAGATAGTAATAATAGTAGAATCCCAGTGACTTGGGGATGATGATGTAGATCGCGACCGAGGCGATCCACAGCAACGCCATCGCCGCCGGCCGCAGCGCCCTGGTCTCGATCCACGCGATCAGGCACAGCAGCACAGCCAGCACGCCGCCCCACATGATCAGCGGATTGCCGACCAGCAGCACCCCGCGCCAGGTGCCCATATCTTCCTCGTAGAAATACCAGATCGGCCGCGAGATCAGCGGCCATTGGTACCAGCTGGACTGATAGGTGTGCGCTGCGAGGACCTGGGTCTGCTGCGCATACATGTCGATCTGGAAGGGGATGAGCGTCGCGAGCGTCAGCGGGTTCTGATCGTAGAAAAAGGCGGGCGCGAAGGTGACGAAATAGATGGGGATGCTCACCGCCCCCATCAGCAGCAGCCCTTGGAAGGTGCCGAGCCCGGCCCAGTGCGGCTGGTCCTTGGCACCGAAGGCGGTGGCGAACGGCTTTTTCGCGCGCCACGCGTCGCGCAGGCGCAGCAGGATGAAGGCGAGCCCCGCCATCGCCTCATAGGGGATCGCCGCCCATTTGACCGCGACCGCGAGGCCCAGCAACGCGCTCCCCGCGATCCAGCGCCGGCGCACCTGTTTGGGCGTGCCCTCGGCCGCCCAGAGGAACATCACCAGCGCCCAGACGATGAACGCGCCCAGGAACACGTCGAGCATCGCGATCCGCGCCTGGATGAACACCATCTGGTTGAACAGCGCCAGCACCGCGCCGAGCACCGCCAGCCGCGTGTTGCGCAACAGCAGCCAGAGGAAGGCGAACACCCCCATGATCGTCGCCGCGCCGAACAAGGTCGGGATCAGCCGCCAGCCCATGGGATTGTCCCCGAACAGCGCGATCCCCGCCGCGAGCAGCTCCTTGCCGAGCAGCGGATGCTCGGTGTTACGCGGCATATCGAGCGCCAGCAGCCCCCGCGCCGCGGGCAGGTAATGCGTCTCGTCGAAAAAGGGCTGGGTCGGCTGGCCGAGGTGAAAGACGAACAGCAGCTCGGCGGCTAGGCCGATCAGCAGCGCGACGCGCAGGGGGCTTTGGGCGAGACTGTCGGCAAAAGCCTTGAGGCGGGCGAGCATGAGCGGCTGGATAGCCGTTTCGTCATCCCCGCGAAAGAGAGCTGCTGTGCTCCGGCAAAGGCCGGAGCCCTGGCGGCGGGCGATGCGCTACGATCTCCAGCGCTCCGGCCTTCGCCGGAGCACAAGCAAGCTTCTGTCCCCACACGGTGGTTGACGCGCCGCCCCCTGCCGCCCCAAAGCGTCCCCCATGAAGCGCCGTACCGGACAAGACCGTAGCATCACCCAGAAGTGGAAGCCCGCAACCCAGGCGATCCGCGGCGGCACCGTGCGTTCGGAGTTCGGCGAGACCAGCGAGGCGCTCTTCCTCACCTCCGGCTATGCCTATGATTGCGCCGGGGACGCGGCGGACCGCTTCTCGGGCGAGCAGGTCGGCATGACCTATTCGCGCCTCCAGAACCCCACCGTCCAGATGCTCGAGGAGCGGATCGCCCTGCTCGAAGGCGCCGAGGCGTGCCGTTCGATGGCGACGGGCATGGCGGCGATGACCGCGGCGTTGCTCTGCCAGCTCGAAGCGGGCGACCATCTCGTCGGCGGCCGCGCCGCGTTCGGATCGTGCCGCTGGCTGACCGATACGCTGCTGCCCAAGTTCGGCATCGAGACGACGATCATCGACGCGCGCGACACCCAGGCGTTCGAGGATGCGATCCGGCCGAACACCAAGGTCTTCTTCTTCGAGACCCCCGCCAATCCGACCATGGACGTGGTCGATCTGGAGGCCGTGTGCGGCATCGCGCGCAAGCACGGCATCACCAGCGTGGTCGACAACGCCTTCGCGACGCCTGTCCTCCAGCGCCCCCTGGAATATGGCGCGGACGTCGTCGCCTACTCCGCCACCAAGATGATGGACGGGCAGGGGCGTGTGCTCGCGGGGGCGGTCGCCGGGACCGCGGAGTTCATCAACAACGTCCTGCTCCCCTTCACCCGCAACACCGGCCCGACCCTGTCGCCATTCAACGCCTGGGTGGTGCTCAAGGGGCTCGAGACGCTCGACCTGCGCATCCGCCGCCAGAGCGAGAACAGCTTGCGAGTAGGCCGCTTCCTCGAGACCCGCGTGCCGCGCATCCTCCACCCGGGCCTGCCCAGCCATCCGCAGCACAATCTCGCGATGAAGCAGATGGAGGCGTGCGGGCCCATCTTCGTGTTCGAGGTCGAGGGCGGGCGCAAGCAGGCGCACGCGCTGCTCGACGCACTCGGCCTTATCGATATCTCCAACAATATCGGCGATTCCCGTTCGTTGATGACGCATCCGAGTTCGACCACCCATTATGGCGTCAGCGAGGAAAAGCGGCTGGAGATGGGCGTGACCGAGGGGATGATCCGCATCAATGTGGGGCTCGAGGATCCGGACGACCTGATCGCCGATCTCGATCAGGCGCTGCGGGCGGTGGGGCTGTGAGGAACATATGTTGATCAAGGGCCTCTTCACCGAGGAGGCGACGACGCGCGGGGTGACCGTGCGCGTCTCGGTCTCCTATCTCCCCGAACAGTCCGAGCCCCAGCGCGGCCGCTGGTTCTGGGCCTATCATATCCGCATCGAGAATGAGGGCGACTTCACCGTCCAGTTGCTCACCCGCCAATGGCTCATCACCGACGGGCGCGGGCATATGCACACCGTCGAGGGCGAAGGCGTGGTCGGCGAACAGCCGATGATCGCGCCGGGTGGCAGCTTCGACTATGTCTCGGGCTGCCCGCTGACCACACCGACGGGCAGCATGCAGGGCAGCTATCAGATGATCGGCGAGGACGGTTCGGCGTTCGACGTGGCGATCCCCAAATTCGCGCTCACCGCGCCTGCGGTGATGGGATGAGCGTGCCCAAAATCCAAACCTCCGTTCGCCCTGAGCTTGTCGAAGGGCTGCTTTCCTTTTCGCGCGACGGTGAGGAGGAAGTGCGGGGCTTCGACAACCCCGGACTGGATCCGGGGCCGAACGGGGAGGGGGAAGCGCGCCTCCTCGGGCGGGTGGTCGCATGAAACGCACCCACCTCCCTTTGAACGGCCTGCGTGTCCTCGACGCCGCCGCGCGCCACCTCAGCTTCACCCGCGCCGCGGACGAACTCGCCGTCACCCCCGCCGCGGTCGGCCAGCAGATCCGCGCGCTCGAGGATACGCTCGGCGTCGTGCTGTTCCGCCGCACCACCAAGGGGCTGGAGCTGACCCCCGAGGGCGAGGCCGGGCTCGCGGCGCTGCGCGCGGGCTTCCTCCAGTTCGAGGAATCGGTCCGCGCGATGCAGGCGGGGCAGAGCAGCAAGTCGCTCACCATCGCCGCCCCGCGCGATCTCACCGCCAAATGGCTGATGCCGCGCCTGGCCGAGATCGCTCGCGCCGATGGCGAGGTCCGCTTCGTGCTGGTCGCGGCGGACGAGGCGATCGACTTTACCGAAGCCAATCTCGACCTCGCGATCCGCTGGGGCGAGGGGCCCGGCGAGCATGAGGGCGAAGCGCTCGAAAGCGACGGCATGGTCACCGTCGAGCGCCCCGGCGGCGGCACCGACGTCAAGATTAGCTGGCCCGGCTGCCTCGCCGAGGATGCCTCGTCGCTGGTCCGCGTCGCCGATGCCGGGCTCGCGCTCGACGCCGCTGCGGAGGGCCTGGGCCGCGCCACCGTCCCCGAACTCCTCGCCCGCACCGATATCGCCGCGGGCCGGGTGGTGACCATCGGCGAAGCCCGCTCGTCGCGGCTCGGCTATTGGCTCGTGGCCCCGCTGCCCCAGTGGCGGCAGAAGAAGGTCAAGACACTGGTCGACGCGCTGGCCAGCTGAGGCTCGCTGCTCAGCCTTCGGTGCCGACGGTTTCCTGTCCCGGTTGCTCGATCCCGATCTCGCCCAGCCAGTCGCACTGGCACATCGATCCCGTGCACAGCGCCGGCTTCCCCTCGATCAGCACGATGGGCGACCCCGGGAACCAGGGTGAGGCCGTCGCCGGCATGCACGGCATCGGCGTCAGCACGCCTTCCGCCGCGATGGTCGCCGCCTCGACTTCGGGATTGGCGAGGCTGGAGCACATCCCGAACGCGGGGATATTCTCGAGCGGCACGAAATCGAAGATCGTCGCGGCGGGCAGATTCTCCAGCAGCATCGGCGCTTCGGGCGGCACGATCATCGGCATCGGCGCGCTGCCGAAGCTGCACGAAACCACCGAACCGAGGCTGACCAGCGTTGGCATCGACCCCAGCCTAAAGCCGCCCGCGACGATCGCCAAGCCGCGCGCTTGCCCGAGCAGGCGGGCGCCACCTATACCGGTATCTTGGTCAGGCCGGAGGGAGCCGGGCGATGAAGCAATTCTGGGGCAAATATCGCGGGACCGTCGTCGATAACGAGGATCCGCTGATGCTCGGCCGGCTTCAGGTGAGCGCCCCGATGGTGCTCGGCGAGGTGCTGACCGCCTGGGCGATGCCGTGCGTCCCCTATGCCGGGATGCAGGTGGGCTTCTACATGATGCCGCCGGTCGGCGCGGCGGTGTGGGTCGAGTTCGAGGGCGGCGAGCCCGACTATCCGATCTGGACCGGCTGCTACTGGCGCGAGGGCGAGCGCCCGGCCGAGGCCGAATTGCCGACCTCGCACATGATCCAGACAAGCTCGTGCAAGCTGCTGCTCGACGATTTGCCCGGCGAGGGCGGGTTCACGCTGACCGCGACCGATCCGGCGGTGGCGGTGCCGGTGACGGTCAGCGGATCGAGCTCGGGTATCACGATCGGCCTGGCCCAGGTCCGCATCGCGGTGACCGAAGCCGGCGTCACCATCGTCGCCGAACCCGGAAGCCTCGCGGTGACGGCCGAGGGCTTCACCATCGCGCATGGCTCGGCGACCGTCAGCGGCGTCGAGCCGCAGGTCACGATCAACGAGGGCGGGCTCACGGTGCTCTAACGCCTTGCCACCCCCCGCCCCGACCGCGTAACGGGCGGCTTCAGACCACCAACCGAGTCCCGCCCATTCGTCAGATCGCCGCCCTGCCGTATCGCACCGAAGGTCTGGCGATCGACGCGCCCGTCAGCATCCTGCTGGTGACCTCGCGCGAGAGCGGCCGCTGGGTGATCCCCAAGGGCAATCCCCCGCCCCATCTCGCCGCGCACAACGCCGCCTCGCTCGAAGCCGAGGAGGAGGCGGGGGTGCGCGGGCTCGTCTGCCCGACCCCGCTCGGCTCGTACCGTTACCGCAAGAAGCGCAGCAACGGCGCCTCGCTGATGGTCGATGTCGATGTGTTTCCCCTGTCGGTCAGCGCCGAACTCGTCTCGTGGAAGGAGGAATCGCAGCGCGAGCGCCGCTGGTTCACCCTGGCGGAAGCGGCCGACGCCGTGGACGAGCCCGACCTGCGCGACCTCATCCGCTCGTTCGGCCAGTCCGAATTCCGCGCCGCAACCCAGCGCAGCAATATCCTCACCGCCGTCGCCCAGAAATCGAAAGTCAACCACATGTTCGCCTGGTTCCAGCGCCTGTTGCCGAAGACCGGCAATTTCTTCGAGATGTTCGAGGCCCATGCCGTGACCGTGGCCGCCGGCGCGGATGCGCTCGCCCGGCTCGTCCAGGACGGCAATCGCGACCATATCCGCGAGGTGATCGAGCGCGAGCATGATGCCGACGAGATCATCCGCCAGATGCTGCGCACCGTGCGCGAGACCTTCCTTACCCCGTTCGACCGCAGCGCGATCACCGCGCTGATCGGCGCGATGGACGATGCGATCGACGAGATGCAGGCGACCGTGCTCGCGATCGATCTCTACGAAGTCACCGGCTTCGAGCAGGAGATGAAGGACATGGCCGCGATCGTCATCGACGCCGCGCGCCTCACCGCCGAGGCGATGCCGCTGCTCCGCGACGTCGGCCGCAACGGCAAGCGCCTCCACGAGCTCACCGAGCGGCTGGTCCGCATGGAGAGCCATGCCGACGAGATCCACCGCGCCGGCCTGAAGCGCGCGTTCAAGGAATTGGGGCCGACCGATCCGCTCAAATTCTCCGTCCAGCGCGAGGTCTACAAGCATCTCGAGCGGATCGTGGACGCGTTCGAGGATGTCGCGAACGAGATCGACGGCATCGTGATCGACCATAGCTGATGCACGAGCTTGCGTTTCCTTTGCTGGTCGGCCTGATCCTGGTCGCGCTGGCGTTCGACTTCCTCAATGGGCTGCACGACGCCGCGAACTCGATCGCGACGGTGGTCTCGACGCGGCTGCTCAAGCCCGTCCACGCGGTCGCCTTCGCCGCCTTCTTCAATTTCGCGGCCTATTTCCTGACGATTGTCTTCCCTTCCTTGCACAAGGTGGCGGAGACGATCGGCAAGGGGCTGATCGACAAGGACTTGGTGACCCCCGGCGTGGTGTTCGGCGCGCTGGTGGGCGCGATGTTCTGGAACGTCGTCACCTGGCTCAAGGGCATCCCTTCGTCGAGCAGTCACGCGCTGGTCGGCGGGCTGATCGGCGCGGGCGTCGCGCATGCCGGCGTCACGGGCATCCAGTGGACCGGGCTCAACAAGACCCTCATCGCGATCGTGCTCTCGCCGACGCTCGGCATGATCCTCACCATGGGCATCATGCTCGCATCGAGCTGGGCGCTGAAAGGCGCCAGCGCGCGCGGCGCGGACCGGACCTTCCGCTCGCTCCACCTCGTCTCGTCGGCTGCCTATTCGCTCAGCCACGGCCTCAACGACGCGCAGAAGACGATGGGGGTGATCACCGTGCTCCTTTATTCGACCGGCTATCTCCACGGTGATTTCGAGGTGCCGCACTGGGTGGCGATCGCCTGCTACATCGCGATCGCGCTCGGCACGCTCTCGGGCGGGTGGAAGATCATCGAGACGATGGGATCGCGCATCACCAAGCTCTCGCACCATCAGGGCTTCAGCGCCTCGCTCGGCGGATCGATCATGGTGTTCGCGGCGTCCTTGCTCGGCATCCCGGTCTCGACCACGCATACCATCACGGGCTGCGTGGTGGGCGCGGGAACCGCCCGGCGCGCCTCGGCGGTGCGCTGGGGCGTGGCGCGCAACGTTGTGATCGCGTGGGTGGTGACCATCCCCGCCTCTGCGACTGTCGGCGCGCTCTTCTACCTGCTGATCACGCTGTTCTGAGGCGCTGCCTCAGCTTCCCGCTTTCGTGAAGCCGTGCATGACGATCCAGCGGTAAAAGGCGTCGAACCAGCCCGTGCTGGTCGTCGTTTTCGGGTACATGCCAAAGCCGTGCCCGCCCTGCTCGTAGAGGTGGAACTCCACCGGCCGCTTCGCCGCGCGCCAGCTCTCGATCAGGCCGAAGCCCGAGTTTCCGAACAGCGGATCGTCGGCCGCCAGCGCGACGAACAGCGGGGGCGCGTCCGCCGGAACCGTCACGGCGGCGAGCGAGCCATAGATCGTGCCGATGAACGCCGGTTTGGCGTCCTCGCCCGCCAGCGTGGTCGCCATGGTCAGCATCGCGCCTGCGGAGAAGCCGACCATGCCGATGCACTTGGGATCGACCTTCCACTCGGCCGAGTGCGCCCGCACCAGCGCGAAGGCCGCGCGCGAATCGGCGATCATCGGCGCGATCCCGGCGAGCGCCTGTTCGGGCGTCGGCCGCGGCCGCGGCGGGCCGGAGAACATCTCCGCCATCGATTTCTGGAACCCCGGCATGTCAGGCGGCGTGGGGTTGAGCCGGTATTTGAGCACGAAGGCGGCAATGCCCCGCGCGGCGAGCGCCTTGGCGACGTCCCAGCCCTCATTCTCCATCGACAGCGTCCGGAAGCCGCCGCCCGGCGCGACGATCACCGCGGCGCCGGTCGCCTTGGCAGGATCGGGCAGGAAGGGCGTGAGCGTCGCGGTCGTCACGTTGCGGGCGAACACGCTGCCATATTGGCTGTGCCACGATTCGGGCGCGGTCTGGCCGGGCATCGGCCCGGTGCCGAGCACGATCGCGGTCGGCTGGGCCGGGGTCGCGATCGGCGTCATCTTGTCGTTCTGCGCCGCGACCGGCGCCGCCAGCACCGAGATGCCGAGCGCGAGCGCCGCGAGCGTAGCGCCGGCGCGGCGCGCCATGCGGATGGAAATCGTCATGCGGCAAGCTCCCCTTTGATGCGTTTCTCTGGTCAGCGTGGTGGCGGGACCGAGACGCCGGCGTCGGTCTGGACCACCGGCTTCATCGTTCCGTCGGCATTGTAGCGAAGATATTCGACCGTCACCGATCGGCGCCCGATCGCGCCATTCTGGTCGCCGATCGTTAGCGAGGCATTATGCAGGAAGATGTACCAGCCCCCCCGGAACTGGGCGATGCCGGGATGGATGGTGAAGCTGTATTTGCCCGATCCCGTCAGCAGCCCGCGATACGTCCAGGGCCCTGCGAGCGACGGCGCGGTCGCATAGGAGACATGCTCGTCACGCTGCGTCGAGCGGTCGAGCGAGGCATAGGTGAGATAGTAGAGCTTGCCGCGCTTATGCAGCCAGGGCCCTTCCTCGAAATGCGGCGGGGTGATCTCGGTGATCGGGCCGTCGATCTCGATCATGTTGGGCTTGAGCTTCGCGATATAGCATTGCCGGTTGCCCCAGGCGATCCAGCTCGTCCCGTCCTCGTCGGTGAAGACGGTGGGGTCGATATCCTCCCAGCTATGGGTGCCCTTGGGCGTCATCGCGTTGGTGATCAGCGCCGATCCTTTGGCATCGACGAACGGCCCGGTTGGGCTGTCCGACACCGCCACCGCGATCGCCTTGCCCGGATGCGTGCTGTCGTGCTCGACGGCGGCGTAGAACCAGTATCTGCCGTTCTTGCGGATCGTCTGCGAGGCCCAGGCATCCTTCTTGGCCCAGCGGAAATCGGCCACTTTCATGATCGGGCCGTGCGCGGTCCAATGCTTCATGTCCCTGGTCGAATAGACCAGCCATTCGCGCATGTTGAACATCTCGTCGCGCTGCGCCTCGTCATGCCCGACATAGAGGTACAGCGTGTCGCCGACGACCAGCGGGGCGGGATCGGCGGTGAACCTGTCGCGGATGATCGGGTTGGATCCCGGCTTCGCGCCATCCCCAGGGCTTGCCGGTGCTGCGGCGACAAGGGCCGACGCCGCGACCGCGATCAGACAATGACCGATCTTCACCGAGTGCGCCCCATTCACCCAAATACTCAGACCGTATCTGAACGTATTTGTGTTGAGGAAGCAACCCATTCTCCCAGGAAACTCGAATGATCGACTGATACCGGTTACCCAGCACGTAATTTATTGTACGAGTTATTATAACGAGCATGTTGGCGGCGCGAGAGCAGGCCGGCCGGCAACGGCCCTTGCAATGTAGGATTTGCCCTGCTTCCCTGGCCGCGCCGCCAAGCGCTTGCCGAACCGGCATCGAAGGTGGCGGCGCAGAAGGCCGGTTTTCGCGATATGGGTGCCAACCGTGTCAACCAGAGTGCGACCCGCCGAAACCGCCGATAGTGTGAAGCTAGTGTCAACTTACGACCGCAGGAGACGTCCCATGTCCACCAGCCCCTGGGCCCATCACAGCCGCAGCCCCGGCGTCGCCGACGATATCGATTTCGAGATCAAGGGGCAGGAGCTGCAGTTCGTCGAGATCGAGCTCGATCCGGGCGAAAGCGCTGTCGCCGAAGCCGGTGCGCTCGTCTGGAAGGATGCCAGCGTCGGCATGACCACCGTGTTCGGCGACGGCAGCGGCGGCGAGGGCGGGTTCATGGGCAAGCTGCTCGGCGCGGGCAAAAGGCTTGTGACCGGCGAGAGCCTGTTCACCACCGTCTTCACCCACAACGGATCGGGCAAGGCGCGGGTGGCGTTCGCGGCGCCGGTGCCGGGGGCGATCATCCCGCTCAAGCTCGACGAGATCGGCGGGACGCTGATCTGCCAGAAGGACGCGTTCCTCTGCGCCGCCAAGGGCGTGACGATGGGGATCGCCTTCCAGCGCCGGGTGATGACCGGGCTGTTCGGCGGCGAGGGCTTCATCATGCAGAAGCTCGACGGCGATGGCTGGGTGTTCGTCCAGTTCGGCGGGATGGTGGTCGAGCGCACGCTCGCGCCCGGCGAGGAGCTGCATGTCGATACCGGTTGCCTCGCCGCGCTGACGCCGTCGGTCGAGTTCGACCTGATCGCCGCGGGCGGGGTGCGCAGCGTGATCTTCGGCGGCGAGGGGCTGTTCTTCGCGCGGCTGCGCGGGCCCGGCAAGGTGTGGATCCAGTCCTTGCCCTTCGCGCGGCTCGCGGGACGCGTGATCGCGACGGCGATGCCCTCGGGCGGGCAGAATCGCGGCGAGGGATCGCTGCTCGGGCCGCTGGGCGATTTCATCGGGGGCAATAATTGAGCCTCAGTCCGCGCGATACGCCGGTGATCGAGACCGCGCGGCTGCGGCTGCGGCCGCGGCGCGTGGACGATGCCGAAGCGCTGCATCCCGCCTTCGCCGACTTCGAGACGATGCAATATTGGTCCAACGCGCCGTACGCCGATATCGGGCAGACCCGCGAAAACCTCGCCAAGACCGATCCGGCCTGGCGGAACTGGGCGATCACGCTCAAGGACAGCGACACCGCGATCGGGCTCGCCGCCGCGGGCGAGAAGCGGCAGGGCAATGTCAGCGAGATCGGCTATATGCTCATGCGCCCCTATTGGGGCGGCGGCTTGGCGACCGAGGCGGTGACGGCGTTGATCGACCAGATCTTTGCGGAAGGGCAGCGCCGCGTCGTCGCCGATACCGATCCGGACAATGCCGCCTCGCGCGCGCTGCTCGAACGGCTGGGGTTCACGCTCGAAGCCCGGTTGCGCGCCGAATGGGAGACGCATCTGGGGATACGCGACACCACGCTGTACGGACTGCTCAAGGCGGAGTGGGACCCTAGGGTGCGCTGAAGCCGACCGCCGAGCCGAGCAGGCCGATGAAGCGCCCGGTATCGACCGCAGCGTCCGGGTCGTTCCAGCTGGCGCTCAGCACATACCAGTCGCCATTCATTGCCTGGAGCAGATAGGTGCCGCTCACCACGCCCGGCTCCGATCCGCCCTTGAAGCCGACATAGCGCCATTTGCCCGCGGCGGCGGGGGGCACGCCGGGGTTGATCGCCAGGATCGCGCGCGCCTCGGCGCCGGGGCCGCTTTCGGTGTGACGGCGCAGCCAGTCCATGATGCGGACCATGTCGGCGGGGCTCGCATACCATTCGATGCCGATCATCACCGGCTTGCCGTCGGCGAACAGGCTCTGGTCGATCGCGAGGATCGGTTCGGCATCGAGCGCGGGGAGCATCGCGCGGCGGCCCGCCTCGGCGGTGGCGAGCCATTGGCGGCCGGGCTCGCCGCGATCGATGCCCTTGAGCTTGAACATCTCCAGCGTGGTGAGGAGCGGACGCATGCCCCCCGGGTTCGCCACGCCGACGACCGGCAGCATCGCCTCGATCCGCTCGCGGCCGAGCGTATGGATCAGGATGTCGGTCGCGCTGTTGTCGCTGACCGAGATCATCTTGGCGGCGAGTTCGCGCAGCGTCACCCGGGTGCCCGCCGGGCTCATGATATAGGCGCCGCCGGGGATCTGGAGCTTGCCGTCGAGCACCACCTCGTCGGTCCATCTGCGCTCGCCCGCTTCGATCGAACGGACCAGCTCGGCGAGAACGATGAGCTTGAAGGCGGAGCCGATCGCGAAGGGCCGCTCGGCATTGGCGCCGAGCATCGGCTGGGGCGCCCCCTCGCCGAGCCGCGCGATCGCATAGCCGGTCACCCCGTGGAGCCCGCGCAAGACCCCCAGCACCTCGTCCAGGCTCTTCTCCGGCCCGCTGAGCCCCGTGAAGAGCAGCCCGATCACCTGGTGCGGGGCATTGGAATCGATCGCGATCTTCCCCGTGACCCGGCCGTTCTGGAACCCCAGCGTGAACTCCGCCGCCCAGGGGCTGAACGGCGTGATCGATTCGATGCGCGTCACGGGACCGGCGCTCTGGATCATCGATCGGGTAAGCTCGGCGAGCTGCGCCTTGGTGACCTGCGCGCGGAAGCCGGGGGCGAAGAAGCCCTCGAAATCGCCCGTGCCCGCGACGATCCCGGGGAGTTCCGCGATCCGCGCCTTGAGCTGCTCCGAGGCTACCGGCGCGGCGGGCGCGACCTGGGCCGGGGCGGGGAGCGGTGCGAGCACGGCCAGCGTCAGCGCGGCGATCCAGGCGAACAGGCTGCGCATCGAAACCCTCTCCATCATGTCCCTCTACGTCGGTAGTCGGGGGCGTAGCGGGTTTCTTTCAATTTCAGGCGTCGATCACTTCTTCGTCGAGGCGCGCGGCATTTTCCTGGATGAAGGCGAAGCGGTGCGCGGGGTTGTTGCCCATCAGCCGGTCGACCAGGTCCTTCACCCCCGCGCGCTCCTCATACTCCTGCGGCAGGGTGATGCGCAGCAGGCCGCGGCTCGCGGGATCCATGGTGGTTTCCTTGAGCTGGTTCGGGTTCATCTCGCCTAGGCCCTTGAAGCGGCTGACTTCGACCTTCTTGCCCTTGAACAGCGTCTCCTCCAGCTCGGCACGCTGGATTTCGTCGCGGGCATAGGCGCTCTTGCTGCCCGAGACGAGGCGGTAGAGCGGCGGTTGGGCGAGGTAGAGGTGCCCCTGGCGGACCAGCTCGGGCATTTCCTGGAAGAAGAAGGTCATCAGGAGCGTGGCGATGTGGGCGCCGTCGACGTCGGCGTCGGTCATGATGATGATGCGTTCGTAGCGGAGATTGTCGGTGACGCAGTCCTTGCGCGTGCCGCAGCCCATGGCGAGGATGAGGTCGGCGATTTCCTGGTTCGCCAGAATCTTGGCGGAGGTCGCGCTCGCGACGTTCAATATCTTGCCGCGGATCGGGAGAATCGCCTGGGTCTTGCGGTCGCGCGCCTGCTTCGCCGAGCCGCCGGCCGAATCCCCCTCGACGATGAACAGCTCGGTGCCCGCGGGATCGTCCGCCGAGCAATCGGTGAGCTTGCCCGGCAGCCGCAGCTTGCGCGCCGAGGTCGCGGTCTTGCGCTTGACCTCGCGCTCCTGCTTGCGCCGCAGCCGCTCGTCCATCCGCTCGAGCACATAGCTCAGCAGCGCCTTGCCGCGGTCCATATGGTCGGCGAGGAAATGGTCGAAATGGTCGCGCACCGCGCGCTCGACGAGCGCCGCGGCCTCGGGCGAGGTCAGCCGGTCCTTGGTCTGCGACTGGAACTGCGGCTCGCGGATGAAGACCGAGAGCATCAGCTCGCTGCCGGTCATCACATCGTCCGCGGTCAGGTCCTTGGCCTTCTTGTTCCCCACCAGCTCGCCGAACGCGCGCAGCCCCCGGGTGAGCGCGGTGCGCAGGCCCTGCTCGTGCGTCCCGCCATCGGGGGTGGGGATGGTGTTGCAATACCAGCTATAGCTGCCGTCGCTCCACAGCGGCCAGGCCACCGCCCATTCGACCCGGCCCTGCTGCTCGCCCGGGAAATCCTGCGACCCCACAAAGAAATCGGCGGTCGCGCATTCGCGGCCCCCGATCTGCTCCTTGAGGTGATCGGCAAGCCCGCCCGGGAACTGGAACACCGCCTCCGCCGGGGTCTCGTCGCCGATCAGCGAGGCATCGCATTTCCAGCGGATCTCGACGCCCGCGAACAGATAGGCCTTGGACCGCGCCAGCTTGTAGAGCCGCGACGGCTTGAACAGCATCTCGCCGAAAATCTCGGCATCGGGGACGAAACTGACCGAGGTGCCGCGCCGGTTGGGCGTGCCGCCGAGATGCTCGAGCGGCCCCAGCGTCTTCCCCTGGCTGAAGCGCTGGCGATAGAGCTGGCGGTCGCGCGCGACCTCGACAATGGTTTCGACCGACAGCGCGTTGACCACGCTGACGCCAACGCCGTGCAGGCCGCCCGAGGTCGCATAGGCCTTGCCGTCGAACTTGCCGCCCGAATGGAGCATCGACAGGATCACTTCGAGCGCCGACTTGCCCGGGAATTTCGGATGCGGATCGACCGGCATGCCGCGGCCATTGTCGATGATGGTCAGCCGGTTGCCGGCCTCCAGCACGATCTCGATCCGGTTGGCATGCCCCGCCACCGCCTCGTCCATCGAATTGTCGAGCACCTCGGCGGCGAGATGATGCAGCGCGCGCTCGTCGGTCCCGCCGATATACATGCCGGGGCGCCGGCGGACGGGCTCGAGGCCCTCGAGCACTTCGATCGAGGAGGCGTCATAGGTGCCGGGCACGGCATTGGGGGACGCGAACAGGTCTTCGTCGGACATGGGGGGGGTATAGGGGGCGGGGAGTCGGGGAGGCAAGGGAGGGGGTGGGC
>NZ_JAPDOK010000007.1 GCF_026013415.1 Sphingomonas caeni
CGCCATGCGCGCCGACAAAACCGATCAGAGCTTCAAAGCTTGCATCTATCTCGCCGCAGCCGTCATCAACTCACGATCAATCTCAACAGGCCCTAGCATAGCGAAAGCCTGGCTTGGCACAGCCCTGCCTCGACTTGGCTCGACACTCCGGACCAGACTGCTAAAGCCGCACCCGCAATGAACGCCCCCAACTCCTATCGCGCCCAGCCTGACGAGCGCGGGCATTTCGGCCAGTTCGGCGGCCGCTTCGTCGCCGAGACGCTGATGCCGCTGATCCTCGATCTCGAGCGCGAATATCGCGCGGCCAAGGCCGATCCGGCGTTCAAGGCCGAGTTCGACGACCTGATGGAGCATTATGTCGGCCGCCCCAGCCCGCTCTATTTCGCCGAGCGGCTGACCGAGCATTACGGGGGGGCGAAAATCTATTTCAAGCGCGAGGAACTGAACCACACCGGCGCGCACAAGATCAACAATTGTATCGGCCAGATCCTGCTCGCCAGGCGGATGGGCAAGACGCGGATCATCGCCGAGACCGGCGCCGGCCAGCACGGCGTCGCCACCGCGACCGTCGCGGCACGCTTCGGGCTGCCTTGCACCGTCTTCATGGGCGCGGTCGATGTCGCGCGCCAGCAGCCCAATGTGTTCCGGATGAAGCTGCTCGGCGCCGAGGTCACCCCCGTCACCAGCGGCGCGCAGACGCTCAAGGATGCGATGAACGAGGCGCTGCGCGACTGGGTCGCGAACGTCCACGACACCTTCTACATCATCGGCACCGCCGCGGGCCCGCACCCCTATCCCGAGCTGGTCCGCGATTTCCAGAGCGTGATCGGCACCGAGGCGCGCGCGCAGATCCTCAAGGCCCAGGGCCGCCTGCCCGACCTGCTGATCGCCGCGGTGGGCGGCGGATCGAACGCGATCGGGCTGTTCCACCCCTTCCTCGACGATCCCGACGTGGCGATGCTCGGCATCGAAGCCGCGGGGCACGGGATCGAGACCGGCCAGCACGCCGCGAGCCTCAATGGCGGCGTCCCGGGCATCCTCCACGGCAACCGCACCTACCTCCTCCAGGACGAGGACGGCCAGATCACCGAGGCGCATTCGATCTCGGCGGGGCTCGACTATCCCGGGATCGGGCCGGAGCATAGCTGGCTGCACGAGAGCGGGCGGGTGGATTATCTGCCGATCACCGACCAGCAGGCGCTCGACGCCTTCCAGCTCTGCTGCAAGCTCGAGGGGATCATTCCGGCGCTCGAAAGCTCGCACGCGCTCGCAGCTTTGGAGACCAAGGCACGGGAAATGAGTCAGGATCAGATCATTGTGGTGAATGTATCCGGGCGCGGGGACAAGGATATCTTCACCGTGGCGGAAGCGCTGGGGGTGAAGCTGTGACAAGGGGCGTAAGATGACCCGCCTCGCCGCCGCCTTCGCCAAAGGCCCCGCGCTCGTCACCTTCGTCACCGCCGGCGATGGCCCCACCGCCGCCGTGCTCGACGCACTGGTCGCGGGCGGGGCGGATGTGATCGAGCTCGGCATGCCCTTCACCGATCCGATGGCCGATGGCCCCGCGATCCAGGCCGCGAACCTCCGCAGCCTCGGCAAGGGCACCCGCACCGCCGACGTGTTCAACCTCGCCCGCGGTTTTCGCCAGCGCCATCCGGAGACGCCGCTCGTCCTGATGGGCTATGCCAATCCGATGACCGTGCGCGGCCCCGAATGGTTCGCCTCCGCCTGCGCCGAGGCGGGCGTCGACGGGGTGATCTGCGTCGATATCCCCGCCGAGGAGGATGACAGTCTCGGCGAAGCCCTGCGCGCCGCCGGGGTCGCCAATATCCGCCTCGCCACCCCCACCACCGACACCGCGCGCCTGCCCGCGGTGCTCGAAGGGGCGAGCGGCTTCCTCTATTATGTCTCGGTCGCCGGGATCACCGGCCTCCAGCAGGCCGCGCAGGACAGCATCGAAAGCGCGGTCGCCCGGCTCAAGCGCGCCACTACGCTCCCCGTCGCGGTCGGTTTCGGCGTGCGCACCCCCGACCAGGCCGCCGCGATCGCCCGTGTCGCGGACGGTGTCGTGGTCGGATCGGCAATCGTCGAACTGGTCGGCCGGCACGGCGAGGATGCGCCGGAACCCGTCCGCGCCTATATCCATTCGCTCAAGACGGCGATCGCCGCCGCCAAGGAAGTCGCATGACCTGGATCTCGAGAGTCCGAAATGCCCTCGCTTATGTCACCAAGCGCGAGACGCCAGACAATCTCTGGCACAAGTGCAAGGGTTGCGGGACAATGGTTTTCGTCAAGGAGCTCGAAGAGAATCTGAGTGTCTGCCCGACCTGCGACTATCATGAGCGGATCGGCCCCGCCGAGCGGTTCGAGCATCTGTTCGATCCCGGCTACACCGTTCTCGCCAGCCCGAAAGTGGCCGAGGACCCGCTCAAGTTCCGCGATTCGAAGCGCTATGTCGATCGCCTGCGCACCGCGCGCACCGAGACCGGCGAGCCCGACGCGTTCATCAACGCCAGCGGCAATATCCTCGGCCGCCACGCGGTGATCGGGGTGCAGGATTTCGCCTTCATGGGCGGATCGATGGGCCAGGCGGTGGGCGAGGCGTTCATCGCCGGGGTCGAGGCCGCGATCGGCGCGCGCGCGCCCTATATCGTCTTCACCGCTTCGGGCGGCGCGCGGATGCAGGAGGGCATCCTGTCGCTGATGCAGATGCCGCGCACCACCGTGGCGATCGAGATGCTCCACGATGCGGGGCTCCCCTATATCGTGGTGCTGACCGACCCGACCTCGGGTGGCGTCATGGCGGCGTATGCGATGCTGGGCGACGTCCAGATCGCCGAGCCCCGCGCCACCCTGGCCTTTACCGGCCGCCGCGTGATCGAGAACACGATCCGCGAGAAGCTGCCCGACGATTTCCAGACGAGCGAATATTATCTCGATCACGGGCTGGTCGACATGGTGACGCACCGCAAGGACCTGCGCGAGACGCTGGGGCAGCTGATCGGGTTGCTCTGCGAGGGGAAGAAGGCGGCGTAGCACCCGAAAGTGCCCGACCACGCTACCTCTTCCTCCCCCCCGGTCCAGCGCCAGCTCGACCGGTTGACCGCGCTCTCCCCCGGCGCCGATATCCTCGGTCTCGAGCGGATCACCGCGCTGCTCGCCCGCATCGGCGACCCGCACCTGAGCCTCCCCCCGGTGCTCCATGTCGCCGGGACCAACGGCAAGGGATCGACCTGCGCCTTCCTGCGCGCGGCGATCGAGGCGGCGGGCTTGCGCGCTCATGTCTATTCGAGCCCACACCTCGTCCGGTTCAACGAGCGTATCCGCCTGGCGGGGCATCTCATCGAGGATGCCATGCTGGCGCCGCTGCTCGAAGAGGTGCTCGATGCGGGCGGCGATATCGGGGCGAGCTTCTTCGAGGTCACCACCGCCGCCGCCTTTCTCGCCTTCTCGCGCACGCCCGCTAATGCCTGTGTGATCGAGGTGGGGCTCGGCGGGCGGCTCGATGCGACGAACGTCCTCCCGCGCCCCGCCGCGACCGGGATCGCCCAGCTCGGGATCGACCATCAGAGCTTCCTCGGCGATACCCTGCTCGAGATTGCGGGCGAGAAAGCCGGGATCGCCAAGCCCGGCGTGCCGCTGGTCACGATGCGCTACGCCGGGGATATCGCCGCGCGGGTCGCGCAGGTTGCCCGGGAGGCGGGGGCGCCGCTGCTGATGGAAGGCGATGGCTGGCACTGGTCCGCGGCGGACGGCCAGCTCCGCTATGCCGATGCCCGGGGGGAGATCGAAACGCCCCTCCCCGCGCTCGCCGGGCCGCATCAGCCGGCCAATCTCGCGCTGGCGATCGCGCTGCTGCGGGCGCAGTCGGCGCTGACCATTCCCGACGACGCCCTTTCGACCGCCGCCGGCAACGCCCGCTGGCCCGCGCGGATGCAGCCTCTCGCGCCCGGCCCGCTCGCCGCGCTCGCTCCCGCCCCGGTCTGGCTCGACGGCGGTCACAACCCCGCCGCCGCCGCCGCAGTCACCGAAACGCTGCGCCAGGTCGCGCCCAAAGGCCCGCGCTACCTGATCCTGGGCATGCTCGCCAACAAGGATCCGCACGGCCTGCTCGCCCCGCTCGCGCCGCTGCTGTCGGGAATCACCGCGGTCCCGGTGCCGGGTCACGAGCATCATGCCCCGGCGGCGCTCGCACGGATCGGGCAGGCGCTGGGCCTTGAAGCCACCACCGCCGGCGATGTCCCGCAGGCGCTCGCCGCGCTTCCCGCCGGCACCGGCGCAGTCCTGATCCTCGGCTCACTCTATCTCGCGGGCACCGTGCTCGAAGCGAACCGGCAACTGCCCGATTAGGGTCCGGGCTCGATTTGCGCAGGAGGCTGGGCCGTCCCAGCATGTGAAAGTTGACACTAGCTTCACACTATCGCGCATGTCTTGCGCCGCGCAGTTCCCGGGGGAAAAGGCCTGGTTCACCAGGTGCGGATCGACAGGGCCAAAGAGCGGGCGGAGCGACCGGCTGCGCGAGCCAAGCAGGCGAAATCCTACATTGCAAGGGCTTGGGGAGCGGACTCTACGAACCACGCCCTGCAAAGCCCAGACGCGAATGGAGTCCAGAGCCTCAAGCGCTGTCCCCTCGTAACCCTGGGCTCCTGATTTCGCAGGATCGCAAATCGGGTCAGGGCTTGGCCGGCGTCGCATCCGGCGGGTTGGTCGCGGCGACGACGCTGGCCGGCGGGCCCTTGTCGATCACGGCGGCGAGCAGGGTCGCGTCGTTGCACGGGCTGGTGCCGCAGATCGTGCGGATGCGCGCCAGATTGCCCTTGGCCTTCTCGACCGCGCCCTTCTGGACCATCGCCTCGCCCTGGCCGCGCAGCGCCGCGACATCGTTGGGCTCGAGCGCCAAAGCCTCGGTATAAAGGCGGATCGCGCGGCCATAGAGCCCGCGCGCCCGGGCGATCTCGGCCAGGCCGATGAACGCGGCGCGGTTGCGCGGATCGACCGCGAGCGCGGTTTCGAGCGAGTCGATCGCGCCGTCGAAATTGCCCGACGCCTTCTGCGTCAGCCCCTGCTGGACCAGCGCGACCGATTTGGGATCGATCTGATCGTCGGGCCGCTGGGCCATCAGGCCGGTGGAAACGGTCAGCAGCATGAGCGCTGCGGCGGCCGAGACAGCAAAAACTCGCATCAACATCTCCGGGGCTTGGACTCGCGGGGCTATCATGGCCGCCGCATCCTTGCGACAAAAAATCCATCCGTCGAGTGGGACAACGGGGTCAACCGAATGCCGGGGCCGCGCGCGGTGCCCGCGCCCAGCGCGAGCGGCTCGGCGGTCCAGCCCGGATGGCGCTCCAGAAAGGCCAAAGCCTGCCCAGCCCCCTCGGCATCGAGCACCGAGCAGACGACATGGACCAGCACGCCGCCGGGACGGACCAGGCCTGCCGCCAGATCGAGGATCGCCTTTTGCGTCGCGACCAGCTTGGCGAGCCGATCGGGCGTCAGCCGCCAGCGTGCCTCGGGATTGCGGCGCCAGGTACCCGTTCCCGAACAGGGGGCATCGACGAAGACGATATCGGCGCGGCCGGTCTGGTCCGCGAGCTGGTGCGCCTCCTGGCCTGGATTGAGCAGGCGTGTCTCGGCAATGCTCACCCCGGCGCGTGCGGCGCGTTCGGGGAGCCGCTGGAGGCGGTCGCGGACGATGTCGCAGGCCAGAAGCTGCCCGACATTGCCCATCGCGGCGGCAAGCGCGAGCGTCTTGCCACCCGCCCCGGCGCACAGATCGACGACGCGGTGGCCGCGCTCGGCCCGGGCCGCGAGGGTGACGAGCTGGCTGCCCGCATCCTGCACTTCGATCTCGCCCTGATTATAGGCGGGGAGATTGTCGATCCGGGTATCGGACGGCAGGCGCAGCGCATCGGGGACGAAATCGAGCCGCTCGGCATCGGGAATTTCGGCGGCGAGCTGGGCGGGATCGGCCTTGAGGCGGTTGACGCGCAGATCGAGCGGGGCGCGGGCGAGCAGGGCCGCCTGGTCCGCCGCGCCAATCTCCGAGGCGCGGAGCGGCTTGACCAGCCAATGGGGCACATAGCCGGGCCGCGCGATCGGCTCGCCGGGATCGATCGCGGCGGGGCCATAGGGCGAGCCGTCGAACGCCTCGGCCAGCCCGGGCCGCTCCGCCACGAGCGCGAGCATCGCCGCGCGGCCGCTCCCGGGCCGTTCGCCGAGCAGCCGGACCGCGTCATAGACCAGCTCACGGATCGCGCGGCGGTCCTTCGACCCGGCATAGCGGCGCGCGGCGAACCATCGGGCGATCAGCGTGTCGGCCGCCGCGCCATTATCGCGGGCGGCGCCGATGATCTGGTCGAGCAGCTCGATGGCAGCCTGGGTGCGCGCGGCGGGGGTCATGGCGCGGCGTAGAGCAGAGGAACTCCTACATGGGAAGAGCGTCGCACCAGCCACCTCCGGGGCTTTTCAAATTCGATATTTCGGCTATCGTCGAATACTCGAATCGATGGAGATGCCCATGAAGCGCCTGCACATGCATATCAGCGTGCCCGACCTCGACCAGGCCATCGGCTTCTATTCCACGCTGTTCGACGCGCCGCCCTCGGTGACCAAGCCCGATTATGCGAAGTGGATGCTCGACGATCCGCGTGTGAACCTCGCCATCTCGGCGCGGGCACGCGCGCCGGGGATCGATCATGTCGGCGTGCAGGTCGACAGCACCGAGGAGCTCGCCGAACTGGCGACACGGCTCAAGGCCGCGGGATCGGAGACCTTCGACCAGCAGGCCACGACCTGCTGCTACGCCAAATCCGACAAGTCCTGGGTCACCGACACCGCCGGCGTGCGTTGGGAGACCTTCTTCACGCATGGCGAAGCCACTTCCTATGGCGAGGACGAAGCGATTCCGCAGCCCGCCGCCAAGGCGTGCTGCTGATGCAGCTGCCAACCGCGGTAGAGGCGCTGTCCGCGCTCGCGCATGCCAGCCGTCTTGCCGTGTTCCGCCTGCTGGTCCGTGCCGGGGCGGAAGGCGTGGCGGCGGGCGACATCGCGCGCGAGGTCGGGGCGCTGCCCAACACGCTGTCGACGCATCTGACGATCCTGGGCTATGCGGGGCTGATCCAGTCGCGGCGCAAGGGGCGTTCGATCATCTATTCGGCCGATTATGAGCGAATGCGCGACCTACTGGGCTTCCTTGTCGCCGATTGCTGCGCCGGGCGACCCGAGATCTGCGGATCGCTGGGCGAATTCGCGGCCGATACCGGGTGTTGCGCCCAATGACGCTATCGCGCCGCCTCGCCGCCGAATTCGCCGGGACGGCGATGCTGCTCGCGATTGTCGTCGGCTCGGGGATCATGGGCGAGCGCCTGGCGAGCGGCAACGACGCGATCGCGCTGCTGGGCAATACGATCGCGACCGGCGCGGGGTTGATCGTGCTGATCCAGATGTTCGGCCCGGTATCGGGGGCGCATTTCAACCCGGCGGTGACGCTGGTCTTCCTCGCGAAGCGCGAAATGCCACCGCGTGCCGCCATGCCGTACATCGCCGTCCAGTTCGCAGGCGCGATCCTCGGCGTGTGGCTGGCGCACGCGATGTTCGCCGAGCCGGTCCTGCAGCTGTCGCACAAGGCGCGCGACGGCTTGGCGCAGGGTCTGGCGGAGGGCATCGCGACCTTCGGGCTGATCGGGACGATCCTGGGTGTCCGGCGCGCCCGGCCCGACTTCGTCCCCGTCGCGGTGGGGCTTTACATCACCGCCGCCTATTGGTTCACCGCCTCGACCTCGTTCGCCAACCCGGCGGTGACGGTCGCGCGGAGCCTATCCGACACCTTCGCCGGGATCGCGCCGGCCTCGGTCCCGGTCTTCGTCGCGGGGCAGCTGGCGGGAACGGTCGCCGCGCTCGGTTTCTTCGGATGGCTGTTGAAAGAGGAGCCCCCGTCATGACCCAGGCCTTTCCGGTCACCATCTATCACAATCCCGCCTGTGGCACCTCGCGCAACACGCTGGCGATGATCGAGGCGGCCGGGTACGCGCCGAGGGTCGTCGACTATCTGACGGCCGGCTGGACGCGGCCGCTTCTCGAGGAATTGCTGGCGGATATGGGTGCTGCCCCGCGCGATATCCTGCGCGAGAAAGGCACGCCCGCAGCCGAACTGGGCCTGCTCGATCCCGAGGCGGGCGACGAGGCGATCCTCGAGGCGATGCTGAAGCATCCGGTGCTGGTGAACCGGCCGATCGTGGTCACGCCAAAGGGCACGAAGCTCTGCCGGCCCTCCGAGGCGGTGTTGGCACTGCTGGATCGGGTTCCGGCCGAATTCACCAAGGAAGACGGCGAAATCGTCCGGCCATAGCCGAGGGCCAATTGTCTAAGTTGGCTCCATCGATATGATCCCCTGCGACACGCCATCAGGGGACCCGCCATGGACGCCAGCCGCCGCGATTTCACGTTGATGGCGGGGGCGGCGCTTGCTGCGGGCGCGGCCAAGGCCGCGGGGACATCCCCTTCCTCCGCCCGCGCGCCCTATCCCGCCGACGCCTGGCACCAGCGGATGAAGCGGATCGTGCATGTCAATTTCAACGAGCGCGATCCGGAAGGGTTCGATGTCGCGGCATGGGCGGACTATCTCGCTTCGTGCAAGGCGCAGATGACGTACCTCAGCGGCACCAACGTCGTCGCTTTCTATCCGACCGCTCTCCCCGATCTGCCGGTGAGCGCGTGGCTGAACGGGCGGGACCTGTTCGGGGAATGCGTCAAGGCCGCCAAGGCGCGCGGGATCCGGGTGATGGCGCGGTTCAGCATCGATATCGCCAAGAGCGCGCTCGCCGAGAAGCATCCGGCCTGGTTCTGCCGGACCGAGGACGGCGCGCTGGTGCGGCGATCGCTGGTGGGGGCGCCGGACGATCCCTCGGCTTCGTCGGAGTTCGCGCCGACCTGCCAGTTCAGCGACTATATGACCGATTTCGTGCCGCGGCTGTGGAACGAGGTGTTGGCGCGCTATCCGGTCGATGGCATCTACACCAATGGCTGGCCGAGCGCCGATGCGGTGATCTGCTACTGCTCCGAATGCCGCAAGATCGGCGATCCCAAGTCGCGCACCTATCAGGAAGCATTCCTGAAGCGCGCGGTCGAGCTGTGGCGGGGATATGAAGCGCTGGTGGCGAAGGCCAACCCGGCCCTGATCTTCACCGGCAATCTGGGGGGCGGGTTTCGCGGAGGGAATCTCGATCTTTCGGCGCTGGCGGCGACGGCGCCCTGGTTCATGGCGGACAATCAGGGGCGCGGCGGCATGGGCGCGCCGGCCTGGGACGCGAGCCAGCAGACGCGGATCGGCAAGGCGATCGTCGGCGACCGGCCGGTGACCAACATCACCGCGGGCTATGAGATTTCGGGGGATATCCGCTGGCGCAACGTGACGGGGAACCGGGCGGAGGTGCTGTCGCGGATGCACCAGACGCTCGCGGCCGGCGGCGTGGTCCATTATCACTGGCTGGGGTTCCAGCAGGGGTTCCACGAGGACCGGCGCTGGCAGAAGGTGGGGCGCGAGCTGCTAGCGTGGCAGGCGGAGCACGACAGGCATTTCCACAATCTCCGCTCGATCGCGAACGTGGCGCTGGTGGTGTCGCAGCGGACCAACCGGCTCGACCAGGCGCCGGCGGGGACCGATCCGCTCGATGCGTTGCAGGGCATGTACCAGCTGCTGACCGAAGCGCGGATCGCGTTCGACGTGATCATGGAGACCGACCTGCGCGCCGAGGTGCTGGCGAAGTACAAGCTGCTGGTACTGCCCAATATCGCGCTGATGAGCGATGGCGAGGCGCGCGCGGTTGCTGCGTTCGCGGCCGGCGGCGGATCGGTGCTCGCGACCTTCGAGACCGGGCTGTACGATGAAAAGGGCGGCGAGCGGTCGGAATTTGCGCTGGCCGGCCTGTTCGGGATGCGGCGGATCGGGCGGCGCGAAAGCTATGGGCGCGGGCGGACAGATGCGCGCGTCCCCTTCCCCGGATCGGCGGCGGTGCAGCGGATCGAGGTGCGGCACCCGATCGTCGCCGGGTTCGAGGACGCGGGCTGGATCCAGGGATCGAGCTGCCGCGTGCCGATCGCGGTGGAGGGTGCGCAGATCCTGACGCATGTCGCGCAATATCCCTGGTATCCGACCGAAGGCGTCTATAGCCGGCAGCCGCATACCGCCTTTCCGACGGTCGCGGTGCACGAATGGCCGGGCGGCGGGCGGCAGGTCTATTTCGCCGGGGATGTCGAGGCGGGTTACTGGCGCTCGGGCGCGGGGGACCAGGGCGATCTGGTGCTGAACGCCCTGCGCTGGCAGCTGGGCGACAGCGCGCCGATCAGTGTGCAGGGCGACGGGCTGATCGAGACCTATGGCTGGGAGAGCGAGGCGGGCTATGCGCTCCACCTGGTCAACCACACGCAGCCGGGCTTCCGAGCAACCGCGTCGCGCGGCGCGGTTCCGCTGGGGGCGCAACGGGTGCGGATGGTGCTGGCGGACGCGCGGCCGGTGAAGGCGACGCTGCTGCGGTCGGGCAAGCCGCTGACGGTCAAGCAGCGGGGTTCGACGGTGCGCCTCATCGTGCAGGGGCTGAGCGACTATGAGGTGGTGGCGCTCGAGCGGAGCTAGCACACACATCGCCTAGCAATAAGGATATTGCTGCAAAACGATATCCACCTTATCGTTATACGATAATGATTCGGGAGATTCGCTTTGCCCGCCGCTCAACCTGCTGCGCTCGCTCTGTCGCGTGCGTTCCTCTGGATCCTGATCGGGTTCAACCTGTTCGCGGGGGTGCTGATCGTCCTCGCCTTGCCCGGCAGCTTCGTTTTCGAGCCGGTCTTCCATGATTTCTTCGCCAAGCAGCCGTCCGTGCGTGGCGGGATGCTGATCCCGGTGCTGCGCCTGTGGATGCTGTTCGCGGCGGTGACGGTCGCGGCGGTGCATGTGATGCTGATGCGGGTGCTGGCGATCATCGAGACGGTGCGCGCAGGCGATCCGTTCGTGCCCGAGAATGCGGTGCGGCTGAAGACGATCGCCTGGTGCCTGCTCGGGCTGCAGCTGCTCCATCTGGTCTCCGGGGTGATGGCGCGGCTGATGAATGCGGCGGGATCGCATATCGACTGGCAATGGGCCGGCCTGTCGGGCTGGCTGGCGGTGGTGCTGGTATTCGTGCTCGCACGGGTCTTCGAGGAAGGCACGCGCATCCGCGCCGATCTGGGGGCGATGATCTGATGGCGATCGTCGTGACCCTGGACAACATGCTCTACGCACGGCGCATGACCCTGACCGAGCTTGCGGGGAAGGTGGGGATCACCCTCGCCAACCTGTCGATCCTCAAGACCGGCAAGGCGCGCGGCATCCGCTTCGAGACGCTCGAGGCGATCTGCGAGGCGCTCGAATGCCAGCCGGGCGATCTGCTGCGGTACGCGCCGGGGGAGGACGGAGCGTGATCCTGTGGATCCATATCGCAGGCGGGCTGATCGCGCTGGTCTGCGGAGCGCTGGCCGTGTCGGTGCGCAAGGGCGGGCGTTGGCACGCGCTGGCGGGGACGGGCTTCTTCGCGGCGATGATGGTGTTGGGTGTGACCGTCGCGATCCTCGAACCGTATCGGAACCCGCCCGGGTCGCCGGTAAGCGGGGCGCTCGTCTGCTATTTCATCCTGACGTCGTGGGTCGCGGCGCGGCGGCGCGACGGGATGACGGGCTGGTTCGAGAAACTGGCCTGCGCCGCCGCGCTGCTGACCGCCGGGGCGATGTTCTGGGGAGCCGCCAGCGGAGTCGCGAAAACGCCTGTCGGTCCGGGACCCGTCTATGCGATGGGCGGCTTCTGCCTGCTGGCCGGGCTGCTCGATCTCAACGCGATCCTGCGCGCGCCGCTGAGCACGAAGCAGCGCATCTCGCGTCACCTTTGGCGGATGTGCTTCGCCTTCTTCATCGCGACCGGATCGTTCTTCATTGGCCAGCAGGGCGTGATGCCCGCGGTGGTGCGCGGATCCCCTGTCCTGTTCGCGCTGGGCTTTGCGCCGCTCGGGCTGATGGTCTTCTGGTTGGCGCGCGTGCGATTCAGTCGCACCTTCGCGCTTAGATCAGCCGGCGGACGGCCATACGCGCGACCGCCTGTGCCCGGTTGACGGCGCCCAATTTACGCCGCGCGTTATCGATGTGGAACCGCGCGGTCGATTGCGACACGCCAAGGATGACGCCGATCTCCCAGTCGGTCTTGCCATCGGCAACATAGCGCAGGGCATCGTGCTCGCGGACGCTTAGCGTCACGTCTTCACGGGCCGGAGGTTCGGCGAGGTCGATCAGGCGTTCGGTCAGAACCAGCCCCGCGCGCTGGATCGCCTCCGCCTCGCCCTTCACAAAATCACGATGGGTCACGCCGAGATGCAGCGAGGCAATCTTGCCGCCCGCGCCATAGGAGGTCGCGCACAGCGCTTCCGCCATTCCGGCTTCGGACATGGCTTCCCAATATTCGCCGAAGGCCCGATCCTCCTGCGGCGCAAAGTCGCCGAACCGGTATCGCGTGCGGCTTTCGCGGATCGCGGCAAGCAAGGGATTCTTCTCGAAACAGATATAGTTGAACGCCGCGCTGCCCGCCCAATCGGGTGGTGCGATCCGGCTGACAAGGCCGCCCGCCGCCCAATGCGTCGCGGAGGTCAGCGGCACGCCCGGGCGGCGATAGACGCGGGTTTGAAGATAGCTTGCGCCGGCCGCGCGCGCCGCGTGCAGGAAGCCCGCGCTGATCTCGGCCGGCGACCCTTCGGCGAGCGCTGCCTCTATCATGCCGTTGGCGATGGCGGACGAAGGACTCACGCGCTTGTCCCGAATGATTGCGGCGCGGCGAAGTGTATCCGTGGCGCACACCCGATTCAAGCAAAGACCACGCCGTCAACTCTCAAATCCGTGAGTGGTCACGCCACGGCCGCTTCGGCAGTTTCCCGCCTCAAACAGGTTCAAAGACGGAGGCGTTATGGTGCGGCTGTTCGGTGCTTCGGTTCTCCTTGTCCTCGCGACCCCGGCTTTCGCACAAGAGCAGGAAGTGGAAGACTGGTCGGGTCCCTATATTTCGGTCTCCGCAGCCGGTGACAGCCAGCAGGTCACGACTTCCAGCACCGATTCCGTGAACCAGGTCACCAACCTGATCGTGCCCGGGCGCGGACTCGTCGTCGTCCCCGGGACCAGTGTCGCAACGTCGGGCTCGGATACCGAAACGGGCTTTTCCGGGGGCGCGGCCTTTGGTTGGCTCGGCCAGTCGGGAGGTTTTGTCTATGGCGTCGAACTGGGCGGCAATTTTGGCCAATCATCGAGCGGGACATCGAGCACGGCCTCGTTGCCCGTTACAGTCCTGACGCCCGTTTCGACCGTGGTCGCAACGCGCACGGTCAAGAAGGACTATGACTGGTCCGCCCGGCTGCGGCTCGGCTTCGCCACCGGCAAGGCATTGCTCTACGCGAGCGGTGGCGTTGCGGGCACGCGAGCGCAGCTGACCGCGATCGACACCTATACCGATCCCGGCGGACCCGCTGCTCCCTGCACGGCGCCCTGCACCGTCGCCAATTTCGGTCCTTATGGCCCCGCAGTCGCCACCAGCACAGCCAGGAACAGTTTCATTGGCTGGACCGCGGGCGCCGGGATCGACTACCGGCTGGCCGGGAGTTTCAGCATCGGAATCGATTATCGTCACAGTAATTTCGGCGCCAAGACCCTTGCGCTGGGCGCGGCAACGCCCGTCAATAGCGGCGCGACGATCACCGACGGCAGCGGCAACCATCCGCCCGCCAACACGGGTGCGGTCCCGGGGAGCACCCGAGTGGATCTACGCGACGAACGGCTTGCGTTTACGCTGTCATTCCACTTCTGAAGGCGCGCCGATGAGCGGCGGCGGAGGGAACGCCGCCGTCTTTCAGCGGGTTGGGTAGTTTGGCGCTTCCCGCGTGATCGTCACGTCATGGACATGGCTTTCGCGCAGCCCGGCATTGGTGATGCGGACGAAGCGAGCCTTGCGCTGAAGCTCTTCGATCGTCTTCGCGCCGGTATAACCCATTGCCGCCTTCACGCCGCCGACCAGCTGGTGGATCACTTCGCGTGCGGGGCCCTTGAACGGGACCTGACCCTCGATGCCCTCGGGCACCAGCTTTAGCTGGTCCTTGATATCCTGCTGGAAATAACGGTCGGCCGAACCGCGCGCCATCGCGCCGACCGAGCCCATGCCACGGTACGATTTATAGGCGCGGCCCTGATAGAGGAAGGTCTCGCCCGGCGCTTCCTCGGTGCCCGCCAGCAGCGAGCCGATCATCGCGCTGCCGGCGCCCGCCGCGAGCGCCTTGGCGATGTCACCCGACGTGCGGATGCCGCCATCGGCGATGACGGGGACGCCCGACTTCGCCGCTTCGTTCGCGGCCTCCATCACCGCGGTGAGCTGGGGAACGCCGACGCCGGCGACCACGCGTGTGGTGCAGATCGAACCGGGGCCGATCCCGACCTTGAGCCCGTCCGCGCCCGCACCGATCAGCGCCCTGGCGGCCTCGGCGGTGGCGATGTTGCCGGCGATCACCTGGACGCGGTTCGACAGCTTCTTGACGCGCTCGACCGCGCGGCTGACCTCGACATTATGGCCGTGCGCGGTGTCGATCACAATCAGGTCGCACTCGGCATCGACCAGCGCCTCGGTGCGCGCGAAACCCTTGTCGCCCACGGTGGTGGCGGCGGCGACGCACAGGCGGCCCGCCTCGTCCTTGGTGGCATGGGGGTAGTTCACCGCCTTCTCGATATCCTTGACGGTGATCAGCCCGATGCAGCGATAGGCGTCATCGACCACCAGCAGCTTTTCGATGCGGCGCTGATGGAGCAGGCGGCGCGCGTCCTCCTTGCCGACATCGGCCGAAACCGTGGCAAGATTCTCGTGCGTCATCAGCTCGGAGACGGGCTGGTCGGGATTGCCCGCGAAGCGGACGTCCCGGTTGGTGAGGATCCCCACCAGCTTGCCGCCGGATTCGACCACGGGAATGCCGCTGATCCGGTGATGCTCCATCAGCGCGCGCGCTTCGGCCAGCGTTCCGGTGGGCGCGATCGTGATCGGATTGACCACCATCCCGCTCTCGAACCGCTTGACCTGGCGGACCGCCTCGACCTGCTGCTCGATATCGAGATTGCGGTGGAGCACACCGATGCCGCCGAGCTGCGCCATCACGATCGCCATCGCATCCTCGGTGACGGTATCCATCGCCGAGGAGAGGATCGGGATGTTGAGCGCGAGGCCGCGGGTGACGCGCGTCCGCGTATCGGCCTGGCTGGGCAGAACCTCCGATTCCCCCGGCAACAGGAGAACATCGTCGAAGGTAAGGCCGAGGGGGATATCCATGGGGCGCGCCAAGTCCTGAGTCGGAAGTTGGCGGCCCATGTAAACGCGGGTTCTGGAATGCGCTAGGGGGTCAGGCGCGAACCACGCGCGGACAGAGTGCGGCCTTCTCGGCGGCGATCTGCGCGTGCATGATCGCGCGCATCTTCGCCGAAGCGCGGCGATAGCCTTCCCAGTCCGCGGCGACCTCTCGAATGTTCCAGGCGCCGATATGCGCGTTGGAAGCGGCACGTGCCTCGAGGCTGCTCGCATGGACGGCACGCAGCCGCTCGGCTTGGTCGCCCGTCACGTGATCGGCCAGCGACAGGCACATCTGCTCGACGAGCCTGCGCCGCTCGCCGCTGACCCGCGAGAGGCGGTAGCGGAGGCGCGACAGCTCGGATTCGTCGCACGAAGGACGCGCGGTCAGCGCCTCCATCTCGGCAAGCGCCGCGAGCAATTCGTCGTGCAGGGTCCGCAAATCAGCCATAAGTCATAATAACTTGGCGGATGTTCAAAACGTTAACATGCATCTCCGGGTTAGCCCCGGTGACAGGCTCAACCCCCTGCCCGGTCCAGCATCGGCAACAAGGTCTTGCGGTCCGCGGCGATCAGGTCGCGCATCGACTGGCGCATCGGCGCCGCGGTGCGGACATAACCGGGCCAGTCGGCGACGAGCTGGCGCAGGCCCCAGGCGCCGATATGCGCCGTCGAGGCCTTGAGCTGGGCGGCGTTGAGGTCGCGCAACCCGCGGAGCGTCTCCGCATCGGCGGGCGCCGCGGTCTTGTTCAGATAGTTGCAGGCCATGTCGAACATGGCGCGGCGCTTGCCGCTGGCCTTGCTCAGGCGGGCGCGGGCCGAGGCCACGGCGGACTGGTTGGGCTCGCTTTCCTGGGTCAGCTGGTCGAGTTCGCCGATGGCGGCGAGCAGTTCCTCATGGATCGCGTTGAACTCAGCTCGCATCCTGCTTCCCGTCCAGTCTGTCGAGCAACGCGCGCGCCTGCTCGACATGCATCGATTCGATCATCCGGCCGCGGAAACGCTCGGCGCCGCCAGTAGCTGCCTCGATCAGCGCGCGCGCCTCTTCGACCTCCTCCGAATTGGGCCCGAAAGCCTGCGCGGCGATCGGGATCTGGTTGGGATGGATCAGCGACTTGCCGTCGAAGCCGAGCCAGCGGCCATGACGGCATTCGGAGGCGAGGCCCTTGGCATCCTCGAGCGCATTGAACACGCCGTCGATCGCCCAGATGCCCGCGGCGCGCGCGGCCAGCACGATCGTCTGGAGCGAGAGGCTGAGCCCTTCGCGGCCCGAGGGAATGTGGAGCGTTGCGCGCAGATCGTTGGAGCCGGCGATCAGGCCTTCGACGTCGGGCACATCCGCAATGGCGGCGGCATTCAGGACGCCGCGCGGGGTTTCGATCATCGCGAGGAGCGGCTTGCCGAGCGCCCGGGCCACCCGCGCCGCCTCACCGGCGCTTTCGGCCTTGGGGAGGACGGCATAGTCGCAGGCCGAGCCCGCGACCGCGGCGACATCCGCCGCATGCTCGTCCGAGTCGATGGCGTTGAGGCGGATCGCGCAGAGCCGGTCGCCGAAACCCTGTGCGGCAGCCGCCACCGCGGCGACGCGCGCCACGCTCTTGTCTTCGCCGCGGACGGCATCCTCGAGGTCGAGGATCACCATGTCGATACCGAGTCCTCGCGCCTTCTCGATGGCGCGCGGGTTCGAGGCCGGAAGGAAGAGAAGCGTACGCGGCGCCGGTCGGTTCAGCGTGTTCATCGCCGCTCTCTATGCTAGCAAAGGCCAGTTTTTGCGAGGGGACTCGGAATGGACATGCTGATGGTGGCGGGGCTCGGGCTCGTCGTGGTGCTGCTCTACCTCTTCTCGAGTGTGAAGGTCGTCACCCAAGGCTATCATTACACGATCGAATATTTCGGCCGCTTCACCGCAGTCGCCCAGCCGGGCCTCAATTTCTATCCCGCCTTTTTCTATCGCGTCGGCCGCAAGGTGAACATGATGGAGCAGGTGATCGACATCCCCGGGCAGGAGATCATCACCAAGGACAATGCGATGATCTCCACCGATGGCGTGGTGTTCTTCCAGGTGCTCGACGCAGCCAAGGCAGCCTATGAGGTGAGCGACCTCTATGTTGCGCTGCTCCAGCTGACGACCACCAACCTGCGCACCGTGATGGGATCGATGGACCTCGACGAGACGCTGTCGAAGCGCGACGAGATCAATGCGCGGCTGCTCAACGTCGTCGACCACGCGACGACCCCGTGGGGGGTGAAGATCACCCGCGTCGAGATCAAGGACATCCGCCCGCCCGCCGACATCGTCAACGCGATGGGCCGGCAGATGAAGGCCGAGCGCGAGAAGCGCGCCAACATTCTCGAGGCAGAGGGCACGCGGGCGTCGGAAATCCTGCGCGCCGAGGGGCAGAAACAGTCCAAGATCCTCGAGGCCGAGGGCCGCCGCGAGGCTGCCTTCCGCGATGCCGAAGCGCGCGAGCGTTCTGCGGAAGCGGAAGCCAAGGCGACCGAGGCAGTCTCGGACGCGATCGCCAAGGGTTCGGCGACCGCGATCAACTATTTCGTCGCGCAGAAATATGTCGAGGCGATCAGCAAGTTCGCAACCTCGCCCAATGCCAAGACGATCCTGTTCCCGGTCGAGGCGACCGCGCTGATCGGGACGCTGGGCGGGATCGGCGAGCTCGCGAAGGAAGCGCTGGGCGGCGGCGGCACGCCGCCCGCGCCACCCACACCGCGCCCCGCGCGGCCTTCGGTGCCGCTCTCGCCGGGAGGCCAGGGATGAGCTGGGAGGATATTCTCGCGCAGCCGGGGCTGGCCTGGCTGGGACTGGCAGCGCTACTGGCGATCATCGAGCTGCTGATCCCGGGTATCTTCCTCGTCTTCATCGCGGCGGGTGCGGCGGTGACGGGCGCGATCGCGCTGCTGGTGCCGCTGCCGCTCGTCGTCGAGATCGCGATCTTCGCACTGGCATCGGCCGCCTCGGTCGCGATCGGGCGTCGCTGGTATGCGCGCAACCCGGTGGAGAGCAGCGATCCCCTGCTCAACGACCGCGTCGCGCGGCTGATCGGGCAGGTGGTGACCGTCGCCGAGCCGATCGTCGCGGGCCAGGGCCGGGTGCGCGTCGGCGACAGCGAGTGGACCGCGCGGGGGGCGGATGCGCCTGCAGGGGCACATGTGCGGATCACCGGTGCGAACGGCAACACGCTCGAGGTGGAGCCCGCGGGCTGATTTTTCCGGAGACCGACCGAATGCATACCAATCGCCGCGACCTGCTGATCGGAGCGGGCGCTACCGCCGCGCTTTCGGCGCTCCCTGCCCGCGCCTTCGCCGCGCCGACCGAGGAGGCCCGGGCGCAGGCGATGATCGACCGCGTGGCCGAGCAGTTGCTGCGCGACGGGCCCGAGGGCGCGACGTCGCTCGGAATCGACAAGGACAAGCGCGCCAAGCTCAAATACCGGCTGAGCGACAAGTCGATGAAGGGGCAGCAGGCGGTCGCGGCGCATCTGACCAAGTCGGTGGCGGAGCTCGGCACGCTCGATACCAACCAGCTCAGCCACACGATGCGCGTCAATGTCGATGTGGTGAAGACCGCGTTCGAGTCCGCCCTCAAGGGGTTCAGGTTCGGCTATGGCGACGTCGCTGTCGGCAGCTGGCGGAATTCGCCCTATGTGGTGATCCAGAATGTCGGCGCGTTTCTCGATACGCCGCAACTGCTCGAGACCGACCACCGGATCGAGAATCGCGACGATGGCGAGGCCTATATCGACCGGCTGGCGGCCTATGCCGGTCAACTCGACGGCGAGACGCAACGGCTGAAGATCGCGGCCGGAAAAGGCGTTATCGCGCCCGATTTCCTGCTCGACAAATGCCTGAAGCAATTGAAGCTCGCCCGCAGCGGCGAGATTGCCGGTTGGGGGCTGGTGACCTCGGTCGCAAACCGCACCGCGGGGATGAAGGGCGATTTCGGCCAGCGCGCCTTCGATATCTGCAGCCAGGTGATCGCGCCCGCGCTCGACCGCCAACTCGGCGAGCTGGAGAAGCATCGCGCCAGGGCGACGAGCGATGCGGGCGTGTGGAAATTCCCCGATGGCGACGCCTATTACGCCTGGGCGCTGAGCGCGGGCACCACCACGACGCGCAGCCCCGAGGAAGTGCACCAGCAGGGGCTGCACGAGCTGGCCGAGCTGCAGGCGCGGATGGACGTGATCCTGCGCAAGGAAGGCTTTACCAGCGGCACGGTGGGCGAGCGGATGACCGCGCTGGGCAAGGATCCGCGCTTCATGTTCCCGGACAATGACGCCGGCCGCGCCGAGATCATGGCGTTCCTGCGCGCGCGCATCGACGATATCCGCAGCCGCATGCCGCAGGCGTTCCACACGCTGGTGAAGGGCAATGTCGAGGTGAAGCGCATGTCGCCCGAGGCCGAGCCGGGCGCGCCGGGCGCCTATGGCGGGCCCGGATCGATCGACGGGACGATCCCCGGCAAATTCTGGATTAACCTGCGCACCACCGACCTGCACCGGCGCTTCAGCCTGCCCGACCTCGCCTATCACGAGGCGATCCCCGGGCATGTGTGGCAGGGCGAATATACGTTCAAGCTGCCGCTGGTGCGCTCGCTCCTCCAGTTCAACGCCTATTCGGAAGGTTGGGCGCTCTACGCGCAGCAGCTGGCGGACGAACTGGCGGTGTACGACGCCAATCCGGTCGAGCGGCTCGGCTATCTCCAGGGCATCGCGTTCCGCGCGTGCCGGCTGGTGGTCGATACCGGGCTCCACGCCAAGCGCTGGACGCGGCAACAGGCGATCGAATGGTTCGCGACGACCAACGGATCGGGGGTCGAGGAAGTGACCAGCGAGGTCGACCGCTATTGCTCATGGCCGGGCCAGGCGTGCGGCTACAAGGTCGGCCATACCGAGATCAATCGCCTCCGCGACAAGACCAAGGCCGCGCTGGGCGACCGCTACGACTTCCGCGCGTTCAACGATGCGGTGGTGCTCGGCGGCAATGTGCCGATGACCGTGCTGGGTAGGGTCATCGACGCGCATATTGCGGAACGGAAGGGATAATCCGCAAGGGCCGATAGCCGTCATCCCGGCCTTCGCCGGGATGACGCACTTGGACTCACACCTTGCGCGAGCAGACGTGCTTCAGGATCGTGCCCGCGATCGACGCCGGATCGACGGGCTGCGGGGTCGATTCCTCCGGGGTCCAGTCGAAATGCTTCGGGGCGGTATTGTCGGCGTCCCAGACGTCGGCGGCCTTGATCTGATAGGTGTTGCCGCGGCAATCATAGGCAGCGAGGATGCGGACCTCGCGGTGCTTCGCCTCGCTGTCCTGGCGATGATCCCAGCGCTCGACGCCGACGATCAGATTGCCCTCGCGGTGCAGGGATCCATTGTCGACATAGATGACCGCGCCCGTATCGGTGGAGGTGATGCGCGCCCAATCCTCGGCCATGGCGGCGAAGGCCGGGGTCGCGAACAGGGTCAGGGCGGCGAACAGTGCGGTACGCATGGGTCTTGCCTTTCTCAATCTCGGGTTGAAGCCGTTTCTAGCCGCAGGCCTGCGCGAAAATGCTGGCGCTGATCGTATCCGGCCGGACCGCCTCGACGGGCGATTCGCTGTCGGAGAAGGTCATCTCCTGCTTCGCGCCGCCGCCCGCCGGGGTGACGGTCGCGGACTTCACCTGGCGAGTGTGCGCGGCGCAATTATACGCGGTGCGCACGCGCATCTCGCTGTAGCGGGCGTCGTTCGTGCCCGAATAATCGTGCCGCTCGGTGGCGATGACGGTGTCGCCGTTCCGCTCGAGCCCATCCTTGTCGATATAGATGGCGACCCCGTTGGGCGCGGTGGTGACGAGCACCCAATTCTCCGCAGTGGCGGCAGAGACGGGCGCGGCGAGCGCGAGGAGCGCGGCCAGGATCATCGCTTATTTCTTCCCGAACAGGCCCGCGGCCATGCCGGCGACGTCGTCGAGCGGATTGCCGTCGCCATCGGCGTCGAGCATCCCGGCATATTTGGCCAGCGCGCCCTCGCCGCCGATATGGCCGATCAGCTCCTGGATCTTGTCGAGCGGAAGCCCGGTATGCGCCGCAGCGCCCTCGGCGGTATCGCCCTGCATCGGGTGGAACTTGGCGAGCGCGGCGACCGCCGACTCGACATGCTCCGGCGACAGGCCAACCTTCGCGGCGAGGTTCGCCACGTCAGCGTTTCCAGTCACCTGGCCGAGAATGCCGTCGAGAATGCCCATGAAAACCTCCTACGCGTGAACCCTGCGCGGGGAGGCTAGCATGGAACTAGCGCGCCAGAAACGCCTCAACCGACGAAAGCCCTTCGGCGCTCGCCACCGCCAGATCGATCGGGCGGCCGCCGAGCGTATCGTCATGCGTGTTCAGGAACAGCTTCACGGCGGCGAAGTCCTTGAACCGCTCATAGGCCAGCGATGCCGCCTTACCCTGCCGCGCGGCGGCGGCGGGATCGAGGCGGACCGCGCTGAATGGGCGGCGGAAGCGCTTGTAGCCGGGTTTTTCGGGTGTGGCCTCGGCCACGGCTGCGGTTTCTTCGGTCATCGCCGTCCTCCCTTGCGCTGGGCAAAGCCGCTGCTGGCAACACGCTCGCGATAGACGAGGCGGGCCTTGTCGAGATCATAGGGCGACATCTCGACCTGAACGCGGTCGCCCGCGAGCGTGCGGATGCGGAAACGCCGCATCTTGCCGGCGGTATAGGCGATGACGCGATGATCATTCTCGAGGCAGACGCGGAAGCGGCCATCGGGCAGCACTTCCTCGACGAGGCCGTCGAGGGTCATGAGTTCTTCTTTCGCCATGCGTCAGGCGGCCTGTTCGGCGACGACGCCCGCACCGAGCTCCAGCTGGAGCGTGCGGATGCGATCGCCATAACCCTCCGCAAGCACGCGATGCGAATAGCGCGAACTGGTGCAGGTCGCCGCATCGGCACGCATCAGCGACACCTGTTGCCGGTGCATGAGATAGTTGAGGTCCATACAAGGCTCCCGGGAGTGTAAGCGGGAGCGCATTTGGTCTCTCAGCCGCCGGCGCCTACGAAGGATTTGCCGCGCGATGACGGGTATATAGGGTGCGGGGGCCGAAATAGCCACCCGCACCCCCAAATCAGGGCAAAAGCGCCAGGTCTGGCGGAACGAAGCCCATCCGTGCGGGGACCGAGAAGAGCAGCTCCTTCGAATAGAAGCCGAGCGGCCATTCGCGCTTGCCCATAGGCGAGAGGAGCAGCGCGTTGACCTGTTCCTTGAGCCCGGTCTCGCCGGTCTGGCGGAGGAACAGGCGGACGCCCGCGACATAGGCGTGGGTGATCGTGTCGTGATAGCCCTGGGTCTCGTCATTCACCCCGCCGACGCTCTCGTTGAAGCGCGAGATGATGCCTGCGATCTGGCGGTCGACATCCAGGTCGGGGCGGCGGGTGAGCAGATAGAGGCACGAGGCGAGATGCGCCTCATGCGTCCATTCGGGGCGCGCGAGACTGCACGCGAGCAGGCCTTCGCCGAGATGCTCGATCTCGGCGTCGGTCGTGAAGAGGCGGGGCGAATAGTCGGTCATCGATCGGGCTTTCTTCGAAGGCCCGGTCGATGCCGGGCCGATTATGCGGGTTCGGAGGTCCTTGGCGCCGCCTGGCGCACACCTTCGTCGACATGCTCGGCGAACTGGGCGAAGTTGGCCACGAACTGATCGACCAGATTGGCCGCGGTCGCGTCATATTCCGCCGGGTTCGCCCAGGTTTGTCGCGGATCGAGGATCGCGGTGTCGACGCCGGGAGCGCTCATGGGGACCATGAATCCGAAATTGGGGTCCTTGCGGTAATCGACAGTATCGAGGCCGCCGTCCAGCGCCGCGTTGAGCAGGGCGCGGGTCGCCTTGATCGGCATGCGCTTGCCGACGCCATATTTGCCGCCGGTCCAGCCGGTGTTGACCAGCCAGCATTTCACCCCGCCCCGCGCGATCCGTTCCTTGAGCAGATTGCCATAGACCGACGGGTGGCGCGGCATGAAGGGGGCGCCGAAGCAGGTCGAGAAGGTGGCCGATGGCTCGGTCACGCCGATCTCGGTGCCGGCTACCCGGGCTGTGTAACCCGACAGAAAATGATACATCGCCTGTTCGGGCGTGAGCTTCGCGATCGGCGGGAGCACGCCATAGGCGTCCGCGGTCAGGAAGATGATGTTCTTGGGAACCGGCCCAAGATTCTTCTCGCTCGTATTCGGGATGAACTCGAGCGGATAGGAGCCGCGGCTGTTCTCGGCGAGACTGTTATCGTTGAAATCGAGTTCGCGCGCCTCGTTCATCACGACATTTTCGAGCACGGTGCCGAAGCGCTTCGAGGTGGCGAAGATCTCGGGCTCGGCCTCGGCCGACAGGTTGATCATCTTGGCGTAGCAGCCGCCCTCGAAATTGAAGACCGCCGTGTCCGACCAGCCATGCTCGTCGTCGCCGATCAGCGTGCGGCTGGCGTCGGCCGAGAGCGTGGTCTTGCCGGTGCCGGAGAGGCCGAAGAACACCGCGGTGTCGCCATTCGGGCCGATATTGGCCGAGCAGTGCATCGGCATGATCCCGTCGACCGGCAGCAGGTAGTTGAGCAGGCCGAACACGCTCTTCTTCATCTCGCCGGCATAGGCGGTGCCGCCGATCAGGATCAGCTTCTCGGTGAAATTGACCGCGATCACCGTCTCGCCGCGGGTGCCGTGGCGCTCAGGGTCGGCGCGGAAGCTCGGCAGGTCGATGATCGTGTATTCGGGGACGAATCCGGCCAGCTCGGCCGCTTCGGGGCGGACGAGCATCGTACGGATGAAGAGATTGTGCCACGCCAGCTCGTTGATCACGCGCACCTGGACGCGGTGCTCGGGCTGCGAGCCGCCGAACAGGTCCTGGACGAACAGCGTGTCGCGCTGGGCGACCTCGGCGAGGAAATCGGCCTTGAGCGCGGCGAAATGCGCAGGCGTCATGCCGATATTGGTGGTGCCCCACCAGATCGTGTCCTCGGTGGTGGTGTCGCGGACGATGAACTTGTCCTTGGCCGAGCGGCCGGTGTGCTTGCCGGTGGCGACGACCAGCGGGCCATTCTTGGCAAGCCTGCCCTCGCCGCGGCGCACGGCATGCTCGACCAATGGCGCGGTGATCAGGTTCCAATGGATCTGGGCCACGGTCGCGATGCCCTGGGCATCGAGACCGTGGCGAGGCACGCGCTCGGTCACTTGGTGATTCTCCTTCGTCGCCCGAAGCTCTGGACCGGGCGCGCTCCAATGATGGGCGCCGCAAGCATCCCCGCGCCAAGCGAGTCAACACGGGCAACGTTGTCACCCGTTAGGTAACCGGTGGCATCGCATTGAAGGGGCTCGAAAATTCGGGCCGCTCCGGCCCTTCCGGCCACGAAACGACCGCTTATGGGGCGCTTTGCGACTCGCCGGGGCTTGGCATGACATTGAGCGGCCACAATCTTTGGGCTAACCCCCACTGATGTATTGCTGCAACACCCGAAAGACAAAATGACGGCGACAGTCGCGCTGGTCGATGACGACCGCAACATCCTGACCTCGGTCTCGATCGCTCTCCAGACCGAAGGCTTCCTCACCCGCGTTTATTCGGACGGCGAGAGCGCGCTCAAAGCGCTCGTCGAGAACCCGCCCGATCTCGCCGTGCTCGACATCAAGATGCCCAAGATGGACGGGCTCGAGCTGCTGCGGCGGCTGCGCGAGAAGAGTGCGATCCCGGTCATCTTCCTGACCAGCAAGGACGATGAACTCGACGAGGCGCTGGGCCTCGCGATGGGCGCGGACGATTATATCGCCAAGCCGTTCAGCCAGCGGCTGCTGATCGCCCGCATCCGCGCGATCCTGCGCCGCACCGAGGCGAGCGTGCCCACCGCCGAGGGCGAGGAGGCGCCGGTCGCCGAAATCCTCGAGCGCGGCCGGCTGACGATGGACCCGGCGCGCCACCGCGTCACCTGGGGCGGGACCAACGTCACGCTGACGGTCACCGAGTTCCTGATCCTCGAGACGCTCGCGCAGCGCCCGGGGATCGTGAAGACGCGCAACCAGCTGATGGACGCGGCGTACCAGGACGACATCTATGTCGACGACCGCACCATCGACAGCCACATCAAGCGCGTTCGCCGCAAGTTCCGGCAGATCGATCCCGAGTTCGATGCTATCGAGACCTTGTATGGCGCCGGATACCGCTTCTCCGACGAATAGCGAGGACCGCGAGCTTGCGCTCAAATGGTCCAACCGCGTCTCGCTGACGCCACGGATTCTGGCGGTCAACATCTTCGCGCTGGCGCTGCTGGCGGGCGGCTTCTCCTATCTCGACTCCTATCGGAGCCGGATCACGGACAGCCGCATCGCCCAGGCGAGCCGCGAGGTGAAGCTGATCGCGCAGGCGATCGCCTCCGCGGGCACTTCGGACAAGACCAAGGAGACGCGCGAGCTGCTGGTGCTGAGCCTCGCGCGCGACACCGGCACGCGCATCCGCCTCTATGACGAGGAAGGCAAGCTGCTCGCCGACAGCCGGGCGTTGGGGCTGCGGAACAATCTGCTGCGCGATCCGACCAAGGATCCGACCGGCCAGGTGATCGCGCGCTTCCTCGACGCGGTGATCGATACGGTGGCCGGGGCCGACTGGGTGCCGCTCTACCGCGATCATCCCGGCGATCGCGGGCTCGACTGGCCCGACGTGCGCACCGCGCGGACGACGCATGGCTCGCCAGCGACCGTCTGGCGCGCGCCCGACCGCACGCCCGTGATCACCGCCGCCGCGCCGATCGTCGGGCTCGGCGTGGTAATGACCATGGTCAATGCGCGCGACATCACCACCACGGCGCGCGCCGAGCGATACCGGCTGGGGGTGGTGCTGCTGATCGTCTCGGTCGCGTCGATCCTGATCTCGCTGTTTCTCGCGCGGACGATCGTGCGGCCGCTGCGCCACCTCGCCCGCGCGGCGATCCGGGTGAGGCTGGGGCGCGCGCGCGAAGTGGTGGTGCCCCGCCTGCCCTCGCGCAGCGACGAAATCGGGCTGCTGGCGCGCGCGCTGTCGGACATGAGCGGCGCCCTTCGTGCACGCATCGACGCGACCGAGAGCTTCGCCGCGGACGTGACCCACGAGCTCAAGAACCCCCTTGCCTCGCTGCGCAGTGCGGTCGAGGGGCTGACGCGGGTCAAGAAGAAGGAGCAGCGCGACCTGCTGCTCGAGATCGTCCGCGACGATGTGCACCGGCTCGACCGGCTGATCACCGATATTTCCGAAGCCTCGAGGCTCGACGCGCAGCTGAGCCGCGCCAAATTCGAGCCGGTCGATGTCGGGCAGATGATCGAGGCGCTGATCGAGCAGCGCGAGACGCGCGAAATGCCCAACGACATCCGCCTCGTCTTCGACCGTGCGCCGGGGACGCGGCTGATCGTGCTCGGCGAGGGCGCACGGCTGGAGCGGGTGTTCGAGAATCTCATCGAGAACGCCGTCTCCTTCTCGCCCGCGGGCGGGCTGGTCTCGATCGCGGCGCGCAGCGATGCCTATATGCTGACCGTCCAAGTCGAGGATGAAGGCCCCGGCATCCCCGAAGAAGCGCGCGAGGACGTGTTCCGTCGCTTCCATTCGGTCCGTCCCGAAAGCGAGGCGTTCGGCCAGCATTCGGGGCTGGGGCTTGCCATCGCGCGCACGATTGTCGAAGCGCATCAGGGAAGCATCGCGATTGAATCGCGGGAGGATCGTTTGGGAGGTGCGCGCTTCGTGGTCCGCCTCCCGCTAGCCGAGAGCAACTGATGGCCGAACTGCGCGTACCCGAGCTTTCGTCCGAGACGATCCATGCGAGCTGCGTCGCGATCGGCGGCCGCGCCGTGCTGATCGAGGGGCGTTCGGGCGAGGGCAAGTCCGATCTGGCGCTGCGGCTGATCGACCGCGGCGCGCTGCTCGTCGCCGACGACCAGACGATCTGCCAACGTCAGAGCGGCAAGCTGAACGCCTCCCCGCCCCCGACGATCGCCGGCCGAATCGAGGTGCGCGGCGTGGGCATCATCGACATGCCGCATGTCGAGCGCGCGCCCGTGGACCTGCTGATTGTCATCCTCGATGCACCGCCGCGCTTTCCCGAGGACCAGCGCACCCGCCGCATCGCCGGGATCGACGTGCCGGTGCTGGCGCTCGCCGCGCTCGAGCCCTCCGCGCCGATCAAGGTGGAGCTGGCGCTCAAGCGACTCGGCGCCAAAGAACCGGAGAAATGAGCAAGCGGCGGCCCAAACAGATATTGCTCGTCACCGGCATGTCCGGCGCGGGCAAATCGACCGTGCTGCGCACGCTCGAGGATCTGGGCTGGGAGACGGTCGACAATCTACCGCTGCTGCTGCTCAACCGCCTGCTCGACACCCCCCCGCCGGAGAGCACCGAAAGCGATGACGAGCGGCCGCTGGCGATCGGCATCGGCGTGGCGACGCGCGGCTTCGACGCGGAGAGCATCGTCCGCCGGATTAAGAAGCTGCGTGAGGATCATGGTCACGATATTGGTACCCTGTTTCTTGAGTGCGCGGGGAGCGAGCTCGAGCGGCGCTATTCGGAGACGCGGCGGCGGCATCCGCTGGCGCAGGACCGGCCGGCGAGCGACGGGATCGCGCGCGAACGCGAGCTGCTGATGCCGCTCAGGCGCTGGTCGAACCGGCTGATCGACACCACCGCGCTCGGATCGAACGAGCTCGCGCAGCAGATCCGTTCGACCTTTTCGGGCGAGCGACTCGGCGAAACGGTGGTCTCGGTCATGTCCTTCGGCTTCGCGCGGGGCCTGCCGAGCAACGCCGATCTGGTGTTCGACATGCGCTTCCTGCGCAATCCACACTGGGACGAGGCGCTGCGCCCCGGCACCGGTCGCGACGCCGACGTCTCCGCCCACATCGCCGCCGATCCCGCTTATGGACAGGCGATGGCGCAGATCGAGTCGCTGCTGCTGCTCCTCCTCCCCCGCTATCAGGCGGAGGGGAAAGCCTATGTCACCATCGCCTTCGGCTGCACGGGGGGACGTCACCGCTCGGTCCATGTCGCCGAGCGGATGGCGGCGCGGTTGCGCGACGAAGGATTTTCCCCCACGGTAACTCACCGGGATTTACAGACCGCGCCGCAGGACTCACTAGAAGGAGCCCCGGTAGCTGGATCGGGGGGCGGAGTTTAGCAATGATCGGTCTCGTTCTGGTGACGCACGGGCGCCTCGCGGAGGAATTCGTCGTCGCAATGGAGCATGTCGTGGGCAAGCAGGAGCGGATCGCCACGATCTGCATCGGGCCCGACGACGATATGGAAGAACGGCGCGCGGACATCGCCAAGGCGATCGCGGACGTCGATGCCGGGCGCGGCGTGATCGTGCTGACCGATCTGTTCGGCGGCACCCCCTCGAACCTCGCCATCTCGCTGATGGTGGCGGGCCGCGTCGAGGTGATCGCGGGGATCAACCTGCCGATGCTCATCCGCCTCGACGGCGCGCGCAAGACGATGAAGGTGACCGATGCGGTCGCCGCCGCGCGCGAGGCGGGCAAGAAATATATCACCGTCGCCTCCGAGGTGCTCGGCGAGGCCGCTGCGTGAGCGAAGCGCGCCAGACCGTATTGATCGGCAACCGCCGCGGGCTGCATGCCCGCGCCAGCGCCAAGTTCGTGACGCTCGCCTCGTCGCAACCCGTGCCGCTGACGGTCGAGAAGGACGGATCGGCGGTCACCGCGACCTCGATCATGGGGCTGATGATGCTCGGCGCCGCGATGGGCGACACGATCACGATCAGCGCCCAGGGCGACGGCGCGGAAAGTGCGGTCGCGGCTTTGGTCCAGCTGGTCGAGGACCGTTTCGGGGAGGATTGACGCCCCGGCCGTTCACCCTGGCACCCGCCAGCGCACCGCCAGCCAGATGATCATCAACGTCGTCGCGATCTCGAGCGCGACGACCATCTGATATGCCGGATGGGACTTCCCGACCGTCAGGACCTCCACCGCGGTGTAGGCGACGCCCAGGAGGACATTCAGCCAGCGGCTGACCGGCGCGGGCAGCAGCACCGAAAGCGCGATCATCAGTGCTGGAACGGCCAGCAGCACCGAGACGATGATCAGCAGCGTTTCGGTCGCGGGCCCGAGCGGTCCGAGCTGGCCGGCCGCCATCCGGGCGAGCGTGCCGGGACGGTAGAGCTGGAAATAGTCATTATAGATGTAGAGCGACATCAGCGCCGCCCAGAGCGCGGCCAGCTTGACGCGCAGCGGCACGGGCAGATCCGCGCCGCGTCCTTCCCTTTCCACCATCACACCCTCCCTCGAATGACCGCAGGTGTGTAGCATGGATAATACACTCACGCGACTCCCCGGCTTGTCGTCGCTCGGCTGCGCGGGCATTAAGCCGCCGTGCCCCGCGAAATCACCGCCTTCTCCAACCCCCTCATCAAGCGCGTCCGCAATCTGCGCGACAAGAAGCATCGTCGCGAGGAAGGACTGTTCCTCGCCGAAGGGCTGCGCATCCTGACCGAGGCACGCGAGGCGGGGCGGCTGCCGCAATATCTGTTCTTCGCGGCAGATATGGCCGGGCATGCGCTGGTCAAGGCGCTCGTCACCGCGACCGAGGCGGCGGGCGGCGAGGCGATCGAGACCAATGCCGACATCCTTTCCAAACTGTCGGGCAAGGACAATCCCGGCGCGGTGGTCGGCGTCTATCCAGAATTCGCGGTGCAGCTGGAGGCGCTCGACCGGAGCAGCGCCGCGATCTGGCTGGTGGCGGAGCGGCTGCGCGATCCGGGCAATCTGGGGACGATCCTGCGCACTGCCGACGCGGTCGGCGCGGGCGGGCTGATCCTGGTCGACGAGTGCGTCGATCCTTTTTCGGTCGAGGCGGTGCGGGCGAGCATGGGGGCGCTGTTCACCGTGCCGGTGGTGCGGGCGAGTTGGGCGGAGTTCCGCGACTGGCTGCGCGAGGGGCCGGGGCAGCTGGTGGGGCTGAGCCTCGATACCAAGAGCGACTATCGCGCGGCACGCTATGCCGCCCCCACCTTCCTGCTGACCGGCAACGAGGCGCAGGGCATGCCCGATTACATGGCTGCGGAGTGCGATCTGCTGGTCAAGATCCCGATGCTGGGCAAGGCCGACAGTCTCAACGCCGCGGTGGCGACCGCGGTAATGGCGTATGAAGTGCTCAACCAGAGCCGCTGATGCATCCAGCACGGGCTTCGTGTCCGTAACCATAGCCTCTATAAGCGAGGCGAGACCGCACAAGCGGTTCGCCAACAGGGGAAGAGCCATGATCCGCCGCCTGATCGCCGCGCTTTCGGCGCTGCTGTTGTTTCCGCTCGCCGCGCAGGCGCAGCCCGCCGGCTATTTCGACAATAAAGGCCGCAGCGACATCCTGTCGGGCGGCGCGCGGATGATCACGATCGACACGCCCAGGGGCAAGTTCCGCGTCTGGACCAAGCGCGTCGGCAACAATCCCAAGCTCAAGGTGCTGCTGCTCCATGGCGGGCCCGCGGTGCCGCACGACTATCTCGAGGCGATGGACAGCTACCTGCCCGGCGCGGGGGTCGAATATTATTATTACGACCAGCTCGGCGCCGGAAACAGCGACAAGCCCGACGACGACAGCCTGTGGGTGCTCCCCCGCTTCGTCGAGGAGGTCGAGCAGGTGCGGATCGCGCTCGGGCTCGATTCGAGCAATTTCTGCCTGTTCGGCCAGAGCTGGGGCGGGCTGCTCGCGATGGAATATGCGCTGAAATATCAGCAGAATCTCAAATGCCTGATCGTCTCGAACATGATGGCCTCGATCCCCGCCTATAACGACTATGCCAGGCGCGTGATCATGCCGGCGATGGATCCCAAGGCGCTCGCCGAGATCCAGGCGATGGAGGCCGCGGGCAAGACCGAGGATCCGCATTATATGGAGCTGCTGATACCGAACCATTACGAGCAGCATTTCCTGCGCATGCCCGCGGACCAATGGCCCGAGCCGGTCAACCGCGCCTTCGCGAAGATCAACCCGCATATCTACACGATGATGCAGGGGCCGAGCGAGCTGGGCGCCGGCGGCAACCTGGTCGATTGGGACCGGTTCGCCGATCTGCCCGGGATCAAGGTGCCGACCCTGGTGATCGGCGCGCGCTACGACACGATGGACCCGGCCTATATGGAGCGGATGGCCAAGGCGTTCCCGCGCGGCGAGTTTCTCTATTGCCCCAAGGGCAGCCATATGGCGATGTATGACGACCAGCAGGTCTATTTCGCGGGGCTGCTGCGGTTCCTGAGGAAGCTCGAGTGAAACTGCTGTCCCTGCTTGCCCTGATGCTCGCCGCTCCGATGGCGCAGGACCAGTCGGCGGAGGTCGAGCATGTCGCCGACAGCTTCGATCAGGGCGACTGGTGGGGGCTTGACGTCACCGGAGAGGGTGTGGGCTCCGGGGACACGGTCGTGCTGGTCGATGGCGAGGCCGTGCGGAACGGCGACCGGGTCGAGCTGCCGACCTTCCTGGTCTATCGCCAGCCCAAGGCGAGCGGCGCGACCGGCAGCCGGTCGATCGTCACCATCGACTGCGCGGCGAACACCCAGGATGCCCGGCTGGTGGCGACCTTCTATACGGGCGGCCGCATGCGCGAGGTCTCGTCGGCGGGCTCGGGCCCGAAGCCGATCCTGCCCGCCTCGGCGCTGTACCGCTTCGCCTGCACCGGCAGCCATCGCTACGCGACCCATTTCGGCCAGGGCTCGCGGACCAGGACCGCGGCGGGCGCGTTTTCCAAATATCGCCACTGACAATCCTCCCCCGCCAGGGGGAGGTGGCGCCGAAGGCGTCGGAGGGGGAGGATACGGAACCTTGAGGTCACCGCCGTCCTCCCCCTCCGTCAGCTCCGCTGACACCTCCCCCTCGCGGGGGAGGATTGAATGTCAATCCACCTTGGCAGCTCAACCTGCGGAACCTGAACGCCAGTGTATTGTTACGGCAATGCACCGTTCAGCCACGTCATCCTAACCGGATGCCGAAGGAGTTTTCGCAATGCATATCTCAACCCTCGCCGCCGCCGGCCTGCTGACCATCGCCGCGTTCACGCCGGGCGACGCCAGCGCCCAGAATCCGGCGGAGCGCGCGCCGTACAAGGCATTGGGCACCGAGCCCTTCTGGGCGCTGACGATCACGCCGCAGACGATGAAGTTCGAACGCCCCGATGGACCCGCGGTCAGCGTGCCGACGCCGAGGGTGATCCATGGCTTTGCCGGCGAAATCTATCAGACCCGGCGCATCAACGTGAACATCGTCCACAAGCGCTGCAGCGACGGGATGAGCGACCGGACCTATCCCGACACGGTGCAGGTGAGCGTCGACGGGCGGCAATATCAGGGCTGCGGCGGCGCAGCGGCGGTGGAAGTACCGCGGCCGATCGTCGATGGCAGCTGGCGCGTCCGGTCGATCGCCGGGCGGCCGGTGGTCCCCGGCACGACCGTCACCATCCGGTTCGAGAATGGCCGGGTGAGCGGCAATACCGGGTGCAACGCATTTTCGGGCCGCTTCAGCTTCGAGCGCGGACGGCTGAGCGCCGGGCCGCTGATCACCACCAAGCGCGCCTGCACGCGCTTCACCGGCACGCAGGAGCAGGATTTTCTGCAGCTGCTCGGCCAGCGGCTGAGCGTCAGCCGGAATCGCGGCGGCAAGCTGGTGCTCACCGGCGCGCGCGGGCGGACCCTGGTGCTCGCGCCCGAGGGCGGGCGGCGCTGATCAGCGCTTCGGGCGCTGCTGGGCGATATAGGCCAGTTCGTTCTTCGCCTTGGCGTCGTTGGGATCGAGTTCGAGGCACTGGCGATACAGCGCCTCGGCCTCGTCCCAGCGGCGCAGCTCGATCAGGCTGAAGCCCATGCCGCGCCAGGCGCGGGTGAGCCAGTGGACGCGGTGGTCGCCTTGAAGGCGCTGCGCTGCGTCGGCGGCGCGGGTGAAGACGGCGAGCGCTTTGTCGAACTGCTTGAGCTCCTGATAGGCGTTGCCCAGCTCGGACAGATATTGCGAATTGATCGGCTCCATCGCGACGGCGCGCTCGAGGAACGGCACCGCCTCGTCGATGCGATGCAGGTCGACCAGCGCATAGCCCTTGGCCCAGAGCGCGAAGCACCAGCCGGTGTCGATGGCGATCATCTCCGATCGCTCCACGCCCTTTGCGGCGTCGAGATAGAGCGGCAGATCGTTCATGTCCCCAATGCAAAAGACGCGAATCCCGGCGGGATAGGTCTTTTCATATTCGGCGAGGATCGGATCGGCGAGATCGATCGCCTCGGCCGCGCGGCCTTCGCGAACGGCGTCGAACAGCTGCTGGAGCCGCTCGGCGCGCGGCGATGTGGCCCAGCTTCCCTGCGCCATCGCGGGCGACAGCGGCATGGCCGCGAGCAACAATGCCAACAAGAAGCGCATGATCCCCTCCCTCGATGCGTTCGGGCGAAGGCTAACGGGCCGAACATGAACCCGGGATAAATGCCGGTTGCGCCCACTCTACTCCGCGGCCTCGATCTCATCCGCCGGGCCGGTCACCAGCTTGGCGAGCGGGCGCGGGGCGGTTTCGATCATCGGGAGCGGCTCGATCTCCTTGGTTCCGCTCGAAACCTCCAGGGTTTCGAAGCGCTTGGCCTGCGTCATTACCTGGCTTTCGAGGCTGCCGACCATCGCATTATACGCGCCGGTCGCCGCTTCGAGGTTGCGGCCCATCCGCGCGACATGGCTGCCCATGGTGGCGAGGCGCGAATGGAGTTCCTTGCCGAGCCGGGCGATCTCGGCGGCTTCCTCGGCGAGCCGCTCCTGCCGCCACACGCTGGCGACGGTGCGCGCGATCGCGACGAGATTGGTGGGCGTGGCGAGCAGCACGCGGCGCTCGAACGCCCATTCCCACAGACCGTCGTCCTGCTCGAGCGCGGCGGTGAGGAAATGCTCGCCGGGAATGTAGAGGATCACATAGTCGGCGGCGTCGCCGAACTGCGCCCAGTAATTCTTCGAGCCGAGCTGTTCGGCGTGGCGGCGGATCGCCGCGGTGTGCGCCTGGAGGTGCGCCGTGCGCACCACCTCGTCATGCGCCTCGCTCGCGTCGAGAAAGGCGTTGAGCGAGCATTTGGCGTCGATGATCAGCTTGCGCCCGCCCGGCATGCGGACGATCACGTCGGGGCGCAGGCGCCCGTCCTCGGTGTTGACCGAAACCTCGGTCTGGAAATCGGCATAGGGCGAGAGCCCGGCCTGTTCGAGCACGTTGCGCAGGCTCTGCTCGCCCCAGCGGCCGCGCGCCTTGGGGCTCGCCCGCAGCGCATTGACCAGCTTGGCGGTCTCGTCGCGCACCTGGGTGTGGCCGGTGTGAAGCAGCGTCACCGCCTCGCGCAGCGCCTGATAGCTGCCCACCCGCTCCTTCTCGACGCTGCTCAGCCCCTCCTCATAGCGCTTGAGCGTGGCCTCGACGGGCTGGAGCAGCGCCTTCAGCTGCGCCTCGGTCTTCTCGCCGGCCTGGTGGAAGCGGGCATCGGCGCGCTCGACCAGCGTCTTCTGCGCCTCGCCGAGCACGCGGTGCGCGAGATTGGCGAACTTCTCCTCGAAGCCCTGCCCCGCCCCGCGCGTCTCGGCCAGTTCGATCTGGGCGCGGGCGAGATCGGCGGCGGCGGCACGGAAATCGGCCTCGCGCGCATCGCGCTCGGCCCGCATCTGCGCCGCGCCGCGCCCACCCAGGAACCAGCCCAGCGCGAGCCCGCCCAGCAATGCCGCGACGATCAGGATTGGGGCGAGCGAGTCCATTCAGCCTCCCGGAACAGAAAGCGAACCTAGCTGGCCGGCCGGCGAGCGGCAACCCCTTCGTCATTCCCGCGGAGGGGGATCAGGCGGCCTTACGCGCCTTGGTCAGCTTCTTCATGATCATGTCGCGCTTGAGGCGCGAGAGATGGTCGAGGAAGACGATCCCTTCGAGATGATCCATCTCGTGCTGGATGCAGGTCGCGAGCAGGCCGGTGAAGACCTCGTCATGCGCCTCGCCCTTCTCGTCGAGCCACTTCACCCGGCAGGTCGCGGGGCGCTCGACATCGGCATATTGGTCGGGGACCGACAGGCAGCCCTCGGTGTAGACATTCTGCTCTTCGGAAGGGTCGACGATCTCGGGATTGATGAAGACGCGCGGCTCGCGGATCGGCTTGCCTTCCTCATCCTCCTGCTCCTGCAGATCCATCACGATCACGCGCTTGGGCACGCCGACCTGGATCGCGGCGAGGCCGATGCCGGGGGCGTCGTACATGGTGTCGAACATGTCGCCGATCAGATCGCGCAGTTCGTCGTCGACCGTATCGACCGGAGTCGAAATGATGCGCAGCCGGGAATCCGGGACTTCGATGATGGGCAGGAGGGCCATGGGTGCGATCTAGTTTCGCTCGCGCCCGGCTGCAAGATGGGATGTCCGCTAGGCGACGGGACGCCGCGCGCGCAGCGCCTGCGCAAGCGTGCCCTCGTCGAGATAGTCGAGTTCGCCGCCGACGGGCAGGCCGTGCGCGAGCTGGGTGACGCGAACCGGATAGGCCTCAATCCGCTCGGCGATGTAATGCGCGGTGGTCTGGCCCTCGAGCGTGGCGTTCATCGCGAGCACCACCTCGTCGATCCCGCCCGCGGCGATACGGCGGACGAGGCCGTCGATCGCGAGATCCTCGGGGCGGATGCCCTCGAGCGCCGAGAGTCGGCCGCCCAGGACGTGGAAACGGCCGGGGAAGAGCCGCGAGCGATCGAGCGCCCAGAGATCGGCGACTTCCTCGACGACGCAGAGCGACCGCGCGTCGCGGCGCGGATCGGCGCAGATGGCGCAGGGGTCGGTCGTATCGACATTGCCGCAGGTGGCGCAGGTGGCGAGCCGCTGGCTGACCTGACTGAGCGCGGCGAGCAGCGGATCGAGCGCGGTTTCGCGCTTTTTGAGCAGATGAAGGACAGCGCGGCGGGCCGAACGTGGGCCAAGGCCGGGGAGCCGCGACAGGGCCTGGGTCAGCGCTTCGATTTCGGGGGAGGCCATGGTGGGGAGATAGCGAGCGGGGAACAGAAAGGAAACCTCCTCGCACGTCACCCTCACCCTTCCCACCGCCTGCGGCGGCGGGCCCCTTCCCTCTCCCATTGGGAGAGGGAGGGAGGCGCGAAGCGCCGGAAGGGTGAGGGTGACTGGCATCAGCTGACCGTTGCTCCTAAAGGCGCTGGCCATGCGTGTGATCTTCATGGGAACCCCCGAATTCGCGGTGCCGGTGCTCGATGCGCTGGTCGAGGCCGGGCACGAGGTGGTGGCGGCGTACAGCCAGCCGCCGCGGCGGGGGAATCGCGGCAAGATCGCGCCCTCGCCGGTTCAGGCGCGGGCGGAAGCGCTGGGGATCGAAGTCCGCACCCCCCTCTCCTTCCGCAAGGAGCCCGAGGCGGTGGCGGCGTTCGCGGCGCTGAAGGCCGATGTCGCGGTGGTCGCCGCCTATGGGCTGATTCTGCCGCAATCGGTGCTCGATGCGCCGCGGCTGGGATGCCTCAACGTCCATGCCTCGCTGCTGCCGCGCTGGCGCGGGGCGGCGCCGATCCAGCGGGCGATTCTGGCGGGCGACAGCGAGACCGGCGTTTGCATCATGCAGATGGAGGCGGGGTTGGATACCGGGCCGGTTCGGCTGGAAGGGCGTACTTACGCCTCGGGCAAGACCGCCGGTGAGCTCACTGCCGAGCTGAGCGCGATGGGCGCGCGGCTGATGGTCGAGGTGCTGAGCGATATCGACGCCTATCCGCCGGTCGCGCAACCGGAGGAAGGGGTGACCTACGCGGCCAAGATCGACAAGTCAGAGACGCAGCTCAACTTTTCACAGATCGCCTTCGCGGTCGTGCGGCAGATACAGGCGTTCAATCCGCCGGGAGCCTGGTTTGAGTTCCAAGGCGAGCGAATTCGCATCCTTGACGCTTACGTGATGCCCGCAGAAGGCGCGCCCGGCATGACGCTCACAGATGATCTGAAGATCGCCTGCAAGCCCGGCGCCATCCGCCCGCTAAAGGTCCAGCGTGCAGGCCGTGGCGTCATGACGGCGGAGGAACTCCTCCGCGGCTTCCCGATTCCCGCGGGCACGCAGCTTTGACCCGCTTCGCGCTCACCGTGGAATATGACGGCCGCCCCTTCATGGGCTGGCAGCGGCAGGATCACGGCCCCAGCGTCCAGCAGGCGATCGAGGAGGCCGCGTTCGAGGTGACGGGCGAGACCGTCGCCTGCCACGCGGCGGGGCGGACCGATGCCGGCGTCCATGCGCTCGGCATGCGCGCGCATATCGATATCGCGCGGCCGATCACGCCGTTCCGGCTGATGGAAGCGCTCAATGCCAAGCTGCGGCCGGCGCCGGTGGCGATCCTCGAGTGCGAGATGGTCGCGGGCGGCTGGCACGCGCGCTTTTCCTGCATCGCGCGGCATTACGAGTATCGCATCATCCAGCGTCGCGCGCCGCTGACCTGGGAAAAGGGCCTGGCGTGGCGGATCGCGAACGAGCTCGACGCCGGGGCGATGGCCGAGGGCGCGGCGCGGCTGCTAGGCCGGCACGATTTCACCACCTTCCGTTCAGCGCATTGCCAGGCGGACAGCCCCTTGCGGACGCTCGACCGGCTCGACGTGGCGCGCGAAGGCGAGCGGATCACCGTCCGCGCCTCGGCGCGGTCGTTCCTCCACCATCAGGTGCGGTCGATGGTGGGCTGCCTGGCGCTGGTCGGCCAGGGGAAATGGACGGCCGACGACATGAGCGCGGCGCTCGAGGCGAAGGATCGTGCGGCGCTGGGGCTCAACGCGCCTTCGGACGGGCTGTTCTTTCTGCGGGCGGATTATCCTTGAATCCCTCTCCCTTTGGGAGAGGGAGGGAGCCGACGAAGTCGGCGGAAGGGTGAGGGTGAACCGTCACCCTCATCCTTCCCACCGCTTCGCGGCGGGCCCCTTCCTTCTCCCAAAGGGAGAAGGAGTTAGCGGCTGAACCGCGCCGCCAGCTCGACATGGGTGGACCAGCGGAACTGGCCTACCGGCTGGATCCAGTCGAGCGTGTAGCCGCCTTTGCACAGAATATCGGCATCGCGCACGAACGTATTGGGATTGCACGATACATAGGCGATCAACTTAACGCTCGACGCCGCCAGCTCGGCCGCCTGCTCCTTGGCGCCGGCGCGCGGGGGATCGAGCACCACCGCGTTGAAATTATTGAGATCGGCGGGGGTCAGCGGGCGGCGGAACAGGTCGCGGTGATCGGCGAAGACCTGGCGCTGGGCCATGCCCGCAGCCGCCTTGAGCGAGAGGAGCGGATCGCGCGCGCCCTCCGCCGCATAGATTCGGGCATTTGGAAAGGCGAAGGTGAAGGTGCCCAGCCCGGCGAACAGGTCCGCGATCGTATCGGCATCGGCGGCGATCTCGTAGACCGAGGCGACCAGCGCCGCCTCCCCTTCCGCGGTCGCCTGGAGGAAGCTGCCGCCCGGAAAGGGCACGGGAACGCCCCCGAGCGTCACCGTCACCGGATCGGGCTCCCAGCGTGCCGTCGGCCCGAAACCCTCGTCGATCGCCAGCCGCGCGAGCTTGTGGCGGCGCGCGAAACCCGTGAGCGCCTCGGCGGCGGCGAGGCCTTCTGCGTCGAGCCCGTCGATCAGCACGTCGCGGCCCTGATCGGTGAGGGCGAGATGGACGTTGATTCGCCTCGTGTTGGGGAGCAGGCCCGCCAGCAGGCCCCGCAGCGGCGCGATCAGCGCGAACAGCTCGGGCGCCAGCACCCAGCATTCGTCGAGATCGACCAGCGCATGGCTGCCCGCCTGCGTGAAGCCCATATGGATCTGGCGGCCGCGCCGTTCGGCGTGGAGCGTGGCGCGGCGGCGGGTCTTGGGCGGCGAGAGCAAAGGCGCGCGAATCTCGGCGCTCAGCCCGTTGGCGGCAAGCGCGGCGGCGATGCGATCGACGATGAACTGGCTCCACGCCGCCTCATCGAGATGCTGGAGCTGGCAGCCGCCGCAGACCGGGAAATGCTTGCAGGGCGGGCGCTGATGGTTGGGCCCGGGGATCAGCGTGCCGTCCGCCATCAGCCGATCGCCGGGGGCCGCCAGCGGCGCGTGGCGGCCATCGGCGGTGACCCCGTCGCCGCGCGAGAGCACGCGGACGATCTCGTCTTCTACAGGCATTGCGCGAGCGCTCCGGGGATATGATCGATCAGCGTATCGGCGATGAAGGCGGGTCCGGCACGGTGCGCGGCCCCGGCGTGGAGCCAGACGGCAGCCTCCGCCGCCTCGGTCCCGCGCTGGCCTCCGGCGACGCGCGCGGCGAGCAGGCCGGCGAGGATGTCGCCGGTACCCGCGGTCGACAGCCATGGCGTCGCGCCCGCCAGCACACGGACGTCGCCCTGGGGCGAAGCGATGACGGTGTCGCCGCCCTTGTGGATCACCGTCGCCCCGGTTTCGGCGGCTGCGGCGAGGGTACGCTCGATCTTGCTGCCCTCGATTTCGAACATGCGGTCGAATTCGCCGGCATGCGGGGTCAGCCAGGCGGGCGCGGCGCGGCCGTTCAGCCAGCGCCCCGCCCCGCGCCCGAGCAGGCTGAGCGCGTCGCCATCGAGCACCAGCGGGTGCGCGGAGGCGAGCGCGGCCTTGAGCATATTCTCGGCGCGCCGCTCGCGGCCGAGGCCGGGCCCGATCACCAGCGCGTCGATCCGCTCGTCGGCGAGGAAATCGACCAGCGCATCGGCGCCGTCGATCGCGCGGCGGACCAGCGCATCGGGGCCGCCCTCGCCGCTTCCCGCAAGCGTGACATAGCCTGCCCCACCCGCCATCGCCGCGCCCGCCGCGAGCCGCGCCGCGCCGGGCATCGCGCCTTCGACGATCGCGACCATACCGCGGCTGTACTTGTGATCATGCGCGCCCGGCGCGCGCAACCGGGGCCGGGCGACGGTACGCCAGCTGGTATCGACCCGAATGCCGATATCCGCGAGCAGGACATGGCCGCATTTCTCCAGGCCAGCCGCTAGCACATGCGCAGGCTTGAGCGCGGCGAGCGCGATGGTGGCGGTGACACGCTGGGCGCCGAGATCCTCGCCGCTATCGGTGTCGAGGCCCGAGGGGAGATCGATCGCGAGGCTGAACTCGGCGGCCTTGATCAGGTCCGCCATCAGCGCCCGGGGTCCGCGCTCGATCGGGCGCGCAAGACCGGTGCCGAACAGCCCGTCGATCACGAAGGGCCGCGCGCGGGCTTCGTAGAGCGAGGTGGTCGGCCCCTCCCAGGCGCGGAACATGGCTTCGGCGGCGCCGGTTTTGGGCTCGCCCAGCGCGGCGACGCTGACGTCATGCCCCGAGGCCTTCAACAGCCGGGCGGCGACATAGGCGTCCCCGCCATTGTTTCCCGGCCCGGCGAGCACCAGGATCGGGCGGCCCAGCGCGAAGCGCGCCGCCTCGCGGGCGACCGCCTCGCCTGCCCGCTCCATGACGTCGTGCTGGCTTTCGTGGCGGAAGGCACGCTCTTCGGCCGCGCGCATCGCGTCGGCGGTGACGATGGGGGCGTTTGCCGGGATCATTTCGCCTTTTTCTGCCCGCGAACGGTGGCGGGCAAGCGATAGTGGGCGCCCGCGATCGACACTTCGATCAGATCGTCCGCGAGCGGCGTGACCTGCGCCTGTTCGGCACCGTCGGCGGCGATCACGCCGCGCCCGTCCCTGGTGACCAGCAGGCGGCGAAAACCGCCGTCCGGGTGGCGCAGCGTCAGGTACAGCCCGTCCTGCGACTGGGTCCGGTCGATCGCGCAGACATAGGCGAAGGCGTTCGCGCCGGGAGTGAGGCATTCGATCTTGCCCTCGGCCTCGGCGATCGCGCGCTCGCTACGGGCGGCCTTGGCCTGGGCGACCTTGTCCGGGAGCTTCTGATCGCAGGCGGCGAGGAGGAGGAGCGTCGCGAGCGCGCTAGATATCCGCGTAGACATGGGTTTCGGCGCTGGCTCCCGGGTGCGTCACCGCGCCCTTATAGGCAGGACCGACATTCTGCGCATAGCGCCACAATGCGCCAGCCTGATAGTTGTTGGTGCGCGGCTGCCAGTTGGCGCGGCGTTCGGCCAGCACGGCTTCGTCGACCAGCAGATCGATGGTCCCCGCCTCGGCATCGATGCGGATCGTGTCGCCATCCTCGATCAGCGCGATCGGGCCGCAATCGGCGGCCTCGGGGCCGACATGGCCGATGCAGAAGCCGCGCGTCGCGCCCGAGAAGCGGCCGTCGGTGATCAGCGCGACCTTCTCGCCCATGCCCTGGCCATAGAGCGCGGCGGTGGTGGAGAGCATTTCGCGCATGCCCGGACCGCCCTTGGGCCCCTCGTAGCGGATGACGATGACCTCGCCGTCGTTGATCTGACGCGCCTCGACCGCGGCGAAGCAGGGCTCCTCGCGGTCGAACACGCGCGCCGGGCCCTCGAACACCAGATTGTGGAGGCCGGCGACCTTCACGATCGCGCCTTCGGGCGCCAGCGAGCCCCTGAGGCCGACGACACCGCCCGTCGGCGTGATCGGCGTCTTGGCGTCATAGATGACTTTCTGGTCGGGATTCCAGGTAACTAGCTCGATATTCTCGGCGAGCGTCTTGCCCGTCACGGTCATGCAATCGCCGTGGAGATAGCCCTCCGCCAGCAGCGACTTCATCAGCATATAGACGCCGCCCGCATCGTACATGTCGCGCGCCAGATACTGGCCGCCGGGCTGGAGATCGGCGCAATAGGGGGTGGTCTTGAAGATTTCGGCGACGTCGAACAGGTCAAATTCGATCCCCGCCTCGCTCGCCATTGCGGGGAGATGGAGCCCGCCATTGGTCGATCCCCCGGTCGCGGCGACGATGCGCGCGGCATTTTCGAAGGCCTGGCGGGTGCAGATGTCGCGCGGGCGGATATTCGCCGCGAGCAGCTCCATCACCTGCGCGCCCGCGGCGACCGCGATCTGTTCACGCGTACTATAAGGTGCTGGCACCATATTGCTGTTCGGCAAGGATAAGCCGATCGCCTCGCCGACGCACGCCATGGTGTTGGCGGTATATTGCCCGCCGCATGCGCCATGGCCGGGGCAAGCGACGCGTTCGAGTTCGTGCACCTCGGAGAGCGGGCAGTTGCCGGCGGCATAGCGGCCGACCACCTCGAACACGTCCTTCACGCTCACGTCCTTGCCGTGGAAGCGGCCCGGCAGGATCGATCCGCCATAGACGAAGATGCTGGGCACGTTGAGCCGCAGCATCGCCATCATCATGCCGGGCAGCGACTTGTCGCACCCCGCAAAGCCGACCAGCGCGTCATAGCAATGGCCGCGCACGCTGAGCTCGACCGAATCCGCGATCACCTCACGGCTGGCGAGCGACGAGTGCATCCCCTGATGCCCCATCGCGATGCCGTCGGTCACGGTGATGGTGTTGAAGCGGCGCGGCATGCCGCCGCCCTGCTCCACGCCCTTGCGCGCGGCATCGGCCTGGGCATCGAGCGTGGTGTTGCACGGCGCGCTGTCATTGCCCGCGCTGGCGATGCCGACGAACGGCCGCGCGATCTCCTCTTCGGTGAGGCCCATCGCGTAATAATAGCTGCGGTGCGGGGCGCGCTCGGGGCCGACGGAGACGTGGCGCGACGGCAGGCGGGATTTGTCGAATCGCTGGGTCATGATGGCGCGGCCCTAATGCCGGACGGGTCGGTCACGCAAGATGATTGCGCAAATGATCCGTCAATTGTGCTAAAATATCCGTCCAATGTTGCACGCCGGCCTCATCGCGGATCAGATCGTTGCGGATCTCGATAGCGATCGAGGGGATGCCATTGGCCTCTGCATGCCGGTTGAGCGTCGCATTGAGCAGCTTGCCTGAGTAAGGCTCGTTGTCGCCGGTCACGAAGCCCTGCCCGCGGAGCCAGCCGATCGCGGGGCGCGCGGCACTCTCGTCCCGATTATAGAGGATGCCGACCTGCCAGGGGCGCGGCGTGCCCCCCTGTTCGAGCCGGGGCGTGAAGCTGTGGATCGAGAGGATCAGCACCGGGCGATGCGCGCGGATGCGGTTCTCGATCAGCGTGTGATAGGGGATATGGAAGCGGGTCAGCCGCTCCTCAGTCTCGATCTCAAGATTGCCGTATATCGCATAGCCATCGCTTGCCTTCGGGACGAGATTCGGGTGATCGGGTTCGCGGTGGAGATCGAGGACGAGGCGCGAAACGCCGCCCAGGATCGCGGGGGCATCGAGCCGTTCGGCAAGCGCGCGCGTGACCGGGCCGGCGCCGATATCGACCGCGATATGGAGATCGAGCAGCTCGGGCGCGATGCCGAGATCGATATCGTCGGGCACATGGTTCGAGGCATGGTCGCACAGCAACAGCACATCCGCCGCGCCGCCTTCGATCACTTCGCTCATGGGAAGCTCGGCCTCCGCCGCTCGCGGAACGCCTTCACCCCTTCGGCGAACTCCTCGCCCGCGAAACAGGCGTCGAATGCGGCATCGAGCGCGGGATCGCTCGGATCGGCGAGGGTGCGCTTGAGCAGCTTCATCGCGCCCGGCGCATTGGCGGCGATCCGATCGGCAAAGGCGCGGGCGAGCGGCTCGGGCTCCTCCCAGCGGAGTTCGACCAGACCCATCTCATGCGCATCCGCGGCATCGACGATCTCGCCGGTGAACAGCATCCGCGCGGCATTGCCCTTGCCGATCTGGGCGATCAGCCGGGCAACGTCCTCGCGCGGATAGCCGAGGCCGAGCTTGGCGGGGGTCGACGCGAATTGCGCGCCGTCGCCCGCGACGCGCAGGTCGCAGGCCAGGACGAGCGCGATCGCCGCACCGAAACAGCCGCCGTCGATCACCGCGATGCACGGCATGGGTAGCGCGGCGATGGCCTCGATCCCGGCGCGCATCACCTCGCGGAAGCGGGTGGGATCGTCGCCGGTGAAGCGCTGGAATTCGGCGATATCGGCGCCCGCGGAGAAGATCACCGGCACCTCCGAGCGCAGGATCGCCACCCGGGCGTCGCCGGCAGCGATCTCGGCGGCGGTCTCGGCGAGCTGCAGCCAGCCGGTGGTCGGCAGCGCATTCCGCGCCGCGGGACGGTTCAGGGTGATGGTGGCGACATGGCCGTCGCGGTCGAGGCGGATCATGGGGCGGCTCTAGCCCGATGCGCACCCGCCTGTGAAGGCGGGGATGGCGCGCGCCGAAGCGCGGACCACCGACGGACGTCCCGCTCCTGGCGTCTGATCCGCTGGGGACGTTATGCGCCCGGAAGTGACAACAGGGGGTTTGCGGGAGTGGTAAACGCCGTCGGTCACCCGTTGATGCTCTCCCTACGGATCAAGATGGAGAGACTGCGATGAGGCCTAATCCCAACGCGCGGTTTCATTCAGCGCGAGCCATCACCTCCTGCAACAGGAGTTCGAAGGGTCCCTTATAAGGCTCTACTTGATTTTTGGTCGGTAGGGATTCGCGCTGCCGGATGAGAAAGTGAGTGTGCAAGTCAGCAATTGGGCGAGCTTCGTGCTCCAGACGTTCAAGCATTGGTTTGACGCTGCGGCCTGCTTGAGAAACAACAGCGCCGAATGTCTGCTGGCCAAATACCGGGGGCACATGGTTCATTATCGCCCGGATCAATAGCACCGACGATAGATAGTTCCCGCGCCGATAGGCATCGTCGAGCTCTTCGCAAAATCTGATCAGCTTTTTGAAATCGAAAGTCGTGGGCGTCGCAGCGCGGAGCTGCACGAGCACTTCAGGAGCAATGAAGACCGAATTGAGAATGATTTCGTTTTCGTACGCCGGGCTTTCGGCCACCTCCTTGAGATAATCGATGACAGCCATCAGCCCGTCTTTCTGGATATATGCCTCAACGATGTGCTGGGGTTGCTCGACCAGCGCATCCAGCATTGCCAATAACTCGGGATCGCCAATCCGACGTGCCGCCGCGAAGAAGCGTGTGGTGATCCTGCTGAAAGCCGCCAGGTAGGCAGTTTCCTTGTCGGGGTCATCGCTAGGGCCGCATTTCTCCAATGGGAATTCTTCGATCTGGTGGGCAAGATCGAGAGCAAGGCGTAGCTTGGGGGTCACAAGAGTCTCTCAATTGAGCGGCAAAGTTGTCGTCGCATTTGACGGTCACAATTACCACATCTGCGCTTCTTGGTCCCCTAGGCCAGCCGCGTCTCCACTGCCCACCATTCGGGCCAGATCGCCCGCCGCGCCCTGGCGCAATCCTCCGCGCGCTCGAATAAAGCGAAGCAGGTCGCGCCCGAGCCCGACATGCGGGCGAGCATCGCGCCCGGCTGGTCCGCCAGCACCTCCAGCACCTCGCCGATCTCGGGCGCGATCGCGCGTGCCGGCCCCTCGAGGTCGTTGCGGCCGTCATGGACGACCGCGCCGATCCGGCCTTCGGGAAGCGGGCCGAGATCGATCCCGTCCCATGCCTTGAACACCTGCGCGGTCGAAACCGCGACCAGCGGGTTGACGAGGAGCACCGGCACGCCGGGGGCACCGTCGATCGCCTCGAGCTGCTCGCCCCTGCCGCGCCCGATCGCAGTCTGGCCGAAAAGGCATGCCGGAACGTCCGAGCCGAGCGCCAATGCGCAGGCGGCGAGGCTGGGATGATCAAGCGCGACGCCACCCAGCCGGGCAAGCGCGCGCAGCGTCGCGGCGGCGTCGGCAGATCCGCCGCCCAGGCCCGAGGCGACCGGAAGCCGCTTGTCGAGCGTGATCGCGACGTCCCCGCCGCCGAACGCCGCCTTGAACGCCACCGCGGCACGGCAGACGAGATTGTCGCCCTCCCCCGCCAGCGCATCGGCGAAGGGGCCGGTCAGCGTCAGCGACGGCGCGTCGGCGGGCGTGAGCCGGAGTTCGTCGCCCACCTCGACAAAGGCGAACAAAGTCTCGATCTCGTGGAACCCGTCCGGCCGCTTCGCCCGCACATGGAGCGCGAGGTTGAGCTTCGCCGGCGCCTTCTCGACGATCACGGCGCCGGGCTTCACAGGCCGTTGGCGATCTTGCCTTCGAGCCGCTTGGTGGCGTCCTCATCGGCATAGATCGCCGCCGCGCGCCACGCGTAACGCGCCTCGTAACGCCGCCCGACCTGCCAATAGGCATCGCCCAGATGCTCGTTGATCCTGGGGTCGCCCGGATCGGCCTTGGCCGCGCGCTCGAGCAGGGGCAGCGCCTTGGTCACGTCGCCGCGCTTGAAATAGGCCCAGCCGAGCGAATCGGTGATCACCGGGTCGCCCGGCTTGATCCGGTTGGCCTTCTCCAGCAGTGCCTGCCCGCCCTGGGCATCGTCGCCATGCTCGATCAGCGCATTGCCGAGATAGTTGAGCGCCAGCGGCTCGTTGGGGCCCAGCTCGATTGCGCGGCGGAGCTGGGACTGCGCCTCGTTCCAGCGGCCCGCACGATCGAGCGCGACGCCCTGGAGGTAATGCAGCGACCAGTCGCTTTCCCCGCCCGGGCGCTTGAGCGCGAGGCCATAGGCGGCGGCGGCATCGCCCCATTGCTTCTGCTCGGCGAGCAGGTCGCCATAGGTGCGCGCGTCCGCGGCGGTCCCGCCGCGTGCCTCGGCGGCGCCCCTGGCTTGCGCGACGGCTTCGGGCGTTCGGCCGGCGCGGCGCAACGCCGTGACCCGGCCCGCAAAGGCGCCGGGATAATAGGGGCTCTTGGGGCCGACCCTGGCGAGCTCGGCGAGCGCGAGGTCGTGATAACCGCCCTTGGAGAGCGCCTCGCCCAGATAGAGGCGCGCGCGCTCGTCGGACGGATCGAGCAGCAGCGCCGAGCGGGCGAGCAGGATCGAGATTTCGGATGGCGCGTCCTCGCTCACCAGATCGACCGTCAGGCTGAGAAACAGCCGCGCCGCGCCGACCGCGCCGCCGGGCTTGCCGCGCTGCTTGCCGAGCGCCTTGCGCAGCGCCCCGAAATCGGGCCGGTCGCCGGCGAGCAAGGCGGCTGCTTCCTTGCGCTTGCCCTTCTGCGCCAGCATCAGCGCTGCGTTGATCCGCAGATCGTCATTGTCGGAGGCGGCGAGCATGCGCTTGACGCCCTCCAGCCCCTCATCGGTGCGCCCCAGCGCGATCATGATCAGCGCGCGATGCTCCATCGCGAAGCGGCGCGACAGGGCATTGTTGCTGCGCCCGTCGAGCCAGGGGAACGGATCCTCACCGCGATCGAAGGCGAGCCAGGCGCGGAGCACCGGCACCATGAAATCGAGCGGGCCTTCCTCCATCTTGGCGACCGCGGCGTCGCACGCAGCCTTGTCGCCGCTCTGGAGCGCGATGGCGAAGCGGACGATCGGGGTGTCGATCGGCGGATCGGGGTTCTTCGACAGCACCTGCTCGGCGCGGGCGACGAGCGCGAAATCGCCCACGGCCAGCCCGACGCGATAGGCGTGGAGCGCAATCGCCGGGTCGTCGGGATTGGCCGTCAACGCCTCGGCATAGCCCCTGGCGGCGACATCCGAGGCGCCGTCGGCATCAGCGGCGCGGGTGCGGACATAGTCGGCGAGCGGATCGACCTGGGCGTACGCCGGCGCCGCCGCGGTCACCGCGGCAAGCGCCAAGCCCAGCATTTTACATGTTCGGATAATTGGGGCCGCCTCCGCCTTCGGGCACCACCCAGGTGATATTCTGGCTGGGGTCCTTGATGTCGCACGTCTTGCAGTGCACGCAGTTCTGCGCGTTGATCTGGAAACGGGCGTCGTCGCCTTCGCCAATCACCTCATACACGCCTGCCGGACAATAACGCTGGGCGGGCTCGGCGTACAAGGGCAGGTTGACGTGGATCGGGATCTCCGGGTCCTTGAGCGTCAGGTGGATCGGCTGGTCCTCCTCATGATTGGTGTTCGAGAGGAACACCGAGGAGAGCTTGTCGAAGCTGAGCTTGCCGTCGGGCTTGGGATAATCGATCGGCTTCGCGTTCGCGGCGCGGTGCATGTATTTGTAATCGGGCTTGTGCTGCATCGTGAAGGGCCAGCGCAGGCCGAGCACTTCTGACCACATCGCCATGCCGGCGAAGACGGTGCCCCAGGTGCCGCCGAACTTCTTGACCAGCGGGACGACGTTGCGGACGCCCTTCAGCTCCGAATAGACCCAGCTCGCCTCATAGGCTTGCGGATAGGCGGTCAGCTCGTCGGCGCTGCGCCCGGCCTGGACCGCGGCGAAGGCAGCCTCGGCGGCCATCATCCCGCTCTTGACCGCGGTGTGGCTGCCCTTGATCCGGGGGACGTTGAGGAATCCCGCGGCGTCGCCCACCAGGGCCGCGCCGGGCGCGACGAGCTTGGGCACCGATTGCCAGCCGCCATCGCTGATCGCGCGCGCGCCATAGCTCACGCGCTTGCCGCCTTCGAGGATCTCGGCGATCGCCGGGTGGTGCTTCCAGCGCTGGAGTTCGTGGAAGGGCGAGAGCCAGGGGTTGGCATAATCGAGCCACACCACGAAGCCGAGCGCCACCTGCCCGTCAGCCTGGTGATAGAGGAAGCTGCCGCCCTGGGTGTCGTCGTCGAGCGGCCAGCCCTGGGTGTGGATCACGCGGCCGGGCTTGTGCTTGGCCGGATCGATATCCCACAGCTCCTTGATGCCGATGCCATAGACCTGCGGCTGGGAGTCCTTCGCCAGATCGAAATCGCGGATCAGCTGCTTGGTCAGATGCCCGCGCGCGCCCTCGGCGAAGAAGGTGTATTTGGCGTGGAGCTCGAGGCCGGGCTGGTAATCGGGCTTGTGGGTGCCGTCGCGCGCCACGCCCATGTCGCCGGTGGCGACGCCCTTCACCGATCCGTCGTCGTTGAACAGGATCTCGGCCGCGGCGAAGCCCGGGAAGATCTCGACGCCCAGTTCCTCGGCCTTGCCCGCGAGCCAGCGGCAGAGATTGCCGAGCGATCCCGTGTAGGTTCCTTTATTGTGCATGAAGGGCGGGGTCATGAACTCGGGGAAGCTCGACTTGCCGTTCCTGGTCAGCACCCAGTGATGGTTCTCGGTCACCGGGCAGGCGGCGAGCGGGCAGCCCTGGTCGCGCCAGTCGGGGATCAGTTCGTCGAGTCCCTTGGGATCGACCACCGCGCCCGACAAGATGTGCGCGCCGACCTCGGAGCCCTTTTCGAGTACGCAGACCGACAATTCGGCCCCCGCCTCGCCCGCCAGTTGCTTCAGCCGAATCGCCGCCGAAAGACCCGCAGGCCCCGCCCCTACGATCACCACGTCGTAAGGCATCGACTCCCGTTCGCTCATCTCCATCTCCCTCACCGTCCTTGTTCGGGACGGGTTCGCGCGCGCTCATCGTATGCGCGCAACGTCCTGTCCCTAAGGCGATGGGGCCAGATTGACCGCGGCGTCAAGGCATTGGCCTATGCGATCCATGGGCGGGGAATATGGGGATCAGTGGCGTCAAAGCCTTGCGAGCGCACTCGAATGGTGGCGCGACGCGGGGGTCGAGACGCTCGCCGAGGACGAACCGCGCGACTGGCTCGCGCGGCCGGCCCCGGTGCGTGAGACCGCACCCGAGGCGGTTGCCGCTACGGCAGCGCCGGTGGCGGCGCTTCCCGATACGATCGAGGGCTTCATTGGCTGGCGGATGAGCGATGCCGCGCCCGAGGCCGATTGGCTCACGCCGCGGATCGCGCCGGCGGGCCCTGCCGGCGCCGATCTGATGATCCTCACCGACATGCCCGATGCCGAAGATACCGACTCGCTGATGAGCGGACCGGCGGGGCGGCTGCTCGACCGGATGCTCGCCGCGATCGGCCTGAACCGCGACTCGGTGCATCTCGCACCGCTCGCCTGGGCGCGGCCGCTCGCCGGGCAGATCCCGGGCGAAGCAGAGCCCAAGTTGATCGAGCTCGCGCTGCATCACATCGGCCTGGTGGCCCCGAAGAAGCTGCTGTTGCTTGGGACTTCGGCGAATCGTGTACTTGGCACGACGAGCGGTTCAGCTTCGGGAAATGGCATACATGACATTAATCATTCTGGCGGAAATACGAAGGCCGTGGCGACCTTCCACCCTCGTTTCCTGATGGAACGTCCCGCCGCCAAGGCCGAGGCCTGGAAACATCTGTTGCTGTTTAGCCGGGGGATCGGCCAGTGAAGTTGCGTATCACCCTTTTCGCCGCGTTGCTGGCGCTTCCCGTTGCGGCTCATGCCGCGCCCGATGAGGCCAAGGTCGAGGAACGGCTGGTCGCCACCACCGATCAGGCGGTGCCCGAGGCGTCGCTGCGCTTCGATCGCCCCGGACCCGGCCGCCCCGCCCCGGCGATGCGCGACGGCGACGGCATTCCCGACCAGCTCGACGCCGATCAGCGCGCCGATTACCGCAAGGTCTTCGCCGCGATCCGCGAGAAGCGCTGGGCCGATGCCGAGGCGATCCTGACTCAGATGCGCACCGGGCCGCTCCACGCGATCGCGCGCGCCGAGCTCTACACCGCCGCGGGCTCGCCCAAGGTCGAGCTCGCGCCCCTGCTCGCGCTGATCGCCGACTCGCCCGAACTGCCCCAGGCCGAGCAGCTCAGCCGCATGGCCCGCACCCGCGGCGCGACCGATACGCCCGATCTGCCCAACCCGCAGCGGCTGGTCTGGTTCGACTCGGCGCCCACCCGCATCCGCGTCGCCTCCACCCGCAGCGATTCGGCCTCGACCGAGGTCGCGCTGGCGATCCAGCCCTTCGTGAAGTCCGATGACGGCGCCTCGGCCGAGGCGCTGGTCGAGGCGCATGTCCAGGACATGAGCCCCGAAGCCGCGACCGAATGGCGGCAAAAGACCGCCTGGATCTATTATGTCTCGGGCGACGATACCAATGCGCGCCGCATGGCCGCCAAGGGCCAGGCCGGAACCGGCAGCTGGGCGGCGCAGGCCGACTGGATCCAGGGCCTCGCCTCATGGCGGCAGGGCGATTGCGAGGCCGCGGGCGCCGCGTTCGAAGCCGTCGCCAACCGCGCCGCCGATGTCGAGCTGCGCACCGCCGGCCTCTATTGGGCCTCGCGCGCCGATATGGCGTGCGGGCATCCCGAGCGGGTTTCGGGGCACCTGAACACCGCCTCGCAATATGGCGAGACCTTCTATGGCCTGCTCGCGCGCCAGGCGCTGGGGATCGACGATAAGACCCCGGTCCGCGGCGAGACCATGATCGCCGAGGACTGGCGCAAGCTCGAGCGGCACCGCAATGTCCGCGTCGCCGCGGCTTTGGTCGAGATCGGCGAGAACCGGCTGGCCGACGAGGTGCTCCGCCAGCAGGCGCGCTTCTCCACCCCCGACGAACATGCCGCGCTCACCCGGCTCGCGGGGCGGATGAGCCTCGCCTCGACCCAGCTCTGGCTGTCGCACAACGGCCCGGCGGGCGCCCAGCCCTTGCTCGAGGCGCGCTATCCGATGCCCAACTGGACCCCCGCGGGCGGCTGGCGGGTCGATCGCGCGCTCGTCTATGCCCACACGCTCCAGGAATCGCGCTTCAACGCCGATGTGCGCAGCGCCGCCGGGGCGGTGGGGCTGCTGCAGGTCAAGCCGATCGCCGCCATCGATATCGGCCGCGCGCGGGGCGTGAACTATGCCAGCTCGGACCTGACCAAGCCCGCGGTCAACATGGAACTCGGCCAATCCTATATCGAGCAGCTGCGCGACCTGCCCTTTACCGGCGGGCTGCTGCCCAAGGTGATCGCAGCCTATAATGCGGGGCCGACGCCGGTGACGAACTGGAACAGCACGATCCGCGATAATGGCGATCCTTTGCTGTATATCGAGAGCATCCCCTATTGGGAGACGCGCGGCTATGTGATGATCGTGCTGCGCAATTACTGGATGTACGAGCTGCAGGAGGGCCGCCCCTCGCCGAGCCGCGACGCGCTGGTGCAGGGGCTGTGGCCGCGCTTCCCGGGGCTGCCGGGGCCGAGCGCGGTCCGGATGGGCCGGGGGCAGCAGTTTCCGTCGTCCACGCTCCACTGATGCCGATCGACGCCAATGCCTTTGGATGAAAGCCGGGATTTCCTGCCGGTCCGCATCGCGGTGCTGACCGTTTCCGATACGCGGACATTGGCCGATGACCGTTCGGGGGATACCCTGGTCGCACGGCTCGAAGGCGCCGGCCATGTCCTCGCCGACAGGGCGATCGTGACCGACGATGCCGATGCGATCGTGGGCAAGCTCCACGCCTGGATCGACGATCCGGAGATCGACTGCGTGCTCACCACCGGCGGCACCGGGGTGACGGGGCGCGATATTACCCCCGAGGCGCTGGCGCGGGTGTGGGACAAGGAAATCCCCGGCTTCGGCGAGCTGTTCCGCTGGCTCAGCTACCAGACGATCGGCACCTCGACGATCCAGTCGCGCGCTTGCGCCGGCGTGGCGCGGGGCACCTATCTCTTCGCGCTGCCGGGTTCGACCGGTGCGGTGAAGGATGCGTGGGACGGAATATTGCGCGACCAGCTCGATATCCGGCACCGGCCGTGCAACTTCGTCGAGCTGATGCCGCGGCTGATGGAGCGGTGACCTCAATCCTCTCCCGGAGGGAGAGGGGGACCAGCGAAGCTGGTGGAGAGGGATTATCCGCGAGCGGTGGCCACGATGTAGCGGACTACCCCCTCCATATTGCGCAACACATCCGAGGCGTTGATTCGAAGTACGCGGACATTCTGCAAACGAAGCCAGGCGTCCCTCACGGCGTTCCGCTCAGGCTGGTCACCGCGTCCGTGGATTTCCCCATCCACCTCGACTGCAAGAGCAACCTCGTAGCAATAGAAGTCCAGAAAATACCGGCCCGCACGATGCTGATGGCGGAATTTCAGCCCGTCCGGGCGCTTTCTGAGTTCGCGCCATAGCAAGACCTCCGGCAGGGTCATCTCTCGCCGGAGCTGCTTGGCACGCGCTCGCGTAGCCTTCGGGGCGGTTAGCTTGCGGATACTCCCCCTCCACCGCTTCGCGGTCCCCCTCCCCCTCCGGGGGAGGAATTAGTGAGTTTCCGGCTCGTTGATGCACACCCCCAGCTCATGCCCCGCCGGATCGCGGAAGTGGAAGCGCCGCCCGCCCGGAAAGGCGAAGATCGGCAGGGTGATCACCCCGCCCGCGGCCACGACCTTCTCCAGCGCGCCTTCCAGATCTTCCTTCACCTCGACGATCGGCATGATGTTGGCGATGGCGTGGTCCTCGCTGCCGTTGAGGCCCATATCGGTGTCGCCCGTCATGGTCGCGGCATAGTCCGGCCCGAAATCGGTGAAGGCCCAGCCGAATGCCCCGGCATAGAAATCGCGCACCTCGGCCACGGCCTTCACGGGCAATTCTACATAGCTGATCCTGAGCATCATCCGCCTCCAATGTTCTTGTAATGTTCTACCCGAAGGCCTAGCGTTCCGCAATGGCCAAATCCCGCCCCACCCGCGGCGCAACGCTGAACCGGGAAAGCACGCGCTTCAACCTGCCCGAGCGCGAGGCAGATGGCGACTGGCTCGATGCGCAGGAACTGGTCGACCAGGGCCCTCCCCCGCTCCGCACCACGGTGACCGTCGAGAAGCCGAAGACGATCATCACCCGCAACGCCTCGCCCGACATCGCCTTCGACCGCTCGATCAACCCCTATCGCGGCTGCGAGCATGGCTGCATCTATTGCTTCGCGCGGCCTTCCCACGCCTATCACGACCTTTCCCCCGGCATCGATTTCGAAACCCGCCTCTTCGCCAAGCCCGACGCCCCCCGCCTGCTGCGCGAGGAGCTGGGCAAGCGCGGCTATGTGTGCCGGGCGATCGCGTTCGGCACCAACACCGATCCCTATCAGCCGATCGAGGCCGAGTGGCGGATCACCCGCGGCTGCATCGAAGTGCTGGCGGAGTGCGACCATCCGCTGACGATCACCACCAAGTCCGACCGGGTGACGCGCGATATCGACCTGCTGGCGCCAATGGCCGCCAAGGGGCTGGCGGCGGTGATGCTCTCGGTCACCTCGCTCGACCCCAAGGTGGCGATGACGGTCGAGCCCCGCGCCCCGCATCCCGAGAAGCGGCTGGCGGCGATGCGCAAACTCAGCGACGCGGGCATTCCCGTCTTCCTCTCCATGTCCCCGGTGATCCCCGCGATCACCGATCACGAGATGGAGCACATCATGGAGCGCGCCGCGGAGGCCGGCGCCCGCGCCGCCTTCTTCCTCCCCGTCCGCCTTCCTCACGAGGTCGCGCCCCTCTTCCGCGCCTGGCTCGACACCCATTTCCCCGATCGCGCGGGAAAGGTCATGTCGATCATCCAGTCGATCCGAGGCGGCAAGGATAATGACGGCAATTTCCACACGCGCTTCAAGGGCCAGGGCGCCTGGGCCGATCTGCTGCGCACCCGCTTCCACAAGGCCGCGCGGCGTTACGGGCTCGACAGCGAGCGGTTCAACGTGCGCACCGATCTGTTCCGCCCGCCGCAGGGCGACCAGTTCAGCCTGCCGATCTAGGACGGATCGCCATTCAGCGAGCAAGGTTGATCCTCCCCCGCCAGGGGGAGGTGGCGCCGAAGGCGACGGAGGGGGAGGACACGAAACAGCCGTGACCGCCGCCCTCCCCCTCCGTCACGCTACGCGTGCCACCTCCCCCTGGCGGGGGAGGATGAGTTGAATGGCGGTCCGTCCTAGCCTGCCTGCATCATTTCCTTGATCGACTTCATCTCGACCGGCTGATCGACCCCGGTGACCGCGAACAGATGCCGCCAAAAGGCCTTGGGATCGGGCACCCCCGTGGTGATGAAGGCGCGGACCTCGGCGGTGAGCGCGGCGTCGCCGGTGGCGAGCTTGAAGCGCTCGAGCCATTCGCGCGTGTTGACATAGGTATCGATGCGGTTGGCGTCGATCAGCCCGCGCAGGAAGGTGAAGCTGTCGGCCTTGGGATCGTGTTTCCTGGTCGCGGCCTCGGCGGCGAGGAGGAGCATCGCGCCGCACCCGTAATTGGCGCGCGGCTCGCCGCGATCCTCGGACCTGGAGAGCGCCTCCATCGGCCCGACGAAGCGCAGGCAATCGTGCATCGCGTCGCGCAGGTCGGTCTTGGGATCATATTCGGGGACAAGCCGCTGGAGCGCGCGGGTGGCGAGGAAATCGGCCGCACCCTCGGTGATCCAGCCCTCGCTGATCCGCTCGTAATGGAGCGTCTGCCCCATCCAGAAATGGGCGGACTCGTGCCCGATGAACCAGCGCATCCACGACGTGGTCTCGGGCGAGCGGGTGAGCGCGCGGGCGCCGCGGATCTGCATCACCACCATGCCATCGACCACGCCGCCGCCGAGCGAGATGCCCTCGGGCTTGTCCCCGCCCCAGGCAATCAGGGCCATCGGCTTGCCGATCGCCGGAATGCCGAGCTTGTCGCGATAGAGCGCCATCAGCCGCGGGGTGAAATCGCGCAGTTCGGCCTTCACCCAGTCGGGCAGGCCGGTGTCGAGCACGCCGGCAAAGGCGGGCGTGTCGATCACGGGGGCGTTGCCGGTGTAGAGATAGGTGTTGCCGGTATCGAGCGCGAAGCTGACGTGCCCGGTGGTGATCGGTTTGCCGCGCAGCAGCAGCCGGTGGCCCGGATCGCTCAGCACCAAGGTGACCGGCGTGCCGTCGGTGCCCACGCCGTTGAGATCGACCGGCAGCGCCCGCGCAGCCGCGATCGACTTTGTCGGCACGACGTAGAACTGGTCCGAGAAGAAGGCGAGCGCGCCGTCGGAGAAGCGCAGCACCGGGGCATATTCGGCCTCGGGCTGGTCGGTATAGAGCTTCATCCGGATGCGGACGCGCTTGAGCGGGGTATCGGCGGTGAGCAGATCGTAATGGCCCGCGCGGACGAGGCGGACGCCGGGCGTCTCGACCGTCCAGACCTGGAGCCGCCATGGCTGGCCCTTCTCGTCGATCCCCGATCGCGGGAAGAACCAGACCGGCGAGGCCTGATCGAACTGATAGTCGGCGATCCATTCGTCGCCCTCGCCGCGGGTGACGGTGACGGTCACGCCCTTGGGTGCGGGCGGCGAAGCCGCGGGGAGCGCCCCCGCGAACGTCACCAGCAGCAAAGCGATCACCCAACGCAGCACGGACTCGTCCCCACCCCCAACCGATCGAAACCCCTCGGGAGCGAGCTTATGCTATCGGCACAGGCTGTCCAGCGCCGGACGCGTGTAACCGGGCGGGAACGGCAATTTTCTCGCGTTCAGAGCACCTTCGAGGCCTTGCGGCTCGGGAGGGAGCGCGGGGTTGACCTCCGCCTTGTAGACGGGGTCGCGCATCGCCTCTTCGAGGCTGACGAAGCGGAAGCCGTGCTTTCGATAGAGCGCGAGCAGCCGCGGCATCATGCGGGCATCGAACGCGCCGAGGTGCATCAGGATCACGTACGGCACATCGTGGCCGTAGAGCGTCTTCGCCATCGCGCGGTAGCGGGCGATGTTCGCCTCGGCGCCGTCGAGGAACCAGGTCTCCATCTGCGCGATCGCACCCGTGTCGCCCTTGGCCACGCAGCGCGCATAGATGTCGTTATAGGCCCAGTCGTCGAACCCCATCGTCACCGGTGCGACCTTGTAGCCGTTCGCGGCGAGCAGCGTGCGGATCCGCGCGCGGCGGGCAGGATCGGCACCGCCTTCCGCAAGGAAGGGATAGCGGAACCAATGCCAGTCCTGCTTGCCCATCAGCGACTGGAGCAAGGGCTCGTTGCGCTTGAGCTCGTCGACGAACTGGTCGTCGCTGATCTGGTCGAGGTTGAGATGCGCCCAGCCGTGATTGCCCAGGGGGAAGCCCGCCGCGCGCCAGTTTGCGAGCACCGGGACCGAGGCGGGCTCACGCTCGGTCGCCACGCCGTTGATGAAGCCGGTTGCCGGCGCCCCCACTGCCTTGAGCGCCTTGATGATCCGGTCGGCGATATCGACCCGGGTTTCGCCCTGCGGGAGTGCGGCGTGCGCGGGCATGTCGTCGAAGGTGAAGGCGATCATCGGCGCGGGTTCGGGCTTGGCGGCGGCCGCGCGCGCCGGCTTCTGCTTCGATCCGAGCAGCGCCAGCGGCACCGCATCGGCCATCGCCTGATAGCCCGCCATCGACGGATGCAGCCCGTCGCCCGAATCGTACGAAGCGAGCATGTGGGTCGGCCTGGCCGGATCGCGCATCACCGCGTCGAGATCGATCACCCCGTCGAAATTGCCCGGCGCGCGAATCCAGGCGTTGACCGCCTGGCGGTCGGCCTCGCTCTCGGGGCCGGGATGATAATAGCCCGAACCGCCATAGGGCAGGATCGTCGCCCCGATCGCCACGATCCCGCGCGATCGCGCGCGCGCGACCATCTGGCGGAGCGCTCCGATCATGTTGCGGACGAGCGCAGCATGCTGTTCGGGGGTGGCGGGGGCATCGCGGGTGAGCGTGCCGAGATCGTTGACGCCCTCGAGGACGATCATGTGGGTCACGCCGGGGGGCGACAGGATGTCGCGATCGAACCGCGCGAGCGCATTCGGCCCCAACCCGTCGAGCAGGAGCCGGTTGCCGCCCAGCCCGGCGTTGAGGATCGCCATCTCCTTGAGGTCGCTGCCGCGAAGCCGGAGCTGGAGCGCGTCGGTCCAGCGCAGATTGGTATTGGGCTTCACCCCCGAACCGTCGGTGATCGAATCGCCGATGATGACCAGCGCCGATCCCTTCTCCGACACGGTCTCGATCCCGGCGAGCTGGTACCAGTGATCGACCGTCTTGGCGCCCAGCAGCTCGGGCGCGGCGGTCAGGTCGCCGTGGAGATAATAGGAGGTCGCGCGCGATCCGGGATGGCCGGTCTGCTGCGCGGGCGCGTCGGGCAGATAGATCGAGACGGCGAGATCGGTGCCCGCCGCGACCGGCAGGCTGACCGGGTCCGACCAATATTCGGCGCCCGCGGGGATGGTCGCGAAGGGCTTGCCGCCAAAGGTCAGCGTCTGCAGGCTATCGGGATCGACGCGCGACTGGGCATTGTCGGCGGACCTGGCGATGGTCGCCGCGCCGATCGTCAGCGGCTGGGTGCCGTACGCGTTCGACAGGCGGATGCGGAGCTGCTTGCCGCCGATCTGGATGCGGACGATCTGGCGGAGCGTCGCGTCCTTGAGCTCTTCGGGCTTGAGCGCGTTGCGCTCCTCGGGGATCTGCTGCGAGGTGCCCCAGGCGGCGACCCAGCGCTCGCCCTTCCCCTCGGCCGCGACCACCGCCGATCCGCCGGCCAGCGCCAATAGCAGCACGATCGGCGCAAGCGCCCGCCGCAACCTGTCCATCACCCTCTCCATCCTTATGGTAACGCTACCATAGCCGAGGGGCGGAGGATGACAAGCGGGAGGGTCCGGGGGGATTAGGGGACCCTCCCGCCTGTCGGTCCGTGCGAGGTTGCGGGGGAGCGACCTCTCCCTCCCGGCCCGATACGCTACACGACCGGCACACGAGGGACGGGCTGGGGAAGATACGCCTCCCTGCCCGGCACGAATGTGAAATACTATCCTTCGATACGGCGCTGCGGTTCGATCCCCGCACGCTGGCACGCGATCCGCGCCGCCGCGGCCTCGGCGATGGCGAGCGCGCGCTTGAGGTCGCCCAGGGTGAAGGGCTTGTCGAGCAGCCACACCGCGCCGCGCTCCATGAATTCGGACTCGAGCCAGCGCTCGCCCGGCTCGGTCATCATCACGACCGGCGTGACGATGCCCCAGGCGGTGAGCCGCCCGAGCACCTCGATCCCGCCGATCCCGCTCATCCGGACATCGAGCAGGATGCACTCGCCCGGACGCGGATTGGCGCGCGCGAGGAACTGGCCGCCCGATTCCCACAACATGGGCTCATGCCCGAGCAGGGTGAGCAAAGCCGCCGCGGAATCGCGCACGGCGGCGTCGCCATCGACGACATGGACGATATGGCCCGCCATGCTCAGCCCTCCGCGTCCGCGGCGCGCAGCGTGAAGGCGATCGTCGCGCCCTCCCCGCCCCGCTCGGCCCAGATTCGCCCGCCATGCGCCTCGACGATCATCCGGCACAGCGGCAGGCCGAGGCCGGTGCCCGCGGGCTTGGTGGTGTAGAAGGGCTCGAACAGCTGAGCGATCTCGCCCTCGCCGAAGCCGGGGCCGGTATCGGCGACCCGCACTTCCACCATCCGGCCCGCCGCGCGCGAGCTGATGGTGATGCGGCGCGTGTCGCTTCCCGAGAGCGCATCGACGGCATTGGCGAGCAGATTCGACAGGACCTGGCCGATCTGGACGCGATCGGCGATCACGTCGAGCGCGTCGGGATCGAGCGCCCGGACGATCTCGACCGGCGCATCGAGCCGCAGCATCATGCACGCGGAAGCGACCAGCTCGCCCAGGTCCTGGCGCTGCCCGGTGATCGTCCCGCTGACCATGAAATCGCGCATCCGGCCGATGATCTCGCCCGCCTTGCGCGTCTGAGCGCTGGCATGGTCGAGCACGTCGAGCATCGCCTCGAGCCCCTGGATCTGGCTGCGCAGGCGATAGGCGGTGGCCTGGAGGTAGTTCTGCGACGCGGTGATCGGCTGGCTCAGCTCATGGACGAGCGTCGACGCCATCGCGCTCATCGCCGTGAGGCGCGATTCGGCCGCCGAGGCGCCGCGATCCTGGGCATGGACGAGCGACGGCAGGCGCACCGCCTGCCGGTTCGCCACATGGAAGTGGCGCGGGGCAATCGCCGGGGGAACAGGGCATCCGGCATGGCGGGCCGGCGCCGATACGCGCTGAGACGAACGCATTCTACCTCCAGAAACACGGGTACGCACAGATTGGACAGCACGCGGGAAGGCGAACCGGCTCTCGCCGTCCGCCCTTTCCCGCTGTTTTTTTTCGGGGTTCATGACCTGTATCGGCGCTTCGTCCGACACTGGCGTTCCTTACGCATCTTCCCGGAGTCTTACTTTTCCGATCGCGACACTCGCTTCGCAGTTCGCGCCAATTGTACGATTTGTTTCGCTTCTGGGTCGGCCAGAGCTTGTGTGTTACTATCTGCACAATGGCGAAGGCACGCGCATCCGGGCTGGCGCACTATGTCGAGGTCGCCGAGTCGGTGGGGCTCGAACCCGACCGGATGTTGGCGCGCGCCGGTCTTTCGCGCGCGATGATCGCCGATCCCGATCGCTTCATCCCCGGCCGGTCGATGTCGCTGCTGCTCGAGGAATCGGCGCGCGAAAGCGGGGTCGAGGGCTTCGGGCTGCTGGTCGGCGAGGCGCGCAAGATTTCGGGCCTCGGCGCGTTCAGCCTGCTCTTCCGCCACCAGCGCACGCTGCGCGACGCGATCCGCGTGCTGATCCGCTATCAGCGCATGCTCGCCGATACGCTGGTGATCAGCCTCGACGAGGATGACGAGACCGCGTTGATCCGCACCGATATCGTCACCGATCATCACATGACCCGCCAGACGATCGAAGCGACCGTCGCGGAGATGCGCCGCAGCTTCGCGACGATCACGGGCGGCAACTGGCATCCGGACAGCGTCCATTTCGTCCACCCTGCCCCCGCCGACCTGACGATCCATCGCCGCGTGTTCGATTGCCCGGTCCAGTTCGAGGACGAGTTCAACGGGATCAGCTGCACCCCCGCCTCGCTCGACCTGCCGATCATCGGGGCCGAGCCCGCGATCGCGCGCTATGCCGAGGATTCGGTCGAGCGGCTCGCCCAGGCGGTGGTCCGGGCGGATTCGGCGACCGATCGGGCGCGGCGCGCGCTCTATCTGCTGCTGCCCTCGGGGCGGGGCACGCTCGAGCATGTCGGCGAGGATCTGGGGCAGCATCCGCGCGCGCTGCAGCGCGCGCTGGTGCGCGAGGGAACGACCTTCGGCGCGGTGCTCAACGATGTGCGCCGCGAACTCGCGCTGCGCCACCTCGCCACGCCCGCGCTTTCGATCGAGGCGATCGCGGTGCTGGTCGGCTATGCGACGCTCAGTTCCTTCTCGCGCTGGTTCACGGGGGAATTCGGGGTGGCGGCCAATATGTGGCGCGCCGGAACGAGGCCTTAGGACGTATCGGCATTCAGCGAGCGCTGTTAATCCTCCCCCGCCAGGGGGAGGTGGCGCCGAAGGCGTCGGAGGGGGAGGACACGAAACAGATGTGGCCGCCGTCCTCCCCCTCCGTCACGCTACGCGTGACACCTCTCCCTGGCGGGGGAGGATAAGTTGAATGTCGATACGGCCCAGGTCGCTTGACACATATCAAGGCGAGGCAGATGCTCCCCGCAGGGAGCGCGGGCCCTGCCTCGCGCGGGGTGAGTCATGGCGCAGGTTCGTGCAGCCGCGTTGACCAACTATTTCGAGGTCGCCCGCTTCGTCGGCCTCGATCCCAATGCGATGCTCAAGCGCGCGCGGATCAACCCGGCGATGCTCTCCGATCCGGACCGGCGCATCTCGCGCACCGCGGTCAATTTCCTGCTGACCGAAAGCGCCCGCGAGGCCAATTGCGTCAGCTTCGGGCTGATGATGGCGGAATCGCGCGAGCTGGCGCATCTCGGCGCGATCGGCCTGGTGTTGCGCCACCAGCAGACCGTGCGCGGCGTGGTCCAGGCGATGGCGCGCTACCAGCATCTGATGGGCGATACCGTCAATGTGCGGATGGAGGAGCGCGGCGAGGATGTCGCCTTCATCGTCGGGATCGCGCCCGGCCATGGCACGGTCGAGCGGCAGGGCATCGAGCTCGTCATGGGCATCGTCTATCGCGCGATCATCGCGGTTTCGGGCGGGCAGTGGCGGCCCAAGGCAGTGCATTTCACCCATCCCGCCCCCGGCGATCCGGCGGTGCACAACCGGGTGTTCAACGTGCCGCTCGTCTTTTCGAGCGATTTCAACGGCTTCGTTTCGAGCGCCGCCGCGCTCGACGCGCCCTATAGCAGCGCCGATACCGAGCTGGCGCGCTATGCCGAGAGCTATCTCGACCTGCTCGCTCCCGGCGCCGCGGCGGCATCGATGGAGGCGCAGGTGCGGCGCTCGCTCGATCTGATGCTCCCGCTCGGCCGTGCGACGCTCGAACAGGTCAGCGAGAATCTGGGGATGCCCTCGCGCACGCTCCAGCGGCTGCTCGAAAAGGAGGGGCACAGCTTCGGCTCGCTGCTCCACGATGTGCGGCGCGAGGTGGCGATCGACCAGCTCACCCATTCGAGCCGCTCGCTGGGCGAGATCGCCCGGATGATCGGCTATGCGACGCCGAGTTCGTTCACGCGCTGGTTCTATGGCGAGTTCGGGCTAACCCCCGGATCGTGGCGCGCGGGCTTGCGGCCCGCCGAGGCCGACCGCCCAGGCCTTCCGCCCCACCCCGCCCGGACTAGCCGCGGCGCGCGATCTGCCGCATAGAGTGCTCATGTTCTCGGGCGGGTCGCTTGTCCTTCAGCTGAGCTATGGGTTGCTGCTGCTCGCGGTGGTGACCTCGCGCAAATGGCCGCGGCTGTTCATCGCGCTCTCCGCGATGGTGGCGTTCGCGCATGCGCTGGTCTGGACCGGCGACATCGCGACGATGGCGTGGATGGGGCTGGTGCTCGCCTGCTGCGTCGTCGTGCTGGGCCGCGACCTGATCGCCGATGGGCGCGCGCGCTTCACCGCCGATGAGGAGCAGATGCTGGCAGGCTTTCTGGCGGGCGTTCCCCGCCACAGCGCGCGTCACCTGATCGATGGCGGGGTCTGGCTCAACGGCACCGTCGGCGACGAACTCACGCGCGAGGGATCGCCGGTCGAGCGGATCGCGTGGCTGGCGACCGGCGACGCGCTGGTGCTGAGCGACGGCCGCCAGGTGGCGACCTGCCACCCCGGCGACCTGATCGGCGAGGCCTCGATCCTCACCGGCGAACCCGCGACCGCGACGGTGATGCTCGCGGGACCCGCGCGCTTCTGGTGCATGCCCGCGGCGACGCTCAGAACCTATCTTGAGACCGATCCCGAACTGGGCGCAATGCTGGAGCGCAGCTTCGCCCGCGCGGTGCGCAACAAGCTCCACGCCAGCAACCGCACCATCGCCGCCGCGGGGGGCGTGGCCTGACCACAGCCGTCATCCCGGCGAAAGCCGGGACCCAGAGCCAAGAGCGATGTCGTGTGCGACCCTGGGTCCCGGCTTTCGCCGGGATGACGGAAAGGTGGGCGAGCGCTCCCCTTGCAATGTTGGATTTCAACGGCTTAGCTACCCAAGCGGGGCATCCCGCCGCTCTTTGAACCGTCAGCTATCCAGCCGCTTCCCTGCGGCGCCCCGCAAATCCATCAGGATGCACATTTCCCCTCAGGCAAAGGTCATGAATGAAGGGAATTCGCGAGACCTTATCGGGCCCGGATCAAACGCCGTTTTGGCCTAACCTTCGCCGAACTTTCCGCACCCACGTGCCGCGGCCGAACCAGCGGACCAGTGTCAAGTTCGTGTCAACTTAGGGCCCTCTCACCCCTTCCGCCGGCTCTTCATCAGCGGCTGCACCTTGGTCCCGAAATCCTCTACCCCCTGGATGAAGTCGTCGAAGGTCAGCAGCACCCCGCCGGTGTTCGGCACCTCCGCCATCTCGTCGAGCATCGCCGCAACCTTGGCGTAGCTGCCGACGAGCGTGCCCATGTTGATGTTCACCGCCCCCTCGGGCGCGGCGAGCTGGCGGACATTGGTGGTGGGGTTGTGCTTGTCGGCCGCGCCCTGGTTCATCAGCCAGGCGATCGCCTCGACATCGACACCGTCATTGTACGATTTCCATTTGGCCTCGGCCTCCTCGTCGGTTTCGGCCATGATCAGCATGACGAGGACGAACATCGAGACGTCACGACCGCTCTTCTCGGTCGCCACCGCGAGGCGCTCATTGTTGAACGCGAAGGCCTTGGGGGTGTTGACGCCCTTGCCGAGGCAGAAGGCGTAGTCGGCATATTTGGCCGAGAAGGCGAGGCCGTCGTCCGACGAACCCGCGCAGATGATCTTCATGTCGCCGCTGGGCGTCGGGCGGACGAGGCAGTCGTCCATCTGATAATAAGTGCCCTTATAGTCGCTCCGCCCGGTCTCCCACAGCTCGCGCAGGATATGGGCGTATTCGCCGAGCATCTGGTAGCGGTTGCGGAAATGCTCGTCGCCGGGCCACAGGCCCATCTGCGAATATTCGGGGCGTTGCCAGCCGGTGATCAGGTTGAGCCCGAACCGGCCATGGCTGATGCTGTCGATCGTGTTGCACATCCGCGCGGCGAAGGCGGGCGGGATGACGAGCGTCGGGCAGGTCGCGTAGATCTTGATCTTCTCGGTGACCGCGGCGAGCCCCGCCATCAGCGTGAAGCTCTCCATGCCATATTCCCAGAACTGGGTCTTGCCGCCAAAGCCGCGCAGCTTGATCATCGACAGGAGGAAATCGAGCCCGTGCTTCTCCGCCGATTGCGCGATCGTCTTGTTCATGTCGAAATCGGGAATGTACTGGGGCGCGTTCTCGCTGATCAGCCAGCCATTATTGTTGATGGGGACAAAGACGCCGACCTGCATGGTGTTAGCTCCCTAGAAATTCGAGGACGCGGGCGTTGAAACCGTCAGGGTCGGTGACGTTGCAGCCATGCCCTCCCCAATCCATCAACGCCAGTTCCGCCCCTATGATGCCCTCGGCGAGACGCTTCGAGCAGTTCGATGGCACGAGCATGTCATCCGCAGCGGCGAGCGCAAGAGTCGGGGCGGAAATTTGTGACAGTTTCGCGTCGATATCGAAGGCTGCGAGCGCGGCGATGCGCTTCTCATAGGCCTCGGCGCCCGCGAAATGGGCGAGGTGATGCTCGTCCTCTGCCGCCAGCCGCTCGGCATGTTCGCTGATCCAGTTGGCCGGGAAGAGGAATAGCGGCTGGGCACGGACATAAGCGCGCGGCCCGCTGTGCCGCAGCAGCTCCAGCCGCGCCTCGAAGCAGCGGGCGAAGTGCGGGTCGAGCTTCGACCAGGCATTGACGAGGACGAGGCGGTCGATCCTGTCGGGCGCCTTGAGCGCCGTCGCGAGCCCCGCCACACCGCCCGCGGCATGGCCGATCACGGTCGCGCTTCCGAGGCCGAGCCCATCGATCAGCGCAAGGATATCGTCGCCCATCTGCTCGACGGTAACGGTCTCGGGCAGCGCCCTGTCGCTCCGCCCGGTCCCGCGATGGTCGTAGAGGATGACGCGGTGCTCCGCCGCCAGCGCGGGCAGGTTCGGCAGCCAGTAATTGCCCGATCCGCCCAGCCCCGCCGACAGGATCAGCGGGGGGCCTTCGCCGTGCGATTCCCAATAGAGGCCGTCGATCTGCGGCATCAGGATCCTCCCCCGGAGGGGGAGGTGGCAGCCGAAGGCTGACGGAGGGGTAGTCGCCCCAAGCGAACCGGCCCGCTCTCGGAACCTACCCCTCCACCGCTTCGCGGTCCCCCTCCCCCTCCGGGGGAGGATTTGGAGAGGTCAGCCAATGTGCGCGACCGAAGCCACCTCGACGAGGCAGTCGGGCTTCACCAGATCGGCCTTGATGCAATAGCGCGCGGGCTTCTGCCCGGGGAAATATTCGGCATAGACCCGGTTGAACGCGGCATAGTCGGCGAAGTCCTTGAGGAAGATATGGTTCATCGCCACGTCCTCGAGCGTCGCGCCGGCAGCCTCGAGCGTGATCTTGATGACGTCGAGTACATGCCGGGTCTGCGCCGCGGCGTCGCCGACATGGAGCACCACCCCGCCCTCGCCCAGCGCAAGCACGCCCGAGACATAGACGGTGTTCCCCGCCTTCGCCCCCGCCGAATAGGGGGCGATCGGGGTGGGGAATTGCGGCGGGTTGATCGATTCGAAGGGCATGCACCTACTCCTTGGGAAGCTGGCCGAACGACCCGCAGAAATCCGCGGTCGTGCTCACCCAGCCGAAGAATTTCTCGACATTGTAGACGGTGGCTTCCTGCATCGCCGGCGGGCCCAGATGATGCGTGGCATCCTCCAGCATCACCCCGAAATATTCGAGGTGGAAGCCGTCGCGCAGCGTGCTCTCGACACAGACATTGGTGGCGATCCCGACGAACACGATCGTGCGGATGCCGCGCGAGCGCAGCACAGAGTCGAGCTGCGAGTTGAAGAAGGCCGAATAGCGCGTCTTGCCGATGACGATGTCGCCGTCGCGGGGCTTGAGTGCATCGACCAGGTCATAGTCCCAGCCCCCACGCGCGAGCAGCTTCCCCGCCAGCTCGGGCCGCTTGCGCATCGTCTTGAGCGCGTTCGACTTGTGCCAATTGGGCGAACCCGGCCCGCCCGCCTCGACATAGTCCGGGTCCCAGCCATTCTGCAGATAGACGATCTGGATCCCTGCACCCCGCGCGGTCTCCAGCACCTGCGCGATCTTGCCGATCGTCCCTGCCGCGCCCGAAATGTCGAACCCCGCCTGATCGACATAGCCGCCGGGCGAGGCATAGGCGTTCTGCATGTCGATCACGACCACCGCCGTTTCCGACGGCAGCACGCGAACCGCCTCCGGCCGCGCGCCGAGGGTTACGCCCCTGGCACCCGCCGATCCGATGTTCACCGTTTCCATTCGCACCAGACTGTCCCTTCGCGCTGCAGTGCGCAAGAGGGGCCGTTGCCAAGGTGTATTAGGCTGCTAAGCATCCCGATCCCCAATAGGAATTGCCGATGCGCGCCCTGATTCTCGCTTTCGTCGCCCTGCTGATCCCCGCGAGTGCGCTTGCCGCCGATCCCACCGGCAAGCTGCCCGACCAGGTCACGCCGATCACCTACCGGCTCGACCTGACCGTGGTGCCGGAGCAGGCGCGGTTCAGCGGGCACACCGAGATCGATATCCGGCTCAAGCGCCCCTCCGCCTTCATCTACATGCACGGCCGCGACCTGCACGTGACCCGCGCGGTCGCGAAGATCGGCGGGCGCGAATTCCCAGTGATCTTCAGCCAGATCAGCCCGCTCGGCCTCGCCAAGCTCGACTTCGGGCGCAGCGTCCCCGCCGGCAAGATGACGCTCAAATTCGATTATGACGCGGCCTTCGGCAGCGGCCCCTCGGGCCTGTACCGCATCAAGGTGGGCGGCGAATATTATAGCTGGTCGCAGTTCGAATCGATCGACGCGCGCGCCGCCTTCCCCTCGTTCGACGAGCCGGGGTACAAGACGCCCTTCACCGTCACGCTGACCACCAAGCCCGGCTTCGTCGCCGCGAGCAACGGGCCGGAGATCGGCAAGGGCACGCCCAAGGGCGATCTGGTCACGCACCGTTTCCTCGCGACCAAGCCCATGCCGACCTATCTGATCGCCTTCGTCGTCGGCCCGTTCAAGACGCTCGAGACGGTCGTGCCGCCCACCCCGCAGCGCAAATGGCCGCTGCCGCTGCGCGTGATCGCGACCAAGCCCAATGCCGATCAGATGCAATATGCGCTCGATCAGTCGGGCAAGATCGTAGCGCTTCTCGAAGCCTATTTCGGCCAGGCCTTCCCCTATCCCAAGCTCGACCAGGTCGGTTCGCCGGTGATGCCGGGGGCGATGGAGAATGCCGGGATCGATATCTATGGCGATTCGATCCTGTTCCTCAGCGAGAGCGACCAGACCACGCGCAAGCAGGCGTTCGGGATGATCGTCGCGCACGAGCTGTCGCACCAATGGTTCGGCGATCTCGTCACCCCCGCTTGGTGGGACGATATCTGGCTCAACGAGAGCTTCGCCAACTGGATGGGATACCGGATCGGCAACGAATGGCGCCCCGATCTCAACATCGGCGTGGATGCGATCGACGAGGCGTTCGACGCGGCCAATCTCGACGCGCTCACCGTCGGGCGGCCGATCCATGAGGTGATCACGCAGGACAGCCAGATCGACGGCGCGTTCGACCAGATCACCTATGGCAAGGGCGGCCAGGTGGTGGCGATGGTCGCCGACTATATGGGCGATACGCTGTTCCGCGACGGCGTGCGGCTGCACATGCGGCGGCACATCTACGGCAATGCCAGCACCGACGATTTCTTCGGCGCGCTGGCCGATGCCGCCAAGGATCCGCGCGTGCTCGCCTCGCTGCGCAGCTTCGTCGATCAGCCGGGCATCCCGCTGGTGACTTTGCACCGCGACGGCGACAGGCTGGTCGCGACGCAGACGCGCTTCGCCTATTACGGCGCCAATCCGAAGCCGCAGCAATGGATCATCCCCTTCTGCCTGCGCCGCGAAAAGACGCGCAGCTGCACGCTGATCGACCAGCCGAACGAGGCGGTGAGCGCGGCGGGCGGCGGGGTGATCGTCCCCAATGCCGGCGGCTGGGGCTATTATCGCTACGATCTGGACGATGCCGACTGGAAGGCGCTGATCGCCGGCTCGGCCTCGCTCGGCGCGGGCGAGGCGCTGGCGATGAACGACAGCCTATGGGCCAATTTCTATGCCGGGCGCGGCAATTTCAACCGGCTGGTCGCCGCGGCGGCGGTGATGGCCGGGAACAAGGATTCGAACGCGGCGGTCGATAACGGCCAGCGGCTCGCGGGGATGATCCGGCGCGGGCTGGTTTCGAAGGAAGCCGAGCCCGCGTTCCGCACGATGCTGAGCCATATCTATGCGCCTGTGCTGGCGAAGCTCGGCTTCGATCCGCGCGAAGGCGCCTATGTCAGCGACGATCCGGACCGGCAGAAGCTGCGCAATTCGTTGGTCGAATTGCTCGCCAACGACGCGCGCGATCCGCAGCTGGCGGCGACGCTGACCGCCGCTGCCGAGAAATATCTGGGCGGCGACACCAAGGCACTCGACAGCCAGTTCATGTCTGCGGGTTTCGCGGCGCTGATGCGCGCCAAGGGGCTGGACTATGCCAAGACGCTGGTCACCAACGCGCTGTCGGGCGATGACGAGGCTCTGGCGGATTCGATGTACGACGCGATCGGCGACGTGGGCGATCCGGCGATCGCCACCTGGTTCGTCAAGGAGTTCAAGCATCCCAAGCTCAATTTCGGCCAGCGGATCGGCACGATGATCTCGCTCCTCTCCGATCCCCAGGTGAGCGCGGTGGTGCTGCCCGAAGTGCTCAACGCGTTCGATGCCCTGTCGCGGTCGCGCGGCGGCATCTTCGCGGCGCGCGCGGCGGGTTCGTTCGGGACGCTCTGCGTCGCGGCGCAGGCCGACACGGTCGAGGCGCGGCTCAAGCCCGCGCTGATCGCTGGGCATACCAGCACGCTGTCGCTCGATCGCGCGATGGAGCAGATCCGCAACTGCGCGGCGTTCCGGGAGAAGTTCGCAGGCGATGTGAGCGGCACGATCCTCGCGGCCAAATAAGGGCCCCTATCCCCGGCCGCGCATTTGGGTCATTCTCCCGCCGGAACGAGCGGAGGGGGCATGATGGCGACAATGGCGCGGCCGGCGGTCCCGATCCTTAGCCTCGTGCTGCTCGTCGCCGCGGCGATCCTGCTCAACTATGTCGATCGCGGCACGATCGCGGTCGCGGCGCCGCTGATGAAGGGCGAGCTGGGGCTGAGCGCGACGGGCTTCGGCCTCGCGGTTTCGGCCTTTTTCTGGGTCTATGCGCCAATCCAGCTCGCGGTCGGCTGGCTGTGCGACCGCTTCTCGGTCTATCGCCTGCTCGCGGCGGGCCTCGCGGTCTGGGCGCTCAGCACCGCCGCGATGGGGTTCGTCGGATCGCTGACCGGGCTGGTCGTGCTGCGGCTGCTGCTTGGCCTTGGCGAGAGCATCGCCTTCCCCGGCGCTTCGAAGATCATTTGCCGCCATGTCCCGCCCGCGCGGCGGGGAATCGCCAATTCGGCGGTGGCGGCGGCGCTCGCGCTGGGGCCGGCGGTGGGGACGCTCGCGGGCGGGGTGCTGATGATCAATTTCGGCTGGCGCGCGATGTTCATGGTGTGCGGGCTGGCGACCTTGCTGTGGTTCTTGCCCTGGCTGGGGCTGATGCGGCGGCTGCCGCCCGAACATCGCCATGCGAGCGGGCAATTCCCGATCGGGCGGCTGATCGGCACCCGCGCGATCTGGACCACCAGCCTCAGCCATTTCACCGCCAATTACAGCCTCTATTTCCTGCTCTCCTGGCTGCCGCTCTATCTCGTCCAGCAACGCGGTTTCTCGATCGCGACGATGACCTTGGTCGCAACCGTCTCCTATCTCGCCCAGGCGGCGAGCGCGGTGACGACCGGCTGGGTCTGCGACCGCCTTATCGCAGGCGGCGGGCATGAAGGGCGGATTTTCCGCACCTTCTCGGTGATCGGAATCGGGCTGGTGGGCGTGGCGATCCTGGGAATCGCGCTCGCCAATGACACGGAGGCGCTGGTCGCCTTCCTGATCCTCGCCGGGATCGGCTGCGGACCCTGCTCGGTGACGCTCTACGCGGTCGCGCAGATCTTCGCGGGGCCGCGCGCGGCGGGAACCTATGTCGGCGTGCAGAATGCCTGCGGCAACATGGCCGGGATCATCGCGCCGATCATCACCGGCATGATCGTCGACAGGACCGGGAGCTTCCTCAACGCCTTCTATGTCGCCACCGCGGTGTGCGGCATCGGGGTGGTGTGCTGGGCGGTGCTGGTACCGAAGATCGCGCCGCTCGAACTCGACTGATCAAGCCACCGCCAGCTTATAGTCCTTGTACTGCTCGCGGATCGCGGTCTTGAGCAGCTTGCCCGTCGCCGTGTGGGGCAGCTCATCGACGAACACCACCTCGTCGGGGAGCCACCATTTGGCGACATGCTTGGCCAGATGCGCCTGGACCTCCTCGGCACTCACATCGCTGTTCGGGCGGCGGACGACGAGGAGGATCGGACGCTCGTCCCACTTGGGATGATGGACGCCTATCGCCGCCGCCTCGTGCACGCCCGGGCAGCCGACCGCGGCATTTTCCAGGTCGACCGAGCTGATCCATTCGCCGCCCGATTTGATCACGTCCTTGGCGCGATCGGTGATCTGCATGACGCCATCGGGATGGATCACCGACACGTCGCCGGTGTCGAACCAGCCCTCGGCGTCGACCGCGTCGGCATCGGCCTTGAAGTAGCGCTTGACCACCCAGGGTCCGCGGACCTGAAGCCGGCCCGAGCTCTTGCCGTCGCGCGGCTGGACCTTGCCTTCGTCATCGACGACACGCAGCTCGATCCCGAACGGGGTGCTGCCCTGCTTGCTGATCAGGTCGAGCTTGTCCTCGTGACTCATCTCCTCCCAATTGACGGGAATCGTGCCCGCGGTGCCGATGGGCGAGGTCTCGGTCATGCCCCAGAGATGCTTGACCTCGATCCCCATCCCCATGATCCGCTCGATCATCGCGCGCGGCGCGGCCGAGCCGCCGATGGTGACCTGAACGAGATGCTTCGGCGCATCGCCGGTCTCGTCCATATGCTTGAACATGGCGAGCCAGACGGTGGGAACGCCCGCCGAATGCGTCACCTTCTCGCGGTTCATCAGCTCGCAGATCGTCTTGGCGTCGTTGGTCGCCGAATAGACGAACTTCGCGCCCGCAAGCGCCCCCGCGAAAGGCAGGCCCCAGGCGGCGGCGTGGAACATCGGGACGATCGGCAGGATCACCGAGCGGCGCGAGATGTTGAACACCCAGGGCGCGACCTCGGCCATGGCGTGGATCATCGTCGAGCGATGTTCGTACAGCACGCCCTTGGGATTGCCGGTGGTGCCGCTGGTATAGCAGATCATGCACGGGTCGCGCTCGGGACCCTCGTGCCAGCTATAATTGCCGTCCTCCTGCGCGAGCAGCGCTTCGAAGCCGTCGGGGCCATCGCTGTCGAACACGACATAATGCTCGATCGTCGTCCAGTGCGGCTTGAGCCGGTCGATAATTGGCTGGAACTGCTTGTCGTAGAAGAGGACGCGGTCCTCGGCGTGATTGGCGATGTAGATCAATTGCTCGTCGAACAGGCGCGGATTGATCGTGTGGATCACCCCGCCCATCCCGATCGCGCCATACCAGGCGACGATATGGGGGGCGTGGTTCATGCCGAGCGTCGCGATGCGGTCGCCGGGCTTCATGCCGAGCCGCTCGAGCGCCTGCGCCAGCTTCTTCGCATCGCGCGCGACCCCGGCCCAGGTGGTGCGGCTCTCGGTACCGTCGGCCCAGCGCGTGACCAGCTCGCGGCTCCAATGCTCGCGCTCGGCATGATCGATCAGCCTGGGGACCCGAAGCTCGAAATCCTGCATTCCACCCAGCATCGACGCTCTCCAATATTATATTCTCTCGCGAGTGAACGTAACTTGGGTCGGGGGCGAAAGTCCATAAGGCGCTGCCCCTCGCCCTTACGACCTATACGCTAGGCGGGAGTTATTGGATGACGCAAGCGTGGGGGGCTTGGAGTTCGTCCCAGCATGTGAAAGTTGACACTAGCTTGACACTGATCGGCATGTTTTCCGCCGCGCGGTTTACCAGGAAGAAATGCGGTTCGTGCAGGTCGTGCGGATCGACGTTGTCAAAGAGCGGCCGGAGTGACCGGCGCGGCGAGCCGAGCAGACGAAATCCTACATTGCAAGGGCTTGAGGACTGCCAACTCTCCAAATGCGTCATCCCGGCGAAAGCCGGGACCCAGGGTTACGGGCGATGTCCTGCTTGGCTCTGGGTCCCGGCTTTCGCCGGGATGACGGCGATGGTTCCATCCGAACGCATCGGGCCTTAGGCCGCCGCCGCGAGGCCCTTGTCGGCGCTGCTGAACTCGGCGGCGAGGACCCCAGGGAGCAGGCGGATACGGCCGACCATTTCCTCGTCGAGGCGGAAATCGCGGCCGAGCACGACCGTGGCGGTCTCGTGCGGGCGCGAGGGCATGGCGAGCTGGACGGTGCAGCGGCCGCCGCGCTGCTCCCCGATCAGCTCGGCGAGCAAGGGCAAGGCGGCGGGATCGGTGAGGGTGAGATCGAGCTGAAGCCGCGCCGAGCCCGCGATCTGCTCGAACGACTGGACGCGGCGGATCGCGACGCGCGGCGTGTCCTCGCCCGGCCGCTTGTCCATCTCGATGGTCAGGATCGCGCAGCCGCCGGCGCGGGCGCATTCCTCCATGTCGTTCGCCACCGCCTCGTCGAAGCAGCTGACGGGCACCTGCCCGCTCGTGTCCGAAATGGTCGCCATCATGTAGCGGTTGCCGCGCGCCGAGGTGCGCCAGCGCGCATCCTCGATCAGCGCCGCGACGGTGGCACCGACGCGCTGGCCCTCGGCGATCGGCACCTCGTTCAGCGTTGCGATCGGGCGGGCGCTATGGGCGCGGGCGAGGTGCTGATAGCGGTCGAGCGGGTGCGCCGAGAAATAATAGCCGAAGGCATCGCGCTCGGCATTGATGCGGTTGGCGAGCGACCAGTTGGCGCTGCGGGGCAATGCGATCGCGCCGCCGCCGCGCTCGCTCTCGCCGAACAGGCCGCCCTGGCCGCTGGTGCGGTTGGCATGGGTGCGCTGGGCGACCGCAAGGATCGTCTCGGCGGCGGCAAACACGCCCGCGCGGTTGGGCTCGATGCTGTCGAACGCCCCCGCCCCCGCCAGCGTCTCGACCTGGCGCTTGTTGAGCAGCCGCGGATCGACGCGGCGGGCGATGTCGTCGAGCGAGTGGAAGCGGCCGCCGCTCTCGCGCTCCTCGACAAGCTGTTCCATCGCCCGCTCGCCCACGCCCTTGAGCGCCGCCAGCGCATAGCGGACCGCGAGTTGGCCCTCGCCCTCCTGCACGACGAAGCTCGCCTCGGACGCGTTGATGTCGGGCGGCAGGCACTGGACGCCCATCCGCTTCATATCGTCGGCGAAGATGGCGAGCTTGTCGGTCTGGTCGATGTCGAACGCCATCGATGCGGCGTAGAATTCGTGCGGGTAATGCGCCTTGAGCCAGGCGGTCTGATAGGCGAGCAGGGCGTAGGCGGCGGCGTGCGACTTGTTGAAGCCGTACCCGGCGAACTTGTCGATCAAGTCGAACAGCTCGTTGGCCTTGGCGGCGGGGATCTTGTTGTGGGTGGCGCAGCCCTCGACGAAGGTCGCGCGCTGGGCGTCCATCTCGGCCTTGATCTTCTTGCCCATCGCGCGGCGGAGCATGTCGGCGCCGCCCAGCGAATAGCCTGCGAGAATCTGCGCGGCCTGCATCACCTGTTCCTGGTAGACGAAAATGCCGTAGGTTTCGGCGAGAATGCCCTCGAGCAGGTCGTGCGGATAGGTGATCGCCTCGCGACCGTTCTTGCGCGCGCCGAAGCTGGGGATGTTGTCCATCGGGCCCGGGCGGTAGAGCGAAACGAGCGCGATGATGTCGCCGAAGTTCGACGGACGGACGGCCGCAAGCGTGCGCCGCATCCCCTCCGATTCGAGCTGGAACACGCCGACCGTGTCGCCGCGCTGGAGCAGTTCATAGACCTGCGGGTCGTCCCAGCCGAGCGTGTCGAGATCGATCTCGATATGGCGGTCAGCGAGCAATTCGGTCGCGCGCTGGAGGACGGACAGCGTCTTGAGGCCGAGAAAGTCGAACTTCACGAGGCCCGCCACCTCGACATATTTCATGTCGAACTGGGTGACCGGCATGTCCGAGCGCGGGTCGCGATAGAGCGGGACCAGTTCGGCGAGCGGGCGGTCGCCGATCACCACGCCCGCGGCATGCGTCGAGCTGTGGCGCGGCAGGCCCTCGAGCCGCATCGCGAGATCGACGAGGTGACGGACATCCTCGTGCGCCTTGTACTCGGCGTGAAACTCGCTGACGCCGTTGAGGGTGCGTTCGAGCGTCCAGGGGTCGGTCGGGTGGTTGGGGATCAGCTTGGAGAGCCGGTCGATCTGGCCATAGCTCATCTGGAGCACGCGGCCGACATCCTTGACCACCGCGCGCGCCTTCATCGTCCCGAAGGTGATGATCTGCGCGACCTGGTTGCGGCCATATTTGGCCTGGACGTAGCGGATCACCTCGCCGCGGCGGGTTTCGCAGAAGTCGATGTCGAAGTCCGGCATCGAGACGCGCTCGGGGTTGAGGAAGCGTTCGAAGAGCAGCCCGAGCTTGATCGGATCGAGATCGGTGATGGTGAGCGACCAGGCGACCACCGAACCCGCACCCGAACCGCGGCCGGGGCCGACCGGAATCCCTTGCGATTTTGCCCATTTGATGAAGTCGGCGACGATCAGGAAATAGCCGGGGAAGCCCATCGTGATGATGACGTCGGTTTCGAAGGCGAGGCGGTCGAAATAGGTTTGGCGGGTCTCCGGGTCGGTGATTCCGGCCTTGGCGAGGCGCGCTTCGAGGCCCAGGCGGGCATCGTCGCGGAGCTGGGCGGCTTCGCCTTCGATGTCGCCGGCAAGGCTGGGGAGGATCGGCTTGCGCCTGGGCGCCATCACCGCGCAGCGCTGCGCGACGACGAGCGTGTTGGCGATCGCCTCGGGCAGATCGGCGAAGAGCGACTTCATCTCGCCCGCGGGCTTCATCCACGCATCGGGCGAGCTGCGCGGGCGATCGTCGCTGGCGACGTAGGAGGAATTGGCGATGCAGAGCATCGCATCGTGCGCCTCGTGGAAATTCTCGTCGGCGAAGCAGCTCGGGTTGGTCGCGACCAAAGGCAGGTCGCGGGCATAAGCGAGTTCGAGCAGGCGCGGCTCGGCCTTGCCCTCGACCTCGTTCAGGCGGCGGACGATCTCGATATAGAGCCGGCCCGGGAAGAGCGACTCGAGCCGGGTCGCATAGGCATGGGCGGCAGGATCCTGCCCCTCGGCATAGAGCCGGGCGAGCGCGCCCTCGGCACCCGCGGTGAGGCAGATCAGTCCGTCGGTGCGCCCCGCCAGCGACTCGAAGGTGACATGGGCATCTTCCTCGATCGGGCGATCGAGATGCGCCATCGACACGAGTTCGCACAGATTGGTGTAGCCCCGCTCGTCCTGCGCATAGAGCGCGAGCCAGTCGATCGGCACCGCGACTCCATCGGGCATGTCCGGCCGCGCGACCGCGAGCAGGGTGCCGATGATCGGCTGGACCCCCGCCTTCAGGCACCCTTCGGAGAAGGGCATCGCCGCGTAGAGGCCGTTGCGGTCGACCAATGCCGCCGCCGGAAAGCCGAGTTCGCGGGCGCGCTTCGCGATCGCCTTGGGCTCGATCGCGCCTTCGAGCATCGTGTAGGACGAGAAAATCCTGAGCGGTACGAACCCCGAATGCATGGGCTTTACGCTAGGGCACGGACGGCCGAATCGCCACCCCGCCAAGTCCTTCTATCCACAGCTTTTCCGATCCTTACCTGCGCATGAACGCAGAACTCCGCACGCACCCTTAGCGAGTCACCCTTAGCGGCGAATCCGGAAGGGATTCGACCCGAATAGCGGTTCAACTCCGATTGATGCAGATTATGGTTAATTCGGTTCGTCGATAAAAACGAACGGTTCATCGGACGGTCAGATTTAGGCCTTATTATGGCAATTGTTGGGCAACGGTAACGAAACGCCGCGAAACCAACGGGTTGTTAGGCCATAAACGCTGAACCGGCACTGAAGGCGAAGCGAAGAGTAGGGTGAGTGAGTATCATGTTCCTGGGTAGCGCATTGTGTGAAGTTGGGGAGGACGGGAGCGTTACGATCCCCGGATTCCTTGACGAAGCGCTGCCCGAGGACATTGCCGAACTGCTGGTTTCGAAGCACGCGGCAGATGGTTGCCTGGTCGGATACGGCCATGATCACCTCGAACAGCTCAGCGCCCGCGCCGAGGCTCGCCGGCTTGCCGACGAGTCGCGGGGCGAGGACGCCCGCAACCATTACCGCCGGATGCGCCGGACCTTCGGGATCGTCGAGAAGATGCCCCGGACCGGTGCGACCATGAAGATCCCGGCTGCCATGCGGCATCTGGGGAAGATCGGAACCCTCGCCCTGTTCGTGGGCGCGGGCGACAGCTTTGAAATCTGGAACCCCGACCTCGCCGTCCAGAGCGACGACGAGCAGTTCCGCGACCTCGCCGCCTTCCGGCTCGCCAGCCGGACCGGCCTTGATAATGCCTCGGGAGGGCATTGAACCATGACGCTCCTTTGCACCGTTGTCGGCCATAGCGCCCAGACGACCCATCATCACAATCAGGGGCTGGATTTCACCGCCTGCCACCATTGCGGCTGCGACCTGATCCGCGCCGAGGGCGGCGACTGGACCGAAGTGCCCAAGGGCTTCCGCGTTGTCTGGCGGGAGTTCGGGCGGGCGGGGGACGCCGCTTCGGTCGCGGCGCGGATGGGGCGCGTGATCGCGCCGCCGCGCCGCCGCGATCCCCGGAACGGCCGCCCCAAGCCGAAGCGTGACCGGCGCGGGAGCCCGTTCCGGGGAACCGGCAGCGTGTTCGGCGCCCTGACGGGCCTGGGCAGACTGGTCGCGGGCGAAGAGCCGGTCGAGGACAATCAGGGCCGTCGGATGGAAACGACCGGCCAATATGTGATCTGCCTGCCCTCCGCAGGCTGACGAGAAGGGGCGGACCCCTTGTGACAAAGCGGCCTTCCCGGGCCTGGTCCGTTCCTTAAGCGCGGTGGTGGGGCGCCCTCTCCTCCCGCCCCACCACCTAGCTTGCGTCGTCATTTCGCCGGGGGCGGGCTGCAAATGGCGATGCACCACGCTTCCGGTGCTCACGTGCCGGAAGCACGCTGCGCGCCGGGGCGCGCCGCATCACCATTTTCGCTTCCACCCTGAGCAAAATGATGACGCAAGCTGCGCTCTCGATTTAAAACAACTTCTCAAGAAATCGATTCACGATCACGCCGGACTCCTGCGCGAACGCGACGAACTCCTTGTCGGATCCGGCCTTGAGGCGATCAACATCTGCATCGCAAAGGGCTCCGATTTCGTCGTCAATCTCGGTTTGCGAAAGGCCTTCTACCGCGCCGGCACTAATCGCTGCTTCCCTGCAAACGCGAAACAGCTCGGCTAAGCCAGCTTTGCGTTCTTCATCGTCCGTTACCCGAGCTCCGACGTTAAGAAACGCAGCTCGACGGGTGGCTTCTTTCGCCTCCCCAAAGGTGATTATCGTCTTTGGCGGAGAATCCTCAGCGACCTTCTTGCGACGCCAGAACGTCACAGCAGCTTCTCGATATCCTTGGCGATATCCTTGGGCGAGGTTGTGGGGGCGTAGCGCTCGACCACGCGCCCCGCGCGATCGACGAGGAACTTGGTGAAGTTCCACTTGATCGCCTCCGAGCCGAGCAGGCCCGGCGCTTCCTTCTTCAGATGCGCGAAGATCGGCGCGGCATTGGCGCCGTTGACCTCGATCTTGGCGAAGACCGGGAAGGTCACGCCGTAATTCTTCTCGCAGAAGGTCGCGATCTCCTCGGCGCTGCCCGGTTCCTGCGCGCCGAACTGGTTGCAGGGGAAGGCGAGCACGCTGAATCCGCGCGGATGATAGTCGCGGTAGAGCGCCTCGAGGTCGCCGAGCTGCGGGGTGAAGCCGCAGGCCGAGGCGGTGTTGACGATCAGCAGCACCTGGCCCGCATAGGCCGAGAGATCGCCCTCCGTGCCGCTCGATTCGCGCACGGAAATATCGGTGACTGCGGTCATCTTTGCTCGCCCCTTGCCAGCATCATATTGAGATTCTGCTTTATTCCGCGCCATTCATGATCGAGGATCGAATAGACCACGGTATCGCGCACGCGTCCATCGGGCATGATGCGCTGGCCGCGCAACACCCCGTCCTTCTTGGCGCCCAGCCGCTCGATCGCGCGCTGCGACTGCTTGTTGAACCAGTCGGTGCGCAGCTGGACGCAGACGCAGCCCAGCGTCTCGAAGGCGTGGGTGAGGAGGAGCAGCTTCGCCTCGGTGTTGATGCCGGTCCGCTGGACCGATTTCGAATAGAAGGTGCCGCCGATCTCGACCCGGCGATTGGCGAGGTTCATCCGCAGATAGCGCGTCGATCCGATCACCTTGCCCGACGCATCGAGCACGGTGAAGGGCTGCACCCTGCCCTGCTTCCGTTCGTTGAAGGTGTAGGCGAGCCAAAGGTCGATCGTGTCGGGGCCCGGCGCGAGCGAATAGAACAGCTCCCACAGCCGCCCGTCGGACGTGGCCGCGACCAGCGCGTCGCGGTCCTCGGCGGCGAGGGGGCGGAGGGTGACATGCCTGCCACTCAGGATGGGGGTTTCGGACCAGCTCATTCTCGTTTCGCTGGCGTATAAAGAAAGTCAAACGATGGCGACCATGTGGCGCCATTGTCCGTCGAGACATCGCCCTTCTGGCGGACGGCGCCGTTCGGCTGGCGGGTATAGGTCATGCGGACGAGCCCGTCCTTGCCGTTGGCGACGCCGCGCCAATTGCCGGTGAGCACCATCGCCTCGTCCCTGTATCCGCCCTCGAACACGACGCGCGCGCCTGACGAATCGACCCATGTCTGGTGCCAGCCGCCGCCGTCGAAATTGGAGAGGCTGCCGCCGCCGCTGCCCTTGAGCGGCATCCAGTTCTCGCGGATCGCGCAGCCGCCATAGAGGCTTTCGATCTTCGAATGCGCCACCAGCGGCCCGCCGCCAAAGGGCGTGACGTCCCAATCGCCGACCCAGAAATCGAAGGCGTGATGGTCGGGGCTGGCGCAGGGCGGCGCGGCGGGTGCTGCGGCCTGGGCGGCGGCGGGGAGCGCGGCGAGAAGGGCTGCGGCGGTGAGGATCGGGCGGATCGGCACAGCGGGTCTCCGGTAGCTCGGGTACGATTTCACCAGCCTAGGGCATAGCGCGTATATTACCAATCGCACTATTCCAGCACACCCTCGTGGAGCCGCAGCACCCGGTCCATCTTCGCCGCGAGCCGCTCGTTGTGCGTGGCGACCAGGGCCGCCGAGCCTTCGCCGCGCACGAGGCTCAGGAATTCGGCGAAGACGCGGTCCGCGGTCGCCTCGTCGAGATTGCCAGTGGGCTCGTCCGCCAGCACCAGCATCGGCCGGTTGGCGAGTGCACGGGCGACCGCGACGCGCTGCTGCTCGCCGCCCGAGAGCTGGCTGGGGCGGTGCGTCAGACGCTCGGCCAGACCGAGCGCCGTGAGGAATTCGGCGGCACGCTTGTCGGCATCGGCGCGGGTGGCGCCGTGGATCATCTGCGGCAGCACGACATTCTCGATCGCGCTGAAATCGGGGAGCAGGTGGTGAAACTGATAGACGAAGCCGAGCCGGTCGCGGCGGATCGCGGTGCGCGCGGCATCATCGAGTTGGGCGGCTTCGTTGCCTGCGATGCGGATCGATCCCTGGAACCCGCCCTCAAGCAGCCCCACCGCCTGGAGCAGGGTCGATTTGCCCGATCCCGATGGGCCGAGCAGCGCGACAATCTCGCCCGGCATGACGGTCAGATCGACCCCGCGCAACACTTCGATCGTCGCTTCGCCCTGCTTGAAGCTGCGGCGCAGACCGGCGGTCTGGAGAACGGGCTCATTCATAGCGCAGCACCTGAACCGGATCGGTCTTCGAAGCCATCCATGCCGGGATGAGCGTGGCGAGGAAGGTGAACAGGAACGCGACGATGCAGACGATCACGACCTCGATCGGGTTGGTCTTGGCGGGCAGTTCGGTGAGGAAGCGCATCGACGGATCCCAGACATTCTGGCCGGTGACCAGCCCGATGAACTTCACGACATATTCGCGGAAGGTGATGATCAGGAAGGCAAACACCAGGCCCGCGGCGATGCCCAGCACACCGATCGTCGTTCCCACGGTCACGAAGATGCGCATCACGGCATTCCGTGTCGCCCCCATGGTCCGAATCACCGCGATGTCGCGGGTCTTGGAGCGGACCAGCATGATCAGCGACGAGAAGATGTTGAAAGACGCGACGATCAGAATGATCGCCACCACGGTGAAGCTGACAATTCGATCGACCGAGAGCGCCTCGAACAGCTGGGCGTTCATCATCCGCCAGTCGGTGAGCTGGGCGCGGTCCTGGACCTTTTGCGCGAGTGGGGCGACGATCTCGCCCACCCGGTCCGGATCGTCGGTGTCGAGCTCGACCATGCCGACCGAGTCGCCCATCAGCAGCAAGGTCTGCGCGTCCTCCATCGGCATCACGACATAGGCCTTGTCGTAATCATAGACCCCGACCTCGAAGATCGCGGCGACGCGGTATTTCACGGTGCGGAACATCGTGCCGAAGGGGGTGGAGGCGCCTTGGGGATTGATGATCGAGATCTCGCTGCCGATCGTGGCACCCAGCGACTCGGCGAGGCGCGAGCCGAGCGCGACCTGCTCGCCGCCGGGCTGCATGTTGGAGAGCTTGCCGACGATCTCCTTGCCCCGGAGCGTGGGGTTGGTGGCGATATCCTCGACGCGCATGCCGCGGACCAGCGCGAATTCGACGCGGCCGTTGAAGCTCGCGAACAGGGGCTGCTCGATCAGCGGGGTCGCGCTGGTGATGCCGGGGGTGGCCTTGGCCTGCCGGACGATCTCGCGCCAGTCGCGCAGCTGGCCGCCATAGCCCTGGATCACGGCGTGACCGTTGAGCCCCGTGATCTTGTCGAACAGCTCGGCGCGGAAGCCGTTCATCACGCTCATGACGACGATCAGCGCGGCGACTCCGAGCATCACCGCGACGAGGCTGAACCCCGCGACGACGGCGATGAACGCCTCGCCCCGCCCCGGAAGCAGGTAGCGGCGGGCGATCATCCGCTCATAGCGTGAAATCAGCATGGAAGCGGTTCTGTCCCCGGCGAAAGCGGCGTTTCGGGGGCCGCTCTAGGGCAGGTCCGGCTTCTCACGCAAATGGAGATGCGATGGAGTTTGCGGGGAGTTGTTGCGGATCGGCTGTTGCCGAACGGACACAGGGTGCGGCTAATCGGTTGCGGCCCGTCGCTAGCGGGGTGACAAGCGCTGCGGCTAACCCTAGCAAAACCCTTGTCGAAACGCAGGCAATGGCCGTGGTTCGGGGAGGTGCCCAGTCCCGCTTGTTGGCAAGAGCAAGCGCGCGGACGGGCCCTGACAAAGGGGGCTGACGAGGCAATTCGTCACGCAGGCGGCCGGGCTGGAAACAGTCCGGCCGTTTCCGTTTTGGGGGCAAATCCCTCTCCCTTTGAGGGAGGGAGGGAGCCGCGAAGCGGCGGAAGGGTGAGGGTGACCTTGCCTTTTGGCTGTGCCGTCGCCCAACCATTCACCCTCACCCTTCCCACCGCCTTCGGCGGCGGGCCCCTTCCCTCTCCCGAAGGGAGAGGGAGAAAGGAAAAGGGAGGCCGCGCGGGCGGCGACCTCCCTTCCCTCGACCTCCCCCGGCCATGGCGGGAGGCCAAGTCTGTCCGGAAATCAGAAGCGCTTGCTGACCGTCACGCCATAGGTCCGCGGTTCGCCGGGCTGGCCGACGACCAGGCCGGTGCTGCCCGACTGGGTCGAGAGCAGCTCGAAATAGTCCTGGCCGAAGGCGTTGCGGACCCAGCCGAAGATGTTGAGGTCGCCCTGGCGCCAGCCGAGCCGGAAGTTCGACAGCGAATAGCCGTCGATATCGGTGTAGCGCGAGCGCGAGGGATTGGACGAGAATTTCGAGCGGTAGCTGCCGTCATAGCCGAAATAGAGCTCGCCCCCGGCGACCGGCGCATTGACCTCGCCGCCGAACGAAAAGCTCCATTTCGAGATGCCGGGCAGGATCTGCCCCGAAATGTCGCAGACCAGCGGGCTGAGCCCGGGCGTGCCCGCGGGCGCCGGGGTCGCGCCGTTCAGGGCGGGGCTGCCGCCGGAAAGTTCGGGCGGGCACGGCGCGTTGGTGAAGCGGACATATTTGGCGTCGGTGAAGGCGCCGTTGAAGTAGAGGCTGCCGCGCTCGCTCGGGCGGAACGACGAGTCCCATTCGAACCCGCGCACGCGCACCTTGCCCGCATTGGCGAGATAGCCGCGGATCACGGTGATCTGGCCGTTGTTCACCGTCGCCTGGTAATCGTCGATCTCGGTCCAGAAGCCGGCAAGGTTGACCGTCAGGCGGCGGTCGAGGAACTGGGTCTTGAGCCCCGCCTCGAAGTGATTGACGCGCTCGGGCTTGACCGTCTGCACCGACAGATCGACCCCGGTATTGGTCGCGTTGAGCGGCAGGCCGGAAAGGTTGATGCCGCCGGACTTGAAGCTGCGCGCGTAGGTCAGATAGCCGTGCACGTCGGGGCTGAAATCGTACGAGAGGGTGACGTCACCCGAGACGTTCCATGCACTGAAGTGCGGCGCATAGCTTTGCGGGGCGAGCACGCCGAGCTGATCGTTGTTGAGCGTGGTGCTGCCGGTGCTGGTGGTCACCACCGCCGAATAGGAGCCGCTCTTCTCGTCATAGTTGAGGCGCAGGCCCGGCTGGATGCGCAGCCCCGGCAGGATCTCCCAGTTGAGCTTGCCGAACAGCGCGAAGCTGGTGTTGTCGAAGCTGATCGTGTTGGTCGAGGTCAGCCCGTTGAGCACCGCGGGGTTGTTCGCATTGGCGCTGCTCGGGTTGAGCAGCCAGCGGCTTGCCGCGGGCCCCTGGACCTGTGAGCCCTGGGTGTTGATCTTCTGATGGAAGACGAAGGCGCCCGCAGTGTATTGAAGTCGGCGGTTGCCGTTCGAGGCGATGCGGATTTCCTGCGAGACCTGGGTCTGCTGCGAGGGGTTCTGCGACTTGATCGTGATCGGCAGACCGACGAAATCGCGATCGTTGGCGGGCTGCCAGTCCCAATAGCGCCACGCGCTCACGGTGGTGATCGTCGCCGGGCCGATATCCCAGTTGGCGACCAGCGAGGCGCCGCCGATTTCCTGCCGCGAATTGATGTCGGCATCGAGATCGGTCACGCGGTCGAACGGGTTGAGGCTCGGCGGGGTATAGTTGAAGGCCGCGGCGAGCGCCGCGTACTGGCGGTTGAGCGGGCGCTGGGTCGCGCCGACCCGCGCATAGACCTGGACGCAGCAAAGCGGGTTCTGGACGTTGAAATCGCCCGCCAGGGTGATGTCGAGATTGGGCGCGGCGCGCACCAGCACCTGGCCGCGGACGCCGAAATTCTGCTGGCGGTGCAAATCCTCGCCGGTGGCGACATTGTGGATCGTGCCGTCGCGGCGGGTGAATGAGGTGGAGAGGCGCGCCGCCACGGTATCGCCGATCAGCGGGCCCGAAACCGAGCCCTTGAGCTGGAGGAAATTGTAGCGGCCATAGGTCGCCTCGACGCGCCCCTCGGGCGAGAAGGCGGGCGGACGCGTGGTGATGTTGACCGCGCCGGCGGTGGTGTTCTTGCCGTAGAGCGTGCCCTGCGGCCCGCGCAGCACCTCGACCTGGCCGACATCGACGAAATCGAAGGTCGAGGCGCCGACGCGGCCGATATAGACGCCGTCGACATAGAAGCCGACGCCCTGCTCGATCCCGTCATTGGTGAGGCCGAACGGCGCGCCCAGGCCGCGGATGTTGATCGCGGAGTTGCGCGGGTTGCTCGAATAGAATTGCAGCGTGGGCTGCTGTTGCTGGAGGCGGTTGACGTTGTAGTTGCCGGCATTGGCCAGGTCGTTGCCATTGACCACGGTCACCGCGATCGGAACCTCCTGCACTCGCTCCTGACGGCGGCGCGCGGTGACGACGATGGTGCCGTCGTCCTTCACATTCTGCCCATCCTGCGCCTGCGGATCCTCAGCAGCAACGGCAGCGGCGGGGGGATCCTCCGGAAGCGGAGCGGCGGTGGCCGCGATAGGCGAGGTCCCGGCAAGAAGCGCCAGCGTCAGGGTCGAAAGGCTCATTGGGATCCCCTTGTCATCGTGTCGCGCTAATCTCCATCGATTTAGGGGATATTAGCGAGCAAGGAGATGTTTAACCAGCCCTAGCATGGGTTTCCGGCGCTTGCGGCGGGCGGTTGGGCGCACCCTTGAAACCGGGACGCGTTGATCCAAGATAAGTCCAGCGGGGCGCCAACCGGGCTTCGCAAAGACCAGGACACGCCGATTTCCGGGTGTCCGCAAGACGTTCAACTTGCTCAACGATGAGGATTGAAATGCGTCAGTTCGACTTTTCCCCCTTCCGCCGCTCCACCATCGGCTTCGACCGGCTCTTCGACATGCTCGAAGCCAGCGCGCGTCAGCAGGCGTCGGAGAATTATCCCCCCTTCAACCTCGAGCGCGTCGCCGAGGACCGCTACCGGATCACGCTCGCCGTCGCCGGCTTCAAGGCCGATGAGATCGACGTGACCGCGCAGCAGAATTTGCTGACCGTTGCCGGCAAGAAGGCCGATAGCGACACCGGTCACGGCGCGTTCCTGCACCTCGGCATCGCCAATCGCAGCTTCGAGCGCCGCTTCGAGCTCGCCGATTTCGTGCGGGTCGAGAATGCCGGCCTGGCCGACGGCCTGCTGGTGATCGAGCTGGTCCGCGAAGTGCCCGAGGCGATGAAGCCCAAGAAGATCGCGGTCCGATCGGGCAGCGAACCCCAGGCGATCGCCTATGAGGCTGCCAACGCGGCCTGATATTTGACCTCCCCCTCGCGGCATCTTCCTCCCTTTGGGTGTCGCAGCAGAGGCGCCCGGACCGCGGTTCGGGCGCCTTTTGCTTGGGGAGGACAAAAAATGTTCGCGCTAACATTTTTCCGGAACCATTGATTTGGATCAGCGTTGTGCGTGCGGGGTCTGGCGGGATTTTGGGGCAGTGCGTTACGTGGACATCAAATTGGAATCCGCAGAATTTCTGCTGAAGTCGGCGCTGGGCGCCATCAGCGGGCCGAGCGAAGCGATGATGGACGCGCTCGATGCGCTCCCCGCCGCGATCTACCTGACCGACATCGATGGCAATGTGACGCACTATAACCGCGCATGCGTGCCGTTCGCCGGGCGCACCCCGCGCCCGGGCCGGGACCGCTGGTGCGTCACCTGGAAGCTGTTCACTGCGGAGGGCGAGGCGCTTCCGCACGATCGCTGTCCGATGGCGGTGGCGATCAAGCAGGGCCGCGAGATTCGCGGGGTCGAGGCCTGGGCCGAGCGGCCCGACGGCAGCCGCGTCCGCTTCCTCCCCTTCCCCACCTTGCTGTTCGACGATGGCGGCAATGTCATCGGCGCGGTCAACCTGCTGATCGACGTCACCGACCGCCGCCGCGCCGACGACCTGCGCGACCAGGCCGCGCGCTGCCGCCGCCTGAGCAGCAGCGTGCTCGATCGCCGCACGCTCGACGCCCTCAACGACATGGCCAACGAATATGAGGCCGAAGCCGAGCGGCTGGCGCGCCTGAATTAGGGTGTGTCCTCGCTACCCGCGACGGTCGTGACGGAGCGCATTTTGGCGCAGGGCTAGAAGCGAGGAGTGGAGCGATGCGACTGCATCGTGACCGACGAGCGACGCCGCCATGCGCCAAAATGCGCCCGCCCCGAAGGGGTCGTCGCCCGGAGAGGGGCGCTGGACTGCGTCAGGCCGCTTGCGCGTAGCACCGCTACGCGACTGCGCGACCTTCCTTGCCAGCGCCCCTCTCCGGGCGATCACGGCCATCGCGGGTAGCGAGAACACACCCTAGCCGCACCAAAGCCCCCTCCTCGTGCGAGGAGAGGGCCCGATGCCTGGATCGACGATCAGTATTGAAGCGTGCCGGCGCCCGTCTTGGTCAGGCCGGTGGTGGGCCGGCTGGAGGGCTGCGCACGCGGCCGGCCGCCGGTGGCACCCTCGTCGGCACCCGCCTTGCGGCCATGGAGGACAGGACGGCCGAGCGCCGTGGGGTCGCCCGAGGGGCGGTCGCGCAGGTCGCTCGCCGAGCCATGGGGGCCGTTGAAGGCCGGGCGGCGGCCCGCAGTGGGATCGCCCGAGGGGCGGTCACGCAGGTTGGTCGCGGAACCGTGCGGACCGTCGAAGCCGTCGCGGCACGGCGGACGCGCTTCGGTCGGATCGCTCGAGGGGCGGTCGCGCAGGTTGCTCGCGGAACCGTGCGGACCGTCGAAGCCGTCGCCGCGGGACGTCGGGGCCGCCTCGCGCCCGAGATTGGTGCGATAGAAGCCGCGAACCGTGCTGGGCTGGCTAGCAGTAGCGGAGGAGATCGGGCCGTTATTGCCGTCGAATACCTTGACGTGACCGCGGCCCGCCGTGGCGGCGCAGTCATTATTCTGCGCGAAGGCAGGTGCGGCGACGACGAGCGCGGAGACGGCGGCGGCGATGATGATCGACTTCGACATGATGTGCATCCTCTATCCTGTTCGACCGGCGGTGCTGCCGGTCCGATGGAGGGCCCACTAGGCGGCCTGCGGCGGTGCGGGCAGTTGCAACGGCGCGCCGCGGCCTGCGCAACCGCCGTGCAACGTTGCATGCAACGGTTGCATTTGGCGCCCGGCTGTGCGGTATTCGGCGCATGGGGGGCGATCCCAACTTTTCGGACCGGCTGGGGCTGGTGCTCAAGGCGCTGTCGATCAGCGGCGGCCGGCTGGCTGCCGATGTCGGGGTCGACAAGTCGCTGGTGAGCCGCTGGTGCTCGGGCGCGGTCACGCCCTCGGCGCATAATCTGGCGCGGCTGACCCAGGCGATCGCGGTGCGGCATCCCGGCTTCACCATGCTCGACTGGGAGCTCGACCTGCCCGCGCTGGCCGCGCGGTTCGGGGTGGCGCCGCCGGCGGCGGCCGCGCCGGCGTCCGCGATGCCGAGCGCCTTTGCCGAGTGGCTCGCCATCCCCACGCTCCAGGATGCCGCGCGCGAGGGCGCCGCGCTGCACGGCGCGCTCGCCGGGATCTGGCGGACCACCCGCCCCAGCCCCGAATTCCGCGGCAAATTCGCGCACGACCATGCCATTCTCGAGCCGACCCCGGACGGGACGATCCGCTTTCGGACGGGGGTGTTTTCGGCGAGGCTGGTCGGCTGGTCGGTGGTGGTGGGCGAGCAGATCTATGGCTGCGCGACCGATCCGCTGACCGGTGCCTCGATCTTCTCGATCTTCAACTTTGTCCGCCGGCCGCGGATCGACATGATGGACGGGATCACGCTCTCGTGCATGGCGCATGCCGGCGGCGCGCCGGTCGCGAATGCCTGCATGCTAGAACGGATCTGCGACCTGACCGGCGATCCGGCGGCGGACAATGCGCGCTATGAGGAGCTGCTGACCCAGCATCCGCTCGCGCCCGACGGATCGGTGCCCGAGGCGATCCGCAACCACCTGCTGTTCGATTGCGGCCCCGGCGCGATGGCGGCAGGGGGCGACCATGTGATGATGATGCGCGCGATGAACTCGCTGGCGCGGGCGGGTTAGGATATTATCCTCCCCCGCCAGGGGGAGGTGGCGCCGAAGGCGTCGGAGGGGGAGGACACGACAAAGAGGTGGCTGCCGCCCTCCCCCTCCGTCAGCTGCGCTGACACCTCCCCCTGGCGGGGGAGGATTACGGGTTAGACCAGCCGGCTCTGTTTCACCGCCGCTTCGATGAAGCTCGCGAACAGCGGATGCGGATCGAAGGGCTTGGACTTGAGCTCGGGGTGGAACTGGACGCCCACGAACCAGGGATGATCGGGCCGCTCGACGATCTCGGGGAGCGTGCCGTCGGGCGACATGCCCGAAAACACCAGCCCGCCCTTTTCGAGCACGTCCTTGTAGCCGGTATTGACCTCATAGCGGTGGCGGTGGCGCTCGCTGATGTCGGTTGCCTGATAGATCGAGCTGACCACCGAATTGCCCGTGAGCTTGGCCGGATAGGCGCCGAGCCGCATCGTGCCGCCCAGATCGCCGCCTTCCTCGCGCTGCTGGAGGCCGTCCTTGCTCATCCATTCGGTGATCAGGCCGACGATGGGCACGTCGGTCTCGCCGAATTCGGTGGTGGAGGCGCTGGTCAGCCCGCCCTCGCGCGCCGCCTCGATGCACGCCATCTGCATGCCAAGACAGATGCCGAAGAACGGGACGTTGCGTTCGCGCGCGAAGCGGACGCTGGCGATCTTGCCCTCGCTCCCGCGCTCGCCGAAACCGCCGGGGACCAGGATCGCGTGCATCGGCTCGAGCCGGGCGGCGATCTCGTCCTCGTCGCCCTCGAACAATTCAGCGTCGAGCCAGCGGATATTGACCTTCACCCGATTGGCGATGCCGCCATGGATGAGCGCCTCGTGGAGCGACTTATAGGCGTCGGGCAAGCCGACATATTTGCCGACCACGCCGATCGTGACTTCGCCTTCGGGGTTCTCGAGCCGGTCCATGATGTCCGACCAGCGATCGAGCCGGGGCGCTTCGCCGGGTTCGATGCCGAACGCCTTCAGGACTTCGCGGTCGAGCCCCTCGGCATGATATTGCTCGGGCACCGCATAGATGCTCTTGGCGTCGAGCGCGGGGATCACCGCTTCCTTGGGGACGTTGCAGAAGAGCGCGATCTTGGCGCGCTCGCCATCGGGGAGCGGCTGTTCGCTGCGGCACACCAGCACATCGGGCGAGACGCCCAGGGCCGCGAGTTCGCGCACGCTGTGCTGGGTCGGCTTGGTCTTCAGCTCGCCCGCGGCGGCGATGTACGGCACCAGGGTCAGATGGATGCTGACCGACTGGCCGCGGCCCAGATCGTTGCGCAGCTGGCGGATCGCCTCGATAAAGGGGAGCGATTCGATGTCGCCAACGGTCCCGCCAATCTCGCACAGCACGAAATCGAGCCCGTCGACATCGTCCTGCGCGAACGCCTTGATCGCATCGGTGACGTGCGGGATCACCTGGACGGTAGCGCCCAGATAGTCGCCCTTGCGCTCGCGCGTGATGATCTGCTGGTAGATCCGGCCCGAGGTGACATTGTCCGACTGGCGCGAGGCGACCCCGGTGAAGCGCTCGTAATGACCGAGATCGAGATCGGTCTCCGCCCCGTCGTCGGTCACATAGACCTCGCCGTGCTGATAGGGCGACATCGTCCCCGGATCGACGTTCAGATAGGGGTCGAATTTCCGGATACGGACCGAATAGCCCCGCGCCTGCAGAAGCGCCGCAAGGCTCGCCGCCATCAGACCTTTACCGAGCGAGGAGACCACGCCGCCGGTGATAAATATATACCGCGCCATGGGAGGAAACGCCTAGCCGGATTGGAGGCACGCCGACAAGCGCCCGAATCCGGGCCGGCGCATATTTATTTCGGAATCGCCACTTTTCAGTGGCTTACCGAATCACTTCTTGGCGGGTGCGGTCTGGTTGCCGAGCTGGATCACCTGTACCGGAGCCGCGGCGTTGGCGTCGACCGGCGCGCTGGGCAGCGGCGCGGTGATCGGCGGCGCAACCGGCGCCTGCTTCTGGAGCGAGGCGTCGATGCGGGTCGAGTGACGGCCCGCCGCCAGCACCGCCAGCGTGATGCTGAGGACGATGAAGGCACCGGCGAGGATGGCGGTGGTGCGGGTCAGGAAATCCGCGGCGCCGCGCGCCGACATCAGGCCCGAGGGGCTGCCGCCCGTGGTCAGCCCGCCGCCTTCCGACTTCTGCAAAAGAATCACCCCCACCAAGGCGGCGGAGACGAGGAACTGGACGATCGTCAGGAAGGTGATCATTTCGAAACTGGGGCCTTTGTCGGTGAAGGCGCGACATAGGGGAGCAAGTGGCCCCGATCAACCTCTGCGGAATCCCCACCGAGTCCGCCTTCCGAGACCGTGGCGTCATGGCCCAAGTAACATTTCGCAATCGCACTGAAACCTTGCGGGCACTAGGCGCGTTTAGCCCATGCGTAGGTGTAACAATTCAGAGTGAGTGCCGTGAACGCGATGTCCGACAAGTCGCTGTCCTCGTGGAAGAATACCCTGATCGACTATGTCCGTTCGGGGGAACCAGACCTCACCAACCGCCAGATGGCGCTGCTGATGCTGGTATATCTCGATCAAGGACCGCATACCGTGCGAGGGCTCGCGCGAGCGCTCAACGTATCGAAACCCGTTGTCACGCGCGCCTTGAATAGATTGGGTTCGCTCGGCTATCTGCGCCGCCAGCGCGATGATACCGACAAGCGCAACATCTTTGTCGCGCGCACCACGGAGGGGGCAGATTTTCTTGCAGAGTTCGGGCATTTCCTCGCGGGAGAATCCCTCAGCGAGCCGGTCGCCCGCAGGGCCCACGCGTAAGCGCTTCTCGCTCACCGGTCTTTCCACGCGAGTCGATCCGAGGGTCGATGCAGTGCGCGGCGACCTGGCCGATGTGCGCCTCGCCGATCATGTCTTCGCCCCGCATTATGCCGCGGCGATCCCCTGCAGCGCCGTGATCGCGGCACCCATCCTTGCCTCGCGGCAGGCGGACGGCGCTATTCTTTCCGAGATCCTGCCGGGCGAGGCGTTCGAGATGCTCGAACTCGCGACCGATTATGCCTGGGGCATCTGCACGGCGGACGGGGTCGTCGGCTTCGTCGCGCGCGGCGCGCTCGGCTATGACGATCCCGCAGCCCCTGCCCCGCCCGTTGCCGGCGATCCGGCGGACCTGGCCGAAACGCTGATCGGCGCGCCGGCCAAACCCGGCGGCCGTTCGCCCGCGGGGTTCGACGGTTCGGGTCTCGTCTTCTACGCGCTGACCCGCACCGGCCATGCCTGCCCGCGCTTCGCCGACCTGCAGGCGGCATCGGTGGGCAGCGCGGTGGCCAGTGACGTTCCCTTGTCGCGCGGCGACCTGATCTTCTTCGCGGATCATGCCGCGATCATGGCGGATGGCGAGCAGGCGATCCATGTCACCGATTCGGTCGTGCGCGAGCCGATCGAGGCGGTGGTGACCCGCTATGGCCCGATCACGGCGCGGCGGCACGCATGATCCGCGTTTTCATCGATGGCGCCGCGGGCACGACCGGGCTCGAGATTCGCGAACGGCTGGCCGGCCGCAAGGAGATCGAGCAGATCACGCTCGACGACGCGACGCGCAAGAACAGCAAGAAGCGCAAGGAAGCGCTGAACGCGGCTGATTTCGTGATCCTGTGCCTGCCCGACGATGCGGCGCGCGAGGCGGTGGAGATGGTGACCAACCCGGCCACGCGGATCATCGACGCGTCGAGCGCGCACCGTGTGGCCGAGGGCTGGACCTATGGCTTTGCCGAGCTCGAGCCGAGCCAGGCCGGCGCGATCGCGGGGGCGGCGCGGGTGACCAACCCGGGCTGCTACCCCACCGCCTTTCTCGCGCTGGTGCGTCCGCTGGTACGTGCTGGGCTGATTCCCGTCGATTTCCCGCTCAGCTACAATGCCGCCTCGGGCTATTCGGGCGGCGGGCGCAACATGATCGAGGAATTCGAGGACGAGACCAAGCGCGGACATACGCGCACAGCCTTCCGCGCCTATGGCCTCGGCCTGGCGCACAAGCATGTGCCCGAGATGCAGAAGCATGCGCGGATGGAGCATCCGCCGATCTTCCTCCCCTCGGTCGCGCGCACCTATCGCGGGATGATCGGCGAGGTGCCGCTGCCGCTCCACGCGCTGCCGCGCAAGCCGTCGCTCGCGACGATCGAGACCGCGCTGGCCGATGCCTATAAGGATTCGGCGGTCGTGAAGCTGGTCCCCGCCGACGACACCCAGCTGATCATGATCGAGGAGAATGCCGGAACCGACCGGATGACGCTCCGCGTGTTCGGCAATGCCGAGCGCGGCCAGGCGCGGCTGGTGGCGACGCTCGACAATCTTGGCAAGGGCGCCGGGGGCGCGGCGGTGCAGAATCTCAACATCATGGCGGGGCTGGACCCGGTGGCAGGGCTGGTGCTTTAGGCCCCTCCTCGGCGAAGCGACGCGCTAGGCCACCCCTTTCTACCGTCATCCTGAACTTGTTTCAGGGTCCATTCCTCCGCGCGCGACGGCATCGCTTGTTGCACCGTGGATGCTGAAACAAGTTCAGCATGACGGAAGGTACGGGTGGTGGGATCAAGGGCGAGGCCGTTGTTACGGCTTGATCTTTCACTAACATTCGTGTCGAGCAGGTCTCGCAAACGAAAGAGGATTGCGCGCCTGATGTCCCAGCCTGTCGGCAAGTTGCTGCTGTTCGGAGCCACGGGCGATCTCGCGCAGCGGATGCTGCTTCCCTCGCTCTATGGCCTCCACGCCGACGGGTTGCTGCCCGAGGGGCTGACGATCACCGGCACCGCGCGCTCGGATCATGACGATGCCGCGTACCGCGATTTCGCGGCCCGCGCGCTCGACGAATTCCTGCCTGCCGACCGCAAGGATGACAGCGCTGTCGGTAAGTTCCTCGAACGATTGAATTATCAACCGCTCGATGCCTCGAAGACCGAGGGGTTCGCCGCGCTCGCGGACAAGCTCGGCGACATCTCGCACGGGCTCGCCATCTTCCTGTCGACCGCGCCCTGGCTGTTCGGGCCGACTATCATGGGGCTCGAGGCGGCGGGGTTGGCGGGGCACAATGTCCGCATCGGACTCGAAAAGCCGCTGGGCAAGGATCTCCAGTCGAGCCGCGAGATCAACGATATCGTCGCCTCCGCCTTTCCCGAGGAGCGGACCTTCCGAATCGACCATTATCTCGGGAAGGAGACCGTCCAGAACATCCTGGCGCTGCGATTCGGCAATTCGCTGTTCGAGCCGGTGTGGAACGCGCAGGGCATCGATCACGTCCAGATCACGATTTCGGAGACGGTCGGGCTCGAGGGGCGGACCAGCTATTACGAGGAATCGGGCGCGCTGAGGGACATGGTGCAGAACCATATGCTCCAGCTGGTCGCGCTGATCGCGATGGAGCCCCCTGCCCGCTTCGACGGCACCGCGATCCGCGACGAGAAGGTCAAGGTGCTGCGATCGCTGCGCAAGATCGCGGTGAACGAAGCGGCGAACCTGACGGTCACCGGGCAATATGGTGCTGGCGCGTCCAAGGGCGAGATCGTCGATGGCTATACCGACGAGCTGGGCAAGGCATCGAACACCGAGACCTTCGTCGCGATCAAGGCGCATGTCGACAATTGGCGCTGGCAGGGCGTGCCCTTCTATCTGCGCACCGGAAAGCGGCTTGCGGAGCGGCGCAGCGAGATCGTCGTCCAGTTCAAGCCGGTGCCGCATTCGATCTTCTCGGAGCGCGGCGGGCAGCTGCATGCCAACAAGCTCGTCATCCGGCTCCAGCCCGAGGAATATATCCGCCTGCTGGTGATGGCGAAGCAGCCCGGGCTCGACCGCGACGGAATCCGGTTGCGCGAGGTGCCGCTCAACCTGTCGCTCGACACCGAATTCGCGGGGACGCGGCGGCGGATCGCCTATGAGCGGCTGCTGCTCGACCTGATCGAAGGCGACCCGACTTTGTTCGTCCGCCGCGACGAGGTGGAGGCGCAATGGGAGTGGATCGACCAGATCCGCGCCGGCTGGGAGGCGAATGACGTCAAGCCCAAGCCCTATGCCTCGGGCAATTGGGGGCCCTCGGCAGGAATCGCGCTGACCGAGCGTGACGGCGTGACGTGGAACGAATAGGCCCCGCCAACGCGTTTCGCGCGTGAGGGCCAATGAAATGACGCTGGAGTGGAAATGACCGAGATCGAATGGTGGGAATATGACGATGCCGACGAGATGGCCGAGGCCGTCGCGGGGGATATCGGCTTCATCATCGAGAGCGCGATCGATGCGCGGGGCGCCGCTGTGGTGGCGCTCGCCGGCGGCAAGACGCCGCTGCCGATCTACGAGAAGCTCGCCCAGAACAAGATCGAATGGAAGCGGGTGACGATCATCCCGGGCGACGACCGCATCGTCCCGCTGGGCGATCCGCTGTCGAACGTCACCGCGATCGCCAAGATCTTCCTGCCCAAAGGCGCGCGGGTGATCCCGCTGGTGAGCGATAAGGCCCCCGATTACAAGGCGGCGGGGCGCTCGGCCGATGCGCTGCTCCAGGACCTGCACTGGCCGCTCGACCTGTGCCTGCTCGGCATCGGCAGCGACGGGCATGCCGCGTCGATCTTCCCGGGGCCGGACTATGACGAGGCGCTCAACGGGCCCAAGGAGCGCCGCGCCTTGGGCGTGATGCCCGAGCCGCTGCCGCCCGAGGCGCCGGTCGCCCGGGTAACGCTCAGCCGCAACGCGATCATTTCCGCGAAGGCGCTGATGATCGCGATCACCGGACAGCAGAAGCGCGACGTGCTCGAGGCCGCGATCGCCGAGGGCGCCTCCTCCTCTTACCCCGCCGGCCGCATCCTCGCCGATGTCGAGCTGCCGCTGGACGTGCACTGGGCCCCCTGATGCCGCTCCACTCCGAAATCGCTGCCGTTACGGACCGTGTGATCGAGCGATCGAAGGAGAAGCGCGCCCAGTATCTGGCGATGATCGCGCGCGAGCGGGAGAGCGGGAACGACCGGCCGCGGCTGGGCTGCGCCAACCTGGCGCACGCCTATGCGGGCACCGACGAGCAGCGCGAGCAGCTCAAGGCCGGGCGCTCGATGAACATCGGGATCGTCACCGCCTATAACGACCTGCTCTCTGCGCACGCGACCTATTACCGTTACCCCGAGCAGATGAAGGTCTGGGCGCACGAGGCCGGCGCCACCGCGCAGGTCGCGGGCGGGGTGCCCGCGATGTGCGACGGGGTGACGCAGGGCTATCAGGGGATGGAACTCTCGCTGTTCAGCCGCGATACGATCGCGCTTGGGACCGCGGTGGCGCTCAGCCACCGCACCTTCGAAGGCGCAGCGCTGCTCGGCATCTGCGACAAGATCGTGCCGGGACTGCTGATCGGGGCGCTGCGCTTCGGGCATCTGCCGATGGTGTTGATCCCCGGCGGGCCGATGCGATCCGGCCTGTCGAACAAGGAGAAGGCCGCGGTCCGCGAGCAATATGCCGAGGGCAAGGTGAGCCGCGACGTGCTGCTCGAGGCCGAGATTGCGGCGTACCACTCCAAGGGCACCTGCACCTTTTACGGCACCGCCAATTCGAACCAGATGATGATGGAGGCGATGGGCCTCCATATCCCTGGCGCCGCCTTCGCCAACCCGGGCACCAAGCTGCGCCAGGAACTGACCCGCGCCGCGGTCCACCGGCTCGCCGAGATCGGCTGGAACGGCAACGAGTATCGCGGCCTGGGCGAGATCGTCGACGAGAAGGCAGTCGTGAACGCCGCCATCGCCCTGCTCGCGACGGGGGGCTCGACCAACCATCTGATCCACTTGCCCGCGATCGCGCGCGCCGCGGGGATCGCGATCGACTGGGACGATTTCGACCGGCTGTCGCGCACCGTGCCGCTGCTCAGCCGCGTCTACCCCAACGGATCGGCGGACGTGAACGCATTCGAGGATGCCGGCGGCCCGGCCTTCGTGATCCGCGAGCTGCTGCGCGGCGGGCTGATGCATGCCGATGTCGCGACCATCGCTTCGGACGGGATGGCAGCCTATGCTCGGAAGCCTTTGATCGAGGACGGCAAGCTCGTCTGGCACGAGCTTCCCGCCAAGAGCGGCGATGACAGCGTTATCGCGACGCTTGACGCGCCCTTCTCGCCTGAGGGCGGCTTCCGCATCCTCAAGGGCAATCTCGGCCGCGCCTGCATCAAGGTCTCCGCGGTCGAGCGCGAGCGCTGGACGATCGAGGCGCCGTGCCGGGTGTTTTCGGACCAGGCGAGCGTGCAGGACGCGTTCAAGGCAGGCGAACTGGATCGCGACGTGATCGTCGTGGTCCGTTTCCAGGGACCCAAGGCGAACGGGATGCCCGAGCTGCACAAGCTCACCCCGCCGCTGGGCGTGCTCCAGAATCGCGGGTTCAAGGTGGCGCTGGTGACCGACGGGCGGATGTCGGGCGCGTCGGGCAAGGTGCCGTGCGCGATCCATCTCAGCCCCGAAGCGCTGGGCGGCGGCCCGATCGGCAAGTTGCGCGACGGCGATGTCGTTCGCGTCTGTGCCGAGCAGGGCGTGCTGACCGCGTTGGTCGAGGCGGGCGAGTGGGAGGCGCGCGAACAGGCCGCCCCGCCCCTGCCCGCCGACGGCACGGGCCGCGAATTGTTCGCGATGATGCGATTGGGCGCCGACGAAGCCGAATTAGGGGCATCGGCGATGCTCGCAGCAGCGCAATTATGATTTAAGGGTGCGGCCGTTCCTGTCCGGGGAGGCGAACGGCCGATGGAAAAGAGAGCGTAGGGAGAGGGCATGGAAGTCGTCGCGGTCGATATTGGGGGAACGCACGCACGCTTCGCGATCGCGGAGGTTGCGGATGGCCGCGTCGTCTCGATCCAGCATGAATCGACGCAAAAGGTGGCGCACCATCCCAGCCTCCAGCTCGCCTGGCAGGCCTATGGCGAGACGCTGGGGCGCACGCTGCCTCCCGCCGCCGCCATCGCGGTCGCTTCGCCGATCAACGACGAGCTGATCAAGCTCACCAACAATCCGTGGATCATCCGCCCCAAGCTGATCCCCGAACGGCTGGGTGCCGAGACCTGGACGCTCGTCAACGATTTCGCCGCGATCGGCCATGCGGTGGCGCAGCTGGGCGACGAGGCGTTCGTTCATGTTTGCGGTCCGGAGACAACGTTGCCGGACCGCGGCTCGATCACCGTGTGCGGCCCCGGCACCGGGCTCGGTGTGGCGCAGATCTTCCGCCACGATGCCGGCTATCACATCATCGCGACCGAGGGCGGGCATATCGATTTCGCCCCGCTGGACGCGATCGAGGACACGCTGGTCAAGCGGCTGCGCAAGGATTTCACGCGCGTTTCAACCGAACGCGTGGTCGCGGGGCCAGGCATCGTCGCCATCTACGAGACGCTCGCCGAGATCGAGGGGCGCGCGGTCCACCGGATGGACAACAAGCAGATCTGGGACCTGGCCTTTGAGGGCAAGGACAGCCTCGCGGTCGCGGCGATGGACCGCTTCTGCCTGAGCCTCGGCGCGGTCGCCGGCGACCTCGCGCTGACGCACGGGCCGTGCGGCGTGGTGATCGCGGGCGGATTGGGCTTGCGGCTGAAGGACCATCTGCTGCAATCGGGCTTTGGCGAGCGCTTCGTCGCCAAGGGAAGGTTCCGCAATCTGATGGCCTCGATACCTGTGAAACTGATCACCCATCCCCAGCCCGGCCTGTACGGCGCCGCCGCCGCCTTTGCGCAGGAGCATGCGCATTGAGCGAGATCGAGACCATCATGCGCACCAGCGCGGTGATCCCGGTGCTGGTGATCGAGGATGCCGCGACCGCCAGGCCGCTCGCCGAGGCGCTGGTCGCCGGGGGGCTGCGCGTGCTCGAGGTGACAATGCGTACCGCCGCCGCGCTCGACGCGATCCGCGAGATGAAGCAGGTGCCTGGCGCGATCGTCGGGGCAGGCACGGTGGTCAACGCCGACCAGTTCGAGCAGGTGATGAAGGCTGGTGCCGAATTCATTGTTTCGCCAGGGCTTACCGAGCGGCTGGGCGAGGCGATCACCGGCAGCGGCGTGCCGTTCCTGCCGGGCGTCGCCACCGCGGGCGACGTGATGCGCGGGCTCGATCTGGGGCTCCAGCATTTCAAATTCTTCCCGGCCGAGACCTCGGGCGGATTGAAGGCGCTCAAGGCGCTCGCCGCGCCCTTCTACCAGTGCAAGTTCTGCCCGACCGGCGGGATCACCGCGGCGACCGCGCCCGAATGGCTGGCGTTCGATCCGGTGCTGTGCGTGGGCGGGAGCTGGGTGACGCCCAAGGGGGCGAGCATGGCCGAGGTGGAGACGCTGGCTAAGGAAGCGGCGGGGCTTCGGTAATGCGCGCAGGCTTTGCTGGCGTCGAGATCGATGTGCCTGCCGGCTGGCTCGATATTACCGACGACCTTGACGACGACCCACCTCCGACACTGGCTCGGGAGGATGGTGTCGGGGCGATCCAGTTCAGTATAGCATGGTACGAGTCCGGTGCGCTGCCGGGCATCGACGAAGTAGCCCTTCAGCAGATGCTCTGGTCACGATTTGGTTCGCCGACGGTAACCGAACAGACATGTCCGCATCTGGTCGTCGGCACTGACACAATGATGGAGGATAACAGGCTGGGCGCCTGGTACGTCAGCGATGGCGCGAGCGTGGCTTTCGTCACCTATGTTGGAGAGGCTACCGACCCGGCATCTGCCGGGGAGTTGGCGGATGCCCGGGGCATCGCTTGCTCGCTGAGATTCCCAGGAACTCCCTAACTCGCGCTACTCCTAGGGAATCTCCCCCCTAGCCCTTCGGAGCGCCCGCCATTTCTGCACATTGGCATCGTGCTGCTCATAGGTGTCGGCGAACACGCTTCCGCCCGAGCCGTCCGCCACGAAGAAGATCGCGTTACTCGGCGCCGGATCGAGCGCGGCGTCGATCGAGGCGCGCCCGGGATTGGTGATCGGGCCCTGGGGGAGCCCCAGCATCGCATAGGTGTTGTAGCCGTTCTGTGCGTGAAGCTCCGACTGCAGGATGCGGCGGCCGAGCGGGCGGCCATGTGTGACCGGATAGATGGTGGTCGGATCGGCCTCGAGCTTCATGTTGCGCTTGAGCCGGTTCGAATAGACCGCGGCGACCATCCGCCGCTCGGTCGCGATCCCCGTCTCCTTCTCGATGATCGAGGCGAGGATCAGCGCGTCGCGCGGATTGTCGATCGCGAGGCCCGGCTTGCGGCTCTGCCAGGCCTTGGCGAGGTAATTGACCATCGCCTTCTGCATCCGGTCGAGCACCGCCTGGCGCGTCTCGCCGCGATTATAGGCATAGGTGTCGGGCAGGATGGTACCCTCGGGCGGCACCTGGACCTCGCCGGTGAGCCCTGGCGCCTTCATCAGCAGGTCATAGACCATCACCGACGGCATCCCTTCGGGCACCATGATCTGGCGCTGGAGGGTCTTGCCGCCCTGGAGCAAAGCGAGCACGTCCGACTGGCTGCTATGCGCGAGGAAGCGATACTCGCCGGCCTTGATCGGCGCGCCGCCGCCGAACACGCGCGACAGGATGGTGAAGAAGCGCGCCGATCGGATCACGCCGTTCTTTTCGAGTTCGTTCGCCGCGCTGGTCAGGCTCGAACCCTCGGCGATGACCACCGTGGTGTTCGCCTTGGCCGGTCCGGGGCCCGCCCAGAGCTGAAGCAGCACGAAACCCGCAAGGACCGCGAGCAGCAGGCCGATGAACAGCGCACAGCCGCCCCGGCGCCGTTTCCTGGGCGCCGCACTCGGCGGTGCGGGCGTTTCCTCAGACAGCCTTCATCACCAGGCTGGCGTTGGTGCCGCCGAAGCCGAAGCTGTTGTTGAGCACCGCCTTGACGCTGCGTTCCTTGGCCTTGAACGGCACCAGATCGACGCCCGCGCAATTCTCACTCGGATTGTCGAGGTTGAGCGTCGGCGGGACGATCTGGTCGCGCAGCGCAAGAATGCAGAAGATGCTCTCCACCGCGCCCGCGCCGCCGAGCAGATGCCCGATCGCGGACTTGGTCGAGCTCATCGAGAGCGTCGCGATATTGTTGCCGAACAGGCGGCGGACCGCGCCCAGCTCGAGCTCGTCGCCGAGCGGCGTCGAGGTGCCGTGCGCGTTGATGTAATCGATGTCGGAAAGGTCGAGGCCCGACTTCTTCATCGCCATCGCCATCGAACGGAACGCGCCCGAACCCTCGGGATGCGGCGCAGTGACGTGATAGGCGTCGCCCGACAGGCCGTAACCGACCACTTCGGCATAGATTTTCGCGCCGCGCGCCTTGGCATGCTCATATTCCTCGAGCACGACCACGCCCGCGCCCTCACCCATCACGAAGCCGTCGCGGTCGACGTCATAGGGGCGGCTGGCGCGCCAGGGCTCGTCGCGGAATCCGGTCGAGAGCGCGCGCGCCTGGCCGAAACCGGCGATGCCGATCGGGCAGATCGCGCCCTCCGCACCACCGGCGAGCATGATGTCGGCATCGTCCATCGCGATCATGCGCGCGGCATCGCCGATCGAATGCGCGCCGGTCGAGCAGGCGGTGACCACAGCGTGGTTCGGGCCCATCAGGCCGTATTTGATCGAGACCTGGCCCGAGATCAGGTTGATCAGCCGGCCATGGACGAAGTGCGGGCTGACCCGTTTCGGACCCTTTTCGGCGAGCACCAGCGATTCGCTCTCGATCCCCGGCAGGCCGCCGATGCCCGAACCGATCGAGCATCCGAAGCGCAGCCGCTCCTCCTCGCTCAGGTCGAGCAGGCCGGCATCTTCCATCGCCTGCCCGGCGGCATCGATGCCATAGACGATGAACGGATCGACCTGGCGCTGGATCTTGTGATCGACGCGCTTCGAGGCATCGAAGCCATATTCATGGTCCGCGGGCTTCACCTCGCAGGCATAGTTGCTCTGGAAATCGGTCGCGTCGAAGCGCGTGATCGTCCCCGCGCCCGATTTGGACGCGATGATATTCTTCCAGGCGGTCTCGACGTCGGCCCCAAGCGGGGTGACGAGCCCAAGGCCGGTCACGACTACGCGGCGCATCGCATCTCTCCGTCAAACTTCTTCAATGACTCAAACGCCCGAAAGCGAAACGGCTCCCCGCCCCCATGCGCGATGGCCCGGGACGGGAAGCCGCAAATTGGCACAGGGCCCCCATGCGGGTGCCGCCTGCCGTCAGCCCTGATGCGCGTCGATATAAGCGACCGCGTCGCCGACGGTGGTGATCTTTTCGGCAGCATCATCGGGGATTTCGACGCCGAATTCCTCTTCGAACGCCATCACCAGCTCGACGATGTCGAGGCTGTCGGCACCAAGATCGTCGATGAAGCTCGCCTCGAGCTTCACTTCGCTGGCTTCGACGCCGAGGTGATCGACAACGATCGTCTTAACCCGGTCCTCGGTGCTCATGGTCCCTGTTTTCCTTCTCTGTTGGGCTCTTCAGTGTTGGAACGCACCTAGTCCGCCGCTGATGCCGTTGCAAGAGGGGCGGCGGAGAAGCTAGGCGCGCCGGAAATCGGCGCGCGACACATCGATCAGGCTCAGGCAGCCGAGATAGCGGCCTACTCTTCGCGCCTGCGCCGGATCGAACAGATGCCGGGTACCCGACTCCCGGGCAAAATCCATGACTACCGGCTTCCACACCGGGTCCGACATCGTGACTTCGCGCAGGGACAAGGGCTGGCGAAAATAGAATTCGGCAATCGGCGCCGGATCGATGTCAAAGGACCGCAAGCCGCGCTCGGTGCCCGCGCGCCCGATCTTGCTCTTGGCATAGGTCTGGGCAGCGAACGCTGCTTTCCCGCTCCACCCGTGGAGCCTGGCGCAACGGTCTGCCGCCCGCTGGATCGCCTCGGCCTCGGCATCGGGCAGGACGGGCATCGGGTCGCCGAGCGGCGTGAGGACGATGCGTTCGAAATGGCCCTCGATCCCCGCGGCGATGGGCGCATCGAGCTGTTCGCTGACGCAATCGAGCGTCTTCTCGTCGGCGGCATAGGCGGGCGCGGCAGCGACCGCGAGCCCCGCGCCGAGCGCGATGGCGGCGAGCCAGCTCTTCACGCCTGCGAAAACTCGTAGCTCGAATATTGGATGATGCTGAGGAAGCCGAAGCACTCCGCTATCAGCTCGGCATTCTCGCGCGTCTGCTGCTTCTCGTCGGTGACGAAGCCCTTTACCAGCGTCTCATATTCGGGCTGGGGCAGCGGCTGATTGCGCATCTCCTCGGGCAGCGACTGCCACATATCCTCGAGCGCCCCCGTGTCGAAGCCGCGCTCGGTAGCGATCTTCTGCGCGACCGGCCAGCCGAGCGTCGCCAGGGCATAGAGCTTCGCCGGCTTGACCGCCGCCTCGGGCCAGCCATTCGCATCGGCGCACATCTTGCCCGCCAGATTGAGCGCGGCGGTGACGCGCGGATCATAGCTGTGGCGCTTTCCCGTTTCGGTGAGGTTGCGCTCGACATCGATCGCGATCTGCGCGCGGACGGGCAGTTCGATCTTGTCGGCGATGCAGCCGATCGTGGCGAGATCGGCGGCATGCGCGGGGGCTGCCGCCATCACGGCCGCCGCGATGGGCAGGAGATACCGGATCATGGCTTCACTCAGCTCCCGGCGAAATCGATATAGGCCTTGGCCTGCATCGTCAGCAGCCCATAGAGCGCGCCGCCGAGCGCGGCAGTGTCGGCGTTGATCTCGCCGGCTTCGACCGAGGCGGTGGCAAGCTTGGTCAGCACCTCCTCGCTGGTGCCGTTAGCGAGTTCGTCGTCGGACAGCGCCTTGACGCGGCTCACGAACGCATCGGGATTGAGCCCCTTGGTGCGGGCATAGCGCGCGGCCATCGACCAGCCGAGCCGGGGCACGGTATAGAAGATCGCGGATTCGGTCGCCTTGTCGCTCCAGCCATATTTGGCCCTGCAGGCCTGCGCGGCCTTCTGGATCGCGGCGATCAGCTCGGGGCTGTAGCTTTGCGCCTTGCCGGCATTCTCCAGATTCTTCTGGAGATCGCGATCGAGCAGCGCCCGGGCGTTGCTGTCCAGCCCATCCTCGAGGCAGCGGATCGTCTTGACGTCGGCGGCATGGGCCGGGGTGGCGACCGTGATCGCGACCGGAGTGGCGAACGCCAGTGCAAGGGCGGCAAATCTCAGCATCGTCTTCTCCCGGATCAGGTTCGGTATCAGGTTCGCGGCGCGGGGATGGCGAACGGCATCATCGGCGTGACCCTGGCGCTGCATGTCTGTCGCCAGAGTGAACGCGGAGGCCCTGGCGATCAAGCGCTGAAAGCGGCCTCGGCTTCCTGCTGGAGCACCAGACCGAGAATCCCCTGGCTCAATTTCTGCGCGAACATCGCCCGATCCTCGGCGGGAATGCTCGCGAAATCGATTCCGACAGCGGCTAGCGCGGCCAAGGTTGCTTGCGACTGTTCGTTGCTCACCTGCCCGCTCAGATAGGCCGCGCGCGTCGGCGCATCGAGCCGGGCGACCAGCGCCTGGAGCTTCTCGAAATCGAACCCGTATTTCTTGAGGTTGAAGGTGGCGTCGCCCGAAAGCACGCGGCCCGCGAACCAGCGCAGCGCCAGATCCTCCTTCTTCTTGCCCCAGCCATATTGACTGCGGCACCGCTTGGTCGCGGCCCCGATGCGGTCAACCTCGGCCTTTTCGTCGCCGGTCTGGCCCACCAGCCCCTGGCGCACGACCTTCACCAGCACCGCCCAGTCGGACTTGTGGTAGACGCGGTAGATGCAGGCGATCGGATCGTTGCGGTCGGCCTGCGCATGCGCGGGCGCGATGCCCGTCACGGCGACGAGGGTCGGGGCGAGGAACAGGGCAATGCGGCGCAATTCGGGTCTCCGGGCAGGTGTCAGCCGCCCCGCCCTAGTCGATCGTCGTGCCATTCTCCAGCGTGACGCGCGGGCCATCGGCCTGAACCTGGATCATCGCGAAGCCATCGCGCGGCTTGTCGCACATGTCGAAGGGCTGGATGGCCTCCACCTCACGGTCGGTCCCGCGCTCGCGCAGCACCACGCGCACCAGCGTCATGCATTTCATCGATCGCGGCCGGACGGTCCATACCGCGCGGCTGGGATCGAGGTGGAAGCCCTTGAACTGGTTCCGCCCCCAGACCGGCACGCCGCGCGCGTCGATATCGCCGTCGTTGATGTAGAATTCGGTGACCTCGAAGGTCTTCGACCGGTTGACGACGATCATGCAGCCGAGCTTCTCGCACTGATCGGCCTCGAAATGCGCGGTATATTCGAAGCCCGACGCGTAACGATGCTGCTGGAACCCGATCGGACGGATATCCTGGGGCAGCGGAAAGACACCGCCGCGCCCGGGCCCCATCTGCTCGCCGCCGCGCACCTGCGCCTGCGCGACACCCGGAAGCGCCAGCGCGACCCCCGCCGCCGTGATCAGCATCGGTCCCTTTATCGCTTCCTCCTCGCGAAAGAGCTTTCGCTCAATTTGTCGTGAACCGCACCCGTTCGCCAAAGGACCGGCTTTCCATGAGGCAGAGCGCGAAGATCACGCGTTGCTGCGCGTCGCTTCCCAGCACCACCTTGTGGTTGTCGAGCGCGGTCAGCAGCGCGACCACCGAGTCCTGATTGCCGTCGCTCAGCCCGAGCGCCTGTTCGGGCGTAAGGTCCCGCACCGCCGCCGCGATCGCGTCGGGATCGATGCCGGCGGCCTTCGCCGCCTTGCGCAGCTCGGGCAAGGCAAGCTCGGACATCAGGATGAACCTGGCCGACTCCGCTTCGGCACCACTCCATTTGTGGCGCTTGGCACACGCCTGAACCGCCTGATCGAGCGCCGCGCGGGTCTCGGAGCTGACCGACTGGGGGGTCTCGCTGACCAATGTGCGCGCCGAAACGGCGAACGCGTCGCGCGCGGCGGCCGGCAGCTGCTCGTTCAAACAGGACAGCGTGGCGGGATCGGCGGCCAGCGCCGGGGTCGCCGCAAGACCGGCTGCGATCGCGGCCGCAACGCCCAAATAGCTGATTCGCATCGATGATCCTCCCTTTGGGATCAGATCATCGCCATTCCTCCATTAACGTGCAATGTCTGACCGGTGACATAGCCGGCTTCCTTCGACGCGAGATAGACCACCGCGGCGGCGACGTCCTCGCCGGTGCCGAGATCGCCCGCGGGGATGCGGCTCAGCAACGCGGTCTTCTGCGCCTCGGGCAGCACATCGGTCATCGCCGAGCGCATGAAGCCGGGGGCGACGCAGTTGACGGTGATGTTGCGGCTGGCGAGCTCCTGCGCGAGCGCCTTGGACATGCCGACCAGCCCGGCCTTGGACGCGGCATAATTGGCCTGGCCGGGATTTCCCGTTGCTCCCACGACCGACGTGATCGAGATGACCCGGCCGAAGCGCGCCTTCATCATCGGCTTGGCGGCGGCGCGGATCAGCCGGAACGCGGCTTCGAGGTTGACGCGGATGACCGTGTCCCATTCCTCGTCCTTCATCCGCATCGCCAGATTGTCGCGGGTGACGCCGGCATTGTTGACGAGGATATCGAGCTGGCCGAGCGCCTCGACCGCGCGGGGGACGAGGCCGTCCACTTCGGCCCCATTGGAAAGATCGCATTGAAGCGCAACATGATCGCCACCCAGTTCGGCGCGGAAGGCCTCGAGCTTCTCGGCATTCGACCCGGAGATGACGAGGCGCGCGCCCTGGGCAGCCAGGCCCTTTGCGATCGCGGTGCCTAGGCCCCCGGAAGCGCCGGTGACGAGGGCGGTCATGCCTGTAAGGTCGAACATAGTCTTAGTCCTTCAGAAGATTATTGATTCCGCAAAGACGCTAAGACGCGAAGGGCTGGTGGTTATTGATCACTCTTCGTAACCCTTCCTTGAGCGTGGCGCCGTTGAAATTAATTAGCAGTCCAAGGGACTGCTTGGTGAGCCGTAGATAGGTCAAAGCTGCTTCACGTGCGCATTGTTCAGCTGCTGAACCGACTTAATCTCCACCAAAAATCGATCTTCGATCAACAGGTCGATTCGAAATGCGGCTTCGAAGCGAAGCCCTTCAAAATCAATGTCGATCGGCCTTTGTTGGACGACCTGATAGCCAATCGCCGCGAGCTTCGCCGCCAAGACAGTCTCATACACGGACTCGAGCAAACCGGGCCCCAAGTCCCGATGAATACGCAGCGAAACATCGATGACGTCCCGGCAGATTCCCTCGATATCCGTCAATCATTCACCTCTTTGCGCCTTCGCGTCTTTGCGGAACCAAACCCTACAACGCCTTCACCAGCGCCTCGATGTCGTCCATCGACACCACGCTCGTTGCCACCGCGTCCGGGGCGATGCGCTTGACCATGCCGCCGAGAACCTTGCCGCCGAGCTCGACGAAATCGGTGACGCCGGCATCGAACATCGCCAGCACCGATTCGCGCCAGCGGACCATGCCGGTCACCTGTTCGACCAGCAGCGCGCGGATCGTATCGGGATCGCTCACCGGCGCGGCGGTGACGTTGGCGTAGACCGGCACGAGCGGCGCCTGGATCGCGACCGCGGCCAGCGCCTCGGCCATCGCATCGGCGGCGGGCTGCATCAGCGGGCAGTGGAAGGGCGCGGAGACCGGCAGCAGCAATGCGCGCTTGGCGCCATGATCCTTGGCGATCTCCACCGCACGCTCGATCGCGGCGCGGGCACCCGAGATCACCACCTGCGACGGATCATTGTCGTTGGCGACGGTGCAGATCTCGCCCTGGGCCGCCGCGTCGGCGATCGCCTGCGCCTTGGCGAGATCGGCGCCGAGCAGGGCGGCCATCGCCCCCTGCCCCACCGGCACCGCCGCCTGCATCGCCTGCCCCCTCAGCCGCAGCAGCCGCGCGGTGGTGGCGAGATCTAAGGCGCCCGCGGCGCACAAAGCGGTATATTCGCCGAGCGAGTGCCCCGCCACGAAATCGGCCTTTTCGGCGAGGCGGATGCCGCCTTCCTTTTCGAGCACGCGCAACACCGCGATCGCGTTGGCCATGATCGCCGGCTGGGCATTGGCGGTGAGCTGGAGCTGGTCCTCGGGCCCTTCGGCCATCAGCCGCGACAATTTCTCGCCGAGCGCATCGTCGACTTCCTGGAACACCTCGCGCGCGGCGGGACTCGCCGCCGCCAGCGCCGCGCCCATGCCGACCGCCTGGCTGCCCTGCCCCGGGAAGATGAATGCGCGCATGGGAAGCTCTCCTCTAGATTGCGGGTGCGCCTAGGCCCGGGGTGCGCGGGCGGTCAAGGCGCGTCGCGGCCCCGTGGTAAATCACCGGTTCAACCGAGCGGGCCGAGGCAGGGCGGCGGGGTCGTTCCGGCTCCGCCGCTTCTGCATTGTGGCTTCGGCCCATCGGGAATATGGTTAACGGGAGTCAGCAAAGGGGTTTTGTCATGATCCGCATGTGCCTGAGTGCGATGTTGCTGCTGACCGCATGGCTCGTCCCCGCCCATGCGCAGGGGAACAACCAGGCCGGAGTCGATTCGGCAAACGCGCTGCCCGACGATTTCCGCGGGCGAATCAGCTATTTCGGCAACCATTCGGGCGAGGTCGTCTCGACCCTCACGATCAGCGGCGGCCCCAAGAAGGACTGCCCCCGCCCCGATCATCGCTGCCCCGAGCGGATCGGCGGCAGCCTCGAGATCGAGCTCGAGTTCGACGGCGACATCGTCAAGGGCAATTTCCGCGGCACCGGCGGCCTGCGCGATTCCCAGCTGATCGGCCGCCGCGTCGGATCGCAATGCCGCCTATACGACCTGACCGACGGTTCGGTGTGGCAGGGCCGCTGCGACGCCCAGGGCTTTCAGGGCGGGGTGAAGAGCGTTCCCAATGCCAATGTGCAGATCACCTTGTCGTTCGAGGCGGTGGGGACCAAGGTACGCGACTATTCGGAATGGGAGCGCCGCCGCCGCGCCGCGTGGCTGCGCAAGCGGCATTACCAGATCCTGCGCGCGCAATATGAGGGCAATGGCCCGATCGAACTGCGCTTCGCCGCCGCGGTCGAACTCGACGCATTCAACTGGTCGCTCGACGGTTTCCGCGCGGGAAGCATGACCAATATTCACAAGACCAAGGCGAAACGCGGCGCTTACGAGATCAGCGGCGACTTCACGCTGGAGAGCGGCGCCAAGGGCTCGGTGCGCGCCCGCGTCGAGAATGAGCAGATCGTCTGCCTCGAATATTGGGACATCCCGGGCGTCTGCCGCCCGCTGGCGATGCCCAACCCCCCGCCCGATCCGGAGGACCAGCCCCCGGCCGAAACCTCGTGGCTGCTGCCCAGCACGCCACAGCCGCAGCCGGTCCAGCTCGCGATGCGGCTGGCGAATGTGCGGCTGACGCGGTAGCGCCGACGCATGTCCCATAGCGGGACGGCGCGTTCGCCCGGACGCGCCGCCCGGGCGAATCCAGCCCCGCCCTTGCCTTTGCGAGGGCTTTGAGCCATAGGCCCGCCTCCCGAAGGGGTTTTGAGCACGACTCAACGCCCGTTTCGGCATTTGAGACGATAGCCGGAGGGGCGTCCGCATGGTGCGGCGTCAGCGATCGGCCAAGAGAGAGAAGACCACATGGCTCTTTACGAGCATGTGTTCCTTGCGCGCCAGGATCTGGCACAGGCGCAAGTGGACGCACTGGCGGAAGCCGCCACCAAGATCGTCGAGGACGGCAAGGGCAAGGTCGTGAAGACCGAGTCCTGGGGCCTGCGCAGCCTCGCCTATCGCATCGCCAAGAACCGCAAGGCGCATTATGTGATGCTCGAGATCGATGCCCCCGCGGGCGTCGTCGCCGAGCTCGAGCGCCAGACCCAGATCAACGAAGACGTGATCCGTTACATGACGGTCAAGGTCGATGCGCTCGAAGAGGGTCCGTCGGTGATGATGCGCAAGGGCGATCGCGAACGCCGCGGCCGCCGTGACCGCGACGACACCGGCTTCGGGGAGTAAGAGACATGGCACGACCCTTTTTCCGCCGCCGCAAGAGCTGCCCCTTCTCCGCGAAGGACGCGCCCCGGATCGACTACAAGGACGTCCGGCTGCTGCAGGGCTTCGTTTCGGAGCGCGGCAAGATCGTCCCCTCGCGCATCACCTCGGTGAGCGCGAAGAAGCAGCGCGAGCTGGCCACCGCCATCAAGCGCTCGCGCCACCTGGGCCTGCTGCCCTACATCGTGAAGTAAGGAGCAGACGCAATGGATGTCATTCTGCTGGAACGCGTCGAGAAGCTCGGCGCCATCGGCGACGTGGTTCGGGTGAAGGACGGCTTCGCCCGCAACTTCCTTCTGCCCAACAAAAAGGCGCTGCGCGCCAACGAAGCCAACAAGAAGGTCTTCGAAGCCAATCGTGAGCGCCTGGTCGCCGAAAATGCGAGCCGCCGCGTCGATGCGGAGAAGGAATCGAAGAGCCTCGAGGGCGTTTCGGTCACCCTGATCCGCCAGGCGTCGAACACCGGCCAGCTCTACGGCTCGGTCGCGGTGCGCGACATCGTCGAGGCGCTGGTTGCCGACAATCACAAGGTGAGCAAGTCGCAGGTCGTGCTCGACAAGCCGATCAAGGCGATCGGCGTGTACGAGATCCGCGTCGCGCTGCACCCCGAAGTGTCGGTGACCGTCAAGGTCAACGTCGCCCGCTCGCCCGAAGAGGCGGACATGCAGGCGCAGGGCGTCGACGTGATGGCGGCGATGTTCGAGAAGGACGATGCCGGCTTCGTCGAGGCCTATGATCCCAATGCGGAGCCCGGCGCCACCGCCGAGGTTCAGCCCGAGGCCGAAGAACCGGCCGCCGAGGGCGACGCCGAGGCCTGAGCCTCAGCCGCTACGCAACAAAGAGGGCCGCTCCGGAATGCCGGGGCGGCCCTTTTGTTTTGGGCGACATATCCCATTCCCCGTTCGTGCTGAGCTTGTCGAAGCACTGTCCTTCTGTCGGCCGAAGAAGAAAGACAGCCCTTCGACAAGCTCAGGGCGAACGGAGGGCGGTGGAATTCTGATGGCGCTGCAATGGCAAAGGGGCCGCGCGGCAGTGCCGGCGGCCCCTTTCTCCTCGGGTGAAGATGCTATTGGGCTGCCTCAGGGGCAGGCCACACAAGCGCCGATCATCGCCGCGAGCGGGATGAGTGCGAATAGAACTGGAACGACCTTGTGCATATCGATGCCTGTCCGTTTCTTGCCTGTTAGAACGACCCGGCGGGGGGAAGGTTGCGTCAAGATGAACAACCCGTTGACGCTTCCGCCCCCTTTGCCCGCCACGGCGCATTTTCCGACCGTTTCGGCGCCACCCCGTCGCGGCCCGCGGGGAAGATACGGCGCGACGGCCGCCGCGGATTTGCGTCGGCGGATATCCTTAACCGGGTTTCTACGGATTGTTTTGGCTGGCCGTTAAGGCGATCTGGGCAAAGCTTTGTATACCATCCGCGAATCGTTCCGGATCGGATTCCCGTGGGGGGAATTCCAGTGCGTACCAATGCCAAGTTCCCGGCCGCGCTCGGCCTGTGCTCGATCGCCCTGATCGCCGCCGCTGCGCCCACCCAGGCGCCCGCTCACCTGCCCGTCTGGCGGGGGCTCGAGGCGGGGGTGCTCCAGCAGGTCAATTACGCCCGCACCCATCCTTACGAATATGCCCAGGGGCTGCGCGAATATCGCAGCCATATCCGGGGCGGCATCCTCTACCTGCCGGGCGATCCGGGCGGCATCTACACCAATGAGGGCACCGCCGCGGTCGACGAGGCGATCGAGTTCCTCGAAGCGCAGGAGCCCCTGCCACCCCTCACCGAGGGCCAGATCCTCGCGCTCGCCGCGGGCGACCATGCCGATGCGCAGGGCCGCATGGGCGAGGTCGGCCATATCTCGAGCGACGGCGCCGATCCGGGCGATCGCGTCAAGCGCCGCGGCGGCGACATCTATGTCGGCGAGAGCATCTCGTACGGCTTCGACGATGCCGAGAATGTCGTCCGCCAGCTGATCGTCGATGACGGCGTGCCCGACCGGGGCCATCGCGACCTGCTCTTCACGCGCGATTTCCGCTTCGCCGGCGTCGGCTGCGGCACGCACCGCGAATATCGCTATATGTGCGTCATCGACCTGAGCAGCACCGTCAACGGCGCCCCGGAGATGCCCGAATGGGCTTCGAACCGCGGCGCGAAGACCTTCGTCTATCGCGGCAACTGAAGCCTAGAGGTTGCGGCCATAGGTGATCACCTGGCGCTGGCCCGGTGCGATGGTGAAGCGGTTCGCCGGCGACTGGAGCCAGTTGCACGATTCATGAGTGCAGGTGCCGGTGCGGCCGACCATCAGATCCCAGCAGCCCGCGCCGATCGTGAACGACATGCTCGAATTGTTGGGGATCTCCGACTGGCTGCCGCCCAGGCGATTGAGCCCATAGCTGAGCGCGCTGCAGCGCGAGAGCGTCACCACGTCGATCCCGACGCCGCTGGTGTTGCGGATGACCAGGGTGGCGGGCTGCTCGCCCTTGCGGATCAGCGCGCCCCCCGTGACGCTGGCACAGGACGAAAGCGCGATGGATGCAGCCACCAGCGCGGCGGCGGACGGGCGAAGCAGCTTCATCGACGGACCCCTTATCTTCCTGACATCGCGGGCTAGCTTGCGATCGCCCGTGCAAGCACCCCCCAATTGGGGGCAGGCCCCTCGCGTTAACCTGCGCCAAGCTCTTTTCGGCTAGGGTACCGGGCATCAGGAGAAACCGTCATGAAATTTGTCGAACTCAAGTCTCGCGGCGGCGATTATTTCGTGGTGGCCCAGAACATCGCCTACCTTCGCGCGGACGAAAATGGGCAGACCAAGGTCGGCATGGTCGGCGGCGACTCGCTGCTCGTCGTGGGCAGCATGCGGGAGGTCGCGGCGCAGGTGACGGCGGGCGTGGAAGCCGGCGGCGAAGGGTAGAGTCCGGGCTCAGTAGCGCACCAGGCTGGGCCGTCCCAGCATGTGAAAGTTGACACTGGCTTCACACTATCGCGCATGTTTTCCGCCGCGCAGTTCCCTCGGGGGGAAACGCGTTGTTCGCTTTGGGCAGGTCGACAGGGTCAAAGAGCGGCCGGAGCGACTGGCTGCGCGAGCCAAGCAGGCGAAATCCTACATTGCAAGGGCTTGGGAGTGGACTCGACGAACCACGCCCTGCAACGCCAATTGAGCAATCACTTCCTTCCGAACAACTTCTCGATATCGCCGTGCGCCAATTTCACCCAGGTCGGGCGGCCATGGTTGCATTGGCCCGAATGGGGGGTGACCTCCATCTCGCGGAGCAGCGCGTTCATTTCGGCGACCGAGAGGATGCGGCCGGCGCGGACCGAGCCGTGGCAGGCCATGGTCGCGGCGACATGATCGAGCCGCTCCTTGAGGCTAAGGGCCTCGTCGAAGCTGGCGAGTTCGTCGGCGAGATCGGTGACGAGGCCGTGGACATCGCCCTGCCCCAGCGCAGCGGGCGTGGCGCGGACGAGCATCGCGCGCGGGCCGAAGCGTTCGAGGTCGAGGCCGAACGCGGCCAGCTCCGCGGCGCGGGCTTCGAGGCGGTCGCACGCCGGCTCGTCGAGTTCGACGACCTCGGGAAGGAGGAGCGCCTGGCTCGCCACGCCCCCGCCCTGCATCGCTCGGCGCATCCGTTCGAGGACGAGGCGTTCGTGCGCGGCATGCTGGTCGACCAGGACGAGGCCGTCCTCGGCCTCGGCGACGATATAGGTCTTGGCGACCTGGCCCCGGGCGACACCGAGGGGGTGTTGGAGGGTGGCGGGAACAGCTTCGGTGGCGGGTTCGGCGCGAGCCATGGGGGGTGGGGTCAGGAAGGTCGGGCGGCGGTCGTGGACTGCAGTGCCAGCTCCGTAGCCGTCATCCCGGCGAAAGCCGGGACCCAGGGCCCCAAACGATGTCTGTAGTAACTCTGGGTCCCGGCTTTCGCCGGGATGACGGTCTGGAAAGGAGCCAGGCTGCCACATGCCCAGCGCACTCTCGCTCGGCCGCTGCACGCTGCGATGCCCCGCCGCATCGAGCGCCCGCCGCAGCCCGCTCACGATCAGCCCCCGCGCCAGCGCCGGGTCGCGGAAGCGGACTTCGGTCTTGGCGGGGTGGACGTTCACATCGACCGCGTCCGCCGGCACGTCGAGGAACAGCGCGACCACCGGATGCCGGTCGCGCGCGAGCATCTCGGCATAGGCGCCGCGGACCGCGCCCGCGAGGAGGCGGTCCTTCACGGGCCGTCCGTTGACGAAGAGATATTGATGGTCCGCCACGCCGCGGTTGAAGGTCGGCAGGCCCGCGACCCCGCCGAGCACCAGCCCCTCGCGCTCGAAATCGATCGCGACGCTGTTGTCGAACAGCGCCCGGTCGGTCAGCGCCGCGACGCGCTCGGGGCGGGTCTCGCCGCCCTGGACCTGGAGCACGCGGCGGCCGTCATGCTCGACCGAGAAGGCGATATCGGGCCGCGCCATGGCGAGGCGCTTCACCACATCGAGGCAGGCGGCATATTCGGACCGCGCCGAGCGCAGGAATTTGCGCCGCGCCGGCACCCGCTCGAACAATTGCTCGACGCGGACGCGCGTGCCGGGCGGAAGCGCCGCCGGCCCTTCGCGCTCGACCGTGCCGTTATCCACCACGCGCGACCAGCCTTCCGCCCCGCGCACCCGGCTTTCGAGGCTCAGCCGCGCCACGCTGGCGATCGACGGCAACGCCTCGCCGCGAAAACCCAACGTGGTAACCTGATCGATCGCGTCGTCGGGCAGCTTCGAGGTGGCGTGACGCTCGAGCGCCAGCGCCATTTCGGACGGGCTCATGCCGCACCCGTCATCGACCACTTCGACCAGCTCGGTGCCGCCCGCACCAAGGCGTATCGCGATGCGCGTGGCGCCCGCGTCGATCGCGTTTTCCGTCAATTCCTTCAACGCGCTGGCGGGCCGTTCGACCACTTCGCCGGCGGCGATTCGATTGACCAGATGCTCAGGGAGACGGCGTATTGACACAGGGGTCGCTCTAGACCAAGCGAAGGCATTCCGCGACCCGCATCCGCCATAAAACCGAGGCTGGAGTCGATCCGCTTCGGACGGGTTGGGAACAAGTTTTTTGTGCGAACAGCGGCGCGGACATGTCCAGCGCCACAGGACGGGACGGTTGATGATTTTCTCGCGCTTTTTCCGAATGATGTCTCACGACATGGCGATCGATCTGGGGACGGCCAACACGGTCGTCTATCTGCGCGGACGCGGGGTCGTGCTCAACGAGCCGTCGGTCGTCGCGGTCGAGACGCTCAACGGCGTGCGCAAGGTCAAGGCGGTCGGCGACGACGCCAAGCTGATGATGGGCAAGACGCCCGGATCGATCGAGGCGATTCGCCCGCTTCGCGACGGCGTGATCGCCGATATCGACGTCGCCGAGCAGATGATCAGCCACTTCATCCGCAAGGTCCATGGCCAGCGCCGCTTCATGCGCTGGCCGCAGATCGTGATCTGCGTGCCCTCGGGCTCGACCTCGGTCGAGCGCCGCGCGATCCGCGACGCCGCGTCGAACGCGGGCGCGAGCCAGGTATGGCTGATCGAGGAGCCGATGGCGGCCGCGATCGGCGCCGACATGCCGGTGACCGAGCCGATCGGCTCGATGGTCGTCGATATCGGCGGCGGCACCACCGAAGTCGCGGTGCTTTCGCTGCGCGGCCTCGCTTACTCGACCTCGGTCCGCGTCGGCGGCGACAAGATGGACGAGGCGATCGTCTCGTACGTCCGCCGCAACCACAACCTGCTGATCGGCGAAGCCACCGCCGAGCGGATCAAGCAGGAAGTCGGCGTCGCCAAGCCGCCCGCGGACGGGATCGGCCAGACGATCCACATCAAGGGCCGCGACCTCGTCAACGGGGTCCCCAAGGAGATCCAGATCAACCAGGGCCAGATCGCCGAGGCGCTTTCGGAGCCGGTCGGGACGATCGTCGAGGGCGTGCGCATCGCGCTCGAGAACACCGCGCCGGAGCTGGCGGCGGACATCGTCGATCAGGGTATCGTGCTCACGGGGGGTGGTGCGCTGCTCAAGGGGATCGACGAAGTGCTCCGCGATGAGACGGGATTGCCCGTCACCATCGCCGAGGACCCGCTGACCTGTGTGGCGCTGGGTACCGGTCGTGCGCTAGAAGATCCGGTATTCCGGGGTGTGTTGATCCAGGTCTGAAAGAGTAGGGGAAGATGGCGCCGCCACGCGACCGGCGCCCGGGGTTTTCTAGGCGGGCGCAGTACGGCCTATTCTTGGGATATGTGGGTGCGGTCGGCGGTGCGCTGATCGGCGCAGCCTTGCTGCTGCTCTCGACCTTTAACCCGCCCGCCTATGCCGCGGTGCGCGGCTTCTTCGCCGAGATCACCACACCGGTCTCCTCGGGGCTCGACTGGATCAAGCGCAGCATCGCCGGCACGCCCGCGGGCATTGCCGAACATTGGGACGTCAAGGCCGAGAATGACCGGCTCAAGAAGGAGCTGGCCGACAACAACACCCTGGTCGAGCGCGCCCGCACGCTCAACCAGGAGAACCGGCGGCTGCGCGCGATGCTCAAGCTGCGCGACGCCACCACCGACAGCGTCGTCGCCGCGCGGCTGGTCAACAGCTCGGCCTCGAGCACGCGGCGCTATGCCACGCTCAATGCGGGATCATGGCAGGGCGTGAAGCGCGGCCAGCCCGTGCGCGAACCCGACGGGCTGATCGGCCAGGTGATCGAGGTGGGGCCCAATTCGGCGCGCGTGCTGCTGATCATCGATTCGAGCAGCAACATCCCCGTGCGCCGCACCCGCGACGGCTTGCCCGCGATCGCGACGGGCCGCGGCGACGGCCAGCTCGACCTCAAGTCCGCCGCGGTCACCAGCGGCGATTTCAAGCCCGGCGACCTGTTCGTCACCTCGGGCACCGGGGGCATCTTCCCGCCCAACATCCCCGTCGCCCGCGTCGTCCGCGCGCAGGGCGTCACCGCGATCGGCCAGCCCGCCGCCAATCCCGACGCGCTCGATTTCGCGCTGGTCCAGCAACCCTTCCTGCCCGAACCCACCCCCTCCCCTTCGCCGACGCCCGGGGGTGCCGCCCCCAAATGAGATCGGACCATATCCCGCTGAGCCGGACCGAGGAGCGCACCCGCGCCTCGTGGCTCGCGCCGGCCACGATCGTGCTGGGTTCGCTGCTCACCCTCCTCCCCTTCGTCGCCACCTTCCCCTTCCTGCCGCCGTTCGGGCTGCTGATGCTGCTCGGCTGGCGGCTGACGCGCGCGGATACGGTCAAGGTGTGGGCGCCGGTCCCGCTCGGGCTGCTCGACGACATGGTCAGCGGCCAGCCGCTGGGCAGCGCGATGCTGCTGTGGACGATGTGCTTCATCGCGATCGACGTGCTCGACACGCGGCTGGTGTGGCGCGATTTCTGGCAGGACTGGCTGATCGCGGCGGGCGCGGCGGGCTTCTGCCTGATCGCGGGCCGGCTGATCGCGGCACCCTTCGCCGCGCATGTCGATACCGCCCTGCTGCTCCAGATCGTGATCTGCGCCGCGCTCTTCCCGCTGATCTCCAGCCTGTGCGGCTGGCTCGACCGCGACGCGAAGAAGGGCTGACGCGGCGATGCGGATCACCGAAGCCGCGCAGGCCTATAGCTTCTCCCGCCGGGCGCTGATGCTCGGGGCGATCCAGGGCGGGGTCGGACTGGTGCTCGCGGGCCGCATGACCTGGCTCGCGGTGCTCGAGAATGAGAAGTTCAGCCTGCTCGCCGAGAGCAACCGCATCAACCTGACGCTCACCCCGCCGCGCCGCGGCTGGATCGTCGACCGCAACGGCCGCGAGCTCGCGCTCAACCGCGCCGCCTTCCGCGTCGACCTGATCCCCGATCAGATCGAGGACCAGGAGCATGTCCTCAAGACGCTCCAGCAGTTGCTGGGGCTCACGCCGGAGGATGTCGCGCGGCTCCAGACCGATCTCAAGCGCTCGCGCGGATTCCGGCCGATCCAGGTTTCGGAAAAGCTCGATTGGGAGCGCTATGCGGCGCTGCTGGTCCGCCTGCCCGAGCTGGCGGGCGTCCAGCCGAGCGAGAGCTTCGCCCGCTATTACCCGCTGGGCGCGGGCGTGGGCCATCTGCTCGGCTATGTCGGCGCGGCCTCGGCCGAACAGTACGCCAAGGAAAAGGACCCGATCCTCGTCGCCCCCGGCTTCAAGCTGGGCAAGGACGGGATCGAGAAGACGATGGAGGACGTGCTGCGCGGCACGCCCGGCGCCAAGCGCGTCGAGGTGACCGCGCATGGCAAGCCCGTCCGCGAGCTCGAGACGCGGCCCGATACGCCGGGCAAGAACGTCAAGCTGACCGTCGAGATGGGGCTGCAGGAATATGCGGCGCGGCGGCTGGGGACCAACTCGGGCTCGGCGGTGGTGATCGACGTGTCGAACGGCGACATCCTCGCGATGGTGTCGATGCCCGCATACGACCCCAACAGCTTCTCCGACGGCATCGGCCAGAGCGAATGGAAGATGCTGAGCGAGGACGATCACGTGCCCTTGATGAACAAGGTGCTCCAGGGTCTCTATCCGCCCGGCTCGACGGTCAAGCCGATGAACGGGCTGGCGCTGCTCGCGGCGGGGATCGATCCGCACGCGGTGGTGAATTGCAGCGGCGCGATGCAGGTCGGCAACGGCGTGTTCCACTGCCACAAGCGCGGCGGCCATGGCGGTGTCGATCTGCGCCGCGCGGTCGCGCAGAGCTGCGACATCTATTTCTACGAGATGGTCCGCCGCGTCGGCTATGACGCGGTGGCGCCGGTGGCGCGCTCGCTCGGCATGGGGCAGAAATTCACCCTGCCCTTCACCACCCAGCGATCGGGCACGATCCCTGACAGCGCGTGGAAGCTCAAGCGCTACAAGGAAGCCTGGACCGTCGCGGACTCGCTCAACGCGTCGATCGGCCAGGGCTATGTGCTCGCCAATCCGCTCCAGCTCGCCGTGATGGCGGCGCGGCTCGCCTCGGGCAAGGCGCTGGTGCCGCGGATCATCGCCGACGAGCCGGTCCAGCCCGCCCCGCCGCTCAACGTCACGCCCGAGCATTTCGCGATCGTGCGCGACGCGATGTTCGCGGTGGTCAATGACGGCGGCACCGGCGGCGCCAGCCGGATGCTGGTCCCCGGCGTCACGCTCGCCGCCAAGACCGGCACCGCGCAGGTCCGCCGCATCACCAAGGCCGAGCGCGCATCGGGCGTGCTCAAGAACGCCGCCTTGCCCTTCAAGCTGCGCGACCACGCGCTGTTCATCTGCTTTGCGCCGGCCGACAATCCGAAATATGCCGCCGCGGTGGTGCTCGAGCATAACGGCCACACCGTCCGCAACCTCGATACGCCGCTGATCGGGCGCGACATCATGACCTATCTGTTCGACAAGGAGATGGCGCTCAAATCGCTCGCCGAGGTCGAACCGAGCTGGGGCGGCGACTACAAGACGCGCATGGCCGAGCAGGCCAAGGCCTTCCAGGCGACCCAGAGCGCGCCGCCGCCGCCGACGCCCGAGGATACCGAGGCCGCCGCGGACAATGTCTCCGCCGCGGCCGCTGCCGCCACCACCAACACCATCGATACCGACGCCGCGGATACCGGCAGCGTGGAGCCTGACGAATGAGCACCTTGGGTCCCGGCTTCGTCCCCGCGCCGCTCGCGCAGCTGCCGTGGAAGATCATCCTGCTGATCGCCGCGATCGGCGTGTTCGGGCTGCTGGTGCTCTATTCGGCGGCGGGCGGCGATCTTCAGAAATGGGCGATGCCGCAGGGCATCCGCTTCTTCGCCTTCCTCGCCATGGCGATCGCGCTCAGCCGCGTACCCGAAGGGTTCTGGGCGATGGCGGCCTTCCCGATGTACGGCGTGATCCTGGCCATGCTGCTCGGCGTCGAGCTGCTCGGCGCGGTCGCGGGCGGCAGCCAGCGATGGCTCGACCTGGGCCTCATCCGCCTCCAGCCCTCCGAGCTGATGAAGCCGGTGATCGTGCTGACCCTTGCGCGCTTCTACGAGATATTGCCCGCAGGCGAGATAAGGAAGTTCGGCGCAATCTGGCCCGCGGCAGTGCTGATCGGCCTGCCCGCCGGGCTCGTCATGCTCCAGCCCGATCTCGGCACCGCGCTGATGATCACCGCGGGCGGGATCATGGTGATGTTCCTCGCGGGCGTGCCGCTGCGCCTGTTCATCGGCGGCGCGCTGGGCATGGCGGTGGCGGCACCGCTCGCGGTCAACTTCCTGCTCCACGACTATCAGCGGAACCGCGTGCTGATCTTCCTCAACCCCGAAAGCGACCCGCTCGGCACCGGCTATCATATCAGCCAGTCGAAGATCGCGATCGGATCGGGCGGGATCTTCGGCAAGGGCTTCCTCAACGGCACCCAGAGCCATCTCGACTATCTCCCCGAGGGCCATACCGACTTCGCGCTGGCGACGATGATGGAGGAATGGGGGCTGCTCGGCGGCTTCTTCCTGATCATCGCCTTCGGGCTGCTGGTGCGCTGGGGGATCAATGTCGGGGTGCGCTCGCAGAGCCGCTTCGCGCGGCTGGCGGCGGCGGGGCTGGCGACGACGATCTTCTTCTATGTCGCGATCAACATGGCGATGGTGATGGGCCTCGCGCCGGTCGTCGGCGTGCCCCTGCCCTTCATCAGCTTCGGCGGCACCGCGGTGATGACGGCGATGATCTGCCTCGGCATATTGATGTCGTTCGACCGCCAGAACCGCAAGGTCGTCACCTGGTGAACGAATAGGCGATTTGGGGTTTGCAATCCGCGGAATCGGATGCTAACGGCCCCGCTCCCGAACGGCAGGCGCTTCACCAAAGCGCCCCCAAATGCCCCGGAATGGACGCATAGCTCAGTTGGTAGAGCAGCTGACTCTTAATCAGCGGGTCCTAGGTTCGAGCCCTAGTGCGTCCACCATTTTCTTCTTATAGTTCAAACACTTAGCTGGAGAAGATCTCGGCGTTGCGGAACCGGTCTGGGCGCTAGGTAACGCTCTAGGTAACAGCTCACCGCGAGATTTTTCTTCGTCCCCAGCCGTCTCAGAGCGGCCAAACAGGCCCCGAGTCACCAATCAAAGTGACCAATCGATCGCGGCACAGCTAATTCTCACGGTCGCGGACTGACGGGCCTCGGACGGGAAGGAGGACGTGGTTCTGGTGGCGCGCATTCCTCTTCGCTCGCATCCGCGCTACGGATCGAGGCCAATTGGAGGGGGTTATCGTGCCAGATGCAACAACGGCCTTGGTCGCCGCGGCCGCGACTATGGTCACAGCTAGCGTGGCTCTCTTTGGTGCGGTTATCTCCAAGGACGTCAAGATTACGGAGTTCCGGCAGGCTTGGATCAACGACCAGCGACGGGACCTAGCGGTCGTGACTGCGCTGGCACGACAGTTGTCGGGGCGCGCGAGCAAAGGAAAGAAGATTGATCTGCGGGAATTCGACGAAGCATTCGACCGCATCGTGCTTCGCGAGAACCGCGAAAAGAATGAGTGGGCCAAACCGATCGCCTCCATCGGCAGAGTCCGGGACGCTATCATATCCACCACCCCCCAGATCCCGATAATCGATCGCGAGATTAGGCTGCTTCAGCAAGAGGCGCAGAATCTTCTCAAGACCGAGTGGAACCGCGTGCGCGATGGAGAAGAAACCTATCGCCAGTTTAAAAAGAACATGCTGCTCACGATCAAAGGCGCAATCGTGCTCATCATCGTGATGCTTGCCGCTTTAGCGTACGGCAAGGGATTCATCACTTTTGGGTGCTCAAAAGGCTAGCGGCCCTTCTCTATTAGTACGGCGGGTAAGATGAGTCTGCCTCGCGGGCCGCTGGGCATCGTGGCCGAGGCGCATGGCGCCGGTCACCCGGACAGCGGCCGTCATAGCCTTCGCCCGGAGATCGGCTTAAGATGTTCCTCACGGATACCTTGGCAAAGCTCGATGCAAAAGGGTAACGATCGCCGATACAGGGCGAACAGATCCCTCAGACGCGCGGATTGGGGACTAGATGTCAGCGGTTGCAGTCGAAAGCGCCAGATTTAAAAAGGCGCAAGAACTCGGCAAGCGCATCCGAGAATCCGTGGACGGCGACGCGATCGAGCTTCCGCTCAGCACCAGCCAGCGTATCATTGCCCGGGTTACTGACGGGATTTACCGGGAGCCTTGGGCGGCGTTCCGAGAACTCTGCGCGAACGCGTACGACGCCGATGCGACGCGTGTTGTGATCGAAACCGGTGCTCCGGAATTCGATCAGATCACCATCCGCGACGACGGCGCGGGAATGACCCCTGAGACCCTAGGGTACGTCGTCGAAAATATCGGCGGCAGCAGCAAGCGTACGACAGAGGGTCCGATGCTGCATACCGCAAGCGACGCCGACCCTGATTTCAGTCCTGGCGGCCGGCCCTTGATTGGCAAAATCGGCATCGGTCTATTTGCTGTTGCACAGCTAACGCAGCATTTTCAAATCATCACCAAGGCCCGCGGCGAAAAAGTCCGGTCCTGGGCGACAGTGATTCTGAAGACACATAACGAGGCCAGGCTGAAGGACGGGCCCCCGGGCGCCGAGTTTGAGGCTGGGCGTGTTCAGATCCGTTCGGAGGAAGTTCCCGAAGCGGAACTGGAAGCGCATGGCACGACCATCATTCTCCACGAGCTTCGGCCGGAAATCCGGCGGCTGCTGCAAAGCACCAATATGTGGCAGGCCCAAGCCGAGCTCGGGCCAAATGACGAACCAATCATGCCCCCGCCAGCCTATCACATTGGACGACGCGACGACGAAAAGCGCGGCCTGACCCATCTCGATCCAAATCTTCCCTGGAAGGATGGCCTGGAACCGCTTGAGCGATTTCGGGAGCTTGTGCGGGTGGCCGCTGAAACCGAGGAGAGCTCGAAGAAGGGCCCCTCGCTTGAACAGCTTGATGAGTACCTTCGTTCAATCTGGAAATTGAGCCTGTCGCTCCCGTTGGAATATATCGACCGGCACCCGTTCGACATTACCGGCGATTCGGGGATGATCTTCCTGGATGTCCCACGCACAAATCGGCGTGCCGATATTGTGAAGCTTGCCGCCAAGGAAACGCTGCGGGACCATTTCGGGCTGGTATCCGGCCGAACCGACGGCGTCGGAAAATTCGACGTAGAGTTCGATGGCATCCTTCTGCGCCGGCCGATCGCGCTGCCTGAAGAACTGGCCGTTGCTTCGCGCCTTCCCGCGCCCGTAATGATGGTGGGCAGCGAGACAGCACCGTTTCCTGAAACTTCGCTGGACCGGGCCGGCGGGAATCTGCGGTTCGAGGCCTATCTCTACTGGAACAGCAAGATCAGCCCGAAGGACGTGCAAGGCTCACTGATTCGGGTCCGCGAAGCGAGCGGAACCCTCTTCGACGCGCGCTTCGCCGATTATCAGGTGTCGGAACAGAGTCGGCTCCGCCAGATCACTGCCGAGATCTTCGTGCTGGAAGGCCTTGACGGTGCCATCAATATCGATCGAGAATCGTTCAACTACAGTCATCCCCATTACATATACATCCAGAAATGGCTTCACCGGGCGCTGCGGCTCCTTGCGAACAGGCTAAAGTATATCGCCGGCGAGGATCTGGAGCGAGAGCGGAAGGAGCAAAAGACCCAGACGGCAGAAGCAACGCTGCAGTCCGCCTATGATATTTGGTCCTCACGGCGCGGCGCTGACGCCGATCCTCCGTTCCGGCAAACTGTCACGCCGCAACTTCCGACCACCGTGGCGGAAGCTTCTATAGTTTGGAAGCGCGAGCCGGCTCCCGACCATGTCTCGCTTGCCGCAGCGATATCGGTTGTACTCGAGGCGTATGGCGTACTTTCCGATCTCCGCCAGGATGAGCGTGCGGAACTGATCAACGATCTTATCCAGGTGATGCAGACCCATGGCATCAAGTGAGGGCGAGACGGATATCAGCGCCGAGTTCGCAGAAGAGTCTTTGCCGGCCCCGATAAGCACTGACGCGGTACCAATCCGGCTGAACAACCTTTTCCCATGGCACCGGCCTCGCAAACAGAAAGTCAGGCAGGACCAGTGGGTCGGGCTGGCGGCCCGGCTCATCCAGAAGCTAAAGGACCAACATGTCCTTGTTTCTCAACCAATAAAGCTTCCCGACGGCAGCTCGGTCTCACGGCTGCCGGAGGTCCGTTATCTGACGCTTCCGGGGCTGGACTATCTTGATGTCCGGCTAATCGGCGAGATGTGCAGCGGCAACGATTGCAGCCTTGAGACCGTAGGATTCCTGAGCGATGCCGAAGATGCCGGCACGATGGCGCGCGCGTGTGCGGGAGACATCCCTCATCCAGGCGGGTTATATCAAGGATACATCGATCACGCTTCCCCGCGACTTTGAGTCGATCTGCAGCACTGACAGCGGCACGCTGCGCGAGCTCAAGCGCCGGGCGCCGTTTCATGTCGTCAATATTGATGCTTGCGGCTCTATCGCCCCCACGAATGCCACGCATTCGAGGCGGCTGATTGACGCGATTCACCGCCTCGTGGAACTCCAGCTAAGCAAAGCCACTCACCGCTGGCTGCTATTCGTCACCGTGGACGCACGCGACGGCGATCTTGATCCGGCGACGTTCGAGAAGCTGTGTGACGCGGTCCGTGTGAATGCCAAGGCTAGTGCGGAGTTCGAAACCGGCGCCATTGCTTTCCTTCATCCTGGAGCAAGCGATCTTGAAAGCGCGATCGCTACGGCGAAAAGCGGCGACGGCCGTCCTTTCCTGAACATCTTCGCGCTCGGCTTTGCCAAATGGCTGTTGCACATGGCCGGCGCGAAGCAATGGTCTGTCCGGCTCAAACGGTCCCATTGCTATTCGACCCGCCCAGTTGACGATCCCTCTCCGTCGATGGTCTCGCTCGCGCTGGAATTTCTTCCGCCGCCGATCGGACTCGTAGATCCATTCGGCGTCTCGCGGCAAAGGCCTTCACCGGGCGGAGCAACAGACGATCCATCTATGCAGATTTTGGCCAGCGCGGCGGTGATTGACGATCTTGACGCCTTGCTCGAAGCCGACGCAGAACTGAGCACCAATTTAAACGCGTCGACGCATTTGCTCCTAGCTGAGGCTGGATATGAGGCTGATGCCCTGTCGCCTCTGGTCGCTGAAGCAGTCGCGGGGCAATCTACGCCGCCTCACCGCTTTCCAGACCTTCTTGCACGGCCAGAATCTTAAGAAGGCTTCTAGCCACCGCCTCAGCCATGGTCGGCGGGACTGCCTCGCTGACCTGATCAATCTGCGACGAAAGCGAGCCAAGTAACTCATAGGCATGCGGGAACCCCTGCAGCCGCATCGCCTCGTATACGCTCAACCGCCGGTGGCAGTCCGGGTGAACGTGGACTTCGCGGTGGCCATAGGCAACGGTGATGCTCGGCTTGTCCCACGCCAGCGTCTTGAAGCTGCGATGGCTGCTGTCACCAGAACGCAGGCCGCCCAATTTGAACCGCGGTGATCGGGGAGCCATGCACCAGTGATTGCGGTGATGCGGAAAGTTGGACGGATCAACGCCCTTGGCGAAATGCATGGGCTCGGGCAGCCCTTTAAGTACGGTCGAAACTGACGGGCTGCGCTCCGCCTCAGGGACCTTCGCCGCACCGCGCCAAGCGGTCTTCCCGAACAATTCTCTGTTCAATCCGACAATGAACAAACGCTCGCGTTTTTGTGGTGTGCCGTAGTCCGCCGCGTTCAAGAGCTGCTCGGAAACGAAGAACCCCCCGTCGGCCAATGCCTTCTTGAACAGGATCAACCGGTGCTCATGAAGGCTGCTGCGCAATCCTTTGACATTCTCCATGACAAAGAACTTCACCGGGTTCCGCGCATTCAGCGTCTTCAGCAGCCGCGCATAGACGAGCGGCAGCTGATGGCGGGGATCGGCATCAGTGATCGCACGGTTCGCCTGGCTGAAGCTCTGGCAGGGAGGTCCGCCGATGACGCCCTCGGGCGCGAACTGGGAACCCCAAAGTTCGTCGAGCTTTTCAAGCGTGAGATCATTCACATCGGCACAGTGGGCGTGCTTGTCAGTGCGATTGTGATTATAGGAACGAACGCTGTCCGCCTTCTTGTCGAAAGCAAGACCGATCTCAAAATCCGCGTTCTCAAAGCCTAGATCGAGCCCTCCGGCACCGCAAAAAAGGCTCAGCAGCAAGTGGGAACTCCTTCAATGCTCCTGAGGCGGCGCCCCTCGCGAGCGCATTTTTAGCGGAAATCAAGCAGAATATCCAGAACAATAGGAAAACATATTTGGCTGACAGCATGACCCCCGCACAACGCAGCCGGTGCATGTCGCGGATACGTTCGCGAGACACGAAACCGGAGCTCGCCCTGCGGCGCGCCTTGTTCGGGCGGGGCCTCAGGTTCCGAGTCAAATCCGGGCTGAAGGGCAAGCCCGATATCGTGCTGACCCGCGCGAAGATTGCCATATTCGTGGATGGATGCTTCTGGCACGGATGCCCGGAGCACGGCACCAGTCCCAAGTCAAACTCGGCATACTGGACTGAGAAGCTCGCGCGAAATCGCACACGTGATGCCGAAGTTGCCGCAACGCTGTCAGCCCAAGGCTGGCATGTCATCCGGTACTGGGACCATGATGTTAGCAGCGACCTCAATCGCGTCGCGCAAGAGATCGAGACTCTGTGGCGGTCGAGGGCGCTATCCAAGGTAGGGCTGACATGATGGCGCAGCACTCTAACAAGTCCGGAAAAGTGGTGTTCGTCCAAGTATCCCGCGACGGGACGCCGCGGCTTCAGAGTTCATCGGATGGTTGAAATGTCATTCTCAATGCGCGGCTACGTGTTCCAAAAAGGACTGGACGATCTGCGTCGCGCGTTTGAGGCCACCATGGCGACCATCCATACCGCACATGAGAACGCGCAGGCTGATTGGTTAGCTGACAAGAAGGCTATCGAAGCGGGAGTGTTAGAGGCCGGCGTTTATGAAGACCGAGATTTCCTCTACGATCGTGAGACCCTCCACGAACTGCTGATTGAGCAGAGCCGCGCGGCCATCCCAATCGCGATCAATGCCTATGTGGTGATACTCCACCACTTCTGGGAGAAAGCCGTAGATGATTGGCGGATGGCAAAGCGAGGAAAAAACTACGATGCGAAGCGGGAATACGCCTGGCTGGAGAGCCATGGGCTAGCGCCGGATCGGGCTGCGCTAGAGTTTCTTCGCAAGGCAGCGAATACCATCAAGCACAACAACCCTGAGTTATATGTCGACCACTCGCACTTGTTCAACATGGGCAATGGGTCAGCGGCGCGCCCCGACTATGCTGGCGGACTAAGACTGGCAGATGGCGACTTCCTCAGACTTCTAGATAGCGTCAGGGCGTCTGGCCTACAGATTACCAGCCGAGACCCGTTTCCTTACGAACCCTGAGGTTCGACATAATCGAGCTCGGCTATTGCCTCCGCCGCTCTAGCAGCGACGTCCAGTCCGGTCACCGTCACCCTGCTAGCGAGTAGCAGATGGACCGACTGCGAGGACACAATCGATGGGCTTTCCGGCGCGCGTAGCTCGGCTGCGGCATTTCTCCAAAGCCTCGGTATTCGCCTGAGCGATCCACAAAGCTTCAGCCAAGGCCATCCAGCGTGAGGGGCTCGACACCTGAAGAAGACGCTCCCCCGCACTCCAGCCGTCCTTTCGCAGGATCGCCGCTGCCTTCGCCTCCGGCCAATGCCAGCTCTCCGGCGCTGACTGAGCAATCCTCGTCGGGACGACCGTCCCAAACCAAAATCCCACGATCAGCGCGGCCGTCGCGGCCCCGATGACCCAGAACTTTTGTGTGTCGGAAGTCCTCGCGGAAGCTACTAGGCCGTTCAACGACTCTATCGCCGTACCAAGCTCTCGATTGGCGTTGCTCCACGCCTGATGGTCGGCTGCGCGCACGCGAGCGCCAGCCTCCACGATCTGGGGCGCTATCGTCTCCGGGGTAAGCGCGACGCCTGGCTTCGCGGCGAGGAAATGGAATGCTTCCACGACCTTGCCCCACCGCTCGTGGATCTTGGCCAAATCCGGGCCGTAATCTCGCGTGTGCAGTTCCTGCTGTCGCGCCGCGAACCCTTCCACGGCGGCAGTCAGCCCCGCCAACTTCCGGCTCATCGCCTCGAACGCAACTTCCGGATCGTCAATCTCGGTGGCGGGTTGGATGGTGGTTTCAGCGTTCATAGTCCGATCCCAAGATTGCGCCCTCGCTCGATCGAGAACGTCAGTTGCTGGATGACCGATCGCGTGCGCGCCTGATCGCCGATCGCGGCGCCGATGCCGCCGTCGCGGCTGCCGGGTGACCATTGCGGCGACCATTCGCGACCGAGCAGCTGGCTGCCGCGGCGGCTGAGCGCAGCGCCCAGCGCAGGGTCCTTTTCGAGGCTTTTGGCCATGGCGCGCATGCGGTTCTCGACCGCACCGCGCGCGTCCTCGTTCTGCCAACCGCCGAGCTTGTCGCGCTGCGCGCGGAGCTGCTGCCAGGCCTGCACGAACCGATCGGCGCGCAGTTCGGGATTGGTGCGCAGCTCCGTCTCGAGCTGCATCTGACGGATGGCGTTGGCCGTCCGACCATTGGCCGCCTCGCTCACCAGTCCCGGCTCGCGCGCGAATGCTGCCTCAAGATCGCTGGCCCCGTGCTGGTGCATGGCGTCGAGCGCCCTCTCGGCCTGCACCTTGGCGGCCTTCTGATATTCGAGTGCGGGCAGGCCTTGCTGGGTCATGCGGCCGATGTCCTGCACCGCGCGGGCATAGCGCTGGACCGCGGTTCCAAGACCGCCCCCCCGCTCGACTGGCGCGCGCTCCGCCGGCGCCTGAAGCTTGAGCCCGTCGAACCGGCTGCGCTTCGGCACGTCCGCGGCATCGGGGACACGCAGCCGCAGACCCTCGAACCGTCCCCGCCGTTGTAGTTCGGGCGCAGCGTGGCTCGGATCGACCAGACGCTCACGCGCGAGGGTATCAAGAATTCTGGAGCGGTCGAACCCACGCCGCTCGGCAAAGCGGGTCGCTCCCTGCTCATAGTCGAGCGCGCTGTCCTTCGGCCGATCGCGCGACAGCGTGCGCGCAAGGCGATCGCCATCGGCGAAGTCATCACGGCCGTAGTGGAGACGCACCGCGTCGCGGTGCCGCGACAGCGCGACATAGGCGGCGTGCCGGTCGAGCCCAGGCGTCGCCAGCACATGCGCGCGATCGACGGTGACGCCCTGCGCCTTATGGATCGTGGCGGCATAGCCGTGCGTGACGTCCGAGTAGTCCTTGAGGTCAAACGCGACATGCCGGCCATCGTCCAGCCGCACTGCCATGCGGCTGCGATCAACCTGTTCGACGGTGCCGAGAGAGCCATTCTTGACGCCCAATTCGCGTTCGTTGCGAAGGAACATGATGCGGTCTTCGGCCGCAAACAAGCGCTCGCCGCGCGTAGTTTTGACGGCAATATCAGTGACTAACGTACCATGTTGCTTCATCCTATCCCGGGCCAGCCCATTCAGTTCGTCGCATTCTTCGTTGGTATGCGTCAGGATGATGCGCGAGCGCGCCGGATCGTCGATGCGGTCGCGGTCCCAGCGCTCGATCAGCGCCTCACGCGCCGCCGCGCGGGTCTCCGACTCGACCACCATTCCAGCTTTGCGATAGGCGTGCAGCGCCTCGGCGGTGCGCCCGGTGGCGAGTTGGCGCGTGGCGTCGCGCTGCCAGTCCTCGCGCTGGCGGCGGACCTCGGTGATCTCGATGCTGCCGTGCCGCTCGGCGATCGAGCGGAACGCGGCGCCGGCCTCGATTGCCTGTAGCTGCTCGGGATCGCCGACCAGCACGACCTTGGCGCCGCGCTTCTCGGCCTCCGCGATCACGCGTTCCATCTGGCGCGAGCCGATCATGCCGGCTTCGTCGATCACCAGCACTTGGCTGGAGGTGAGCAATTCCCTCCCCTGCGACCATTGATGTTCGAGGCTGGCGATCGTGCGCGAAGCGATGCCCGAACCGCTCTCCAGATTCTCGGCGGCAATGCCGGATAGCGCGAGGCCCTGCACCCGGTAGCCGGCGCGCTCCCATGCCTCGCGCGCGACGCCGAGCATGGCGGATTTGCCGGTGCCGGCATAGCCGATCACCACGCCGATATCCCTGGAGTTGGTAACATGCTCGAACGCCGACCGCTGCTCGGCGGAAAGCATCAGGCCGCGCCGCTCGGCACTAGCGATGGCGTGCTCCCGATCCCGGTCAGCGACACGGTGGCGCTCGCGCTCGGCGAGCGCTTGCGTCTCGCGCGCGAGACGCTGCTCGGTCTCGATCATGTCGCGGCTGGTGAACCGATCCTCGCCGCGCCCGTCCTTGCCGAGCGCGACCAGCTCGGATGAGCCGCGAACCGCGGCCATCACCTGGTCGAACTGGTCCTTTCCTTCGCTATGCCGATGCGCGAACATGGCCAGGTCGCGCGCCGTGAATGTCGCCTGGGTGCGCGTGATCGCGTCGAGCGCGAGTCCGGGATGGGCGATGATCTTCTCGCCGTTCGAACGAGCGATCTCGCGATGCTCATCGAGGCGCTCGGCCTCGAGCCCCTGCGCCGCCATGCGTGCAGCGGCCGGGCCGATCTTGTGCTGCGCCTCAAGATCGATCCCCTGCGCTTCCAATGAGCGATGGTCGATCCTCACGTCGATATCGAGTGCGGCAAGTCGCTGGTTCGCGTGCTCGGCCCAGCGCTCGCGCCATTTCTCCAGCAGTTCGGTGCGGTTCCAGTCGCGGTTCTTCTTGCCGAACCCCTCTTCGCCGACCTCGCGCATCGTCAGCATTACGTGCGCGTGCGGCTTCGCCAGACCGTCGGTGCCGATATCCCAATGCACATTGAGATCGGCGATCATGCCGCGGTCGACGAACTCGCGCCGTACGAAGTCGCGGGCCAGCTCGATCCCCTGCTCCTTTGTCATCTCCCGCGGGATTGCGAACTCGATCTCTCGGGCGAGCTGCGCATCGATCCGCTTCTCGGTCGCCTCGACCTCATTCCACAGCTTCTCACGATCGGAGAGATGCTCGGGGGCGCCGTCCGGCAACATCACTTCGGAGTGGACGACGCCGGCCTTGCTCGAGAAGTCGTGGTGACGATCGAGCCGCTGGTCATGCAGCCGCGAGGCCGAGCGATACGCCGCCGACGCCAGTGCACTCGAACCGGCAGCGCGCGAGATGACTTTGGCGGAGAAGTGGTAGATCGCCATGGCGACAATCCACTTACACTATTCAAGCGACGTTGGCACAACGTATAAGCGCGCCCTCGAAAGAATTCATCTTTCTCGGGACACGTTCGTCCCACGATGTTCCACTGTATTTACGCTGATCGACGGAGTTACTAACTGACGCGTTCTTCATGTGCAACTGAGGACAGCGTCATGCGTAAACCCCGCGACTATGATTCGGAGCTGAAGGTGCTCGGCGACAAGGCTCGGCAGCTCAAGGAACGCAAGGTGCAGCAGCTCGGCGAACTGGTCGCCGCGACCGGCGCCGATGCGCTGCCGATCGAACAGCTTACTGGCGCATTGCTGAGCGCAGTCGACAGCAACGACGCCGCCACCAAGGAGGGCTGGCGCAAGCGGGGCGCGGCGTTCTTTCAAGGCTCGCGTCGGACCGGCGGCGGCGCTCGCCGGGACACGCGCGGCGCTCAGGCGGGTGACGGCGGCCCGTCACCGGCTGAACGCCAGGATCGCGCGTGACGACAGGCGCGAGTGGGTCGTGAAGCGCCGCGAGCGAACACGCCAGCTGATCGAGCTCGGCGGCCTCGTCGCCAAGGCGGGACTCGTCGAACTCACCGACGACGATCGCGCCGTGATCTTCGGCCTGATGGTCGAAGCCGCGGCAACATTGCGTGACGAGCATCGCGAGCAAGCGCTGATCTTATGGCGGCGTCGCGGCAAGCGAGCGTTTGAACAATCTCCCGCCGATTAAGCATCTCGGCGGTTGAAATCGAAACGCGCGTTCGACATGGAGCAATTCAACGGGGGGAACGGTGCTCCAAGGCGTCAACGTGGTCGCCACACAATTGAACGGGAACCCTCATGTCCGATGAAAACTCTTTGAACGCGGTTGAGCTCGCGACCGAACTCACGATCGCGTGGCTCGGCAACCAGAACAACCGCGTCTCCGCCGAAGACGTGCCGGCATTTCTGCGCACGATGCACGCTACTGTTACTGAGTTGGCCGGTGGTTCGTCCGCCCCTTTGGAAGCTGCGGAGGACGCTGCATCCGAGCAGGAATTCACGCCCGCGGTGACGGTTCGGAAGTCGCTGGGATCGAAGGACCACATCATCTCAATGATCGACGGCAAACCCTACAAGACCCTCAAGCGGCACCTGTCCGGACATGGGCTCACGCCCGAGCAATATCGTCAGCGCTACAATCTGCGGCCCGACTACCCGATGGTCGCCGAGAACTATTCGGCGGCGCGCCGCGAAATGGCGCACAAGATCGGCCTTGGGTCAAAGGGGCGACAGGCCAAAGCAGCGGCGGTGCCAACTCCCGCTGAGAAGCCGAAGCGCACCCCGCGCAGGCCCAAATCTGCCTGAGGAATGCGAGCGACGCTCGGCTAAGCCGCGCGGCGCGCATCCGCTATGAACGCAATGCCCCGAGTTGGGACTTTCCCACCCGGCAGCTATCGGGAGCTCCGAAACGGATATCTGGCGCTCAATATGCCGCCAGCCGCTCCAAGACGATGGTGAAAGCGAACGTCGCGAACCGCGCCGTAAAGGGTTCCAGCTCCACCTGCCGGCGTCAGCCGCCGGACTCGCCGCCACGGGAAGGCCGCGCTTACCTAATTGCCGACGCCGTCAAATCTCGTTGTAGCCAAGCTCCTTCAGGATATCGCCCCACTCGTCCAGCGCATCGCCGAACGCGTTATAGCCGGGCTCCGCGTCGGGGCTGGGATGTTGACGCAGGGCGATGTCCCACCAGACCTGATCTTTGTGCTTGTGCATGAAGGCGAAGAGCTCAAGACCGTCTTTGCAGGCGTCCTTGTCGGCCCCTAACGGCAGCGGCGCGAAGCTAGCTAGCATGGCGACGCCATTCTCCCACCCGATGTCGCGGTAGTCGGCGTGCTTGTAGGTGTTGGCGATCGCCTCAATCGCCGCCTGCCAGTGCACGCGCGACGATATCCAGCTGTTGAAGTCATCGGTGCTAGTGAGGCCAGCCGGCAGCTTCCTGTCACCGGTGCGCACGTCGCGGGTCAGCGCCTTCCGCGTCCAGTCGCGCAGCGCCACCATCGCCACGCAGAAGTCGAGCGCGGTATAGACCACCGTTTCGGTGTCGCACGGACGTGCCATAATGGCGTCCTCGTACCTGTCGAAGTTCCAGTCCGCCTTGCGGAACTTCTCCCATGGCGAGCGGATGGAAGTGAGGAGCTCAGGATGCTTCGCCCATGGGTGCGGGCCGGAGGTGCGTCGTGTCATTCGCGGGTAGATAGGCGCTGGCCGGCTATGCCCAAGCGAATGTTGGCCTGCCCGTCGAAATATATTGCGGCTGAAGAAGCCGAATCCCTACGGTGGGTGCATCGAAAGGATCAACAACGTGAACATCAATCGTGACACCTGGCACCGACTGGTGCCCAAGAATGCGACGTTCGGCCTGCCGTGCCCGGCATGCGCAAACGGCAAGCTGAAGCTCGACACAACCGGCGTGAACATCGTCGAACCCAAGCACTCGATCGACTATCGCGACGATCAAAGTTGGGAGCCCGACAACGTGGTCGAACGCTGGTCGGCGCGCCTCGTCTGCGACGAAGCGCCCTGCGGCGAGATCGTCCACCTAATCGGCGATATCGAGACGGTGGAGGTCGACATTGATGATGGAGACGGCCAGACCTACTGGGGCGCGCGCGAGGATGTGCTGCGCGTTCGGGCGGCGTTTCCGGCACCGCCGCTATTCCGTATGTCCAAGAACGTGCCCTCACGCGTGCGCCGCGAACTGGATCTTGCCTTTCGGCTCTACTGGGCGGACACGTCGGCGTGCGTGGCGCGGCTCCGGACCGCCGTCGAAGCGCTGCTCGATCACCAGAAGGTGCCGACCGAACGGCTGATCAAGAACGGTCCGAACAAGAGCAAGATGAAGCGCATGGACTTATATGAGCGCATCAAGGCGTTTACCGCAGGGGCGGCCCATGAGGGGCAGCTCGACGGCCTCCGTAACATCGGAAATCTCGGCACTCACGGCGGCGAGGATGTCAATGACGAGGATCTGTTCGATGCGCTGGAGGTGCTGCAGTTCGCCCTGACGGGGATCTACGACACCAAGTCGATCAACGCGAAAGCGGCGAAGCTGCAGTCGAAGAAGGCGGGAGACTGACGACGGGCCGCGATCTCCTGGACTGCCGACCGCGCATGATCGGCCGGTTTCGGGGGAAGGCGCCAGCCAGCGGAACGGCCGGGAGTGGAATCGAAAGCGGCCACCACAAATAACGCTCAAGCTCCAGCCAGCCGCCGGTCGCAGACGGCTCTCACAAGCGCCTGAAGCTCGGCGACGTGCTCGCCGAGCCAGCGCAGCTCCTCGTCGCTGATCTCATAATGCGGCGAGTATCGGGCATTTACATACGCTTGCCGTAGCAACTCGAAGCAGCGACGACTGAACTTGTCGGCGCGCGGCCATGCGGCAATCAGCTCGGGCGCCACTTCTTCGCCGTGGGATCGCAGGAAGTTCAGCTTGTGCGATTTTGGACTGTAGAGCGTCAGCACTAGCAAGACACAATGATAGAAGCGCTCAGTCGCTTGATGTAGTTCGAATGCGGCTTCGTTTCTCCAGCCCTTCTGCGCGTGGCCGATCCCGGTTTCAAGATAGCGTCCGGCGCTTTCAAACCACCTATCATAGTGCACCCGTGCTTCAGCGAGCGCCTCTTCCGGCGGCAGCACACGCGGCGTCGCTAGTTCAAAACCTTCGGCCTCGTAGAGCGCGATTCCTTGTCGTGCGATATCGACAAAGAACGGCCGACCATGGGTCAGCTGGTCGTTCACGTCCGACAGGTCATGCACTATGAAATTGACCGGCGCGCTCAGCGCCTCGTTGATGGTGGCATCGCGCATCAGCCGGTCGTCGGCCTTGCCCCAATATTCGACCGGGTCGGTCAGCTTGGCGTCGTTGACGACAACGAGGATGTCGTAGTCGGATTTGTAGCCGCCGACCGGATCGTCGACCCAGTCGCCACGCGCATAGCTGCCATAAAGGATGACCTTGAGGATGCGCCCGCGCTTCTTCCATGGCTGGGTCGCAAGCCCGATCTCGCGCTCGAACTCCTCGAACAGCACGCGCACGACATGCTGCAATTCGCGCTGCTTCGAAGCTGGCAGATGATCGAGGTCGGTCTTCATGCTCGTACTCCTAACCCGTGGCGGGACAACCGCAAACCTCGCCGGGCCGAAGCCCGGCGAGATCCGGATCAGCGGCGCCACCAGCGCCGGGGTTGCCGGTCCATGCGGCGGGCGATGCTCACAAGCGCCCTCGCAATCTCCCGCTCTACTTCCCGGACGGTTAGGCCGGTACGCTCGGCGATCTCGACATAGCTCATGTCGTCGAACCGGGCGGCGAGGAAGATTTCGCGCTGCAACCGGGGCAGCTTGCGGACCGCCCGCTCCATCCGCTTCCTGGTTTCAGGATCAGGATCATCGGTCATGATGTCCTCCAACATATTGAGGAAAATCTGGCGGCGCGGCGGCCGCCAGACTGGATCAGGCCGCGTGACGCAGCGGCTCGGGCTCGGGTGAACCTGCCAGCTCGGCGAGGCTGGCCGCCCGGCTAACGGTCGCGACACCACCGCGCTCGGTGTAGGCGGCTGGCGGAAACGCAATCCACTTGGGCACCCAGCCCTCGACCTTGGCGCGTCCGTTCTCGCCGGTGAGGCAATCCCGCACGATCTTGCGCTTGACCTTGCCGGTCGCAGCCTCGTTGGCATCGGCGACACTCTCGCCCGCCACGTCCGCCAGCACATGGTGCAGCACCTCGCGGTCGCGGATCATGTCGAGCAACGCGTCGTCACCTTGCCAGACCTTGGCCATGCCGGTGCCGAGCATCGGACCCAACACTTCGATCAGCGCGCTGCCCGCCTCGAGCGTCTCGCCCATGACGATCGCCGCCACGTCCATCACCGCCGGATCGGGAAGCTCGACAAGTCGGACGAACAGTCCTGCCACACCATGCTCGCCGTCATAGCTGCCAGTCACCGTCGGCGTTTCGGGATCGAACCCGAGCACCGCCAGTACCACCCGCCGCTTCTCGTCGAACGCGGCCTCGGCTGCGCAACTCTCGACGCTCTCGGCAATCGCATCGCTGTGCGCCCGCTGCGCCTCGATCCGGACATTCCACAGCGAGGAACCGGCGATAACGTGGGCCACCATCAACCGCAGCGCCAGCGACGGTCGGCTGGCAAGGTCGGCCCGAACAGCCGCGTGCCGGTGCAGGTCGATATAGTTCTGGATCGGGCTGCTGACCTCGGGCCGGATCGGCTTCTCCACCGCCTCGCCCTTGTCGCGCTTCCGTGCTTCCTTGAGCGAGACATAACCCTCGTGGATTGCCACGTCCCCGCGCGCGCCGACTGCGATGAACACCTTGCCGCCCTTGCGCTTAGGGCACCGCTCATGCTCCCAGCTGTGGAACTGCTCGCCGGTCGGCAGCATCACAACCTCGGTCCATCCGGCTTCGCGGTAGCTCTCCCCCTTGGCCTCGATGGCAGCGTTCTGCGCGGTCCAGAAGCTGGCGCTGTCCGCGAAGTACCGTTCCTCGCCGAATAGGTCGGAAACGATTTCGCCGTCGTAGCTGGCAAGGTCGAACAGCGCCGCGCTGACCGGGATCGACGCGCCGCCGAATAGCCATGCCTTGAGCTGATAGCCGGTCGGGCAATAGGCCTCCGGGTCGTCGAGCAACGCCAGCCATTCGCGCTGCCGCGCCTTGGACGCGAGGGTCAGGTGCCGCACGGTCGAGACGTCGATCTCCCCCTTGCGATAGAGGGTGCGGATGCGTGGCAAGAGATTGCCGAGCGCCAGCGTCCGCTTCACCTGCAGCTCGGTCAGCCCGAAGGTGAGCGCGATGTCCTCGGGCGAGCGTCCCTCGCGGACCAGCCGCGTGAAGCTCTCCCATCGGGTGACTTCGTCCGGGTCAAGCCGCGCGACATTCTCGATCAGCGACGCCTCCAACGCCGCCGCGTCGTCGCCCGCCGCCATCACCGCGCACGGCAGTGGCTCGCTCTCGCCGCTCTCCTCCGTGATTGCCAGCGCCGCATGATAGCGCCGCTTGCCCGCCACGATCTCGAACCGGTCCTCGCTCTCCGAAGGCCGCACGATCAGCGGGACCAGCACGCCCCGCGCCCGGATCGACGGCAGGATGTTGGTGATGTCCGGCTTTCCCTTCGCGCGCATGTTGGCAGCCGAAACGGAGAGATTGGCGATGTCGATGTGCTTGAGTTCCATCTTCCTACTCCTTCAAAACACCGCAACCGGCGCCGGAATGGCGGGGTGGGCGGCAGGAGCGAACCGGCAGTCCCGCCGGCAGAGGCGGGCCGCACCCGAAGGGCCGCAACGAAGAGGAGGAGCTGCGCGCAGCGCAGCTTGCGGCACGCCGCGGCGGGACTAGAGGGTAGCGACGCCCACCCCGCCAGATCGAAGCCGGAGGCCAACGCCACCGCGCCCAGGCGCGGTGACCGCAGCCACTCAGCGCGCAGCGCTGACCGGGCTCAACAGAGCCCAGCAAACACGAACTCTCGAATCCGGGCGTCCGGCGCGGCGGCGTGCGCGCGCATGCTGTGCGCCAGCCGCCGCCGTGCCCCCCGGCCGGATCGAGCGTGCCACGCGGAAACTAAAAACGCTGCGACCTCTGGCGGGTTCGCCAGACCCCGCCAGTGCGCGCTCAATTGATCCCCGCGTTCCGCTCGCCGGGCGCCAGCCTGCCAATGCGTCATGCGATCGACACCGGCATCGGCCGAGACGCCGAAGAGCGACTCGGCGCCGCGATTCGCGGCGTAGAGCGCGGTCACGCGAAGCGTGAGACGCCCTGAGACTTCACCTGCCTTGGCCTCGATCTACGCCAGGGTACCTTTTTGCCGCCAGACGCCGCCAATGCCTGCACGTGCCCCGGAGGGGGTCTTTTCACGGGCCGAATTCCGTCTCAACTTTGCCGAGGGAGCACCACTCAGGCGTACTCAATGTAAGGTGATACCAATGCAGACCGACACCCCCGACCGCATTCTCCGCGTCAAGACCGTCCTCGCCCGAACTGGCCTCAGCCGGTCGACCATGTACCGGAAGATGGAGAATGGAACGTTCCCCCGGAGCATCAAGATCAGCGCTCGGTGCGCGGGTTGGAGGGAGTCCGCTCTCATTGAATGGATGAAGAACCCGATGTTCTACAACGTATCGGAAAGCCCGTAGCGCGCTCGATCTATTAGTAGAATATACAACGGCAACGATGCCGCTTACCGGAATGTAGCTTTTTTAGTTGCTGCCCCCTGTTCCAGAGCACAAAATCCAATCTACGCGTGGAAATAGACTTCAGATCACTGCGGATCGTCGCAGCTATCAACTCGGAAAAATGAACCGCGCACGCTCGCAGTTCTACTTCTTCTGGTGAGCCATTAGCAATGAGCTCTTCATTCTCGATACGAGATTCGAGCCAAGGATGTAATTGAATGATCTTATCCATCCTCAAGACATACGGAAGCACGTTGTCAGCAAACACCGTCATGTCATCGAGATCAGGAAACGTAAGAAGCGGGTGGCTTGGCTCAGCCAAGTCCATGTCTTGCAGCAATATCTGCGCTCTCTTGTAAAACGGGATGACGTCCCCGAAATACAAGGCGACATCTTGGAAAGGCTTCATAGTCACCAATGCGCCTATTGCCTCTTCAGCTGTCTTACTTCCCCGCAAAAATCCGAGATAATCGCCATCAAAATTAGTAGTTACCCATTCCCCCAAACATCTCCAAGCGTAAGAAAACAGCTTCATCAGTTCAGATGCATGAGCATTATTCAACGGCTGCTCAAAAATTCGCGCACATGTATCCGCAGATATCTGTGACAATTCCAAACTCGAGGGGATACCGGCGCTCTCCAAATGCGATTTTAGCCGGCTGGCGACCGTAAAATATCCAGACAGCCCCTCTCCCTTATCCATGTATGGGAAGTAGCCAGAACCGAAGTTAATCGCATCGAGGAGAATGAAATACCGAAGAGTGTCGTCCCCACAACCAAGGAGGTGTTCCTCCGGTGAATGGTTCAAAAGCTCAGCAGTGCTTAGATCAAGCCGCTCAGGGTACATGAGGAGAGCATCCATGTCGACTTTCACCCACGACATGGACTCAACGACTTTCTCGCTTGCTTCCTTGATTCCATCAAAGAGAGACATGTCTCAGCTCGTCCGCTTAAGTTCAGTTTGAATTGCGCTCATCATTTCCATGATGGCCGGTATGCGCCTCCTGCGCAGAAAGGAGCGAATGACTCCGCTCCCGTAGCGGCTGGAGGCCCGCCCAAGCTCTCCGACGACCCCTGCTCCAGGCTGGATTCCATTAGCCACTTTTCCAGCATCTCGCATCAACTCAGATACTAGGTTGGCTTGCTCCTGGAAATTCCTGTCGATTTGCGTTTCTAGGAGAGCGCGAATCGTTCCCTGGTCGAATACTGCTGACAGGGGTGGCACACGCGTACGCCGGGACAAGTCCCATACCAGACGCTGAAACTCCCTCCTGAACGCCGACACCATCTGTCGATGGCGTCCGTCGTACAGCACCCCATGCGTCCGCTCGAGATCATCATAAAGGAACTTTGTAAGAAGACTACCCGACAGAAAAATGGAGAGAAATGTGTACAGTGTCGAGAACGAAATCAGGTACCTATCAAATCCGCCTCTAGTAAATCTGAAGTCAAAGCTTTCAATTTCCTCATTGAACCCCGCTATAATATTTCCATAGTCCAGTGTCCCGCTAGTCAAATATATTGAGTTCGTAGCACGCCATATTGGGACGAAGTTTTCTGTAGGCACTGCGTTTCTCAGTCTCCTCACAAATTCTTCGTGAAAAAACGGAACTCCTTCGATATGGGCGCGCTTGAGTACCTCTAGATACTCAACGGCTAACGCAGGACTCTTGAGACTGATATACTCTGCAAATTTTGGAAAGGTGATAACGTTATTTTTTGACTCTTTTAAAGAATCCACGGGTATAGTTTTGGAAGCGGGTATCTTCCGTAAAAATCCTTTGCTCCTTGGGTATGTTACGGCTGACGTGCTTGCTGATCGCGAAGTGATTCGCTCGTTGTCCTCATAAGCGTCAATACCAGGAAAGGAAGAGACTCGGATCGCATCTCGTTCGAGAAGGTATAAAAACTCCCTGCTTCCAACCACCGCATCTACGATATGCTCTTGATCTCCAATGCTTTGGGTTAGAAGGTGCGTTCTAGGAACATATATCTCTTCAAATAAGAGCGAGAATATCCTCAACTCCCTTTTATGCTTTTCTATATCGTTGGTAACTATATTGCCAGCAAAGTCAGACAGAACTGAACCATAATATCTAGAATACCAGAAGTTACTGTAGTAGACCCCCTTGTAGTAGGGGTTTGGATCTGGGCCGAATGCAGGAGGTTCCGACATGGAAGGCGCCTCAAGAACATGATTAAACGCCAACTGTCCCCAAGCAGCATACGTAGCGGGATTGGGCCCCAATGTCGAACCATGAAGTTTGGGTAGCAGCTGCTCGCTAGATCAAACCTTTTGCAGGCGCGACTTTCTCCTGTGCAGTCCCTGCAGTCGGGTAACCTCCTTGCTCCATGCCGCTAATGCCGCTCGCTTTTCGTCGAAATAGTGGTGCCGCTGGTACACGCCGACGATGCCGGAGCGCGCGCCGGACAAGTGGTTGAGCACGGCCTCGGTCACCTCAAGACGGATCCCGAGCCTCTGGAGTCCTGTGGCCGTCGTTCGCCGGAGGTCGTGCAGCGTCCAGTGCGGGACCGGTCGCCCGACCTGCTTCTCCAGAGCAGCGCGGATGCGCGCCATCGCCTTGCTGAATCCGCTCGGCCCCACCTCCCAATTTCCGCGCGCGGGTAGCAGCTTGTCGCCGCGGTCATGGTCGAGGAGTGACTCGATGATCGAGACAACAGCAGGCGCGCAAGGCACCAAATGGGCCACGCCGTTTTTCGCGCGTTCGCCTGGGATTGTCCAAAGCGCACGTTCGAGGTCGAACTCGGCGCCTTCGGCTTCGAAGACCTCGTTCCGCCGCTGCCCGGTGAGCAGAAGCAGCTGGATTGCGGGTCCGAACGGTGCGCCTTCGGCTTCGAGCACATGCCAAAGGGCACCGATCTCCTCGTCCGAAAGCACGCGCTCGCGCGGCTTGGGCTTGGGTGGGCGTCCCGCGTCACGACATGGGTTTCCGGGTAGCCGATCGAGCCGGGGCAGCGCCCACGTGTAGAAGGCGGAGAAGTACGCTAGGATATTCCGCGCCATGACCGGCGTTCGTTGCGCGACGTCATCAATGAACCGAGTGATTTCGCTTCGGGTGATGCCGTCGGCGGCCCGGTCACCAAATTCGGGCAGAATGTGGCGTTTAAAGACCCTCTCGATCTCGCCGATCTTTCGCAGCTCAGCCTTTGACTGCTTGTAAGCCGGCCAGAGCGCGTTGACCGTGTATCCGGTCGCGCTCCGCTTTTGCGGTTTTGGCAACGCAGCCACCGGGTCGGCCTTCATCTCGACATCCGACAAGATCTGTCGAGCCTTCTTCCGCGCCTCCGGGAGCGTAAGGCGTTCCGAATAGCGTCCCAGCGTGATGTTGCGGTTCTTGCCGGCCACCCGCTTGCGGAGCACGAAAGTCTTCGCGCCGGAGACGCCGATTCGTACCCGTAGGCCGGGAACGATGGTATCGGGGTACTCGACCTGGCCCGTGGCTGGCGGCTTGAGCGCCATGATCTTAGCATCGGTGAGCGCGCCGCTGCCTGGTTTGCTACCTGTCGCGCGACCCGTCGGTTCGGGGCGAACCGGTCGCCCTATCTTCTCGCTACGTTCTTGCGTGGCCATCTGATTTCCACTCAGTTTTGCGCACCTCGACCGCTACCTAAGGTAGCATTTGACCGAAATAGCTCGGGATCGAATGAAACATCATGGCACGTAAGTTACTGAAATCAAGACATAGCTGGATGTCTTGAAACCTATTTGGTTCAACTCTTAATCAGCGGGTCCTAGGTTCGAGCCCTAGTGCGTCCACCATCCTTCAGTGACTATCGCGGAAATCAAGGCGCAAGCTCAAGGCGTCGGGATCGTCCGCATTCCGTCCGATTGGCTCAGGCTGCCTCGGCGAAGGATTGTCCGAGCAGCGCCGCCAGATCGGGCGCGGGGACGGGCCGGCTGATCAGATAGCCCTGCACCATGTCGCAATGGATCGCGCGCAGGAAGGCGAGGCATTCGATATCCTCGACGCCTTCGGCCACGACCTTGAGTCCCAATTCATGGGCGAGATCGATGGTCGAGCGCACCAGCGCGCCGTCGCTGCGGCTCTGATGGGCGAACTGGACGAAGCTGCGGTCGATCTTGAGCTCGCTCAAGGGGAGCTGCTTGATATAGCTGAGCGTCGATTGGCCGGTGCCGTAATCGTCCATCGAGATGGCGATGCCGAGATCGCGGAACGATTGCAGCGCCGCCGCGGCTGAAGCGGGATCGGTCATCGCCGCGGATTCGGTCACTTCGAAGGTGAGCAGCTGGGGCGCGATGCCGCTCGCGTCGATCAGGTCGCGCAACGCGGCGATGAAGTCGGATGCGCTGAGCAGCTTGGCCGAGAGATTGACCGCGCCGGCAATCTCATGCCCCGCCGCGCGCCAGACCAGCAGGTCGGCGATCGTCTGCCCGACGACGTGCAGCGTGAGGCTCGCGATGCGGTCGCTGCGCTCGGCCAGCGGGATGAACAGATCGGGGCACAGAAAACCGCGCGTCGGGTGGTTCCAGCGGACCAGCGCCTCGACGCCGCCGATCCGGTCGGTCCCCAGATCGAGCTTGGGCTGGTAATAGACCTGGATCTCGCCCTTGCCGACCGCCTCGTCGAGTTCGCCGAGCAGCGACAATTCGCGCTCGAGCGCGTCATCGTCGGTGGCGTCGTGATAATGCCAGCTCCGTCCCTCCGCGAGCGCATGATCGGCGGCGAGCGCGGCGCGGGCGATCGTCTTTTCGGCATGTTCGCGCCGCTCCCCGGCGGCGACGCCGAACGCCAGCGTCACGTCGACCCGCCGTCCGCCCACTTCGATCGGCGAGAGCATCAGCGTGCGGATCGTGGCGAGCTGAGCCTCGATCTGGGTCTCGTCCAGGCTGCACCAGGCCAGCACGCGGTTCTCGATCCGATGAACCAGGCTGCCCTCGGTGACGGTGGCGATGCGATCGCGGACGCGGCGGACCATTTCCGACGTCCCCTCCGCGTCGAGGCTGGCGGCGAGCCGGTCGAAATCGGCAAAGCGCGCGGCGACGATACCCATGCCCTGCCCGCTGCGCAGGGCCTCACGCAGCGCGAGGCGATTGGGCAGGCCGCTGCGGGCATCGTGCAGGCTCCTCCGGCGTGCCGCGCGCAGCATCCGCATGGCGGTTGCCGAGAGAAAGGCGGCCCCGATCGGTGCGAGTGCGGGCACGACCGGGAAGTGCGTGTTCCACAGGCTGTCGGCCAAGGTCGTCGCGCCGAAGACGAGCACGGGCGACCAGGCGGCCGCCGCGCCCAGCAACAGGCGCGACCTTGCCGCCAGGATGATCCAGGAGAGCAGCAGGCCGAGCAGGAGCGGCAGCTGCCACCCCGCCTCGACGGGCACACCGCGCCGCAGCGTCTCCGCCGCCATCGCCTGGATCACCACGCCGGGGATCACGCCGTAATTGGGCGCCGCATAGCGGTCCCCCATCTCGATCGCGGTGGCGCCGATGACGATGTCCTTGCCGGCGATGGCCTTCGGATCGAAGCGGCCGTCGCGGATGTCGATGAAGCTGTGGCGCGGAATCGTGTTCGGATCGATCGCATAGTCGATCGGGAAATCCTGGTCCGCGGCCCCGTTCGCGCCCGCGATCATCGCCGAGAGCGAGGGGCGCGGCGTGCCCGCGGTCATCGTGCCCAGCGGCGCGCGGCGGATGGTGCCGTCCGGATCGGGCAGGATGCTGACCGCGGCGAGCATCGCGTGATCGCGCAATTCGGGGATCGGCAGCGAGTCGGTCCACCCCGCTTCGCCGCCGCCGGACTCCTGGCCGAAGGTGGGGAGGATCACGCGCCCGCCGGCCCGCTCGAGCGCCCCGGCAAAGGCCGCATCCTGCTCGGGCACCGAATGCGAGGAGAAATCGACGTCGAAGGTGACCGAAGCGGCGCCCGCTTCGCGCAGCCGATCGATCAGCACGGCATAGTTGCTGCGCGGCCAGGGCCAGTGCGCGATCGCGGCGATGCTGCGCGCGTCGATCTCGACGATATGGAGCTGTCCGCTGGCGGGATGCTGGCGGGCCCTCCAGCGCGCTTCATCGGCGAAGCGTTCGAAAGCGCTTCCAAATCCCGTGAACCCGACGAGCAGCCCGGCCAGGCCGCACAAAGCGAGCGCCATCCAGCGCCAGCGCTCCTGCATCCAGCCGAAAAGACCCGTTCGTCCCATCCCCATCGGCCCTTTCTAGCCGATGGAGCCTAACGCCAGGTCAATGGCGGCAGAACTCAAGGCTTGGTCCCGTGACCGTTGCCATTGCCATTACCGTTGCCGGTCCCGCCATTGCCGTTGCCCGTATCGGTCCCGCCGTTGCCGTTGCCATTACCGTTCCCGGTTCCGCCATTGCCGTTGCCCGTATCGGTCCCGCCGTTGCCGTTGCCATTACCGTTCCCGGTCCCGCCATTGCCGTTGCCCGTATCGGTCCCGCCGTTGCCATTGCCGTTGCCGTTGCCGTTCCCGGTCCCGCCATTGCCGTTGCCCGTATCGGTCCCGCCGTTGCCATTACCGTTCCCGGTTCCGCCGTTGCCGTTTCCGCTTCCAGTATCGGTCCCACCGCTACCGTTGCCATTGCCGCCGGCGCCGTCACCATTCCCGGAACCGCTCCCATTGCCGGTTCCTTTATCCGAACCGTTCGCGCTGCCGCCGCCGGAGTCCTTCGCGTTATCCGATCCATCGCCGCTGCCCGAACCGCTTCCGGAACCATTCCCGTTCCCATTGCCGCTTCCCGAGCTGGCGCCGTCGTCGGATGCGCCCTGGCTGCTCCCGTTGCCGCTGCCCGAGCCGTTCCCATTCGCGTTATTGCCCGAGCCCTTGCCGGCATCGCTACCCTGCGCATTGCCCGAGGAATTGCCGTTGGCGCGAACCAGCGCGACATCGGCGCTCGCCACCTGGGTGGTGCCGCCGACCAGGCCGTCGGTCGCCTTGCCCAGATCGGCGGGCCTCGCCGCGATCGTCTCGGCGATCACCTCGCTGCTCTGCCCGCTGCCGGCGGTATCGGCCGGATTGGGCACCGCCTGTTCGGGCGGCGGCGCGCCCGGGGCGGGCGCCTGCCCGCGCTGCGGCGAATCGACATTGTGACTGTCCTGGCCCTGCACGCTCAGCCGATAGCGGTCCGACGCGCTGACCGTGGCGAGGATGCCGGGGCGGATGATCTCGCTCGCGCCGTCATCAAGGGTCGAGGTCTGGACCGCGCCCTCGAGCACCTGCAACGACGCGCCGTCCGCCGTCACCGTGATCGAGAAGGTCGTGCCCTTCACCACGGCGGCGAGATAGGGGGTGCGCACGCCGAAATGCGGCTGGGGCAGCTTCTCGATCTGGAAGACGACATTGCCCCATTCCTGGATCACCGCGAACCGGCCGCCCTGGGTCTGCTGCGCGGTCGGGATGCGAACGCGGCTGTTGGCCGAGACGGTCGCGAAATCCTTGCCCCGCACCATCACCGCGCGCGAGGCCGCGCCGGTGGTGAGCGTGCCGCCCACCGGCACCACGGTGCCCCGCTTCGCGGGATGATCGCCGCTCGCGTCATGCACCACGACCTTGCCCGCCGCTTCGCTGACGACCCAATTGGCCCCCTGCGCATGCGCGACCTGCGCAAAGACAAGCATCAGTGCCGCGCCGAGCAGCTTCACGAACCCGTTCATTGGAAAACCCCCAATATGGACCCTCGCTCATAAAGGGGGATGATTGCGTTATCCTTCTGCCCCGTAGTTAACGCACTCTCAATTTGACGATTTCGTAAGAGCTTAACTGCTATCTCCGTCACTTACGAGGCGGGCTAGGTAATGATACGTAGGCGTGCGGCGCGGGCCGTAATCTTCATTTCGGGTCTTTTCGCCGCGCTCGCGACCGCAACGCCCGCCTGCGCGCAGGACGCGCTCGACCGCACCGATCCGAACCGCCGCGACCGCGAGGAAACGGTCCCGCAAGCGACGCCTTCGAGCACGCCCGTTCCGATCGATGTCGATGCGCCGAGCAGCGCCCAGGCCGACACCGGCCCCGAGGTGCTGGTCGGCGCGGTCACCCTCACCGGCCTCAAGGCGCTGACTCCCGCCGATTTCGCCGATATCATCGTCCTGCGCGTCGGCCAGACGCTGAGCCCCGCCCAGCTCGCCCAGCTCGCCACCGACCTCGCCGCCCGCGCCCGCGCGCGCGGCTATATCTTCGCCACCGCCTGGATCGAGCCGCAGCGCATGTCGAACGGCGTCCTCGTCGTCCATATCGACGAGGGGCGGATCGACGAGATCCGCTTCGATGGCCCCGTCTATCCCTCGGTCCAGCGGTCGCTCGCGCCGCTGGTGACCGGGGAGCCGGTGCTGGTCGGCGATGTCGAGCGCCGGCTGATGATCGCCGGCGACATCGACGGCATCCGCATCCGCGGCAGCCGCTTCGTCCGCGAGAATGGCAAGGGCGTGCTGATCGTGCGCGTGACGCAGGATCGCGTCGCGCTGCGCGCGCAGGTCTCGAACGAGGGCACGCGCCCGCTCGGGCCCATCCAGGCGCGGATCGATGTCGATATGAGCGCGGTCATGTTCTCCGACGATGCGTTCACCGTCACCTGGTCCGGCACCCCGATCGACCCCGCGGAGCTTCAGTTCGGACGGCTGCGCTATGCCAAGCGGCTCAATCGCGACGGCGCCGAGCTGATCCTCGTGACTTCGGGCTCGCAAACCCGGCCGGGCTCCTATCTCAACCCGCTCAACCTCGACAGCCGCAGCTGGTATGTCAGCGCCGAGCTGCTCCAGCCGCTCTACCGCCGCCGCAGCGCCAGCCTGTGGCTCAGCACCGAATTCGGCGTGCGCGATCTCGTCCAGCGTCGCGGCGGCGTCCGCGTCCGGCACGACCGGACCGCGGTGGGGCGCATGACGCTCTATGGCTATACCGACTTCGCCGGGGGCCGGCTGCGCGCGAGCGCGACGCTGTCGCATGGCTTCGGCGTCTTCGGCGCGACCGAACTCGGCGATCCCCTCGCCTCGCGCGCCGATGCCGACGGCACCTTCACCAGCCTCAGCCTGTGGACCGACTGGACCGGCAATCTCGGCAGCAATTTCAGCCTGCGGCTGGCGCTCCAGACCCAGTTCGCCACCGATCCGCTGCTCGTCACCGAGGAAGCGGGCCTGGGCGGGACCGGCTTCCTGCGCGGCTATGACTGGAGCGAGCGATCGGGCGACCAGGGAACGATGGGCTCCGCCGAACTCCGCTACAACTGGCCGAGGCCGTTCAACGCGATCCCGCGCGCGCAACTCTATGTGTTCGCGGACGGCGGCAAGGTGGCCAATCTGGAGAGCGGCCTCGGCAGCGGCGAACTCTATTCGGCAGGCGGCGGCATCCGCGCGGATCTCAGCAACAGCTTCGGCGCGAATTTCGAAGTCGCGATGCCGTTGAGCGGGCCGCGCTACGACACCGGGGACGAGTCACCCAAACTCAATTTCCGGCTGGTGCATTCCTTCTAGCTTCTCAGCCGAACACGCTCTTGGGAATATGGGTGATCCGGCACGCCAGGTCCGCCTCGCCCGACGCCACGACATAGTGATCGCCGCCATCGGCAATGCCCGTCGTGAAGACGACATCGCTAAGGTACATCTGATGCTCGATCGGCCGGGTCAGTTCGGGCGAGGCCTCGAGCAGCGGCGCGCCGCCGCTGCGGATGATCCGCGAGGGATCGCCGCGGTCGAGCAGCGACCAATAGGTGCGGTAGATGCCGACAATCTCCTTGGGCTCGACGCCGTGCCACAGCGTCAGCCAGCCGGCATCGGTGAGGATCGGCGGTGTCCCCCCGCCCATCCGCGCGGTCGCGACACTATCCGAACGCGGGCGGATGCCGGGATCGAGATACGGCCGCCAATGGCGCCCGTCGGGCGAGGTGGCGAGGTTGATCGACGGGCCGGCGCGCCACTCGCTGCCCGGCGGATAGGCGAAATAAAGGTCGCCGAGCGGCCGGGTCTGCGCCCAATAACGGCCGCCGATCAGCCCTTCGAAGATCAGCATGTCCTTGTTCTGGTGATCGAGCACGATGCCGTCGAACCGCCAGTCGAGCCCGTTCGCCGACGTGTAGAGCGTGGTCGAATGCCGCTCGGGGCTGACCGAGCAGGTCGTCATCAGCCATTCGTCCCCGACCCGGCTGATCCGCGCATCCTCCACGCCATAGCATTGCCAGCTGCCCTGCGGCGAGACGGCGCGGTCGTAATGGATCGCCACGCGTTCCAGCCCGTCGGGGCTCAGCTCGACCGGCAGCAGCCAGCTGAGCGAGGTCAGCGCCATGATTTTCCAGCCGCCGCCATGGAGCATGAATTTGCGGGGGTCCGCGGTGTCGGCGAGCTCGAGCGGCCAGCCGTCGAGCATATAGCGGCCATCGGCCCAGCGGATCGCATGCACCTTGCCGTCCCGGATCGGCTCGCGCAGCGCTTCCGCCACTCGGACCATCATCAGCAGATTGCCGTTCGGCAGCCGCGTCAGCCCGGGATTGAACGCGCCGAGCACATAGGTTTCGGCGTCGAGATGCCCGGCCAGCGGCGAGCGCGACAGATCGATATCGTCGGGGACGAGGACCAGCCGATCGACCGCAAAACCGCTCATCGAAGCTTCTCCCTATCGGCCCGAACAAAGTCCCCGGGGACCAGGATTCGGATCATGCGGGCGTTGCCGCCCGGCCTCAAGCGGTAGCGACGTTGAGCGCGCGCGGCTGGGCCGGGGGCAACCCTTCGGCTTCGGCCTGCGCCATCAGCTCCTCCTTGCGCGCGAGCATCGCGTCGCGCAGCGCCACCAGATCGACATCGCCGGCCTTGCGGCACTGGGCGAACATACCCTCGGACGGCATCTCCTCCTCATGGACATGGTGCTTGATCTCCTCGGAGAGCACCTTGACCTTGGCGTCATAATAGTCGTCGTCGGGGCCGCCCGCCTCGATATCGTTGATCAGCACCTTGGCGCCGTCATGCTCGACATAGGCCTCCCGCAGGAGATCCTCCTCGATCTTGCCTTCGAAGGCGGGGTAGAAAATCTCCTCCTCGATCGCGGTGTGAATCTTGAGCTCGACGCAGATCCGGTGCGCCAGCTTCTGCCTGGCGCCCGATCCGCTCGCATTTTCGAATTGCTCGAACAGTTCCTCGACCTTGCGATGGCCCGCCTTCAGCAGCGCGATCGCGTCACTATATTCCTGATCTGCCATGGAAATTCTCCGATATGCCGTTGCCGCGTCCAAAGCGCGGGCAAGGCGGCCGGTTCCAGATGCGAGCGACTCTCAAAGAGCAACGCCGCTAGCGCCAGCGCATCGCTTCGGCGCGCTTCCAGGCGCGATGGAGCCTGGCGTGCGGCGTATCGGCGCCGATCCGGACGGTCGTGTCCTTCCACGCGTCGGCCGCTGCCATCACATGCGCGGTGCCGGGGCTTGGCGAGAGCTCATGGCTCCAATTGGCGATCGCCTCGGCGTTGAGCAGTGCGAGCGCGAGCGTGGTGATCGCCAGGACCAGCACCGTCCAGCGCAGCGCCCCCGCGCCGCCATCCGGATCGGCGCTGAGTTCGACCGGAAAATCCTCACCGTCCGTCATGACCCCTCCTCAAAAGCGGAAATAGATGAAGGGCGCGATCCCCTCGTAGCGCATCGCATCGACCACCAGCATCAGCACCGTCAGCCCCGTCGCGGCGACCGGCACGGGCAGCGTGCGCATCCGCTCGGCAACGCCCTTCAGCGCGTCGCGGGGGAGCGCGTGGATCGCCAGCCCGAACAGGATCAGCGCCACCACCAGCGGCGTCGCGCTGGTCGCGCTATCGCCCGCGGGCATGACGATTCCGCCCAGATAGGCGAGCGCGTCGCCGAAGCTCGCCGCGCGGAAGAAGATCCAGCCGAGCGTCACGACATGAAAGGTCAGCACGATCTTCGCCCAGCGCGGCAGCGTGATCGCCCAGCGTGCCGACGAGCGCGACCAGGCCCGCTCGACCGCGAGCGCCACCCCGTGCAGCCCGCCCCAGATCACGAAGGTCCAGGCCGCGCCGTGCCACAGCCCGCCGAGCAGCATGGTGAGGATCAGGTTGCGATAGACCTTGCGCTCGCCCCCGCGATTGCCGCCCAGCGCATCGATATAGAGATAGTCGCGCAGCCAGCGCGACAGGCTGATATGCCAGCGCCGCCAGAATTCCTGGAGCGAGGCCGAGCGGTAGGGCCGATCGAAATTGCGCGGAAAGCGATAGCCGAGCAGCGCCGCGATCCCGATCGCCATGTCCGAATAGGCCGAAAAGTCGCAATAGATCTGCACCGCATAGCCATAGGCCGCGAGCATCAGGTCGAGCGGCGAATGCATCGCCGGGTTGGCGAAGACGGGATCGACGAACTGGGTCGAGAGCTCGGACGCGATTACCGCCTTCTTGAACAGCCCCCACACGATCAGCAGCAACCCCATCGACACCATCCCGCGATCGAGCCTTGGCGCGGACTGGAGCTGCGGCACCAGATCGGCGGCGCGCACGATCGGACCCGCGACGAGGTGCGGGAAGAAGGACATGAGCAGCAGCACGTCGAGCACCGATGCGGGCCGCACCCGGCCCTTCGAGACATCGACGAGGTAGCTCATCCCCTGGAAGGTGAAGAAGGAGATGCCGACGGGCAGGATCACCTGCATCAGCGCGGGGTCCTGGCGCGATCCCAGCAGCGCCATCAGGCTGATCGCCTGGTCCGCGAAGAAATCGAAATATTTGAAGAAGCCGAGGATGGCGAGGTTGAGCGCGACGCCGGCGATCACCAGCGCGCGCTTGCCGCGCCCCTCCGCGCTGCCCGCGACAAGCCGCGCGACGCCCCAGTTCATCAACGCCGACAGGATCAGCAGCGGCACGAAGCGCCAGTCCCACGCGCCATAGAAGAACCAGCTGGCGACGAGCAGCAGCAGCTTGCGCCACTCGTTCGACCGGACCGACCAGACCGCGGCGAACACGAGGAGGAAAAACAGCCCGAAGGTGAGCGTGGGGAACAGCATCTAGTGCATCTCCGCCATGGCGCGGTCGAGATCGGCCTGGAGCCTCGCCGCGACGATCGCGCCGCCGGAGGCGAGCAGGTGGACCTTGTCGGCACGCATCAACCCAGCCGCGGCCCAGCGCGCCGCGCTGCATGGACCGCCCATCGCCGCCTGCCAGTCCCACCAGGCGATGTTCATCTCGCCCGCCACCCGGCGCTGGACCGCGCGGACCTGCGCCAGCGCGAGCGGGACGAAGAGCGGCGGCGTGCCGGTGCCCGGACAGGCCGGGGCGTCGCCGCGCAGTTCTGGAGTACGGCTGAGCGCGTCGGGCGGCCCGAGCAGCAGCAGCGGCACCCCCGGCGCCAGCGCGCGCAGCCGGGCGATCTGGCCGCGCAGCACGGCCTCGTACGCGCCTGTATCGAGCCGCGGGCCGAAGCCCTCGTTGGTGCCGAAGGCCAGCACGATCAGGTCGGGGGCATAGGCTTTGAACTCGACCGCGAGGACATCATCGTCGGTCGTGGCGAAATGCTGGAGCTGCGAGCCGATGATGCCGACATTGGACAGTGCCACGCCGCCATTATCGCGGAACGTGCCCCAGCTGGTCAGCGTCACCGGGCCGTGATCGGCGATCACCTCGGCCTTCATCTGCGGCACCGCGTATTTCAGCGTCGTGCATCGCGGTTCGGCGACGGCGGAATTCAGGTCGAGCTGCCGGTCGCCGTCGGCGGTCCGCACCGTCACGCTGCGCGCGAACATCCCCGCGCCGGCACACAACACGAACCGGTCGAACGCCATGTCCGGCGTATCCGCCGCCAGCGCCATCTCGGCACCCGGCGCATTCGTGCTCAGGCTGAAGCTCGCCAGCCCCAGCAGCGGCCGCCACTCGACCGAGCCCGGCCCGAACGTCGCGCCGACCAGCCAGTCCGGCGACATTGATGCGGTGACGCCCTTGGTCAGGTAACCGGCATAGGGCCGCCCGGGCGGCAGCACCCCTCTGCCGCCATTGCCGTACCTCGCCTGAAGCAGGTCGCGCCACGCGGCGGTGGTGACGTCGCCCGCAGTGTGGCTGTCGCCGATCTGGAGGATATGCACGGGCGGCACCCCGCGCGCCGGGCGCGCCTGCGCCACCCTCGCAAAATAAGGAGCGAGCGTGTCGAAGTTGCAGACCCGTGTGGTGCACGGCGACGCCTGTGTCGCAGCCGGCGACAACAAGGCTGCCGCCGCAAGAATTGCCTTCATCGCCGCGCTGCGGAGGCGGAGTTTGCGTAGAGTTTGCGGCCCGCATCGACATAGCGCCGGATGCGATCGCTCAGGCTCCGCGTGATCCATTTATAGCCGGTCATCGACATATGGATGCCGTCGCCCTCACGAACCAGGGTCCGCGCGCCGGTCACCGGATCGGGGAGATAGTCGGCGAACTGCCCCTTGGCGTCCGACGCGACCGGGCGCGTGTCGATGAAGGGCACGCCCAGCGCGGCCATGCGCTGGGCGTAAAACAGGTTGATCCCCATCACGTCACGGTCGAGCGTCCCGTCGCGCATCCGCGGCAGGCCGACCCAATAGACCATCGCGTTGTGCGCGCGCAGCAGCGCGACGAAGCGGTCGATCCGCTTGCCGATCTGGTCGCACCATTTGGGGCTCAGCAACGCGGCATATTCGCCCTTGTCGGTGATGATCCCCTGCGCGTCGTTGGCGCCGAAGGAGATCACCGCGATGTCGATCGGATCGCTGCCGAGTTGCTCGGATGCGCGATCCTCCAGGTTGAGCCTCTTGTAGCGGGTGAAGCCGGTCGCGGGCTGGCTGAACTTGAGCACTTCATATCCCGCCTTGCCGGTCAGCTGCTGTTGCAGCCCGAACGCGACGCCGTCGCCGAAACTGTCGCCGAACACGGCGATGCGGACCGGTCGTCCTTCCTTGAGCGTCTCGAGCAATTGCCGCTGCGCCGGCTGCAGCGCCTCGACGATCTCGGTCACCCCGCTATCTGCCTTCGAGACCGCATAGCTGGGCGGCGGCGCAGAACTCGCGGGACCCGCTCCCCCCAGAAAGCTGAAGCCGATCGCCGAACCCACGCCCACGCCGAGCAGCAGGACCGTGGTCCGATCGAGGAAGATGTTCGGGAGTTTCATGTGACCTGCCCCACCAGAGTTCTCCACATTTCTGCGCTTCCCCGGGCGCCCGTGCGAACATGATTTTCTTGAATCTTTTGCCCTTATCCGCACAGTCGGCGGGTCCGGTACGGATGTGTCGGTTTCTGTACGGACGATGAGGAGCAGGAATGAGCGAGACGGGGAGAGGCCCGCAGGAACAGCAGGATCTGGGCGCGCGCATCCGCGAGGGGATGGCGCGCCGCAGAATGTCACGCCTGCAGCTCGCCGACGCCGCCAAGCTGAGCGTATCGACGCTCGAAAAGGGCCTGTCGGGCGAGCGCCCCTTCTCGATCGCGACGCTGATCCGGATCGAGGACGCAATCGGCATCCGCCTGCGTCCGTCATCGTCGCCCGGCGCGCAGGCCGCCGCGGAGCTCGGCGCCTATCGCCGCGAGGGCGTCGAGTGGCTGGTCGGCTCGTATCTGACGCTGCGGCCGAGCTTCGAGAAACCCGGCATCATCTATGCCTATATGACCGAGATCAGCTGGAACGACGAGGCGGGCCACCTGTCCTTCAGCGAGAAGGCCCGGCTCGACGCCCATTTCGCGCAAAAGGGCGCGGTCTCGATGCCCTATCAGTCGGGCCATATCTATCTGGTGACCAACGAGCATGGCCAATACCGGCTGATGACGCTCGGCCGGCCCTCGATCGCAGGCGACATGTATGGCCTGCTGACCACGCTCCGTTCGGCGCGCGGCGGGCGGCTGACGCCGGTGGCGGCCCCGATCGCGCTGCTGCGCTGGGACGCCGGCCGCAAGGGCGAGCCCGCGCTGGGCCAGATCGCGGAGGGCGACGCGCGTTATGCGGACTATCGCCGCGAGGTCGACCGCATCTGCGAGGAGGAGTTCGTCGCGCTGATCTCCTGATCACGTCTTCCCGTCGCGGCAAGACGCGCTCCGCCCGCGATTTATTTCCGCTTCCGCAACCATTTTTCCCCGAGTCCCGCTCTGGACAATATCGGGGGGGCCCCGCACAGTAATTGCGCTGGTGCGAAATGTTTCGCTTCAAGATCATCGCTGATTTTTTACATGGCGTGGTTCCCGGCCTGTGCGTTGCAGCGGAGGTTTTGCGGGCATGGGATCAGCGATTCCGATTTCGGGCAGCATTCCGCCGCTGGTGGAGGATATCGGCAGCCTGATCGGACTGCTCGTTTCGAACGGCGGCGAATTCGATTTCGGCTGGTTCGCGGACGTCCCCACCCAACTCGCCGGCATCCCCGGCCGCCGCGACGCGCAATGGAAGCTGCTCACCGACCTGCTCGGCACCCCCGCCCACAGCATCGGCGGACGGAACTGGTACGCGCTGCCCTTCCTCGGCGGATCCGCGCCGATCTACCTCGTGCTCGCGCCGCATGCGTCGGGCGGCGGGGTGATCGGGGTGGGGCTGTACGACGCCTGGGCGAACACCGGCAGCGTCACCGCCACCGCCTTCGCGCCGGTCTTCGACACCGCGGGAACGCCGATCGTCGTCGCCGGCACCGCCGCCTATCCGCTCGAACTCGCCGCCACCTGCACCTTCGCGGTGCCGTTGGGCAGCTATGGTTATGCAGGCCTCGATCTCCTCGGAACCTTTCCGCTCGACGGAAGCGCCAAACCCGGTTTCGCGCTGACCTTCACCGGCGCCGCCTCCCCGCCCGCCATCATGTCGCTGGCGCAGCTGGTCGAGGCCGGCCCGACCGCCTGGGTCAATGCCGCGCTCGGCAGTTCAACGATCACCGCATGGCTGAACCGTCCGATCGGCGGCACGGCGATCACCGCGGGCGATCTCTTCGCCGCTTCAGGGTTGATCGTGAACGATGCCGGCTACGCGCTCGCCACGCTCAAGGCCTGGCTCGACTTGGGCGCGGTCGCGATCGGCGAGATGATCCTCGCCGCCGCGCTCAAGCGCCTCGCCGCGCTGACCACCCCGATTGTCGCGCTCGGCGATGGCGGCGTCTGGGTGTTCGCCAACAGCCCCGCGAGCGGCGGCACCGAATATGGCCTGCGCCTCTGCATCGCCGATGTCGCGCTGACCACCGCCGGCGGCACAGATTTCGTGCTCCAGCTCGGCAAGATGCTCGACGCCGATACCGACGCGAGCAACTGGGTGATCCGCGGCGATCCGCCCGCAGGCGCGATCACCGATCCGGGCGTGTCGCTGACCCTGCTCGCCGAATCCGCCGCGACCCCGCCGGTCCCGAGCTTTCGTCCCAAGCTCGACCTGGTCAGCATCGGCCTCGATCTCACCGGCGCCGCGGGCAATTCGCTGCTCGATATGATGGGCGTCACCCTCGGCTCGGCCCAGCCGCGCTTCCTCTTCTCGTGCGACGCGGCGACCGTGCCCATCTATTGGGGCGTCGCGCTTCAGGCCGACGATCTGGGCATCCCGCTCGGCAACGGGCTGGCGGGCAGCAGCGCGAGCAATCCGGTCGCGCAGAACCTGCTCTCCTCGGGCTCGGGCGGGGGCGACACGGAAGCGGTCAACCCCGCCTTCTCGGCTTCGATCGCGGGCATGTCGCACCCTGGCGGGCCGGTGACGCTCGACGTCCAGCTCCATTCGAACCTCGGCCCGGGCAACCAGGTGTGGATCCCCGTCCAGCAATCCTTCGGCCCGCTCCATTGCCAGCGCGTCGGGCTCGCCTGGCCCACCCCCAATCCCGACTGCCGGCTCGGGGTGATGTTCGATGGCGAGGTGACGCTGTCGGTGCTCGACATCGCGCTGCAGGGCCTGTCGATCGGCATCCCGCTCGGCTCGCCGGGCACCCTCTCCAGCTACAGCCTCGATCTCAAGGGCCTCGGGATCAGCGCCGATACCGGGCCGGTGAGCGTCAGTGGCGCCTTTCTCGAATCCGCAAACGGCGTGTCGTCCGTCACTTATGACGGCTCGGCGTTGATCCAGGCGGCCGACTGGACGATCGCGGCAGAGGGCAGCTACGCCACGCTGAGCGACGGCCACCCGTCGATGTTCATCTTCGCCCAGCTCGGCGCCGAGCTGGGCGGGCCGCCCTTCTTCTTCGTCACCGGCCTCTGCGCAGGCTTCGGCTATAACCGCTCGCTGCGCATCCCCACCATGGACGAGGTGCCGGGCTTCCCGCTGCTCGCGGGGATCGCCAGCCCCGGTGCGATCGGCGGTCCCAATGCGGATCCGATGACCGCGCTCGCCGCGCTCGACGACTGGATCGCCCCCGCGCAGGGGGTCAACTGGATCGCGGCGGGGGTGCAGTTCACCTCGTTCGATCTGGTCCAGTCGAACATGGTCGTCACCGCCCAGATGGGGCAGGATTTCCAGGCCGCGCTGCTCGGCGTCTCGCGGATCAAGCTCGCCCAGGCCGGCCCGCAATTCGCCTATGCCGAACTGGGCCTCGAGGTGGTGATCCGCCCGGCGGACGGCTATTTCGGCGCGAGCGCGGTGCTCTCGCCCAACAGCTATATCCTCACCCCCGATTGCCATCTGACCGGCGGCTTCGCCTTCTGGATCTGGTATTCGGGCGAGCATGCCGGCGATTTCGTGATCACGCTGGGCGGCTATCACCCGGCCTTCGATCCGCCACCGCATTATCCCGTCGTGCCGCGGCTGGGCTTCAGCTGGCAGGTGTCGGACAACCTGACCGTGCAGGGCGACAGCTATTTCGCGCTCACACCCTCCTGCGCGATGGGCGGCGGCGCGCTCGAAGTGCTGTTCCACGACGGCGACCTGCGCGCCTGGTTCAGCGCCTATGCCGACTTCCTCTTCACCTGGAAGCCCTTCTATTTCATCGGCGATGTCGGCGTGGATATCGGCGCGTCGTACAAGCTCGACCTGCTCTTCACCTCGGTGACGATCAGCGTCAGCCTGGGCGCCGACCTCACCATCTGGGGCCCGCCGACCGGGGGCAAGGTCCATATCGATTGGTACATCATCTCGTTCACGGTGAGTTTCGGCGCGGACCCGCTCCCGACCGACACGAATTTCCAGAGCTGGGACGATTTCAAGACGCTGATCCCCAAGCGCCCCGCTCCCGCCGCGACGCTGGCGCACCGGCGCGCGCTGCTGGGGGCGCCCGATCCCGACGCGCTCGGCATGGTCACGCTGTCGATGAGCGATGGGCTGCTCGGCACCGATCAGGGCGCCTGGCTGGCACGCGCGGATGCGATGACCTTCGCGGTCGCCACCCCGATCCCCGCGACCGAGGCGGTGCTCGCGGGATCGCAGCCCGCCATCTACACCCCGCCGCCGCCCGGCGATCCGCTCGGCGTCCGGCCGATGGGTGTCTGCGCGATGACCTCGGTGCTCACGGTCAGCCTCACCGGGCCCGACGGCACGGTCGATCTGTCGCAGGGCTGGACCTGGTCGCCGGTATTCAAAGCGGCCCCCGCCGCGCTCTGGGGCCAGCCGCTCGATCCGGGAACGACCCCGGCGGTACCCTCGGCCGATACGATTTCCGGGTGCCTGATCGGCATGAACGGCCTCACCCCGCCCGATGTGACGCTGACCGGCCCCACCGCCTTCGCGCTCGCCAATCTCGATTTCTACACGATCGACGAGGACAATTCGGATTGGCTTCCCCTCGCCGCCGCTGATGCCACCGCGCCCGCCAATCCCCAGCCGGGCCCCGCGCTCCAGCAGATCGCGAACACCATCGCCAGCGCATCCGTCGCCCAGCGCCGCAGCGCGATCTTCACGGCGCTGCAAGGCTTCGGCTATGATCCGGTCACGAACGGCGACACCGGCGCGATCGCCGCGAATGTCGCGCTCAACTATCCCGACGAACCGATGCTCGGCGCCCCATGGGGAGCGGCGGCATGAGTGGCGCGCCGATCCCGAGCGGGGATATCCGCTTCTACGACGCCTACAAGCCCGCGCTCGCGGCGGGCGAGACGCCATACACGCTCACCGCGACCCAGCAGGTCACCTCCATCAAGGGCGCCGCGCTGTCCCAGGCTCCCTCGGCCAGCGCCAGTTTCTGGATTTCCGCGCCGCGCTTCACGCTCGATCCGTCCGAGATCCAGTCGCTCTTCCCGCCCGCCAATTCGACCGGCGATTACGACGCGATCCTGCCCAATATCGTCCTGAAGGAACGCTCGCTCCCCTGGGAGCGCGAGCTGGCGAGCGGCGAGGCCAAGCCGCCCAACGCCAATTCGCCCGCCTATCCCTGGCTGGCCTTGCTGGTGTTCGCCGAGGACGAGATCATCCTGCCGCCCGCGACGGCCGGCATGGTGAACCCCACCCGCACCGTCTCCTGCGCCGTCAGCGAGTATAGGGCGTCGAGCGATCCGACGATCCTCAATCTCGGCCTGCCCGCGCTGCCGGGCGATCCCGCCACCTGCCGCGTGATTCACATCTCGACCGATAGCTTCACCTCGGTCGTCCCGCGCCTGGCCGACCTCCCCTGGCTCTCGCACGTCCGGCAAGTGAATACCGACAACAAGGCCACGGCGCAGGCGATCGGCGACGGCTGGTTCTCGGTGGTGATCGGCAACCGCTTCCCGGCCGGGCAGACGAGCGGCCCCGCGCGCTACATCGCGCACCTCGTCTCGCTCGAAGGCTATGCCGCCTACCTGACCGACGCACCCAGCTGGCCCGCAGGCGTGACCGGGGTGCGGCTGGCGTCGCTGGCAAGCTGGGCCTTTTCGTCGCAGGCCAACGGTGAGGATTTTACCGCGCTGATGACCAAGCTCGCGGGCACGACCGCCGGCGGGCCGGAGCTCCGTCTGCGCCTCGCTGGTCCCGCCACCGCCCCGGCCGCAGGTACCCCCGCCGCGGACGCCGCCGCCGCGCTGGCGCAGGGCTATGCCGCGCTCGCCTATGAGAGCCGCGCCGGGGACGAGAGCTTCGCCTGGTATCACGGGCCGCTGACGCCCTATCCGGTCGCCCCGGTGTCGCCCGACACCGCCTTCGCCAGCGCCTCCGCCGCGACGGTCTACGATCCCGGCAGCGGCACGTTCGACCTGTCCTACGCCACCTGCTGGGAGGCCGGACGCATGCTCGCGCTGCGCGACCGCGCCTATGCCACCGCCCAGCAGCGCAGCCGCGCGGCGCTCAGCAAGACCGTCAACCTGCTGCGCGAACGCGCGCGCTGGCTCGCCGGGGGCGATCATTCCTCGATGCTCGAACCGCAAAAGGTCAGCCGCTCGCTCGGCGACGCGCTCAAGATCGCGGTGGGCAATCTCGGCGGCCCCGCGCAGGTGCGCGTTCCCACAACCGGCGCGCCCTCGGCGATCGACGGCGTGCGCGCGACCCTGGCCGACCCCGCGCTCCCCTCGACCATCCGCACCAGCATCATGGACGCTCCGCCGCAGAGCCCGACCGACACTGTCGTGGACTGGCTCGCCGGGCTGCGGCTGCTCGAGCCCGTCCCCTTCGTCCACCTCGTCCCCGATGCGCGAATGCTGCCCAAGAAATCGATCCGCTTCTTCCATGTCGATGCCAACGCGCTCGATGCGCTCAGCGACGGCGCGCAGAGCATCGGCATCGCCACTTCGCGCGACGCCCAGCAACAGCAGCTCGCGCGCGGGCCGCTGCGCGACGCCGCGATCGCGCGCGCCGCCTGCCGCCGCGCCATGGCGATCGACACGCAGGCACCGGCGCCCTCGGATCCGGTCGCCGGCTTCCTGCTCCGATCGGCGGTGGTCTCGGGCTGGCCGGGGCTCGAGGTAAAGGCATGGGCCGATATGGCGGGCACGCAGGAGATCGCCGCGCTCCGCTTCGATACGGTCGCGAGCGACGTGCTGCTGGTCCTCTATCCCCAGCTCCCCGTGCGGATCGATATCGAGGAGCCCAAGGAAGGCCTCGCCTTCGGGGTCGAGGCCGAATGGGCGGTCGACCTGCGCACCATCTCCGGCCCCGATGTCGGCCAGCAGATCGCGGGCGCCAATGTCACGCTCGACGCCAGCTATCGCCCGAACGGCGTCCTGCGCGTCGATGCCTGGCAATCCCATCTCGCCGCCCTCCCGCAATTCGCGTCCGACAGCGCGCTATGGGGTCCGGCGGCGTTCGCGCTGCAGATGGTGAGCGCGCCCGAACGCATGATCTTCGCCAATGGAGCATCGGCATGAGCGACCCCACGCCCCTGCTGGTGCCGATGGCCGTTCAGGCCCTGCTCTCGAACAGCCATGTCCAGAGCGCATCCAACCGACCGTTCGAGCGCTGGACCCCCGACTACGAAGCGCTCAACAGTTTCGACCAGGTGATGCCCGCGCCCTTCGCCGAGGACACGATGGTGCCCCCGGCAACCGGCATCCACCTCTACTGGAAGCTCCCCGCCGCCTTCACCCATGGCCTCGCCCCGACGCCGGGAGACAAGGTCGCCTTTCCCTTCATCCCCAATCGCTGGGCGATCGGCCGGCTCGCGACCGCCACCCCCGGCGCCACGCCCCAGCTCACCGTCTGGGTGGTCCAGAGCGACTATCTGGGCGCCGACGGCACCAATTCGGTCGCCGATCCGCGCAATTCGCAGCCGGGCAACGTCACCCTCACCAATATGGGCCGCAGCCAGCGGATCGAGGAGTGGCAGGGCGAACCCGGCGGCCCGCTCTTCCTGCGCGCGACGGGGCTGAGCGACGTTACCTTCACCGCTTATCAGCCCAGCCTCACCGACATCCTCTCCTTCTACGACAATGTGTCCGGCATCGCCGAGAATAGCGAGCTGACCTATTGGGTCTGCGGCTGGTATTCGGACCCCGGCCACGATCTTCTCGCCAGCGCCACGCCGACCGCGCTCAACTGGTCGGTCCTCGGCAATCCGGCCGCCGCGCCCTCGCTGTCGGTCGTCCATGGCATGGTCCATGGCGTCACATGGCAGACCAGCAGCGCCCCGCCGGTGATCGATCCCGATGCCAGCGCGATGAAGGTCGCGGTCGGCTATACCGCGGTCGATGCGCTCGCGGCGATGCTCGGCGACCCGACCGGCGAGATCGAGACCAAGCTCCAGGCCTTCCAGTATGGCGCACTCGAAACGCTCGACGATGCGGACGGGGTAGCGCAGCTCGAGCTCAAGATCCGCCGCGCCTGGTTCGGCGCCACACCGGGCGGCACCCGCTGGAAGATCGTCCCCGTCTCGCAGGCGCAGGCGACGCAGGACCCGCTCGACGGCACCGCAATCCCCGCGCCCTTCGCGCTCGATCCCGCGCAGGATGCCTGGCTCGCCGCGCTCAACGTCACCCAGCGCAATTACGACCGCGCGCTGCGCCAGCTCAAGACGATGCAGTGGGAGCTGTTCGCCTTGTGGTGGAAGTCGCAGCGCCTTCCCGCCGCGCTCGCCACCCAGGCGGGCGAGCAGCAAGGCTGGGGCCTCGACCTCACCGTGATCCAGACGATGGTCCAGCAGGCACTCGAAGCCACCGCGCCGGGCTCGGCGCTCGCCGCGGTGACGGCGCAGCAGACGCTGGTCGCAGGTCTCGCCAGCCAGCTCCCCGATCCGACGTCGAGCGACAGCATCGCGGCCTTTTCCGCAAATATCCCCGACAATGCCTCCGCCAATCCGCTCACGCTGCGCCCCGCCGCCCAACCCGCCTTCCACCATCCGTCCGATCCGGTCGTGCTCGTCGCCGGGATGACGCCCCCGGCAAGCGAGCCGGACAGCAACGCCGCTCTTCCCTGCCGCACGCTCGACGCGCTGGTCACCGGCGTGACGATCCCCGGCGCCGGCCCGGTCACCCGCGCCTCGGGCAGCCTGGCGGGCATCATCGCGCTCCCCGCAACCCAAGCCCTGCCCGCCGGCGTCAGCGCCGCGGTGCAGGCGATCGCGGTCGAGGCCTTCTTCGTCGATCCGCTGAACGCCCAGATCATCGTCACCGACGGCCCGGCCAGCCCCGATCCCGCCGCCGCTGCAGCGCTCGCCGCCGCCATGGCCGCCGGCACCGCGCAGACCTCGACCATCCCCGATCCGCTCCAGGCCGGCTTCGCCTTCGCGCCCTGGACCCAGGCCTGGTCGCCGCTCTTCCTGCAATGGGAGATCCAGTGGTTCCCCACCGTCGCCAACACCCCCTCCGGCGCGATGGTCCCGCCCCAGCCCGCCGTCTTTGGCGGCGAGAGCCAGCAACAGGATAACTGGGCCTTCCTCCAGTCCGGCTGGGCCTTTGACGGCAGCGACAATGTCATCGCCCGCGGTGGCGAATTCTATAACTGGACCGGCGGCGAACTGTGGGACCCAAGCCTCGCCGCGCCCGTCCCCGCCCAGACCTATAACGGCCGCAGCTTCCTCACCCCGCAGGCGATGGACACCTTCCTCAAGCGCATCGCCACCTATGTCTCGCTGCATCCCGACGATACCGAGATGCAGGCGCTCGAAACCGCGATCGAGGCGATCAGCAACAGCCGCTTCCTCTCGCAGAGCCTGAGCGGCTTCAACGATGCATTCCTGATGCGCTCGGGCGAACTCACGTCGCCCCCGCCCCCCGGCCCCCTCGCCGCCGCGATCGGCGCCGAAAATCGCGGCATTCCGATGGTGTCGCTCGGCGACCAGGACCTCGATTTCGGATCGGGCACGCCCTTCTTCTTTCCGGTGCGCGGCGGCTTCTTCCAGTTCAACCGGCTGGTGATCGTCGACGCCTATGGCCAGGTGCTCGACCTGCTCTACGCCAACGGCAACGGCACCGGCCAGGCGGCCGACTTCCAGCCGATCCGCGGCGCCGGCCTCTCGCCCGATGCCGGATCGACGATCGACAACCCCGCCACGCGCGTCCGCCAAGTGCCGCGCATCGTCCAGCCCAGCCGCCTCAACATCCGCCTGTTCGACGCCGCCGACGACAGCAAGGAAGTCTATTACGCGCCCGATGCCGATCCGGTGTGCGGCTGGCTGCTCCCCAACCATCTCGACCAATCGATCGCGGTCTATGACGCGGGCGGAACGGCGCTGGGCGAACTGATCGTGCTCGCCGACCAAAGCGGCCAGAGGGTCGATTGGCTCCCCGCGCCGGGCCCCAACCCCGCCGTCACCGATCCCTCCCAGATCGCCAACCCGCACTTGGGCGCCGCGCTCTCCGCCTTCACCCAGGGGTCGGCCATCGCCCCCACCGCGCGCGTCGCGGCGTTCCAGGCGCTCTACCAGTCGATCGACGAGACGCTCTGGACGGTCGACCCGCCCGGCGGCCAGTCCGACCATGATCTCGCGGTGCTGATCGGCCGCCCGCTCGCGCTGATCCGCGTCGAACTCCAGTTCGAGCTTTATGGCAATGCCGCGACCAACCAGAGCTGGCGCGACACGCTCCAGGCGCAGGACGCCGGGCTCGCGGGCTTCTCCTTCCCGATCCGCCTCGGCAGCCCCGAGCTGCTCGACGACGGGGTGATCGGCTATTTCACCTCCGACAATTACGGCCGGTTCAACGCCGTCCACGCCTCGAGCGCCGCGATCTCGCCCTATGTCGTGCCGGTGGTGCCCGGCAATTACCTGTCACTGCCCTTCGTGGACTCGGGGCAGGCCCCAACGGTGATGCTCACCATGCTGCTCGATCCGCGCGGCAAGATCCACGCGAACACCGGCATGCAGCCGGTGACCAGCTTCGAGCTGCCCTCCGAATTCTATACGGACGCGCTCAAGCGCATGGGCGTCACCTTCCGCGTCGGCCCGATCCTGACCCAGTGGGACACGATCCGCATGCCCGTCCCCGCCGAACAGAATGGCAGCTGGGCTTGGATGCGCCACACCGGCGCGGGCACCGATCCCACCGATTGGGAAACCGACGCGATCGTCACCGCCGACGCCAAGGCGAGATTGCCCGGCAAGCCGCCCCGGCTGATCGACGGCTGGCTGCAATTCACCCCCAAATCAGGGCTTTGAAACACGATGCAACTATCCGATCCCAGCTCTACCCTGTTGACCTATTCGGTCGCGACCCAGCCCGATCCCATCGAGGTGGGCACGCCCCTGTCGCTAACGATCACGGCGAGCAATCAGACGGGCGCCAATGTCACCTGCACGCAGATCATCGTGACGGTGCCGGTCGGCACCAACGCCGCCGACCTGATCGCCACCGCCCAGATCGACACCGTTCCTCCCGCCGCGGACTGGGGCGTGAAGCAGGATGGCGGGCAGGTGATCTTCACCCCGCCGGGCGGCAGCATCGTGGTCAAGGGAGAGGGGCTGGTCTTCGTCCTCGCGATGACCGCCAACAATCAGGCGGGAAGCGCGAACGTGCTGATCGATGAGAGCGCGTCGAACCCCGCCAACCCGGCGGGCGTGCGCTCCTACACCTGGGTCGCGGCCAAATATCCGGTCGATTTCACGCTCAGCGCACTCACCGCCGTGCCCGTGACCAACACCAATATCCCGCACGGCAAATCGGCCACCCTCACCTGGACCGCGACCGGCGCGGGCGTGACCTGCACGCTGAGCTATGTGCCCGACAATAGCGGGAACATGGTGACCGACAATGTTCCCAACAGCCCGACGGGCGGTTCCTACACGACGCGAGCGCTCACGCGGAACGGCGAGGTCGATTTCCTCCTGACCGCGCAAATGACCCCGGCCGACCAGGACCAGCCGCTGACCAAGACCGCCTCGCTCCCGATCACCGTGGCGACGCTCGGCCTGACCCTCTATGCCGAGCCTCCCGTGGTGGGCGTGAACGGCCTTGCGCGGGTGCGCTGGGTCGCGGTCAACGCCGATCATTGCGTCGACGAGGATGACGGCAGCACGCTGCCCGCAGTGGGCGAGAAATATGTGCTGCTCCAGCAGCAGCAAACCTTCAACATCACCGCGGTCGGCGCCGACGGCCAGACCCTGCCCCAGCAACTGACGATCCAGGTCAACCCGAACATCGTCGCCAACGCGCCTGGCCAGAATATCGTCGCGCCCTGGGGCGCGGGCGGCCAATCGGCCACGCGATATATGGCGGGCCGCAGCATCGAAGGGCCGGTCTGGGTCTGGAGTCCCCCATCGGCCGGCGGCGCCGGCGGCGATGCCGACCTGACGATCGCGCTTCCCCCGCTCGACACGTCGGGCGGGGGGCAGGTCATCCCGATCGCCCTGACCGCCGGGCCGGGCGGCGGCGGCGGCAGCGGAGAGGGCCAGTTCGGCGATGCCCCCGGCGGCAATGGCGGCAACGCCACGCTCAATCTCAGCTGGGATCCCAACGCGACCACCACCGCGCAATATCTGATCACCGTCACCGCCGGCGCGGGCGGCGGCGGCGGCGCGGTCGCCGGAACCGCGAGCGCGACGGTCGACGGCTATGCGGTGGTGCTGCCCTGATGGAGGAAGACATGGTGCTCAAGGTCAGCGTCGCGGCACTCCAGCCGCCCCTGCTCGACTATGCCTTCACCGCGCAGCCCAACCCGCTCCAGGTGAACACCCCTGCCTGGCTGACGCTCGCGGTCGATAACAATAGCGGCCGCGAGGTCACCTGCCAGCAGATCGTCGTGACCTTCCCCCGCGGCACCAATGCCGGCGACCTGATCGCGGCGACCGACATCGTCGTGACCCCGGCGCCCGGCTGGACCTATGCGACCGACGGCGGAACGGTGACGCTCTTCGCCCCGGGTGGCGCCGCCGACGTCAAGGGATCGGGGCTGACCTTTATGTTCGCGGTAACGATCAACGGTCAGGTCGGTGAATCCACGGTCGATATCCAGGAGAATGCCTCGGGCGGCACCAACCCGCTCAGCCCGCGCATGATGAGCTGCCCGGTGAGCAAATTCCCGGTGGTGTTCAGCCTCACCCCGCTGATGCCGGTCCCGCTCGACGATATCGACGTGCTCTACGGCATGCCCGGCACGCTCAACTGGATCGCGACCGGCGAGGGCGTGACCTGCACGCTTGCCTATCAGCCCGCGGATTCGGGCAGCCCCCTATCGGCAACCGTCCCGAACATCCCCGGCACCGGCGGCTTCCAGACCGAGGCGCTCACCCGCACCGGCGACGTCCCCTTCCTCCTCACCGCCACCCAGACCGTGCCCGGCCAGGACCAGCCATTGGTCCTCGAAAGCACCCTCACCCTCTCGGTCGAGACGCTGTCGCTTTCGCTCGTCGTCCAGCCTGCGACGGTCGGCGTCGGCGGGCTGGCGCAGGTGACCTGGAATGCGCCCAACGCCGATCACTGCCTCGCCGATGACGGCCAGCAGCTTCCGGCGAGCGGCACCGCCTATGTCATCCTCCAGGCGACACGCCTCTTCACCATCACCGCGGTCGGCGCGAACGGGCAGACGGTGCAGCAGCAGAAGACGATCCAGGTCAGCCCGGCGATCGTCCCCAATCAGGCGGGCTATTCGGTTACCGGCACCCCCGGTGCGACCGGCACCACCGGCCAGAACGCGACCATCACCCCGAACATGAGCCCCGCCTATCAGCCGCAGGTCCTGGGCTATAACCTCACCATGGGCAGCATTTCGGCCTATCTGGAGAATGACGGCAGTGGCGCCCAGGTCGTCACGATCAATAATCAGACCTATCCGGTCGAGGCCGAGCAATATACCGCCTTCGCCGCCCTGGGGGCTGGCGGGACCGGAGGGCCCGGGGGCACGGGAACGCTCACCGCGACCGTGCCGCCGCTCGACAGCTCCGATCAGCCCCAGCAGGTCATCCAGATCGCCGTCACCGGCGGTACGGGCGGCACCGGCGGCCAGCCGGGATCGCTCCAGGCGAGCGCCTATGTCTTCGGCATGAACGGCGGCGATGGCGGTCCGGGCGGCAACGCGGTGGTCGAGCTTACCGTCGATCCCAGCCTGCCGCCCGCCCAATATATCATCGCGATCGCGGGTGGCGCCGGCGGACCGGGCGCGCCCTCGGGCGGCATGTTCGCGGGGAGCAACGGCGGTCCTGGCGCACCGGGCAGTGTCGCGTTCGCGTTCGACGGCCTCATCGTTCCGCCGAGCGGCGAGCTGGCGGCGCCGCGACCGTTCGAGCAACTCGCGCTGACCGTCTCGGTCCAGCCGCCAACCGTCGCGGTCAACGGTCTCGCCTTGCTCAGCTGGAATTCGCAGGGCGCCGATTATTGCATCCTGCCCGACGGCAGCACCGCCCCGGCAAGCGGCTCGCGCTATGTCGTCATCGCCGCCTCCGGACCGGTGACGGTCACCGCGCACGATCAGTTCGGGCGATCGCTCGCGCAAAGCGCAACCGCCACGGTCAGCCCCGCGATCAAGCCGACCGCGACCGGCGCAACCCAGGCGGGCGGCCCCGGCGGCCCAGGCGCAGCGGGCACGAACGGCGCGGCCACCTTCACCTGGGGTCAGGCCCTGGCGCCCTCCACCCTGCCCACGCCGGGCGTGGTCGGCGGCACGGGCGGCGACGGCGCGATCACCCTGACGATCCCGCCGCTCGACCTCACCGGCGACAGCGGGCGCGTCATCCCGCTCGCGGCCACCGGTGGCCAAGGTGGCACTGGCGGCACCGGCGGCTGGGTCGTGCTCACCAATTGGCCGGGCGGCGGGCTCGCCATGCAGACCCCGCAATATTCCTGCCCCGGTGGGACCGGCGGCGCCGGCGGCAACGCGATCGTGACGCTCACCGTCGACCCCAGCCACCCTCCCGCGCAGTTCATCGTCACCCTAACACCGGGAACTGGCGGCAATGGCGGGGAAAATGGCTGGCAGTACGGCACCGACGGCGATGGCGACGGGACGATTCCGCCCGCCACCACCTATGCCGCCGCCGGCTCTGCGGGTGCCGCATCGCTCACCATTGACGGCGTAGCCGCGGTGCTGCCTTCGCCATCCTGCTGACCGCCCTTGCCACCCCTCGCGCGTCCGGCTAGGCTTTTGCCCTGATGAAATAGAATTGCACCTGTAAGAACGCAGGGCAGTCGAGAGGAGAGCGATGCGGGTCACGCGCAGAGGCGTTCTGGGAAGCATGGGCGGCAGCGCCGCGGCGGCGCTCGCCCCGCTCCCGGCGGCATCGGCACCGATCGAGCCCAACTGGTCGGCGCTCGGCAATGCCTACGCCGTCCCCGAATGGTTCCGCGACGCCAAGTTCGGCATCTGGGCGCATTGGAGCGCGCAGTGCGTCCCCGAAAATGGCGACTGGTACGGCCGCCAGATGTACCAGCAGGGCAACCCCTTTTACGAGCATCACCTCAAACATTACGGCCATCCCGCCGACACCGGCTTCATGGAGATCGAGAATCTCTGGAAGGCGGAGAATTGGGACCCCGAACACCTGATCGGGCTCTACAAGGCGGCGGGCGCCAAATATTTCATGGCGCTCGGCTGCCATCACGACAATCTCGACACGTTCGACAGCAAGCACCACGCGTGGAACACGCTTCGGGTGGGTCCCAAGCGCGACATTATCGGCACCTGGGAAAAGATCGTCCGCCGCGAGGGGCTGCGCTTCGGCGTCTCGAACCACAGTTCGCACGCCTGGCATTGGTGGCAGACCGCCTACGGCTATGACGCCGAGGGCCCGCGCGCGGGCGAACGCTACGACGCGTTCAGGCTGCGCAAGGAGGACGGCGCGGGGAAATGGTGGGACGGGCTCGATCCGCAGGAGCTTTATACCGGTCCCTCGATGGTGCCCCCGGGCGGCATCACCACCAAGGAAGCGATGCAGGACTGGGTCGATGTCCATTCGGGCCGCTGGATGGAATTCGCGCCCGAGCAGAACCCGCTATTCGTCGCCAAATGGCTGCTCCGCCAGAAGGACATGGTCGAGAAGTACAAGCCCGACATCATCTATCAGGACGGCTACGGCCTTCCCTTCGGCAGCGTCGGGCTCGAAGCCCTGGCGCATTATTACGATCATGCGAACCAGGTGAACGGCGCGCCCGATGTGGTGATGACGGTAAACAGCCTCAGCGACTTCCAGCAACGCGCGCTGGTCGAAAGCGTCGAGCGCGGTTTCTCCGATCGGCTCCGCGCGCGGCCATGGCAGACCGCCACCTGCATCGGCGACTGGCATTACAGCCGCTGGCGCTATGACGCGAAGGGCTATGTCCCCGCCGAAAGGGTGATCCAGCGCCTGTGCGACGTCGTATCGAAGAACGGCAACCTCCTCCTCTCGATCCCCGTCCGCGGCGACGGCACGATCGACAGCGAGGAGGAGAAGATCGTCGCCGGCATCACCGCGTGGACCAAGCGCAACGGCGACGCGGCGATCTTCGGCTCGCGGCCATGGCGCGTCTTTGGCGAGGGGCCGACCAAGGTCACCGGCGCCGCATTCAATGAAGGCAAGGTCGAGTTCGCGCCGGGCGATGTGCGCTACACGGTCAACAAGGGCGCGCTCTACGCCGCGTTCCTGAAATGGCCTGATGCGCCGGTGACGCTCAAATCGATCCCTGCCGATGCGCAGATCGAGCGCATCGCCTTGCTCGGCGGCGGCAAGACCAAGTTCGCGCGAAACGCGGGGGGCCTCGAAGTCACCCTGCCTCGCGCCAGGCCCGGCGATTTCGTGCCGGTGATCAAAATCGACGGGAGGGGATTGATATGACCGACAAGGCGAAACGTTACCTCTTGCCGCTGATCCTGATCGTCAGCCTCTTCTTCCTGTGGGGCGCGGCGAACAACCTCAACGACGTGCTGATGAAGCATTTCAAAAAGGCGTTCATCCTCGACGATTTCCAGACCGGCCTGATCCAGTCGGCCTTTTATTTCGGCTATTTCTGCTTCGCGATCCCCGCCGCCTTGTTCATGAAGCGCTTCGGCTACAAGGCCGCGGTGGTGCTCGGCCTCGCGCTGTTCGGCGCGGGCGCTTTGCTCTTCCTCCCCGCCGCGGATTCGCGCAGCTACGCCTTCTTCCTGCTCGCGCTCTATGTGCTCGCGAGCGGCCTCGCCTTTCTCGAAACCTCGGCCAATCCGCTGGTGACCGTGCTCGGCGATCCCTCGGGCGCCGAGCAGCGCCTCAATTTCGCGCAGAGCTTCAACCCGCTCGGCTCGATCACCGGCGTGCTGATCGGCAGCAACTTCATCCTTTCGGGCGTCGAATATACCCCCGAGCAGACCGCGGCGATGAGCGACAGCGCGCTCCAGGCCTATTACGCCGCCGAGACCGCGGCGGTGAAGGGCCCATACCTCGTGATCGGCCTGTTCGTGCTAGTCTGGGCGGCGCTCGTCGCCTTCGTGAAGTTCCCGCCCGCCGCGGCCAAGGTCGAGGACGAAGTCGCCAGCAAGGGCGATTACGGCGCGTTGTTCGGCAAGCCGCTCTTCCTGCTCGGGGTGGTCGCGCAATTCTTCTATGTCGGCGCGCAGGTCGGGGTGTGGAGCTTCCTGATCCGCTACACCCAGGCCGAACTGCCCGGGACCGGCGAGAAATGGGCGGCGCAGGCGATCACCATCTCGCTGGTCCTGCTGTTCGTCGGCCGCTTCCTCGGCGCCGCGGCGATGAGCCGGATCGCACCGGCGAAGCTGCTCGCCGGGTTCGCCGCGATCAACGTTCTGCTCTGCATCGTCGGCGCCCTTGTGGGCGGCAGCACCGGCCTCGCCGCGCTGATCGCGACCAGCCTGTTCATGTCGATCATGTTCCCGACGATCTTCGCGCTGTCGTTGCGCGGCCTCGGCCCGCTCACCAAGGCGGGATCGTCGCTGCTGGTCATGTCGATCATCGGCGGCGCGGTGCTGACCGCGGTGATGGGCTACATCTCGGACAAGTCGTCGATCGCGCTGGCGATGCTCGTCCCCGCCCTGGCCTTCGTCGCGGTGTTCGCCTTCGCCCGCAGCGCGGGGAAAGCCGCCGCTTGATCGACGCGCACCAGCATTTCTGGAGGCTGGGCGAGCACGATTGCAGCTGGCCGACCGAGGCCGAGGCGGCGATCCACTGCGACTTCCTGCCCGCGGATTGGGAGGCGGTGGCGCTGCCGTGCGGCGTCACCGGCAGCGTGCTCGTCCAGAGCCAGGAGAGTGCGCGCGACACGCTCTGGCTACTCGAGCTGGCCGGGCGGCACGACTTCATTCTCGGCGTGGTCGGCTGGGCCGACCTGACGCTGCCTCTGCCCCGCAGCCCATGGCTCAAGGGCCTCAGGCCGATGGTCCAGGGCTATCCCGCCGGCTTCCTCGACAACCCCGCGCTCGATCCCGGTCTGGCCGCGATGGCCGAGCAGGGGCTGGTGTTCGACGCGCTCGTCCGCCCACGGCATTTGCCCGAACTCGAGCGCTTGGCGCTCCGCCATCCCACGCTGTCGATCGTCGTCGATCACGCTGCCAAGCCGGATTTCGCAAACGGCATTTCCGACTGGCAGCTCGACCTCGACAACCTCGCGGGCTTTCCGAATATCAGCTGCAAGCTCTCCGGCTTGGTGACGGAGATACCCGCCAGGCACATGGACTGGGCCATCGCCTGGTTGTTCGACCTGTTCGGACCCGACCGGCTGATCTGGGGCAGCGACTGGCCGGTGCTCAACCTCGCCGGCAGCTACGCGGGGTGGCTCGCCCAAGCTAAGGCAGCGATCCCGTCGCAGTCCCGCGCCGCCGTCTTCAACGACAACGCCCGCCGCATCTACAAACTCTAACCCTCATCCCGGCGAAGATGGTTACGGTCGCCGCACCACCAGCTGCTCGCCCTTGTACACCAGGCTGATCGCGCCGTTCTCGCCAAAGTCCGGCACCGTCGCCGCACCCGGCCCGTAGAAGCGAACCGAGATCGCGCGCTTGCCCGGCATTCCCGGATAGCTACCCTCCCGCGCACCGATGGTCAGCGTGGCCGTAGCCTCGTCCCACTTCACCGGCACCCGCGCGAACTGACCCTGCTTGTAGCCGGGGCTCAGCCCGTCATCCTCGTAGAGCGAGAAGCTGCCATTTGCCCCGGTGAAGACATGCAGCACGATCGGCCCGTCGGGCTGCTCGCCGGTCCATTGCGTCGCCGGGCCCGTCGGTACGATCGATCCGGCGCGGACGAACAGCGGCATCCACTCGCGCGGCGCATTGGCCTTCACCACCTGCCCGCCCTTGTAGAAAACCCCGGTCGCGAAATCATACCAGCCGGTGCCGGCAGGCAGATACACGTCACGCTCGCGCGCCTCGAACTCGGTCACCGGCGCCACGAGAAAGGCTGGTCCGAACATATATTCGTCGTCGATATTCCACGCCTTGCGGTCGCCCGGAAAGTCCATGACGAGCCCGCGCATCATCGTCCCGTCATGGTGCCAGGTGTCGGCGGCGATCGTGTAGATATAGGGCATCAGCCGGTAGCGGAGCCGGTCGTACGCGACCATCGAATCGTACATTGGCTGGTCATTCGCCGCGATCTCGAAGATCTCGCGCTTGGGCGTCTCGCCATGGCTGCGGAACAGCGGGCTGAAGGCGCCGAACTGGAACCAGCGCAGGTTGAGCTCACGCCACTCGGCGGTGTGCGCCGGGTCCTGCCGTGTATAACGGTCCTCGAGCGCGAAGCCGCCGATATCGTGGGTCCAGTTGGGGATGCCCGACATCGACAGGTTGGTGCCCGCCGAGATCTGGTCGCGCAGGTCGCTCCAGCGCGACGCGACATCGCCCGACCACAGGGCCGAACTCGTCCGCTGCGTGCCGCCAAAGCCTGAACGCGTCAGGATGAAAGGGCGCACATCGGGCCTCGCCGCGCGCAGCCCGTCCGCCACGCCGCCGCCATGGACGAGCGGGAAGCTGTTGAAGAACGCCGCGCCCGGCCCCATCGCCGTGGGTCCCATCCGCTCGGCGCGCTCCTCGATCGACAGGTTCGAATGGATATCGGGTTCGGTCGCATCCATCCACCAGGCGTCGAAACCCTTGTCGACCAGCCCCTCTTTCATCTGGCGGAAATAGATTTGCCGCGCCTCGGGAGCATAGGGATCGTAATCGGTATTCTCATAGCCGGGGCCGACCCAGTCCTTTTCATGGGCTTCGAGGTTCCCCTGATACAGGAAGCCCTTGGCGTTCAGCTCCTGCGCGTTCTTCGTATTGGGATAGAATTTCGGCCAGACCGAAATCATCACCCGCGCATTCATCGCATGGACCTCGTTCACCATGCCCACCGGATCGGGGAAGCGCTTGGGATCGAAGCAGTGGCAGCCCCACTGGTTTTCGGGCCAGTAGAACCAGTCCTGGACGATATTATCGATCGGGATCTGCCGCTTGCGATATTCGCGGACCACGCCGAGCAGCTGCTCCTGCGTCTCGTAGCGCTGGCGGCTCTGCCAGAAGCCATAGGCCCAGACGGGCATCATCTCGGCCTTGCCGGTCAGCGCGCGATAGCCGGCGATCACGCCGTCCATATTCTCGCCCGCGACGAAGTAATAATCGATCGCCTTGGCGGTGTCCGACGACATCCACAGCGAATGCCGGTCGGGTGCTTCCATCGGGTTGCTGTGGAAAAAGGCGATATAGCCGGCATTGGGTTCCCATTCGATCCGGATGCTGACCTTTTTGCCCTTGGTCATCGGCAGGTCGAAATTGCGGAACCAGGGATTCCAGTTCTGCCGCCACGCGTCGATCACCAGCTTGCCGTCGATATAGAGCTTCACATAGCTCGAGACATAAAGGCGGAACTTGTGGATGCCGGTCTTGTCCGGGACGACATCGCCCGACCAGACGACATGCTGCTTGCCGACCACCACGCCCTGGGTGTTCTGGCCGCTCTCGGGCGAGGCCTGGGTCTGCGCCTTGGCGGCGGCGGGCCAGTTCACCTGATCCTTGATGAACTGATAGTCGATGAACTTTTCCTGCCGGCTCACCGCCAGCCGCTCGCCCAGATAATAATCGGCCTTCCAGCCGGGCTTTCCGCCGCTCGTCACCAGCATCGTCTCGCCGACGTGACGGTAAGGGACCGGATTCCCGAAGCGGCTGATGCCATTGTTATCCCAAAGCAGCCCGTAATTGCGCGTCGAGACGACGAACGGGACCGCGATGTCCATATTGTGCTGGGCGAGTTCGACGTCCTCGCCATTATAGTTCATCTGCCGGTTCTGGTGCTGGCCGAGCCCGAAGAACCCCTCATCGGTGCTGCGGTTGAACTGCTGATCGATGCTGAGATAGCCCGGCGTGCCGGAGGACGGGATGAAGAGGCCCCGGGTCGCTTCGGTCAGCACGATACTGCCCTTGGCGTCGCGGAAGCGGACATTGCCGTCGGACAGGCGGATCTCGGCGGTCGCGTGCGGCAGCTTGAGCGTCACCACGCCCTTGGCATTGGTCACCTCGGGATCGCCACTCGGCTGCGCCGTCACCATCAGGCTCGCGGGCAGGTTGAGGTCGATGACTGGCAGCGCTGTCACCCGGAAGCTCGAATCGCCATAGGCGATCACGCGGACGCGCTTGGCCGGGCCGCCATCGGGGGTCACCACCACGCCGTGCGGCACGGTGACGACTTCGGAGGCCATTGCCTGGCAAGAAAACAGCGCCGTGATCAGCGCGGCCGCGCCCAGAAATCCCTTCAAAGCCACGTCTCCTAAAAATCGATTCCGGTCTCTCGCCGGGATTCGCCAGTGCAAAGCGCCTACGTGCGTGAAAGCGGGATACAGGCTAGCGCCCTACCCCGCAATCGCCAGTCCCCGAAACAGGCGAGTCCTGCGCTGCCGCAGAGGCATGTGACAGCGCAGGACCGCGGCGAACGGGGAGCGCTGTCCGACGCGCCCCGTCCGAACTCGTTTCACCGCCCCTGCCACTCTAAGGCGGCCGTCGCCCTTTCGGCGCCATGGGCGTATTCCATCAGCGTTCTCCGCTTCATCTCGATCGAGAAGCCCGGTCGCTCGGGCACCAGATACGCCCCGTTTTGCACCACGCACGGATCGACGAAATGCTCGTGGAGATGGTCGACATATTCGATCACCCGATTCTCCATCGTCGCGGCAAAGGCGAGATAGTCGATCATCGCGAGGTGCTGGACATATTCGCACAGCCCCACACCCCCCGCATGCGGGCACACCGGCAGCTCGTATTTCGCCGCCATCAGCAGCACCGCGAGTACCTCGTTCACCCCGCCCAGCCGGCACGCGTCGATCTGGACCACATCGATCGCGCCGCGCATGATCAGCTGCTTGAAGATGACCCGGTTCTGGCACATCTCGCCGGTCGCGACGCGCATCGGCGCGATCGCCTCCCGGATCGCGCGGTGCCCCTCGATATCGTCGGGGCTGGTCGGCTCCTCGATCCACCAGGGGTCGGCAAAGGCCAGCGCCTTGAGGTGCGCGATTGCCTCATCGACTTCCCACACCTGGTTGGCGTCGATCATCAGCTTGCGGTCCGGCCCCAGCGCGTCGCGCGCAATCGCAACGCGGCGGATATCGTCCTCAACGCTGCGCCCGACCTTGAGCTTCACATGGTCGAACCCCGCCTCGACCGCCTCGCGGCACAGCCGCCGCAGCTTGGCGTCGGAGTAACCCAGCCAGCCGGCGGAGGTCGTATAGGCCGGATAGCCCTCGCGCTCGAGTATTTCGAACCGCTCCGCCTTCCCCACCGCGCGCGCCTCAAGCAGCGCCAGACCTTCCGCCGGCGTGATGCAATCGGTGATGTAGCGGAAATCGATCAGCCCGATCAGCTCCTTCGGGCTCATCTCGCCGATCAGCCGCCACAGCGGCTTCCCCGCGGTCTTGCCGAGCAGGTCCCAGACGGCGTTGACGACCGCGCCGGTGGCGAGATGGATCACGCCCTTTTCGGGTCCGATCCAGCGCAATTGGCTGTCGCCGGTGAGATGCCGCCAGAAGCGCGCGCCATCCTCGCGGATCCAGTCGAGATCGAGCCCCTCGACCAGCGGCGCCAGCGCCTGGATCGCGTGGCAGCAGATATCGTTGCCGCGCCCGATGGTGAAGGTCAGCCCATGCCCCTCGAACCCGCCGAGATCGGTCTCGAGGACGCAATAAGCCGCCGAGTAATCCGGATCGGCGTTCATCGCGTCCGATCCATCGAGCCGCTGCGACGTGGGAAAGCGGATGTCGAGCACACGGAGCTTGGTAATGACCGTCAAACTTCGCCCTCTCCGCTCGTGCGTTTGCAGATGCTTTCCATTTTCATATGTGCCAAAGGCAGCTGGCGCAAGCTCGGATATGAGTTATGGTCGCTACAACGGAGAGGAAAAGTGATGGGACAGCGCTTGTGCTTCGCGCTCGATCTGGTCGACGATGCGGCGCTGATCGCCGAATATGAGGCGCGCCACGCACCGGGCGCGGTGTGGCCGGCGGTGACTGCCTATATCCGCGCGCGGGGCTTTCTCGACATGGAAATCTGGCGCACCGGCGACCGGATGGTAATGATCGCGGAGGTCGCCGCCGATTTCCCCCGCCCCGCCCCGGAGCCGCCCGAGAATACCGATTGGGAAGCCCTGATGTGGCGCTTCCAAAAGGCATTGCCGCATGCCGCACAGGGCGAAAAATGGCTTCCGATGACCCGCATCTTCAGCCTGGGAGAGCAGTGATTCGCAGGCGCACGATCGGCGCGCTGAGCGTCCCGGAACTCGGCTTCGGCACCGCCCCGCTCGGCAATCTCTATCGCGAGATCGCCCCTGAGGACGCGCGCGCCACCATCCTCGCCGCGCAACAGGCCGGACTCGGCTATGCCGACACCGCCCCGCATTACGGCCTCGGCCTCGCCGAGAAGCGCCTCGGCGCGGCGCTCGCCGCGGAGACGATCGTCTCGACCAAGGTCGGCCGCGTGATGATCCCCGCCCAGGGGCCCTTCCCGCCCGAACGCAACTGCTTCTTCACCCAGGAGCCGTTCGAGCCCATCTACGACTATACCCATGACGGCGTGCTCCGCTCGCACGACGACAGCCTTGCGCGCTTGGGCCGCGACCGGATCGAGATCCTCTTCATCCACGATATCGGCCGCCTCACTCATGGCGATGCACATCCCGCGATGCTCGCCCAATTGTTCGACGGCGGCGGTTTCCGCGCGCTCCAGCGGCTGCGCGACGAGGGCGCGATCGACGCGTTCGGGATCGGGGTCAACGAGACCGAAGTGGCGATCGAGATCATGGACCGGGTCCATCTCGACGTGATCCTGATGGCGGGCCGCTACACGCTGCTCGAACAGGGCGCGCTCACCGATTTCTTCCCGCGCTGCCAGGCCGAGGGCACCGCGATCGTCATCGGCGGCCCGTACAATTCGGGCCTGCTCACCGGCGGCGCAACCTACAATTACGAAACCGCGCCTGCCGCCATCGTCGAGCGTGCCCGCATGATCGAGGCGGTCTGTACGCGGCACGGCGTTGCGCTCGGCGCCGCGGCGCTGCAATTCCCGCTCGCGCATCCGGCGGTGGCCTCGGTCATCCCCGGACTCGCCAGTATCAAGGAGGTCCAGGAAACCGTGGAGCGTCACGAGACGGCCATCCCCGCCGCTTTGTGGGATGAACTCAAGGCCGAGAAACTCCTCTCGGCGCAAGCCCCGGTGCCCGCATGAGGCTGGCCGGCAAGACCGCGCTGATCACCGGCGCAGGCGCGGGCATCGGCCGCGCCGCCGCCGAGTTGTTCGCCGCGCAGGGCGCCACCGTCTGGGCGACCGACCGCGAGGCGATCCCGGTCGATGGCTGCAAGGCCGCCCAACTCGACGTGCTCGACGCGCAAGCGATCGAGCGCGTCTTCGCCGAAGCCGGCCCGCTCGACATCCTGTTCAACTGCGCCGGCATGGTCGCGGGCGGCACGATCCTAGACTGCACCGAGGCCGACTGGTCGCGCTCGTTCGACCTCAACGTCACCGCCATGTTCCGCACGATTCGCGCCGCCCTCCCCGCGATGATCGCGAAGGGCGGCGGCTCGATCGTCAACATGGCCTCGGTGTCGAGCTCGGTCACCGGCGTGCCCAACCGCTTCGCCTATGGCGCATCCAAGGCGGCGGTGATCGGCTTGACCAAGCATGTCGCGGTCGATTTCGTGGGGCGCGGCATCCGCTGCAACGCGATCTGCCCGGGCACCGTCGACACGCCCTCGCTCAACGACCGTCTCCGCCAGACGGGAGATTACGAAAAGGCCCGCGCCGATTTCGAAGCGCGGCAGCCGATGGGCCGGCTGGGCAAGGCGGAAGAGATCGCCGCGCTCGCGCTCTACCTGGCCTCGGACGAGTCGAGCTTCACCACCGGGCAGATCCACGTGATCGACGGGGGTTGGACCACCTAGGCGGCGTCGGCGACGCTATCCGATAAGGTCCCGCAAAATCGCTTCATTGGTGACCTTTGGCACACCCCGTTTGACCGCGTTTGTAGGATCGAAGGGGCTCCACGGAATCAAAGAGCGGCCGGGTATCGGCGAAGCCCTTGGAGCAAGCCAAATCCTACATTTCAAGCCTCGCCCCGAACTCTCTAGAGTCGGCTATCCCCCTCCACCAGCTGCGCGGAGATCTTCTCCGCCGCCTGCCGCACCAGTTCCGCCGTTTCCCCCCGCGAAACCGAGGGCTGGAGCTTCTTGAGATACGGCACCGTCAGCGCCGCCGCAGCCGCGCCGCCGCGCATCACCGGGGCGGAGATATCGGTCACCCCCGCGACGAACCGGCTCGGCGTCTGTTCGACATTACGCGCGCGGACCTGATCGGCATGCTCGCGGAATTCGGCCAGTTCCTTGTCGCCGAGCTTGGGGTTGAACAATTCCTCCCAGCGCCGCCGCACATCCTCGGGCTGGAAGGCGTAGAGCACGATCCCCGACGCCGCCTGGTGCAGCGGACGCCGGTATCCGACGCGCACCGAGAAGCCGAGCTGCTCGCTCGATTCCATCCGCGCCACCACCACCATCTCGCCCAGCGTGTGCAGCGCCAGATGGCAGGCCTGCCCCACCGCCAGGGTCAACTGCCGCATCACCGGCAGCGCCACCTCGATCAGCGTGCGCGTGCGCGGCTGCTGCATCCCCAGCGAGAAGAGCCGATCGGTCAGCCGATAGCCGTCCGACGTCGTGTCCTGTTCGATATAGCCGCGAAACTCGAGCACCTGGATCATGCGGAACAGCTCGCCATGCGAGCGGCCGAGCCGGTTGACGATCCCGGTCAGCGTGACCGGCGCGCTCTCCGCGGCGAGCAGTTCGAGAATGTCGAGCCCCTTCTCCAGCGCCGGCGCGCGATAGCGGCGTCCGTCGCCATCCTCATCCTCGATATCGGCCACGATTGTCCCTTCTTTGTCCCGTTACGCTTTCATATGCCAAAAATTGGCGCAGGGACAAATGTGCGAATGTTTCGGCGCCGCATCGGCGCCGCGCGCGGGGCCGCGGCGGCGCGCTTGCCTGAGATCCGTCAAAAAACTTCCCGATCGGCCTTGGCGATCGTGCGATCGGGCCGCCCGGGACTTCCAAAGCTGCGGAAACCCTCGACCTGATCGAGCGAGAAACAGGGCGACCCCGCCCGCGCCCGCACCCGGAAGCAATCCGCCCCGGCCACATCCTGCATCCACACCGCGGGGCGCGGATCGGGCGCGGCGACCGCGACCTCGACATTGCTCAGCTCGACGCCCCGCATGTGGCGCAGGAACAGCCCGGTCGCGGGCAGATCGCCGAACATCGTCGCCTCGGGATAGCCGAGTTCGTTCTCGTCCGGGCTCAGCTTCGCCATCGCCTCGGGCGCACCGCCGACATGGTGGAGATAGATGTCGCTGAGCTTGACGTCCTCGATCGGATGCCCGGTGAGGCCCGCCATCACCGAGGGCAACAGGTTGGCGCCCGAACTGACGACATTCTGGATCAGCACCCGCTTCATCGTCCCGATCGGCCGCCCCGCGGGCCCGCGCATCCTTTTGCCCAGCCGCAGGAAGAGCGGTGCGTTGACGATCCCACGCATCGTCAGGTTGGAGACCGTCACATCCTCGATCATCCCGCCATCGACCGTCTCGAAGGCGAGCCCCCGGCTGTCCTCGAAGATGCAGTTGCTGATCGCGATGTTGCGGAAGCCCCCGTTGGTTTCGGTGCCGAACTTGATCCGGCCATGGATCTTGGGGGCGAAGTCCGGCGGCATCTTCTTCCAGGTGCCCGCCAGCACCGATCCGACCTCGTAATTGCCGGTGACGAGGCAGTTGGCGATGGTGAGGTTCTCGGTCACCCGCGGATAGCCCAGCGCGAAGCTGCTCTTGGGGCAGATGCCGTCGTCCCATGGCGAATTGACGGTGCAATTCGTCACCCGGACATTCTTGCAGCAATCGATATCCATCCCGTCGCGGTTGGTGTCGATCAGGACGTTGTCGATGGTGAGATTGTCGACCCCGGTCAGCAGCATTGCGAACCAGCCGCCCTCGAGCATCCGGAAATCGGTGAACGTGACGTTGCGGCAATTCTTGAGCGCTACGCCCTTGTTGCCCGTCCCCGGTCCGGTCGGGTCGCTCAGCCAGTTATCCTTGCCGTCGCCGCGCCCCAGCCCCTTGCCATGGATCAGCCCCTGCCCGGTGATCGCGATATCGTGGAGCCCCTCGCCCCAGATCAGGCTGTTCTTCCAGTGGCTGTGGCCGAAATCCTGGAACCTGTCGTAGGCCGGGTCCATTGGCTCGGCGAGGTCGTAGCCCCCGACGCCGTCGCTGGGCGGCGGCGCCGCGAGGATGGTCGCGCCATTCTCGATATGCAGCGTGATGTTGCTCTTCAGCCGGATCGTGAAGCAGGCATAGGTCCCCGGTGGAAAATACACCGTCCCGCCCCCGCGCTCGGCGGCATAGTCGATCGCCTTGTTGACCGCCGGCGTGTCGATCGTCCGCCCGTCGCCCTTCGCGCCGAACCTGCGCACATCGACCCAATTCTCGCGCAGCGGAACCGCGGCGATCAGCAGCCCCGATCCCCCCGCGAGCATCAGCGAACGGCGGTCGATCATCGGCTATGCTCCACCCTGAACCAGTCCACATCCACCGCGCCCTCGCCGCCGCGCGTGAAGCTGAACAGCGCCGGGCGCGATCCCTTCCACCACGAGAATTTGGAGAGGGCGATGCCGGCGCCCATCGGCACGAAGGTCTTGCCGTCGAGGCTGTACGAATAGCGGACGGTCTGCTCGATCCCGACCTCGGCGCGCAGTTCGATCGTCGCGCCCTTCAGCTCGGGTCCAGGGAACTCGAAGCCCTGATTGGCGAGCGTGACGATGTTGCGCCCGTTACCGCGCACCACGCCGATCCAGCTCGGCCTGACGCCGAACAAGCTCAGCCCCGCGCGCTGCCCCTCGCCCATCCGGCTGACGTCGATCCGCGTGGTGTAGATCGCGTGCGGCCCCTGCAAAATCTGCGTCAGCGTGTTGCGCGCGGTGCTCAGCCAGTCGGCCTTGCCCGCGGTCAGCCGCAGCCAGCCCGGCCGCACGGAAAGGCTCCAGCGGCCATCGTCTGGATTGTGGTTCCACGACCATTGCAGCCCCAGTCGCTTCGACGAAAACCCGTCCGAATCCTGCAACCGGTCGCGCGTCGCCCGCGCCGGCATGGCATAGCTCGTCACCGGCTGCCCGCTGGTCCCGTTCGGCAGCGGGTCACCCATCACCGGCCAGTCGTCGATCCATTTCACCGGCTGCAGATGCACGATCCGCCCGAACGCGCCGGTCGAGTTGAAATGCGCGAACCAGCCCTTGCCCTCGGGGGTCTCGACATAGCCGCCCTGATGCGGACCCTGCACATCAGGCGTGGGCAGCAGCACCGACCGCCACTCATAGGGCCCGGTGATCGCCCGCGCGCGGCCCACCGCCTGCGGCCCGGTCCCTACGCCGCCGATCGGCGCGAAGATGTAGTACCAGCCGTTCCGCTTGTAGAGCTTCGGCCCCTCCAGGACGGGCAGCTTCACCTTGTCCTCGGCGACTACCACGCCCTCGTCGAGCAGGGTCTTCCCGTCCGCACTCATCCGGTGGAGGATCAGCGGCCCCGCGCCCACCTTGCCATGGATCAGCCAGGCGGTCCCGTCATCGTCCCAGAAGGGACAAGGGTCCTCGAGCCCCGGCCCAGCCTTCACCGTCACCGGCTCGCTCCACGGCCCCGCCGGGTCCTTCGCGGTCGCCATGAAGATACCCTCGTCGGGGGTCGGCCAATAGACGTAGAACAGCCCATTGTGGTGCCGGATGCTCGGCGCCCAGACGCCGCTCGCATATTTGGTCCCGCCGATCGGCTTCGACAGCTGGTCGGTCAGCGTATGCGGCCCCGGCATGTCGTAGAGCGGCCCGAACGGCAGCCTGGGCAGCACATGCCCTACGATCGTCCAATGGACGAGATCGCGCGAGCGCAGCACCGGGATGCCCGGCGAGAAATGGAAGCTCGACGCGACGAGGTAATAGTCCCTCCCCACCCGTATCACGTCCGGGTCGGAATAGTCCGCGTAGAGGATCGGGTTGGTGTAGCTCTGCTGCGCGAGTGCGGGCGCTGCCATCCCCCCTATCGTCATCCCGGCGAAAGCCGGGACCCAGAGCCACGAAAGCCAAGGCTTGCGACCCTGGGTCCCGGCTTTCGCCGGGATGACGGCAATGGGATGGATCACGCGCGCTCCCCGGCGATCTGCTCGAGCGACTTGCCCTGGTTGCTCGGCGCCCAGATCAGCCCGATCACCGCGCTCGCCACGAGGAAGCCCGTCAGAATCCACGCCAGCAGCGTGAAGTTGCCCGCCGCGAGCGTCGGCACCGCGAGGCTCCAGATGCCGAGCCCGATGCGCACGATCGCGAAGGTCGCCCCCTGCGCGGTCGATCGGATCGCGGTGGGGAAGAGCTCGGCCGACCAGAGCTGGAAGAAGCTCTGCGCGCCGAAGCCCCCGGCCACGCCCATGATCAGCACATGCGCGATCACGATCTCGAGCTTGAACCCGAAGATCGCGAGCAACGCCATGCCGAAGATGTGCATGACGGCGGAAATGCCGAACAGCAACCGCTGGTTCACCTTGTCGGAGAGCGTCATGAAGATGGTGAGGATCGAGACCATCCCGATCAGGAAATAGCTGGCCGGGAGCAGGGTCGCGGTCCAGGCGGGCAGATGGTTCTGCTCGATCAGGTATGGCGTGAAGAAGCCGTTATAGCCCGCCCACAGGTTCCACAGGCCGTACATAGCGGCGAGGAACAGCATCGATCCGAGATAAGCGGGGCTGAACAGCTGCTTCCAATTGTCGCGCCAGGCATGGCCCTTGCTCGCGGCCTGGCTTTCCTCCCAGCGCTGCGATTCCTGCATGCGGGCGCGCAGGAAGGTGAGCGCCAACGCCAGCAGCAGCAGGTGCCCGAACAGGATCTGCATGCCCAGCATGCCCCAATCCTTCATGAAATAGGCCGCCACCAGCACCGCCACCGGCCCCAGATACCAGAGCAATTGCGCCACCCCCGAATGCGCCCCGCGCTGCTTGTCGGGCGCCTGCTCGGCGATCAGCGACCAGCTCGCGGGAATGTCGGCCCCCACCGCGAGTCCGACCAGCACGAAGCCCAGCACGATCATCCAGGGCGCGCTGGCGAAGAGCAGCCACAGCATCCCGAAGGCGTAGAAGAGCATGTCATATTGGTAGATGCGCTTGCGCCCGAACCGGTCGCACAGGATGCCGCCAATCAGCGCGCCGATACCCGCGGATATGGCGTTCGCGCTGAACGCACCGATCAGGCCGATGAACCCGTCACTGAGGCCGTATTCGGACTTCCACAGCCCGAGCGCGACCGATCCCGCGACGATGCTCCCCGCGTCGATATAGTTGGCGAGACCCGCAAGGATCGTGTTGCGCCACTTGTGATCGCTCATGCGCTCTCTCCTCACAGGTCCAGGTTGAGCCGGTAGATCCGGTTGGCGTTGCCGGCGAACAGCGCGCGGCGTTCGGCCTCGGTGAAATCGGCGACGGCGGCCTCGTAATTGCCCAGGGTCGTGTCGAAGTCCGCGAACAGCCGGTCGGTCGGGAAATCGCTCGCAAACATGCAGCGCTCGGACCCGAACAGGTCGATCGTCTGGAGCACGCGCGCGCGCACCTTTTCGGGATCGAGCGGCCGCCACACGAAGCCGAGCCCGGAAATCTTGACCGACACATTGGGCAACGTCGCCATCAGCTGCATCCCGGCACGCCAATCCGCCTCGCCATCGACGCCCATGCCGCAATGGTTGATGATGACCGGCGTCTCGGGATGCCGCGCGATCAGCTTCGAGAGCCCGAGAAACTGGTGCGGATAGGCTTGGAGATCGAACGACAGGTCGCGCTTCCTGAGCAGCGCGAACCCCGCCTGCCACGCCTCGTCCCGGGTCAGATCGCGCGAGGTGTAGGTGCGGTTCGGATCGCGGTGCCAATTGACGATCTGGCGGATGCCGCGGACGTTCTTGCGCCGCACCTGATCGAACAGCTTGGTCTGGATATTGGGGCATTGCAGCGGCGCATAGGCGACGATGCCGTTGGGCATGCCCTGCTCGTCCGCGATCCCCTGCAGCCAGTCGGTCTCGTTCAGCGCCTCGTCGGCGTCCGCACCGGCATCGACATGCACCATGCCGACGACGTTCCAGTGGGCCGCCTCGCGCCGGTAATCCTCGAGCAGATAGTCGGTCGCGATCGCCTCGACGCTGCCATTCGGCCCGCTGTCGTCGAAGGGCGGCCTCAGCCACGGATAGCGGATCCGTCCAAGGTCCCACAGATGCACATGCGCATCGACGAACGGAATACGCGTCAAACCCGGCCCTCCCGCGAAGCCCCGGCTGTTGCCGGTGGCGTCAAAAAACCGCCCCGGCCGTTGCCGTGGGCGAACTCAACTCAAAACGTCGTCCGCCCCCCCGAGGTGTCGAAAGTCGACGCCGTGGTGAAGCTGCATTCCTCGCTCGCCATGAAGCAGACCATCGCCGCGGTTTCCTTGACGTCGCCGAGCCGCCCCATCGGGATCTTCGACATCATGTAATCGACCTGGCTCCGCGGCAGCTGCGCGAGGATCGGGCTTTCGAAGGTTGCGGGGGTCACCGCATTCGCGATCACCCCCTTGGTCGCCAGCTCCTTGCCCAGCGACTTGGTCAGTCCGATCACCCCCGCCTTCGACGCCGAATAGGCCGAGGCATTGGGATTGCCCTCCTTGCCCGCCACCGACGCGACATTGACGATCCGGCCGTAACCGTTCGCCAGCATGTACGGCACCACCGCGCGGCAACAGTAGAAGGTGCCGTTGAGATTGACGTCGATCACGTTCAGCCAGCTGTCGACCGGATAGTCCTGCACCGGCCCCGTCGCCCCGGTGATGCCCGCCGAATTGACCAGCACGTCGATCCGCCCGAGCTTGTCCTGGCTCTCCCGCGCGGCGCGCACCACCGCTTCATTGTTGGTCACGTCGAAGGCGACCGAATGCGCCGCGCCGACTTCCTTGTGCGCCTCTTCGAGCCATTCGGGATCGACGTCCCACAATATGACCTGGCCGCCCTCGGCGACGATTCGCCGAGCAGTCTCACGGCCGAGGCCGGAGGCGCCGCCGGTGATGACGGCGGTCCGTCCCGTGAAGCGCCCCGCGCAGATCATTCCGTGCCACCCCGCGACCAGGCGACCACCTCCTGCCGCTGGTCGCCCAGCTTTTCGATGCCGAGCGTCACGACGTCGCCCGCCTTGAGGTACCAGGGCTCGGGCTTCTGCCCCATGCCCACGCCCGGCGGTGTGCCTGTGGTGATGATGTCGCCGGGCTCTAGCGTCAGGAATTCACTCAGGTACGAGATCAATTTGGCGATGCCATAGACCATCGTGTTGCTGTTGCCGTCCTGGACGCGCTTGCCATTGACCTCGCACCACATGGCGAGATTTTGCGGATCGCCCACCTCGTCGGCGGTGACCAGCCAGGGGCCTATCGGGCCGAAGGTGTCGCAGCCCTTGCCCTTGTCCCAGGTGCCGCTGCGGTTGAGCTGGTAATCGCGCTCGGACAGGTCGTTGATCGTGCAATAGCCTGCGACATGCGCCAGCGCGTCGGCTTCCTCCACGTACGACGCGCGCGTGCCGATGATTACGCCAAGCTCGACTTCCCAATCGGTCTTCACCGATCCGCGCGGGATCATCACATCGTCGTTCGGGCCCTGGATGCAGCTCGTTGCCTTGGTGAAGAAGACCGGCTCGGGCGGAATCGGCATTCCCGATTCGGCGGCGTGATCGGCATAGTTGAGGCCGATCGCGAGGAATTTCGGGCTGCCCTTCACCGGCGGGCCCAGGCGCGGACTGCCCGAGACGACCGGCAGGCCCGACACGTCGAGCCCAGCCAGCTTCGCAAGCCCCGCGGGTGAAATCTCGGCAGGCGTCAGGTCGGCGATCACCCCCGAAAGATCACGGATCGCGCCGGCCGCGTCGAGCAGTCCGGGCTTTTCCTGTCCAGCGGGGCCATAGCGAAGCAATTTCATCGGTGAATCCTTAATGTGTATATGGGCGGTGAAGCGGGATATCGCGGTTCAGCTCAACGCCAAAGCCCGGTTTGTCGAGCGCGCTCGCCCGCATCCGGCCATGTTGCGGAATCGGCTCGCCGATCAGCTGCGGCGCGAACATCGGCACCACCTGATCGGCCTTGGGCGCCATCATCAGGAACTCGGCGAAGGGCGAATTTTGCCGGGTGATGACGAAATGATACGAATAGACTGACGAGCCGTGCGGCACGACCATCTTGCCGTGCGCGTCGGCGAGCGCGCTGATCTTGAGCAGCTCGGTCATCCCGCCGCACCAGCCCACGTCCGGCTGGATGATGTCGCAGCACTCCATTTCGAGCAGCATGCGGAAGCCCCAGCGGGTGGCCTCATGCTCGCCGGTGGTCACCAGCATCCCCGGCGGCGCGTTGCGCTTCAGCTCGGCATAGCCCCAATAATCGTCGGGACTCAGCGCCTCCTCGATCCATTTGAGGCCATGTTCGTGCGCCTTGTGCGCCAGCCGCGTCGCGTAATTGACGTCGAGCGCCATCCAGCAATCGAGCATCAGCCAGAAGTCGGGCCCCACCCGCTCACGCATATCGGCAAGCGCGGCGATATTCTTGTTGAGCCCCTCCTCGCCCTCGGCCGGGCCATGGTGCAGCGGAAGCTTGCCGCCGACAAAGCCCATCTCCTTGGCGAGATCGGGCCGCGCGCCGGTCGCGTAGAAGATCAGCTCGTCGCGAACCGCGCCGCCGAGCATGTGATAGACCGGCTCCTGCCGCAGCCGCCCGAGCAGATCCCACAGCGCGAGATCGACGCCGGAGATGGCGTTCACCACCAGCCCCTTGCGGCCATAATATTGGCTCGCAAAGTACATCTGATCCCAGATGCGCTCATATTCGCCGGGGTCACGCCCCTCGAGGAAGCGCGCGAAATGCTTCTCGACCAGATAGCATGCCGGCTCGCCCCCGGTGGTGACCGCGAAGCCCACCGTCCCGTCCTCGGCCTCGATCTCGACGACGAGCGTGCCGAGCACGTTGATCCCGAAGCTCTGCCGCGACTGGCGATACTCCGGGTATTTGCTCATCGGCGTGGCGATATGGTCGTCGATCCAATGGCCGCCGCCCTGATCGTGATAATCGGCTCCGCCGCCGCGAACGACGGAAGCGCGCACCGATTTGATCCTGGGCAGGGCCATGCAGGTTTCCGCGTAAGGTTATGAGCTGACAGCGCTGGACACGCTTGCGCACCTCGTACCATTATGTGGTACGATGCAAGCTTTGCAGGTGGAAATCGGGTGCAAATCCACTTTTCCCCCTCCTTGCTGTTGTTCCCGTGGGTATTCCATATTATGGGACACAGTATTACGAAATGAGATCGATGCCGTCAAACCCTGAATCACCATCGGAGAGCAAAACCTCGGGCAGCCAGACGCTGCTGCGCGGACTGGACGTGATCGAGGCCGTGGCCGACGGCCCGATCTCGCTCGCCGATCTCGCCGCCCGGCTCGACCTGACCCGCTCCACGGCGCACCGCCTGGCCACGGCTTTGGTCGAACGCCGCTACCTCAATTTCGTCCCCCGGCTCGGCTATCAGTTCGGCCCCAAGCTCCTGGAATTGGGCTTCCTCGCCCAGCAGCAGACCGACATCGTCCAACTCGCCCGCCCGCACCTCGAGGCGCTCGCGGCGAAGACCGAGGACACGGTGCATCTGGGCGTGCTCGACAATGAGCGCGCCCTTTATCTCGACAAGATCCCCGGTCGCCGCCGGGTCGAGATCAGCAGCCGCGTCGGCGACCGCCATCCGCTCACTTCGACCGGTCTCGGCAAGGCGCTGCTGCTCGACGATAACGAGGTGCATTGGCACAAGCTCTTCCTCGAGGATCAGGCCAGCGGATCGCCCAAGGCGACCTGGGAAATCTGGCTCGAGCGGATGAAGGGCTATGTGACCGTCGGCCGCAGCTTCGACCTTCAGGAGAATGAGGATTTCATCCGCTGCGTCGCCGCGCCGATCCGCAATTTCACCGGCAATATCGTCGCCGCGATCAGCGTGTCCTCCGCCGCGCAATATATGGACGATGCGCGGATGCAGGCGCTGACCGCCGATGTGATGGCGACCACCGCGGCGATCAGCGGCGATATCGGCTGGTCCGCCAGCCGCGACGACAAGGGCGCCCGGCGCCGCTCGCGCCGCTAGGGAGAGCTTGGGTGGGGCTGCTGGACGGCAAGACATTCCTGATCACCGGCGGCTCCGCCGGCATCGGCCGCGCCGCCGCGATCGAGGCCGCGCGGCAGGGCGCCGATGTCGCAATCAACTATGTCGGCGACGAGTCGCTTGCCCATAACTGTGTCGCGGAGATCGAGGCGCTGGGCCGCAAGGCGCTCGCGGTGAAGGGCGATGTTGCGCAGCATGAGACCGCCGGGGCCTTTGTGAGCGCAGCAATTTCGGCGCTGGGCCGCGTCGACGTGTTCGTCAGCAATGCCGGCATCTGCCCCTTCCATGCCTTTCTCGACATGCCCGTCGAGACCTTCGAACGCACGATGCGCGTCAATCTCCACGGCGCCTATTGGATGACCCAGGCCGCCGCTAACGCGATGGTGGCGCAAGGGGGTGGCGGTGCGATCGTCGCGGTTTCGTCGATCTCGGCACTGGTCGGCGGCGAGTATCAGACGCACTACACCCCCACCAAGGCGGGCATGCATTCGCTGATGCAGAGCGCCGCGATCGCGCTGGGCCGGCACGGCATCCGCTGCAACTCGGTCCTGCCCGGCACGATCCTGACCGACATCAACAAGGACGATCTGGCCGGCCCGGACAAGCGCGAGCGCATGGCCGCGCGGATCCCGCTCGGGCGCTTGGGCCAGCCCGAGGACCTTGCCGGCCCGATCGTCTTCCTCGCTTCGGACATGGCGCGCTATGTCACCGGCGCCGCGCTGCTCGTCGATGGCGGCGCTTTTGTAAACCTCCAATAAGGCCGACCATGATCCGCAAAGCCGCCTCGACGCTCGACTATCGCGAACTCGCGCGCCGCCGTTTGCCGCCTTTCCTGTTCGAATATATCGACGGCGGCTCCTATGCCGAGGTGACGCTCAAGCGGAACACCGAGGACCTCTCCGCGGTGCCGCTGCGCCAGCGCGTGCTGCGCGACATCTCGAAGATCGACCTGACCACGACGATCCTAGGCCAGGACCTCGCCATGCCACTCAGCCTCGGCCCCGTGGGCATTTCGGGCATGTACGCGAGGCGGGGCGAGGTTCAGGCCGCGCGCGCCGCGCATGCCGCGGGCGTGCAGTTCACCCTCTCCACCGTCTCGTGCTGCCCGCTCACCGAGGTCTCGGCGGGGGTGGAGAAGCCGATCTGGTTCCAGCTCTATGTCGTCAAGGACCGCGGCTTCATGCGCGAGATGCTGGCGACCGCGCGCGAGCTCGGTTGCCCCACGCTCTTCTTCACCGTCGACCTCCCCCTCCCCGGCACCCGCTACCGCGACGTGCATTCGGGCCTGACCGGCAGCCCCGGCCTCGCCGGCGATATCCGCCGCACGCTGCAGGCGATGATGCACCCGCATTGGGCATGGGATGTCGGCCTGTGGGGCCGCCCCCACACGCTCGGCAATGTCGCGCCTTTGCTCGGCAAGAATTCCGGCCTTGTCGACTTCCTCACCTGGACCAAGGATAATTTCGACGGATCGCTCACCTGGAAGGATATCGACTGGATCCGCTCCGAATGGGGCGACCAGTTCGTGATCAAGGGCATCCTCGATCCCGAGGACGCGCGCGAGGCGGCCAAGGTCGGCGCGGACGGCATCGTGGTGTCAAACCATGGCGGCCGCCAGCTCGACGGCGTCCCCTCCACCGCCGCGGTCCTGCCCGGCATCGCCGATGCGGTGGGCGACCAGCTCACCATCCTCGCCGATGGCGGCGTCCGCTCGGGGCTCGACGTCGTGCGGATGCTCGCGCTCGGGGCGAAGGGCGTGCTGCTCGGCCGCGCCTGGGCCTATGCGCTGGCCGCCCGCGGCGAGGCCGGCGTGGCGCATGTCCTCCAACTGATGGACGCCGAGATGCGCGTCGCCATGGCGCTCACCGGCTGCAAGAATATCGCCGAGATCACCCGTGACGCGCTCGTGGAAACCGGTTACCATCGCTAGAGCTTGATTCTCATCATATGCTTCATCGTTGCATATATTGGGACGTTAGCGAGGATAGCCGGCACAAGCCCGGCAGCGCAGGGAGCGGGATATGCAGCGTCGCGACGTGATGAAGGGCATGGGTGTGGCAGCGGCCGTGGCGGCATCGGGTTCCGCGGGGCAGGCAGCAGCGGCGGCGCGCAGGAAGCGTTACGTCGCGGTCGGCGTCGGCAGCCGCAACCGCATGTACCAGGAAGCGCTATGGGGACCGCACAAGGAACATGGCGAGCTGGTCGCGGTGTGCGACGTCAATCCGGGCCGCATGGCCTTGGTCGGCAAGCGCGCGCTTGAGGCCAAGGCGGCAGCCCCCAAGCCCTGGCTCGCGGCGGACTTCGACACGATGCTCGCCGAGCACAAGCCCGACGCGGTGATCGTCACCCCGCCCGACGGCTTCCATCACGACTACATCATTCGCGCGCTCGATGCCGGGATCGACGTCATCACCGAAAAGCCGATGACCAACACCGCGCCCAAGGCGCAGGCGATCCTCGACGCGGTCAAGCGCAGCGGGCGCCATATCCGCGTCACCTTCAACTATCGCTACTCCCCCTTCCGCAGCCAGGTGAAGGACCTGCTGATGTCGGGCGAGATCGGCGACATCCTCTCGGTCGATTTCCACTGGCTGCTCAACACCGTCCATGGCGCCGATTATTTCCGCCGCTGGCACAGCCACAAGGCGATCAGCGGCGGGCTGATGGTGCACAAGGCGACGCACCATTTCGACCTGGTCAACTGGTGGCTTTCGGACATGCCGGTCGCGGTCAGCGCGGTGGGGAAGCGCGAATTCTACACGCCCGAAATGGCGAAGCGCTTCGGCCTGAGCGGCGCGCATGAGCGCTGCCTCACCTGCCCCGAGAAAGCCAAGTGCAGCTTCTATTTCGATCTCGCCGCCGATCCGGGGCTCAAGGCGCTCTATCTCGATAACGAGAAATATGACGGCTATCACCGCGACCAGTGCGTGTGGCGCCGCGAGATCGACATCGAGGACACGATGAACGTCATCGCCCGCTATGCCGGCGGCACGACGCTCAGCTACAGCCTCAACGCCTTCAACGCCTGGGAAGGCTATACCGTCGCGTTCAACGGCACCAAGGGGCGGCTCGAGCATCGCGTGGTCGAGCAGGCGATGGTCGCGGGCGCGAGCAAGCAGACCGGCGACGATGCGATCACCACCCGCATCATCCCGATGCGTGGGCAGCCCCGCGACATCGAGCCCTGGACCGGCGCGGGCGGGCATGGCGGCGGCGACGCGGTGATGCTCGCCGACATCTTCGATCCGAACGCCCCCGCCGACCCGCTCAAGCGCGCGGCGGACGAGCGCGGGGGCGCGGCCTCCTGCCTGATCGGCATCGCGGCGGACAAATGCTTCGAGACCGGGCTGCCGGTGAAGATCGCCGATCTGGTCACCGGGCTGAATTCGCCCGATTGGCCGAAGATGCCCAACCATATCGATCCGGTACCGATGCCGGCGCGGACGGATCAGGTGTGAACGTCCTTTTCCGTCATCCCGGCGAAAGCCCGGACCCGGAGTCACAAGCGATATCGTCCTTGGCCCTGGATCCCGGCTTTCGCCGGGATGACATTATTATTTGAGCTGCGAGTGGCTATATTCCGACCATGACCCCTGCCCTTTTCCAGATCGACCCGCGCGACAGCGTCGCCACGGCACTTCGTGACATGAGCGCGGGGGAGACGGCGCTAGGGGTCACCCTCGCCGCCGATGTGGGCAAGGGCCACAAGGTCGCGGTCAAGCCGGTCGCGGCGGGCGAGCCGGTGCTCAAGTTCGGCTTCCCGATCGGCCGCGCCACCGTGCCCATCGCGCCCGGCGAGCATGTCCACACCCACAATGTCGCGACCGCGCTGGAAGCGAGCGGCGACTATGCATGGCATGAGGGCCAGGCCCCTGCCCCAGGCACCGAGGCCGAGGGTTTCCTGGGGTACCGCCGCGCTGATGGCCGGGTGGGCACGCGCAACGAGATCTGGATCCTCCCCACCGTCGGCTGCGTTGCCCGAACCGCGCAGAAGATCGCCGAAAAGGCCGCGATCAGGCATGCGGGCAGGATCGACGGCGTCCATGCCTTCCCCCATCCCTTCGGCTGCTCGCAGCTCAGCGAGGATCTCGACGGCACCCGTCGGATCATTGCCAGCCTCGCCAGCCACCCGAACGCGGGCGGCGTGCTGATCCTCGGCCTCGGCTGCGAATCCAACCAGACGAGCAAGCTCCTGCCCGACGTTTCGCCGGACGCCAATATCCGCACCCTCGGCGCGCAGATGGCGGGCGACGAGATCGAGGAAGGCCTCGCGCTGGTCGACGAACTGGTCGAAATTGCTGCACGCGCCGAGCGCAGCATGGTCCCGTTGTCGGAGCTGGTGCTGGGCGTCAAATGCGGCGGATCGGACGGTTTTTCCGGCCTCACCGCCAACCCATTGGTCGGCCGGTTGAGCGACGCCGTCACCGAGGCGGGCGGCACCGCGATCCTCACCGAAATCCCCGAAATCTTCGGCGCCGAACAGCTTCTGATGGCGCGCGCTTCGGACGAGAAAGTCTTCGGTGAGATCGTGGAACTCGTGAACGACTTCAAAGCCTATTTCACGCGCCACGGCGAGCCGGTCTCGGAAAACCCCTCTCCCGGCAACATCGCCGGCGGCATCACCACGCTCGAGGAGAAATCGCTCGGCGCGGTGCAAAAGGCGGGGCACGCGACCGTCACCGACGTGATCGGCTATGGGGAGCGTATCCGCCGCCGCGGGCTGACCCTGCTCGAAGCCCCCGGCAACGATGCGGTATCGTCCACCGCGCTGGCGGCGGCCGGCGCGACCGCGATCCTCTTCACCACCGGACGCGGCACCCCGCTCGGCTTTCCGGTGCCGACGATCAAGATCGCCTCGAACAGCGACTTGGCCCAGCGCAAGCCCAACTGGATCGATTTCGATGCGGGCCAGGTGCTGGTGGACGGCATGGCGCCCGCTGCGGACGCGCTGCTCGACACCGTCCGCGCAATCGCCTCGGGCAAGGAAACCGCCGCCGAACGCAATGGCGAGCGCGAGATCGCGATCTGGAAGCGGGGCGTGACGCTGTGATCCACCACCCGTCATGCTGAACTTGTTTCAGCATCCATGGTGCCATGGGCGAAGACATCGCCCGTGGAGAGTTGGACCCTGAAACAAGGTCAGGGTGACGGAGAGAAGAGAGCGGGGGGAAGAATGACTAAAGGCTGGACACTCCTCGCGGCCGCAGCCGTCCTCGCCACCCCCGCCGCCGCGCAGAAGATCGACCGCCACGCGCTCGTCACGCGCCACAACATCACCCTGACCAGGGTCGATCCGCACGCCCCGCTGATGCTCGGCAACGGCAATCTCGGCTTCACCGCCGATATCACCGGGCTCCAGACCTTTCCCGAGCAGTACAGCAACATCGCCCCGCTGCTCACCATGGCGCAATGGGCGTGGCACAGCTTCCCCAACCCCAAAGGCTGGACCGAGGCCGACGGGATGCGCAGCGTCGCCGTGCTCGGCCGAGGCATGCAGCCCTATCCCTGGATCCGGGACTGGGCCGAGATCGACCGGCGCCCCGCGCTCAAATGGCTGCGCGAGAATCCACATCGCTTCTCGCTCGCCCGGATCGGCCTTGCGCTCACTCGCGCGGACGGCCGGCCGGGTAGCTTCGCCGACATCACCAGGACCAGCCAGACGCTCGACCTGTGGAGCGGTGCGCTCACCAGCAAGTTCCGCTTCGAGGGCGAACCGGTGACGGTAGAGACCCGCGTCCGCGCCGACAGCGACACGGTGATGGTCTCGATCAAGTCGCCTCTGGTCGCGAGCGGACGGATCGGGGTCGATGTCCACTATCCGGGCGTGTCGGCGCAGCTCAATCCCGATCCCAGCGGCTGGGCGCGCGACGATAATCACAGCACCCGCATCGTCCGCCGCCAGGCCAGCGGCGTGCTGCTCGAGCGCAGGCTCGACGGCACCGTTTATCATAGCGCGATCGCCTCGCCCGAGGGCGGCGTGACCGAAACCGGCATGCACCGCTTCCGCGTCGCCGCGCGCGCGGGGAACACGCTGACCGTGCAGGTCGACTTCAACAACCACAGCTACGCGGAACTCCGCACCGACTATAAGCCCGCCGTCGCCAAGGTGACGGAACGCTGGCGTGATTTCTGGATGAAGGGCGGCGCGATCGACTTTTCCGGCAGCACCGATCCGCGCGCGCCCGAGCTCGAACGCCGCGTCGTCCTTTCGCAATATCTCTCGGCGGTGAACGGCGCGGGCGAGCTGCCGCCGCAGGAGGAAGGGCTGTTCTCGAACAGCTGGAACGGCAAGTTCCACCTCGAGGTCCATCCGCTCCACGCCGCGCATTGGGCCTTGTGGGGCCGGCCGGAACTGCTCGAACGCAGCCTCGCCTGGTATCTTCAGCAGCTTCCCAATGCGCGCAACACCGCGATCTCCCACCGGGTCGAAGGCGTGTGGTGGACCAAGATGTCGGGCCCCGAGGGCTGGAACAGCCCTTCGACCATCAACCCCTTCATCATGTGGCAACAGCCCAATCCGATCCTGATGGCCGAGCTCGTCTGGCGCGCGCATCCGGACAAGGCGACGCTGGCCAAATATGGCGAGCTGGTCGAACAGACCGGCAAGCTGCTCGCGAGCTGGCCGCTATGGGACAAGGACACCGGCCGCTACGTGCTCGGGCCGCCGATCGTCCCCGTGCAGGAAAACCATCCGCCGCTCGCGACGGTGAACCCCACCTATGAGCTGGAAGCGTTCCGCAAGGGCCTCATGATCGCCCAGCAATGGCGCGAGCGGCGCGGGCTTGGGCGCGACAAGCGTTTCGACGCGGTGATCGAAAAGCTCGCCAGCCCGGCGCAGGCCGGCGGCCTCTATCTCCCCGTCGAGACCGAGCCCGACTTCTGGACCAACACGCAATCCCCCGCGTGCAGCAGGCATGCCGATGCCGCGCCCTGCCTCAACCGCGATCACCCCTCGATGCTGATGGCCTATGGGCTGATCGGCGGGAAGGTCGATGTCGAGGCGATGCGGCGCACCTTACGCGCGGTCGAAAGCGACTGGGATCTGCGCCAGACCTGGGGCTGGGACTTTCCGGTGATCGCGATGACCGCCGCCCGGCTCGGCGAGCCCGAGGATGCGGTCGACTGGTTGTTCCGCGATCTGCCCAACAATCATTGGGGCATCAGCGGGATGACCCCGCGCGTCCATCTCGAGGCCGAACGCCAGCTGATCGGCCCCGCCGCGGCGGGATCGGCGGTGGGTCCCGACGGCCCCGGCTACACCCGGGCGGCCGAGACCTATTTCCCGTCGAACGGGTCGCTGCTCTGGGCGGTCGCAATGATGGCCGGAGGCTGGGACGGCTCGATGGGCCCCGCGCCGGGCTTCCCGCGCAAGGGGTGGAAGGTGCGGGTCGAGGGAGTGTTGCCGGCGCTCTGACCTAATCCTCCCCCGCCAAGGGGAGGTGTCAGCGCAGCTGACGGAGGGGGAGGAAGCACAAACGCCTATTGGGATTCCTCCCCCTCCGTCGCCTTCGGCGCCACCTCCCCCTGGCGGGGGAGGATTTCAAAAGAAAAGGGAGGCGGAGCGCACGGCCCCGCCTCCCCTCAGGTGTGGAGATCAGGTCAGAACTTGACGATCGCGCCGATGAAGAACTCCTGGCGCAGCACGTCATAGGTAGCGGGATAGGTGTTCGCGCGGATCTGCGGGGTGCCCACCAGCGGCGGCTCATTGCCGGTCGCGTTGTTGACGCCGCCATAGATCTGGAACTCCTTGGCAAGGTCGTAGCTGAACGACACGTCGAAATAATGCTGCGCGGGCAGCACCGGATAGACGAGCGTGTTGAGAGCCGGGACATTCGCCGAACCGCTGCGCAGCGGCAGGATGTAGCGATCGTTGGTAACGCTGCCGACATAGCGGTGCCGGACGCTCAGCTTCAGATCGCCGGTGTTCCAGGTGATGCGGGTCGATCCGCGCCAGTTGGGCAGCGGCTCGCCGCAGGTGCCGCCGAACGATCCGGCGCAATAGTTCTTGACGTTCGGGAAGGCCTGGACCGGCGTGCCGGTGAACTCATAGGTGTAGGTCCAGTTGGTCGCTATATCGATCGTGCTGGTCGGGCTGAACAGGCCGAAATCGACCGGCAGCGAATAGCGCGCCGCAAAGTCGATACCCGAGGTCTTGAGCGCACCGGTGTTCGCGTTGCGGATCTGGACGACATAGGGATCGACGATGATGCCGGTCCCGGGCTGGCGCTTGATCGCCTGGCAGAACTCGCTGTTGGCGTCCTGGATGACGTTGAAGCACAGGTTGAGCGTGTTGTTCAGCCCGCCGCCCAGCAGCGAGATCGCCCCTTCGAGATTGATGTTGAAATAGTCGATGCTCGCCCGAAACCGCGGCAGGAAGCTCGGCGTCAGCACCACGCCGGCGGTCCAGGTGTCCGATTTTTCGGCGCCGACATTCGGATTACCGCCCGAATCGAAGGGGATGATGTTGTTGGGCTGGATGGGCCCGAACACGCTTCCCGCGGGCACGCCGTTGGCGATGCACACCGCCCGGATCGCGGCGGTCTGCTGCGCAACCGGCTGGCGGTCCGAACAGGGATCGATCGCGTTGGGCACGCTGCGCGTCAGGCCGCCGTACAGCTCGAGCACGTTGGGCGCCCGGATCGCGCGCTGATACTGGCCGCGGAAGGTGATGTCGCGAACGGGCTTCCACTCGACGCCGCCGAGATAGGTCCACTGCCCGCCGATGCCGTTGAGATTATAGTGCGAGTAGCGGAAGGCACCGTTGAGCACGAGGCTCTCGAACCCCGGCGTGTTGTGGAGCAAGGGCACGCGCACTTCGCCGAACACTTCGGTCGCCGAGACGCTGCCCGAGGTTGGCAGGCCCGGGTTGAAGCCCGCCACATCGCCCGAGGCGAGGAACGAGTCGGGCGTGAACGTCGCTTCCGCCTTGCGCCACTCGGCACCGAGCGAGAAGCCGACCGGCCCCGCGGGCAGCGTGAAAAGATCGCCCGACAAATTGGCCGATGCCACCTGCATCTGGGTGCGGGTGGTGTTGGTCGCGGTCACGCGGATCGCGTTGGCGCAGGCGGCCGAGATGTTCTGGCCGAAGATGTTGCACACCGGGGTAGCGCCCAGCAGCGACGCCTGGATCCGGCTGCGCGAGATCGCGTTCTTGAGGATCGTGGTCTCCTCGCTGCGCGCATAGCTGTAATAGATGTCGTAGCTGAGGTTGGTCAGGAAATTCTCCGACGCATCGCCGATATCGCCCCGGAAGCCGGCGGCGACGCGGAACACGTTGCGGCGCATATCGGCCTGACGAAGCCCGACATCGGTGTAGCGCCGCCCGGCGGTGAGCACCGCGCGGCCGTCGCCGGGCGCGTTGGTGTAGCTCACCGGCCCCGCCGCGACCGTGGTCGTGCTCGTCTCGGCCAGATCGAGCTGGCGCAGCACCTCGCGCATCTGCGGCGAGAGATAGGGGTTGTTGATATCGAACAAAGTCGGGATGCCGAGATTGCTCGGCGCGAGCTGCGCATCGACGCGGTTGTTGCTGTAATGGACCTCGAGATAGCCGGTGACGCCCGGCGTGAAGTCATAGTGGCTGAAGCTGTTCACCATCCAGCGTTCCTGCGGGATGATGAGGTAATTGTCCGGCCCCAGGTTGAAGCGGTCCGCCGGATCGAGCGCCGGGCGCGCGGTGGTGCCGGCATCGTTGAAGGTGAAGCCGAACGAGCCCATCCCGCTCAGCCCCGCCGCGGCATAGGCGGCGTTGAGATTGGCGTTCGATCCCGCCGAGCCCGGGGTCAGCGTGGTCGAGAAGCGGCCATTGGGAATATCGCCCGAGCCGCTGCGGATGAAGCCGAGCTCGCCGCCCGCATTGGTGCAGGCCGCGCCGCTTGCGCCCGAAAAGACGGTGCCGGCGCGGTCGGGCCCGCCCGTGCCGGGGACGATGCAGCCGTCGGCGAGCGAATCGAAGGCCCAGTCGCCGCGGTCGCGCCGGCTGATCCCGCCGCGCTTGAGATAGTTGACCGAAACGACGGTGTTGCCGCGCCCGTCGGCGAAATTGCCGCCCAGGGTCAGGTCGACATTGTAGCCCGGCGTGCCGGTCGCGGCGTCGATGCTATACTGGCCGCGCGCTTCGACGCCCTCGAAATCCTGCTTCATGATGAAGTTGACCACGCCGGTGATCGCATCCGAACCGTAGACCGCCGACGAACCGCCGGTGACGACCTCGACGCGGTCGATCAGCGCCGCGGGGATGGTGTTGAGATCGGTCACCTGCTCCGGCCCGAAGATCGCGAAGCGGCGGCCATTGACCAGCACGAGGTTGCGCGTGTTGCCGAAGCCGCGAAGGTTCACGTCGGCGGTGCCGCCCGGAACGGTGTTCGAGCTCGCGCCACCATTGGTGGAGGGAACGAACTGCGGCGATTCGCTCAGCAGCCGCTCGACGTTGACGGTGCCGGTGAGCGTCACTTCCTGGCTGCCGACGACCGCGACCGGAGTCGAGGCGTCGAAGCCGTCACGCTTGATGCGCGAGCCGGTGACCACGATCTGCGGCTCTTCCTGCGCGGGCGTATCCTGCGCCGTCGGCGCGGCGGCGGTGCCGGTCGGATCGGGCTTGTCGTCGGCGGCATAGGCCGGTGCGCCCAGCGACAGCATCGCGGCGGCGAACCCGGTTCCGCACAGCAAGCGCGCGCGGCGACCCATCAGAACAGTGCGCTTCATTCTTCCATCCCCTCCTCACATCGGCCCTGGCCGGCGTTTTCGTGAAACCGGGACCGGCTCGTGATGGCCAATCTTCGCGGCGCCGCCTCCCCATTTGCCGGGGCAGAGGCGGATAATCCCATATATTGAGACACAATATTATAAGATGAGAGCAAAGCCGTCAATGGCCGTTTCGGAGGCGTGTGCTTGGGGCGGGCGCAGCATGGCCCCAAAATGGGGCGACCTTCCTTTGCGGTAATCGGGATATTTCAACGGGATGGACGGGCAGTGTGGCTTCGCGGCAATATTCCGGAAATCTTGTTGTCACGGCTCCGCAACCGTTCAAGCGACGGATTGAGTGAGACGCCCTCGGTCTGTTAACCATTTCCCACTGGAGGGCGACGGCGCGATTCGCCGCCGGGAGGGCGTGGGATGCACATCATCAGCCTCGGCAATGCGGCGGCGGCGCACGCATCGTCCACCTTTGCCCCGGCGACCCCTCCGGAGTGGATCCTGATCGCGCTCGTCCTGATCGGGCTGGCGATCGGCGGCGCGCTGGTGAGCCTGCTCCGATCGGTACGCGACCGTTTCCCCGAGCCCGCGATCAAGAACGACAAGTTCGTCGAGGGACTGCTCAAGGGCGTGCGCAAGCAGACCGAGCGGATGGAACGCGAATTCGCCGAGCTGCTGCGCGTGCCCCCGGTGCTGCCCAACAACGCGATCGCCTATGTCCGCGAGCTGCGGCGGCTGCTGCGCGAATCCACCGCCTTTGTCGCGCATATGCGCGCCTATCCGTTGCCCGAATGGCCGAGCCCCGATCTCGCCCACGCCTTTGCCGACTGGGCCGGGGTGATCGATTCGATGGACTCGCTGCTCGACGACATGTTCACCGAGGTGAGCACGGCGGTGGAGCGCCACAGCTGGGTCGAGCTGTTCGATCAGTATAAGCGCGAGGAATGGTATGTCCGCCGCGACGTCGCCAGGCTTGCGGGGCTCAAGGCGGCGATCGAAAAGGAAGCCAAGCCCTTCCAGAAGAAGAAGCCCGAACCCAAGCCTTTATGACCCTCTCCCATCGGGAGAGGATATGAAGACTTGGCAGCTTGCTGCCTAGTCGGAGTTGGTGAGGGGTTACGCGCTATCGAAAGGGTGATCCCCTCACCCAGTTCCGACTAGGGCCAATCGACATTCAGGATTCCCAAGAGGGAGGATGCGTGATTCATAGGGTTCCGCTGGTTGAGGCGGAGGA
>NZ_JAPDOK010000008.1 GCF_026013415.1 Sphingomonas caeni
GGTGGGCGGGAGGGGGAGAATGGTGGGGATAATTTGCCGGGAGAGGGCATTCGTAATCTGTGGCCAGATTAGTCATTCTCCGACGCGTTCTCGTCAATGCTCGCGTGAGTGTGCCGGAACAAATACGGGACTTGAGATGTAGGAGTTCACCGTCAATAGTGCCTAGGCAGGGGAGGGGACCTTGGCACTACCAGCGATAGCGGCTGCAGCACCTAAACGAAAATATGATAAGGGCGAGCGGCGCTTCAAGCATGTGGGCCGGTCCAATGAGCCCGAGATTCGCTTTTCGCCTGGCAATCCGAAGATGTGGGTCGGCAAATGCCCGAGGACATTGAGCGCGGCGGATCATGTCCGTCTCGTCAACGAAGCCCTAGCCGGGGATAATGGCGATCGAGAGATTGACGTCCCCAAGCGTCTCTATGTTGTACACGAAGGTGCAATCTATGAGGCGATAACCACCGACAGGGGCTATTCCTATCACGGATACCCATATCGCGGGAAACTTGCTGGCGGCTTGATTGATGCGTTAAGGGCTCAGGCTACGGCAAAAGAGTGCGTCGATCGTTTTGATGCGTGGGTGAAAGAGCACATCGAGGTGCATGGGTCATGGGCATGAGCGCCCCGCGTTTGTCGTTCGATATCGAGCCGCTCGCTTCGGCGGGCCGGATCGCGACTGCACGCCTGTCGATTTCGATCGACGGGACGGCGGTTTGGCCAGTGCTCGGCGAGACTGGGCAAGGCCTTGAAATTCAGATCGACGATTTGCTCGCTTATTTCACCGAATACTGGAAGCCGCTCATTCTTAGGCAGGTCTATCCGATCCCGGTGAATCCCTATCGCCCTTCCGACCTTCGCCGTGAAGCTGTCGTTCGCTGGGCCGCGCTGGGCGGTGCGATCGCCGAGCGGGAAGAAACGGCTGTGTCGGCGTTCGAAGATGCGCATGATCTCTCGCGGAGCTTCGGGGGCCTGTTCGGACTCCCGCATTTCTGGATGATGCGGTCCGGCAACCAGATGATCGTCGAGACCGCTGGTCGTACATGGCACCTCCCCTTCGCCGAGACCTGTGAGGAACTGGGCTCCGCCGGCGACTGGATCCGCGACCGCCTCGTGCAGTCAGATCCCGTGAAGTGGGCGCGCGCGGCGGACGCCTGGGCGTCGAGGGATCACGGCGATGCGGCCGGCCTGCTTGCCTGGTCTGCCGGGCTGGACCGCGAACTGGCGCAAGCCCTTATATCGGAGGGCGCGCTCGAGGCGCCTCAAAGCTTCACCGATGCCGCCAACGATAACGATGAGCTGCGGATTGCGGCGCGAATGGCCGGCGCTTTACCGGAGGATCAGATCCGCGAGATTCTGAGCATGGCTCGCGGTTTCAAGGGGCGAGAGGCCGGGGCGCTCGTCGAGCTTTCGACGGAATGCACGAAAACACTTCTGGATCGCCGGATTTATCCTCCCTTCGTGCAGGGCGAAGTGGCAGCGGCTCGGGCGCGAGAAGTGCTGCATATCGCCTCTAACGAGCGTGCCGATATTTTTGCCGTGGCGAAAGCTCTGGGGGTGGAGGTTCGTAGCCTGGTGGTCGAGCCGCGTTCGTTTGACGGCCTTGCGATCTGGGGAACCAAATACGGGCCGGGAGCCTTTCTCAATACAGGAAGCGGCCGTCATCGCGTGAGGGAAGCGATTCCTCCGGAAGAGAATGTGAGCCTGCGCGTCACGCTCGCACATGAGCTTTGTCATCTTCTGCTGGACGGAGATCATACGCTTGGGGCGATCGAGGTGCTGAAGAGCCGAATGCCTCCGAGCGTCGAGCAGCGCGCCAAGTCGTTTGCGGGCGAGTTCTTGCTCCCAACCAGCTCGGCAGCCGCGCTTTGGATCGAGAAGGGTCGGCCTTCGGGCAGGCAGGCTCTGGAGGAACTCGTCGAGGAATTGGCCCGTCAGTACGGAGTAACGCGAAGCGTTGCGGCGTGGAAACTTCAACATGCTGCCCAAAGCCACGAGGTCGATCTCGACGCGATCCTGGACTCGATCGCCCCCCGGCGCTGACCCCCGCACCAAGTTAATGCTCGGCAACTGGGCTGAACGCGGGGCAGATTCGGGATATAAATCCCCTCAGGTGCGGATCGGACGCGTTCAAAGCTATCGCTCTCAAGGCAGGAAATAACCAAATAGGTTAACTGCTCTTGCAATGTAGGAAACCATCTGGTTCTTCCGCGCTCAAATAGCGCGGGGGCGGATCGATGAGGGACAAGAGCGTGGCGCTGGCGGGGAAGAGCCGGCGGGTGCAGGTGCAGACCGAGCGGAAGGACGCCTTCTCCGCCGAGAAGAAGCAGCGGTTTCTCGATCATCTGGCGGGATGCTGTAACGTCAACCGTGCGGCGGAGGCGGCTGGGGTCGCGAACACGACCGTCTTTCGTCACCGGCGGTCCGATCCGGCATTTGGGCAGGCTTTCGCCGAAGCGCTGGAAACCGGCTATGACGCGCTGGAGGCGATGATGCTGGAGCGCGCGGCAAAGGGCGGACGCTATGAGCCCGGGCCCGATGCGGAGACCGCGCCGGGGCCCGAGACGGTGGATATCGCGCTGGGGCAGTTTCTGCTCGGACTGCGCCAGCGCGAGCTGGGGCGGCGGACCGGCAATTCCGCGCCGAAGCTGCAGCGCGCAAGCGAGAGGGAGTTGACCGAGGCGATCCTGCGCGGGCTGGAGCTTCGCGCACAAGGGAAACGCAAGGCGCGAGGCAAGGGCAAAAAGGGAGGGAGCGCGTAAGTGACGCGCGACCAGAAGGGTTTGCTGGCGGCGGTCGACAGACTGACGCGCGCGCCTGCGGATGACCGGCGCTATGTGGTGCGGCGGCTGAGCGTGCCGCAACGGCGGGCCTTGCTCGAATTCTGGCCGGCATGGCTGCATGGCGGGCAGGCGCCGCCGGCGGGGGACTGGGCGGTGTGGCTGATGATGACCGGGCGCGGCTTCGGCAAGACGCGCGCGGGGGCGGAATGGGTGAGCGCGCTGGCGCGGGCCGATGGGGGGCTGAGGATCGCGCTGGTGGGAGCGACGATCGAGGACGCGCTCCGTGTGATGGTGACCGGCGTGAGCGGGGTGATGCGGGTGGCGCGGACCGGCGAGACGGTGACGCTGGTGAAGAGCGAGCGGCTGGTGCGCTTTCCGTCGGGGGCGGAGGCGCGGCTGTTTTCGGGGGCGGACCCCGAGAAATTGCGCGGGCCCGAGCATCATGTCGCCTGGTGCGACGAGATCGCCAAGTGGCGGCATCCGCAGGCGACATGGGACAATCTGCAACTGGGGCTTCGACTTGCGCCTGCGGCGGGCTCGGGGCTCGGCGGCATGCCACGCACGCTGGTGACGACGACGCCGGGGGCGGTGCCGCTGCTGGTGCGGCTGGAGCAGACCGCTGCGGTGACGCGGGGGCGATCGCGCGACAATCCGCATGTCTCGCCGGCGTGGGTGGCGCGGATGGAGGCCGAGTATCGCGGCACGCGCAAGGGGCGCGAGGAGCTGGACGGCGAGCTGATCGGCGAGGCGGAGGGCGCGCTGTGGAGCCGAGCGCTGATCGAGGCGTGCCGGGGGGCGGCGTTTGCGGGGCCCGAGGGGGCGGAGGGCGGGCGGCACTTCCGGCGGATCGCGATCGGGGTGGATCCGCCCGCCTCGGCGCAGGGCGATGCGTGCGGGATCGTGGCGTGCGCGGTGGCGATGGACGGGGTGTGCCATGTGATCGGCGACCATAGCGTGCGCGGGCTCTCGCCCGAGGGCTGGGCGGGGAAGGTGGCCGACGCGGCGACGGCGTGGGGGGCGGACCTGGTGGTGGTCGAGGCGAACCAGGGCGGGGACATGGCGATGAGCGTGCTCAAGGCGCGCGACGCCGCGCTGCCGGTGCGCAAGGTGTTCGCGCGCTACGGCAAGGGCGACCGGGCCGAGCCGGTGGCGATGCTGTTCGAGACCGGGCAGGCGGGGGTCGCGGGGAGCTTTCCCGAGCTCGAGGACGAGCTGTGCGCGATGACGCGGGGCGGCGGCTATGCGGGGGCGGGGCGCTCGCCCGACCGGGCGGACGCGATGGTCTGGGCGATGAGCGCGCTGATGCTGGGCGGGAAGGGGGAGGCGCGGGTGAGCCTGGTGTGACCCGCGCCCCTCGCCTCAGCGCACCCGCGGGCCGCCGAAGGGGAGCGGCGGGGGCGGGCGGCGGTCGCGGCGGGGGAGTTGCGCCTGATAGGCATGGCCGCAATGATCGACGCAATAGGGGAAGCCGGGGTTCACCTTGTCGCCGCAGAAGTGGAAATCGGGCTCGCCCGGATGGCCGAGCGGCCATTTGCAGATGCGGTCGTTGAGATCGAGCAGCGTCGTCTTGCCCGCGATCGCGTCGCTCGGCTTGGCGGGAACGAGGCGGCGCGGCGGGGCGGGCTGGATCGGCGCGGACTGCTCGCCGGGATTCTGGCGCAGGAAGCCGCCGGGGCCGACCGAGCGCATCGTGGGGCCGTCGGGCTTGGCCGCGGCGGGTTCGGCATCGCCCGCGGGGGAAGCGGCGGCGGCGGCGGGGGCCGCCGCGCGCGGGGCGGCAGGCTCGGGCGCGGCGCGCGGGACGGGCGCGGGGCGCGGCTCGGCGGGCGCCGAAGCGGCGGCGGCCTTGGCCTCGTTCGGCTTGACCGGCGAGGGACGCGCGGGAAGGCCCAGGCGGTGCGCCTTGCCGATCACCGCGTTGCGGCTCACGCCGCCCAGCTCCTCGGCGATCTGGGTGGCGGTCAGCCCGCTATCCCACATCTTCTTCAGCGTCTCGATACGCTCGTCGGTCCAGCTCATTATCGTCCTTACCTTGCGGCCACTCTTACTTGCGGCCTTCGTGGCCAGCCGTTACGCGAACGCCTCATGACCAGCCAGCCTGAAATCGGCGAACCCAGTATCCCACCATTCGGCGTGCCGGTGATCCGCAACGTCAATTGGGGAGGGCTCAGGACCCTCTATATCAAGGAGGTGCGCCGATTCTTCAAGGTGCAGCTCCAGACGGTATGGGCGCCCGCGGTCACGACCCTGTTGTTCCTCGTGATTTTCACCGTGGCGCTGGGCGGCGGCGGGCGGACGGTGAGCGTCCAGGGGCATGAGGTGCATTTCGCCAACTTCATCGCGCCCGGGCTGATCGTGATGGGGATGCTGCAGAACGCCTTCGCCAATGCCAGCTTCTCGCTGCTGGTGGGCAAGATCCAGGGGACGATCGTCGACTATCTGATGCCGCCGCTCTCGATCGGCGAGCTGCTCGCGGCGCTGGCCGGCGGATCGGTGACGCGCGCGGTGTGCGTGGGCGGAACGGTGTGGCTGGCGATGGCCCTGTGGGGCGTCGACGTGACGCCGCGGCACTTGTGGGCGGTGGCGTGGTTCGGGCTGCTCGGCTCGCTGTTCCTCGCGCTGATGGGGGTGCTGACCTCGATCTGGGCGGAGAAGTTCGACCATGCCGCGGCGGTGACCAACTTCGTGGTGGCGCCGCTCGCTCTGCTCTCGGGCACCTTCTATTCGGTCGAGCGGCTGGCGCCGGCCTTCCAGACGATCAGCCATTTGAACCCCTTCTTCTACATCATCTCGGGCTTCCGTTACGGCTTTCTCGGCGTCGCGGATTCGCCGATCCTGCTCGGCAGCCTGGTGATCCTCGGGCTCGATATCGCGCTGGGGCTGTTCTGCTACTGGCTGCTGCGGCGCGGGTGGAAGATCAAGAGCTGAGGGTTTCCGGACGATGACCGACGTGCTGGAGAAGGGGCCGTTCTTTCACGGCACGATCGCGAATCTGCGCGTGGGCGATTTGCTCACGGCGGGATACCGCTCGAACTATCGTCCCGAAGTGGTGATGAACCACGTTTACTTCACCGCCAAGGTGGAGGGTGCCGGGCTTGCCGCTGAAATCGCGGCGGAGCTCGCCGAAGGCGGCGCAGTCCCGCGGGTCTACGTCGTGGAACCGACCGGGGCATTCGAGAATGACCCGAACGTGACCGACAAGAAATTTCCGGGCAACCCGACCCGGTCGTATCGCAGCAGCGCACCGCTCAAGATCGTCGGCGAAATCGAGCATTGGCCCAGGCTGACACCGGAAGCGCTGCAGTTGTGGCGAGAGCGGCTGACTGCACTACCCCCGGAGGAACGAGGCGAAATCCTCAACTGACGCGCGGCGAGACGCATCGTGTAACGACTTCATATTCGTCATCCCCGCAAAAGCCGGGATGGCGGTTGAAGGGTCCGGCAGCGAGGCAGGCTAAAGCGACATAAAAATAAAATGATTACTTTCGATACAGCCATTTTGAATAGGTAAAATGTCGAACCGATGTTCGGCGGTCGATTGTAGTTTCCTCGCCACTATTATACGCTTCCCCAACGGGCACTGTAGGGGGATTGACCATGTATCGCAGCGGACGGATCGTGGCGGGCGGACTGCTCTTGATTGGCGCCAGCGGATGCATGCATCCCCGGCCCGCGCCGGTGGGCGCGTGCAACTATCGCGCGATCCCGCTCAGCGTCGATTCGGGCGGGCTCCAGCCGACCCAGCCGACGCCCGAACCCGATGCGATGACCAGCGAACTCCGCACCGTCTTCCAGGCGCAGGCGGCGAGCCACGACACCGCCCCCGCGGGCAGCGCCGCGACCACCCCGCCCGAATATCTGGTGCTCAGCGGCGGCAGCCAGCATGGCGCGTTCGGCGCGGGCTTCTTCTACGGGCTGCCGAGCGTCCCGAGCTACGACGTCGTCACCGGGGTCAGCACCGGATCGCTCCAGGCGACCTTCCTGTTCCTCGCCAACCAGCCGGTGCCCAAGGACCGCAGCTATGGCTGGGTCGACGGCCCGCTCGCGGACATCATCAAGCCCGGCACCTCGAACCCCGGCGACCTCGCGCTCGCTTACTCGATCGCCAAGGAAGGCGACATCGTCACCCCGAGCAAGGGCGGTTTCCTCGGCGGACTTGCCAAGGGCGCGATGGCGAGTTTCGGACCCCTGCGCGCACGGCTCAAGGCAGCGATCTCGCCCGATACGCTGCGCCTCGTCGCCGAGCAGGGCGCGGCGCCCTATAACCGCAAGCTGTTCGTCGGCACGGTCAATCTCGACGACGGCCGCGGCTATGCGATCGACCTGACCGAGCTTGCCGCGCGGATCGACACGCCGGCGTGGAAGGGCCGGACGGGCGAGCTGCAGGATTGCTATGGCGATGCGCTGATCGCCTCCTCCTCGGTGCCCCCCGCCGCCTATCCGGTGACGCTCGAGATCCAGGACGGGCAGGGCACCCGCACCAACCTCTATATGGATGGCGGCGCGCGCTTCGGCGTATTCCTCGAACCGATCCTCGCGGCGCTCGGCGACAAGGTGGCGAAGGATGCGCGGGTCGATGTGATCGTCAATGGTGGTCTCTATGGCGGCAACTGGACCGCGGACGGCAAGCCGGTGACCGAATGGTCGTCGCTGACGGTGGCGATGCGCGCGGTCGATATCCTCGAGAACCAGGTCTATCGCTTCTCGGTCGCCAATACCGAGACATACGGCCTGCGCCATGGCGGGGTGCGGATGGCGTTCATCAGCAACCAGAACCTCGCGCCCGGCGCGGTCGATCCCAACGACTATGTCTTCCGCGGCAAGAGCTGCGCGGCGTGGAACGTGATCGACAATCTGCAGAAGCCGCTCGAATTCCACCCCAATTACATGGCGTGCCTCTCGCAATACGGCACCTCGCGCGGGGCGGCCCAGCAGTGGAACTGGGTGAGGGACCGGCACGCGGGGCAATAGGGGGCGGGGGCATTCCCACCGGATCGTCATCCCGGCGAAAGCCGGGACCCAGGGTCTCAGGCGGCACCGTTTTTGGCTCTGGGCCCCGGCTTTCGCCGGGGTGACGGTAGAGGGGCTTGCGTCACTTGGAACATTATGAGAACATTCGGGCATGGAAAAGCTGCCCGCGGTTTATATCGTCGCCAGCCGGCGCAACGGCACGCTCTATACCGGCGTCACCTCCGACTTGATCGCCCGCATTCACCAGCATCGCAGCAAGAGCTTCAAGGGGTTCACGGCGGAATATGGCGCCGACCGGCTGGTGTGGTTCGAAATGCATGGTGAGATGGAATCCGCGATTGTTCGCGAGAAGCGGATCAAGGAATGGAAGCGGGCGTGGGAATTGGCGTTGATCGAGGCAGCCAATCCGACGTGGCGCGATCTGGCCGAGGATTTCGGGTTTCCGGCATTGCCCGAACCGCCACCGTCATCCCGGCGAAAGCCGGGACCCAGAGCCGCAGGCGATGCCGTTCGAGACTCTGGGTCCCGGCTTTCGCCGGGATGACGATAGGGGGCTTCCCCACGGTGTTGACGCGTAACGGCACCGAATCGTAAAAGCGCGCTCCGGCGGCTCCCGGTGGGCCGCCTTTTTTCGTTTCAAGGAGAAGCCCCGTGACCATCACCCCGCTCATGCCCGTCTATCCCCGGTGCGGGGTGCGGCCTGTGCGAGGCGAGGGGTGCTATCTGATCGGCGAGCGCGGCGAACGCTATCTGGACTTCGCCGCGGGGATCGCGGTCAATGCGCTCGGCCATGGCCATCCGCATCTGGTGAAGGCGATCGCCGATCAGGCCGCGACGCTGATGCACGTCTCCAATCTCTACGGATCGCCGCAGGGCGAGGCGCTGGCGCAGCGGATCATCGACAATTGCTTCGCCGACACGGTGTTCTTCACCAATTCCGGCGTCGAGGCGATCGAGTGCGCGATCAAGACCGCGCGCCGCTATCATTATGTGGGCGGCAACCCGCAGCGGCACAAGCTGATCACCTTCAAGAACGCGTTCCACGGCCGTTCGATCGGCGCGATTTCGGCGACTGACCAGCCCAAGATGCGCGACGGCTTCGAGCCGCTGCTGCCCGGCTTCGACTATGTGAAGTTCAACGATCTCGAAGGCGCGATCGCCGCGATCGACGACGAGACCGCGGGCTTCCTGGTCGAGACCGTCCAGGGCGAGGGCGGGATGACCGCGGGGACGATGGCGTTCATCCAGGGCCTGCGCAAGGCGTGCGACGAGCATGGCCTGCTGCTGATCCTCGACGAGATCCAGTGCGGATACGGCCGCACCGGCAAATTCTTCGCGTACGAGCATTACGGGATCGAGCCGGACATCATGACCGTCGCCAAGGGCATCGGCGGCGGCTTCCCGCTCGGCGCGTGCCTCGCCACCGAGGAGGCGGCCAAGGGCATGGTGGTCGGCACGCATGGCTCGACCTATGGCGGCAATCCGCTGGGCATGGCGGCGGGGCAGGCGATCCTCGACGTGATGCTCGAGCCCGGCTTCTTCGAGCATGTCGCCAAGATGGGCGACCGCCTTCGCCAGGCGTTCGAGCAGCTGGTGCCCAACCATGATCATCTGTTCGAGGAGATCCGCGGCAAGGGGCTGATGCTCGGCATCAAGCTCAAGGAGCCTGCGGTCAGCCGCGATTTCGTGGCGCATCTGCGCGACAATCACGGGCTGCTGACGGTGGCGGCGGGCGAGAATGTGTTCCGCGTGCTCCCGCCGCTGATCATCGAGGAAGCGCATATCACCGAGTGCATCGAGCGGCTGAGCGCGGGCGCGCGGTCGTATGCGCCGCCGAGCGATGATTGATGATTGTTCAAATCCTCCCCCGGAGGGGGAGGGGGACCAGCGAAGCTGGTGGAGGGGTAGTCTCCACAAGCGATAGACCATCCCTTGAGGAGACTACCCCTCCGTCATGCTTCGCATGCCACCTCCCCCTCCGGGGGAGGATTTGAGGTGACTATGCGCCATTTCCTCGACCTTTCCGACGCCGGCCCCAACGGCATCGCCGCGATGCTGAACGACGCGCTCGACCGCAAGGCCGCGCGTGCCGGCTTTCCCAAGGGCAGGGCCGATAGCGACGCGCCGCTCGCCGGGCACACGCTGGCGATGGTGTTCGAGAAGAACTCGACCCGCACCCGCGTCTCGTTCGACATGGCGATCCGCCAATTGGGCGGCAGCTCGGTGATCCTCGATGCGGGGACCAGCCAGCTCGGCCGCGGCGAGACGGTGGCGGACACCGCGCGGGTGCTCTCTGGCTATTGCGACGCGATCATGGTGCGCACCGACGATCACGCCAAGCTGCTCGAAATGGCCGAGTTTGCCAGCGTGCCCGTGATCAACGGGCTCACCGACGCCTCGCACCCGTGCCAGATCATGGCGGACCTGCTGACGATCATCGAGAGCGGGAAATCGCTTCCCGGGCTCAAAGTGGCGTGGCTCGGCGACGGCAACAATGTTCTCGCCTCGATCATCGAGGCGGGCGCGCTAATGCAGTTCGACGTGGTCGCGGCGTGCCCGCAGGGCTTCCAGCCGCCCGAGAGCGACGTGGCGCGCGGGCAGGGCCGGGCGCGCGTGGTCGGCGATCCGCGCGAGGCTGTCGAAGGGGCCGATATCATCGTCACCGACACCTGGATCTCGATGGGCCAGGCGCATGCCGAGACCAAGCTCGCGGCGATGATGCCCTTCCAGGTGACCGAGGCGCTGATGGCCGCGGCGGCTCCGGACGCGAAGTTCCTCCACTGCCTCCCCGCGCATCGCGGCGAGGAGGTGACCGAAGCGGTGATCGACGGGCCTCAATCGCTGATCTGGCCCGAGGCGGAGAACCGGCTGCACGCGCAGAAATCGGTGCTGCGGTGGTGCTTCGGGCAAATCGGTTGAGGTGAAATGCCGCCCCGCATCGTCGCTCTCAGGTTCATGCTGCTGGTCTCGATGCTGCTGGTCGGATGGGGCGTGGCTGCGGTTTTGATCGCACGGGTTTTGGGCTGGTGGGAGGGCGTGCCAACCCCGCCCGTTCTCATCGGCATTGTCGCACTCGCCACCGCCTTTGGAGCCCTCGCGCTTTCGCGCCGCGTTACTCAGGATCGATGGAAGCTTGCGGCGTCGTCGCTGATATGGACCGGCACCGCAGCGGTCATCGGACTGCTTACTTTGCCGCTCTGGGATTTTCTGCTGGTTCCTCCGCGCAGCGAATGGCGGGATTCCCTGCCCGGCTTCAGCCAAATCATCGGAGCGTTGGGATTCCTGCTAGTGGTTGCGACCAGCGGGCTGGGCCTCGGCTGTGGTTTGTGGGGCCTTCTCTATCTGCGAGGGCGGCGGCGCTCGGCCTGAGTTGTTTCGCCGCCGCGCCGCGCCTACGTAGCCGCCGTGACTGAAACGACCCCCGCCGCCCCCGATCTCGACCGCGCGATCGGCTTCACCATTCCCGAACGCCATGCCCGGGGCCGCCTGGTGCGGCTCGGGCCGGTGCTCGGGCAAATCCTGCATGCGCATGCCTATCCGCCCGCGATCGAGCTGATCCTCGCGGAAGCGCTGACGCTCACCGCTTTGCTCGGCTCGCTGCTCAAGGATGCGGGGGGACAGCTCACGCTCCAGGCGCAGACGCGCAATGGCGTGATCAGCCTGCTCGTGTGCGATTATCGCGGGGGCGAGATTCGCGGCTATGTCCAGTACGATGCCGACAAGATGGCCGAGGCGGGGCCCAGCCCCTCGCTGTTCGCGCTGTTCGGCACCGGCTATCTCGCCATCACCTTCGATCAGGCGGCGACCAAGGAGCGCTATCAGGGGATCGTCCCGCTCGACGGCGATTCGCTGGCCGCGGCGGCGGAGAGCTATTTCCTCCAGTCCGAGCAGATCCCCAGCCTGGTCCGGCTCGGCGTCCATCGCGGCGCCGATGGCGAGCTGGTCGCGGGCGGCCTGTTTCTCCAGCATCTGCCCGAGGGCGAGGAGGGGCGCGAGCGGATTCACACGCGGCTCGACCATCCCGAATGGGAGCATGTCGCGGCGCTGGGCGGGACGATGGCGGCGGATGAGCTTGCCGATCCCGCGCTCCCGCTCGAGACGCTGATCTGGCGGCTGTTCAACGAGGAAGAGGAGGTCCGCGTGCTCGGCGAGACCGCGCTCGGCCGCGGCTGCCGCTGCGACCCCACCTATATCGCCTCGGTCATCGCCAAATTCGGCCCCGAGCAGCGCGCCGAGATGGCCGATGCGAACGGCATCATCACCGTCGATTGTGCCTTTTGCGCACAGCAATTCCCGGTGTCGCTGGCCGACGTCGTTACACCGCCGTTGTAATCGCGTCCGCCGCCGCCATATCTTCGTATAGGAAATGGGCGCTGATTCGGCTGGGGAGCCGATGCCCTTTCACCTGGGGGGCGGGGAGTTCGGGGTTTATGCGATTGCGGCGTATCCTGCGCCCGGCCGCTGCCGGTGCGATCCTGTTCCTGTCGCTGGGCAGCGCTCCGGCGCAGCACAGCGGCCTGACCGCGCTCAACACGATCGAGCGCGGCCAATGGCAGCTGAAGCAGGCCGATGGTTCGGCGCGCAAGCTCTGCCTCACCGCGCCGGTGGCCTTGATCCAGCTGCGCCACGCCGGGCAGCAATGCACGCAGACCGTGCTCGACAATAGCCGCGACGCCGCCACGGTGCGCTATGAATGCCCCGGCCATGGCTATGGCCAGACCACCGTCTCGGTCGAAACCGCGCGGCTGATCCGCGTCGAGACCAGCGGAATCGTCGACGGCATGCCCTTCCAGGACGAATATGAGGGCCGCAAGCTGGGGCCGTGCGGCTAGCCCAATTGTGGCAAAATCTTGTTCATGATATATTTACCATTGTTGCGCTAGGAAGGGATCGTTCCTCCTGGAACATTCCTCTCTGGCAGGGTTTTCCCGAAAACTAGGGGTCGCTCCGGCGGCCCTTTTTTCTTGGGGCCGCGCGCAAAAAGGATTAGCGCACCGCGCCATGGCCAATCCCGATCCCGCGCCTGTCGCCGTCGTCCTCGTCTCCGGAGGGCTCGATTCGATGGTTTCCGCCGCGCTCGCGCGCGAGGGCGGCTACCGGCTGCTCGCGCTGTCGATCGACTACAACCAGCGGCACCAGATCGAGCTGGCGGCGGCGCGGCGGATCGCCTCGGCGCTGGGTGCGGAGCGGCATGTCGTGCTCCCGCTCGACCTGCGCGCGTTCGGCGGATCGGCGCTCACCGCCGATATCGATGTGCCGAAGACCGGGGTGGGGGAGGATATCCCGGTCACCTATGTGCCCGCCCGCAACACGATCTTTCTCAGCCTTGCGCTCGGATGGGCCGAGGCGGCGGGCGCGCGCGACCTGTTCATCGGGGTCAATGCGCTCGATTATTCGGGCTATCCCGATTGCCGCCCCGAATTCATCGCCGAGTTCGAGAAGCTCGCCGAGGTCGCGACCAAGGCGGGCGTCGAGGGGCACCCTTTTCGCATCCACGCCCCGCTCCAGGCCATGACCAAGGCCGATATCGTCCGCGAGGGCGCGCGGCTCGGGCTCGACATGGGCATGAGCTGGTCGTGCTACGACCCCGCGCCGGGCGGGCTGCATTGCGGGCTCTGCGACAGCTGCCGGATCCGCGCGCGCGGGTTCGAGGAAGCCGGGATCGCCGACCCGACGGCCTACGCCGAGACCGTATGAGCTATGCCGTAAAGGAGATGTTCCTCACGCTCCAGGGCGAGGGGGTGAATGCCGGCGCGCGCGCGGTGTTCGTGCGCTTCGCCGGATGCAATTTGTGGAGCGGGCGCGAGCAGGACCGGGCGACCGCGGTCTGCCGCTTCTGCGACACCGAATTTGTGGGGACCGACGGTGCGGGCGGGGGCAAGTTCGCGGATGCCGGGGCGCTGGCCGACGCGGTGCTGGCGGCTTGGGGCGAGGGCCGCTGGGCGCGCTTCGTGGTGCTCACCGGGGGCGAGCCGATGCTCCAGGTCGACGACGCGCTGGTGGATGCGCTCCACGCGCGTGGCTTCCGCATCGCGATCGAGACCAACGGCACGCTGCCGGTGCATCCCGGGATCGACTGGGTGTGCGTCAGCCCCAAGGCGGGGAGCGAGGTGGTCCAGCGCCGCGGCGACGAGCTCAAATTGGTCTGGCCGCAGCCCGGCACCGATGTCGCCGACCTCGAGACCTGGGACTTCGCGAACTTCCTGATCCAGCCGATGGACAGCCCCGAGGCCGAGGCCAACACCCGTGCCGCGGTGGAATTCGCGCTGGAGCGGCCGCGCTGGCGGCTCACGCTCCAGACGCACAAGTTGCTGGGGTTGCGGTAGGGCGGGGCGGTTTTCCCTGATCGTCATCCCGGCGAAAGCCGGGACCCAGGGTTACAGGCGATGCGCTGCTTGTCTCTGGGTCCCGGCTTTCGCCGGGATGACGGATAGGGTGCGGTGAACGATGACGGAGAGGGTGAAGCGGGCGCGCTAACCCCTCAAAGCTCGGGCGGAATCTTGAACGGGCCGCATTTCTTGACCTGATACACGTCCTTCTTCCAGCACATCTCGTTGGCGAAGGGCGGCATCGGCTGCTGCGCCTGGATGGGGCGGATCTGGGTGCCGGGCCAGCGCTGCTCGCCCCAGGGCACCAGGCTGTTGCGCAGCTCGCGCATCCGGTTTTCGGCGACATCGCCCAGCGTGCCCGGCTTGGCGAACACCGCGGCATGGCCGATCGATCCCGCCGCGGTGCAGAAGGTCAGCTGCGCCGATACGGTCGAGAAGCCCGAATAGACGCGGGTGCCGTAGCGATCGAGCTCGGTCTGGCCCACCTTGCGGTTGTTCTTGGCCATGCGGATGAAATATTTCTCGAGCGTCGCATAGGCGGCGCGCAGCTCGGTCTGGTGATCGCGCAGGATCGCGTTGTAGTTGCCGAGCGTCAGCAAGGTCGGCTCGAACTGGCATTGCAGCGCGGCGACGTTGAGCGCGGCGCGCAGGTTCCAGGTGAGCGCGGCGCGCAATTCGGCGGGGGTCGCATCGGGCAGCGCCGGGCCGGTGATGCCGGGCTCGGTCCCCGTCACCCGCTCGCCGCGCAGATCGGCGGGCTTCATGAAGAATTGCGCCGAGGCCGGCGCTGCGGAAACCAGGCCGGCGGCCATCGCCAGCATGAACATGATACGCGACACGGACATCTATCCCCTCTTGCCTCTATCCCCGGATTGGCTGGTTAGGGTCTTTTGATTGCAGGCCCAAGAGTCTTTTTGTGTCAGTCGTGCGCAAGCTGCGTCGAAATGCGGCGCTTTGGTTGGGTTCGGTTTGTTCTGAAACGGTGCGGTGCCAGCCCGTCCCCTGCCCGGTTGCACCCTGGACGAGGCTATCATTTTTCATTCCTCCCCCGGAGGGGGAGGTGGCAGGCGCAGCCTGACGGAGGGGTAGTTTCCATACGCGATGCCGTCGCCTGCGGAGACTACCCCTCCACCGCTTCGCGGTCCCCCTCCCCCTCCGGGGGAGGAATTGAGAAATGCTCGTTGGTCTCGGGCCCCTCGAGGCTGCAGGTGGCCAAAAAACCACCCCAAAACCAAAAGAGCCGCCCGGTTGCCCGGGCGGCCCTGTCGAACAGATCGTCGCTTGCGCGAGGATTAGTTGGTGGTGTTGGTCGTGGTCGTCTCGGTGGTGTTCGCCGTGACGGTGGTGTTCTCGGTCGCGTTCGCCGCGTCCATGCCGGTCATCGTGTCTTCGGCGACAACGTTCTCGGTGGTGACTTCTTCGGTGGCGACGTTGTTGGTGGTGACGGTGGTCGCACCGCCGCAAGCGGTGACCATCAGGCCGGCGCCGGCGATCATCGAAACCGCAACGACCTTCGAAAGAATTGCACGCATTTAGAGCTCCCTAGATAATGGATTCGGGTGGCGGATGCCTTTATTCCCCAAACCAAGGTGGACATTAGACGGTTCGGTCCGAACCCTCAAGACCCGATTGGCCCCAAACTGTCCAAAAATGGCAAAAATGTGGCAAAAAGCGACGAATCGAGTTGTTCTGCCGTAATTGGCCGTCCGAGCGCTGCCGCGCTGGTCACCGGAAACTCGGCGATTCCGCACGGAACGATGCCGCCGAAGTGGCCGAGATCGGGATCGAGGTTCACCGCGAAGCCGTGGAGCGTCACCCATTGGCGGATGCGCACGCCGATCGCGCCGATCTTGGCCTCGCGCCCGCCATCGAGCGTCCAGATGCCGATCCGGCCGGGCGCGCGGAACGCCTCGATCCCCAATCCGCCCAGCGCGGCGATCACCCAGCCTTCGAGCGCATGGACATAGCAGCGCACATCCTGGCGCCGCTGGCGCAGGTCCATCACGACATAGCCGATCCGCTGTCCGGGGCCGTGATAGGTGTAGCGCCCGCCGCGCCCGGTGCGGAACACGGGGAAGCGCGGATCGAGCAGCTCGGCGGCGTCGGCGCTGGTGCCCGCGGTGTAGACCGGCGGGTGTTCGAGCAGCCAGACCAGCTCCTGTGCCGTGCGCGCGCGCACCGCATCGGCGCGCGCCTCCATTTCCGCCAGCGCCACGTCATAGGGCACGTGATCGGGCGAGACGCGCCACTCAATCTCTTCGAAACCGTTCGTCATTAAGCGCCGATTGCGCCGCACGCGCGGTTTGCGCAAGCATTGGGGGCAAGCATTGGCAAGAGTCGGGCGCGGCGCTAACAGGGGTTGGGGATCGCCCGAAGGGGAAAGCGTTTTGCCATGGTGAAGATGGGCACCGTCTGGGATCGGACGGCCGAATTCCTGACCGACAATTTCGCCGCCATTCTGCCGATCTCCCTGCTCGCCTATTTCGTGCCGCTGTCGATCCAGGGCAGCCTCGAGCCGGTGATGGAGAATGCGAGTGCGGGGCTGGCGCTGACGCTCAGCCTGATCGGGCTGGCCTTTGCAGGGCTGGTGACCTGGGGCTGGCTGGCGATCACCGCGATGGCGCTCGACCATCCCGGCGATCCGGGTTCGGTGGGGCTCAGGCGGCTGGTGCCGGCGCTGCTCGTGTCGGTCGTCACCTTTGGCGGGATCTGCCTGCTGGCGCTGCCGCCGATCCTGACCGTGGGCGTGAGCGGGCGCGGGATCGACGATCTCTCGATGTCGCTGCCGCTGCCGGTCTTGTGGGCGCTTTCGATCTATTGCCTGCTTGCGATCGTCGCCGCGGTCTGGCTGACCGCGCGGCTGATCCTCGCCTATCCGGTGGTCGTCGCCGAAAAGGCGATGTTCGGCGCGATCCCGCGCAGCTGGCGGCTGACCCGCGGGGTGGCGCTGCCGATCGTCGGGGTGACCCTGCTCTACGCGATCGTTTCGACCGTCGCGACGCTGGCGACCAAATTGGTGTTCGGATCGGTCTTCACCCTCGTCGCGGGGCCCGGCGGCGCGCTCAGCCTGTCGAGCGTGCTCACCTCGGTGATGGTCGCGGCGGTGCAGACCGCCTTCTTCGCGCTCGTGCCGGTATTCGCCGCCAAGCTCTATCAGGCCCTGATCGGCGCCCAGCACAGCGCCGCGCGCGCATGAGGCTGCGCCTTTCGGACATTTTCGCGGACGCCGCCGCACTGTGGCGCGGCGGGCCGCAACTGCTGGTGACGGTGGCGGCGGTGTTCTTCATGCTGCCCCAGCTTGCGCTGTTCCTGTTCGTCGGCCCGATGAAGCCGGTCGATGGGCTGGACGAACAGGCGGTGCTCAACCTGTGGCTCGACTATTTCCAGCAGAACCTGCTCTGGTTCGCGGCACATTATATCGCCGAATCGATGGGGGTGGGGACGCTGCTGCTGATGCTGCTCGATCCCGCGCGCCCGAGCGTGGGCGAGGCGATGGCGCGGGGCTTCCGGCTGCTGCCTGGGCTGATCGCGGCGCGTTACATCGCGTCGCTGGCGGTCACGCTGGGTCTGTTCGCCTTCGTCGTGCCGGGTTGCTATCTGTCCGGGCGCACCTTCGTCACCAGCGCCGTCTATCTGCGCGAGCGCGAGCGCGGGCCCGTGAACGCGATTTTCGCGGCGTTCGGGCGAACCCATGGCAATGGCTGGCCGCTGTTCCTTGTCGTCTTCACCGCCTGGGGGTTGTCGGTATTCGGCGGGGGGGCGCTGATGCCGCTGGCGGTCGCGGCCGAGCCGCTGGGCGAGCTTGTCTCGGGCCCGCTCAAGGCGTTGACGGCGGCGGTGATGGCTGCGGCGATGCTCTTCGCGGTGCTGCTCGAAGCCGCGGCCTATCGCGCGCTGCCGCCGCCCAGCACGGGGATGTGAGGCGCGGCTTCGGCGGGCAGGATCCCCGCGAGGCGCGGATCGGCGAAGCTTTCGACCATGCGCTTGAAGGGCACGAAGCCGTGCCGCCGGTAGAAGCGCAGCGCGCCGGGATGATCGAGCGTGCAGGTATGCACCCACACGCGCGCGACCCCCTTGCGCCACGCGAGCGTAAGCGCCTGGTGCATCAGCCAGCCGCCATGGCCCTGGCCGTTGAGCTCGGGGACGAGGCCGAAAAAGCCGAGCTCGCAGGTTTCGGCGACGCGGAAATCGAGCTCGAGCATGCCGACCTCGATCCCGGCGCGATCGGTGACGGCGTAGATCTCGACCGCCTCGTCCTCGATGATCGCGCGCAGCCGTTCCTCGTCCATCACCAGCCGCGAGAACCACAGCCAGGGCTCGCCGACGCGGCGGAACAGCGTCTTGTAGCGTGCGGGCGAAGGCGCGTGCCAGCGGACCAGGGCGAAGGGGGAGGGCGGGGCCGGGCGTGGCGCGGGGCGCGTCAGCATCTCGAGCGAGGTGACGATGCACGCCACCTGCTCATCGGGGACAGGGATCAATCCCATGCCGAATACTCGTCATCCCGGCGAAAGCCGGGACCCAGAGCCGCAAGTGACGCGCTCTGGGCTCTGGGTCCCGGCTTTCGCCGGGACGACGAAAAGAGATTTACTCCCATGCTGCCAGCGGAGGCAGGCTCATCAGGATTGCATCGACATTGCCGCCGGTCTTGAGCCCGAACAAGGTGCCGCGATCGTAGATGAGGTTGAACTCGGCATAGCGCCCGCGCCACACGCGCTGCTGCGCCACTTCGGCATCGGTATAGGGCATCGCCATCCGCCGCCGGACGATGCGCGGGAAGATGTCGAGGAACGCGCGGCCGACGTCCCGGGTGAAGGCGAAATCGGCATCCCAGTCATTCTCGAGATGATCGTAGAAGATGCCGCCCACCCCACGATGCACCTGGCGGTGGGGGATGTAGAAATAATCGTCGGCCCATGCCTTGAAGCGCGGATAATGGCCGGAGTCATGCGCATCGCAGGCGGACTTCAGACGTGCATGGAAGTCCGCCGTGTCTTCCGCGATCGGCAAAGGCGGGTTGAGGTCTGCGCCGCCGCCGAACCAGCGTTTGGTGGTGCACAGGAAGCGCGTGTTCATATGGACCGCGGGAACGTGCGGGTTGGCCATGTGCGCGACCAGACTGATGCCGGTGGCGAAGAATGCCGGGTTCTCGCCCGCCCCGTGGATGGTCTTGGCGAAATCGCCTTCGAAGCTGCCGCCCACGGTCGAGACGTTCACGCCGACCTTTTCGAACACGCGGCCCTTCATCACGCCGCGCACCCCGCCGCCGCCGTCCCCGGAGGGATCGGCGCGGTCCCAGGCGATATAGTCGAAGCTCGCGTCCGATCCGGCCTCGCGTTCGATCGATTCGAATTCGGCGCAGATCGAATCGCGAAGCGATTCGAACCAGGTGCGGGCGGCCTGTTGCTGAGAGTCGAGTTCCATGCGGGCGCATTGCCGTCGGTTTAGGGGGAAGTCGAGCCTCGGGCGGGCAGCTTTCATATTGAATCGTCATCCCGGCGAAAGCCGGGACCCAGAGTCACAAAGATTGCCCTGCTTGGCTCTGGGTCCCGGCTTTCGCCGGGATGACGGTAAAAGGTTCGGCCCTGCTTCGCTCTAGTGGCAGCCGTCTTCCTCCAGCGCCTTCCTGATCATCGCGCCGACATCATAGCCGAAGATCGTCAGCCCCTGGATATTGGCGTTCTCGATCCGCACCCCGGAAAGATTCACATCCTCGAAACTCGCCCCCGCGAGATTGACGTTGTGGAACCGCGCGCCGGCCAGGTTCACATCGTCGAACACCGCATCGGTCATCCGTCTGTTTTCGAATCGGTCCATCATTCCCTCCTCAACGGGGCCAGCCGCCGGTTTGCCGCAACGCCTCGGCCAATGCGATTCCTGCCGATACGCCGAGGTTGAGCGACCGCACCTCGGGCCGGATCGGGATCCGCACGCGCAGGTCCGCGCGGTCGTGCACCGCATCGGGGGCGCCCGAGCCCTCCGATCCGAACAGCAGCACGTCGCCGGGCCGGAATACGGTCTCGTCGAGCCGTGCCGCGCCCTTTGTGGTGAACAATATGATCCGCCCCGCGGTTGCGGCGAGGAAGGCGTCCCAATCGACATGGCGCGTGACCGGGACGTGATCGATATAGTCCATCCCCGCCCGCGCGACCCTGCGGTCGTCCCAGGCGAAACCCATCGGTTCGATCAGGTCGACTCCCGCGCCGAAACAGGCGGCGGTGCGCAGGATCGCGCCGACATTCCCGGCGATTTCGGGTTGGTAGAGGGCGATGCGCATGACGCTCCTCTAGAACGAGACGGGTCCGGGTTGAACCATCTCCGTCATCCCGGCGGAAGCCGGGACCCAGGGTTACAGACGATGCGTTGCTTGGCTCTGGGTCCCGGCTTTCGCCGGGATGACGATTGATCCGGAGGCGTCCGCTCCAGCCGTGGCGAGGCCCTGCGTCACTCCCCCGTCAAAATGCTGTTGGCAAAGCCGCGTTCGCGCGTCTATCAGCGCCCCGAGCCACCGGGGGCACCGGGCGGCTGGGAGGCGCGCAAGCGTCTCATGTCCGGTTTAAAAAGCGCGTCCGCGCCCATTTGTTCGAAGTGCAAGGGCTGAAGCATGGCAACTGAAGACGATCCGTCAGGTCTAGAGAATCCGCGCCGCCGCGATTACCTGACCTACGCTGCGGTTTCTGTCGCGGGCGTCGGTGCGGTGGTGGCCGTGCTGCCGCTGATCAATTCGATGAACCCCTCCGCCGATGTTCTCGCCCAGTCGACCACCGAGGTCGATGTGTCGCAGATCGAGCCCGGCCAGGCGATCAAGACGTCGTTCCGCAAGCAGCCCTTGTTCGTGCGCAACCTGACCCCGGCGGAGATCGCCGCGGCCAACGCCGTCAAGGTTTCCGAGCTGCGCGATCCCCAGACGCTCGCCGAGCGCACCAAGGAGGGCAAGGCCAACTGGCTGATCACCCTGGGCGTGTGCACCCATCTCGGCTGCGTCCCGCTGGGCGCGGGCGAGGGCGAGGCGCGCGGCGATTTCGGCGGCTATTTCTGCCCGTGCCACGGTTCGCACTACGATACCGCGGCGCGCATCCGCAAAGGTCCGGCGCCGAAGAACCTCGCGGTGCCGGCGTATAAGTTCGACACCGACACCAAGATCACGGTGGGTTGAGGAAACCGAGAATGAGCTTTCCCTGGGCACGCCATTACGAGCCGAAGCACCCGCTGATGCAGTGGGTCGACGAGCGGCTTCCGCTCCCCCGCTTCGTCTATAACGCGATCGGCGCCGGCTATCCGGTGCCGCGCAACCTCAATTACTGGTGGAATTTCGGCGTCCTTGCCGGCGTCGTGCTGGTGATCCAGATCGTCACCGGCATCGTGCTGGCGATGCACTTCCATTCGAGCGGCGCGGAAGCGTTCAACTCGGTCAATGGCGGCATCATGCGCGACGTCAACGGCGGCTGGTTCCTCCGCTTCGCGCACGCCAACGGCGCCTCGATGTTCTTCGTGGTGCTCTATATCCACATGTTCCGCGGGCTCTATTACGGATCGTACAAGGCGCCGCGCGAGATGGTGTGGCTGCTCGGCGTCGTGATCTTCCTGCTCACCATGGCGACCGCGTTCATGGGCTATGTGCTCCCCTGGGGGCAGATGAGCTTCTGGGGCGCGCAGGTGATCACCGGCTTCTTCTCGGCGATCCCGGTGGTCGGCGAATGGATCCGGGTATGGCTGCTCGGCGGCTATGCGCCCGACGACGCGACGCTCAACCGCTTCTTCTCGCTCCATTACCTGCTGCCGTTCGTGATCGTCGGCGCGGTGATCCTCCATATCTGGGCGCTGCACATTCCGGGTTCGTCGAACCCGACCGGCGTCGAGGTGAAGGGCGAGCAGGATACGGTGCCGTTCCACCCGTACTACACCGCCAAGGACGGGTTCGGGCTCGGCGTGTTCATGGTGATCTACACCGCCTTGATCTTCTTCGCGCCCGACCTGCTCGGCCATCCGGACAATTACATCCCGGCGAACGGGCTCTCGACGCCCGCGCACATCGTGCCCGAATGGTATTTCTGGCCCTTCTACGCGATCCTGCGCGCCTTCACGGCGGACTTCATCCTGCCGGCGAAGCTGTGGGGCGTGCTGGCGATGTTCGGCTCGATCCTGATCCTCTTCTTCCTGCCCTGGCTCGACAAGTCGCCGGTGCGCTCGGGCAATTACCGGCCGCTGTACCGCCTGTCCTTCTGGGTGCTGATCGTTGACGTGCTGGTGCTGGGCTTCTGCGGCGGTTCGCCCGCCGAGCCGCTCTACGTGATGCTCAGCCAGATCGCGGCAGCCTATTATTTCGCGCACTTCCTGATCATCGTGCCGATCATCTCGCGGATCGAGACGCCGAAACCGCTGCCCGGCTCGATCACCGAAGCCGTGCTCGGCAAGAGCGCGTAAAGGGGAAATTACGATCATGCTTCCGCTTTTCGTCCGCTCGATCAAGTTCCTCGTCGGAGGGGGCTTCATCTTCGTGCTGCTGATCGCGCTGTACGGCACGATCACCGCGGAGAAGCCCGCCGTGACCGCCGAGCAGGAATTCCACCTGCACCCGAAGGAGGATGTGACATTCTCGTTCGACAATCCGGTGCTGGGCAAGTTCGACGTCGCGCAGTTGCAGCGCGGCTATCAGGTCTATCAGGAGGTCTGCGCGGCCTGCCACTCACTCTCCCTGGTCTCGTTCCGCGAGCTCAAGGGGCTGGGCTATAACGACGCGCAGGTGAAGAAGCTCGCCTCGGACTTCGACAACCACGCCAAGCAGCCCACGCTCGATCCCAAGACCGGCGACCGCGGCGAGCGCGGCAACCTGCCCTCGGATCATTTCCCGCACATCCCGTACAGCGGCAACGGCACCCCGCCCGATCTCTCGCTGATCACCAAGGCGCGGCATGGCGGCGCCCGCTATGTCTATTCGATCCTGACGGGCTATGCCGACCAGAACGGGTACAAGAACGAGAAGGGCCAGGAACTGCTCAGGGAGTTCCCCGGCGCCAAGTCGCCCCCGGGCACCTTCTTCAATCCCTATTTCGCCAATCTGAACATCGCGATGCCCAAGCCGCTGACCAGCGACGGGCAGGTGACCTATCTCGACGGCACCCGCGCGACCGTGCCGCAGATGGCGCAGGACGTTTCGGCCTTCCTCACCTGGGCGTCCGAGCCGACGATGGAGACCCGCAAGCAGACCGGCCTCGCGGTCGTGCTCTTCCTGCTCGTCACCACCTTGCTCGCCTTCGGTGCCTATCGCACCGTCTGGGCCGGCGTGAAGCACTGATCCAGAACCGTTCGGCCCCGGACCCGGTCCGGGGCTGACGAACCGCTCGCGATCGCAAGCAGCCCTTCGACAGGTTCAGGGCGAACGGAGGAAAGAGTCATGGACGCCGCCGTAGCGCTCGCCAACGAGGACATACGGCGGCGCATCCGCACCATCCCCGACTTTCCCAAGCCCGGGATCATGTTCCGCGACATCACCACGCTGCTGCTCGATGCAGAGGGGTTGGCGCTCACGATCGAGCGCATGGCCGATCGGGTCGCGGGGCCGGTCGATCTGGTCGCGGGGGTCGAGGCGCGCGGCTTCATCTTCGGCGCGGCGCTGGCGGTGAAGCTCGGCACGGGCGTGCTGCTGATCCGCAAGGACGGCAAGCTGCCGGGCGCCACGATCGCCGAGGAATATGCCCTCGAATATGGCCATGACCGGATCAACATCCATGCCGACGCCTGCGCCCCCGGCGCGCGGGTGCTGCTGGTCGACGACCTGATCGCGACCGGGGGCACCGCCCGCGCCTCGGTCCGGCTGCTCCGCAAGGCGGGTGCGGTGGTGACCCAGGCGGCGTTCGTGGTCGATCTGCCCGAGCTTGGCGGCGCCGATGCGCTGCGCGCGGATGGGATCGCGGTCAGCTCGCTGGTGGCGTTCGAGGGGCACTGAGCCCGTAGCTGGAGTCCGATGACATGACATTGCTCCGCTCGTGGAGATAGATGGGGGACTGCCCCCTATTTGTCGGGCTTGGGGGGAAGAGACGCATCTCGTCATCGACGCCTATCTGGTCGCGCGTTATGTCGAATGGCTTCGGGGGTATGATTAGCCATGCGGCTGGAAGCGCTGACGCGAGCCATGGAAAGCTATCGGGGGCAGGGCCATGCGCTGCTCGAAAAGCTGATCGACCCCGAAGCCGCGTCGCGCATCGTCGCGCAATTCATCGCCGCATGCCGCGAGCACGGCAAGAGCGTGCGGACCGGCCCGCAGAACCGGACCGCGGTGCGCGGCGCGGCAGTCCAGGTCTATGGCAATCGCTACCCCGCGTTGGCGGCGTTTCATTGGGGCCTGACGCCCGTCATGTCCGCGGTCACCGGGCTCGATCTGATTCCCAGCTACAGCATGTTCCGCGTCTATTCGCGCGGCGCCACGCTGCGGGTTCATCGCGACCGCCCGGCGTCGGAGCATGGGCTGTCTCTGACCTTGGCCTGCTCGGGCGACGCGGCGTGGCCGCTCGAGATCGCTACCGAGGGCGAGGAGGCGGAGATCCCGCTGCTCGCGGACTGGGGCGACCTGCCGCACCGCGCCTATACGATGCTGACCGGCGACGGGCTCCTCTATCGCGGACCCACCCATGCCCATGCGCGCACCACGCCCAACCCGAACGACTCATCGGTCCATGGTTTCATGTTCTGGGTCGATGCGAACGGACCCCATGCCGATTGGGGCTATGAGCGGCGCGCGCCTTCGGAGCGTGATCTCGACTAGCGCGTGGGTGGGAGGCTCGCCAGCGCGGCGGTCAGTTCGCTGGTGGCGTTCGAGGGGCACTGATCCCGCAACGGGATTGGATAGAACCCTTTCCGTCATCCCGGCGAAAGCCGGGACCCAGGGCAACAAGCGATGCCGCCTGCGACTCTGGGTCCCGGCTTTCGCCGGGATGACGGCGTAATCTTGATCTAGGCCGGCCGTCGCCGCACCAGCGCGATCGCGATAAACCGCATCACCGGTTCGTCATTCTGATTGAACACGGTGGTCTGGTTCCGGACGCTGCCCATCTCCGGCCGGCTCTGCGATGCGCGGCGTTCGAGCACCTCGGTTTCGACGCGCAGCACGTCGCCCGGATAGACGGGCTTGAGCCAGCGCAGCTCGTCCACCCCCGCGGCGCCCAGGCTCGCCTGCGGTGCCATCCCCATATTCTCGACCAGCATCGACATGGTCATCGCGCAGGTATGCCAGCCGCTCGCCGCGAGCCGCTTGAAATGGGTCCTGGCCGCCGCCTCGTCGGAAAGGTGGAAGGGCTGCGCGTCGTACTTGCGCGCGAATTCGAGCACCTCTTCGCGGGTGACCTCGTAACGCCCGAAGCTGCGCTTCAGGCCGACCTGCATGTCTTCGAAATAGAGCATGGGATCGGTTTCGTTTGAAAACTATCTTTTGGCAACCCCTCGATCGTAATGCAGCGTGCTCATGAACACCGCGTCGCTTCCGTCGAGTCCGTCCACCGGCGGCAGATCGAGCAGGTCGCGCAGCAGCGGATAGACATCGACATTGTCGAACGCAGGCAGCTTTGCGGGGATGAAAGCCGGGCCATGGGCGATGAACAGGGCCGCCATTTCGGGCGCCATATTGTCATAGCCATGGTTGCCGCGATCGTCGGTCGGCTTGGGCGGCTTTTCGGCGAGCAGCCAGCCGATATCGGCGAGGCAGAAATAGGGGGGGATGCGCGGGTTGGTCCCATAGTGGAAGCGCGCCGGGATTTCGGCCTTGCGCCAGCATTCGAAATGATCGTGCCGCCCGAGCAGCGCCTTTTCGAGCTCGGCCTCATGGCCGGGGATGACGGCGAAGCTCGCATAGGGACCCGTTTCGACGACATGATAGCTGCCCGCCGGCAGGAAGCTGCCCACAAGGATCGTCCGCTCGGGACTGGTCCCGGCCATGCCGTGATCGGCGACGATCACCAGGTTCGCGGGCTGGTCCATCGCCGCCAGGCCATCGACGAGCATCCCGATCAGCCGATCGACGTCGCCCAGCGCCGCGGTGGTGCGCGGATCGTCGGGACCGAAATCATGGCCGGCGCTGTCGATCGTGTCGAAATAGAGCGTCATGAAGCGCGGCCGGATCGCCGCGGGGCGCCGGGCCCAATCGAGCGCGCCATTGACGCGCTGCTCGCCGCTGATCGCCATGTTGAACTGCTGCCAGTCGCGCGGGCGGGCGCCGCCCTCGACCTCGCTCCAATTGCCGGTGCGGTGCCCCCCGAAGGCGACGTTCGAGCCGGGCCAGAACATGGTGGCGGTGCGGATGTTCGCCTTTTCCGCGGCGACCCAGATCGGCTCGGCGGTGTTCCACCATTTGGGGTCGTCATTCTCCATGTTGAACGGCTTGTCGGGCTTGTCCGGGTCCTCGATCTTGTTGGCGGTGATGCCGTGGCGATCGGGGCGCAGCCCGGTGACGATCGTCCAGTGATTGGGGAAGGTCTTGGACGGGAAGCTCGGCCGCATCGTCCCGCTCGCGCCCTCGGCGGCGAGACGCGAGAGCACCGGGGTCACGCCGCGGTTCAGATAGTCGGCGCGGAAGCCGTCGATCGAGATCAGGATGGTGATCGGCGCGCGCACCTCCGCCTGGACGGCGGGGACGGGGGCGACCGCCGGAGCGGTCGCGCAGGCTTGCAGCAGCGCGGCAAGGCCCGCGGCGGCGAGTTTGGAATACCAGCGCATCGAGCCCCGCCATGCCAGCTTTGCGTGACGGGATAAAGTAAGCTCAGAACAGGGTGACGCGGCCTCCCGCTGCCGCGAAGGCGTCGAACTGCGCCTGCGCCTCGGGCCGCATCGGCTGCATCGCGCCAAAGGCCGGACCGAGCAGCATGATCTGGCCGCCGTCGATCGTCGGCCAGGCGGGCAGGCCGGGGCGGCCGGGGATGCCGGTCTTGACGAAGCCGGCCCAATAATCGCCCGTCATCTGCGAAATCATCCGGTCGCGGTCGGTGAAGGGCCGCTCGGGCGTTACCGACAGCGTGCCGAAGACATAAGCGAGCTCGGCCGAGTGGAAAGCGCGGTATTCGGGCTTCGACCCCGGTTCGGCATAGGTCCACAGATAGCCATAGACCGGCGGCGCCCCCGCCGGACGGGACCGCGCCCAGGCGAGCATCGCCGCGATCCCGCGCTCGCGCGCCATCAGCCGCGCTGAGGCTTGCGCGGTCTCGGGGTCGGGCGCGGGATAGAGCGGCGCGAAACGGTCGGCGAAGGTTCCGTAGCGCCGCACCAGCGCCTCGCGGATCCCGCCTGCGCTGTCGAGCCGGTATTCGGGGCTGATCGCGCTGCCCTCGTCGGCGGTGAGGCCGGTGAGTACGGGAACGAGGTTCACAGCCTTGTCCTCGTCGGGCAGCACCGGCGTGCCCGCGACCGGGCTCCAGCGCGCGCCGCGCATCTCGGGCTTGTGCAGCGTAGCACTGATCTGATCGGGCGAGAGCGCGCGCAGCTCAGCCAGGCTGCGCGCCCCGGCTGCCGCGGCGAAACCGGCGCCCATCGTCTCGACGGTCTGGAGGCTGGGATAGTTTCGCCCCATCCCCGATCCGCTCTGCGCGATCGCCTGGCGGAACAGGCCTTTGGCCATCGGCGAGGCGATCAGCGCATGGACCGAGGCGGCGCCGGCGGATTGCCCCATGATCGTCACCTTGCCCGGATCGCCCCCGAACGCTGCGATGTTCCGCCGCACCCATTGGAGGCCGGCGATCTGGTCGAGAAAGGCGTAATCGCCCGAGCTGCCCGCTTCCCTGCTCAGCTCGGGGTGGGCGAAGAAGCCATAGATGCCGAGCCGGTAATTGACCGAGACGACGATGATCCCGCGGCTCGCCAGCGCGGTGCCGTCATAGAGCGGGAGCGAGCTTCCCCCGCCGGTGAAGCCGCCGCCATAGATCCAGAACAACACCGGCAGCTTGGCGCCCTTGCCCGCCGCGGGAGTCCAGACGTTGACGAACAGGCAGTTCTCGCTCACCGGCCCCTGGGGCAGATATTCCCAGGTCCAGGGCCCGATCGCGCCGCGATTGGGGACGAGGTCCTGCAGGCAGTCGGGCCCGAAGCCGGTCGCCTGCCGAACGCCGGTCCATGCGGCTGCAGGCTGGGGCGCGCGCCAGCGGTTGGCGCCGGTCGGTGGGGCCGCGAAGGGAATGCCGAGAAACGCGCCGGTCTTGCCCGAGGGCTTCCCCTGCAACTCGCCGGTATCGATCCGCGTCCGGGTCATCTGCGCGGGGGCGGGCGTCGCCACCAGCACCGCCAGTAAAGCCGCCAGCCACCGCATCCGCCGATCCTCCCGCCTGATTAGCGCGAGGATCGGCGGAACGGGCGGTCCCGTCAATCGCCGAGCGAGAGCTTGGCGAAGGCAGTGAAGCCGATCGGCCGCCCATAATAGGGAGCGAGCGCGCCGGGCCGGGCATAGGTCATCGCACTCCCGCCCAGCGCCAGATTGACGGTGTCGGTCAGCGGGATGCGATAGGCATAGCCGCCCTCGAACTTCGCCACGCGGAAGATGCGGTCGTGCAGGGGGTGATTATGGTCGGGGAAGAGTTCGTCATTCTCGACGATCTCGACGCGGCCGAACAGATTATGCCCGCCCGCGACATTCCAGTTCGCCTCGCCGGTCCAGGCGGTCAGTACCGGCCCGGGAATCCGGTTCTTGGCCGAGAAGGCGAGCAGCCCGCTGAACCGGCCATCGGCATATTGGATGCTCGCGGTGGTCCGCCCCTCGTCCTCGCCGGGATGGCTCGATTCGGGCTGGTTGAGCCGGCCATGGCTGACCTGCAGCAGCCAGTTCGGCGTAGGGCTGAAGCTCGCGCGCACGCTCCAGCTGTCGAGCGCCGGCGTCTCGATGTCCCAGCGCCGCTCGTCCGGCTCGCGTCCCCGGAACGCCGATGCCTCGATCTGGAAGCGCCTGGACGAATAGCCCGCGGTCACCACGCCATAGGTAATGTGCGTGCTGTCGAACCAGTGATGACTGATCGGCGCGAGCGGCAGATAGCGCGCCGAGCCGCGGTGCATGAAGGCCGAAGGCCCCAGCGCGGGTTCGGCGACCGGACCGCCATAGACGAAGACCGTATCGCCCCCGCCGCCGAGCTTGACGTCGACACGGGCCGAAAGCTCCATGAACAGGTCGTGCGGATGCTGGCGGTCGACCAGCGGCCGGCCGCCCGCGGTCTCGCCGGTCGCGAACAGGTTGGGATAGCCGGGCGCGCCCATCGCGGGCTCGAGGCTGAACATCGACTGGAGCCGGACGCGGGCCCCCGGGGCGTCGCGTTCGGCGGTCAGCATCCCCATCGACGCGACAAAGCCCATGCTGTCGCCGCGCGGGCCCGACTGATCGGTATAGACGCCCCAGGCATAGCCGTGCGCCATCACCATCCAGTCACCCGCGGAAAGATGCAGCCCGTGCATCCCCCCATCGGCGCCGGGCAGGCGGGCGGTTCCCGATCCCTCGCCATAGGGTAGCGGCATGCCGCTGTCCGGCATCGGCATGCCGGGCATATCGTCCTGCCCGGCATGTCCCGCATGGCCGCCTGCGGACGCCGGCGAAGGCGAAGGCGCGGGCGTGCCGGGCATGACGTGCCCCGCATGCGGGTCGGGTGCGGGCGCAGGAGACGGCGCGGGCATCGACATGCCGGGCATATCGTCATGCCCGGCATGTCCCGCATGGCCGCCTGTAGGCGCCGGCGAAGGCGCGGGCGAGGGCGTGCCGGGCATGACGTGCCCCGCATGCGGGTCGGGTGCGGGCGCGGGAGACGGCGTGGGCGCCGACATGCCGGGCATGACGTGCCCCGCATGCGGGTCGGGTGTGGGCGCAGGAGACGGCGCGGGCGCCGTCATGCCAGCCATACCGCCGTGCCCGGCATGTCCAGCATGGCCACCGCCAGGCGCCGGTGAAGGCGCAGGCGCGGGCATCGGCATGTCCGGCATGGCGTGACCCGCGTGCGGGCTGGGCGTCGGGGCGGGAGAGGGCCGGTGCGCCGGCGCGCCGTGCCTGGCGTGACCCGCATGCGGTCTGGGCGCGGGCGTCGGCGTGGGCGTCGGCTTGGGCGTCGGCTTGGTGGGCATCGGCATGGCGTGCCCGGCATGTTGCGCGTGATTCTGCGCGGCGGCAGGGAACGCCGTCAGCGCAGCCGCGGCGGTCGCCGCGAGCAGGAGAGACTTGGTCATCGATAACTCCGTAGGTGTGAGGATGCGCGGTTGCGCAACGGATTCACACCTGGGAACGTGGAGGGGGCGTCGCGGGCGGGAGGCCCGTCAGCGGCTCGCCCGCCAGCGGCTCCGCGGGCGTGCCGGGGCGCGCAAAGGCGAGCGGCGGCGCGAGTTCGGGGGAGGGCACCGTCGCCGGAGCGACGCAGCCCATGCAGAGCTGCTCGGCGGGCGCCTGCTTCACGGGTTCGTGCTTCACGCCGTGATGATGCGCCCCCATTTGCGTTGGCGCCTGCGGCGCATGGCACGCGGCCACCGCCGGCATCGGCAGCAGCGCGATCGTCAGCGCGAGGAGCAGGCGGAGCAGCATCACCCCATAATAGGGGCGGACAGGCGTGGGGACAACGCTATGCTGACGAAATGATCCGCCGCGAAGCGCTTTTGCTGATGCTCGCCGCGCCGCTTGGTGCGATGCGCGACGCCGAGCCGTCTGCGGCGCGGATCGGCAGGCTTTCCGCCGGCGCGTGGCTCGATCGCGCCGATCTGATGATGTACGATGTCGGCGACGTTCATGCGCTCCACTATGCCGAGATATGCTGCGCCCATGGCGCGCTCCGCCTCGCGCGGGCGGTGCGGGACAAAGCGCTGAGCGAACGCGTCGCCGCCCGCTACGCCAGGGTGATCGCCGCCAACCTCCCCAACACGCGCAACCATGTCGACGCCAATGTCTTCGGCGTCTGGCCGCTCGAATTGGGCGATCGCGCGGCCGGGCTGGGCTTCGCCGACGGCCAATGGGCCGAGACCGCGCCCGACGGCCTGACCAAACAGGCGCGATACTGGATCGACGATATCTGGATGATCGGCGCGCTCCAGCTCGCGGCGTGGCGCGCGACCCGGCGGCGCGTCTATCTCGATCGCGCGGCGCTGATGGCGCGGCTCTATGTCGCGAAGCTCCAGCAGCCGAACGGGCTGTTCCACCATGGCCCGGATGCGCCTTTTTTCTGGGGGCGCGGCAATGGCTGGGTCGCGGCGGGGCTGGCCGAGATCCTTTCCGAACTGCCCCGCAGCCATCCCGATTATCCGCCAGTCCTCGCCGGCTACCGCAAGATGATGGCCGCGCTCCTCGCCCATCAGGCCGAGGACGGGATGTGGCGCCAGCTGATCGACCATCCGGAAGCGTGGAAGGAGACGAGCGGCACCGCGATGTTCGGCTTCGCGATGGCGCTGGGCGCGCGGCGCGGGTTGCTGACCGGGCCCGCCTATGCCGCCGCCGCGCGGAAGGCATGGACCGCGCTCAGGTCCTATGTCGGCGAGGACGGCAAGCTGTCGAACGTCTGCGTCGGCACCGGCCAGTCGCAGGACGCGGCCTATTATCTGGGGCGGCCGACCGTCACCGGCGACCTGCACGGGCAGGCGGGGCTGCTGTGGTTCGCGGCGGAGATGGTGGGCTAAAGCGCTTCCCAATGATGCGAAACGCACCATGTGGCGAACACTAGGGTAACTGCATTTATTGCAACTGGTGTATTTCGGCTCGAAACTTACACATGTTGACGGCGGCAAACGACCTTTAACCCCGTCGATGTTGACGCAGTGCCACGAAAGTGGTCGAAAAAGACGGGGGACGGATTGCGTCCGCCAAACAGCCGCAAAAGCGGCTTTTTTTGTGCCTGTAGAAAAGGAACGGCGCACCCATGCAAGAAATTGCAGCGGTGTTGGTCCGCTCTTTGGCCTACGTTCTCAAGCCTATCATCGAAGCTATTGCCCTCCGCAAATGTGTGCGCCGCCGTCGTACACTGTACCTGCGAGTGGGCACGTGGTTCGAGTTGAGGACGACCACGGCCGAAGAGTTCGACCGCAACCGCTAACGGCTCGGAAGTCGCTGAACAAAAAGGCGATTCTGAGGACGGGAGGCACTTGCCTGAATTTTTGAGCTTTGAATTTGAAATATCTATTTGAAACTAAATAGAAAAGTTTCAAAAGTGCAGTATTAGCTATGCAAGAAGTGCATCACGTCGCCATCATGCACGACATAGGCCTTGCCCTCGGCGCGTAGCTTGCCGGCCTCGCGCGCGCGCGCCTCGCCGCCCAGCGCGACATAATCGTCGTACGCGATCGTTTCGGCGCGGATGAAGCCCTTTTCGAAATCGCTGTGGATCTCGCCCGCGGCCTCGGGGGCGGTGGCGCCGGTATGGACTGTCCAGGCGCGCGCTTCCTTGGGGCCGACGGTGAAGAAGGTCAGCAGATGGAGCAGCTTGTACCCTGCGGTGATCACGCGGGCGAGGCCGGTCTCCTCGAGCCCAAGCTCGGCGAGGAAGTCGCCGCGCTCCTCGGGCGGCATGGTGGCGATCTCGGCCTCGATCGCGGCGGAGACGACGACGGCTTCCGCCCCTTCGGCCTTCGCCTTCTCGAACACGCGCGCGGAGAGGGCGTTGCCGTTGGCGGCGTCCTCCTCGTTGACGTTGCAGACATAGAGGACGGGCTTGCTCGTCAGCAGCTGCGCCTGATCGAAGACGCGCTTCTCCTCGGCATCCCTGGGCTCGGTCAACCGCGCCGGCTTGCCCGCGCGCAGCAGTTCGAGCGCCTGCCCCAGCACGCTCGCGCCGATCTTCGATTCCTTGTCGCCCTGCTGGCCCTTCTTGATGAGATTGGGCACGCGCTTTTCGAGGCTTTCGAGGTCGGCGAGCATTAATTCGGTCTCGACGGTCTCGGCGTCGGCGATCGGATCGACCTTGTTGTCGACATGCTGGATGTCGTCATTCTCGAAGCAGCGCAGCACATGGACGATCGCGTCCACCTCGCGGATATTGCCGAGGAACTGGTTGCCCAGGCCCTCGCCCTTCGAAGCGCCGCGGACGAGGCCGGCGATGTCGACAAAGCCCAATTGGGTCGCGATGATCTTCGCAGAGCCGGCGATGGCGGCGAGCCTGTCGAGCCGCGGATCGGGCACCGCGACATTCCCGACATTCGGCTCGATCGTGCAGAAGGGATAGTTGGCCGCCTGCGCTGCCGCGGTCTCGGTCAGTGCGTTGAAGAGCGTCGACTTGCCGACGTTCGGTAAGCCGACGATGCCGCAGCGGAAACCCATGGGAAAATGCCTGTCCTGAAATCGGGGAAGGCGTGCCCGATAGAGGCTTCAGGCCCGGAATACCAGCCGCTGCCGCCCGCCGCCGCCATGGCCCTCGCGCGAGGCGAGCATCGTGCCCGCCGCCGCCAGCGTGAAGCCGACCAGCGCGGTATTGACGAGCTGCGGGATCCGCGCGGCGATCCCCAGCGCGCCATGCGCCAGCCCCAGATAGTAAGCGAGCATCGGCGCGAACTGCCCCGCATAGGGGATGCTCGCCAGCCCGAGCAGCCAGGCGGGCGCCGAGACGAACGCCGCAGCGAGCGCGACAAAGCCCAGGATCGCCTTCCACGCGCCCGCCGCACCCTTGTCCTCGTCGCTGCCCACGCTGAGCGCGAGCAGCAGCACGACGAGGAACAGCAAGGGGATCAGCGCGGGCAGCGCCAGCAGATTTTCGAGATAATTGGGTTCACGGAACGCGCTCAGCTGGACGAACAGCGGCATCGCCCCCGCCATCATCAGCAGCGCGAAGGGAAAGGCCCAGGCGAAGATGCTCATGGTCAGCGTCCGCGCCGCAATCGCGACGATCAGCGGCGCCAGCACGATCGCCAGCACCAGCCAGCTGCTGTGATAGTCGAGCGTGGCCTGCAGCGACGCGCACGCGCCGATCGTGTCGCCGCACCCCGAATTGGTTACCACCGCATGGCTGAGGAACGGCGCGAACACGATGAGGCCGCTCAGCAGCGCGAACAGCCCCAGCCAGCGGCGCATGAACACCTCTGCACTCATTTCCGGCTGTTCCGCTGGCTACGCATCACTCGATTCCCCGGCCCGATAACATCGTAAATCCTTCGCCTTGCCGGGAGGTTACCCGGAAGGGTTAGCGAAGTGTCGTTGACTTGGGGCGAACGCGCGCCAAACTGTGGCGAAACAAGGCGTTGGGGAGGGAAATCATGAAGACCGGAATGGCGGGCCGCACGGCCCTGAAACTCGCGTGTGCCGCGCTGCTCCTGGGCGCCGCGGCGTGCGACCCCAACAAGGAAGCGCGCGAGATCGAGGCGCACAATGCCAAGGTCCTGAAGGCCGAGGCCGACAATAAGATGAAGCGCCAGGCGGGCTTCGCGGTCGAATGCCTGAGCGCGATGCGCTGGAAGCAGGCCTTCCTCGCGGGCGCCGGGGTGGGCGGCACCGACGTCTATGTGAAGCATTACCGCGCGCAGCTCGAAAAGGTGCTCGGCGACACCGTCGTCGCCGCCGCCGATGGCGCGCCCGAGCTCTCCAAGGCGAATATCGAGCCCTATCTGGCCTGGGCGTTCGACAATGACGTGAAGACCAAATTCACCGTGGGCCGCGATTTCGACGGCGACGGGACGGCGACAGGCAAGGAGAAGGCTGCGCCGGGCAATGCCCGCGTCACCGCCTGTATCCAGCAGGCCGCCGAGGCGGGCGTCGGCCCGTTCCAGGGCAAGGACAAGACCCACCGCATGTTCCAGATGCAGGCCCTTCGCGCGCGGCTCGACAAGGCGAGCTGACCAATCCGTCATCCCGGCGAAAGCCGGGACCCGGGGCAACAGTCGGCATCGTTCGCGGCTCTGGGTCCCGGCTTTCGCCGGGATGACGGGTAATTTGGGTTTCCACCGCCCAGTCCTGCGCTGGCACAGTTTCGCCTCGGTTTTGCCTCAAGCATTTGTCTTGATGGTGGTTCCGGACCGGGCGACTGGGCCGGGCATTGCGTCGCTCTCCCGACTCGACGCCTCTTGTTCATCCGGGGTACAGGGGGCAAAGGCCCTTTCGGGGGCCGCGATTCCTTCAAGGAGCTGGGTTTTATGATTCGCCGTTCGTTCGTCTTCAAAGGTGCTGCGCTCTCGCTGGCGATGGCCCTGGCCGCCTGCAGCGGCAGCGACCCGTCTCCGACCCCCAGCCCGACGCCGACCCCGACGCCGACGACCACTCCGACGCCGACCCCGGTGAGCTATTCGAGCTTCCCGCTGACCGCCGCGACCGAGTTCGGTTCGATCAACGCCTATACCAGCTATACCGGCGATCCGAGCGGCGCCGGCACGCTCGTCCTCGGCCCCTCGGGCGTCGAAGGCCCATCGACCCGCTTCCGTCTCGCCGTCCTGGTCGATCCGACCACCGCCAGCACCACCGGCAGCCAGCAGGTCGTCCGCGAGAATGTCGAGGAGTCGCGCTTCGTCAACGCCGATCTGACCGCGGGCACGCCCCCGGCGACCGGCGTCACCGAATTCGCCTTTGTCCAGAACGGCACCACCGCGGGCCAGACGAGCCGCGCCGAATTCCTCAACAACACGGTCAAGGACAAGGTCACGACCGATGCCGGGCTGGCGCTGACCCGCACCAGCTATACCGGCTGGCTGCGCGCCGACAGCACCGCGGGCGCGCACCGCATCACCTATGGCGCCTGGGGCTATCCCACCGTCGGCACCGACATGCCGACCACCGGCAGCGCGACCTATACCGCGCGCGTCGCGGGCCGCGCGGTCACCGGCGGTGCGGGGGGCACGGTCGTCCGCCTCGGCGGCACCGTTGCGGTCACCGTCAACTGGGCGACCGGCGGCGTGACCTTCACCGCCAACGTCACCACCGTCGCCGCCGGCGGGGCCGAGACGCCGTTCGGCACCTATACCGGCGTCGGCTCGATCGCGGCGGGCGCGACCACCTTCACCGGCAATTTCGGCGCGGGCAGCCCGATCCCCGGCAGCCTGCTCGGCGCCTTTTTCGGCCCGCAGGGTTCGGAGCTCGGCATCACCTTCTCGGGTGCGGGCACGATCGGCGGAACCGACACCCGCATCGTCGGCGCGATCGTCGGCAAGAAGAACTGACGGTATTTCCCGCGCCGCCTCCGGGTGGCGCGGGACCGTCCCTTGATCGTCATCCCGGCGAAAGCCGGGACCCAGAGCCGCGAGCGATGCCGCCCGTGATTCCTGGGTCCCGGCTTTCGCCGGGATGACGTATTGTTGAGCGGTCAGCCCTTCCGCTTGCGCTTCGGCGCTTCCATCGCCTCGGTCTGTTCGCGCAGCACCGCGATCGTCGTGCGCAGGTGCCGGTCGATCAGCGCGCGTTCGGCGGGGGTATAGCTTGCGATCACCCCCTCCATTGCGCCGCGCAGCCCCTCGAAGGCGGGGCCGATCTTGCGCATCAGCTCGGCCTGGCGCAGCGGCTTGATCAACAGGCTGCGGCGGTCGTTCGGGTTGGGCTCGCGCTTGGCATAGCCCGCGCGCTCGAGCCGGTCGACGATGCCCGTGATCGCCCCGCTCGACAGCCCCGTCGCCTCGAGCAACTGCCCCGGCGTCGCCACCCCCAGCTGCCACAGCACCGACAGGCATTTGCGCTCGGCGGCGGAGACGCCCAGCTGGCGCGAGACGCCCTCGTGGAACAGGATCACCGCGGTGCTCAAATCCCGGTGCAGCATATCGACTTCCGCCACGCTGGGCGCCGCTTCGCCGCCCCTGTCATCACCGGTTGCATTTATCTCACTCATGAGATATTTAGTCCATGAGATTCTTTCGACATGAAGGATGAATGGATGGCCCCGCCGCGAGATGCAATCGAAAAGCGCGGATTCCTGACCCGGATCGCGCCCGCGCTGACGCTCGCGGTCCTCGCGCCGCTGATCGCCGAGGTGCTTCCGGGCGCGACCCGGTTCAGCTCGCTCTTCGTCTTTCCGGTGGAAATGATGGTGTGGGGCGGCGGCGCGGTGATGATCCGCGAACTCGTCCGCACGGGGAATCGCGGCTGGGCGAGCATGCTCTGCCTCGCGCTGGCGCTGGCGATCGCCGAGGAATGGTTGATCCAGCAGACCTCGCTCGCCTCGCTGGTGGTTCAGATCAAGGGCGTCGAATATGGCCGCGCCTTCGGGATCAACTATGTCTATTTCCTCTGGGCCGCGGTCTATGAGGCGGTGCTGGTGGTGTTCGTGCCGGTGATGCTCACCGAGATGCTGTTCCCGGCCCGCCGCCACGCCCGCTGGCTGAACAAAGCGGGCTGGGCGGTCCATCTGACCCTGTTCGCGTTCGGATCCTTCTTCGCCTGGTTCAGCTGGACCCAGATCGCCCGCACCCAGGTCTTCCATTTGCCGGCCTATACTCCCCCGCTGACCTATGTGCTGATCGCGGCCGCGGCGATCGCCGCGCTGATCGCTGCGGCGCTGAGCCTGCGCCCGGCGGCGCCCAAGCCGCTTGCGCCGCCCGCGCCGATCCTGCTCGCGCTCGGCGGCGCGGTCTGGGCGGTGCTGTGGTTCGGGCTCGAGGTGATCGCGTTCGGCGCCATGCCCGCGCTGCCCCCCGCCGCCGCGGTCGGCCCGGCGCTGCTGCTCTGCGCGGCGATGGTGACGACCTTGCCTGGCTGGTCCGCGCACCCGGCGTGGAGCGACCGTCACCGCGCCTGGCTGATCGCCGGCACGATGATCGCGACGATGGCGGTCTTCTTCTATGCCGGCTTCGAGCCCGGCACGCCCGATTTCTGGTTCAAGGCCGTCACCAACGCGGTCGCCGCGATCCTGTTCGCGCTGCTCGTCAGCCGAGCCGCAGCGCAACCTCGTTCATGAAGCGCGCATCGTCGCCCGCCGCGAGCCATGGTGCCTCTGCGGCGACCGCGCCCAGCATGTCGGTGAGCTGCTCGATCTCGTTCTTGGCGTAATTGCCGAGCACATAGCCGGTCACCCGGTCCTTGTGCCCCGGATGCCCGATCCCCAGCCGCACCCGGCGGAAATCGGGGCCGATATGCGCGTCGGTCGAGCGCAGCCCATTATGCCCCGCGGTGCCGCCCCCGGTCTTCACCTTGACCTTGAACGGCGCGAGATCGAGCTCGTCATGGAAGACGGTCACCTCGCCGGGGGCGAGCTTGTAGAAATCCATCGCCGAGCGCACCGCGCGCCCGCTCTCGTTCATCCAGGTCGCGGGCTTGAGCAGCACGATCTTCTCCGCGCCGATCCGCCCCTCCTGGGTCCAGCCCTGGAACTGTTTCTTGGGCGCGGAGAAATCATGCACCTCGGCGATGGCGTCGAGCACCATGAAGCCGACATTGTGCCGGTGCATCGCATAAGTGGGGCCGGGATTGCCCAGGCCGACCCAGAGCTGCATTCGTTCAGCCCCCGATGGCGTTCGCGATCGCCTTCAGCGTATCGCCCTCGGCGATGGTGCAATCGGCCGAGCGCTTGGGCTTATCGGAAGCCGGCAGCGCGTTATATTCGGCATAGCCCGCCCGCATGACCGGCCCGAACTGCGCCTCGGTATAGCGCGCGGCGATCCTGCCCGAATAGAAATGGAGCGCGCCTTCGAAGAACTTGACCGTCGCCTTGGCCTCGTCCGGCACCGACGCGACATTCTTTTCATACTGGGACAGCGTGATCGTGATCGCGATCAGGCACACCGCGTCGGGGTCCGCCTTGGCCTGTGCCGTGGGCCGCTGCTGCGCCGCCGCCGGCGCCGCGCCCATCAGCATCGCCGCGGCGATCGCCGCGCCACCCATCATCATCGTCTTCATCGCACCGCTCCCCGAAAAGAAAATCGCCCCCGCACCTTAGGCGCGGAGGCGATTTCTTGAACCGGAAAAGTGCGAAGCCTTATTCGGCCTCGTCCTCGGTCGTGGTCTGGGTGTCGCCTTCGCTCGACTTGAGCGCCGAGGGCGCCACGATCGTCGCGATGGTGAAGTCGCGGTCGGTGATCGCCGACTTCGCGCCCTTGGGCAGCGTCACCGCCGAGATATGGATCGAATCGCCCACGTCGAAGCCCTTGAGCGACACGGTGATGTCGTCGGGGATCTCGGCCGCGTCGCAGACCAGCTCGAGCTCGTGGCGGACGATGTTCAGCACGCCGCCCCGCTTGATGCCGCGGCTTTCCTCTTCGTCGGTGAAGACGATCGGCACGTTGACGTGCACGGTCGAATGCTCGCCGATGCGCAGGAAGTCGACATGGATCGGGCGATCGCTGACGACGTCGAACGCGACGTCCTTCGGCAGCGTGCGCTGGCCGTTGATCATCACGACCGAATTGAAGAAGTGGCCCGTCATCAGCGCCTTGACGAGCTCGCGCTCGCTCAGGTGGATGCCCTCGGGGTCCTGCTTGTTGCCGTAAATCACGGCGGGGACGCGGCCTTCGCGACGCAGCGAACGGGAGGCTCCCTTGCCAACCCGATCACGCGTCTCGGCCGACAAGGTAAGCATTTCGCTCATCTGTCTTCCAATACGCTAGATGTTTCAGTCTTCATGCCCGGCAGGCCTCCAGGGATGACCCTGCCGCGGCAAGCGTGCGCCCCTAGCGGAAAGGGGGGCGGAGGGCAAGCGTGGCGGCGACGGGCGCTAGGATGTGATCCGCCAAGATTGAACCCTATCCGTCATCCCGGCGAAGGCCGGGACCCAGAGCCACGAAGCACATCGCCTGCAACCCTGGGTCCCGGCTTTCGCCGGGATGACGATTCGAGGAGGATGAATCCGGCCTTAGCCCAGTTCCGCCAGCAGTTCCGCCATCTTGTCGAAGCTCTGGCTCCAGCCTTCCTTCATCCCGCCCAGCGCCGGCAGCAGTTCGTCGCTGACCTGCTCGGTGACGGTCGTCATCGTCATCAGCGTCGTGCCGCCCGGGCCGTCCTCGAACTGCATCGTGGTGACGTGCTGAATGCCCCAGCTGCCATCCGCACCCTCGAACGCGCGCAGGCGGAACGACAGGCGCTTGGGCGGAGACACTTCAAGATATTCGCCGCGGACGATGTTGCTGCCATAGGGTTCGGGGCCGCGCATCTCGATCATGATCGCGCCGCCGACGCGCGCATCGCTTTCGCATTGCGGCACGTCGAACATGCGCGGGCCCCACCAGCGCGCAAGATGCTCGGCCTTGGTCATGCAATCGAAAACCAGCGCGCGCGGCCCATCGAAGCTGCGCTCGATCGTCACTTCATAGCCCACACCCAGCGTGTCGGTCGTCATGGTCATTCTCCTTGGATTTGCTGCAGATAATCGTCGAGATCGTCGAACCTGGATTCCCAGAAGCGGCGATATTCGCCCAGCCAGTCGCTCACGGCCTTGAGCCCCGCGGCCTCGAGTTTCGCCGGGCGCTGCTGGCCGATCCGCCCGCGCGAGATCAGCCCTGCGCCCTCGAGCACCTTGAGATGCTTGGTCACCGCGGGCCCGCTCATCGCGAAGGGCTGGGCGAGTTCGCCCACCGGCGCCTCGCCCAGCGCCAGCCGCGCGAGGATCGCCCGGCGGGTGGGGTCGGCAAGCGCGGCGAAGGTGGCGCTGAGCGGGTCGGGCTGCATATATGTAACCTCTAGGTTTGATAACCTATCGGTTAAATTAGAGTCGGATGCGAGTCAATCCTCCCCCGCCAGGGGGAGGTGGCAGCGAAGCTGACGGAGGGGGAGGATGCCAGAACAGACGTTTGGGAGTCCTCCCCCTCCGTCGCCTTCGGCGCCACCTCCCCCGCCAGGGGGAGGATTCGGGAAGGCGCATTTGCAATCGATATACGCAGCCTTCGCAGGGGCGCAGCGTCAGTACGTAACCCGCGTCACCGAAAACCCGCGCCGGCTCAGCTCCGCCAGCACCGATTGCCCCCCGGCAAGATGCCCCGCGCCGACCGCGACGAACACCGTTCCCGGCGTCTTCATCCGCCCCGCGATCCAGTCCGCCCAATGCCGGTTGCGGTTCACCAGCAGCGCTTCGGCCAGTTCGGGCGAATCGGCGAGATCCTCGTTGATCAGCTTCGCGATCCCGTCGGCATCGCCCGCGCGCCACCGCGCGACGATCTGGTCGAGCGTTTCCGCGCCCTTGGGCAGCCCGTCGATCGTCTCGACCAGCAGCGCGCGCTGCGCGCCGGGGGAGAGCCGGTCGAAATAGCCGAACTGCTCGCGCGCCGTCTCCAGCCCCTCGACGGGCTTGCCCGCCGCCTTGGCCGCCGCGGTCAGCACCGCCTCGGCGCCGTCCTTCTGCTCATAGCCTGCCTGCTGCGAGGGCAGGTTGGCGAGCATCACCGCGGCGAGCCACGGCTCCATCGCGTCGAGCCCGTCCCTGGGCTGCCCCGCCGCGGCCAAAGCCGCCTGCATCTTCATCGCCTCGCCCGCGGGCAATTGCGCCGAGAGCGGCGGCTGCCCGGGCGTGAAACCAATCTCGCCCACCAGCGCCTGCAGCTCGGCATCGGGCGGCAGCACCAGTTCGAGCACCAGGCTGTCGCTCTTGTCGAACGCCTGCTTCACCCCCTCGTCGAACCAGCTCAGGCCCGGCTTGAGCGCATGGATGGTGCCGAACAGATAGATGGTCGTGTCGTCATCCTTGACCACCCACAAGGCCGGATCGGCGTCCTTGGCGGCGGGGGCAGGGGCGGGCGACCCGCAGGCGGCGAGCGCCAGCAGGGCGGGCAGGATCAGCAGCTTTTTCATATGAGCCCTCGCTACCCTCTTCGTCATCCCGGCGAAAGCCGGGACCCAGGGTAACAAAGTGCAGCGCTCGCGACTCTGGGTCGCGGCTTTCGCCGGGATGACGGCCGATAGGGAGGCTACTGAACCCGCTCGACGCGAAGCCCACGTTTCTGGAGCAGATCGATCACCGAACCCGGTCCCACGAAATGCCCGGCGCCGGCCGCGAACAGCACCACCCCGGGCTTGGCCGCCAGCCGCGCGATCAGCGAATCGACCCAGGCGGTGTTGCGCTGGATCAGCAACGGATCGGCCATCGCCGATGACGGATCGAGCTGGTCCGCGAACACCCGCAGCGGCGAATCATAGCCGACATTCCCCTGTGCCCAGGCATGCGCCGGCGCGTCGAGCTCGGCATGCGTCCGGTCGGGCGCTGCCAGCGCCGCGTCGAGCATCATCCGCTGCGCGTCCTCGGGGATCGCATTGATGTTCGAGACCACCGCCTTCGAATCCTCGATCGCCTCCACCGGGCGCCCGGTCGCGCGGAAATGCTGTTCCAGCCAGTCGTCCGCGCCCTGGCTCGGCATGTCGCCGATCATCAGGTCGCGCAGATAGCCGATCCCCATCGCTGCGATCCAGGTCGGCATCCTGTCGAGCCCCGACGCCGCGTCGGGCGGGAGCACCGCGAGCAATTCCTTGAGCTTGGGCCGGAACTGCGGCGAGGCGCGCTCGATCAGCGGCGGCAGCGGCGGGCCGCCATTCTGCGCGGACGTGCCTTCGAGGAAGGTGACTTCCTGGCCATCCTTCTCGGTCGATTCGAGGATCAGCGTGTCGGCCTGGACGACGACCCCCTCGAGCACCGGATTGCGCCACTTGAATCCCGGCGGCAGCGAATGGACCGTACCGAACAGATAGATGGTCGTGTCGGCATCGCGGATCCGCCAGATCGCCGGGCGCGGCTGATATTTCTGCGAGGCCGCGACGCGGCGGATCTCGGCCTGGGTGGCCTCTTCGCGCCGCGCATCGATATCGGGGCGGACGAGCCTGCCCGACAGCGTCAGCTGTTCGTCGGGGGCGAAGCGGACATAATCGAGCTTGGGATCGCCGCGGTCCTCGGCCATCGCCGTGCCGGCCAGCGCGAAGGCGAGCAGCATCGCGCGCAGCAGCGCCCAGCCCTTCTTCGGTTTGGATGCGATTCTCCCCACGCCGCGAGCAGATATTAACCATTTGGGCCTGTCAACGCTCGCCATTGACCGCCCCCGGCCCCTGCGCCAAAGCGCGGGAAATTTCTCTCACCGGTGGTTTTCGTGTCACAGCCTCTAAGCTTCCAGCGCATGATCCTGACGCTCCACGATTACTGGAGTGCGCGCGGCTGCCTGATCCTCCAGCCCTATGACATGCGGATGGGCGCGGGCACCTTCCACACCGCGACGACCTTGCGCGCGCTCGGCCCCGATCCGTGGAACGCCGCCTTCGTCCAGCCCTGCCGCCGCCCGACCGACGGCCGCTATGGCGAGAACCCCAACCGGCTCCAGCATTATTACCAGTATCAGGTGATCCTGAAGCCGAGCCCGCCCGATCTGCAGGAGCTGTACCTGGGCAGCCTCGCGGCGATCGGCGTCGACATGCAGACCCACGATATCCGCTTCGTCGAGGATGACTGGGAGAGCCCGACGCTCGGCGCCTGGGGACTAGGCTGGGAGGTGTGGTGCGACGGGATGGAGGTGACCCAGTTCACCTATTTCCAGCAGATGGGCGGCTTCGACTGCAAGCCCGTCGCGGGCGAGCTGACCTACGGGCTCGAGCGGCTGGCGATGTACATCCAGAACAAGGACAGCGTGTACGACCTCGTCTTCAACGACGCCGAGGGCAATGGCCCGGTCTACACCTATGGCGACGTCTTCCTCGAAAACGAGCGCCAGATGTCGAAATGGAATTTCGAGGTCGCGGACACCGAGACCCTGTTCGACCTGTTCCGCAAGGCCGCGGCCGAATGCGAGAATTGCCTGGGCCACGGCCTGCCGATCCCGGCCTATGAGCAGGCGATCGAGGCGAGCCACATCTTCAACCTGCTCAACGCCCGCGGCGTGATCTCGGTCGCCGAGCGCCAGGCCTATATCGGGCGGGTGCGCGACCTCGCAAAGGGCTCGTGCGCGGCGTGGATGGAGAAGAACGGGTGGGCGGCGTGACATGACCGATTTCCTCCTCGAACTCCGCTCCGAAGAAATCCCCGCGCGGATGCAGGAAAAGGCGCGCGCCGATCTGGCGTCGCTGTTCGCCGCGCGGCTCGAGGCGCTCAACCTCGACCATGAAGGGATCGAGAGCTACGCCACCCCGCGCCGCCTCGCGCTGATCGTCCGCGGCGTCGCCGACGCCACCACCGCGATGACCGAGGAGCGCAAGGGCCCCCGCGCCGACGCGCCCGCGCAGGCGATCGAGGGCTTCCTCCGCTCGACCGGCCTCACCCGCGACCAGCTCGTCGAGCGCGACGACGCCAAGGGCGGCAAATTGCTGTTCGCGGTGATCGAGCGTCCGGGCATGCCCGCGCCCTCGGTCCTGTCCAACGCGTGCCAGCACGTCATCCACGCCTTTCCCTGGCCCAAATCGATGCGCTGGGGCGAAGCCTCGGCCTCGACCGAGAGCCTGCGCTGGGTCCGCCCGCTGCAGGGCATCGTCGCCCTGTTCGGCGACGCGCTCGTCCAGTTCGAGGTCGCGGGGGTCAAATCGGGCGTCACCACGGTCGGCCACCGCTTCCACCATCCCGGGCCGATCACCATCGGCAGCGCGGCGGATTACATCGAGAAGCTGCGCGCCTGCCACGTCATCGTCGACGGTGCCGAACGCCGCGCGATCATCGCCGTCGGCGCGAAGATGGCGGCGGGCAAGGCCGGCCTCGCGCTGATCGAGGATGAGGGGCTGCTCTACGAAAATGCCGGGCTCACCGAATGGCCGGTGCCGCTGCTCGGCCGCTTCGACGCCGATTTCCTGAGCGTCCCGCCCGAGGTGATCCAGCTGACGGCGCGCGTGAACCAGAAATATTTCGTCTGCTCAGGCGCGGACGGGAAGCTCGCCAACGCCTTCATTTGCACCGCCAATATCGACGCGCTCGATGGCGGGGCGAAGATCGTCGAGGGCAACCAGAAGGTCCTCGCAGCCCGGCTGAGCGATGCGCGCTTCTTCTACGAGACCGATCTGAAGACGCGGCTGGAGGATTTGCAGCCCAAGCTCGAGAAGATCGTGTTTCATGAAAAGCTCGGGACGGTCGCCGACAAGGTGGAGCGCGTGGCGAAGCTGGCGCGGTGGCTGGTCACCGAAAACATCGTCACCCCGGCGAAGGCCGGGGGCCAGAGCCAAGCAGGGCAGTCGCCCGAAACCCTGGGTCCCGGCCTTCGCCGGGATGACGAAGAAGTGGCCAAGCTCGCGGATCAGGCCGAACGCGCCGCCCGCCTCGCCAAGGCCGATCTCGTCACCGGCATGGTCGGCGAGTTCCCCGAACTCCAGGGCCTGATGGGCGGCTATTACGCCGCCGCGCAGGGCGAGGACCCGGCCGTCGCCGAAGCGATCCGCGACCACTACAAGCCGGTGGGGCAGGGGGATGATGTCCCGACCGCGCCGGTGACGGTGGCGGTGTCGCTGGCGGATAAGCTGGATACGCTTGTCGGCTTCTTCCTTTCAGACGAGCGCCCAACTGGGTCGAAAGATCCTTTTGCGCTACGGCGCGCGACTTTGGCCGTCGAAATACTGACGATTGTTTCGGGACTTCGGTATCACCTCGAGAGCCCCATAGCCTTTGGAACAAAGCGGTATTTCGATCAGGCGGACCAACGGGTCCGCAGTGAATTGAAGCCCGATTCCAAGCTCGAATTCAGCGGAACTCCTTGGAAGAAGCTAATTGCGGTCGATCCCGACGATGACCCGGAAGACCCACCGGTCGAAATCGGCGGTTCGTTCTTCGTAAATTATTGGCTTCGCTATTCGGCGAACCGAGCTTTGGTCGCCGGTGTGCCCGGCCTCCTCGACTTCTTCGCCGACCGCCTCAAGGTCCAGCAACGCGAAGCCGGGGTCCGCCACGACCTGATCGACGCGGTGTTCGCGCTGGGCGGGGAGGACGATCTCGTCCGCCTGCTCGCCCGCGTCCACGCGCTCCAGGCCTTCGTCACCACCGAGGACGGCGCCAACCTCCTCGCCGGCTACAAGCGCGCCGCGAACATCCTCAAGAAGGAGGGCTTCGACGGCACCGATGCCGGCACCGGCGCGAATATCTACGCGGCCGAGCCCGCCGAATCGACGCTGATCGAGGCGCTCAACGCCGCCGAGCCCCGCGCCGCCGCGGCGATCGAGGCCGAGGATTTCGCGGGCGCGATGGCCGCGCTCTCGACGCTGCGGGCGCCCATCGATGCCTTCTTCGATCAGGTGACCGTCAACGACGCCGACCAGACCAAGCGCGCCGCGCGCCTCGCCCTGCTCGCGCGGATGCGGGATGCGGTGCACCGGGTGGCGGATTTCTCGAAGATCGAGGGCTGACCCAATCCTCCCCCGCCAGGGGGAGGTGTCAGCGCAGCTGACGGAGGGGGAGGAAGCCCAAACGCTTGTTCGTGATTCCTCCCCCTCCGACGCCTTCGGCGCCACCTCCCCCTGGCGGGGGAGGATTGATCGGCTTGCAATGTAGGATTTCGCCTGCTTGGCTCGGCGCGCTCCGTGATCCGGGGCCGCTCTTTGACATCGCGATACCGGTGCGCCTGAAAGGTGCGAACCACTGCAACCCTGGTGTTACCTTTCACCCACCCAGCTGGTGAGCGAAACCGCGCACGGGCCTAACTTTCGCCTCACCTTCCGGCTCGCTTTCGCACCCGCGAAGCATTTCTTCTCCTGACAACGCGGTCAGGCGCTTCCCCCTTGTTCGCACCTGCGGTAGGCGCGGGGAGGCCCGCGCGGGCGCACGAACAGGGAAGTCGCATGACGCAATATGTGTACCGCTTCGGCGGCGGAGTCTCGGACGGCGGCAATGGCGACAAGAACCTGCTTGGCGGCAAGGGCGCCAATCTCGATGGAATGGCGAGCATCGGGCTGCCCGTGCCTCCGGGCTTCACGATCAGCACCCCGGTCTGTGCGCTCTATTATGAGAATGGCGGCGCCTTCCCCGACAGCCTGACCGCCGAGGTCGCGAACGGCATCGCGCATATCGAGGGGATCACGGGCAAGCGCTTCGGCGACCCCGCCGATCCTTTGCTGGTCTCGGTGCGCAGCGGCGCGCGCGCCTCGATGCCCGGCATGATGGACACGGTCCTCAATCTCGGCCTCAACGATGCGACCGTCGCCGGGCTGGCCGAGATCAGCGGCGATCCCCGCTTCGCCTGGGACAGCTATCGCCGTTTCATCCAGATGTATTCGGATGTGGTGCTCGAACTCGATCATGATCGGTTCGAGGAAGCGCTCGAGATCGCCAAGGAGGATCGCGGCCACGTCCTCGATACCGACATGACCGCCGCCGACTGGCAGGCGCTGGTGAGCGAGTACAAGGCGATCGTGCAGGAGCTGTGGGGCAAGCCCTTCCCGCAGGACGTCCACGACCAGCTCTGGGGCGCGATCGGCGCGGTGTTCGGATCGTGGCAGTCGGAGCGGGCGAAGGTCTATCGCCGCTTGAACGACATCCCCGGCGACTGGGGCACGGCGGTCAATGTCCAGGCGATGGTGTTCGGAAACATGGGCGACACCTCGGCCACGGGCGTGGCCTTCACCCGCGATCCCGCGACCGGCGAGGCGGCTTACTATGGCGAGTTCCTGATCAACGCGCAGGGCGAGGACGTCGTCGCGGGCATCCGCACGCCGCAGTACCTGACCAAGGCCGCGCGCGAGCGGGCAGGGGCCAAGCCGCTCTCGATGGAAGAGGCGATGCCCGAGGTTTACGCCGAGCTCGCCAGGGTCTTCGACCTGCTCGAGCGGCATTACCGCGACATGCAGGACATCGAATTCACGGTCGAGCGCGGGCATCTCTGGATGCTCCAGACCCGCTCGGGCAAGCGCACCGCCAAGGCCGCGCTCAAGATCGCGGTCGACATGGCCGATGAAGGGCTGATCACCCGCGAGGAGGCGATCCTGCGCGTCGAACCCGCGGCGCTCGATCAGCTGCTCCACCCGACGCTCGATCCCGATGCCCCGCGCGACGTGCTGACCAAGGGCCTTCCGGCCTCGCCGGGCGCGGCATCGGGCAAGGTGGTGTTCGACGCCGACACTGCCGAGAAGTGGAAGGCCGCCGAGCAGAAGGTCATCCTCGTCCGCGTCGAGACCAGCCCCGAGGACATCCACGGCATGCACGCCGCCGAGGGTATCCTCACCGCGCGCGGCGGCATGACCAGCCACGCCGCGGTGGTCGCGCGCGGGATGGGCCGGCCGTGTGTCTCGGGCGCGGGCACGCTGGCGATCAACGCGCATTTGAAGCTGTTCCGCGTCGGCAACCGCGAGGTGCGCGAGGGCGAGGTGATCACCATCGACGGCACGACCGGCGAGGTGATGTTCGGCGCGGTGCCGACCGTCCAGCCCGAGCTGTCGGGCGATTTCGGCACGCTGATGGAGTGGGCCGATACCGGCCGCCGCCTCAAGGTCCGCACCAATGCCGAGACCCCGCAGGACTGCCGCACCGCGCGCGATTTCGGTGCCGAGGGGATCGGCCTGTGCCGCACCGAGCATATGTTCTTCGACGCCGCGCGCATCACCGCGGTCCGCCAGATGATCCTCGCCGAGGACGAGAAGGGCCGCCGCGCCGCGCTGGCGAAGCTGCTGCCCGAGCAGCGCAGCGACTTCACCCAGATTTTCGAGGTGATGGTGGGGCTGCCCTGCACGATCCGCCTGCTCGATCCGCCGCTCCACGAGTTCCTGCCGCATGCGGAGGAGGAAGTCGCCGAAGTTGCAGCCGCGGTCGGCCTCGATGTCGAGAAGCTCAAGCGCCGCATCGCCGAGCTGCACGAGTTCAACCCGATGCTCGGCCATCGCGGGTGCCGTCTCGGCGTCACCTATCCCGAAATCTACGAGATGCAGGCCCGCGCGATCTTCGAGGCGGCGTGCGACGTCGCCGAGAAGAGCGGCGAGGCGCCGATCCCCGAGGTGATGATCCCGCTGGTCGCGACCCGCCGCGAGCTCGAGCTGATGAAGGCGGTGGTCGACAAGGCGGCGCAGGCGGTCTTCGCCGAAAAGGGCCGGACGATCGACTATCTGGTGGGCACGATGATCGAGCTGCCCCGTGCGGCACTGCGCGCCGCCGAGATCGCCGAAGTGGGCGAGTTCTTCAGCTTCGGTACGAACGATCTCACCCAAACCACGCTGGGCGTGAGCCGCGACGATGCCGGGCGCTTCCTCACCACCTATGTCGAAAAGGGCATCTATGCCCGCGACCCGTTCGTCAGCATCGATGTCGAGGGCGTCGGCGAGCTGATCAGCATCGCCGCCGAGCGCGGGCGTTCGACCCGGCCCGACATCAAGCTCGGCATCTGCGGCGAGCATGGCGGCGATCCCGCCTCGATCCATTTCTGCGAACAGGTGGGGCTCGATTACGTCTCCGCCTCGCCCTATCGTGTCCCCATCGCGCGGCTCGCGGCGGCGCAGGCGGCGCTCAAGCGGGAGTGAAGGCATGCGGAAGCTTCTGGCGATTGCGGTTATCGGTGCGGCGCTCTCCGCGGGCGCCGCCCAGGCGCAGCAGGGCGACCCGTTCGACCGCAGCCTGACCTCGAAACACTGGAACGTGATCGGGCTGTACGGGGAAGCGCCGAAGCGCGCCGCCTTCCTCGTCGATCGCGATTCGGTCGCGGTCATCGGGACGCCCAATGTCCGCGAGTTCAGTTTCTTCGTGACGGTCGAGGGAATGGCCCCGGGCGACGGCATCATGTCGCGGATGCGGGTCGTTTGCGACGAGATGGCCGTCGTCAATCTCGGCAAGGTCGAATATTATAACGGCACCCGAAAACCGTCTCCGCCGGATTCCGGCGAGCGCGTGATGATGACGCCCCAGTCGGCGGCCTATCCCGCGCTCCAGGCGGTCTGCACCGGCGATTGGAGCGCCACGGGTACGATCGATGCTCCCATCGAGGGGTTGCAGGCCAAGGTCTTCACGTCCTGATCCCGCACGTGGGCGCCACGCCGGGGGACTCGATTGCCGCCGGGCTTCGCCCTATCGTGGGTCCGCCGAGGATGGGGGGACGCATGAAGCGCATGATCGTTGGAATGCTGGCGCTGCTCGCAAGCCCCGCCGCGGCGCAGACGGTGCAGGTCACCCCCGATTGGCGCGCGATCAGCTTCATGGGGGAGGGCGACGACGAGGCGCTGGCGCTGATCGACCTGGCCTCGCTGCGCCGGCCCGCGACCGGGATCCGCGAGATCCGCGCGGCCATGGTCAGCGAGCGGCCCGGGCGGCTTTCGTCGGGCAAGAGTTTCTCGATGACGCAGGTCGTCTACCGCTTCGACTGCAAGGGCGGCACCTACCAGCCGGTGCACACCGAGGCCTGGTCCGAAAAGGGCAGGGTGGTGGGCGGCGACAATGACGGCCCGGCCCGCGACGTCGAGCGCGGCACGATCCTGGCCGATCTGCGCGACCTGGTGTGCGACGAGACCTTCAGCCATCTGCGCAAGGTGGCGGGCGTCAACCCGATCGCGCCCTCGCTCGAGCTGATCGTGCAGCGCCGGTCGCTGGTCGACAGCCGCGGCCATAATGGCTGGCAGCGGCTGACCGATGCGGGCGACGCGCCCGAACGGCTGCAATATTTCGCCGAACGCGGATCGGTGATCACCGACAGCGCGGGGCGCAGGCTGGTGAGCACGATGGTGCTGATCGAGAAGGGCGAGAGCGGGATCACCCGCGTCCACTATCTGGTGCGGATCGATTGCAAGGCGAGGACGGGCGAGACCATCTATGCCCAGGCATTCGGCGGGGACGGGCGCGTGCTGAGCGAGATGCTGCTCGATACGGGCCCCCAGCCGCTCGAGCCCGGGCGGATGGCGGGGGCGCTCGAGCTGCCGGTGTGCCGCGGCGACTGGAGCAGCGGCGCGCCCGAGATTCGCCTGCCCGACCAATTGGCGCGCGAGGCCTTCCGTTGATCCGTTCTGTCGCCGATCTCTGCCACCCGCACGATCCCGCGCTGATCGAGGCGGCGATGCTCGAGCTGCGGCGGGTGCATCTCTCGACCGATCGCGCCGCCGCCTTCGCCCGGCTGCTGCCCTGGGACGTGTTCAACATGCTACCCAGCCGGGCGATGCTGCTCGAATCCGAGCTGCGCGTGATCCAGCGCGGGCGCGATGCCTGGTTCGACCTGCTGGTGCCGCGCACCCGCGTCGATGTCGAGCGCAAGCTCTCGGCCAGGGCGCTCCACGATCTGTGCGAGCAGGGGATGAGCATGGTGCTCAACCGCGTCGGCCGCCACGTGCCGCGCGTCGCCGCGCTCAACGCGATGATCGAGCGGCATTTCCGCGCGAGCACCGACGTCAATTGCTATGCCAGTTTTCGCCGCGAAAGCGCCTTCCCGCCGCATTTCGATCCGCACGACGTGCTCGTGCTCCAGATCCATGGCAGCAAGCGCTGGTTCTGCCACGGCCAGCCGCACCGTTTCCCGCTCGACCGCCAGCGCTTTCCGGTGGGCGACGATCCCGGCCCGGTCGAGGCCGAGATCCTGATGCGGCCGGGCGATCTCCTCTATCTGCCGCGCGGCGAGGTGCATTGGGCCGAGACGGTGGGCGAGGCATCGATGCACCTGACCGTGCGCATCCAGCCGCCGCGTCCCTCGGACCTGCTGCCGTGGCTCGCCGCGATCGCCGAGCGCGAGGAGGCGGGGCGCGAGGATATCAATGCGTTGGCCGGCGATGAAGCGCGCGCCGCGCGGACCGAGCGGTTGCAGGCGGTCCTTCGCGCGCTGGCGGACGGGCTCGACCTCAACCGCTTTGCCGCGGAGATCGACCGCGACACCGGCCCGATGCGGCCGATCAATCTGGGACATATGCAGGAGCTACGGCCCGGCACGCTCGTCACGCCCTCGCTCCGGCGGCGCGTGCCGCTCGACGGACCGCGCGTGGCGATCGGCGGCAAGCCGGTGCAGCTGGGCCCGGACGAGCGCGCGGTGCTCGCCGAGCTGCTCGCGCGCGACAGCGCCACGATCGCGGAACTGGAAAAGGCGCTGCCTCAGACGGCAACGGGCGACGCCGTTGCCGGTCTCGCCCGTAAGTCGCTGGTCTTTCTCTTCGCGGACGACTGAGCTCAGCGGAAAGCCGTCATCCCGGCGAAAGCCGGGACCCAGAGCCGCGAGCGATGCGCTTTGCCACCCTGGGTCCCGGCTTTCGCCGGGATGATAATCCGGCGATCGAGGCTGAAGTCAGCCGAAGCGCTTGAGATGCTCGTCCTCATTGCCCGCGCGGAGCAAGGCGGCCTGTTCGCGCCACTCTTCCTTGGCGATCGCACCCTTCTCCATTTCGAGCCTCTGCTCGAGCGCGGCCTCGTCGTCGGGGGTCATCTTCTCGATCTCGCGATAGGTCTTGATGCCCAGCTCGTTGAGACGCTTCTCGCGCGCCTCGTCGATGCCCTTGATCCGGCTGAGATTGTCGCGGCCCCAGCCGAACCAGCCGCGCCATCCGCCGCCCGATTCCTCGCTTGCGGCGGCAGCGGCGGGTGCCACCGCGGCGGTCGCCGCGGTAGCCTCGGCGGCGGTCACCGCCTTTTTCAGCCGTTCGCATTCGGCCTCGAGATCGCGGACACGGCGATTGGCTTCCTTCAGGTCGATCTCGGCCTGGTGGCGATAGCTGGAGTGCTCGACTTCCTCGTCCTCATAGCGCTCGCGCCATTTGCGCCCCCCGGAAGCGCTGCCCAGCCCCAACAGCCATCCGGCAATCAGCGTCAGGACCAGCGCCGTGAATTGCGTCGGCGACTGGAACGGCAAGTCCTGCATGTTCGGCTCCCCCCAATTTTATGCGGGGGAATTTACCTTGGCCGGGAGATTCGTTCCAGACTCGATCCGCGTCCGCGGCTTAGCGGTTGATGAAGCTGTCGTTGATCGAGCAGGCGGCCGGGCCGAGGATGACGATGAACAGCACCGGCAGGATGAACAGGATCAGCGGGATCGTCATGATCGCGGGCAGGCGCGCGGCCTTTTCCTCGGCGCGCATCATGCGCTCGTTGCGGAACTCGGCGGAGAGCACGCGCAGCGCCGATGCCAGCGGCGTGCCGTATTTTTCGGTCTGAATCATCGTGGTCACGACGCCGCGAACCGCATCCAGATCAATGCGCTGCGCGAAATTGTCGAAGGCCTGGCGGCGGTCGGTGAGGAAGCCCAGTTCGATCGCGGTGAGCTGGAATTCGTCGCCGAGTTCGGGATAGGCCTTGCCCAATTCGCGCGCGACGCGGCCGAATGCGGCGTCCACGGTCAGTCCCGCTTCGGCACAGATGACGAGCAGGTCGAGCGCGTCGGGAAGCCCTTTGCGAATCGCATGGCTGCGCTTGGTGATCTTGTTCTTGAGGTAGATGTCGGGCGCCTTGTAGCTCAGGATGAACGCGCCCGCGACGAGGCCATAGGCCTTGATCGGGGTCCAGTCGGCGAACATCTCGGTACCGTAGACGAGGAAGATCATCAGCCCGCCGAACACGATCGGCAGCACGAGCCGGCCGAAAATCACGGCGGGCGCCCATTCCTTGGAACGGATGCCGGCCTGCATCAATTTCTGCTGGGCGACCTTGAGCTGGCTTTCCTGCAGCACCTTCATCGACGAGAGCAGGGCGCGGATCTTGTCGGCGCTCTCGTTCTTCTGGACCAGCTTGGCGCGGCGCTTCGACGTCGAGGCGGTGATGCCCGCCTTGAGCTGTTCGCGGCGGTCGTTGAGCGCCTTGACGCGCTTGGCCATGGGATCGCGCACGGTGGTCGCAGCATAGACCGCGAGCAGCACCGAGAAGGCGGCGATGGCGGCGAGGAAGGTCGCCACCATGAGGACGTCTACGCCAAGGATCGTGGGGCCGGAGGTCGGTTGCATGGGGCCCTCAGATCTCGAAATCGACCATCTTGGCCATGATGAAGGCGCCGATCGCCATCCAGACCAGGCCGCCGCCGCCCGCCACCATCAGCCGCTCGTCGGTGAAGAAGTGGAACATATAGGCGTTGTTGATGAACCAGATCATCGTGAACACGATGAAGGGCAGCGCGCCGACGATCAGCGCCGACGCCTTTGATTCGGACGACATCGCCTTGATCTTGAGCTTCATCTGGCTGCGCTTGCGCAGCACATCGGCGAGGTTGCCGAGCGTTTCCGCGAGGTTGCCGCCGGTCTCGCGCTGGATCGCGATGGTGATCACGAAGAACTGGAACTCGGGGGTGCCGAGGCGGTCCGCGGTCTCCTGAAGCGCCACGTCGAGCGTGCGCCCGATCTTCATCTTGTCCGAGATGGCGCGGAATTCCTCGCCGACCGGACCGTCCAGCTCCTGGGCGACGACCGCGATCGTCTCGGTGATCGGAAGGCCCGAGCGCAGGCCGCGGACAAGCAGCTCGATCGCGTCGGGGAATCTGGCGGTGAAGGTCAGCACGCGCTTCTTGATGAAGAAGCCGACGACCTTGTGCGGCAGGCCGACGCCGACGAAGATGCCGATCGCGAGCGACAGCCAGATCGGTGCGCCGCGGAGCAGCAGCAGCGCGACAGGGATCACGAACAGCCCGAGCGAGACCATGCCGTATTTGCCGACGGACCAGTTCTTGCCCGTCATGTGCAGCCGCTTCTTGAGCAGCGCGGGGTTGGGGATGAACCGCCCGGCGAACGTGTCCATCTTGGTCGTGCGGTTGGTCGAGATGCGGCGGAGCTGGGCTTCCATTGCGCTCGCGATCGGGCTGCCCGAATGGCGGCCGCGAACGGCGGTAAGGCGGCGCGCGCCCGCACGCTCGGCCGAGGGTCCGGAGAAGGCGAAGACCATCATCGCGAGAACCATGAAGGCGCCGCCACCGATCAACACATACGGCAGAAAGTCCATGCCGTTCCCGTCTCCGCCACCCGATCTTGCCAACCGCGGGGCAGGATAGCCCCGGTCCGGTTAAGCGATTACTTGCCCACGCCTATTTGGCTGCCTTTTTCGGCATGCTGAGCTTGAGCTTGTCGAGCAGCGAACTGCCGCCCTTGGCATCGCTCTTGCCGCCCTTGCTTCCCTTGGCCGGCGCATCGTCGCGCTCGCCCGAATCGGTGATGTTGGTCACCCGGCCGGCCAGTTCGACGAGCGGCGCGAGCGACTTGGCGTTCTTGCCGGCTTCCGCGAACGGCTTGCCGAGCTTGGCGGCCTGCGCCGCGATCTTCTGTTCGGCGGGAACCACGAAATCGACCTTGCGCTCGATCGAGCCCTCGAAATCCTTGCGGCTGATCTCGAGCAGCGCTTGCGGATGCACCTTGTTGGCGAGCACGATCACCTGGGTCTGCGGCGCGTTCGACTTGAACCAGCTGAGGATGCGGATCGCATCGCGCGCGGCGGCGAGGGTGAACTCGGTCACCAGCACCGCGATCTGGATATCGGTGATCAGATGCGGGTGGAGCACCAGCATGCCGCGCGGCAGATCGACGATCGTGCACTCGAACGCGCCGCGAATCTCCTCCTGCAACTGGTAGAAGGCGGCGCCGTCGGTGAGGACGGGCGAGTTGATCGGGGCTTCGGCGCTGAGCACCGCCAGCGTGTCCGACGCCTTGACCATCGCGCGTTCGATGAAGAGGCCGTCGATGCGGCTCGGATTCTCGATCGCGTCGGTCAGGCCGCGGCCCGGCTCGAGATCGAGCGCGAGCGCGCCGGTGCCGAAATGCACGTCGAGATCGAGCAAAGCCGTGGTGCGCTTCTGCTTCTCGCTGATCAGCCAGGCGAGCGAGGTCGCCACCGTCGAGGCGCCGACGCCGCCGCGCGCACCGATCACCGCCACCGCGCAGTGCGGGCGATCGGAGCCGGGATCGGCGAGCTTGGGCGCGTTGAGGATCGCCTGGGCGTTTGCGAAGGCTTCACGCAGCGAATCGGGGTTGAGCGGCTTGAGCAGGTAATCCTGGATGCCGCTCGCGATGAGATCGCGGTACAGCCGGACGTCGTTGACCTGGCCCGAGGCGATCACGACCGTGCCCGGCTCGCAGACTTCCGCGAGCGCGTTGATGTCGTTGAGCGGGTCGCCGCTTTCCGAAAGGTCCACGAACAGCACGTTCGGGCTCGCCGAGACCGACAGCGTCTGGACGGCATTACGCAGCCCGCCCTTGTTGACCTTTTCGGGCGACCAGCCGAGCTCGATCGCGATCGGGCGCAGCGCTTCGGCCGTCGTCTCGTCGCAGACGAATGCAGAGAAAGGCTCGCGATGGCCGGTGCGGCCGGGATTGAAGGGCGCGTTCACTTGCCACCACCTCCCGGCGCACCGGCGGGCTTGAGCGGCGCGGCCCCGGTCGGCGTCGCGTCGCGATAGACCTTGACCGCGCGGCTGCCGCTGGCCGGATCGCTCACGGGCGAACCGGGCTGACCGCGGACCAGATCCGCCGGATCGGCGACCATCGCCGCCAGGTTCGAATTGGTGGCGCAGCCATAGTTGGAGCTGGTGCTCGCCGAGTAATCGGGCTGATAGACGCGCGAGAAATCGGGGCAGTTGGGAACCGACGCGGTCGTGCGCGTCACCACGACACGGACCGTGCCTGGCGCGACCTGGCCGACCGTCACCGGCGCCTTGTCGCTGAGCAGCACGCCGTAGCGGCCGGCCTCGGCCGCGATCGCCTCGCGCGCGGTGCTTCCGTCGCCGCCATCGTCGATCGCGATCTTGTCGCCATAGCCGAGCCGCATCGAGCCGAGCCAGCCGGCCAGCCGCTGCTGCTCACCCTGCGCCAGGCCATAGCCCGTGGTGTTGAGATCGAAGACATAGTCGGTGCGCTGGACGACCGGCTGGTAGATCGAGCCGACGCCGCCATTATACGTCCCGCAGCCGCCGAGCAGCAGCGCGGGCGCGAGGAGCGCGGGAAGGGCGATACGCTTGAACATGCTGTTCTCCTCGCGGGTCACTGGCCGAAGCCGGGGTTTACGGTGGCGACCGCCTTGCCGCGGCGCGCGGGCTGCGGCTGGGGCTGCTGACGCTGCGGCGCGGGCTGCGCGGGGGCGATGGATGCCTGTTCGCGGCGCTGCTCCTGCACCGGCGGCGGGCCGGCGGGGGCGTTCTGGAGCGATCCGACCGACGGGGTGGCGTCGGGCGGGGTGGCCATGGTCGGCTTGGGCCGGTCACCGCCGGTCCTCCCCTTGCCGAGCTCGCCCAGGATGATGCGCTCGAAGTCATTGGGCGCGCGATAGCCGTCGGTCGGCAGCACGATCTGGTTGGCGTTGACCGGCTTCACGAGCAGCGGGGTGATCACGATCACCAATTCGGTCTCGTTGCGCTGGAAGGCGTTCGAGCGGAACAGCGCGCCGAGGATCGGCACGTCGCCCAGCCCCGGGGCCTTGTCGATCGAATTGTCATGGCTGTTCGACAGCAGGCCGCCGATCATCATCGATTCGCCCGAACCCATTTCGACGCTGGTTTCGGTGCGCCGCGTGGTGAGCGCGGGAATGGTGGTGCCGTTGATCTGGACCGCGCCGGCGGCCGAGAGCTGCGAGACCTCGGGCCGCACGCGGATCGAGATGCGCCCGTCGGACAGCACGATCGGGGTGAAGGAGAGGCTGACGCCGTATTGCTTATACTCGACCGACACCGCGCCCAGCCCCTGGCTGATCGGGATCGGGATCTCGCCGCCCGCGAGGAAGGTCGCGGTCTCGCCCGACAGCGCGGTGAGGTTGGTCTCGGTGAGCGTGGTCACCTGGCCGATGCGCTCGCCCAGATCGAGCGTGCCGAGCAGATCGAGCCCGAGCAGCTTGCCGGCCGCGGCCAGCGTGGTGTTCTGCGTGCCCTTGGTGGCGGTGAAGCGCGTGCCGGTGCCCGGATAGACGAAGTCGCCGAGGCGCGGATCGAAGGGCAGGCTGATCGTGCCCGCCGGGAAGCCGAAGCGCGACGAGGCGTCGAGCATCGGCAGCCCCGAGGTGTCGATCGCGCCGATCGTGCCCGGCGAGCGGCCGCCCGACATGACGCCGCCGAAAAAGCCGTTGCCCATGTCGCGCGACAGCAGGTTGGCGCCGACATTCTTGACGAAGTTGCGGCTGACCTCGGCGAAGCGGACCTGGAGGGTCACCTGCAGCGGGGTCGCGGTGCGGAGCCGGCTGACGACCTGGACTTCCTTGCCGACAAAGGCCTGGACGAGGCGCTCGGCCTCGGCGGCGTCAGCCGGGCTGGCGACGGTGCCGGTGAGCAGCACGAGGCCGTTCATCGTCGTCGCGGTGATCTGCGCGTCGGGCATCGCCAGGCGCAGCATCGCGTCGACCGAATCGATATTGTTGCCGACGCGGACCGTGGCCGAATAGATCGTCCGGCCGGCCTTGTTGTTGGCATAGATGGTGGTTTCGCCCGGGCCCTTGGCGAAGATGTAGATCTCGGTGGGCGAGCGGACCGACACGTCGGCGATCTGATCGTTGGCGACGAACACGCCCGAGATCGGCGAGTCGAGCTGGACCAGGCGGCCGCGGCCGGTGTTGATCTGCACCACGGGCGGCGCGGCGGTCTGCGCCGCGGCGGGCGCCGCGACCCCGACGGCGCCGGCAGACGCCAGCAGCGCCGCGAGCGTCAGCCCGATAGGCTTGGCCAGATTTCGCATGATTATTGTTTCCCCCCGACCGGAACCACGGTCACGCTGTTGCCGCGCGAAATGGTGACCATCGGCCCCTGCGGCACGGGCGCGGGTGCGCCCGGATAATTTTGCTGTTGCGGGCCGGGCGTGAACCCGTTCCGCTCGACCGGCTTGGCCGGCACGGTGCGGCGCTGGAAGCGCGACACATCGGCGCCGGTGGTGACGCCCTGGCTGCCCCATTCGGGCTGCGCCGAGACGCGCGACATCATCGCCTGTTCGGCCTTGGGATCGCTGGGCACGTTGACGCTGCCATCGGCGATCGCGTCCTCGAGCTCGCCCTGATTGTCGGCGATCGACCGCAGCGACAGCGAAAGGCCGCCGATGCTCTTCGCCACCGCGAGCCGCTCGGCGATCTGCGGCGAAACCTCGACCGTGATGGTCGCGTAAGTGGTGACGACGGTGTTGCCCTTGTCGTCGGTCTGCTTGTCGGTGCGCTGGTCGGTCGCGAGCACGCGCAGGTTGCGCAGCACCGTCTCCGAGGCCTTGAGCGGCGGACCGTCGCCGCCGCCGACCACGTCCTGCGTCATGATCAGATCGACGCGGTCGCCCGGAAAGACGAAGCCCGAGACGTTGGAGCCCTTGCCCTCGACGGGAATGGTGACCGCGCGCATGCCCGGCGCCAGTGCGGCGGCGAGGAAGCCGCGATCGCCCGGCTTGACGAGCGCGCCCTGGGTCAGCGGCTGGCCCGCGGGAATCGCGAAACGCACGACGGTGCCCTGAAGCGACTTCGGATCGACCTGGTCCTTCTGGTAATAGGCGCCTTCGATCAGCTCCTTGGGCCAGGGGACGAATTTCATCGCGGTCGGATCGAGCAGAGTGCCGACCGGAAGCGGGCGCGTGGCGACCAGCACCTCGTTGGTGTTCTGCGCGGGCGCAGCCGCGGGCGCGGCCGACGATTGCGGTGTGGGCGACCCAACCATCAGGTTGCGCGCCATGAATGCGGTGATCGCTGCCACCAGCAGCGCCCCGACCAGGAGAATGAGCTTCCGAGCATCCATGTCGCGTCAGGCCTTTTCAATTCGTTCGGGCCGGGTTGAACCGCCGTTAAGCTTTCACCCGAAATGGTTAATAATCGGTTCGCGAAGTGTGATCAGGCCGGCGATCGCGATCGCCACGCCATAAGGGATTTCCAGTAGCCGCTCGTGGCGGCGCAGCTTCTTCTCGATCACCATCACCAGCGTCAGCAGTCCGCCGAGCAGCGACATCATCACGATCGTCCAAATGAGGGGCTGGACCGGCAGCCACAGCGCGAGCGCGCCGATCATCTTCACATCGCCGCCGCCCATCTGGTTGAGCGCGAAGGCGCCGGTGAAGAAGGCGAAGACGAGGCAGGCGACGCCGAGCTGGATCGCCATGTCCGGCCACAAGGCAAGCCCGTTTGCCCACCACCAGACCGGCGCGAGCAGCGCGATCGCGGCGTTTTTCCAGTTGGCGATCTCACGCGTGCGTGCGTCCTGAATCCCCGCGGAAACCAGGAGCAGGCCGAGCGCGGCCAGCAGAAAGGTGACAAACAACTCCCCCATCACGCCAAATGCCTAGACGGAGTGGCTTATCAAAACGTAACCAAGCGGCATGACCGCACCTGAATCTGTCCGCCGTAGTTATCCCGAGGGATCGCAGCTCCACCAATGGACCGCCACCGACGGGTGGGAATTGCGCGCCTTCGCCTGGCCCGCCGCGGCCGGCGCCAGCCGGGGGAGCATCCTTTTCGAGGGCGGGCGCGGCGATATTTTCGAGAAATATCTCGAGCTGTTCGTCCATTGGCACGGCCAGGGCTGGTCGATCACCTCGTTCGACTGGCGCGGCCAGGGCGGATCGGGCCGGCTGACCGAGGCTAAGAATTGCGGGCATATCGAGGATTTCGCCGACTACATCGCCGACTTCCGCGCCTTTTATGCCGAATGGGAAGCGGCGACTCCGGGGCCGCATGTCGTGATCGGCCATTCGATGGGCGGGCATCTGGTGCTGCGCGGCCTGATCGAGGGCGCCGCCAAGCCCGACGCCGCGGTGCTGGTCGCGCCGATGCTCGGCTTCCACGCGATCGGCGGCCCCTCGTTCGGCGAATGGCTCGCCAAGACGATGGGGGGCGTCGGCGACGTGTCGCGGCCCGCGTGGAAGACCAACGAGAAGCCCTATACCACCGAGAGCCGGCTCAAGCTGCTGACGCACGACAAGGACCGCTATTCGGACGAATTGTGGTGGAAGGCGCAGAAGCCCGAGCTCGCGACCGGTAGCCCAAGCTGGAAATGGGTGATCGAGGGCTTCCGCTCGACCCGCGAGATGCGCACCAGCCCCAGGCTCAAGACCATGAACGTTCCGGTACTGATGCTGATCGCCGAGGCCGACGGGCTGGTCGATCCCAAGGCCGCCGCCGCCATCGCCGCGAAGCTGCCCGATGCGCGCGTGGTCAAGTTCGGCAAGGAGAGCGCGCATGAGATCCTGCGCGAGGCCGACAAGGTGCGCAACCGCGCCATCGGCGAGATCGACCTCTTCTTGCAGGCGAGGGCGCCGAAGAAGTGAAGCGCTACGACATTGCCGTGGTGGGGGCGGGGATCGCGGGGGCGAGCCTTGCCGCCGAACTCGCGCCGCATGCGCGGGTGCTGGTGCTCGAGATGGAGGAGCAGCCGGGATATCATGCGACCGGGCGGTCGGCGGCCTTCTGGTCCGAGACCTATGGCGGGCCCTATATCCAGCCGCTCACCACCGCCTCCGGCCCGCTGCTCGACGGCTATCTCGAGCCGCTCGGCTCGCTCCATATCGCGCGGGCGGACGAGCGCGCTGCCGTCGATGCCGAGCTGGCGGCGTTCGCGGCGAGCGGCGTCGAATTGGCGCTGGTCGATCCGCGCGAGCGGATTCCGGGGCTGCGCGACGACTGGACGATGGCGATCTGGGAGCCGAGCTGCACCTATATCGATGTCGGCGGGCTGCATGGGGCCTATCTCAAGGCGATCCGGCAGGCGGGAGGCGAGATTGTCACCTCGGCGGGGCTGGAGGCGGCGCGCTACGCGGGGGGGTGGAAGCTGGAGACCCGCGCCGGGGCCTTCGAGGCCGATATCCTCGTCAACGCGGCAGGAGCCTGGGCCGATCCGGTCGCGGCGATGGCGGGGGCGCGGCCGATCGGCATCCAGCCCTATCGCCGCACCATGGTCCAGCTCGTCACCGATCCCGCGCCGCCCGCGGACCTGCCGCATGTCGGGCATCTGACCGGCAGCTTTTATTTCAAGCCCGAGGCCGGCGGGCGGCTATGGCTGAGCCCGCATGACGAGATCCCCACCGATCCCTGCGATGCCCAGCCCGAGGATCTCGACGTCGCGATCGCCATCGACCGGTTCGAGCATTGCGTCGACTGGCGGGTGGCGAAACTCGAGCATAAATGGGCGGGCCTGCGCAGCTTCGCGCCCGATCGGCTGCCCGTTTATGGCTTCGATCCGGGAATCGAGCGGTTCTTCTGGTGCGCGGGGCAAGGCGGATTCGGCATCCAGACCGCTCCCGCTGCGGCCAAGCTCGCCGCCGCGCTGCTGCTCGGAACCGCGCCGGACGCATCGGTCGCGCATATCGACGCGAATCGCTATTCGCCGGCGCGCTTCTCGGCTAGCTGATCCAGGTCAGTTTTGCAGGGAGTGACCGCATGGCGCACAAGTTCGTGATCGAGCAGAACAAGGCGGGGGAATATGTCGCCAAGTTCAAATTCAACTCGGAAGTGATCTTCTGGACCGAGGGCTATAGCTCGAAGGCCGGCGCGCAGAACGCGATCGATTCGATCAAGAAGAACGGGCCCGGCGCCGACACCGAGGACTGACGGTCACCCCGTCACCGCGATGCCCCGCGATATCTGGCACGGTCTCGCGGCGGGAGCCTCATCGGCGCGGTCGAAGTCGGCCGCGGCCGATCCGGCCCAGGCTTCGAAAGCGGCCCGGGTCTTCGGCGCGCCGGGTTCCTGAATCCAGGCGGCGGCGAAGGCGTAGCGGAAATGGCTGGGGTTGCAGAAGCTGATGCTGATGTCGGTCTCCCCGATATCGAGCGCGCCGATCGAATCGGTGCGATAGAAAAGCACCATGCCGAGCTCGTCCTTGGCGAGGCTCTGCACCCCCCAGGTTCCGATAAAGGCCCAGCGTCCCGATGCGCCGCGAACGATCTCGACCCCGGGATGACGGATGATCCCCGCAATCATTTCGGGGACCGAGCCCCTCACATCGGCCGTGACCTCGGTGATGCGTGAGCCCGCGGGGAGGGCATAGAGCGCGCTGAGGTCCGCCGGGCCATCCTTGCCGGCAAAGCCCAGGCTGGTGACGCGCACCGCGGCGCGTCCGGGGGCATTGACCACGGTGGCGCTGATCCGCGAGCGGCCGAGCTGGGTGACGCCCCAGCGCCGGGTCTCGGCGTTCGCGCGCATGACGCCGATCCCGCCCGCGCCGAGCGACTGGTTGACCTGCAGGATGTCCTGCCCCCAGTCCGCCATCGCGTGATAATCGTCCTTGCCCTGGCCGATATGCGGCAGCACCGGGCGGGGCAGGCGCTTGCCGTAGATGTCGGGCACGTTGCGCTCGTCGAGATAGAGGCGGTAGGCGACCTTGTCGCTTTCCCAGCCCGGCCCCTCGAACGCGATCAGCGCGTCGCGCGGGCCATGTTCGGCGGGCGGCGCGAAGCTGTCGACTTGGGTATAGGCGCCGCCGCGATAGATGCCCTCGGCGTCGCGGGTGCCGCCCTGCTGCACGTTGAGCGTCGCGAGGGCATAGGGGGCGGGGGCATCCTGTGCCGCCATCAGCAGCAACGGCAGGCCCAGCAGCAGCACAGCCTTCATCGCACCGTCTCCAGATCGAGGATCGCGGCGCCGGCGAGCAGATAGGCGCCCGTGCCGTAGAATTGGGAGTCGTTCGCCGCGACCGCATCGGGCCGGTCGCTGACCTGCTGCACCCAGCCGAGCCGTCCGTCGGGCTGGATCGCGCTGTTGAGGGCGGCCCAGCCGCGGGTGACGGCGGGCAGATAGGTGCCGCGGTCGAGGATGCCTTGATGGATACCCCAGGCCATGCCGTGTACGAAGAATGCGGTGCCGCTGGTCTCGTCGGCGGCGGTAACGGGATCGCCGAGCAGGGAGGGCGGCCAATAGCCGTTCGGCCGCTGGAGCTTGACCAGCCGCGCGGCCAAGCGGCGGAACAGGCCGACATAATAAGCGCGGCGCGGATCGTCCCTGGCGATCGAGGGAATGATCCGCGCGAGGCCCGAAAACACCCAGCCATTGCCGCGGCTCCAGAACAATTTCTCGCCGTGCGTGCCCTTGCGGCTGAAGAAGCGGCTGTCGCGGAAATAAAGGTTCTCGCTAAGATCGAGGAGGTAGGCGGTGGTGGCGCGGAACTCGCGGTCGGCGAAATCGGCGTAGCGCGGGTCGCCGGTGGCCTTGCTCAGCTGCCACAGCGTCGGCGGCGCCATGAACAAAGCGTCGCACCAGCACCAGCGGTCGGTGCAGGCCGAATCGCCCGCGTCGGGGGTGCGGGGGATGAATTCGAGGCCGACGGTGGAAGGTGCCGCGAGCATCCGGTCGAACTGGGCGCGGGTGGGCGCCAGCACCTCGGGTGTGCCGCGCTGTGCCGCCCAGATCCAGGCCGACCCGATCAGATGATCGTCGGCATGATGGAGGCGCTCGCCCATCGTCCAGCCGAGCGCGGTGCCGGTCGCGCGGATCGCATCGATGAAGCGCGAGCTCTTGCTGCGGTCGGCGAGGCCGGTGAGCGCGACCCAGAAGGTCGCCGCCTGCCAGTCGCGGGCGTCGCGGGGGCGGGACCAGGCGGGGCCCGAGATATAGGAGGGATCGAGATGCGCGAGCTGCCAGTCGGCGAGCCTCTCCATCGAGGCGAGGACCTTATCGCGCGGCGGGAGCTGCTGGGCCTGGGCGGGCACGGCGAGCAGCATCGCGGCAAGCGCGGCGAACATCCGCAACATGGCATCCCCTCTTGTTTGCGTCAGGAGGCCGTGCCGGGGCGACGGTGTCAAGGGCCTCAGAGACGGGATCCGTGTTCCTCAATCGTCATCCTGGCTTCCGCCGGGATGACGATCGAAGAAGGGAAATCTAGCGCGCCGTCGCCGCGTCGCTCGCCAGCTTGTCGGCGCGGTCATTGTCGGGGTGGCCCGAATGGCCCTTCACCCAGACCCACTGGACCTGATGCGGCCGCGCGGCCTCGAGCAGGGCGAACCACAGATCGGCATTCTTGACCGGTTTCTTGTCCGCGGTCTTCCAGCCATTCTTCATCCAGCCATGGACCCATTTGGTGAGCCCATCCATGACGTAGCGGCTGTCGGTCGAGAGGGTGACGCGGCAGGGGCGCTTGAGGGCCTTCAGGCCCTCGATCGCGGCCTTCAGCTCCATGCGGTTGTTGGTGGTATGCGACTCGCTGCCCGATATTTCCCTCTCGGTGCCGCCCATGCGCAGCACGACACCCCAGCCGCCGCGCCCGGGATTGCCCTTGCACGCGCCGTCCGTGGCGATTTCGACATGCTGCATTTCGGTCATGCGAAAAGGCTGGCCCCATGTTCGGTGTAGAAATCGAGGCGGCGCAGATAGGCGAGCGGGTCCTTGCGCGTCACCATCGCGTCGGCGGGGGTGTTGAGCCAGTCCCATGCTCGGCTGAGCAGGAAGCGGATCGCTGCGCCCTCGGCGAGGATGGGGAGCGCTGCACGTTCCTCGGCAGACAGGCCGAAGGCGGCGTCATAGCCCTCGATCAGCGCGCGGCCGATCGCGGCGTCATAGTCATGCCCGGTGCCGTCGAACGCCCAGGCGGTGTGCATGATCGCGAGATCGAAGGCGCGGACATCGGTGCAGGCGAAATAGAAGTCGATCAGCCCGGTCACGCGGTCGCCGAGCATCAGGACATTGTCCGGGAAGAGATCGGCATGGATCGCGCTGGTCGGCAGGTGCGCGGGCCACTGCGCGAGCACCTTGTCCAGTCCGCCCGAGACGCGGTCGAACAGGCGGGGCTCGATCCTGTCGAGGTCGCGGCCGCACCGGGCGAGCTGCGCGGCCCAGGTGGCGTGACCCATCGAGTTCGGGCGGTCGCGCGCAAAATCGGCGAGGCTGGCGTGCATGTGCCCCATCGCCTGCGCGGCGGCGCGGGCCTGGCCAGCGGTGGGGTGGGTGACCGAGACGCCGGTGATGAACTCGATCAGGCAGGCAGGGCGGCCCCGAAGCTCGTGGATCGCGCGCCCCGCGCGGTCGCGGATCGCGGGGGGGACGGGGTCGCCATGCGCCTTGAGGTGATCGAGCAGCGCCATGAAATAGGGCAGGTCGTCCGCCGCGACGCGCTTTTCGTAGAGGGTCAGGATGAAGCGGCCCTGGGTGGTATCGACGAGATAGTTGCTGTTCTCGACGCCCTCGGCGATGCCCTTGGCGGAGACGAGCTCGCCGACGTCGAAGCCGCTCAGGAAGCTGGACAGGGCCTCGGCGGAGACTTGCGTGTAGACGGCCATTACATCGTCACCCCGGCGAAAGCCGGGGCCCCGGGCCCGGAGCGCATCGCTTGCGACTCTGGGTCCCGGCTTTCGCCGGGATGACGATCGGGGTGGTGCCTCATGCCGCTTCGAGGCCGCGCGGGAGCTTGAACACCACCTGTTCGGCGACGGTCTCGACCTCGCGCTCGCTTACCTCGAAATGCTCCGCGATGCGGTCGACCAGCTCGCGCACCAGCAGCTCGGGGGCCGAGGCGCCTGCGGTGATGCCGACGCTGCGCGCGCCGGCGAACCAGGCGAAATCGAGATCGTCGCCGCGCTGGACGAGATAGGCGGGGGTGCCGTTGCGCTCGGCGACTTCCACCAGGCGAAGCGAGTTCGAGCTGTTGGGCGCGCCGATCACCAGCACCAGATCGACCAAAGGCGCGATCGCCTTGACCGCGCTCTGGCGGTTCGAGGTGGCGTAGCAGATATCGTCGGGGCCGGGCGCGAGGATCGCCGGGAAGCGGCGCTTGAGCACGCCCAGCACCGCGGCGGTATCGTCGACCGACAGCGTCGTCTGGGTGAGGAAGGCGAGGTTGGCGGGATCGGCGGGGGCGACGGCCTCGGCATCCTCGACCGTCTCGACCAGGGTCATCGCCCCCTCGGGCACCTGGCCGAAGGTGCCGATCACCTCGGGATGGCCGGCATGGCCGATGAAGAGGATGTGCTTGCCGCTCGCCACCAGCCGCTCGGCCTGGCGATGGACCTTGGAGACCAGCGGGCAGGTGGCATCGAGATAGTCGAGTCCGCGCTCGGCGGCCTTGGCGGGGATCGCCTTGGGCACGCCGTGCGCCGAGAAGACTACCGGCGCGCCGTCGGGCACCTGATCGAGCTCGTCGACGAAGATCGCGCCCTTGGCCTTGAGACTGTCCACGACGAACTTGTTGTGGACGATCTCGTGCCGGACATAGACCGGCGCGCCATATTTGCCGATCGCCAGCTCGACGATGCGGATCGCGCGGTCGACGCCGGCGCAGAAGCCCCGCGGGGCGGCGATGAGGAGGTCCAAGGGCGGCCTTATTCCGGACATGGCGCGTCCCTACGCGATTGCTTGCACCGGCGGAAGGCGCTTCCTATGGTGCCGCCGCGTTTCGGACCGGGCGTGAATCCGCGCCGGGCCCGCTGTTTTTGTTGAAAGGTCTTGCCGCTCGTGACCGTCGCCAAGTTCGCTGTTCCCGCCGCCATGCTCCCGGCCTTCCTGCTCGTAGCCGGCTGCGCCCAGACCGGAGAGATCGACACGCGCGGCGGCGTCGGCATCACTTCGCTGCGTTCGCCCTGCCCGCGCGTCGGCGTGCCCGCCGGGACCGGCGACGTGACCCTGTTCAACCCGCCCGCCAGCCGCGAGGCCCAGGCGATCGACGTCAACGCCGTGATGACCAATGTCGTCTCGACCTGCGACGATTCGGGCGAGCAGGTGGTGACCAATGTGACCTTCGACGTCTTCGCCCGCCGTGCCAGCGCCGATGGCGCGCGCGACGTGACGCTCCCCTATTTCATCACCGTGGTGCGCGGCGGATCGTCGGTGATCGCCAAGCGCGTCGGCCAGGTGACGCTCCACTTCGACGCCGGCCAGCTGCGCGCGAGCGCCAAGGGCAGCGCGAACGCCACCGTGTCGCGCTCGGCCGCGACGCTCCCCGCCGAGGTCCGCGAGCGTCTGAGCCGCCGCCGCCGCGCGGGCGACCAGGACGCCGCGATGGACCCGCTCGCCGATCCGGCGATCCGCCAGTCGGTGGTCGCCGCGACCTTCGAGGCGCTGGTGGGCTTCCAGCTGACCGACGACCAGCTGAAGTATAACGTCACCCGCTAAGCGGCCGATTCGGCGCCGAGGTTGGGGCCGCTGCGGCGAGGCCGCAGCTTCATCAGCCGTTTCTCGACAATCTCGTGGAGCAGGATTCCCGCGATCAGGCTGGCGGCGATCAGCAGCAGCGCGCTGACCGGCCGCGGCAGCGCCGCCGCGAGCCCGCTCGCCACCAGCAGTTTGGCGCCGACCGACAGGGCAAGCACGTGCACGAGATAAAGCGCATAAGAAGCGTCGCCGAGATAGGCGAGCCAGCGCGGCACCCGGATACGTCCTTGCGCTTCGGCGGTGACGAGCCCGACGATCGCCGCCCCCGCGCCCAGCCCCATCGCGTTCCGGGTGAGGCCCCGCGCCAGCGGGGTGAATTCGTCCGCCCAGGCGGAGACCGCGAACAACGCGACGCCCAGCGCCACCCATAGCAACGGTCGCGCGATCCCCCGCCGCGCCACCAGCGCCGCGCCGCCGCCGATCAGGAACAGCAGGATCCAGGGATTGGTGAAGAAGGATAGCGGGAAAAAGGGTTCGGGCAGGAACATCCGCGCCACGGCCGCGGCCGCCCAGAGCAGGATCAGTGGTTTGAACAGCCGGGGAAAGGCGAGCAGGCCGGCGAAGACCAGGTAGAAGAACATCTCGAACTGGAGCGTCCAGGCGACGCCCAGAATCGGCATTTCCGGGGTGGGGAGCAGCAGGATACTGGCGACGATGTAGAAGGGATCGGTCTCGATCCCCTTTCCGGTGCCGGGGATGAGGAAATAGACCGGCAGGATCGCCAGCAGCGCGGCCCAATAGGTCGGATAGATGCGCAGCGCGCGCTTGTAGAGGAAGCGGCCGGCGGCGGCGCGCTCGCCGAGGCGGCCGGCATAGAGCCAGGTCATCAGGAAGCCGCTGAGAACGAAAAAGAATTCGACGCCGACATGACCCGTCCTGAAGGGGACGAACAGCTCGCCGGGGAAATATTTGGCCTTGTCGAAGATCGATCCGTTCAGGTGGAACAGCACCACCGCGAAGGCCGCGGCGGCGCGGCCCGCCTGCAACGTATCCAGACGCTCATGCTTCGCTGCGTCCGACACGCGACACTCCCTTTTCCGGCGCGCAGGATAGGCGTTGTGCGCTGCGGCGGGCAACCCCGTCAAAAGCGATTGACTCGCGTCCGGACGCGGGCGAGTAGCTGGAACGTCTGCGGCGGTTCGCCAATGCGGACGCGCGCGGGAGAGTGTGGGGCTTCTCTCCAATCGTAGCCGGCTTGCCGGCGGTTCGATTGGAGCAAGAGGATGTCCCACCGCCGAAGGAGCAACCGCCCCGGAATCTCTCAGGCATCAGGGACCGCGCGCGTCAGGACACTCTGGAAAGCGTCGCTCGGAAGAGTGGCCACCGAAGGGGTAATCCGCAGTCGCTCAGGCTATGGCGGAGAAAGCTCTCAGGTTCCCGTGACAGAGGGGGCGATGGACTTGGATGCGCTTCGGCGCGTTGGAGCGCCGTCGATTCCCCTCGAAGCCGGAGTGCCGCGATGAGCCAGGATATCCAGGACGAAGCGCTCGAAACCGAGCTGCTCAACCTCCCGCTCGACCAATGGCATCGCGACCGCGGCGGCCGGATGGTGCCCTTTGCCGGCTATGAAATGCCCGTCCAATATGAGGGCATCATGGCCGAGCATCTCTGGACGCGCGCGCATGCCGGGCTGTTCGACGTTTCGCACATGGGCCAGCTCGTCTTCTCGGGCGCCAATGGTGACAAGGGGGGGCTGGACGCCGCGCTCGAAGCGCTGATGCCCGTCGATCTTGCCGCCGCGAAGATCGGCAACCCGGTCTATTCGCTGCTGATGGCCGAGAATGGCGGCATCCTCGACGATCTGATGCTGACCAAGCGCGCCGACGGATCGATCTACATGGTCGTCAACGGCGCGTGCAAATGGGACGATATCGGGCATTTCCGCGAGCATCTGCCCGACGAGATCGAGATCAACTATCTGGAGGACTGGGCGCTGCTGGCGCTGCAGGGACCCGAGGCGGTGACCGCGCTGGAGCGGCTGGTCCCCGGGGTCGCGGCGCTCGGCTTCATGCAGGGTGCGGCGTTCGCATGGCAGGGCCATGAGCTGTGGATCAGCCGGTCGGGCTATACCGGCGAGGACGGGTTCGAGATTTCGGTGCCGGCCGAGGCCGTGGCGGCGCTGGCCGATGCGCTGACCGCGTTCGACGAGGTCAAGCCGATCGGCCTTGGCGCGCGCGATTCGCTGCGGCTCGAGGCGGACCTGCCGCTCTATGGCCACGACCTCGATACCGAGACGACGCCGGTCGCCGCCGCGCTCGGCTTCGCGATCAAAAAGCGCCGCCGCGAGGAAGGCGGTTTCCCGGGGCACGAACGCATCATGATCGAGCGCGAGCAGGGCTCGATCGTCAGGCGCGTCGGGCTGATCGTCGAGGGCCGCCAGCCGGTGCGCGAGGGCGCAATCGTGGTCGATGCCGAGGGCAGCGAGGTCGGCAAGGTGACGAGCGGCGGCTTCGCGCCGACGCTCGGGGTGCCGATCGCCATGGCCTATGTGCCGCTCGCGCTCGCCGAGCCGGGCACCAGGATCACGCTTGCCCAGCGCGGCAAGATCCACACCGCGGAGGTCGTGAAAATGCCCTTCGTCCCCCATCGCTATGTCAGAAAGGGAGGCTGACCAATGAGCCGCTACTACACCGAAGATCATGAATGGGTGGAGGTCGATGGCGATATCGGCACCGTCGGCATCAGCGATTATGCGCAGGGCCAGCTGGGCGACATCGTGTTCGTCGAGACCCCCGACGAAGGCAAGGACGTGAGCAAGGGCGACGAGGCCGCGGTGGTCGAGAGCGTCAAGGCCGCGTCGGACGTCTATTCGCCGGTCTCGGGCACGGTGATCGAGGGCAATGCGGCGCTCGCCGACACGCCCGAGCTGGTCAACGAGGACCCCGAGGGCGATGGCTGGTTCTTCAAGCTGACGCTGAGCGATCCGTCCGAGCTGGAAAGCCTGATGGATGAAGCAGCCTATGCGGCGTTCGTCGCCAAGCTGTGAGGGCCGCGTTCGCCCCGATCCTGATGCTCGCGGCCTGCACGCCGGCCGCGCCGCCGCTCTACACGGTCGAGCAGATCGTGCGGCATTGCGAGGCGGTGAAGGGCAAGACGGTGCGGGCGGCGGGCTATCTCGCCACCTGCGCCGGCTATGACTGCAGCCTCTATGCCGATACTTCGACCGGTACGGCTTCGAGGATCGGCATTGGCGGCGGCGCGGCGTTCGACCGCAAGGCGGCGGCGTTCCAGAAAAGCTATGTGATCATCACCGGCCGTGTGGTCGACGAGAAGCATTGCACCGGCGCCGCCCTCGACCGCGCCGCCGGGATCGAACCCACCGATATCCGCGCCTGGACTCCGTCCGAAGGCAAGCTCGCAAAGACCCAATGAGAAGGCCCTGATGCGCTATCTTCCCCTTACCCCCGCCGACCGGCAGGACATGCTCGGCGTCATCGGCGCCACGTCGATCGACGATCTGTTCGCCGATGTGCCCGAGGCCGCGGTGCTCGACGGGCCGATACATGGCCTGCCGCTCCATGCCAGCGAACTGGCGGTCGAGCGGCACATGACCGCGCTGGCGAAGAAGAATCTCGCGGCGGGGGATGCGGCGTTCTTCCTGGGCTGCGGGGCGTACCGTCATCATGTGCCCGCAAGCGTCGACCACCTGATCCAGCGCGGCGAGTTCCTCACCGCGTACACGCCCTACCAGCCCGAGATCGCGCAGGGCACGCTGCAGATGATGTTCGAGTTCCAGAGCCAGGTCGCGCGGCTGCTCGGCTGCGACGTGGCGAACGCCTCGATGTACGACGGATCGACCGCGTGCTGGGAAGCGATCGTGATGGCGCGGCGGGTGACGCGGCGGGGCAAGGCGATCCTCTCGGGCGGGTTGCATCCGCACTATGTCTCGGTCGCGCGGACGATGGCGAAGTTCACCGGCGACGTGCTCGACACGCGGCTGCCGGTGCTGGGCGCGAATCCCGATACCGACGATCTGATCGCGCTGATCGACGACGATACGTCGTGCGTGGTGGTGCAATATCCCGATATTCTCGGGCGGATCGGCGATCTCTCGAAACTGGCCGAGGCGGCGCACGCGAAGAAGGCGCTGCTGGTCGCGGTGGTGACCGAGCCGGTGGCGCTGGGCGCGATCCGGGCGCCGGGCGAGATGGGCGCGGACATCGTCGTCGGCGAGGGCCAGTCGATCGGCGTGGGGCTCCAGTTCGGCGGACCCTATGTCGGGCTGTTCGCCTGTTCGGAGAAGCTGGTGCGCCAGATGCCGGGGCGGCTGTGCGGCGAGACGGTCGACGCCGAGGGCAAGCGCGGCTTCGTGCTGACGCTGTCGACCCGCGAGCAGCATATCCGGCGCGAAAAGGCGACGAGCAACATCTGCACCAGCTCGGTGCTGTGCGCGCTCGCCTGGTCGATCCATATGACCCTGCTGGGCGAAATGGGGCTCAAGCAGCTCGCGGCGATCAACCATGCGGGCGCCAGCGCGGCGGCGGATATGCTGGCGGGCGTGCCGGGCGTCGAGCTGGTGACGCCGAGCTTCTTCAACGAATTCACGCTTCGGCTGTCGAAGGAAGCGCGGCCCGTGGTGCGCGATCTGGCGCACAAGGGCATCCTTGCGGGCGTGTCGCTCGGGCGGCTTTATCCGGGGGCGGGCGAACTGGCCAATGGGCTGGTCGTGGCCGTTACCGAGACCACCACAGAGGAGGACGTTGCGACGCTTGCCTCCGCGCTCCGGGAGGCGCTGGCATGAGCACGATCAACCAGAGCGGCTGGCGGCCCACCACCCCCGAAGCGGGCGAAGCGAGCGGTGCGACCTTCACCGGCAACCGGGCGCTGATGCTCGAGGAGCCGCTGATCTTCGAGATCGGTTCGAGCGACACGACTGGCGTCGATTTCGGCGAGATGCCCGAGGGCAAGTCGCGGCTCGGCGGGCTTGAGCGCAAGAGCATCGGCCTCCCCGGCCTCTCCGAGCCCGAGACGGTGCGGCATTACACCCGCCTCAGCCGCCAGAATTACGCGATCGACCTGGGCCTCTTCCCGCTCGGCAGCTGCACGATGAAGCATAATCCGCGGCTTAACGAGCGCGTGGCGCGCCTTCCTGGGTTCGCGGACCTCCACCCGCTCACCCCGGTCGATTCGGCGCAGGGCGCGTTCGAAGTGATCGACCAGCTCGCGCACTGGCTGATCACGCTCACCGGCATGCATTCGGTCGCGATGAGCCCCAAGGCGGGCGCGCATGGCGAACTCTGCGGCGTGCTGGCGATCCGCGCGGCGCTCGAGGCGCGGGGCGAGGGGGATCGCAAGATCCTGCTCGTGCCGATCAGCGCGCACGGCACCAACCCGGCGACCGCGGCCTTCGCGAACTTCACGGTGGAGGATATTCCGGCGACCGACGATGGCCGCGTGGACCTCGAGGCGCTCAAGGCGCGCCTTGGGCCCGATATCGCGGGCGTGATGATTACCAACCCCAACACCTGCGGGCTGTTCGAGCGCGACATGAAGGCCATATCCGACGCGGTCCATGCGGCCGGCGGTTACGTCTATTGCGACGGCGCCAACTTCAACGCGATCGTCGGGCGCGTCCGCCCGGGCGATCTCGGCATCGATGCGATGCACATCAACCTGCACAAGACCTTCTCGACCCCGCATGGCGGCGGCGGGCCGGGTTCGGGGCCGGTGGTGCTGTCCGAGGCGCTGACGCCGTACGCGCCGCTGCCCTTCGTCGAGAAGGACGGGGCCGGCTACCGGCTGGTCGAGGAGGAGACGGCGGGCGAGCATCATGCGGGCACCTTCGGCCGCATGGTCGCCTTCCATGGCCAGATGGGCATGTTCACCCGCGCGCTGACCTATATCCTCTCGCACGGCGCCGATGGCCTGCGCCAGGTCGCCGAGGATTCGGTGCTCAACGCCAATTACATCCTGCGCTCGATGGAGGATGTGCTCGATGCGCCCTTCGCCAAGTCGGGCCCGTGCATGCACGAGGCGATCTTCAGCGACGAGGGGCTGCCCGAGGGCTTCTCGACGATCGACATCGCCAAGGCGCTGATCGACGAGGGCTATCATCCGATGACGATGTACTTCCCGCTGGTGGTGCACGGCGCGATGCTGGTCGAGCCGACCGAGACCGAGAGCAAGGCGGCGCTCGATCAGTTCATCGGCGCGTTCCGCTCGGTCGCGGCGCGGGCGCGCAACGGCGATCCGAGCGTCAAGACCGCGCCGCACTTCGCCCCGCGGCGCCGGCTCGACGAGACGCTGGCGGCGCGCAAGCCGGTGCTGGCGTGGAAGGATCCGGACGTCGCCCAGGCGGCGGAATAGAGTCTTGGCCGTCATCCCGGCGAAAGCCGGGACCCAGAGCAACAGATGCTGTCGCCCGGGGCTCTGGGTCCCGGCTTTCGCCGGGATGACGACTGAGTGATTGTCCGAATTGCGGCAACTGTCGTATGAACAGAGCTCGTCTCAATTGATGGGTGGAAGATCATGGCCGGTGAAACACAGGACAATGTCTGGCCGCTGCCCAAATTCTACTTCAGCGTGACCTTCGCCAACGGGCTGACCGCGACCTTTCAGGAAGTCACGGGGCTCGACAATGAGGGCGTGACGGTCGACTATCGTCACGGCAACAGCCCGAGCTTCTATCCGATCAAGATGCCGGGGCTGGGCAAGGTCGGCAACGTCACGCTGCGCAAGGGCATCTTCGTGCAGGGCAGCGGACTCTGGGACTGGCTCGATCAGGTCAAGTTGGGCACGATCGCGCGCCAGACCGTGATCGTGAACCTGCTCGACGACACCGGCGCCCCCAAGATGATGTGGACGCTGAACAATGCCTTCCCCATCAAGGTGACCGGCACCGATCTCGAGTCCGAGGGCAATGAGGTCGCGGTGGAATCGGTCGATATCGCCTTCGAGACGATGGTGATCGCGGCGCCCTGAGGGGGCTTGCAATGTAGGATTCGGCTTGCTTGAGTCGGGTGGTCCGGCGCTGCCGGCCGCTCTTTGAATCGTGATCCCGCTGCTTCCAACAGAGTGATGCATTTCCCCTCTGTCAAAGGTCACCAATGAAGCGATGTTGCGCGACCTTTGCGGGCGCCCTCGAGCCTCAGAACCAGCGCCGAGTCGCCGCCTTGTAGGCGAGATAGGGCTCGCCGAACTTGGCCGCCATATAGGCCTCCTCCTTCTCGATCACTTCGCGGGTGATCCAGACGAACAGCGGCACGAGCAGCAGCAGCGTCACCACGCTGTCGAGGAAGAAGGCCAGCCCCAGATAGATCAGCGCCATGCCGAGATACATGGGGTTGCGCGTCCAGCGATAGACGCCGTCGGTGACGACTGCGCTGGCGGGCTTCCACGGCTTGGGATCGGTGCCGGCCTTTTTGAACAGCCCCACCGCGGTCATCATGATTCCGAACCCCATGACCAGCGCAAGCCCGGCGACGATCCGTTCGAACCAATGGCCGAGCGGGATCCCGAGATGCCACCATGAGAATCGGTCGATGATCACGCCCAGCACGAAGGTGCCGATAAAGGCGAGCGGGGGCGGGATGTTCACGCCGGCGCTGTCCCTGTCGATATCCATGGCTTCCTCCCGTAACCCCATATCAGATGGCGCTAATGTTGGGCTTGCGCAACCGTTCGTGCTCGGGGAGAAGCAGGCCCCATGAACCCGAGCGCTTCTCCTCAGGGCAACCTGACCGGCACCGTCATCACGCTTGCGATTATCGGCGTGGTCCTGTTCTTCCGCCTGCGCAACGTGAACCGCGAGCGCCCGCTCAAGCTGGGCCAGCTCTGGATCGTGCCGGGCATCTATGCGGTGGTCGCGGGCCTGCTGTTCTACAGCATGCCGCCCAAGGGCATGGCTATGGCCTATTGCCTGGCCGCGCTGGCGATCGGCGGGGCGCTGGGATGGCAGCGCGGCCGGATGATGCACATCTCGGTCGATCCGGCGACGCAGACGCTGAAGCAGAAGGCGTCGCTCGCCTCGATGTTCTTCCTGCTCGGACTGATCGCGTTGCGCACCGTGGCGCGGGTGGAAGGCTCGGCGTGGCATTTCGACGTGATGCTGCTCACCGACATATTGGTCGCGCTGGCGCTGGGGCTGCTGACGATGCAGCGTGTCGAAATGTATCTGCGCGCCAAGCGCTTGCTGGAGGAAGCGCGCCCGACATGAGGCGCCACGCGCCCGCGACCGAGCGGAACCGCGAGCCGATCGCCGCGGTGCTCGCGGAGGAATTGCCGGCCGCGGGACTGGTGCTCGAGGTCGCGAGCGGGACGGGCGAGCATATTGCCGCCTTCGCCGAGCGCTTCCCCGGGTTGCGCTGGCAACCGAGCGATCCCGATCCGGAAGCGCTGGCCTCGATCGCCGATTGGTGCGCGGCGCTCGCCAACGTCCTGCCCCCGCTGGCTCTCGATGCCGCCGCGGCAGCGTGGCCGGTCGCCCGGGCGGACGCGATCCTGTGCATCAACATGGTCCATATCAGCCCCTGGGCGGCGACCCTGGGGCTGTTGGCCGGGGCGAAGCGGCTGCTCGAACCGGGCGCGCCGCTGATCCTCTATGGGCCGTACCGCCGGCACGGCGTGCCGACCGCGGCTTCGAACGAGCAGTTCGAGCTTTGGCTCAAGGAGAAGAGCCCCGAATATGGCCTGCGCCATGTCGAGGATGTGAGCGCGGCCGCGGAGGCGTTCGATCTGGCACGGCTGGTCGAGATGCCTGCGAACAATCTCATGCTGGTGTATCGGCGGCGCTGACCGGGGCGCCGCGGCGCTGCTCGCGCCAGACGATGTAGAGCCCGCTCGCGATGATGATCGGCGCGCCGATCCAGGTATAGGGCGTTGGCAGCATCCCGAAAAAGGTCCAGCCATAGAGCGTCGCCCAGACCAGGCTCGAATAGTCCATCGGCACCACGGTGGAGACCGGCGCGTAGCGCAGCGCCCCGGTGAGCGCGAGCTGGCCGACGCCGCCGACCAGCCCGATCGCGAGCAGCATCGCCCAGACGGTCCAGTCATGCGGGTGGAAATCGAAGGCGTAGGCGATCGCCAGCGGCGGCACCGAGAGGAGCGAGAACCAGAAGACGGTCGTCCCCGCGCTTTCGGTCTTGCCGAGCTGGCGCAGCAGGATCGCGACGGTGGCGACGAAGAAGGCGGCGGTGAGGCCGACCAAGGTGCCGATCAGCGGGAAATGGCCCCCGCTGGGCTGGGCGACGATCAGCACGCCCGCAAAGCCGATCACCACCGCGCTCCAGCGGTGCCGGCCGACCGTTTCGCGCAGCGCCAGCGCGCCGAGGATCGTGGCGAAGATGGGCACGGTGAAGGAGAGGGTGGTGGCCTCGGCGAGCGGCAGGAGCAGGATTGCGCCGAAGTTGAACACCATGCCCGCGAGCCCCACTGCGGTGCGCCCGACATGCGCGCCGAACCGCGTAGTGCGGATCGTGCCGAGGCCGTCGCCCGCGGCGAGCCACGCCATCACCACCGGCACCGCCCAGAGCTGACGGTGGAAAAGGATCTCGACCAACGAGGCCCCGTGCGCCTCCGCCAGCTTGATCAGCGCCGCCATCGATGCGAGGCAAAAGATCGCGAAAAGGCGCAGCGCGAGTCCGGTCAGGGCGCGATCCGGATTCGGGGCGGCGGGCATGGCACGGCGCTAGGCGGTGCGCACCGGTGCGGCAAGCCCGGTCAGGATGCGGCGGCGCCGAGCAGCCCGAGATAGAATTGGTCGATCCTGTCGGCGGGCAGCGTGGCGATCGCGCGGCGGAAACTGAGCCCGGCGTCGCACTGGACCATGGGATCGAGCGCTGCGCTGCGCCTGGGATCGAAGAAGGCCTTGATCGTCTGGCGGTCGGTTCCGTTCGCCAGCATCGCCTTGTCGATCAGCGCCCAATCGGCGGGGGTCGGCTGCGCGGGACCGCGCCGGACCGGATGGTCGCGTCCGTCGGCATAGGCCTGCCAGTTCGCGACGTGAAAATCGGTGATGGGTTTGACCGGCCCCGAATAGCCCGCCGGAAGCTCGACCGTCCCGTTGGTCACATAGGTGGCGCAGGAGCGCGGATCGGTCTGTTTGAGCGCCTCGATCAGCCCGGTTTCGGCGCGAAGATAGGCGGCGAGCGCGGCGGGCCCGGCCTGGTTCATTTCCTTGCGATGGCGCGCTTCGGCATCGGCGACGAAGTTCGAGATGGCGGTCTGGATCTGGGCCTGGCTCTGGCCGTCCTTGACGCGGCCGGCAATCTCCCAGGTCAGCGCGCGGAACTCGTCGGGATGGGTGCGCTTGATCGTGCGGTAGAGTTCGGCGGTGCTGGCTTCGGCGAACATCGCGCGCTCGACGCCTTCGGGCGTATCCATCCGGGCGGTGGAGGCGCCACCGGCGGCGCCCATCATCGCGCACCGGCTGAGCAGCACCAGCGCGACCAACCCACCAACCCAGAGCGGCGTGCCGCCCTTGTAGCTCTTCTGGACGTAGCTCATGTCCCTGTCCCCCGGGGCAGATAGAACATCATTGGCGGGGCCCGGCAAGTTGGTCTATCGGCGCCCCCATGATCAAGCATGCCCTCAACGTCACCCGCGAAGCGGATTTCAACGCCTGGTATCAGGCCGTCATCGCCGAGGCCGATCTGGCCGAGGAATCGGGGGTACGCGGCTGCATGGTGATCCGGCCATGGGGCTACGGCATCTGGGAGCGCATCCAGCGCCTGCTCGACGATCGCATCAAGGCGACGGGGCACGAGAATTGCTATTTCCCGCTCTTCATCCCGCTCTCCTATTTCGAGAAGGAGGCCGAGCATGTCGAAGGCTTTGCCAAGGAAATGGCGGTCGTCACGCATCACCGGCTGAAGTCGGTGAACGGCAGGCTGGTGGTCGATCCCGAGGCGAAGCTGGAGGAGCCGCTGGTGGTGCGGCCGACCTCGGAGACGGTGATCGGCACCGCGTTCAGCCGCTGGGTCCAGTCGTGGCGCGACCTTCCGGTGCTGATCAACCAATGGGCGAATGTCGTCCGTTGGGAGATGCGCACCCGCATGTTCCTGCGCACCGCCGAGTTCCTGTGGCAGGAGGGCCATACCGCGCACGCCAGCGCCGAAGAGGCGCGCGAAGAGACGATGAAGATGCTCGAGGTCTATCGCAGCTTTTCCGAGGAATGCTGCGCGATGCCGATGATCGCGGGCGAAAAGCCCGAGAATGAGCGCTTCCCCGGCGCGGTGGCGACCTATTCGATCGAGGGGATCATGCAGGACGGCAAGGCGCTGCAGGCGGCGACCAGCCACTTCCTCGGCACGACCTTCAGCAAGGCGCAGGACATCAGGTTCCAGAATGCCTCGGGCGAGCTCGAGCTGGCGCAGACCACCAGCTGGGGTATGACCACGCGGATGATCGGCGCCGCGATCATGATCCATGGCGACGATGACGGGATGCGCGTGCCGCCCCGGATCGCGCCCTGGCAGATCGTGATCGTGCCGATGCTGCGCGACAATGACGAGGACGCTGCGATCGTCGATTACTGCAAGACGCTGCAGGGCGAGCTGGCGAAGCTGAGCGCGTTCGGCGAGCCGGTACGCGCTTTGCTCGATCTCAAATGGACCAAGGCGGCGACCAAGCGCTGGGGCTGGGTCAAGAAGGGCGCGCCGCTGGTGATCGAGGTCGGCGGGCGCGACATGGCGGGGGGCAATGTCTCGGTGATCCGCCGCGACCGGCTCTATCGCGAGGACGGCAAGCTCGACAGCGCGGTCGTCGCGCGTGGGGATTTTGTCGGTCAGGCGGTGGCAACGCTGGAGAGCATCCAGAACGCGCTGTTCGACGATGCCAAGGCGCGGCGCGATGCGGCCATTGCGCGCGACGTGACCGACTGGGCGGGGCTGCTGGCGTTCTTCGAGAAGGGCGGCAAGGGCCTGCTCGAGGTCAACTGGTCGAAGCCCTCGGGCGCCGAACTCGATGCGGTGGCGGAGAAGATCAAGGCGCTCAAGCTGACGCTGCGCAACGTACCGCTCGATGCCGGGGCGCCGACGGGCAATTGCATCTTCACCGGCAAGCCCGCGGTCGAGCGCATCCTGGTCGGGCGGGCATATTGAGCACGCGCGCGCTGTTCGCCTCGCTCCTCTACGAGGCTGCGCTGGGCGACGAGGCGCTGGTCGGGGAGTTGGAGGCGTCGTGCCTGCAACTCGCCGAGGACGATGCGGCCGGGCGGCGCTGGGCGAAGGCGCACGGCTATAGCGGCTATACCAGCTATGCCTCGCTCAACGATCTTCCCTTACGCGATCCGGCGTTCGACGATCTGAGGCGCAAGCTCGACAAGCATGTCGCGGCGTTCGCGAAGGAATGCGCGTTCGATCTTGGCGGGCGCAAGCTCAAGCTCGACAGCCTGTGGGTCAATATCCTCGCCGGCGGGGGCGGGCATTCGGGGCATATCCATCCGCACAGCGTGGTTTCGGGCACGGTCTATATCGCGATCCCCGAGGGCGCGGCCGGGTTGCGGCTGGAGGACCCGCGGCTGGCGATGATGATGGCGGCGCCGGTGCGGCGCGCCGACGCGCCCGAGATGCTGCAAAGCTTCTTGACCGTGACACCGGTTTCCGGGACGATCCTGTTGTGGGAGAGCTGGCTGCGGCACGAAGTCCCGGCGGGCGGCTCCAAGGGCAAACGGATCAGCGTGAGTTTCAACTACCGCTGAGGGGAGACGGTGGATGGATCGGCGAGGCCTGCTGGGACTGGGAGCGGGCCTGGCGATGCAGCCTGCCGTGGCGCGCACCGCGCCGGGCGAGGTGGTGGTCGATCCGCGGCGGGCGCCCGGCACGGTCGGGACGATCGCCGAGGCGCTGGCGGGCGGCGCGACCGTGATCCGGCTTGCGCCCGGTACCTTTGTCGAGAAGCTGACCATCGCCACGCGCGGCGTGACGGTCATCGGCAGCGGACCCGCGAGCGTGGTCAGCTATGGCGCCTATGCCGGGCTCAGAAAGGCTGACGGGAGCAATACCGGCACCAGCGGATCGGCGACGATCACCGTCGCCGCGCCCGACGTCACCTTTCGCAACCTGACGATCCGCAACAGCTACGACTATATCGGGGCGAAGCGCGACAATGCGGGCAATGGAGCGCAGGCGGTGGCGCTGCTGATCGGGCGCGAGGCGGACCGGTGCACGGTCGAGGACTGCGCGCTCGAGGGGTATCAGGACACGCTCTACATCCAGCCGCGGGCGCGGATCACGGGGTGCCGGATCGTCGGCGGGGTGGACTTCATCTTCGGCGGCGGTGCGGTGTGGTTCGACCGGTGCAGCATCGTCACCCGCTTCGTGCCGAACACCGACAGTCTCGGCTATATCGCCGCGCCGAGCACCCCCGCCGCGCAGGAGTTCGGGCTGGTGTTCAGCCACTGCCGGATCGGGCGTGAGCCCGGCGTGCCCGATCATAGCGTGTGGCTGGGGCGGCCGTGGCGGGCGGGGGGCAATATGAGCCTGTTGGGGCAGGCGGCGTTCCTGAATTGCTGGATGGACGGCCATATCCGCCACGAGGGCTGGACCTGGATGGGATACAAGGGCCCCGAGGGCGACCAGCGCAAGCTGACGCCCGAGGAAGCGCGGATGTTCGAGTTCGGGAGCGCCGGCCCAGGCGCGGGGCCGGTGAGCGCGACGCGCAAAGCGCTCGATGCGGCGTCGGCCAAGCGCTTTACCCGGGCGAATGTCCTGGGGGGCTGGCGCTAGCGGCTTTAGCGTGCCGGCATGTGGCGAAAGGCCAGGCCGGTGATCGCGCCGAGGACAAGCCCGGCGATGATTCCGCCCGCGAGCCCGTTGAGCACTGCACCGGCAGGGCCGATCCCCAGATCGATCCCGGCGAACAAGTAGATGGCGGGCAGCGCTGCGCCCCAGCCGAGCGCGTTGAAGACGATCCACCAGCTCGCCCGGCGCGCGGCCCGGCGGAGCACCAGCGCCTGGACCGCGCCGAACAAAGCACCCACGCCGAGCCCGAAGGCCGCGGCCATCCCAAGCGTCACGAGCATCCCGGGATCCGCCGCGGGCGCGGCACTGGCCGGGCCGGCGGCGAACACCGAGAAGGATGATCCGACCGCCCAGCCGAATAGGGCGAGCGAGACCGTGGCGCCGACCCAGGCCGAGCGTGAGAGGCGCGGGTAGAAATGCGCGAGCGCGCGGGCTTGCAGCGTGCCGAGCAGCCAGCCCTCGACAAGTCCCGACAGCGATTTGAGCGCGAGCATCGCCAGCCTCGCCCCGAGCGCCACAGGCTCGGGATCGATCCGGTCGATCGCCACCCACCATAAAGCCGCGCAGGCGATGCCGAGCAGCTCGCCGATCGCGCACGCGACGATCCAGCGGCGAAGATTGGCGGAAGCGAGTGGGTCAGCCATTCCGCCCAGGCTTAACGGGCGTGGCCGACGGGGCGATTGGTAGTTCCCCGGAGGCTAGCAGATCACCAGCGTGAGCGAGCGGACCAGGCTGCGGTCGATCGGGCTGTCGAAGCGGCAGCCGAGATGGGTGCCGTCGTTCCAGATCGCGGTCGCGGCGATGGGAAGGCCTTCGCCGAAGCGCAGCCACAGCCGGTCGCCCTCGGCAAAGCGCGTTTGGCAGGCGAAGCGGCAGCCATAGATGGACAGGTCGTGCAGCTCGGCATCGACGGGGGCGTTGCCGCGCTTGGCCAGCGTGGCGCGCGTCACCTGCACGCGGTGGCGCGGTGCTGCGCGATGCTCGACCAGCGCCGGTGCGACGCTGCGATATTGTGAGAATCGTGTGGCCATGTCCCTCGCCCGTGCCGCGAAGGTGCGGGTCGGATGCTAACAAGACTTTAACGTGGGAAATCGGCAAGGAGCGACGCGACGCGCTGTGCCGCATCCGCGTCCACATGCAGCCCGACCTTGCTCCGCCGCCAGAGCACGTCCTCCGCGGTGCGTGCCCATTCATGGTCGTGCATCCAGCGGACCTCGGTCTCGGTCAGGCCGCCGCCCAGATCCTCGCCCGGATCGGTGACGTCGCGGAGCATGTCGTTGAGCGCGGCGCCATAGGCATGGGCCATGCGCGCCGAGCGGGCGTCCCCCAGGAAGGGCCAGCGGGCACGGACCTGGGCGAGGAAGCGGGGGAATTCGGGGATGGCGCCGCCGGGGAAGACGCGGGCGCGCGTCATGGGCTGGGGCGTGACGCCGAGCCCGGGGGCGAGCTTGTGCATCGCTTCCTCGGCGAGCGCGCGCGCGGTGGTGATCTTGCCGCCGAAGACGGAGAGCAGGGGCGGGCCCTGCTCGTCGAGTTCGAGGACGTAGTCGCGGGTAACGGCCTGGGCCTTGGCCGCGCCGTCGTCATGGAGCGGACGGACGCCGGACCATTTGTAGTGGACGTCGGCGGGGGCGACCTGGCGGGTGAAGTAGCGGTTCACGGCGTCGCAGAGATACTGGACCTCTTCACCCGAGCAGATGGCGTCCTCGGGGCGCTCGACCGGGATATCGGTGGTGCCGATCTCGGTGAATTCGCCCTCATAGGGGATGGCGAAGACGATGCGGCGGTCGGGCTGCTGGAGGATATAGGCATGATCGCCGTCGAACAGGCGGGGGACGACGATATGGCTGCCCTTGACCAGCCGGACCTTCGATCGGGCATCGGCATCGAGGCGGTCGAAAAGCCGGGCGACCCAGGGGCCGGCGGCATTGACGATCGCGCGGGCCTCGACCGTGCGGCCGTCAGAAAGCACGGCATGCCAGGCTTCGCCCTGACGTTTTGCCGATACCAGCTCGGTTCGTGTCGCGATTTCGGCATCATGGGCGGCGGCATCGAGCGCGTTGGCGAGGGTGAGACGGGCATCATCGACCCAGGCATCCGAATAGACGAAGCCGCGATGCTCGCCCTTGAGCGGATCGTTGAAGGCCTTGTCATCCGGGTGGAGCCCGCGCGATCGCGGCAGCGAGGAAGGCGCGGCGAGCAGATCGTAGAGATAGAGCCCCGCGCGGACCATCCACCACGGCCGCACCGAATGGGCGTGGGGAAGGACGAAGGTCATCGGGCGGATCAGGTGCGGCGCGGCACTGAGCAGCCGTTCGCGCTCGTGCAGCGCCTCGCGGACGAGGCGGAACTCATAGGTCTCGAGATAGCGGAGGCCACCGTGGATCAGCTTGGTCGAGGCCGAACTGGTATGGCTGGCGAGATCGTCCTTCTCGACCAGCAGCACCTTGAGCCCGAGCAGCGAGGCCTCGCGCGCGATCGCGCAGCCATTGATCCCGCCACCGACAATGAGGAGGTCGAAGCCCATGCGGGCGGCATAGCCGAAAGCCGCGGAAGTTTAATAAAGTTTAGGCCAAGACGCGGTTTTGCGCCGCCCAGGATCCAAATCGTCCCAGCATGTGAAAGTTGACACTCGCTTCACACTATCGCGCATGTTTTCCGCCGCGCAGTCTCCGGGAGAAATGCGCCGTTTGCGATGCGCGGATCGACAGGGTCAAAGAGCGGCCGGATCGACCGGCCGCGCGAGCGAAGCAGACGAAATCCTACATTGCAACCCGCCCTAATGCGCCGCGCTGGGGATCGGATCGAGGAAGGTTACGTGCCGCGTGTCGAGATCGTAGATCGCGCCGACAATGGCGAGGTCGCCGCGGCGATAGGGCGGGAAGAGGACCGGCTGTTCGGGCGAGCGCAGACGGTCGCGGACGCGGATGACGTTTTCGCGGACCCCGTTGACGACCGGGTCGCCGGGCAGGGTGCGCGCGGCGAGCGCGGCGGGGACGATCGGCTCGACCATCGGGCCAATGCTGCCCGGGAAGACCGCGCTGCCATTGCTCTGGACCACCGCCGTCGCGCCCTCGACCGCGCCGCACTTACTGTGGCCGAGGACGATGATCAGCGGGGTGTGGAACTTGTACACAGAATATTCGACGCTGCCGAGCGACTGGCTGGTGGCCGCGGTGTTGCCCGCGTTGCGCACCACGAACAGCTCGCCGAAGCCGGTCTGGAAGATCAGCTCCGGGGGCACGCGGCTGTCCGAGCAGCAGACCACGGTGGCCCAGGGATTCTGCGCCGCGGCGAGCCCGGCGATGGAGGCCTGGTCGGCCGCCGGGCGCAGCTTGCCGGCGACGAAATCGTCATTGCCGGCGACCAGCTTGGCATAGGCCTGGGCGGGGGTGAGATCGGTGCCGTGGTCGTCGGCCCAGGCGCGGAGCGGCAGGAATGCCGTCATCGGAACCGCGAGCGAACCGGCAAGCATTGCGCGTCGAGAAATTTGCATCCGATCCTCCAATATCTACATTGTTACTGTAGCATAATGAGGATCGATCAATAACGCTTAAGAGTCTTATCTTCTGTGAGGTTTAGTTAGTTAGCGGACGATTTCCCCCTATTTGCGGGAAGGGGAAAGCGGCGCCTTTTGCTGCTTCCGGTTGGTTTTCGGCGCCCGAGTCCCTATCTTCAGGGTCAATGAAAAACCAAAAACAGAAAAACGGGCTGCCCACGCGGCAGCAAATCATCGATTTCATCTCCAATTCCGATACCCCCGCCGGCAAGCGCGAGATCGCGCGGGCGTTCGGGCTGCATGCCCAGGACAAGATCGCGCTCAAGGCGTTGCTCAAGGATATGAGCGACGAGGGACTGATCGACAGCGCCCCCGGCCGCGCCTTCCACAAGATGGGCGGACTGCCCAAGGTCACGGTGCTGCGGATCAGCGATATCGAGGGCGATACCGTCTGGGCGGTGCCCGAGCGCTGGGAAGCCGAGGGCATTCCGGTGCCGCGGCTGCGCGTGCGCGAGCGGGGCGGCAAGGGCTCGGCGCTGGGCGTCGGCGACCGTATCCTCGCGCGCACCGAAGAGGCCGGGAAGGGCTGGATCGCGCATCCGATGAAGAAGCTCGCCAAGGGCGAGGAACTGATGCTCGGCGTGCTGCGCGAAGAGGGCGGCAAGCTCTGGCTGCAGGGCGTCGAGAAGAAGGAGCGGCGCGATTTCCTCGTGTCGGACGCGGGCGGCGCCGAGCCGGGCGACCTGGTGCTCGCCGAAAAGGCCGGGCGGCCGCCGCGGATCACCGCTAAGGTGACGCAGATCCTGGGCGATCCCTTCGCGCCGCGCAGCTTCTCGCTGATCGCGATCCACAAGCATGGCATTCCGAATGTGTTTTCGGAGGAGTTGCTGGCCGAGGCGGCGAAGGTGGCGAAGCAGGGGCTCGGCGAACGCGAGGATTTGCGGCATTTGCCGATCGTCGCGATCGATCCCGCGGACGCGCGCGACCATGACGATGCGGTCTGGGCCGAGGCGACCGAGGGCGGGTGGAACGCGATCGTCGCGATTGCCGATGTGAGTTTCTATGTCCGGCCGGGCTCCGAACTCGACCGCGAGGCGCGGCGGCGGGGCAATTCGGTCTACTTCCCCGACCGGGTCGTGCCGATGCTGCCCGAGGTCCTTTCGGCGGATGTGTGTTCGCTGAAGGAGGGTGTCGATCGCGCGGCGCTGGCCTGTCACATGCAGATCGGCAAGCATGGCGAGCTCAAGCGCTGGCGGTTCAGCCGGGCCGTGGTGCGGCTGATCGGCAATGTCGCCTATGAGGACGCCCAGGCGATCACCGACAAATCGGACGCACCGCTGCTGGACCCCGGCCTTCGCCGGGGAACCGAGCGGTACGACGCCATCGCGGCGGCGCTCAAGCCCCTCTGGGACTGCTGGGGGGCGCTCACCAAGGCGCGGGCGAAGCGGGAGCCGCTCGATCTCGACCTGCCCGAACGGCGGATCGTGCTCGACGAGAAGGGGCGCATCCTGTCGGTCGCGCCGCGCGAGCGGCTCGATGCGCACAAGCTGATCGAGGACTACATGATCGCGGCGAACGTCGCGGCGGCCAAGGCGCTCGAGGCGAAGAAGGCGCCGGTGATGTACCGCATCCATGAGCCGCCCGCGCGCGAGAAGCTGGTGGCGCTCAAGGAATATCTGAAGACGCTCGATGTCGAGTTCGCGCTGGGGCAGGTGATCCAGCCGAAGACCTTCAACCATATCCTCAAGCGGGTGGGCGAAAGCGATTTCCGCGACGATGTGATGCAGCAGGTGCTGCGGACCCAGACCCAGGCCTATTACGGCCCCGCCAATGCCGGGCATTTCGGGCTGGCGCTGGGCAGCTATGCGCATTTTACCTCGCCGATCCGGCGCTATTCGGACCTGGTGGTGCACCGCGCGCTGGTCGCGGCCTATGCGCTCGGGCCGGGCGGGGTGCTCGAGGATCAGGCGAGCATGGAGCGTACCGGCACGAGCATCAGCCAGCTCGAACGCCGCGCGATGGAGGCCGAGCGCGACACGATCGACCGCTATGTCGCCGCCTATCTGGCGAGCCATGTCGGCGAGGTGGTCGAGGCGCGGATCACCGGCGTGCAGCCCTTCGGCTTCTTCGCGACCGTCGAGGGCGTGGGTGGCGACGGGCTGGTGCCGGCGCGCGCCCTGGGGACCGAATATTTCCGCTATGACGAGGCCGGGCAGCGGCTGGTGGGCGATGAGAGCGGGGACGAATTCAAGCTGGGCCAGCGGCTCCAGCTGCGGCTGGCCGAGGCGAACCCGGTATCGGGGGCGCTGCGCTTCGAGCTGCCCGACGGCAAGGGCTCGGCCGGGCGCGGCGCGCACGGGCGCGGGCCGAAGCGCGTGATCAAGCATCGCGGCAGGCCGGCGAATATCCGGCATCAGGGGCGCAAGCGCTGAGCCGTTGAAGGGCCGCCTGCTTCGTGCCATCGTCGCTTCAAGGGATTGACCGGGAGGCGGGAATGGCGACTTCGGCGGCAGCAGCGATGGCGGTGGCGCGGCGGCGCGTGTTCAGCCATTTTTTCGCGGCGAACGCGGTGACGCCCGAGAATGCCGTGCCCTTCGCCACCGACCGGCGGCTGCAGCAGCGCCAGTTCGAGCGCTTCCTCGCGCGCGGCGTGATCCGCGAGGCCAAGCCGGGCCGCTATTATGTCGATATGCCCGCCTGGAACGCCTGGCATTCGGATACGCATATGCGGCTGAAGATCGTGCTGCTGGCGGCGGTACTGGTAATCGGCGGGGTGCTGTTCTTCACCCTGGGCAAGGGCTGAGCGCATGACCGTCCCGGCCGGACCCGTGATCGTCGCGCACGCGACCAACCGCGCCAGCCAGGAGATTACCGGGCATTTCATGGCGCTCCACGCGATCTCGGCGGGCGATGCGGCGGCGTTCGTGCCGCGCCGGCCCGCGGTGCAGCGCGAGTTCGACCGGATGCGCGCCGCGGGGGTGGTGCGCGAGGCGATCAAGGGGCATTACTGGCTCGACGTGCCGGCCTATTATGCCGATGTCCAGAAGCGGCGCTCGAAGATGGTGCCGATCGTGATCGCGGTATCGCTGGCGATCGCCGGGGCGATCATGCTGCTCTACGGCTTCAGCTGAAGCTCAGCCCGGCATGCGCCTCGAGCCGCTTTTTGAGCGGTTCGGCCATGATCGCCACCGGGGTCCAGACCCCGCCTTCGCCCTTCACGTCCTTGATCAGGCAGATCGCGCTTTCGGCGATCATCTTGCTGGTCGAGCCATAGCCCGGATCGCGGTCGCCCTTGACGGTCGCGCGGACCGACTGGCCGTCAGGCATCTCGCCGACAAACACGATCTCGTAATAGCCGGTCTCGCGCTCCTCCTTTGAGGGGCCTTCGCCGGGGGCGGGGCCCTTTTCGGCGTTCATCGGGTTCATCTTGGCGATGGCTTCGGCGGCCGCCTTGCCGAGATCGCCGATGCCGGGGGCGACCATCATCTCGTCATATTGGAAGTCCCGCCCATAGGGATGGCCGAGCAGGAAGTTCGAGCGGTGGACATTCTTGGTGTTGATCACCGCCATCATGAAGGGCGCGACCCAGGCATCGACGGCGGAGTCATATTCGGGGAGCACGCCCTTGGGCTGGGGCGGGCCCTCGAAGCCGGGGGTGAGCGCGAAGGGATCGATCAGCGCCTTGAACACCGAGGGGTCCTTCATCGCGGCGGCGGCAGTGGCCTTGCCGCTGGCGAAGGTGCCGCCCGAGAAGGTGCCCTTCATCGAAAGGACGCGGCCCTTCACGCGCGGGGCGGGCTTGCCGAACTTGGCGATCGCGGCTTGCTCCGCGGCCCAGACGCCGAGATCGAAGGGGATCGAATCGAACCCGCACGAGAAGACGATCCGCGCGCCGCTTGTCCGGGCGTCGGCATCGTATTTGCGGATCATGTCGTGCATCCAGTTGGGCTCGCCGCACAGATCGACATAGGCGGTGCCCGCGGTGACGCAGGCGGCGAGGAGGGGCTCGCCATAGAGCTGGTACGGGCCGACCGTGGTGATCACGCATGCCGCGCGGCTGGCGAGTGCGAGCAGCGCTTGCGGATCGTCGGCATTGGCGGTGATGAGCGGGGTATCGGCGGGGGCGCCGATCTCGTCGCGGACCTCGTGGAGCTTGGTGAGCGAGCGGCCGGCCATCGCCCAGTTGATCGAGCCATCGGCGTAGTTGTTGGCGAGATATTCGGCGACGAGGCGGCCGGTGAAGCCGGTGGCGCCGTAGATGATGATGTCGAACTCGGCCATGTCGCTCTCCTGCGCCGGGATGGATACCGGACTTTCGAATTGTTGGAGGTGTCATGGCATGGGGCGCAAGGGATCGCCATACCCGCTAAGGCATTTCCACCTCCGTTCGTCCTGAGTAGCCACTGAGCTTGTCGAAGTGGCGTATCGAAGGACAGGTGAGTCCGACCCACGGTGCTTCGATACGAGCCCTCGATACGCGGCTACGCCGCTACTCGGTCTCTACTCAGCACGAACGGGGGGAGTAAAACGAAAGCGCGCGCCGCGGCCCGGGGGCCACGGCGCGCGCCATTGGGGAGGGGGCTCCCTTTACTTCAGATCAAAGCGGTCGGCGTTCATCACCTTGGTCCAGGCGGCGACGAAGTCCTTCACGAACTTCTCCTCATGCCCGGTCTCGGCATAGACTTCGCCCACTGCGCGGAGCTCGGCGTTCGAGCCGAAGATGAGGTCGGCGCGGGTGGCGCGCCACGTCTCGTGGCCCGCTTTGCGGTCGGTCGCGATATACTCGTCGTCGCTGCCTTCGGCGGCCTTCCAGACATTGGTCATGTCGTAGAGGTTGACGAAGAAGTCGTTGGTGAGCTGGCCCGAACGCCGGGTGAAATGGCCATGGCCGCGCTCGCCGTGATTGGCGCCGAGCACGCGCAGGCCGCCGATCAGCACGGTCATCTCGGGCACCGACAGGCCGAGCAGCGAGGCGCGGTCGAGCATCATCTCCTCGACCTTCACCGCCAGCCTCTTCTTGCCGACATAGTTGCGGAAGGCGTCGGCCTCGGGCTCCATCACCGCGAAGCTGTCGGCGTCGGTCTGCTCCGCGGTCGCGTCGCCGCGGCCGCCGGTGAAGGGCACCGCGACGCTGAAGCCGGCATCCTTGATCGCCTTTTCGAGGCCGACCACGCCTCCGAGGACGATGGCGTCGGCGAGCGACAGGTTGCCGCGCAGGCCGTCGAGGGTCGACAGCACCTTGGCGAGCGCCTGCGGCTCGTTGACTTCCCAGTCCTTCTGCGGGGCGAGCCGGAGGCGCGCGCCATTGGCGCCGCCGCGATGGTCGGACTTGCGATAGGTGCTGGCCGAGGCCCAGGCGGTCTTGACCAGCTGGCTGACGGTGAGGCCGCTCGCGGCGATCCTGGCCTTCACCGCCGCGACGTCCGCGTCCGCAGGCATGGTGCCCGCGGGGATCGGATCCTGCCAGATCAGGTCCTCGGTGGGGACTTCAGGCCCGAGGTAACGGATCTTGGGGCCCATGTCGCGGTGGGTGAGCTTGAACCAGGCGCGGGCGAAGGCGTCCTTGAACGCCTCATGGTCGTTGCGGAACTTCTCGCTGATCGCGCGGAATTCGGGGTCGCGCTTCAAGGCCATGTCGGCGGTGGTCATCATCGTCGGGACCTTGATGTTCGGGTCCCACGCTGCCGGGGCCTTGTCCTCTTCCTTCTGGTTGATCGGCTGCCACTGGTTGGCGCCGGCGGGCGACTTCACCAGCTCATAGTCATAGTCGAGCAGCAGGCGGAAATAATTCGCGGTCCATTCCTTGGGCGTGTTGGTCCAGGCGCCCTCGATGCCGCTGGTGACGGTGTGCTCGCCGATACCGCCGCTCTCATGGCCGCTGACCCAGCCGAAGCCCTGCGCGGCGAGATCGGCGCCCGCGGGCGCGGCGCCGAGCAGCGCGGCGTCGCCATTGCCGTGCGCCTTGCCGAAGGTGTGGCCGCCCGCGGTGAGCGCGACTGTCTCCTCGGCGTTCATCGCCATGCGCGCGAAGGTCTCCTTCATGTCGCGCGCCATGCCGGCATCGTCATGCGGGTTGCCCTGCGGGCCTTCGGGATTGACGTAGATCAGGCCCATCTGGATCGCGGCGAGGGGCCCCTCGAGCTCGTGAAGCCCATGTTCGGGGGCGATGCGGGTCTGGACGCCCTGGTTCACCCACTTGTCTTCCGAGCCCCAATAGATGTCGCGCTCGGGCTCGAACACGTCGGCGCGGCCGCCGCCAAAGCCGAACACGGGCCCGCCCATCGATTCGATCGCGACATTGCCGGTGAGAATGAACAGATCGGCCCAGCTGATATGCTTGCCGTATTTCTGCTTGATCGGCCACAGCAGGCGGCGTGCCTTGTCGAGGTTGCCGTTGTCGGGCCAGCTGTCGAGCGGGGCGAAGCGCTGCTGACCGCTATTGGCGCCGCCGCGGCCGTCGGCGGTGCGATAGGTGCCCGCGGCGTGCCAGGCCATGCGGATGAAGAAGGGGCCGTAATGCCCGTAATCGGCGGGCCACCAGGGCTGGCTGTCGGTCATCAGCGCGGTGAGATCGGCCTTGAGCGCGTTATAGTCGAGCGCCCTGAACGCCTCGGCATAGTCGAAATCGGAGCCCATCGGGTTCGACGGGCCATTGGGGTTGAGGATCTCGGTGGCGAGCATCTCGGGCCACCAATCCTTGTTGGTGCGGCCCAGCAGCCCCCGCACCCCGCCCGCATGCGGGCAGCCGCCGCCATCGATCGATCCGGTCTTCGCGTCCATGAGTCGAGTCCTCTCTGTTTTGATGTTGGCCTCACCTAGGCCCACAACACTGGCGGGAGAAACAAGTCCGTCCCATGTCGGAGAGTGATAAAATCGATCAGTGGGATTGGAGGCGCGCCGACTCGGGTGCAGTCCCGGTTTTGACCACCAGCACGTCCTGCAGCACCAGCACGTCGAGCGCGCTCTCGGCGAACAGTGCGACCGCCTCCCCGGGCGTCTCGACGATCGGCATGCCGCGCCGGTTGAAGCTGGTATTGAGGAGCACCGGAATTCCGGTGCGCGCGTGGAAGGCCTCGATCAGTCCGGCGAAGGCGGGATTCCAGGCGCGGTCGACGGTCTGGACCCGCGCGGTGCCGTTGACATGCGTGACGTTGCGCAGGGCGTCGGCATAGGCGGGCTTCGTCCGGTCGATCAGGATCATGTAGGGGCTGTCGCGGCCGGAAACGAAGCAATCCCCGGCGAATTCGGGGAGTATGGCGGGGGCGAAGGGGCGGAAATCCTCACGGAACTTGATGGCGGCGTTGATATGGTCGCGCATGCCCGGCTTGCCGGGGTGCGCCAAGATGCTGCGTCGGCCCAGCGCGCGGGGGCCGAACTCGCTGCCGCCCTGGAACCATCCGACCGTATTGCCCTGCGCGAGCTGTTCGGCGACGCGGGCGGCGAGATCGTCCGGCTCGGTTATCCGCCAGTCCGACGGTGCGTCGGCCAGCGCCTCGCCGATCTCCGCCATGGTATAGGTCCTGCCGAAGCAGGTGTTGCCGTCATGCGGCACGCGGTCGCGGCCCAGCGCCTTGATCCAGCCGTAGAAGGCGCATCCGAGCGCCACGCCATTATCGCCGGCGGCGGGCTCGATATAGAAATCGTGCACCACAGCCTCGTCGAGCAGCCGCGCGTTCGCGACGGCATTGAGCGCGATGCCACCGGCGTAGCAGACGCGGCCAGCAGGGAAGCGCCGCAGCCTTGCCTCGAACAGCGCGATCACCGCGTTTTCGACCTGTTGCTGGGCCCAGCAGGCGATGTCGGCATAATATTGGAAGTTGGCGCGGAAATCCTCGTAACCGGAGGCCGGGCGGGTCAGCGTGGCCTGCCATTCCTCCTCGACGAAGATGCGGTCGTCGCGGACGCTGAACGCCTGGTGCGCCACCGCGCCGGGCCTGCCATAAGGGGCGAGGCCCATGAGCTTCCCGGCGTCGTCGAGATTGCCGAAGACGTAGCGGCTGACCGCCGCATAGAAGCCGCCGACCGAATGCTCGGTGCCGGGCATCCGGATGTGCGGCGAGGTCTGCGGCCGGTAGAGGCTGAAATCCTTGAGCAGCGGCACGACCTCGCGCCCGTCGAAATGGTAGAAGCTGTCCTTCTCACACCACATGGCGGGCTGCCGGGGCAGGTCTTCGGGAAGGAGGATGCCGCGGCCCGTATCGGTGCATTGCACGAAGGGACTACCGCAGCCATCGAGCACCATGATCGCGCAATCGTCGAACGGGCAGGTGCCCGCGGCGCTCCAGGCATGCGCCAGATGGTGCGAGATGCTGAGGATGGGCGGATGGTCCGATCCGGCGAACGGGCGGGGGCCGGCGAAGACGTCGCGGTCGGGAATCTCGTAATTGGCGCACTGGACGACGAGGTCGATGTCGGAGAGCGCGATGCCTTCGGCGTCGAGGCAGTAGCGGATCGCGGCGTTATCATTGCCGCCGTCATGCTTCTGCCGGGTGATCCGTTCCTTTTCGATGCCGACGCACACGCGGCCGTCCTTCAGAAGAACCGCCGAGCCATTGTGCGACAGGCCCGTGCCCAAAACATAGACCGGCTTCGACAAAAAGGATTACGCCGCGTCGTTGAACTGCAGCGCCGCCAGCCGGGCATAGAGCCCGCCGCGCGAGACCAGTTCGGCATGGGTGCCGGTGTCGACGATCCGCCCCTCGTCCATCACGATGATCCGGCCCGCGGCGCGGACCGTGGCGAGGCGGTGGGCGATGACGAGAGTAGTGCGGTTCTCCATCAGCCGGTCGAGCGCGTCCTGGACGAGGCGTTCGCTCTCGGCATCGAGCGCGGAGGTGGCTTCGTCGAGGAGGAGGATCGGGGCGTCGCGCAGCAAGGCGCGGGCGATGGCGATGCGCTGGCGCTGGCCGCCCGAGAGGCGCGCGCCGGCTTCGCCGAGAAAGGTGTCGAGGCCCTGGGGGAGCTCGCGGAGGAACTCGCTCGCGTTGGCCGCGTCGGCGGCCGCCCAGATCGCCTCGTCGCTCGCGTTCCATTCGCCGTAGCGGAGATTGTCGCGGGCCGAGGCGGCGAAGATCACCGTTTCCTGCGGCACCATCGCCATGCGGGCGCGGATCTCGGCGGGGTCGGCGGCGGGCAGGGGCACGCCGTCGACGCGGATCTCGCCGCTTTCGGGATCGTAGAAACGCTGGACGAGCTGGAAGAGGGTCGACTTGCCGGCCCCCGAGGGGCCGACCACGGCGACGGTCTCGCCGGGGTTCACGAACAGCGTGAAGTCCTGGAGCGCCGAGACTTCGGGGCGGGTCGGGTAGCGGAAGCTGACCTTGTCGAAGGCGAGCGCGCCCTGGGGCGGCTGGGGGAGCGCGACGGGGTTGGCGGGGGCGGCGATGTCGGGCTGTTCGTGGAGCAATTCGGCCATGCGCGCGGCGGCGCCCGAGGCGCGGAGCAGATCGCCATAGACTTCGGTCAATGCGCCGAACGAGCCGGTGACGATGGTCGAGGTGACGATGAAGGCGAGGAGCGAACCCGGGCTGATCCGCCCCGTCGCGACCTCGCCCACCGCCGACCAGACGATCAGCGTGATCGCGGTGAAGAGCAGCCACATGACGAGCGCGGTCATCACCGCCCGCAGCGCGAAGCGGCGCTTGCCCGCGGCGAAGGTGCGCCACACCGCGTCCTCGAACCGCTCGCTCTCGCGCTGTTCCTGCCCGAAGGCCTGGACGATGCGTATCGCGCCGAGCGTCTCCGAGATCAGCGAACCGATCGTCGCGATGCTGTCTTGGCTCTTGCGCGACAGCTGCCGGACGCGGCCGCCGAGCCACATGATCGGAAGCACGGTCACCGGGATGCCGATGATCAGATAGGCGGCGATCTTGGGTGACAGGATGAAGAGATAGGCGACGCCGAGGATGCCGGTGACGAAATTGCGCAGCGCGATCGAGACGGTGCTGCCGACGATCTGCTCGACGATCGCGGTGTCCGAGGTGAGGCGCGAAGCGATCTCCGACGGGCGGTTTTCCTCGAACCATTTGGGGGGCAGGCGCAGCAGGTTGCGCTGCACCGCGATGCGCATGTCGGCGACGGTGCGCTCGCCGATCCACGAGACGAAGAAGAAGCGGACCGCGGTGGCGAAGCCGAGCACCACCACCACGCCGAGCATCAACTCGAAATAGAAGGCGATCTGGCCATGATCGGCGCGGGCGGCGAAGCCCTTGTCGACGATCAGCTGCGACATGACCGAGATCGACAGGGTGGCGAGCGACGAAACCGTCAGCGCCAGCGTGGCGACGACGAGCTGGAGCGGATAGCGGCGCGTGAAGCCCCAGATGATCAGCAGGTTGCTCAGCTTGCGCGGCGGGGGCGCGGGCGAGGTCGTTTCGGCGGTGGGTTGTTCGGCCATGGCCTGCGGGGCCTAGCGCGATTGGGGGCGGGCGAACAGAGGGGGCTGGAAGTTGTGCACAGTCGGTAGAGCGGTGCGGCTTCTACGGCGTTGCACCGCACAATGTTAGCGCTATAACTCCGCTCCCTCGCGCCGTTTATCCGGGGGGAGCGGGGCGGAGAAGCACATGCTGTACGACGCGTATGAACTTCAGCGCTCGATGCTGGCGGGCGCCAGCGCGATGGCCAATTTCTCGGCCGGGCTGCTCAACAATCCCGCCAATCCCTTCGCCTATCTGGGCGGAGGCACCGTGCTGGGATCGGCGCTGGAAGTGTTCGCCCATGCGAGCGCGCCGCGCGGCAAGCCCGAATTCGGGATCGATTTCACCAGCGTCGATGGCCGGCAGGTCGAGGTTCATGAGGAGATCGTGCTCCGCAAGCCGTTCGGCCAGCTCAAGCGCTTCGTGCGCGAGGGCGTCGAGGGTGGACCGAAGCTGCTGATCGTCGCGCCGATGTCGGGCCATTATGCCACGCTGCTGCGCGGCACGGTCGCCCGGATGCTGCCGACCTGCGACGTCTACATCACCGACTGGCGCGACGCGAAGCTGGCGCCGCTTTCGGACGGGCGCTTCGATCTGGACGATTATATCGATTATATCGTCGAGTTTCTGAGCTTTATCGGGGAAGGCAAGGAGCGGCCGCATCTGCTCGCGGTGTGCCAGCCCTCGGTCCCCTGCTATGCCGCGGTCGCGCTGATGAGCGCGGACAAGCATCCCTGCCGCCCGCTCACCGCGACGCTGATGGGCGGACCGATCGATACGCGCGAGGCGCCGACCGCGGTCAACACGCTCGCGACCGAGCGGCCCAAGGCGTGGTTCGAGCAGAATGTGATCGCTACCATCCCGATGACCTATCCGGGCGCGGGGCGGAAGGTGTATCCCGGCTTCCTCCAGCTCGCCGGCTTCATGACGATGAACCTGGGCAGCCACATGGTCAGCCATTGGGAGATGTTCAAACATCTGGTCCAGGGCGATGGCGACAGCGCCGACGCGACGATGCGCTTCTATGAGGAATATCGCTCGGTCTGCGACATGACCGCCGAATTCTATCTCCAGACGATCGAGGTGGTGTTCCAGAAGCATTCGCTGCCCAAGGGCGAGATGACGCATCGCGGGCGGCCGGTCGATCCGGGCGCGATCACCGACGTGGCGCTGCTCGCGATCGAGGGCGAGCATGACGATATTTCGGGGGTGGGGCAGACCAAGGCGGCGCTGACGCTGGCGACCGGGCTGCCCGAAGGGATGAAGCACTATCTGATGGCCCAGGATGTCGGCCATTACGGCATCTTCAACGGCTCGAAATGGCGCGGCCGGATCGCGCCGGTGGTCGAGCAGTGGATCGCCGGGCACGCGGGCTGAGCGCGGCTCAATCGTATTCGAACGTCACCACGCTCCAGACCAGCCACGCCGCCAGCGCCCAGATCGCGAGGACGATCAGGATTCCCCAGCGCGAGACCGGGCGTTCGGCCGCGGCTTCGGCGGTGGCGCGGTGTTCGGCCATCAGGCCGGCGGGGACGAGCTTCTCGAACAGCCAGACGCCGAGCGGGATCAGGATCGCATCGTCGAGCAGGCCGAGCACGGGGATGAAATCGGGGATCAGGTCGATCGGCGAGAGCGCATAGGCGGCGACGAGGGTGCCGAACAGCTTGGCGAGCAGCGGCGTGCGCGGGTCGCGGATCGCGAGCCAGACGGCGTGGGTCTCGATGCGGATGCGGTGTGCGAGGCTGGGGCCCATGGGGGACCCTTCGCACGCTGTCTCCCCTGCCTGCAAGGGAGGGGAAAAGGTAGGCGCATTACAGCGCCGTCTCGACATGCCGGCCCATTTCCTCGCCGCTGATCTTCATGCCGGTGAGCATCTTGACCTTGCCGAGGATCGATTCGTCGCCTTCCCAGATCTCGGCATCCTCGAGTTCGAAGCGGAGCATGAGAAGGTTGGGATCGTCGCGGCCGCCGTCGAACCAGGCCTCAGTGATGTTCGACCAATATTTGTCGATGATCGCCTCGTTCGTCTCGGGGACCAGATTGCCGCGGATGCAGGCGAAGATCTTGTGGTCCTTCGACATATGCTGCGCCATTGCGGGGCCGCCAGCGGCGATGCGATTGTCCTTGCGCGTGTAGAACCAGAATTTGCCGGTGACATCGTCGTCGAGCTGGGCGGTGAGGGGCTCGGCATGGGCATCCGATCCGATCAGGCTGACCATCACGAAGGGGCTCTTCGCCATCTTCTCCCACATTCGGTTGAGGACTTCGGCAGGGTCGGCGGTTTCGTCCATCGGCATTGTCGTTCTCCTTCAATGGGTTGAGGAGAGAACGATAGTTTGCATTGGCGGTTCCCCTCTGAAAGCAGGGGGCCAGGTTCACGGACGGTTCGCTTGAGACTCTGGGCTCCTGCTTTCGCAGGAGCACATGCTGGACCTACGCCGTCCCGATGAAAGCCGCGGCGCCGAGCAGTTCGAGGTCGTTGCGGTTGACCAGCGCCACCGGCACCTCGCCGAGCTGACGGCGGAACGCGGCCTTGCCTTCCATCCGCTGGCGGAAGCCGGGATCCGAGAGCTGCGGGTGGAGGAAGCGCGCGATCGCGCCGGTCAGGAACACCCCGTCCCACGCGCCGAACGCCATCGCCAGATCGCCGCAAAAGGCGCCGAGATGCTCGGTGAACATCTTGACCGCTGCGGTCGCATGCGGGTCGCGGCCGATGTTACGCGTAACATCCTCGGGGCGGGCGAGCTTCTTGCCGCCGCTCAGCGCCTCATAGGCGAGCATCAGCCCGGGCGCGCTCAGCAGGGTTTCGGCATCGATCATATGGCCCTTGGACTGGGCATATTGCGCGAAGGTGCGCTCGTCGGCGGTGTTGGCGCAAAAGGACATGTGCCCCGCCTCGGTCTGGATCGGGACGAGCTTGTCTCCCGCGCTGATCAGCGCCGCGACGCCGAGCCCGGTACCCGTGCCCACCACGACATAATTGCCGCCCGGCTGCACCGGCTTGGGCGGGGGGCCACGCAGCGGGGTGAAGGCGGCGGCGGGCAGCATCGTCAGCGCCAGCGCATTGGCGGCGCATTCGTTGAGCGCGCGCGGGCGCTCGCGCAGCACCGCCTCGACGCCCGAGAGCGAGATGTACCAGCGGCTTCCGGTCAGGTTGATCAGGTCGCCGCGCGCCGCGCCCGCGACCGCGAGGACGCTCGGCAGGCGCGCGTCGCGCAGGTCGAGATCGGTGAGGTACGAGACGAGCGCGCTCGTGAAGGTCGGGTGTTCGGCGGTCATGAACTTGCGAATGTCGCGGGGCGCAAGGCCCTGCTCGCCGCCGGTCAAGCCGAAACGGACCGATTGGCGGCCGATATCGGCCACAAGTGCCAATCCTTCGCGCATCGGCGCGACCCCTCCTTGTTATTGCGTTCCGTGTTTTCCCGGTCCGTCAGCTGGTAACGCTAACAGGCGCACATAAAATGACAATATGATTTAGGAAACGTTTGTATTGATGCAGAAATGACAACGTTGGCGAAAACAAGCTGCGCCATCAACGAGCGGCGGCACGGAAAGGTGCATAGCCACAGAGAGTTAGAATGGGGTGACGGCGGTCATCCGGGAAAACCCGTTAGACTTGAGTTGCGGCATCGAGGCGCGGATCGGGGCCGTAGCGGTTGGGGCCGGGGGTGCCCGCACGGAACAGCGCGATGAGATAGGCGGTGATCGCGACCACGACGAAGGCCATCCACCAGATTTCGCGCTGATATGGGTTGGGACCGTCCCTGGTGAGCCAGAACCCCAATGCCTGGGTGGCCGCATAGAGTAGCGCGCCGGGCCAGCCTGGCAGATTCTGATCCTGCAAGCGGCGCGCGAGCAAGGCAAATGACGGGAGCAGAAACAGGAACCCCACCAGGTCGGTCAGAAAATGCGGCGGCATGAGGTGGAGCGTGAGAAGTACGATATGCGAGACGGTAAAAATCAGCACCGCCAGCATGTAGAGCAGCCAGAAGCTCACAACTTCGGTGCGGGTCGAGCGGCCGGTGAAGTTGAGCGTCTCACGGAACGCCTTGAGCCCGCGCGCGAGCGTGATGTAGCGGGAGGGGACCTCGTTCACGCGGCGGCGGTTTGCTGGGGTTCGGAGGCGAGACGCGGATCAGCGCCGTAGCGGTTGAAGCCGGGGGTGCCGGGGAGGAGATGGAGAATCAGGATCGCGACGCCGATCATGGCCCACACGCTCATGAAGCCGATCCATGACGGCCCGGTGGGCGACCATTCGAACGGTGGGCCCGATGGGCTCAGGGTTCCGGTGGTAACGGCCATCGCGAAAAGCACTGCATAGGGTGCCATCAGCAGCAGCGCCCACCAGCCGGCGCGACCCTGGTCGTGAAGGCGCCGCGCGAACAGCGCGATCCAGGGAAAGCTCCAGACAAAACCCCAGACGAGCTTGAACGCCGCAAGCGGAACATTGAACGGGGGCGCCATGGTGAAACGCCCCATATTCGCAAGCGTGCCGAGGAGGAAGAAGGTCACCACTTCGGTGCGCGTCGAACGGCCCGAGAAGACGAACATGTCGCGCAGCGGCTGGAATGCGGTGCGCACCCAGCTCGCCCGCTGATAATGTTCGTCGGCTTCCATGAAACGGGAGGCTGCCTGCGCGGCTGCCTCCCGTCAATCCGGTTACAGCACCTCGAACAACCCCGCCGCGCCCATGCCGCCGCCGACGCACATCGTGACGACGACATATTTCGCGCCGCGGCGCTTGCCCTCGATCAGCGCGTGGCCGGTGCAGCGGGCGCCGGTCATGCCGTAAGGATGGCCGATCGAGATCGAGCCGCCATTGACGTTGAGCAGCTCGTTCGGGATGCCGAGCTTGTCGCGGCAATAGATGACCTGGACCGCGAAGGCCTCGTTCAATTCCCACAGGCCGATATCGTCCATCTTGAGGTTGAACTTGCTCAGCAGCTTGGGGATCGCGACGACCGGGCCGATGCCCATCTCGTCGGGCTCGGTGCCGCCGACGGCGATGCCGACATAGCGGCCGAGCGGGGTGAGGCCGCGCTTCGAGGCGAGCGATTCCTCCATCAGCACCGATGCCGAGCTGCCGTCCGACAGCTGCGAGGCATTGCCCGCGGTGATCGTGCCGCCGGGGAGAACGGTGTTGAGGGCCTGCAGCCCCTCGAGCGTGGTGTCGGCGCGGTTGCCCTCGTCCTTGGTGAGGGTGACCTCCTTGGTGGTGACCTCCTTGGTCTCCTTGTTGACGATGTTCATCGCCGCGGTGACGGGGATGATCTCCTTGTCGAAATAGCCCGCGGCCTGCGCGGCGGCGGTGCGGCGCTGCGATTCGAGGCTGTATTCGTCCATCGCCTCGCGGCCGATGCCGTAGCGCTTGGCGACCACTTCGGCGGTCTGGAGCATCGGCATGTACACATCCTTGTGCATCGCCAGCAGCTCGTGATCGGGAGCGAAGCGCATCTGCGGCGTCTGGACCAGGCTGATGCTCTCGACCCCGGCGCCGATGGTCACGTCCATATTGTCGGTGATAATCTGCTTGGCGGCCGTCGCGATCGCCATCAGCCCCGACGAGCATTGCCGGTCGATCGACTGGCCCGCGACGCTGACCGGGAGCCCGGCGCGCAGCAGCGAGGTGCGCGCGATATTGCCGGCCTGGTGGCCCTGCTGGAGCGCGCAGCCCATGACGACGTCATCGACCTCGGCGCCTTCGATCCCGGCGCGCTCGACCGCGGCCTTGATCGAATGGCTGGCGAGGGTGGGCGAGGGGAGATTGTTGAACGCCCCGCGATAGGCGCGGCCGATCGGGGTGCGGGCGGTGGAGACGATGACTGCGGAGCGGGACATGACGGTATCCTTCTTGTCGGTTCTCAGATGTAGATCAGGCTGATCCACTCGGCGATCAGGGCGGGCTTGGTCTCGCCCTCGATCTCGAGCGTATATTCGTTGATCTGCTCCCACACGCCGGGCTTGCGCTCGGTGAAGCTGAGCAGCTTGAAGCGGCCGCGGACGCGCTTGCCCGAGCGGACGGGCGTGAGGAAACGGACTTTGTTGCCGCCGTAATTCACGCCCATTTTGACCCCGGCGATCCTGGGCGTGTCGGTCTTGGCGGCGAGCATCGGCATCAGCGAGAGCGACAGGAAGCCGTGCGCGATCGTGCCGCCGAACGGGGTCAGCGCCGCCATTTCCGGGTTCACATGGATGAACTGGTGATCGCCCGTCGCGTCGGCGAACTTGTCGATCATCGCCTGGCTGACCTCGACCCAGTCCGAGACGCGCTCGGTGCCGATGCTGGCGGCCATTTGCTCGACCGAGATGGTATCCATTGAGACTGGCCTCCCGCGCGCGTTTCTCGCATAGCGCTCGCGCATCCCTAGAGAGACTTTCGCGGACGAAGCAAGCCTCTCAAAACCGAGAATATGAAAATGCCGAGCGACGTAGCGTCATCCCCCCGCGAAACCATGGCGCGGCTCCACCGCGCGAGCGAACCCGATGTTCTAAAGCCGCTGCTGGAGCGCGCGCGGCTAAGCCCCGAGTCGCGCGCGGGGGTGATGGGTCATGCGGCCGGGCTGCTCGCCGATCTGCGCGCGGCGCAGAACAAGGGGTGGGTGAACCGGTTCCTGCAGGAATATCGGCTCAATTCGTCCGAGGGCGTGGCGCTGCTTTCGCTGGCCGAGGCATTCCTGCGCGTGCCCGATCCCGAGACGGCGGACCTGCTGATCGCCGACAAGATGGGCGATGCCGACTGGAAGAGCCATGCGGGCAAATCGAACTCGCTGCTGGTCAACTCGGCGACCTGGGGGCTTGTGCTGGGGCGCGCGGTGGTCGGCGGCGAGTCGGGCGGGACGCTGCGCCGGCTGATCGCGCGCGCGGGCGAGCCGTTTGTGCGCCAGGCCGTCGGCGCGGCGATGAAGATGATGGGCGAGGTCTTCGTGATGGGCCGCACCATCGACGAGGCCGCCAGGCGGATGAAGCGGCCCGAGCATGAGGGCTTCACCGCGAGCTTCGACATGCTGGGCGAGGCGGCGCGGACCAAGGCGGATGCCGAACGCTATTTCCAGGCCTATTTCGAAGCGATCAAGGCGGTCGGGCGCGATCCGAAGGCGGGCAATTCGATCTCGGTGAAGCTCTCCGCGCTGCATCCGCGCTATGAGGTGGGGCAATATCATCGCTGCGTGCCCGAGCTGACCGAGATGCTCGCGCAGCTCGCCAGCGAGGCGGCGCACCAGAATATCGCGCTGACCGTCGATGCCGAGGAGAGCGAGCGGCTCGAGATGAGCCTCGACATCATCGGCAATGTCGCGCGCGGGCCCGAGCTGAAGGGCTGGGACGGGTTTGGCATGGCGGTGCAGGGCTATGGCAAACGCTGCCGTGCGGTGATCGCCTGGGCCGATACGCTGGGGCGGCCGATGCATGTGCGGCTGGTGAAAGGCGCCTATTGGGACAGCGAGATCAAGCGCACCCAGGTCGAGGGGATGAGCGACTATCCGCTGTTCACCCGCAAGGCGGCGACCGATGTGTCCTACCTCGCCTGCGCGCGCGACATGCTCGAGGCGAAGAATATCGTGCCGGCGTTCGCGAGCCATAATGCGCTGACGGTGGCGACGATCCTGGAGTGGGCGGGCAAAGCCCGAGACTTCGAGTTCCAGCGGCTGCACGGGATGGGCGAGGGACTGTACGAGCGGCTGGTGCGCGAGGAGGGCTATCATTGCCGGATCTACGCGCCGGTGGGCGGGCATCGCGACCTGCTGGCCTATCTCGTGCGCAGGCTGCTGGAGAATGGGGCGAATTCCTCCTTCGTGCACCAGCTGGCCGATGAAGGGCTGAGCGAGGAGGAATTGCTCGCCGATCCGGTCGAGAAGATCGCGAGTGTCGGGGGCACGCGGCATCCGAGCATTCCGCTGCCGGTGGAGTTGTTCGGCGAGTGGCGGAATTCGGCGGGGATCGACCTGGCCGAGCGGAGTATCCTGGCCGAGACGGCGGCGGCGATCGCGGCGACCCCGGTGCGGAAGCAGGCGGCGTGGAAGGGCTCGGTGCGCGACGAGATCGGCCGGGCGCAGGCGGCGTTTCCCGACTGGGCGGGGCGCAGCATGGACGATCGCGCCGCGATCCTCGAACGGCTGGCGGACCTGCTCCACGAGAACCGGATCGAGCTGATGGCGATCTGCGTCAAGGAGGCGTTCAAGACGCTCCCCGACGCGCTGGGCGAGGTGCGCGAGGCCGAGGATTTCTGCCGCTACTATGCCGCGCGCGCGCGGAGCGACCTGGCGCCCTTGGTGCTGCCGGGGCCGACGGGCGAGCGCAACGAACTGCGGATGGAGGGGCGCGGGGTCTGGGCGACGATCGCGCCGTGGAACTTCCCGCTGGCGATTTTCCTCGGGCAGACAGCGGCGGCCTTGGTGACGGGGAACGCCGTCGTCGCCAAGCCGGCGCCGCAGACCCCGCTGATCGCGGCCGCGGCGGTGCGGCTGGCGCACGCGGCGGGGGTGCCCGAGGATGCGCTGATCCTGGTGCCGGGCGGGCCCGAGGTGGGCGCGGCGATCACCGCCGATCCGCGGATCGCGGGGGTGGCGTTCACCGGATCGACGCCGACCGCGAAGAAGATCGCACGGGCGTTGCTGGAGGGAGACGACCGGCCGATTGTGCCGCTGATCGCCGAGACGGGCGGGATCAACGCGATGATCGTCGATTCGACGGCGCTTCCCGAGCAGGTCGTGGCCGACGTGCTGACCTCGGCCTATCGCTCGGCGGGGCAGCGCTGCTCGGCGCTCAGGCTGCTGCTGTTGCAGGAGGATGTCGCCGACACCGTGATCGAGATGCTCAAGGGCGCGATGGAGCTGCTGGTGATCGGCGATCCCGGCGATCCCGCCACCGATGTCGGGCCGGTGATCGATGATGCCGCATACGACAAATTGATGGCGTATCGCGAGTCGGTGAAGGGGCGCTGGATCAAGACGCTGCCGGTGCCTAAAAAGGGCCGCTTCGTGCCGCCGACGCTGATCCGGCTCGACGATATGGACGATCTCAAGGCCGAATGGTTCGGACCGATCCTGCACGTCGCGACATGGGAGGCGGGCAAGCTGGCCGAGACGATCGCGCGGGTGAACGCCAAGGGCTTCGGGCTGACCATGGGCCTGCACAGCCGCATCGCGCGATCGGGCGAGCTGATCGAGGCGAGCGCGCGGGTGGGCAATCTCTACATCAATCGTTCGATGATCGGCGCGGTGGTCGGCTCGCAGCCATTCGGGGGCGAGGGGCTATCGGGCACCGGGCCCAAGGCGGGCGGGCCGCACTATCTCCAGCGCTTCTGCGCCGAGCGGTCGGTGTCGGTGGATACGACCAGTGCCGGGGGAAATGCGACGTTGCTGAGCCTGGACGAGGGCGGGATTTAGCCTTTTTCGTCATCCCGGCGAAAGCCGGGACCCAGAGCCGCAAGCGATTCAGCTGAGTAACCCTGGGTCCCGGCTTTCGCCGGGATGACGGGTTTGTTCAGCTTGCCGGCCCCTCGCTCAGCGGCCTGCTCCCGCGCCGCTCCAGGTCCGCGAGCAGCGTCTCGATCGCCCAGCGGCAGGCCACGGTCATGCCCTCGGCCTCCATGTCCCATTGGTCGCGCATCTCGCGCCAGGCGAGGCCGGTGCCGATGAGCTGGATCACCGCGATCGCGCGGGTGCGGTCGGGTTCCCGGAGGGCCGCCACGCGTTCGTCGAACATCGCGCGCCATGCGGCGACGCGTTCGGGCTTCATCACGTTGCGGATCGCGCGGCCCTCGGCGCTGGCCATGGCGACGGTCATGGTCGCGGCCTTGCGGTCGAAATTGGCGAAGCGCTCGGCCATGCCGCCGAGCAGGTCCTCGAGCGTGGCCGGGATGCCGCCCTCGGGGCCGAGCCGCGCCCAGACCGCGGCGCGCAGCGATGTCTGATCGGGAAAGTAGCGATAGATGGTGCGGCGTGAGATGTTCGCGCGCGCGGCGACCGCGTCGTGCGTCAGCCGCTCGCCCTCGGCCATCAGTTCGGTGAGCGCATCGACGATCTTTTCGCGGGTGTGGGGATTGTCCGATCCTTCAGGCTTGGCGGGATCGGCGAGGAGGAATTTGCGGGCGGCCATGAGGGCGTTGATGGACGATGGCACAAAAAGTGTCAAATCCTACTTGACACAATTTGTGCCATGCGTATTGGGGCGATAATACAGCATTCAAGGAGCCGACACGTGATCTTCCATCTTTCGTTCGACGCCGAGGATCCGCGGCATGTGGCCGAGGTCATCGCCGAACTCTGGGGCGGCAAGGCGATCCCGTTTCCGCCGGTGATGGCGGGAAGCTGGGTCGCGATGGCGTGTGACGATCGCAACACGACGGTGGAGATCTATCCGCGCGGCTGCGAGCTGGTCGTGGCCGAGGGCGATGCCGACAGCTATGGCGTGATCGGCGGCAACGGGCCGCGTTCCTCGACCCACTTCGCGATGGCGACCGGGATGAGCATCGCCGAGGTCGAGGCGATCGGCGCGCGCGAAGGCTGGCCGGTGAAGTATCGCAAGCGCGGCGGGGTGTTCGGCGTGCTCGAATTCTGGGTCGAGGGCACGCGGCTGATCGAGGTGCTGACGCCCGAGATGCAGGCCGAGTATCTGTGGATGAAGATGCAGGACGCGCTGGCGGGGCCGCCGGGAGTGGCGTGAGCGGGAAACGTCATCCCGGCGCAAGCCGGGATGACGGATTGCGGGTCACATATTGTTGAAATGGAGGATATTGCCGTCGGGGTCCTTGAACCAGACGGCCTTGAAGTCGCCCTGGCTATGGACGCCGCCGGCGATTTCCATTCCCATCTCGGGATATTCCTCGAAGGTCACGCCGTTGGCGCGGAGCTGGTCCGCCAGCGCATCGAAGTCCGCGCCGGCATACCATACCACCGCGTTGGCCTTGTTGGTTCCCGCGAATTCGGATTTGTAGATCAGCAACTGGGTGTCGCCGGTCCGAAAGGCCACCACCTGCTCGTGATGGTCACCGGGCTCGAGTTCGAGCGTCTCGCCGTAGAAGCGCCGCGCACGATCGAGGTCGCGCACGGCAAGGATCGCGGACGCGGGCTTGTCGCCCAGCTTTGCCTTGTTCTTGAGCATCATTTGCCGTCTCCTCTCACGCGGCACCCAACGCACGACGCACCCCGAAGGCACCGCGCGGTGCGGCAGGCCGGGGCGCATTCGAGGCCTGGCCTGGCGAGCGGTTCAGCTCAGGGTGAGACGCTCGGCGGCGTCGCAGGTGCCTGGGTGGGGGCGAAGAAATTGATGCCCTCGTCGTCGAAGCGCTTGAGGATCGCCATCGCGACCTTGTGCTTCTTCTCATCGGCTTCGTCGGCGCTGGGGGAGGGGCTGTCGAACTCGATCTCGTAATCGATCGAGCTGACCGCGAAGTCCGACAGCCAGGCCTTGCCGAAGATGCATTTCTCGCCCTCCACGGCCTGGCGGACGAGCTCGGGGACCATCGCTGCCTTCTCGCCGGGCGTCGAGTAAGCGAGGCGGATGGTGAGGGTGATGCGGCGATATTCGCGGTTCGAATTGTTGAGCAGCTCGTAATCGAGCAGCTTCTTGTTGGCGACGATCCGCTCCTCGCCATTGGGGCCGCGCAGGCGGGTCGATTTGAGCCCGATCCGCTCGACCTTCCCCTTGCTCGTGCCGAAGGCGATATTGTCCCCGATCCGGAACGGCTTGTCGAAGATGATCGCGAGCGCGGCGAACAGGTCGGCGAAAATGCCCTGCGCCGCCAAGCCGATCGCGATGCCGCCGATGCCGAGGCCCGCGACGAGGCCGGTGACGTTGACCCCGAGGTTGCTGAGCACCACGACCAGGGCGATCGCGAACACCAGGATGGTGACGAGCATCCGGATGATGCCGAGCGCGCTGGAAAGGGCGTAATTCTGGTTGCTCTCGTCGAGCGTGCGGTGCTCGACCACGCCGAAGATGAGTTCGCGGATCCACACCGCGCCCTGGAGCACCGTGGCGACGGTGGAGAGGACATGGATGACGTTTGCGATCGACGGGCTGGGGTTGGCGAGGCTGCTGACCAGCCAGATCGAGGTCATCACGATGAAGAAATTGTTGGTCTTGCCGAGCGCGCGGCCGAGGATCGAATACCAGGTCGCCGCGCCCTCGCCGCGCCTGCACAGGCGCAGGCCCCAGGCGCGGACGAGATGGATCGCGAAGAAGATTCCAACCGCGAGCGCGCCCGCCAGCAGGATATCGGCCCAGTGGACGCGCACCCAGTCGCTCGCCTCGGTCAGGAAGCTGCGCGCCTGAAGCTGGATATCGTCGCCCGAGGGCAGGATGGCATTGGTCACTCGCGATTCCTCAGGCGGCCTTGGCGTGCGCCGGCGCGGCCCCATCGGCTTCGAGGAAGGCGATCAGGCCGCGTTCGGCGCGGCTGAGGTAGCGCGTCGCGCGCGGCAGGTGCAAATCCTCGCGGAACGCGGCTTGTGCGTCGCGGTCCTTGGCGAGCGCGACCAGCGCCGGGTGGACATAGGATTTGCGCGCGATGGCGGGGGTGTTGCCGAGGGCCTCGGTGACCGGCTCGAGCATCGCGTTGAGGCCGAGATGGTCGTCCGCGTTCGCGAGCGCTTCGAAGGCGAGGACGCTGGCGCCCCAGGTGCGGAAATGCTTGGCGGTGAAATCCTCGTCCACGCACAAGCGGATATAGGCGTTGACGTCAGTCGAAGTGACGGGGTGGCAGTCGCCGGCTTCGTCGCACCAGCGGAACAGATGTTGGCCGGGCAGGTCCTGGCATTTCTTGACGAAGCGGCTGAGCGAGCCGTCGGTGATCGTGAGCACACGCAGCTTGCCCGATTTGGCGCGGAACTGGAGGCGGAGGGTGTTGCCGCGGAGCCTGGCGTGGCGCTTGCGCAGCGTGGTGGCGCCGAAGCTCTTGTTGGTCGCGGCATATTCCTCATTGCCGACGCGGATGCTGCCGAGATCGAGCAGGCGGACGACCGCAGCGACCGCCTTTTCCTTGCGGAGGCCGCGCAACTTGAGGTCGGCCTCGACCTTGGCGCGGAGCTTGGGGAGATGTTCGCCGAATGCGGCGCAGCGATCATACTTCGCCGCCTCCTGCGCCTCGCGGAAATCCTTGTGGTAGCGATACTGTTTGCGGCCCTTGTCGTCATAGCCGGTCGCCTGGATATGGCCGTTCGGATCGGGGCAGAACCAGACGTCGCGGTACGCCGGGGGCATGCCGATGGCGTTCAGCCGGTCGATCTCGTCGCGGTCGGCGATGCGCTTGCCGTGCGCGTCCCAATAGCCCCAGCCGTTGCGGACTTGTCTGCGGGTGATCCCGGGCTGCTGGTCGTCGACATAGATGAGGGCGGCGGACATGGGTCCGGCCTCAATGCGCTATCGGCGCCTTCGTTCCGGGTCAGGGGCGGAAGGGCGAGCCGAACTTCGGATCGGCGATCAGGACAGTGTCGCTGAGGGTGAGCAGGAAGGCGACGAGCGCGGCGCGGTCCGCCGCCGAGAGGTTGAGCCGCATCGGCGCGCCGCCGGGGAGGCGCAGCCGGTTGTCGAGCGCGGGCCCGAGCTGGATGCCGGTGTCGTAGTGGATCACCACGTCGAGCAAGGTCGCGAAGCGGCCGTCATGCATATAGGGGCCGGTAAGGCCGATGCTCTTGAGCGAGGGCGATTTGAAGGCGATCGTCTCGCCCGCATCGAGGCCGTTGCCCTGCGAATTGGCGGCGAGCGCGAAGGTGGGCGGGACATGGCACGCGGCACAGCCCGCGCCGCCGCCGGGGGCGTTTGGGGGCGACATGAAGAGCTGGCGCCCGCGATTTTCCTGCGCCGTGAAATTGGGGAAATCGACGTTGAGGTTGCGGTTCGGCCCGGTGGGGCTGAACACCGCCGCATAGCCGGTATCCCATTTGCTCGAATAGGAGACCATCGCGCGTTCGAACTGGGCGAGCGCGAACTGGATGCGCGGCTCGGTGATCATCGGCGTGCCGAAGGCCCAGGTGAAGAGATCGGGATAGAAGCTGGTGGCGCCGAGCTTGACCGTCAGCGCGGAGATGCCGCCCGCGGCGGGGGTCCAGCCCATCTCGACCGCGTTCTGGATCGGCTGGCTCGCCTGCAGTTCGACCGAGGCGGCGCGCTTGTCCCAGAACATCGAGCCGGGCCGGTAATAGCGGACATTGCCCAGCCGCATCGCATGAGCGTTGGTGAAGGTGCCGCCATTGATGCCGGCGCTGAAGCGCGCGCTGTCGGTGAAGCCGAGCGCCTGCTGGTGGCACGAGACGCAGGAGACGGTGTCGGTGGTGCTGAGGCGCTTGTCGTAGAAGAGGACGCGGCCGAGCGTGGCGATGCGGTTGTCGATCGCGTTGTTCGGCGGCGTGTTGTCGTCGCCGTTGACGGTGGCGTCGTAATAGGCGGGGAGCGCCGGGTTCGCGTAATCGGCGACTGCGGTGAAATCGAGCGTGGTGACGGCGCTGACGCCTGCAGGGGTGACCGGGGTGGGCGTCGGGGTCGGTGTCGGAACCGGGACGGGTGTGGGGGTCGGGGTGACGATCACCGCGCCGCCACCGCCTGCGGTGCCGGCCGATCCGCCGCCCGAGCAGCCGGCGAGGGACATGCACGATGCGAGTAACAGGGCCCGCGCGGTCGCGGCGAAGCTGATCTGCGGCATTGACGTCCTCTCCCCGTCAACCTCGGTGGATCGTTTCTGTGCGGAAACAATATGGCGGAGGGTCAGCCGGGAATGCGGCGCGAAACCGGCGATTTGTAACAAGCTGTACTAGGCGCTCACCTGACGTTGCGGGCGGGGCAGGGGGAGGCGGTTGAGCCAGCGCTGCGCGGGGCGCTCGACGACATGGTAGAGGAAGGCCGAGCTGGCCAGGACCATTGCGAGGAACAGGATGAAGAGCGGCCAGCCCATGTCGTGATCGCGGATGAAGACGAGCTTGAACGCCATCCAGAGCAGCCAATGGCCGAGATAGGTCGCGTAGCTGATCTCGCCGAGATAGTGGACGGGCAGGGTCTCGAACGGGTTGAAGCGCATCCCCGAGGTGAGCGCGAGCAGCAGGACCAACGCGGCGAAGACGAGCGGGATCGCGAAGGGCTGGGGCAGGAGCCCGGCAACGTGCGCGGCGAGCAGGGCGGCGCCGGTCACGGCCGCGGCGAGCGCGGGGATCGTGGGTTTGCCGCGCCAGCGGAGCCAGAGGGCGCAGATCAGGGTGCCGAGCGCGAACTCGCCGAGGCAGCGGGGGACGCCCAGGGTGAGGATCGCCTGGCCCAGCACCGTCGCGCCGGTGAGGGCGAAGACGGCCCAGACCAGCGCGGCGCAGACCAGGGCAAGTCCGAGCAGCGCCCATGCCGGCAGCTTGCGCCAGTCGGCCGCCATCACGAGGAAGGGGAAGAGCAGATAGGCGGCGAGCTCGCACGAGATCGACCAGGCGGGGACGTTCCAGGTCAGCCGGTCGGTCAGGCCCCAATTCTGGAGCAGGAGGAAATGGAGCGGCAGCTCGGCGGGCGGATATTGCGCCCAGTCGGGGCGGCCCGAGATGGCGAGCAGCAGCGCGAAGGGGATCGCGCAGCCGAGCATGAACAGGTGCAGTGGCCAGACGCGCGCGACGCGGCGCTTGAGGAAATCGGGGATGCCGGCAAGGCCCTGCTCGCGCAGCCGCTCGGCATAGGTGAGCCAGATGACGAAGCCCGAAAGGACGAAGAAGAAATCGACCGCGAGATAGCCGTAGCTGAGCGGGCCCCAGGCGCCGCCGAGCCCCGGCATCATGAAGCGCAGGTGGAACAGCACCACCAGCCATGCGGCGATACCGCGCGCGCCGGTGAGCGCCTTCAACTCGTGCCGTGCCGTCATGCGGCGGCGACCATGCGCTGCTTTCGGATCGGGCGCCAGCTCGCCGCGGCGCGCTTCCGCGCGCAATAAGTGTCGAGCCCGATCTGCAGCCCGATCAGCATGTAGACGAAGGGCTGGAAGGCGATCGCGATGAAGCAGGCGCCGAGCAGATAGACGATGTGCCCCGATTGGAGCGCGCTCGCGAGCGGGGCGATCCACGCTTCGTCGCCCTCGGGATCGGCCTTTTTGTAGCGCTGGCGGATCACTTCCATGCGGAACAGGCCGGCGATGTTGATGAGCAGCCACAGGCCCAGCCCGAAATAGCCCTGCTCGCCGAGCATCTCGAAATAGGCGCTGTGATAGGCGCGGGCCTGGTCCTTCTCGATCGTGGTCTTGAGGGTGATATTGTTGCCCTCGCCGACCGCCTCGACCTTTTCATACTGGATGCGGTTCTGGCGATACGCCTCGAAGCCGCCGCCCATCGGGTGGGTCTTCACATAGTCCATCGTCCAGTTCCACACCGCGACGCGGGTGGAGGCCGAGCTGTCGGCCTGGTGGTTCTGGATCGTCCCCATCCGCTCGACGAACGCCTTGGGGAGGAACGGGACCGACATCATCCCGAGCAGGGCGATCGCGCCGATATAGAGGAGCGGGCGCTTCACGTTGCGCAGGCTGAGCGCGGCGAGGAGGGCGATGCAGAGCAGTCCGGTGCGCGTCGAGGTGCCCACCGGGATCAGGCAGCAGGCGAAGACGAGCGCGTAGCAAAAGGTCTTCACCTTCCAGTCGGGCTTGAAGATCGTGCCGTGTTTGGTGAACCACAGGATCAGCGGGATGATGCAGATCGCCACGGTCGAGATCGTGCTGCCCTCGTAGAGCCCGCTGTTGTTGTCGATCATCAAATTGAGCTCGCCGTAACCGCCGCCGCCCGCCGCGGTCTTGATCCCGCCGACGATGATGATCGAGCCCGCCGAAAGCAGCATGAACAGCAGCAGCGATTCGATGCGCAGCCGGGTGCGCAAGGTGAAGGGCAGGAAGATCGCGAAGGCGAGCGCCTTCCACACCCAATCCCATTTATCGAGCGCCTCGAGCCTGAAATCGGCATTGAGCGTGGTGTACCAGCAATAGCCGAGCAGGATCAGCAATCCGGCCTGGCGCGGGGTGAAGCGCAGATCCTTCTTGTCGTCGAACGCCAGCCAGCTCCCCACCGCGAGCGCGACCGAGATCAGCGATACGGGGACCGAATTGAGCAGCACATAGGTGAGCCGCTGGGGCGAGACGATGTCGATATAGGCATAGGTGAGCACGAACAGGAACGGCTTGCGAAAGCCGAACGCGAGCAGGCTGCCCAGGAAGACGAGGAAGGGGATGTCATGCATCGGGCTTGCCCCGGGGCGGGCGCTTCGGTCGGAACTTGGGCGCCTCGCCGTCCTCGCGGTCGAGATCGGGGCGGCGCAGCAACAGGAATGCCGCGAGCAGCATCAGGCCATGCGTGATCGCCAGCGAGAAATTGTCGATCATCGGCCTGCGGATGCTCCCGTACGTATGCACGGGGTACGCGGGCGCGGTTGATTTGCCGTTAAGCCCGCGGTTGACGCTGCGTTAAGGGAGGGTGTGGCAGGGACGGAGTCGCAATGCGGGTGCTCCATATCCTCGATCACGGCCTGCCGCTCCATAGCGGCTATGCGTTCCGGACGCGTGCGATCCTGAAGGCGCAGATTGCGCGCGGGTGGGACGTCGCCGCCGTTACCGGACCACGGCATGGCGCGAGCCCCGCGGCCGAGGAAGAGATTGACGGGCTGCGCTTCTTCCGCACCGATCCGGTGCCGCCCGCGCCGCCGCCGTTCGGCGAATGGCGCGAGGTGGGGCGGTTCGCGCGGCGGATCAAGAAAGTGGCCAAGGGGTTCAAGCCCGATCTGCTCCATGCCCATTCGCCGGTGCTCGACGCGATGGCGGGGCAGCGGGTGGCGAACCGGCTCAAATTGCCCTTCGTCTATGAGATCCGCGCCTTTTGGGAGGACGCCGCGGTCGGTAATGGCGACGGGCGCGAGGGGAGCCTCAAATACAGGGCGACGCGGGCGCTCGAGACGCGCGCGGTCAAGCGGGCCGATGCGGTCGCGGTGATCTGCGAGGGGCTCAAGACCGACCTGATCCGGCGCGGGATCGATCCGGGGAAGATCTTCGTGTCGCCCAATGGGGTCGATCTGACCCTGTTCGGCGAGCCCTTGCCGTACGACGCCAGGCTCGCGGACGAGCTCGGGCTGAAGGGTGCGGAGACGATCGGGTTCATCGGCAGCTTCTACGATTATGAAGGGCTCGACATACTGATCGCGGCGATGCCGCAGCTGGTGACGTGGCGGCCGAACATGCATCTGGTGCTGGTCGGCGGCGGGCCCGCCGAGGCGGCGCTGCGCGCACAGGCCGAGGCTTCGCCGGTGGCGGACCGGATCCATTTCGTAGGCCGCGTGCCGCATCACGATGTCGAGCGCTATTACAGCGTGGTCGATGTGCTGGTGTATCCGCGCAAGCGGATGCGGCTGACCGATCTGGTGACGCCGCTCAAGCCGCTCGAGGCGATGGCGCAGCGGCGGCTGGTCGCGGCGTCGGACGTGGGCGGGCATCGCGAGCTGATCCGCGACGGCGATACCGGAACGCTGTTCCGACCCGACGATCCCCAGGCGCTGGCCCGGGCGGTGGCGACCCTGTTCGGCGACCGCGACCATTGGGAGGCGCGGCGGGCGCGGGCGCGAGCCTATGTCGAAACCGAAAGAAACTGGTCGGTGAATGTCGGCCGGTATGATTCTGTTTACCAAAAACTGGTCAATATGGGCGCCATGGAAGACTCGTGGTCGCACAAGGCCTTGCGCGCATGAACCTGCCCCTCGCCCCGGTCGTCGCCGGCGTGATCGGCGTGGGTCTCGCCGCCGCGTGCGCGCTGATGCCCGCCGCCATGCTCGAAGGGCTGGTGATGGATTCGGGGCTGCCCGCGGTGATCTCCGCTGCCGAGCCGCCCCTGGGCATGACCGCGCGGCTGCTGGTCGCGGCGGGCGCCGGCGGACTGGTGGCGCTGTTCACCTGGTTCGGGCTGTTCCTGATCCTGGGTTCGCGCGGCGTGACCATCGGCAAGGCTCCGCAAGCTGGCGAAGCGGTGCCGGTGCTGCGCCGCGCCGACGCCCATCCCGATGCGCCCGCGCGCGCGCCGCTGCTGGCGACGCGCGACCTGGGGACGCCCTTCCTCGAAGTGACCGCGCCGGCCAAGGCCGAGGCCGAAAGTTACAAAAGTGAGGGGGTAGTCCCCCTTTTCGCGCCCGAGCCCGCCGCTGCCGCGGTACCGCCGGCCGAGCAGGACTTGCCGATCGACCTCGAACAACCGCTCGCGGCGTTCGATCCGCAGGCGATCCCCGATGTGCCGATGCCGCCCCCGGTGAGCGTGTCGCCGCTGCGCCCGCGCCCGGCGGTGTTCGATTCGAGCGAGCGGTTCGAGACGTTCGAGCTGACCCCGATGCGCCGCGCCGCGCCGCCGCCGCGGCTGCGCCCGGCGCCGCGCCCCGAACCGCGCGGGCAGGACGAGCCGATCGCGACGCCCAAGACCGACGCCACGATCCACGCGCTGCTCGACCGGCTCGAAAAGGGCGTGGTTCGCCGCGGGCTTGCGACCGGGCCCGAGCCCGAGGCCAATCCGCGCGAGACCGAGCGCGGGCTCGAAGAGGCGTTGGTGGCGCTGCGCAACCTCGCGCGCCGGGCCTAGCTTGCATCGATATTCAGCCCATGGCGGGCTGCAAATGGCGATTGTCCGCGCTTCCGGTGCTTACGTGCCTTGAGCACGCTGCGCTCCGGGTCACGGCCAATCACCATTTTCGCTCCGCCCTGAGCTGAATCTCGACGCAAGCTGACATCACAAACGCGGTCTAAGTTGACACTAACTTGACACTGGTGCGCATGCGCGCACGTCATCGTTCCTCCACCGTCAGCACCTCCAGCATCACCCGCACCGCCGCGCCTTCGCGGCGGACGGCTTCGACGCTCAGATCGGCGACGAGATGGCCGCGCAGCGCGAACTCGGCTTCGGGGAGCGCGTCGATCCAGCGGGTGAGCGCGGGGGAGGCGGTTCCCGCGAGCGTCAGCATATGGCGCGCGCCGGTGAAGGTGACGCTCGCCCAGCGGGTGAGCTCGGCCTCGGTCACGGCGAGCGGGCAGCCCGCCGCCTCGGCGCCGGCGAGCAGCGCGCGTTCGAGCTGGGTCGCGGCATCGGGGCCGCGGCTCATCGTGCGTCCCCACCATGCGTCTCGAGAAAGGCCTCGACCCGCCGGACCGTCTGCTCGCGCGGCTCGCGGCCGTTGCGCAGGTCGCCCACGAAACGCGGGTCGTTGACCGCAAGCCGCCCGAATTTGGTGGGCGGCATGCCGCTGTGATTCAGGAATTTGTGGATCTTCCGCAGGACCGTCATTCGCCGCTTCCTCTCTGCCCGAGTCGGTGTTGATGATCCTGTTTTGTTCTCCAAATCCTACTTGTCTAGGAAATTTCCTACGGCTATGGACCGATCATGGATTCAGCTGCGCAACGGGCCGCGCTGGCGGCGCTGATCGATCGGGGCGGGCATCGCTATGCCGCGCTGTCGCGGCTGATCGGGCGGAATGCCGCCTACCTTCAGCAATATGTGACGCGGGGGTCGCCGCGCGAACTGGCCGAGCGCGACCGGGCGCGGCTGGCGGCCTATCTGGGGGTGGCGGAGACGGCGTTGGGCGGGCGCGAGCCGGCCGGGCTGGTCGCGGTGGCGCGGCTCGATGTCGGGGCGTCGGCGGGGCCGGGCGGGCTGGTGGGCGAGGAGGCGCGGCGGCGGCCGGGAGCGCTCGATCCGGCGTTGCTGCGCCAGCTGGGGGTGCGCGCGGCGGCGGCCTCGATGATCCGGGTGCAGGGCGAGTCGATGGCGCCGACGCTGGTGGATGGCGACGAGATACTGGTCGATGGCGACCGGCGGATACCCGGCGCGCGCGGTGCGCTGTTCGTGCTGCGGCTCGACGGCGAGTTGATGGTGAAGCGGCTGCGGACCTTGGGACGGGATGTGGAGATCGTCAGCGACAATCCCGACTGGGCGGTGCGGATCGTCGCGGCCGGAGAGGCCGAGGTGATCGGGCGCGTGGTGTGGCTGAGCCGGGCGTTGCTCTAGTTTCTTCCCCTCCCTTTTAGGGAGGGGAGTTAGAAGAGCCTGTCCCACCCCGGCACGCCACCTGTCCCGGGGCGGGGCAGGCGGGACGGCCAAAACGCCATGGTTTACAGCATTTTACCCTCGTCTGGCGCGGAGATGCGTCGATCGGCGAAGCTGGCACGCGGCTTGAGTCTATACGCCCGCGCGACCCCCCGCGTGCGTTGGAGTTCCCATGGAATATATGCCCTATCTGCGCGACCGCGGCGAGGTGAAGGATGCGGCCGAGCTGATCATGATGTTCGGCGACGATGCGGGCTTCCAGGCCGCCGCCCGCGCCGACAAGAGCCGCGAGCTGGGCAATCACGTGCATTTCTGCCGCTGGCGCCAGATCGAGCGGCTGATCGTGCTGATGTCGGTCGAGCGCGCGGTGGGGACGGTCCACTAGGACGGATCGCCATTCAGCCCATACCGGCCTGCAAATGGCGGTTTCGCGTGCTTCCGGTGCTCACGTGCCGAAAGCACGCTGCGCTCCGGGATCACGCAAAACCACCATTTTCGACTCGGTCTGGACCAAATGTCGACCCGTCCTAGGACAGGGGATCGGATCTCTCTGCCGTTCGCCCGGGCGAACGGGTCCTGCGCAAATGATGAGGGGCACCGGAACGGTCAGCCCCCCGGCAGACCGGCCCGATACCCCTTCCCCGAAAACCGGGAGTCCTTGTCAGGCCGCGCGGCGCAGGCGGATGGCGTTGGCCTGGAGCGCGGCGGTGTACAGCAGTTCGTTCTCCGCGCGGATCCGCGCGACGAGGCGGGCGATCAGGGCCTGCGACTGGTGGCGGAATTCGGCCCAGTCCGCCGCGATGCAGTCGCTGTTCCATTCGCCGAGAAAGATGTGGAGGTCTTCGCGGAGCCCCGCGAAATCCTCGAGGAACCGTTTCGCGGTTGCCGACACCTCGGCGTTCGCGCTGGCGATCATTCGCGGATAGACGACGCCGTCTTCATAGGCGAGGTGATGTTCGAGCTCCTGGGCGAGATCGCTGAGCGTGATCGTCGCCGCCGCCGCATCGGGCGCATCGGCGGCGATCAGCCGTTCCAGCTGCCGCAATATCGTGCCGATCTGGGCATGTTCGGCGATCACTCTCTCGTAGCTCATCGGGCTCCCCCTTGTGGTGGAGCCCAGTTACTTAAGAAAGATTAGTCCAAAATGACCCAATCCCTAGGTATAACCCCTATTCGAAACGGTTTCAGGCCAGCGCGCCGACCATCGACTTGACTTCCATGAACTCGGCGAGACCGAACTTGCCGTGCTCGCGGCCATTGCCCGACTGTTTGTAGCCGCCGAAGGGCAGGTCGGGATTGGGCTGGCCGCCGTTCACATAGACCATGCCGGCGCGCAGCCGCGGCGCGACGCGCTTGATCGCTTCGGGCGAGCCGAACACGACCGCCGAGAGGCCGTAATCGGTATCGTTGGCGATGCGGACGGCGTCTTCCTCACTGTCGTAGGGGATGATCGTCACGACGGGCCCGAACACTTCCTCGCGCGCGATCGTCATGTCGTTGGTGACGTTCGAGAAGAGCGTCGGCTTGACGAAATAGCCGGTCTCGACGCCGTCGGGGCGGCCGGGGCCGCCGGTCTCGAGCTTGGCGCCTTCCTCGAGCCCCTTGGCGATCAGGCCCTGGATCTTGGTCCATTGCGCCTTGTTGACGACCGGGCCGATATGGCGGCCTTCCTCGGCGGGATTGCCGGTCTGCGTCGCCTTCATCATCTCGGCGGCGAGCGCGGTGACCTCGGCCTGCTGGGCGCGGGGGACGAGCAGGCGGGTGGGGGCGATGCAGCTCTGGCCAGAGTTCATCAGCACCGAGAAGAGCGTGCCGGGGACGGCCTTGCCGAGATCGGCGCCTTCGAGGATCAGGCTGGGCGACTTGCCGCCAAGCTCCTGATGGACGCGCTTGACGGTATCGGCCGCGGCCTTGGCGACGAGGATGCCGGCGCGGGTCGAGCCGGTGAAGCTCACCATGTCGACGCCCTTGTGCGCCGAGAGCGCGGCGCCGACGCCGGGGCCGTCGCCATTGACGAGGTTGAACACGCCCGGCGGCACCCCCGCCGCGTCGAGGACTTCGGCGAAGATGCAGGCGCAGGTCGGCGCCTCTTCGCTGGGTTTGAGGACCATGGTGCAGCCCGCGGCGAGCGCCGGGGCGACCTTCGAGACGATCTGGTTGAGCGGCCAGTTCCAGGGCGTAATCATCGCGACCACGCCGATCGGTTCGTGGACGACGATCGAATTGCCGATCACCTCCTCGAATTCGAACGCGCGGACGGCCTTGGCGGCGGACATGAGATGGCCGATGCCCGAGCCGACCTGCGCGGTCTTGGCGAGGCTGAGCGGGGCGCCCATTTCGAGGCTGATCGCCTCGGCCATGTCGCCGGCGCGCTTCTTATATTCCTCGAGGATGCGCTCGAGCAGCGTCGCGCGCTCCTCGACCGAGGTGCGCGACCAGGTCTCGAACGCCTTGCGCGCGGCGGCGACGGCCTTGTCGACATCGGCCTGGCTGCCGAGGGTGATTTCGGAGACCGGCTCCTCGGTGGCGGGGTTGATCACCGCGTGGCGGGTGCCGCCTTCGCTCTCGACCCAGGCGCCGTCGATATAGTGCTTCAGCTGGCCGCGCATCTCGCTCTCCGATTCGAAGTTCCGGTATGGGCAGCTAGATGGCGGGGGCGGGGAGCGGTTGCAAGATGCAACCGACCGGTCACTCCTGCTGGTCCCTCTGCGCCGAGCGGATCAGGGAGCGGCCCCAGAAGAACAGTCCCAGTCCGATCACGAACGGTACGCCGCCGAAGGCCAGGATCATGGGGATCATGCCGAGAATCTCCGCGCCGCTGCCACTGCTGCTGAGCATCATGACGAGGAACCAGCCCGAGCACAGCCCGCTCGCCAGCGCGATCAGCCCGCCGACAGCGAGCAGGATACCCCCAAACAGCATCTTCATAGCCGCTCTCCCGATCGCGCCCGCGCCAGCACGCCCGCGCCTTCCGCCCCCTGGCGGTAATAGGTGTTGTAGGTGTCGAAGGGAATGATCTGGCCCTCGGGCGTCACGAAATGGATGCAGCTGCGCTTCACCGTGGCCAGATCGAAATTGTAGCGATCGAGAAACTGGAGGATCACGACGCGGAAGCTGTTGGCGTAGCTGAGTTCGGCCGGGACCATCGCCTGGGGCAGGCAGCAGAGCACCCCGGCGAGCTTTTCCCCGGTGTTGCAATCGGCGGTGGCGAGGCTGAGCAGGTTCATGATGCCCTGCTTGAGCGCCGGATAATCCTCATAGGCGACGGTGTTCGGCCCCTCGAGGATCATCTCGCGCGGCAGCAGCGAGGTGATCGGGGTGACGCTGGGGCCCTGGCGCAGGCCATAGCCGATGCAGATCTGGTCGGGGTTGCAGGGGAGCGGGATCATGTCCTCGATCGCGAACACCCCCGATTTGGCGATCTCGCGGCGGATCTGGGTGGGGAGGATGCGGTTCAGCTTGGCGTCGAAGCCCTCGTTCCGGCCCGCATCCTGGACCGGCTGGAAGGTGATGCCGCGCACGCATGACCAGGTCAGCGCGTAATTGACGATGTCGGCGACCTCGTGATCGTTGACCCCGCGCTTGACCGTGACGACGAGCGTGGTCGAGATGCCGGCGGCTTCGAGCGCCTCGAGCGCCTGGCGGCGGATGCGCGAGAGCCTGGCGCCGCGCAGGTCCATCAGCGCGTCGTCGTCGAGGCTGTCGAACTGAAGATAGACTTCGAGCCGCGGCATATAGCTAGCGAGCCGGTCGACGAATTCGGGGTCCTGCGCGATGCGGACCCCGTTGCTGTTGATCATCGCGTGGCGGATCGGGCGCGCCTTCACCGCATCGAGTATCTCGAAGAATTGCGGATGGATCGTCGGCTCGCCGCCCGAAAGCTGGACGACATCGGGCTCGCCCTCGCTCGCCACCAGCGCATCGAGCATGCGCTCGACCGTCGCCAGCGGCAGATGCGCGCCGTGCATGTCCTCGGCATCGGCGAAGCAGACCGGGCAGGCGAGATTGCATGCCGAATTGATCTCGACGATCGCGAGGCAGCTATGCTGCTCATGATCGGGGCAGAGGCCGCAATCGAAGGGGCAGCCGGCCTCGGTGCGGGTCTGGACGGCGAGCGGACGATCGCCCGGCTTGAGCCACAATTTCTGCGCGCGCCAATAATCGAGATCGTCGCTGATCAGCGTCTTCATCACGCCGTGATCGCGGCAGCGCTTGAGATAGAAGACCCGGTCGTCCTCGATGATTACCTTGGCGGGGACCGGCACGAGGCAGGTCTCGCACAGGCTCGTCGTCTGGCCGTGGAAGATATAGGGCGCTGCCTTGCGCTCAGCCGGTAACGGGTCTGCGAGCGTCTCGAGCGATCCAGGCGAGTGCATAGGCGGCCAATCCGATCATCAGCAGGTGGAACAGGTTTAGCGGCCCCAGCAGGCTTGGATAGGGCTTGAGGAATTCCCAGACGAAGCGCTGGACCGCATAGACCAGGACGAAGGCGTGGAAGCCGTGGCGGACCGCCCAGCCGCGCTCCCCGATCAGCGCCCGCCAATAGACGGCGAGGAAGACCGCCATCGTCAGCGATTCGTAGAGCTGGACCGGATGGCGGCCGATATGGTCGCCGAGATCGACCGCCCAGGGCAGGCTGGTCGGGGTGCCATAGGTGCCGTCGCCGAGCCCGGCGAACAGGCAGCCCCAGCGCCCGGCGACGATGCCGATCGTGAGCGGGATAACGAAGGGACCGCCGGTCGATTGGCGCAGCCCCACGCGCCATTTCCAGATCTCGACCGCGACGATCGCCCCGGCGAGCGCGCCGGCGATGCTGTGCGAGGGGGTGGGGAAGGCGAAGCGCAGGCTGTTGAGCGACCCTGCGAGCCAGGCGCCCAGGACTCCGCCTGCCGCGAGCGCGAGGAAATAGCCGGGCTCGGTCTGCGCGGCGAGCGTGGAGACCGACTGGCGGCGGTGCCGATAGACCCAGCGCGCGCCGAGAAAGGCGAGCAGCCACGCCGCGGCGTCGCCGGCATAGTGAAGCCAAAGCGAGGTGGGGATTGCGATCAACGGTGTTCGCGGCTGAGGCGCGTCATCAGGATCGCGGCGCGCTTGGCCTGGAGGGGGATCGAGGTCAGGTCGATCCATTCGCCCTCGGCATGGCTGTTTTCGCCCGCCGCGCCCAGGCCGGCAAGGACGTCGGCGTCCGCGGCGACGAAGCTCGAATCGGCGGCGCCGCGCTTGGCGGGGTCGTATTCGGGCATGGCGGGCAGGCCGAGGCTCGCGTTCACCGCGTTGAGCCGGGTGAGCAGCGCGCGGTTGCCCTCGGTCGGGGGCATCGAGGGATAGCCTTCGGAGAAGGCGATGGTGGCGCTGGTGCCGGGCAGGTTCTGGGCGACGATTGCCTCCATGCGGGCGCGGACGCGGGCGTCCTGCTCGGGGGTGAGGCTGCGGATGTCGCCGCGCGCGATCGCGGTTTCGGGGACGATGTTGGTCTTGCCCGAGGACGCGATCGACAGGCCCTGATCGTCGATCGTCGCGGGGGTGCCGCCGCCGATCACGCCGACATTATAGGTGAGGTTCGGCTCGGCGAGCTCGCGGCGGAAGCTGTCAAGGATGCGAACCAGCTCGTAGATCGCGCCATAGCCGAGCGTCTTGCCGAACACGCCGCTCGAATGGCCGGTCCTGCCCTTGGCGGTGATCGTCCAATTGGTCGAGCTGCGCCGCGCGACCGAGCCGTAATCGACCCCGGCATCGCGCGCGAGCGGCTCGAATTCGAGCGCGATATCGGCCCATTTGCCGAGTTCGATCAGGTCCTTGCGGGCGATATCCATCGGTGCGCCGGTGCGCTCCTCGTCGCCGGTGAGGATGACGATGATGTCGGCGTCCTTGAGCGTGCCCGCGGCCTGCATCGCCCTGAGCGCCATCACGATCACCGCGATCCCGCCCTTGTCGTCGATCACGCCGGGGCCGGTGGCGCGGTCGCCATTGCGCTCGAACTTCTGGAAGGGGGAACTGGGCTCGAAGACGGTGTCGAGATGGCCGATCAGCAGGATGCGTTTCCCTCGGCCATTGCCGCGATGGGTGGCGATCAGGTGGCCCGCGCGGCCGGTGGCGCGCATGTCGATCCAGCGGGTGTCGAAGCCCAGGGCCTCGAATTCGGGACGGACGATGGCGGCGACCGCATCGACGCCGGGGAGGTTCAGCGAGCCGCTATTCTGGTTCACCATGCGTTCGAGGAACGCGATGGCGCGGGGCGTGTCGGCATCGACGGCGGCGGCGATGCGGGCTTCGGGTTTCGTGAGCTGGGCGGCGGCGGGTGTGGCGAGGAGGAGCGCGAGGGTAGCGAGGAGGAGACGGATCATGGGGTGGAGGGTAGAGGCGTGAGGGTCTCTTGTCTCCCTCTCCCATCGGGAGAGGATACGGAGACTTGGCAGCTTGCTGCCTAGTCGGAGTTGGTGAGGGGTTACACCCTATCGATGGGGTGATCCCCTCACCCAGCTCCGACTAGGGCCCGCTGAAGAAGCGGACCCAAGTCTGCGCAACCCTCTCCCGATGGGAGAGGGGAAGTGGCCACTCAGCCCGGCACCACCTCGAAAATCTCGCCGGTGATGTCGACGATGTAGAGATTGCCCGCGCTGTCCTCGCCGAACGAGACGATCTGGTCGATGGTGCCGGCATCGGGGGTGAAATCGAGATTGCGGCGTTCGTAGCTGCCCGCGGGGAACAGGCTGCCCTGGACGAGCTGGTTGGCGGGAAGCGTCCAGATATGGCCGTTGACGTAATCGGCGAAGACATAGCTGCCGACCAGCGACGTCACCGGCCCGCGATAGACATAGCCGCCGATGATCGTGTTGCCCTGGGTCGCCCCGGTGCCATGGGCATATTGCGAGACCGGGGCGGTGAGGCCCGGGGGGGCAGTGCCGGTGAAGACGCTGGTGCCCTCGAGATAGTGCCAGCCGAAATTGAGCCCGGGCTGATCGGGGCGAACCACATCGATCTCCTCGATCGCGCCCTGGCCGACATCGCCGATATAGAGCCGGCCATCGGGGCCGAAGCTGTTGCGGAACGGATTGCGGAGCCCGAGCGCGAAGACATAGGGGTCGCCGCCGCCGCTCGCGAACGGGTTGCCGGGGGCCGCGACGAAGGTGTTGCCCGAAGGCGCGAGGCGGAGGATCTTGCCGAGGCGCGAATTGGGGTCCTGCGCGTCATTCTCGGGATCGCCCGATCCGCCGCCATCGCCGACCGCGTCGTAGAGATTGCCGTCCGGCCCGAAGCCGATCCAGCCGCCATTATGGTTGTTCGCGCCGGCGTGGGGGATGGTGACGAGGTTGGTGTAGCCGGTGTTGACGTTGCCGGTGAGCGTGTAGAGCCGGAGCTCGATCGTGCCGTTGGGGGCGGTGGCGTGGGCGACGAGCTGGTTCGAGGTCGCGAAATTGGGGCGGACCGCGATGCCGAGGAGCCCGCGTTCGCCATCGGTGGAGAGATTGCCCGCGGTGAGGACGAGGGTCTTGGCGCCGGTCGAAGGGGTGAGGCGGTAGATATTGCCGGGCTTCTCCGCGACGAGCACGTCGCTGCTGCCGGGGATCGGCTCGACATAGAGGGGCTGGTTGAAGCCGGTGCCGACGCGGCGCACGGCGATGCCTTCGCGGCTGTTGGTGACGGTGATGGCGAGATCGAGCGTGGCGCTGAGGCTGCCGTCGCTGACGCGGAGCTGGAGGTTGTAGACATTGTTGGCGCCGCTATCGCGCGGGGTTTCGAAGCTGGGCGCGGTATTGAAGCTGAGCGCGCCGGCCCCGGTGATGGTGAAGAGCGCGGCATCGGCGCCGCCCGCGATGGTGAAGCTGAGCGGGTTGCCGTCGGGATCGTTCGCCGCGGCCTGATAGGCGAGGGCGGTATTTTCGGCGACGCTGGTGGTGGCAGGTGAGGTGAAGCTGGGCGCGCGGTTGGCGGAGCTCGGCGTGGGTGTGGGGGTACCTCCGCCGCCGCCGCCGCTCCCTCCGCTCGAGCAAGCGGCGAGGAAAAGCAGCGGCAAGGCGGAGAGGGTGCGCATCCTGCGCAAACGGTTCGAGGGTGTTGCCGTTCCCGGCAATGAATTTGATAGAAATCCCATGAAAAACGCTCGATCCGCAATTGAAACCATCGTATCGTCCGTGAACTAGTCGAGTCGCGTCGAGATCAGTTCAGGAATAAGAATTCCGTCATCTCCGGTTGTTTCACTATTCGAAAGACGGGGACTTTGCTCCCTATCGCATAGGAGATGCGGCGATGGCGATACCGACCCCCAGCGTGGGCGCGTGGATTCTTCCGTCCGAGGAGGACCCGGCCAACACGCCTTATGATTATCCGGGCGGCAGCTATCAGTCGTTGATCGTCAACGGCGTTTACAAGAGCGTCGACATCCTCAACATCTGCTTCGTCGATACCGTCTCGACCCCGAACGGCTATTCGATCGCGCTGGGCGAATGCACGCATACCGGTGGCGTCACCAACCTCCAGTACATGCAGTGGATCATCGCCGATGCCCGCGCGGCCAATCCGGGCATCAAGATCCTCGTGACGATGGGCTATGCCGCGGACGAGATCAGCCAGCTCTTTTCGGGCCCGTCGAGCGGCTGGCCGGCGGTGCTCGCGCAATATGCGCAGAATATCGTCACCTATCTGCAGACCTATGATCTGGACGGGCTCGACGTCGATTGGGAATGGCCCTTCTCCGATTCGACCACCCAGTCGCAATTCCAGCAGGCCTTCACCGCGATCGGCAACGCGTTCGCGGGGACGCCCTATATCCTCAGCATGTGCCCCAACGAGACCAGCAATCTCGATCCGGCGACGGTGAACACCTATTTCGATATCGTCACGCTCCAGCTCTATGGCGCGGCGGATCGCGGGCAATTCATCCGCTACGGGATCAATGCGAACCTGCTCGGCTATGGCGCCAAGTTCGAGAGCGTGAACAGCGACGATCTCGCGCCCTATCAGGACGCGCAGCAGGCCTATGCCGGCTATCAGGCGGGGCCGTACGACAAGCTGACCCAGTGGCGGCTCAACTCGGGCGATTTCCAGTTCGAGCAGGCGCAGCAGATGATCCTGTACCAGCTGATCAAGGGCAGCCCCACGGGCCCGTTCGACGACACCCATATCGCCGCCGCGGCGGGCAATCCGCCGATCACCAGCCTTGCCATCCGCAGCGGCAATGTGCTCGACGCGATCCAGGCGACGAGCAGCTCGAGCTTCGAGGGGAACCCGGTCACCTATACGACAGTCCAGCATGGCGGGAATGGCGGCAACCCCACGCCCGTGACGCTGGCGACGGGGGACACGATCACCAGCATCAGCGGCTATACCGGAACCTGGTATGGCTGGCAGGTGGTGCTGCAGATCACCGTCCATACCGCCAAGGGCGCAAGCTACGGCCCGTTCGGGAGCATGGCGGGATCGACCTCGCAGACGCCCTTCACCCTCTCGGCGCCCGCGGGGCAATCGATCGTGGCGTTCAGCGGATCGGTGGAGACGGTGCCGATGGCGGGCGGCGGCGAGGGCAATGTGGTGGCGAGCTTGGGCGTGACCTGCGCCTGACCGGCGGGGCGCCCACCCAGTCTCCCGGGCGCCCCGCATGGCCCTTACACCGCAGCGCCGAGCTTCTTCGCCGCTTCGAGCAGCTCGGTCGGGAACATCGCGATGATCGTCGAATTATGCTCGACGCCGATCTCGGTGAGCGTCTGGAGGCGGCGCAGTTCGAGCGCGCCGGGGGTGCCGCCGATCACCGCCGCCGCATCGGCGAGGGTGCGCGCGGCCTCCTGCTCGCCCTCGGCCTTGATGATGCGCGCGCGCTTCTCGCGGATCGCCTCGGCCTCCTTGGCGATGGCGCGCTGCATCTGCTGGGGGATGTCGAGGTCCTTGATCTCGACCGCGTCGATCGCGACGCCCCAGCGCTCGCAGGTGCGGATCAGCAGATCGAGCAGGCGCTGGTTGATCAGGGTGCGCTCCTTGAGCATCTGATCGAGGTCGCTCTGGCCGATCGCGTCGCGCATCGCGGTCTCGGCCGCCTGGATCACGGCCGAATGCCAGTTGGCGACGGTGGTGACGACGTCGGCCGGGACCGATGCGCGGAACCAGAGCACCGCGTTGACGCGCACCGCGACGCCGTCGCGGGTGACGGTTTCCTGGGTGTCGAGCGCATAGGTGATGGTGCGCAGATCGACCTTCACGACGCGCTCGATGAGGGGGATGAGCCAGAACCAGCCCGGGCCCTTGGTCGCCCTGAGCCGCCCGAGGCGGAAGACGACGCCGCGCTCATATTCCTGGTTGATGCCGAACGAATTGAGCGCGAGCACGAGCGCGCCCAGCCCCAAAGGGGCGAGAATGAACAGCGATGTGGAAAGCATGATGCCCTCAAGAATGCCGCTGGCACGCGGCGAGGTGCGGCGGACGCCGCGCCGCATCATTTACGCCCGTTACGGGTGCGAACCGAGATGAATTGCGGAAATCGCGGTTGCAGGAAATGCAATCACCAGCGGGTGTGGATCGGGGCGGGCATCCAGCGGTGGAAGACGACCGCGATCGACCAGGGGAGCTGATCGACCAGCACGTCCAGCCCCTTGCGCTGGACGGTGAGGCGCCAGCCGGTATCGGTCCGGTCCAGCCGGCCCTCGCGCTGGAGGAAGGTCTCGCGCAGGCCATCGGCCGAGGTTCCCCGGATGGCCGGCCAATTGGCGATCATGGCGGCGAGCAGGCTGTCGCAGGTTTCGAGATCGGCCTGTGACGGCGCGATGTGCGGCGCGACCGGGGTGTCGAGGGGCAAGCCGGCGAGGAGCTTGTTGAGGGCGAGCGCGGGCTCGGGCGTGTCGAGCCGGCCGGTGGCGCAATATTGGAGGAGGTGGACCGCCCGCGAGGCCGCCGCGAGGCCGATGATGCGTCCTTCCGGGTTCGGCAAATTCAGGCGCTCGAACAGCGCGGGCAGATAGGGGTTGAGCAGCACCAGCCCGGCATTGGCGATGTAGAGCGGGTGGCCCGGGGCGGAATCGCGCGGGCGCGCCTCGCCGCGGGGCATCGCGCCATGGCCGAGCGTGGCGAGCCGCCTGCGCGCGGTGCCGCGGCGCGACGCGGCTCTGGCGAGCCTCGCGAAGGCGGCGGGATCGCGGGTCTGGAGCGCGCGCAGCCGGGCGGCGGGGTCGAAATCGCTGCCGCCAAAGGCCGGGGTGACGCCGGTGGCGAGATAGTCGCGCAGGGTCTGGATCTCGGCCTTGTCGGCAGCCAGGCGCTTGCCCGCCTTGAGCGCGGGGCCGATTGCGCGGTCGAGCGCGGCGAGGATGTCGGCTTCGAGCGTTTCGATGCGCACCTCGCCCAGGTCGAGATCGAGCCGGTCGATCCTGAGATGAAGGTCGCCGAGGCCGAGCGCGTCGAAGGCGCGTTCGAGGGCGGCAGGGATTGCGTCCCGGGTCAGCGCCTGGATGCGGTCGCGCAGCGCCGGGGCGGTGTCGAGATCGCCGGTCTCCGCCTCGATCAGGAGCCGGCCGATCCGGTGGGGCGCCGGCACGTCAGCGCTCCTGCATCTGCCTCAGATTCTGCATGACCTGCTGGACGCACGCATTGACGATCGCCTCATGCTGGGCCGGGGTCAGATCGCCGCCTCCGCCACCCCCGCCGGAGGGCATGGATGGGCCCCGCGGCGTGACGCTGGGGCCGACCGCGACATGGACTCCGATTTCACTGATTTCCAGCGGCATGATGTGCCTCCTTCCCCTTGAGGGGCACTATATGCGGGTGGGGAAGCCTGTCGAGTAAAACGGGGCGTATCCATCTTCAAATCCTCCCCCGCCAGGGGGAGGTGGCGCCGAAGGCGACGGAGGGGGAGGATACGAAACAGATGTGGCCGCCGCTCTCCCCCTCCGTCAGCTGCGCTGACACCTCCTCCTGGCGGGGGAGGATTTGGTGGTGCAAGCTACCTCAGCCCCAGCGCCCGCTTGATGTCGCGCCACGCCACCAGCTTGAAGTTCTGCGCGCCGGGCGGGTTGATGCCGTCCTGCGCGACGAACAGCCCGCCGGGGAAGGCGGGGCCGAAATCGCCGGTCATGGCGGCGATGCCGTCGGTTTCCTCGGTGCCGCCGAACTTGCCGGGAGCGATGCGGAAGCGGCCCATGAAGCGGTCGTCGCGCAGGCGATAGACGGCATAGGCATTGTCGCCCTGGCTCGAGACGAGCAGATAGCCGCCATTGCCGGTCCCCTCGGCGGCGAGGGTGAGGCCTTCGGTATCGGCGACGATCCGGACGCCGTCGGCGGCGGCGAGCTTGACCGGCGTGGTGCCGCCGGTGGCGCGCGCGTCGAAGCGCCACAGGCCGACATCCTCTTCCGCCACATAGAGGCGATGGGTGCGCTCGTCGGCGACGCAGCCTTCGGACTGGGTGGCGAGCTTCATCGTGCGGACGATGCGCCCGCTGGGCTGGGTGCCCGACAAGTCGATCGCGACCTGGTTGATCGTGCCGTCCTTGAGGACGTTGAACGCGTAGAGCGCCCCGCGCTCGCGATAGAGGCAGATGCCGTACGCCTCGCCCGCGCCCGCGGGGATCTTCGCCAGCGGGGTCAGCGTGCCGCTCTTGGGGTCGAGGCGGAACAGCGCGAGGATCGCGTTAGCCTTGTCGGTCCGGTCGCTCGCGGCGACGATGATCCCGGTGCGGGGCCCCATGTCGCGCAGATCGACATTGTTGACCCGGCCCGCGTCGCGGAACGAGCGGACCTTGCCGGTCAGGTCATAGACATAGAGCCCCGCCTTTTTGTCGGTCGCGACGATCAGGCTGGCGCGCGGATTGGCCCGGTTGCGCCAGATCGCGGGATCGTCGGCGGCGTCGGCATTGGCGGTGCCGACCGCGATGGTCTCGCCGCGCGCCTGGACCTTGTGCGTGACCGGCGCCGGGCCGGTGGCGAGGGTGGCGGCACAGCCTGCCGCCGCGAACGGCAGCAGGCTGAGCACCAGTCTGGCGGAGATGCGCGTCATCAGAAGTTGACGCGGACGCCGCCCGAGAAGCGCCGGCCGAAGCGCTCCCATTCGATCGTCTGGATCGTGTTGGTCGGGGTGGGCACGCCCGTCGCGGTCAGCAGGTTGCCCGGCTCCGAATAGCGGCGGCCCGGCGCGTTGAGCACGTTCGACGCATCGAAATAGATTTCGAAGTTCGGCGTGACCGCATAGCGCGCGGAGACGTCAATCTCGTCGTCGGCGGCCCAATAGGTGTCGCCGGCGTCGGTCAGGTCGTCAGCGATGCCGTCGAGCCAGGTGCTGCGATACTGATACTGGACGCGGATCGAGAGGCCGTATTTCTCGTAATAGCCGCCGATATTGTAGACCAGGTCCGACGTGCCCGGCAGGCGGACATGACGGGCCGGGACGGTGCCGACAGCCGGCTTGGTGACGCGGCTGTCGTTGAGCGTGACGTTGGCGCTGACGCCGAAGCCGCCCATCCAGTCGGGCAGGCCGAGGCTGCCGGTCCAGGGCTCGAGCTGGAGCTGCGCCGCGGCTTCCGCACCGAACACGCGGCCGCTGCCGCCATTGGTGATGCCCGTGAAGGTGTAGCCCGAACGGTCGATCCCGTTGCTGTCGAGCGCGTTCGACCCGAAGAGGCGCGTCTGGCGGTACAGCACGTCCTCGACCTGCTTGTAGAAGGCGCCGAGCATGATGAAGCCCTGCGGACGCAGATACCATTCGAAATAGCCATCGACGCCGTAGGCGCGCTCGGGCTTGACCGCGGGGTTGCCGCCCGAGATCGACTGGTTGGTGTCGCTGACGACGACGTTCGGGCGGAGCTGGTCGTAATCGGCGCGGGCGGCGCCCGAGTTGAACGAGAGGCGCAGCTTCTTGGTGTCGTCGAGGTTGAAATTGAGGTGGAGGCTGGGGAAGGCCATGGTCTGGCTCGATTCGGCGGTCACCGGGCCCGTGGTGGCACCGACCGTCGCGATCGCCATGCCGCGGTTGGTGAGATGCTCGACGCGGACGCCGCCCAGGATCGAACCCCAGTCGAACTTGAGTGTACCCATCGCGAAGCCCGCGAAGACCTGCTCGCGCACGTTGTAGTTGTTCGCGGTGTTGGGCGTCATCGCGAACTTCTCGCGCGCCAGGCCCGAGGCCAACCGCATCTTCTCGGTATCGAAATAGCGGAAGGTGTAGCCCATCGGGATCTTGCCGAGGAAAGGCTGGTTGGCGAGCGAGAAGCCGAGATAATCCTGCGGCACGCCGACCGAAGAGAGATTGGCCGCGGTGTTGACCAGGATCTGATGCTCGTCGGCGACCTTGGTGCGCTGATCGAACTGGAAGCCCAGCTTGAACACCGCATCGCCGCCCAGGAACGAGGTCTCGTTCGAGAGCACGATCTTGCCGGTATAGGCGTCGGTCGTGTCGACCGCGTCGAGCACCGTCAGCGACGAGGGCGTCTTGGCGAAGCTGTCGATCGCGGTGACCGGGGCGCCGGCCTGGAAGCGGGTGGGGCCGCTCAGCTGGGTGGTGGTGAAGAGCGTCAGGCGCGAGAAGTTCGGATCGCTGAAATCATAGCTGACCGTCGGGCGCAGCGTGCGCGTGCTCGGGCTGTCCCAGCTGATCTCGCCGACCACCGAGCGGTCATCGACCGACTGGGTGTAGTTGCCGAGCCAGTTGAGGTGCCAGCCGCCGCCGAATTCGTGATCGCCCGCGAGCGTGTTGGTGAAGATCGACTGGCGGAAGGCGCGCAGCGTCGAGCGCTGGCGGATGTCGATGCCGTAGATCGTGCCCTTGCGCGGGGTATTGCCGATGCAGACATCGGCATAGCCGCTGTTGGTCGGCGTCGGGTTGACCGCGATGGTGCAGGCAGCGGGATCGGCGGCCATGTCGCCCTGGCGGTCGTCGAGATCGAAGCGGTAATTGTCGCGCGCCTCGTCGTCGGTGAAGATGGTGTAGATCGAGCGGAGCGAAATGGTGTTGCTCGCGTCGGGCTTCCAGTCGAGCCGGCCCGAGACCGACCAGTTGCGGCGCGTCAGTCGATAGAGCTTGTTCTCGGCCTCGTGCGCCCAGAAGCGGGTCTGGAAACCGGGGCGCTGGTCCTGGGCGACGCGCTCATAATCGGTCTCGAAATTGTCGGTGATCATGGCGCGCTCATAATAGCTGCCCGAGACCAGGATGCCGATCTCGCCGCCGCCCAGCCCGAAGCGGGTCGAGGCGACGCCCGAGGCCTCATATTGCATGCGGTCGCCCAGCTCGGCGATGCCGATCCCTGCCTTGCCCGCGAAATGGGGGCCCGAATAATCGAAGGCCGAGCGGGTGATGACGTTGACATTGCCCGACACGGTCTCGCCCGGCATTTCGGGGGTCACCGCCTTCGAGACGATGATCTGCGAGGCGATCGCCGAGGGAATCGAATCGAAGCGCGCGTCGCGGCCTTCGGGGCTGACGACGTTGATCCCGTCGAACGACAAGGTGGTCCAGTAATTGGGAGCACCGCGCAGCGAGATGTAGCGTGCCTGACCCTGGTCGCGCTCGAGCGCGACGCCGGGGAGGCGGCCGGTCGCCTGGGCGATATTCTGGTCGGGAAGGCGGCCGACGCTGTCCGACGCGGCGACGCTGACGAGCGAGTCGGAGTTGCGCTGGACCTCGAGCGCGGCCGATTCGGATTCGGCGATCGGGCGGGTGCCGGTGACGACGATCGCGTCTTCCCCGCTCGAATCAGTGGTTTGCGCGGCGGCGCCCGTCGCCATGCCGAGCGCGATCGCGCAGGTGCCGGCGGTGAGGAGAAGCTTGGACCCGATTTTCATGACGCCCCCGTTAGGATGTGATGTTCGGGGGCGCCCTAGGGGCCGTTTCTAACGGTCCGGGTCGATTTCGGTTACGGTTCGATGAGTCTTTTGTGACAATTGTGCATCTGCGAAGCGTGTGGCTTTTCGGCCACCTAGATCGGGTTGCGGCCGGGCTTCAGCGGGCGGGTGGCGCCGTTCCAGGTGAAGCTGCCCGTCAGGCCGGGCGGGAGGGTGATCTCGCCCTTGATGCCCGTGGCGCCGACGCGCTCGAGCCTGACCTCGATCATGCCGGCGGGATGCGGCATGCGCCCCGAGGCGCGGCGCATCGGGCCGAGCGCGGGCGCGATCTCGACGGAGCGGAAGCCGGGCGAGGCGGGGCGGATGCCGAGCACGGTGGCGAGCAGATGGTAGTTCGGATGCGCGCTCCAGGCGTGTGAATCCGATCGGGTCGGCTCGGGATTTTCGGGGGTGGTGGTCAGGCCGATGCGGATCATCTCGCGCCACGGCGCCAGGCGGTCGAGATAGCGGTCGGCAAGCCCCGCCTCGCGCATCGCCTCGTCGACATAGAAGCGGAAATAATAGCTCGCCGGGACAAGGGTGGTATCGGCGAGCACGCGCTCCATCACCGCGCGGGCGTCGGCGGCAGGGACGGCGCCGGTGAGGATCGCGAGCGCGTTGCTGTGCTGGGTGTAGAGCGTCCTTTCGGGCGTCTCGGCGAAGAGGCCGCGCGCCGGATCCCATGCGAGCTTGCGGACCGCGGCGATGAGCCGGGCGGCCTGTTCGCGGTAGCCGCGGGCGAGGCCGGGCTCGCCGACCTTGTCCTCCATCTCGACCGCCATCTGGAGGGCATAGACATATTGGAGGGTGATCGCGGTCGAATGGCCGTTCTCGGCACCCGGAGGCACGCCGCGATCGAAGGCACCGCTCCAGTCGAGGAAATTCCACCACTCCATGGGGCCGAGCATGCCGGTCGCGTCGACATGGGCGGCGTACCAGTCGAGCACGCCGCGCGTGCCCGTCAGCTGGCGGCGGACAAAGGCGGGATCGTCGCGCAGCATCCAGTAATCATGGACCATCGCCACCCACCACAAGGAGAAGGGAGGGATGTAGCCCGGGATCGAGGAGGGCCATGAGCCCGCGGTGATCCCCTCGGGCGTCCGCGATTCGTCGAACAGCGTGATGGCGTGGCGCATCAGCCGGGCGTCGCCGGTCTGGTAGACCGAGAGCAAAGCCTCGATCCGCGCATCGCCGACATATTGGAGCTGCTCGTAATAGGGCGTGTCCCAGAAGCTCTCGAACGCGCTCAGCCGCAGCATCCGCCAGTCGATCTCCCAGATGGCGGGGATCCAGTCCTGGTCGCTGTCGAACGCCGCCTTCTGCTCGAAGGGATAGGCGGTGAAGATGCTGTGGAAATCGGCGATGGTGAGCGGCTGGGCGCCGGTCTGGATATCGAGCTGGACGTAGCGCCAGGTGCGCAGCCACAGCGTCTGGAAGGTCCGGCTGCCGCCGTCGAAGGTGATGCGGTCGCGCAGGCCGCGGATCGTCTTGCCGTCGATCTCGTTGCGGTTGCCCTTGCGGCCCTGCGCGTCGAACAGGCTTTCGGCATAGGTGAGCGTCGCGGTCGCGCCCGCGCCGCCAGTCGTCGACAGCAACGGATAGCCCATGGTCAGCGTCCCCTGATCGAGCAGCAGCGAGACGCGGCTGTTGGCGGGGATGACGAGCGGACGCGTGCCGGTGAGGAAGCCGGGGTCCGGCGCGATGCCTTCGGCGCGGCGGAGGGTGGCGAAGCGGGCGGGGGTCTCCTCCATCGGCGGGATATCGCGCGCGACGAGCTGCCATTCGGTGGCCGAGCCATAGGGTTCCGAGCCGCGCAGGAGCGCGCCGTCGGCGGCGTCGGGGCGGGCGACCAGGGGTTTGGCCGCGGGCCAGCCGCTGTCGTCGAGCCCCGGCTGTTCCCAACCCCATGGATATTGCGCGGCGTCGAGCGTCTCGCCGGGCGAGGCGACGTACCAGCCACCCGCGTCCGGCCCCTCGACGCGGGTGAAGCCATAGGCGCGGTCCCACAGCACCTTCCAGCCGGCGCCGGTGTCGGCGACCGACGCCGCGCCTTCGCCGTGGAGGAGGAAGGCGGTGCGGTGGCTGATCTGGAAGCCCGGGCGATACTCGCCCCAGTTCCAGACCAGTGCCGCGATCAGGTTACGGCCGGGCTTGAGGAACGGCGCGAGGTCGATCGTCTCGTAGCGCCAGTGCATCAAATCGCCGCGCGCGGGCCCGATCGCGACCGACTGGCCGTTGACGAAGAGGCGGTAGCGATTGTCGGCGGAGACATGGACGATGAAGTGCTGGGGGGCTTCGGCGAGGTCGAAGCGCTTGCGGAAATGGAAGACGCCGGCGGATTGCGCGGGGGCGTCTGGGTGCGCGATCCACTTGGCGGGCCAGGGCGTGAAGGCGCGTCTTTGCTGCGCCGCGGCGGGGGCGGCGAGCGCGAGGAGCGTGAGGAGCAGGGCGAGCAGGCGCGCCGTCATGCGCACCGGCATTCCACGGCTTTGCCGGGGTTACAAGGCTGACGGCCTCAGCGGTTGACCCGGCCGATCCGGTTCAGCCCCAGCTCGGTGAACCAGATATTGCCGTCTGGCCCCTCGGTGATCCGGTGCATCACCGTGCCGCGCGAGGGCGCCTTGAAGTATTCGATCGAGACGCCGGTGAGGTCGCCGGGCGGGGCGCTCATCAGCTCGGGGCCGATGCGGACGATGTAATCGTTGGCGGTGGGCATCCCCATCGCGGGCGGGCTGACATATTGCTGGACCCACAGCGCGCCGTGCCGGTCGAAGGCGAGGCCGGCGAGGATCGCGTCCTTCTGGGTGAGCGGGACCGGGAATTCGATGATGACGCCGGGGCCGTCCTTGCGGGCGTCCATCGCGATCCGGCCGATCCTGCCGCCGGCTTCTTCGGTGAACCAGAGCGACTTGCCGTCGGGCGATTTGACGATCGCGATCGGACGGGGACTGGCGGTCGGGATGACGAACTCGGTGACCGCGCCCTCCCTGGTGATATGCGCGATGCGGCTGCCGGTCAGCTCGGTGCACCACATGTCGCCGTCGGGGCCCGCGGTCAGGTAGATCGGCACCGCGCCGATCGTCGGCAGCTCGAAATGCTGGACCTGCCCTGCGAACACGCGGCCGACAGTGTTGGTGAGCTTGCCGGTGAACCAGAGCGCCCCGTCCGAGGCGAGGCCGATGCCGTGCGGGCGGGTGTTGAGCGGGGTGGGCCCGCCCTGGGCGTGGATGGCGACGTCGAGCCGCTCGGCGATGGTCCCGTCGGGATTGATCCGCGCGAGTTCGCCGAGCCCCTCGAAGGTGACCCAGAGCCAGCCGTTCGCATCGAACACCGTGCCATGCGGAGCGCTGTCCTGCGGCATCGCGAAATAATCGGCATGGCCGTCGAGCGTGACGCGGGCGATGTGATCGTACATCTGGCCCGAGACCCAGAAGACCTGGCCGCCATGCGCGCGGTCCCAGACCAGCTCATGGGTCGATCCGCCGCCCGGAGTGCAGCAGCTGGTGGGGTCCATCGCGAGCTGTTCGGCGGTGGGAGAGGGCGCGCCCGGCCAGCACAGGGCGAATTCGGTGATCGGGGAGGCGGGGCCGGGCGGCGCGGGCGTGCCGCACTTCATTCCGGGCGTCATCTGCATTTCGGACATGATCGGTCCTCCCGCGGCCGATCATAGCGGAGCGCAAGTAATTTGGGAGGGGTGCCAAAAGAAAAGGGCGTCCGGACCGCGGTCCGGACGCCCTTTTCATGTCACCGATCGCAACGATCAGCTCGAATAGTACATATCATATTCGACCGGGCTCGGCGTCATTTCCCAACGCGCGACGTCGGCGCGCTTGAGTTCGACATAGGCCTCGATCTGGTCCTTGGTGAACACGTCGCCCTTGAGCAGGAAGTCCATGTCCGCCTCGAGGCTGTCGAGCGCTTCGCGGAGCGATCCGCACACGGTCGGGACCTTTTCCAGCTCGGCCGGGGGCAGGTCGTACAGGTTCTTGTCCATCGGGTCGCCCGGATGGATGCGGTTCTGGATGCCGTCGAGGCCGGCCATCAGCAGCGCGGCGTAGCAGAGATACGGGTTTGCCAGCGCATCCGGGAAGCGGAACTCGACGCGCTTCGCCTTGCTGCCCGCGCCGTACGGGATTCGGCACGAGGCCGAACGGTTGCGGCTCGAATAGGCGAGCAGCACCGGGGCTTCGTAACCCGGCACCAGCCGCTTGTAGCTGTTGGTGGTCGGATTGGTGAAGGCGTTGAGCGCCTTGGCGTGCTTGATCACGCCGCCGATGAAATAGAGGCACATGTCGGAAAGGCCGGCATAGCCATTGCCCGCGAACAACGGGTTCGAGCCCTGCCAGATCGAGATATGGGTGTGCATCCCCGAGCCATTATCTTCCTTGATCGGCTTGGGCATGAAGGTCGCGGTCTTGCCATAGGCATGCGCGACCTGGTGGACGACGTACTTGTAGATCTGCATGCGGTCGGCGGTCTGGACGAGCGTGCCGAAGGTCAGGCCGAGCTCGTGCTGCGCGGCGGCGACTTCGTGGTGATGCTTGTCGCAGGGCAGACCCATTTCGAGCATGGTCGAGACCATCTCGCCGCGGATGTCGACCGCCGAGTCGACGGGCGCGACCGGGAAATAGCCGCCCTTGGCGCGCGGGCGATGGCCCAGATTGCCGGCCTCATAGTCCTTGCCGGTGTTGGTCGGCAGCTCGATATCGTCGATCGCGTAATAGCTGGTGGCGTAGCTCGTCTCGAACTTCACATCGTCGAACATGAAGAATTCGGCCTCGGGGCCGACATAGACGGTGTCGCCGATGCCGAGCGACTTGAGATAGGCCTCGGAGCGCTTGGCGGTCGAGCGCGGGTCGCGGCTGTAGAGCTCGCCGGTCGAGGGCTCGACGATGTCGCACACCAGGATCAGCATCGGCGTGGCCGAGAAGGGATCGACCCAGACCGCGTCGAGATCGGGCTTGAGGATCATGTCCGACTCGTTGATCGCCTTCCAGCCCTCGATCGAGCTGCCGTCGAACATCAGGCCGTCGGTCAGCTCATCCTCGCCGATGACCTTCGAGACCATCGTGAGGTGCTGCCACTTGCCCTTCGGGTCGGTGAAGCGAAGATCGACCCACTCGATCTCCTGGTCCTTGATCATCTTCAGGACGTCGCTGGCCGAATTCGCCATTGGTAGAACCCCTTTCGCTCTCTTTCGTGAGCCCGACGAATCGGGCAATAAAATTTCAATGTGCGGACGCAGCATTCCCCGAATGCTGCGTCGCGTCAAATCAGATTGCGTTCTCGTTGCGCTCGCCGGTGCGGATGCGCAGCGCGGTCTCGACCGGCATGACGAAGATCTTGCCGTCGCCGATCCGGCCGGTCTGCGCGGCGGCGGCGACCGCCTCGACCACGCGATCGGCCAGCGCGTCCTCGACCACCACCTCGAGCTTCACCTTGGGCAGGAAGTCGACGACATATTCGGCGCCGCGATAGAGTTCGGTATGGCCCTTTTGCCGCCCGAAGCCCTTGGCCTCGGTGACGGTGATGCCCGAGACGCCGACTTCGTGAAGGGCTTCCTTCACCTCGTCGAGCTTGAACGGCTTGATGATCGCTTCGATTTTTTTCACGTGGGTGTGCCCCTATTGGAAGGCGTGTCTCCTGCCGCGCGTATCGCAACAAGCGTGCCAGAGCGGCGCTACAGCTAAACGCTGGGCGGTACGAGGGGCAACGGGGAAAGCGTGCCTGTTTTTCGAGCAAAACGCGCACGCGCTGCCCGATCGGGCGGCAGGAACAAAGCCGTTCAAGCTACGTTCCGGGAACGGAGCGTAGTCGAGGGGCATGATGCGGCTTCTACCGATGGATGTGCCTGCCGAGATCCACCGGCGGGTGAGCGAAGGCGAAGGCGGTCGCCTGCGCCCCGAGGAGATCATTGTCGCCCGCGGACCCCTCGTCATCATGGCGCACGGCCTGATGGCGGTCGACGCCTCGGCGCGCGGCGACTTCTGGATCACCAGCGAGATGGGTGACCTGAGCTTCGAGGAGGCCGAGGAGGCGCTGCGGCGTTGGTCGGCGAAGCACTAGCGCCGCTTGACATACGCTAACCCGTCACCCCGGACTTGTTCCGGGGTCCACTTAGCCTCACGCTCAGAGCCTGACCTGCTTGCTCCGCGCTCGCCTCCCGGTGGACCCCGGAACAAGTCCGGGGTGACGGTCAAATCGGCGCCCAAGCTTGAAGGTCGACTTGCCCGGCCTTCAATAGGGCGGCCGATGCAGCCCCTTGGAGCTTTGTGTGAAGATCTCGCAGCCGTCCTCGGTGATGCCGATCGAATGTTCGAACTGCGCCGAGAGCGAACGGTCGCGGGTGACCGCGGTCCAGCCGTCGTCGAGCAGCTTCACGTCGGGGCGGCCGATATTGATCATCGGCTCGATCGTGAAGAACATGCCGGGCTTGAGCTCGGGGCCGGTGCGCGGGCGGCCGACATGGACGACCTCGGGCGCGTCGTGGAAGATCTGGCCGAGGCCGTGGCCGCAGAAATCGCGGACCACGCCGTAGCGGTGGCGCTCGGCATGGGTCTGGATCGCGTGGCTGACATCGCCGAGGAAATTGCCCGGCCTGGCCTGCTCGATCCCGAGCATCAGGCATTCATAGGTGACGTCGACGAGGCGGCGCGCCTTGAGCCCGACATCGCCGACCAGATACATGCGGCTGGTGTCGCCGTGCCAGCCGTCGAGCAGGGGCGTCACGTCGATATTGACGATGTCGCCATCCTTGAGGACGCGGTCGCCCGGGATGCCGTGGCACACGACATGGTTGATCGAGATGCAGCAACTGTGGGTGTAGCCGCGATAGCCGAGCGTCGCGGGAACGGCGCCGCCCGCGATCATCATGCCGCGGATGAAGTCGTCGATCTCGCCGGTGGTAGCACCTGGCACGACATGCGGCGGCAGCGCGTCGAGAATCTCGGCGGCGAGCCGGCCCGCGGCGCGCATGCCCGCGAAACCCTCGGGCCCATGCAGCTTGATCGCGCCGGTGCGGGCCATGGGGGTGTCTTCGGAGACGGTCACATAGTCGGTCATGCGCGCCATATAGTCGTTTGCGCGGGGCTTTGCGAGTGAGTAGGCAACGGCGCATGGGAGAGCGTATCTGGACCGCGGCACTGGTGGTGATCGGCGACGAGATCCTCTCGGGCCGCACCCAGGACCGCAACATCGCGCAGCTCGGCACCTGGCTCAATGCGCAGGGCATTCGCCTGGCCGAGGTGCGGGTGGTGCCCGACGTGCAGGAGGCGATCGTCGAGGCGGTCAATGCGCTCAGGGCGCGCAACGATTATTGCTTCACCACCGGCGGGATCGGGCCGACGCATGACGACATCACCGTCGATGCGGTCGCAGCGGCGCTCGCCGTGCCGGTGGAGGTCAATGCCGAGGCGCGCGCGGCGCTGGAGGCGCATTATTCGGCGCGGGGGCTCGAACTGACCGAGGCGCGGCTGCGGATGGCGCGGATGCCCCAGGGGGCCGAGCTGATCCGCAACCGCATGTCGGGGGCGCCGGGGATCCGGCTGGGTTCGCTGTTCGTGCTCGCGGGGGTACCGCATATCGCCGCGGGGATGCTCGACGCGTTGACCGGGCAGCTCGAGGGCGGGCTGCCCCTCGTGTCGCGAACGATCGGGAGTTGGGGGCCGGAGAGCGAGGTCGCCGAGCTGCTGGCGAGCACCGAGCGGGCATTCGATGGCGTGGCGATCGGGAGCTATCCCTTCTTCAAGGAAGGGCGCGTCGGGGCGAACTTCGTGGTCCGCGCGACCGATGCGGCGGTGGTGGACGCGTGTGTCGGAGCGCTGGCGGAAGGCCTGCGCGCGGCAGGGCATGCGCCGGTCGAGGGCGGGATTTAGCGCTTAGTTCGGCGCTATCGAAGAGAGCGTCATCCCGGCGGAAGCCGGGACCCAGGATTACAAGCGACATCGCCGGCGATTCTGGGTCCCGGCTTTCGCCGGGATGACGATTCGAATTGGCCTAGAACTTCGTCCCCAGCCGCACGCCGAAGGTTTGCGGGTTGATATAGACGGCGTAGGGGCGCTGTCCGCAGCTGCCGCATTCCTGGAAACGGCTGATCTGGCCGCGTTCGTCCCAGACATTCGCGACGAAGAATTCGTACGAGAAGCGCCCGATCTCGCCGCCCGCCGACAGATCGAGCGTCGTATAGGCGGGGAGGATGCCGAGCAGCGCGCTCGGGTTGATGAAGCTGTGGGTCGGCGCCTGGAAAATATTGGTACGGATGTCCGCGGTCGCCGAACTCTGGTGCGCGAGCACGAACTGGACATGGCCCTCGGTCGCCCCCGTCGGGAAGGTGTAGCGCCCGGTGATATTGCCCTTGAACCGCGGCGTGACCGGCAGGCGGGTGCCGCGCGGGGCGGAGATGGAACTCGACGCACAGGTGAAGGTCGGATCGTCGATCGCGCAGAGATTCTGCGTGGTCTTGGCGTCGGTGTACGATCCCGATGCGGTCAGCGAGAGCCCGCCCGAGCGATAGTTGAGGTCCATCTCGATGCCGCGGATGCGGGCATTGGGGCCGTTATGGATTTCGGTGAAGCTGTTCTGCCCTAGGAAGCTGAACTGGAACTTGGCCCAGTCCTGCTGATAGATGGCGCCGTTGAAGCGGAGCCGCCCGTTGGCCAGCGTGGTCTTCCAGCCGATCTCGTAATTGGTGAGGAAATCGGCCTGATAGGGCGGGATGGTGCCGCGGCGGTTGATGCCGCCCGGGCGATAGCCGCGCGACCAGGTGCCGTAGAACATCATATCCTCGTTCGGCTTCCATTGCAGGTTGAGCCGGTGGAGGAAGCCGGTGTCCGAGGTGGACACGGGCACGAGCTTGCCGTTCACGTAGCGGGCAAGATTGGTGCAGGGGCCGCCGGCGACCGCGGCGGGCAGCAGCGTGCGCGAGGTGGCGTAGGTATTGGTGTCGCGATCGTAGAGGCGCTGGCCCGATGTGGTGAAGCATTGCGCCACGCCGGTGCGGTTGCTCGCGGCCGCATTGGGCGGTCCGTCGGAGTAGCCGTTGCCGGGATTGCGGCCGAAGCCGAAGAAGCCGATCAGCGAATTGTCATATTTATAGTAACGCCCGCCGGCGGTGAGCGTCACCTTCGATCCGAGGTCGATGCTCAGCTCGCCGAACGCGGCATAATCGCGGTCGACGCGATATTGCTGGGTCAGCCACAGCGTGCCTGGGAGGCCGTTGACCGAGAGCAGCGGATCGAGGCCGTCGACCTTATAGTCCTGATGGATGACGTTGCTCTGCCGCTGATAGAAGGCGCCGGCGACGACGCGGATCGACGCATCCTGCGGCGACGCGATGCGGACTTCCTGGCTGACCTTCTTGAAGTGATCCGATCCGACGACGCGCTGGCGCGGATCGATCGGATTGCCCGCGGCATTGGTGAAGTAGAAGCAGCCCGCGATCCCGCTGCAGACGAAATTGCCGCTGCTGTCGGTGTAATTGGCGTAGAGCTGGTCGTAAGCTTCGGAATAATCGGTATAATCGCTGGACGAATTGTCCTTCCGGTCGAGCATGGCGCCGGCATAGGTGACGTCCCAATTGCCGATCCGGCCCTCGATCGTCAGCGCCGCCTGGATGAAGCGATCGTTGCGATATTCGTCGAAGAAATGCTCGGTCTTGAGATCGCCGACGCGCGGATCGCTGCCGAAGCTGCCCTTGGTGCGGCTCTCCTGGTAGAGCACCGTCGGCGTGGCGGTCCAATTATCGTCGAGATCGATCTTGAGCGCGGCGCGGCCGCCCCAGGTATCGACGGTGTTGTAATCCTCTTTGACGAAGGCATTGTTGTTCACGACATGGCCCGTCGAGAAGCGGCGGAAGCTCGCGACATTGTCGATATAGCCCGCGTCGTGCTGGTAGAAGCCGACCACGCGGAGCGCGGCGTAAGGCGCGAGCGGCGCGTTGACCATGCCTTCGAGCCGGCCGCCGATCCCGCCCTTGCGCACAGTGTTGAGCTCGCTGTCGACGCGGCCGTAGAAGCTGCTGCTATCGGGCTTGTTGGTGATGATGCGGATCGTGCCGGCCTGCGACGAGGCGCCGTAGAGCGTGCCCTGCGGCCCCGCGAGGCTTTCGATGCGCGCCACGTCATAGACATGGACGTCGAGCGTGCCGCCGATCGTCGTCACCGGCTGTTCGTCGAGATAAACGCCGACCGAGGGGAGCGAGCCCGAATGGTTGCCGTCGCCGCCCGATGCGACGCCGCGCATATAGACGTTGGTGACGCCCGGCTGGGTCGTCTGGAACGCCAGCGAGGGGAGGAGCTGCGAATAATCCTCGAAATTGGTGACGTTGAGATTGTCGAGGCGGGTGGTGCCGATCGCCTGGATGCTGATCGGGACCTTCTGCACATTCTCTTCGCGCTTCTGCGCGGTCACGACGATTTCATCGTCGGGCGTGGCGACCACGTCCTGGGCGAAGGCGGGCGAGGTGAAAGCCGCCGAGGCGAGCAGGGCGGCAAGGGTGGCGCGGCGCTTGGGCATGTGCATCGAGTTCGCTCCGACGAGGAATTCTGATTTCGCAAACCTGTCCGTCGGCGAAACGATCGTCAATCTTGTACGCTCGTGCAGATTCGTTCGGATGCGGTTCGCGGGTGCAGCGTGACAGTTTTGCAACGCTTGCGGGGACGGGCCGCCTACAAGGGTTGGGACGAACCGGAGAAGACCGGAACCTCAGGATAGGCGGTCAGCACGTCGCCGAGCGCCGCCTTGAGCGGATCGAGCCATTGCTCGAAAGGCTGCCACGCCTCGGTGCCCTCGCGGAAGATCGGCTGGCGCACCTGTTCCGAGCTGGCGGTGCGCACCGCGCGCTCGGTCTTGTGGAATTCGAGGCAGGCGGGATCGAAGTCGAGCCCGATCGCGGCCAGCAGACCGCGGACCTGCGCCTCGGTATCATCGACCATCTCCTCGTAGAAGACGCGGTGGACCAGCCCCGGGCGGACCGCATCGACGTGCGCCATCAGCCGGACATAGCCGCGATAATAGCGCCCCAGATCGTCCTGCGAATAGCTGAAGAGCTGGCCACGGGCATAGTGTTGCTTGAAGTTGGAGAAGCAGCAGCCGAGCGGATGGCGGCGCGCGTCGATGATCTTCGCATTGGGCAGGATCAGGTGGATCAGCGGCAGGTGCGCCCAGTTGTTGGGCAGCTTGTCGATGAAATAGGGGCGGTCGGTCTGGCGCTGGACCGCGGCGCGGCGCAGATACTCCTCGCCCATCTCGCGCAGCCGATCGGGCGAGAGTTCGGCGACGCCCTGCGGATAGCCGCCGGTCTGGCGCGAGAGCGCGGGGATGTCGGGCAGCTCGCTGGTGCCCTCGACCAGCGGGTGGCTCGACAGGATCTGCTCGATCAGCGTCGAGCCCGCGCGGGGCATGCCGATGACGAAGATCGGATCGGCCGCGGCGCAGCCCTGGCCGGCGCGGGCATCGAGGAAGTCGCGCGTGTAGAGCGCGATGCTGCGGTCGACGAACGCCCCGGCCTCGTCGGCGCTGTAGTTCATCTTGCTGCGGCGCAGGCGGTTGGCCGCGTCATAATGCGCGAAGGCGCGCGCGGCCTGCCTGCGGTCCTCCATCGCCTTGCCGAGCGAGAAATCGAGGTGGAACCGGTCTTCGTCGGAGAGCTGGCCGCGGGCGAGCTGCGCCTCCATCTCGGCGATATCGGCCTCGTCGAACTTGACGGTCTTGAGGTTGGCGAGGCTCCACCACGCCTCGCCCAGCCCCGGCGCCAGCTCGAGCGCGCGGCGATAGGCGGCGACGCCGTCCGCCTGGCGCCCGACCGTCTTGAGCATATGGCCATAGCTCATCCAGACGCGCGGCTGCTCGGTGGCGACCGAAAGCACCGATTCATAGAGCTTGATCGCCTCGTCGAAACCGCCGACCCGGGCAAGCGCCGCGGCCTTGAGATTGGCGTGGCCGACATTGTCCGGGTCCTCGCCGAGCACCAGATCGAGTTCGGCCAGCGCCTCGCTCGGCTGATTGAGCCGGTACAGCACCAGCGCGAGATTGGCGCGCGCGGCGGTGAAGCCCGGGGCGATCTCGACCGCGCGGCGGAGGAGATGCTCGGCGTCCCTGTAGCGGCCGATGCGGCCGGCGAGTTCGGCGAGCATGCGGATCGCGGCGACGTCGAACGGGTCCTGCTTGAGGTGTGCCTTGAGGAGCGGTTCGGCCTCGCCCAGCCGATTGTCGTGCAGCGCGAGCGCGGCTTCGATCAGGCGCGGATGGTAGCGGGCAGGGGGCAGGGGCTGCATCGCCTCATGCCTAGCCACTTCGTCATCCCGGCGAAAGCCGGGACCCGGAGTCACCCGGGCCATCGCTCGTGGCTCTGGGTCCCGGCTTTCGCCGGGATGACGATTGAGGCGTGGGTGGAAACGTGCTCCATTCCGGACGGGGAGATCGCCGCATGACAACCGCAACACGCCCGTTCGGATTCTGGACCGCGACCGCGCTCGTCGTCGGCGGGATGATCGGGGCCGGCATCTTCGTCTTGCCCGCGCAGCTGGCGCCCTATGGCGCGACCGGCGCGGCGGGCTGGGTGGCGGCGATCGCGGGGGCGGTGGTGGTCGCCTGGGTGTTTTCGCGGCTGTTCGCGGCGCGGCCCGAGGCGACCGGCGCGATGGACGTGGTGGCCGGAGGGCTGGGTCCGCTACCCGCGATGCTGGTCGCGTGGAGCTATTGGGTGAGCACCTGGTGCGCCAACGCCGTGCTCGCGCTCACCGCGGCGCGCTATCTCGCCCAATTCTGGCCCTGGCTCGGATCGAGCACGCTGATTTCGGCGATCGCGGCGCTGGCGATGCTCTGGGGGCTCACGCTCTTCAACCTGCTCGGCGCGCGCGACGTGGGGCGGCTGCAGGTAGTCACGGTCGTGCTCAAGCTGTTGCCGCTGGTGGCGGTCGTGCTGATCCTTGCCGGGCTGGCGGTGACCGATCCGGGGCGGTTCGCGGCGCACGCGCATGCGCCGTTCGACCCGGTCCAGATCACGCCCGCGCTGGGCCTCGCCTTTTTCGCGCTGGTCGGGTTCGAATGCGCGGGCGTCTGTGCCGAGCGGGTGCGCGATCCCGGGCGGATCGTTCCGCTGGCGACGATGGCGGGGGTGGTGGTGACGGGCGCGCTCTACCTGCTGGTATCGACCGGCATCGTCTATGCCATGCCCCAGCAGGAGCTCGCGGATTCGGGCGCGCCGATCGCCTTGTTCGTCGGCGAATTCTGGGGAAGCGCGGCGGGGCTGATCACCGCGGCGTTCGCGATGATCTCGGCGCTGGGCTGCCTCAACGGCTATGTGCTGCTGCTCGGCGAGGTGCCGCTCGGCATGGCGCGCGCCGGGCTGCTGCCGCGCTGGATAGCGCGCACGAGCAGCCGCGATGTGCCGACCGGCGTGATCCTGATCGCCAGCGTGCTCGCGAGCGTGCTGATCCTGAGCAATGCCTTCCGGACGCTGTCGGGGCTGATGACCTTCATGCTCAACATCACTGCCGCTGCGACCGTCTGGCTCTATATCGGCGCCTGCGCCTCGGCCTGGATGCAGCGCATCGCGCGGCCCTGGGCGGCACTGGGGTTCGCCTTTGCGATCTGGGTGATGATCGGGACGGGGATGGAGGCCGTGGGGTGGAGCGTGGTGCTGATGGTGACGGCGTTGCCGCTGTATTGGTTGCGGGGGCGGGCGGAATAATCCTCCCCCGGAGGGGGAGGTGGCAGCGTAGCTGACGGAGGGGTATTCTCCGCGAGCGATGTCGCCTGTGGCGACTACCCCTCCACCGCTTCGCGGTCCCCCTCCCCCTCCCGGGGGAGGAATTTTCAGGCGAACAGCCGCCCCAGCAGGCTCCGATCCCGCAAAATCTCGTGCGCCGCGTTATGTCCCGGCGCGCCGGTGACGCCGCCGCCGGGATGGGTGCCCGCGCCGCACATGTAGAGGCCCTTGATCGGGCCGCGGTAATCGCCGTGGCCGAGCACGGGGCGCGCGGCCCAGAGCTGGTCGAGCGACATATGGCCGTGCATGATGTCGCCGCCGATCAGGCCGAACTTGCGTTCGAGATCGAGCGGGGAGTGGATCTGGACGCCGAGGATCGACTTGCGGAAATTGGGGGCGTGCTTGGTGACGGTGTCGATGATGACGTCGGCGGCCTTTTCCCTTTCGTCGTCCCATGAGCGGCCGTCGGGGAGCACTGGCGCGAATTGCTGGCAGAAGAGCGAGGCGATGTGCTGGCCTGGGGGGGCGAGGCTGTCGTCCACGCTGGTGGGCAGCTTCATCTCGACGATCGGTTCGTCGGACCAGCCCTTGGCCTTCGCGTCGGTGAACGCCTTGTCCATATAGTCGAGCGTGGGCGAGATGATGATGCCGGCGGTGTGGTGCTCGGCCTTTTCCTTGCCGGGGAGGACGCCGAAGTCGGGCAGTTCCGAGAGCGCGACGTTCATGCGGAAGGTGCCCGAGCCGGTCTTGTAACCGTCCATGCGGCGGGCAAAGGCCTCGGGCATGTCGGCGCGGTCGACGAGCTGGCGGTAGAGCAGGGCGGGGCCAGCGTTCGAGGCGACCACGTTTGCCGCGATCTCCTCGCCGCTTTCGAGTTTCACGCCTGTCACCTTGTTGCCATCGACGAGGACCTTGGCGACCGGCGCCTCTAGGCTGATCTCGACCCCCATGTCGGCGCAGGCCTCGGCCATATATTGGGTGATCGCGCCCATCCCGCCGACGCTGTGGCCCCACATGCCCTTCTTGCCGTTGATCTCGCCGAAGACGTGGTGGAGCAGGACGTATGCGCTGCCCGGCGTGTCGGGGCTGGCATAGTTGCCGACCACCGCGTCGAAACCGAACGCGGCCTGGATGTACGGATTCTCGTACCAGTGATTGAGGAAATCACGGGCGGATTTGACGAACAGATCCATCGTGTCGCGCTGCGCCTCGAGGCTCATGCCCGCGAGCCGCTTGCCCTGCGACGCCGCCGCGAGAAGCGCGCGGATGCCGCCGCCGGCGTTTGGCGGGGTCTTGAGCGCCATGTCGCGCAGCACCTCGGCGACGCGTTCGAGGGCTTCCTCATATCTGGGGAAGGTTTGGGCGTCCTTCTGGCTGAAACGCGCGAACTCGGCCTGGGTGCGGCCCGTGCCGCCGCCGAGCTTCAGATAACCGCCCTCGTGCGGGAAGAAGTTGCTGATCGTCCGCTCGATGATCCGCCAGCCGCGCTCGTGGAGCCGCATGTCGCGGATCACCTTTGGCCGGAGCAGGCTGACCGTGTAGCTCGCGGTCGAATTGCGGAAGCCGGGGTGGAACTCCTCGGTCACCGCGGCGCCGCCGACGATATGGCGCCGCTCGAGCACGCGGACCTTGAGGCCCGCCCTGGCGAGATAGAAGGCGCAGACCAGGCCGTTATGCCCGCCGCCGATGATGAGTGCGTCGTATTTCTGGGTCATTCTGCTTCCTAAAGCCCTCTCCCTTTGGGAGAGGGTTGGGTGAGGGTGACTTGATACCGCCCTCGCCATTCACCCTCACCTTCCCACCGCTTCGCGGCGGGCCCCTTCCTCTCCCAAAGGGAGAGGAGTCTTAGGTACTTCGCGGCCTTCTCGACCACCCCGGCGCCGGCGGCGTATGCAGCCGCGCCTCGGGGATCAGCCCCCTGATCTTCCGCGCGAAACTCCGCAGGCAGACTTCGCCGTCGCCGATCGGGCCGACGGTGTAGCTCTGGCTTGCCATGCCCTGCTGGACGCGGGTGATCAGCCAGGTGTCCTCGGCATTGACCATGCGGTTGATCCGCCAATTGGCGTAGCGGACCAGCTTCATCTCGCGGCGGTCATCGGGGAGCGCGAAGGCCATTTCGCGCAGCACGCATTCGGTTGGGCCGGTGGGCAGCCACTGCATGAAGTCGATCTGGTCCGAATAGATGTCGAACGCCTGGTTGGGCCAGAGCTTGTAGTAGAGCCAGAGCTTCTGGCTTTCATCGGGCAAATGCGGCGCGTGGGGGAGGTGCTTCTGGTAGAAGGCCTCCCAGGGGTGTTTCGAGGTGCGCTGGATCACGCCCGACATCTTGTCGACCCAGGACTGGGCCTCGATCGCATAGCTGCGGCCGAACAGGCGCGTCAGGCCGGGATGCGCGACGGGGATGTGGAGGCCGTCCGAATAATTGTCGCCGACATTCTTCCAGTTGACCGGGCGGTCGCGCAGGCGGACCGGGCTGATCGTGCGCATTTCCTCGAAACGATAGGGTGCAATCTCATGGGCGTAGGGCGCCATCATCTCGGCGACCGATGGCCCGCCTTCGTCCTTGAGGCGCACGAAGACGAAGCCGCGCCACAACTCGACACCGACGGGCGCGAGGCCGTGCCTGCCGGGGTCGAGTCCGGTATAGTCGGCGCGCGAGGGGATGCCGGTCAAGCGGCCGTCGGTTTCGTAGGTCCAGGCGTGATAGGGACAGACCAGCTTCTTCGCGCAGCCCATGGGTCCCTCGACCAGCCGCATCGCGCGGTGGCGGCAGACATTGGTAAAGGCCTTTATCCCGCCATCGGCCTGGCGGATCGCGATCACGCTTTCGCCGATATAGTCGAGCGTGTGATAGTCGCCGGGGCTGGCGATATCGCTTTCGTGGCAGACGATCTGCCAGGAGGGGCGGAAGACGCGCTCGATCTCGACCGATTGGAACTCGGGATCGGTGTAGATCCAGCCCGGCAGGCTGAGATTGTCGTCGGGATCCGCTCCCGCATCGGCAAAGCTGTGCGCCATCACTGAGCCCCTGTTGTTGTACGAATGTATAACAGAACTCGCCTTCCCCGCGCAACCTTCCGTGTTAGGGTAGCGCCATGTCCCGCAGCTTTACCCGCGCCGAACCCGATGCGCGCCGCCAGAGCCTGATCGAGGCGGCGGGACGGGTGCTGGCCGAGCGCGGCGCGGCGGGGGCGTCGGTCAGGGTGATCTGCGCCGAGGCGGGGGTCTCGCCGGGGCTGCTGCGGCATTATTTCGACGGGATCGACGCGCTGATCGCCGAGACCTATGCCTGGACCGGCGGGCAGGTGAGCGAGGCGCTGGCCCGTGCGGCGGCGGAGGCGGGGAGCGATCCCCGCGCTCGGTTGCTGGCCTATGTCACCGCCAGCTTCCGCGCGCCGATCGCCGATCCGCAACTGCTCGCGACCTGGATTGCCTTTTGGAGCCTGGTCAAGGCCAACCCCGACATGGAGCGGCTTCACGGCGAAATCTATGCCGGCTATCGCGGCGAGGTCGAGGCGCTGCTCGCCGAATGCGGGCTGGCGGCGGGCGAAGTAAGGCTCGCGGCGGTGGGGATCACCGCGCTGGTGGACGGGCTGTGGCTCGAATTGTGCCTCGCCCCCGCGACCTTCACCCCCGAGGAGGCGAGCGGGATCGCGGGGCGGTGGATTGGAACGCTTCTCAATCCTCCCCCGGAGGGGGAGGGGGACCGCGAAGCGGTGGAGGGGTAATCTCCACAGGCGACATCATCGCGTGTGGAGACTACCCCTCCGTCGGCCTTCTTCTGCCACCTCCCCCTCCGGGGGAGGATATGTCTCTACTTCGCCAGCGCCATCAGCACCGTGCGGTAATAGACGATCGACGGGGCGATCTCGCTCAAGGGCGTGCGTTCGTTGAGGCCGTGGGCGAAGGCGTCCGAACTCTTCATGAACAGCGGGCTGATGCCGTAGCTCGGCACGCCGCGTGCGCGGAAATGCATCGAATCGCTCGCGCCCGATGCCATGGTGGGGACGATCGGGATGCCGGGGAAGCGCGCATGGATCGCGTCGGCGACGAGCTTCATCAGGTCCGGTCGGAGCGGCGAGGCGGGGCTGGCGAGCGAGCCGCTTTCGACCTCGCGGATCTTCATCGCGGGATCGCCGACGACCTCGGTGAGCGTCTTCTGGACCTCGGCGACCGGCGTGCCGGGGAAGATGCGGCAATTGATATTGGCCTTGGCGGTCTGCGGCAGCGCGTTGGGGGCGTGGCCCGCGGTGACCATCGTCGCGACGCAGGTCGTGCCGATCTGGCCGACATAGCCGGGTACGCCGCGCAGGAAGTCGATCGCGCCCGCATCGGTCGGGTCCTTGACGAAGCGACGCAGCGCGTCGGCGACATGCGGCTCTTCGCCTTCGGCAGCGGCGGCGAGGCTCTGGCGGGTGATCTCGTTGATCTGGGCAGGGAATTTATACGCGCCGATCCGGTCGAGCGCATGGGAGAGCGCATAGATCGGGTTGCCCTTGTGCGGGGCCGAGCTGTGGCCGCCGGGATCGGTGAAGCTCAGCTCGAAATCGGCATAGGTCTTTTCGGCGCCGTCGACGCCGAAGCCGATCGGCTTGCCCTCCTCGCTCATCGCGCCGCCGCCGCCATCGACGTTCAGCAGCAGCTCGGCATCGTGATAGTGCTCCGCCAGCGCGGCGGTGGTCTTCATGAAGGTCTCCTCGTCGCCCGAGAGCAGGAGGAAGATGTCACGCCGCGGCTTGAAACCCTCGCGGCGCAGCTGGATCAAAGTCGCGACCATCGTCGACAGGTCGTACTTCATGTCGCTGGCGCCGCGGCCCCAGATATAGCCCTTCTCGATCACCGGGGTGAAGGGATCGCGCTCCCATTCGGCGGGCTTGGCCTCGACCACGTCCATATGGCCCGAGACATAGATGGGCTTGAGGTTGCCCTTTCCGGTGCCGCGATAGCGCGCGACCAGATAGGCGGTATCGCCGAGCACGGTGACGGTCACGTCCTCCGCCGGGAAGCCGCCCGCGATCAGCTGGTCGCGCAGGTAATTGGCATATTGCGGGGTCTGGTTGCCGGGGCCGGAGACGGTGCGGAAGGCGATGCCGCGCTTGAGCAGATCGAGCGCCTGCTCTTCGGCCTGGGGGTATTTCTGCGCGATCGCGGTGCCGGGAAGCGTGGCTGCCAGCGCCAGCGCGAATAGACCTGCGATTGCCCGCCCCGCCATGCCTTGTCTCCTTGTTGAACGGGCGTAAAGCTAGGCCAGGCAGAGGGGGAATGGCAATGAATGTCTTTGGGCGCCCTATGTTTCGCTGGATCGCGCTTTGTGTCTGTCTGGTGGTGGCGCTGCCTGCCTCGGCGCAGGTGAGTTACGTCCGCGCGGGGCGGCTGATCGATGTGCTTGCGGGGCGCGTGCTGACCGACCAGCTGATCCGGATCGAGGGCGAGCGGATCGTATCGGTCGCGCCATGGAAGAGCGCGCCCCGGGACGGGCCGGTGACCGACTGGTCGGGCTATACGGTGATGCCCGGCCTGATCGACATGCACACCCATCTGGCCGATTTCGCCGACAGCAATCCGGGATCGATCCTCCAGCATTCCCCGGCCGAGGCGGCGATGATGGGGGCGCAGAACGCCAAGGTGACGCTGATGGGCGGCTTCACCACGGTCCATGACGTCGGCTGCTATCGCGGGCTGACCGATGTGGCGCTGCGCGACGCGATCAATGCGGGATGGATTCCGGGGCCGCGGATGAACGTGGTCGGGGCCTATATCACCGTTCCCGGCGGCGGGGGCGACATCACCGGCTTCGCGCCCGACGTCGCGATCCCGTTCGACATGCGGCTGGGCGTGGTGCGCAACCCGCAAGAGGCGCGTGAGAAGGTGCGCTACTTGTTCCAGCACCATGTCGACACGATCAAGCTGATCGCGAGCGGAGCCGTGCTGGCGGTGGGATCGGAGCCCGGGCGGCTCGAACTGAGCGAGGAGGAGATGCGCGCGGCGGTGGCCGAGGCGCGCGAGAATGGCAGCTACGCGACCGCGCATGCGCATGGCGCCGGGGCGATCAAGGCGGCGATCCGATCGGGCGTGCGCTCGATCGAGCATGCCTCGCTGATCGACGCCGAGGGGATCGCGATGGCCAGGGCGCAGGGCGTGTGGCTGGTGATGGATATCTACAACGGCGATTATATCGATACCGAGGGGCGCCGGCTGGGCTGGCCGGCCGAATATCTGCGCAAGAATCTGGAGACGACGGAGGCGCAGCGCATGGGCTTCGCGGCGGCGGTGAAGGCGGGGGCGATGATCGCCTATGGCACCGATGCGGGCGTCTATCCGCATGGACGGAACGCGCTGCAATTCGCCTATATGGTCCGCTACGGCATGACGCCGATGCAGGCGATCCAGGCCGCCACCAGCGTGGCCGCGCAGCTGCTGCGCTGGGATCGGGATGTCGGCGCGGTGGCGCCGGGGCGGTTTGCCGATCTGGTCGCGGTGAAGGGCGATCCGCTGGAGGACGTTCGCCTGCTCGAGCATGTGAGCGGGGTGATGAAGGGAGGGGTGGTCGTCCGCTAGCCGAGCGTCGTTGCCGCGGCGCCACCCCTCCCTTCGCTCCCGCTTGCTACCTGCCGAGCGAGAGCGTCACATGGACGCCGCTATTCTCGTAACTCCCGCCGCCGATGCCGTCGTGGAAGCCCGACACGCCGATGCGGAAGCGGCCGATCAGGACGATGTCCGCGCCGCCTTCGATCCGCATCCGGAAGTCGCTGCCCAGCACATTGGCCGGGTCGAGCCCGAAGGTGTAGATGCCTTCGCCCTCGGCAAAGGGCCGGAGCGTCCAATCTCCGCCGAGATCGAAGAGATGATAGACGTGCGGGCGGAAGCTGATGTCGCCCTGTCCCACGCGCTGGCCCGGAATGCTGACCCCGAACGTGTCTACATAGCCCTTCTGTCGCTCGTCCAGATATCGAACCGTCACTTCCGGTCGGATTCCGGTATTCGTGCCGAGATCGAAGTCGCCGATCAGCGAGCCGCTGTACAAGGCGCGGTGGGTGCCGAAGCCGTCGACGAAGGTGCCGAGCGGCGAGACCTGATTGTCGGAGGTCCCCCATGCGGCACGGAGATCGGCATAGAGCCGCGGCGCCAGCCGGACAGTGGCATAGGGACCCGCCATCCAGCCCTTTCCGTCGGCCGTGCCCGGCGTCCATCCGCCGCGATGCGAGAAGCGGTCGAACTGGACCAGCCCGCCGATCAGCAGGCCGTCGCCCACGCGGTAATCCGCACCGACATAGACGATGCTGAACCGCCCCTGGTGACCCGCATAGCCGAGCGTCGATAGATAGCCCTCGGCCCAGATGTCGAACGCCGAGCCGCCCGCGCCCGGCCTCAGCGCCGAGCTGGCCATCCCGAGGCTCGCCGAAGCGCGCATCCCCGAATTGCCCAGCGTGAGCTGGAACGGCAGATGGCCCGATCCCGGGATCGGCACGCCATAGGCCGAAGCGGATCCCGCGCCCGGCGCCATCCCGTTCAGCCGGTCCAGCCGGCGCTGCAGGTCCGGCTGGCTGGCGAGGATCGCGGCGTTGCGCGCGGTGAGGAAGTTGCGGATCGCCAGGGTCGCCGCGGTGCGGGTATCGGCGCTGGTGAAGGTGCACACCAGATTTTCGTTGGGCGATAGCGTGATCGCGACGCTCCGGTTGGCCAGATTGACCACCGAATCGCTGTCGTTGCAGCTGATCGAGGTCAGCGCATAGCCGGCCGGACGCGTATCCGCGGCGGCAAGCGTGTGCTGGCCCGCAAAGACCTGGGTGGCGGCGCGCTGCCCCGTGCCGTTCGTGGTTATGATCGTGCCGGCGAGCGGCGTGACGTCGGAGGTGAAGCTGAAGCTCGAATCCGCGCCGACGACACGCTGGATGATCGTGATCGTGCCGACCGCCCGAACCGCGATCGTCACCGTATCGGGCTGCGAATTCACCGTCCCGTCGTTGACGACGAGCTGGAACACCAGATTCTGCGTGCCCGTGACATTGGGCGCGACGAAGCTGGGATTGGCGGCGGCGGCGTTGGAGAGGGTGACCGGGGGCCCCGAAATCTGGGTCCATTGATAGGTCAGCGGATTATTGTCCGGATCGCTCGATCCGCTGCCGTTGAGCGTGACGGTCTGGCCGCTGTTGATCGGCCCCTGGTCGGCGCCGGCATTGGCGACCGGCGCGGCGTTGGGATTGACCGAGATGGTCACGCTGTCGGGCGCCGAGCTGGCGATGCCGTCGCTGACGACCAGATCGAAGGTGATCGTCTGGGCGAGCGCGCCGCCGATCGGCGTGGTGAAGGTCGGATTGGCGACGGTTGAGCTCGAAAGCGTCACGGGCGGCCCGCCGGTCTGGACCCATTGATAGGTCAGCGTGTCGCCGTCGCCATCGGCCGAGCCGGCACCGTTGAGCGTCACCTGCGATCCGCCATTGACGGTCACGTCGAGTCCCGCATTGGCGACCGGCGTGACGTTCGCGGGGATGGTGACGTCGATCGAGTCGGGTGCGGAGGTTGAGGTGCCGTCATTGGCGGTCAGGACGAAAGTCAGCACCTGCGCCGATCCGGTCCGCGCCGGGGCGGTGAAGCTCGGCGTGAGCGTGGTGGCGCCGGTCAGCGTCACGGTGGGGCCGCCCAGCTGGGTCCATTGATAGGTCAGCGGATCGCTCTCGGGGTCGGTCGCGGTGCCGGCCAGGGTAACCTGCGAGCCGCCGGGGACGGTGACATCGGGGCCCGCCGAAACCATGGGGGCGCCATTGACCGGGATGGTCACGGTTGTGCTCGCCGTGTTGCTGCCGATGCCGTCGCTGACGGTGAGACTGAAGGTGAGCGTCTGTGCGGCAAGCGTCGAGGGCGGCGCGGTGAAGCTGGCGGTCGCCGAGTTCGCGCCGGTGATCGTCACGGGCGGACCGCCGGTCTGCACCCAGCTATAGGTCAGCGTATCGCCGTCGCCATCGGTCGAGCCGCTGCCGTTGAGCGTGCCCGGCGTGCCTCCGCCCACGGTCTGGGGCGGACCGGCATTGGCCGTGGGGCCGACATTGGCGGGGACGGTGATGTCGACCGTGTCGGGCTGGCCCGTGGTGTTGCCGTCATTGCCGGTCAGCGCGAAGGTGAGCACCTGTGACGAGGCCGTCTTGGCGGGCGCGGTGAAGGTCGGGTTGAGCGTCGTCGCTCCAGTGAGCGTTACCGGTGTTCCCGAATTCTGCGACCAGGCAAAGCTTATCGGATCGTTTTCAAGATCGGTTCCCGAGCCCGAGAGGGTGACGAGGCTCCCCGCGGTCACGGTCGCGTCGGGGCCGGCATTGACGACCGGCGGCGCGTTGGTCGGGATGGTGACGGTGACGTCGGACGGGAAGGAGGTTGCCAGCCCGTCGCTGACGAACAGCCGGAAGGTCATCGTCTGCGCCACGTTGGAGGCGGCGGGGACGGTGAAGCTCGGGGTCGCGGTGGTCGCGCCGGTCAGGGTCGCCGTCGGGCCCGACACCTGCGTCCAGCTATAGGTGATCGGGTCGCCGTCGCCGCCGTTCGAGGCGGTGCCGTTGAGGGTTGCGGTGGTGCCGCCGCCCGCGGCGAAATTGGTGCCCGCATTGGCGACCGGCGCGACGTTCGCGGCGATATTGACCTGAACCTGCGCGGCCACCGAATCCTCGAAGCCGTCATTCACGATCAGGCTGAAATAGAGTTCCTGCACGCCCGTCGTCTTCACGGGTGCCACGAAGCTCGGATTCTGGCTGTTCGGATTGCTGAGCGTCGGCGCGGTCAGCGGCACGTTCGAACCCAGATAGCTCCAGCGATAGGTCAGCGGGTCGTTATTGCCGTCGCTGCCCGCGCCCTGGAGTGTGACCGTCGATCCGCCCGTTACCGTCTGGAACGGGACCGGCGGGGAGGCGACCGGGGCGATATTGTCGATATAGTTGACCGTGACGGTATCGGTGCGGCTGCTCACGCCGTCGCTCACCGTCAGCTGGAAAATGCTGTTGTTGTTGGCGCTGATCGTCGGCGCGGTGAAGGTCGGGTTGGCGGTGTTGGCGCCGGTCAGCGTGACGGGCAGGCCACCGGAAACCACCCATGCATAGGTCAGCGGCTGGCCTTCGGGATCGCTCGATCCGCTGCCGTCCAGCGTCACCGGGGCGAGTTCGCGCACGGTCTGATCGGGTCCCGCATTGGCGACCGGAGGGGCATTGGGGATCAGCATCAGGCACGCGCCGCCCGCGGATTGCAGGCTGGAGGTCGGGATCTGCGCCCGTTCCTCGACGAAGAAGCTTCCGTTGGGGATCCGGTCCTCGACGAGCACGAACAGCGCCGCGGTGGCTTGCTGGGTCGGGGCAATCGCGATCGATCGCGAAACGCTGGTCGATCCGCCGAAAAGCGACTGGGTCAGCGAGCCGAATGCAACGGGTCCGTTGGTGGGCCCGATGCCGGTTCGGAACTGATCGGCGCCGTTATTGTCGGCGCTGGAAAACGCGACATTGGCGGTGAAGGATATCTGGCACTGGCCGGCAATCGCCTGGACCGAGGTGATTGTCAGGTTGGTGGTCGTCGATGCCTGCGCCGCCGAAGCGAGCGTGCAGCCGATCATCGCCGTGCTGAGCAGCAGGCTGCGCTTGAAAACCCTGATCACTCTATACCCCTCCCGAAAAACTATTCGGGGGAGGCTATTCCCTTGGAATCAGGGCCGACATGCCATGGCTATGATGCCATGAACGTGGTGGGTCAGAGCTGGAGCTGGCCGGTCTTCACCGCCTCATACACCGCCTCGCCACGCGAATGGACCGCGAGCTTGCGGTAGATCGACTTGACGTGATTGCCGACCGTGAGCGGCGAGATGCCGAGCAGGCGGGCGGATTCCTTGTAGCTGCCGCCCCTGGCGAACAGCTGGAGCAATTCGACTTCGCGCGGGGTCAGCCCGCTATCCTCCTGCACCGCCGGCTCGATCATCGCCCCGCCATGGCGGAGCCGCTCGAGCAGATAGACCGCCGCGGCGGCGCTGATCGGCGCGCCGCCTTCCAGGGTCACACGGATGCCGTCGAGCACGATAGCCGGATCGCTGTCCTTGAGCAGATAGCCGTCCGCCCCCGCGCGGATCGCGCTGACCACGGTCTCGCGGTCGCCGAACGAGGTCAGGATCAATGCCTTGGCCTCGCCCGCCGCCTTGATCTCGGGGACGAAATCGAGCCCGCTGCCGTCGGGCAGGCCGATATCGACGAGGAAGAGGTCGGGGGCGAGCGCGAGCAGTTCGCGCGCCTTGCCAAGCGTCGGCGCCACCCCGGCGAGATCGAGATCGGGCGCGGCGCTGATGATCTCGATCAGATGCTCGCGCACGATCGGATCGTCGTCGATGATCGCGATGCGCCTGGTGGGTTCGCGGTTCATGCTGCGCGCTGGCTCCGTTCGGGCAAATCGAGCGTCACGCGGGTACCGCCCGCATCGTCGAGCGCCAGCGCGCCGCCCAAACTCTCTGCGCGCGCCGCCATGTTGACCAGCCCACGGCCGCGGGTGCTGGCACCCTTCATGCCCGTCCCATTGTCGGCGACTTCGATCCTGAGCGCGAAGGCCGGATCGGGCGCGGGCGCGATCCGCACCGTGATACGGTCCCCGCCGCTATGCTTGAGCGCGTTGACCACCGCCTCCTGCAGGATGCGGAAAATCTGCAGCACGTCGCGCGGGCCGTAGTCGGGCAGGCGCTCCGCCGTATTGGTCCAGTCGAACGCGAAGCCGGCGCCCTCGACCCGCGCCTGGGTCCGCTCGCGGAAGATCGACAGCGCCGAGGCGAGCGATTCCCCCACCGAATCCATCGAATCGATCATCAGCCGCATCTCGTCGATCACCGCCTGCAGGCCATCGGCGATCGCGGCAGGCTCGGCCTGGCCGCGCTTCGCCATCAGCAGCATCGACATGAGCTGGCTGCCGAGGCCGTCATGCATGTCGCGCATGATCCGCTGGCGCTCGGCCCCATGCGCCTGCTCGCGCACCATCTCCTTCTCGCGCAGATGCGCGGCTTCGAGCGCAGCGGTGCGCTCGACCAATTGCCCTTCGAGCATGGTGTTGAGCTGGTGCGACGACTGGAACAGGCGGATGTTGCGCGCGAGATAGGCCGCGACGATGCCGAGCGTCAGGAAGGGCATGGCGCGGTTCGAATGCTGGTCGGACTCGAACCCCGCCACCGCGCCGATCGCGTCCCACGCCATCAGGGAAAGGCAGAGGCCGAAGATCGCAGTTTCCCAATAGCTGCCTTCGGGATTGCGGATCACGCGCCACCCGAACAGCCCCGCCGCCGCGACCACTATCGCCAGCACGAACCACTGCGTCACCAGATCGACGGTGTCGACCTTGTCCCACAGTCCGAACACGAAGATCGTCCCGATCGCTGCGAGCAGCACGACATAGGCCCCGAGCGACACGCGCCCGATCCATTTGCTTGGGGCTCCGATCCAGTGATTGGCGAGGTTCAGCCACGCCACCGGCACGAAGCCGACGCACGCGAACAGGAAGAACATCCGTGCGATGCCGTGAATTGGCGGATCGGTCAGGTAGAAATAGAGCAGCCGCAGCGTCCAGCCGAGCACCACCGCGAGCATCCAGAACAAAACCGCCTGGCGATTGCCGCGCACCCACACCACGAACACCAGAATCGCCATCACCGCGCCGATGGCGAGGCTCATCGTCAGATAGTCGTTGAGGGTGAATGCCCGGCTGGCGAAGGCGGCGGCCAGCGGTTCGTACGGCGCGATCGTCGCCCCGCCGACGAAGAAGAAGGGGGCGCCATCGTCGCGGACGAGGATGAATTCGAGCGTGTTCCTGCCCGGCTTGAGCACCGCTTCGGGGATGCGGAACACGCGGCGGACATTGCCGTGATAGGTCGCGCCCGGCAGCCGCATCGATCCTTCGGCGTAGATCGTCGAACCGTTGACCAGCATCCGGTAATTATCCGCCCCGATCTTCGGCATGATGCCCAGCGGCGGCGATCCCGCGGGCAGGTCGAAGGTCAGCCGGACCGCGCGGTATCCGGGATCGCAGCAATCGGCGATCGGGAGCTCCCCGGGCTTGAACTCGGCCTGGGCGAGCCCCGCCGGATCGGGGGATGCGAGCCGGGCATAAAGCGGCGCGCTGAGTTCGATCCCGCCCGGCAAGGGCGGCGGCGGCGCGAAGACGAAGGGCGAGATGATCAGCCAATAGATCAGCTGTGCGGCGAGGAAGGCCAGCGCCGTCCGGACCAGCGCCGCGCGCGTCGCGCCCTCGGGCCAGCCGGGAAGCCGCACTGCCGCCCCTCCGAAACGCTGATTCATCGCCGATCCCCCCTCGGCACCTGCTTTATGGCATGCGGCGCGTCTTCGTCATGCCCTGAATATGGCACCCGCCCCGCAAAGGGATTTGACAAGGCATGGACCCCAGCCGATATGACCCGCCGCGCTCGCGGGTGTAGCTCAATGGCAGAGCAGAAGCTTCCCAAGCTTACGACGAGGGTTCGATTCCCTTCACCCGCTCCACGCTTTCGCCGCTAGTCATCAAGTTTGACGCGGATGCAGGGTCGAAAGGCATCCGCGCTTTCGTCTTTACGATGCCACACCTCGACGACATCGAAATAGCGAAAATAGCCCTCTACCTCGACCGCGAGATACTCCCCGGCGCGCGGCAAGCAGGCAAATGTTCCGACCATCAACAGCTTCCTGTCGTCTGCGCCTTCAAAGACTTCAATCTCGATCATCGCCCTAACGGCTCGGGTCGATCAGATATTTTTCCCCCGTCGCCTTGCGCTGATAGGCCGCCGCCACGTCCGGCTTGAGCGCTTCGGCCAGGCCGATCGTCGCGGTATAGTGGCTCGCGAAGGTGGTGGTGAGCTCGTCGGCCACGCGCTGGCGCAGGCGCATGCCGGTTTCCATCCCGGCCTTCATCAGGAAGGGCGTGAGCAGCCAGCCGCTGACGCTCCAGCTCAGGCCGAACTGGCGGTCGAGATAGGTGGGGCCCACGTCGAGCATGCCATAGATATAGACCTGCTTGAGCACGCTCGAACCGTAACGGCTATAGGGCTGGCCGCGGCTGGCCGCCGCTTCCATCGCGTGGAGGATCTGGTTGGCGAGCTTGCCGCCGCCGATCGCGTCGAAGGCGAGGGTGGCGCCGGTCGCGGCGCAGGCTTCGGTGAGCTGGGCCTGGAAGTCTTCGGCGCTGCTGTCGAGGATTACGGCCGCGCCGATCTCGCGCAGGATCGCTGCCTGTTCTTCGCTACGGACGATGTTGACCAGCGGGACGCCGTCCTTGAGGCAGATGCGGTTGAGCATCTGGCCGAGGTTCGAGGCGGCCGCGGTGTGGACGATGGCCTTGTGGCCCTCGGCACGCATCGTCTCGACGAACATCAGCGAGGTCAGCGGATTGACGAACATCGAGGCGCCGTCGGCGGCGGTGGCGCCTTCGGGCAGGGGCATGACGCCCTGTGCGGCGAGCTTGCGATAGGTCGCGTACATCGCGCCGCCGATCATGCCGACCTTCTTGCCGAGCAGCGCGGTGACGTTGTCGCCTGCCGCGACGACGGTTCCCGCGCCTTCGTTGCCTACAGCCATCGATTCGTCGAGCCGCGCGGCCATGGCGGGCATGCGCTGGGCGGGGATATCGGCGGTGAGGATGGGGCGCTCGGCGGTGCCGCCGGCAGCGAGGGTGGCCATGTCGGCGGGGCCGAGGAGGAGGCCGAGGTCCGAGGGGTTGATCGGCGCGGCCTCGACGCGGACCACGACTTCGTCCGGGCCGGGGGCGCCGACCTGCACCTCCTCGAGATTGAGGACGAGCTTGCCCGCGCTGGTGACCGTCGAGCGGAGTTCGAGTCCCGTCAGTGCTTCGCCCATATCGCCTCTCCCTGTTTGGCGGGGGTGATAGCGCGCGCGGCAAGGTGCGGCTAGGTGGGGAGCATGACCGATCCACGACCCGCTCCGCTTGCCGGCCGCAAAGTCCTCGATCTCTCGCGCGTGCTCGCGGGGCCATGGGCCACGATGGTGCTCGCCGATCTCGGCGCCGAGGTGATCAAGGTCGAGAACCCCAAAGGCGGCGACGATACGCGCGCCTGGGGACCGCCCTATGCCGGGACCGAGAGCGCCTATTATCTGTGCGCGAACCGCAACAAGCGCAGCATCGCGCTCGATCTGTCGACGGCCGAGGGGCAGGAGATCGTCCGGGCGCTGGCCCGCGACGCGGACGTGCTGGTCGAGAATTACAAGCTGGGCGGGCTCGACAGATTCGGGCTCGATTATGCGTCGATCGCGGCGATCAACCCGCGGATCGTCTATTGCTCGATCTCGGGATATGGGCGGACGTCGCCGATCGCCGCGCGGCCGGGCTATGACTATGTCATCCAGGCCGAGGGCGGGCTGATGTCGATCACCGGCGAGGTGGACGGGCAGCCGATGAAGGTCGGCGTGGCGGTTGCGGACCTGTTCACCGGCATGGCGGCGGCGCAGGCGGTGCTGGCAGGACTGATCGCGGCGGACCGCGACGGAGTGGGGCAGCATATCGATCTGGCGCTCTACGATTGCCAGCTGGCGATGCTGGCGAATGTCGGGAGCGCGGCGCTGGTTTCGGGGAGCGAGCCCAAGCGGTTCGGCAACGGGCATCCGACGGTGGTGCCCTATCAGGTGTTCGACACGAGCGACGGCCGCGTGGTGATCGCGGCGGGGAATGACCGGCAGTTTTCGGCTTTGTGCGGGAAGCTGCTGGGGCGGCCCGATCTGGCGGCGGATGCGCGGTTCGCGACCAATGCGGGGCGGGTGACCAACCGCGAGGCGTTGCTGGCGGAGATCGTGCCGTTGATCGCGGCGCGGACGACCGAGTGGTGGCTGGAGGGGCTACGCGAGGTCGGGGTGCCTTCGGGCGAGGTGCGCGGCGTCGGCGCGGCGCTGAACGCGCCCGAGGCGGTGGCGCGCGAGATGGTGGTGACGCTGCCGCATCCGAGCGCGGGCGAGGTGAAGATCGTCGCCTCGCCGCTCAAGCTGGGGGGGACGCCGGTGGTCGATCCGGTCGCGCCGCCGCTGCTGGGGCAGGATACGCGCGCGGTGCTGGCGGGGCTGGGCTATGACGATGCGGCGATCGAACGGATGATCGCGACCGCAGTCGTCGCCTGACACGCCGAAACGAAAGTTGACACTAGCTTCACACTGCCGCGCACCTTCCCGGCGGCCTGCGTTCCGGATGGATTTGCGATGTCAAAGAGCGGCCGGAATGCCTCCGGCGTACCAAGCTAAGCCGTTGAAATCCAACAATGCAAGCGGCAAGGCTGCTTAAAGAGGAGGCGCCAAAAGAGGTTGGCGACCATCTGTTTTTCAAACCCCTGGGCACCATGATCGCTTTCGACCCATTCCGGTCGTCGAAGCGGCCAGTGCCAATCCTCAATAGCGGACTTATTTGGCGCAGGCAGCATCGTAAAAAGGGAGATACCGAAACCGCCACCCGAATACCCCTGTCGGACGGTCAAACCCGTTCATCCAATCAAATCGGCCAAGGAACGCCGCGTCCAACCCTAGCTGCGGGGTGCATGGTTCCTGCAGTGGGCACGATGCAAGGACACCTTTTATCGGATCAATTGAAACGCAGTCTTTCTCGCTCATAATCGCGAACCTGCCGTGACCGACGCTATATAGATTCAACCCCCCATTACCGAGGCGGCCACCTCCATCGTTTAGTGCCATCGTGATCCGTCTATTGTCAGCGGTTAGAAGAGCAATCGTACGGTGATCTACGCCCGTCCGCGCTTCGATGCCGGAACTGCGTATGGTGAGCACTGCTCCGCTGAATCCCAACTCCGTCGAAGCAGAAGAACCGGGGGCGGGGGCCGCGCTAAGGGCGGGTGAGCTAAGGATAATGAATACTACGACCATCCATCGTAACATGACCCGCTCCTTAGGTCCGATTTGCCCCTTCATCTGCTCAAAGCCGCCAGACGGCAATCCACCCAATCCCCGCCCTTCGCGACTGGGGTTTGTCCCCGAACCGTCAGCGCATCCCCATCCGGATCGCGCCATCCAGCCGCACGCATTCGCCGTTGAAATAGCCGTTGCGGATCATCTCTAGCGCGAGGCTGGCATATTCGTCGGGGTTGCCGAGCCGCGAGGGGTTGGGGACCGAGGCTTCGAGTGCGGTGCGGACATTCTCGGGAACGCCGCGCAGCAGCGGGGTGTCGAAAACGCCGGGCAGGATCGAATTCACCCGGATCAGGTCGCGGGCGAGATCGCGTGCGATGGGGAGGGTCATGCCGACGATCGCGCCCTTGGAGGCCGAATAGGCGGCCTGGCCCATCTGCCCGTCCTGCGCGGCGACCGAGGCGGTGTTGATGATGACGCCGCGCTCGCCCTCGACCGGATCGATCGCGAGCATGCCCGCCGCGGCGCGGGTGATGCAGCGAAAGGTGCCGACGGTGTTGAGCTGGAGGATGAAGGCGAAGGCGGCGCTGGGGAATTGCTTGATCTCGCCGGTCGCCTTGTCGCGATAGGCCGTCTTGATCGAATTGCCGCTGCCCGCGCAGTTGACGAGGATGCGCTCCTGACCGTGCGCGGCGCGGGCCTTTTCGAAGGCGGCGTCGAGCGAGTCGTCCGAAAGCACATCGGCGCGGCAGAAGATGCCGCCGATTTCCTCCGCCATCCTGGGGCCCGCTTCCTCCTGGATGTCGAACACCGCGACCTTGACGCCCTGCGCCGCGAGCGCGCGTGCCGTAGCGGCGCCCAGGCCGGAGGCGGCGCCGGTGACCACGGCGGCGACGGATGAATCGAGCTTCATTGCATTCTCTCCCGGGATGCGGTCGCTTGCCGCTTCGTGCGGACGGGCTTAGCGGGGACGCAGGAGCGAAGGGAAGAGGCATGAGCGACGTTCTGTTCGAGATGCAGCGCCAGGTGGCCGTGGTGCGGCTCAACCGGCCCGACCGGCTCAATGCGCTGAGCCCCGACATGCTCGACCTGCTGCGCGAGACGCTGTTGCGCGCGGTCGAGGAAGGCGCTCGCGCGGTGCTGGTGACCGGCGAGGGGCGGGCATTCTGCTCGGGCGCCGATCTGGCGGCGAGCGCGGCGGGGATGGGGGTGCGCGATCCGGGCGTGTCGCTGCGGGCGCATTACCATCCGGTGGCGGAGACCTTCGCGGCGTTGCCGATTCCGGTGGTGACCGCGGTGAACGGCGCCGCGGCGGGGGCGGGGGCTTCGCTCGCGCTGCTGGGGGATATCGTGGTGATGGCGCGCTCGGCCTATCTGCTGCTCGCCTTCGCCAATATCGGGCTGGTGCCCGATGCGGGGGCGACCTGGCTGATCGCCAAGAGCGCGGGACGCGCCAAGGTGCTCGAAATGGCGCTGCTCGGCGAGCGGATGAGCGCCGAGGATGCGCGCGACGCCGGGATGGTGAGCCGCGTGGTCGATGACGAGGCGCTGATGGACGAGGCGATGGGCGTCGCGCAGAAGCTCGCCGCGATGCCGACCAAGGCGCTGGGGATGATCCGCAAGCAGGTCGCGGCGGCGCTGACGGGGACCCTGTCGAGCACGCTGGAGGTCGAGGCCGATCACCAGAGCGCGGCGGCGAAGACCGCGGACTTCATGGAAGGCGTGACGGCGTTCCTGCAGAAGCGCAAGCCGGAGTTTACCGGCCAGTGAAGCGCTATGACGTCGTGATCGTCGGGGCGGGCCATGCCGGCGCGCAGGCGGCGATCGCGCTTCGGCAGAACAAGTTCGAGGGCTCGATCGCGGTGATCGGGGACGAGCCCGAATATCCGTACGAGCGGCCACCGCTGTCGAAGGAATATTTCGCGGGGGAGAAGGCGTTCGAGCGGATCCTGATCCGGCCCGCGGCCTTTTGGGGCGAGCGGGGGATCGAGATGCTGCTCGGCAAGCGGGTGACGCGGGTGGGGCCGACGTCGCATGTCGTCAGCATCGGCGAGGAGATGATCGGCTATGGTGCGCTGATCTGGGCGGCCGGGGGCAAGCCGCGGCTGCTGCCGAGCGGCGGGCATGAATTGGCGGGCGTGCATACGGTGCGGACGCGGGCCGATGCCGATGCGATGCTGGGTGAGCTTGAGGGCGTCGAACGCGTGGTGGTGATCGGCGGGGGCTATATCGGGCTCGAGGCGGCGGCGGTGCTGCGCAAGTTCGGGAAGCAGGTGACCGTGCTCGAGGCGATGGACCGGGTGCTGGCGCGCGTCGCGGGCGAGCCGCTGTCGCGCTTCTACGAGGCCGAGCATCGCGCGCATGGCGTGACGGTGCGGCTGGGCGAGCAGGTCGTGGGGCTTGAAGGCGAGACCAAGGTTGCCGGGGTGCGGCTGGCTGACGGTGAAGTCGTGCCTGCCGATCTGGTGATCGTCGGAATCGGGATCGTGCCTTCGGTCGAGCCCCTGCTTGCGGCGGGGGCCGAGGGCGGGAACGGCGTGCTGGTGGACGCGCAGTGCCGCACCTCGCTGCCCGATGTCTTCGCGGTCGGCGATTGCGCGCTCCATTCGAACCGCTTCGCAGAAGGTGCCGTCATCCGGCTGGAATCGGTGCAGAATGCCAACGACCAGGCGAGTGTCGCGGTGAAGACGATCCTGGGGCAGGAGGCGGCCTATGAGGCGGTGCCGTGGTTCTGGTCGAACCAGTATGACCTGAAGCTCCAGACCGTCGGGCTCTCGATCGGGCATGATGCGACGGTGGTGCGCGGGCGTCCGGAGGATCGGAGTTTTTCGGTGGTGTATCTGCGGCAGGGCCGGGTGATCGCGCTCGACTGCGTCAACGCGACCAAGGATTATGTCGGCGGGCGGCGGCTGGTGGTGGCGGGGCTCTCGCCCGATCCCGCCTTGCTGGCCGATACGCGGATTCCGTTGAAGGAGCTGTGATGCGCTATCTCCTCGCGTTTGCCGCCGCGCTGCTGGCAATGCCCGTTTCGGCGCAGGACTTTGCCGTGCCGATGACGGTGGATGCGAGCACGCCGGTGGGGCAACTCGCCCCGATCTGGCGCTTCTTCGGCGCCGACGAGCCCAATTACGCAACGATGAAGGATGGGCGGAAGCTGCTCACCCATCTGGGCGCGCTGCGCCCGGGCGAGATCTGGTTCCGCGCGCACAACCTGCTCACCAGCGGCGACGGCACGCCTGCGTTCAAATGGGGGAGCACCAACGCCTATACCGAGGATGCGGCGGGCAATCCGGTGTACAACTGGACGATCTCCGACGCGATCATCGACAGCTATCGCGCACGGGGCATCCATCCCTATCTCGAGGTCGGCTTCATGCCCGAGGCGCTGTCGAGCGCTCCGCCGGGGATGCGCTACCAGCATGACTGGCGCCCGACCGTCAGTGGCTCGAGCTTCGACGGCGGCTGGCAATATCCGCCCAGGGACTATGGCCGATGGGAGGAGCTGGTCTATCGCTGGACGCTCCACAATGTGGAGCGATACGGGCGCGACGAAGTGCTGCGCTGGTATTTCGAGACGTGGAACGAGGCCAATCTGTCCGCCTATTGGAAGGGGACGCCGGAGGAATTCTACCGGCTCCACGACGTGACCGTTGCTGGCATTCGCCGCGCGCTGCCCGGTGCGCGGGTGGGCGGGCCCGATGTCGCCGGGGCGGGCGGGACGTTCATGGACGGCTTCCTCGCGCATGTCGTGGCGCAGGGCACGCCGACCGATTTCCTTGCCTTCCACGCCAAGGGGGCGCCAACGCTGGTCGACGGGCATATCCGGATGGGGCTCGACGCGCAGTTGCGCACCGTCGATCAGGGCTTCGCCAAGATCGCGGCCGTGCCGGCCCTCAAGGACAAGCCGATCGTGATCGGCGAGAATGATCCGGAAGGCTGTGCGGCCTGTTCGGGCCCGGGGGTCAATTACCGCAACGGCACCGTCTATTCGAGCTATACCGCCGCCAGCTTTCCGCGGCTGTGGGAACTGGCGGCGCGGCACAGGGTCAACCTCGAAGGCGCGCTGACCTGGGCCTTCACCTTCGAGGACCAGCCCTGGTTCGCAGGATACCGCCAGCTGGCGAGCAACGGCATCGACCTGCCGGTGCTCAACACCTTCCGCCTGTTTGCGATGCTGGGGCCGACGCAGCTGGCGGCGACGAGCGCGAGGCAGGCGCCGCTCGACGCGATTCTCAAGGATGGGGTCCGGGGTGACCCGGATGTCGGCGTGCTGGCGACGCGGACCGCCGACGGCAGGATCGCGATCCTCGTCTGGCATTATCATGACGATGATGTCGCGGGGCCCTCGGCGCAGGTGTCGATCGCGCTGACGGGGCTCGGCAAGGCGCGGGTGGCGAGGGTGACCCAGTGGCGCGTCGACGGCAGCCATGGCAACGCCTTCGCCGCCTGGAACGCGATGGGATCACCGCGTTCGGTCAATCGCGATCAATATGCCGCGCTCGAAACTGCATCGCAGATGGTGCCGGAGGCTTGGGCGGCGCCGGTTGCCGTGAAGCGTGGGCGGGCGGATATCGCCTTCGGGCTGCCGCGGCAGGGCGTATCGCTGCTGATCGTCGAACCCCGCTAGACGGGGTGGCGCAGGCCCGGCCCCGGAGCTAAGGCGGGTCGTAACAGGAGAAACTTGTGTCTTCGACGATCGAGGAACTGGAGCGGCGCCGTGAAGCTGCGCGCAAGGGCGGCGGGGAGAAGCGGATCGACGCGCAGCACGCCAAGGGCAAGCTGACCGCGCGCGAGCGGGTCGAGGTGCTGCTCGACGAGGGGAGCTTCGAGGAGCTCGACATGTATGTCGAGCATAACTGCGTCGATTTCGGGATGGAGGCGCAGGTCGTCCCCGGCGACGGCGTGGTCACCGGATCGGGCACGATCAACGGGCGGCTGGTGTTCGTCTTCAGCCAGGATTTCACCGTGTTCGGCGGGTCGCTGAGCGAGCGGCACGCGCAGAAGATCTGCAAGATCATGGACATGGCGATGAAGGTCGGCGCGCCGGTGATCGGGATGAACGACAGCGGCGGTGCGCGCATCCAGGAGGGGGTGGCGAGCCTTGCGGGCTATGCGGAGGTGTTCCAGCGCAACGTGCTCGCCTCGGGCGTGGTGCCGCAGCTCTCGCTGATCATGGGGCCGTGTGCGGGTGGCGCGGTCTACTCGCCGGCGATGACCGACTTCATCTTCATGGTGAAGGATTCGAGCTACATGTTCGTGACCGGTCCGGACGTGGTGAAGACCGTCACCAACGAGGTCGTCACCCAGGAGGAACTGGGCGGGGCGGTCACCCACACCACCAAATCCTCGGTTGCGGACGTGGCGTTCGACAATGATATCGAGACGCTGCTGGCGGCGCGCGACTTCATCGATTTCCTGCCGGCGTCGAACCGCGTCGATGCCCCCGACCGGCCGACCGACGATCCCTGGGACCGCATCGAGGACAGCCTCGACACGCTGATCCCGCCCAGCGCCAACCAGCCCTATGACATGCACGAGCTGATCCGGAAGACGCTCGACGAGGGCGATTTCTTCGAGCTCCAGCCCGCGCACGCCGCCAACATCATCATCGGCTTCGGCCGGGTGGAGGGCCGCACCGTGGGCGTGGTCGCGAACCAGCCGATGGTGCTCGCCGGGTGCCTCGACATCAATTCGTCCAAAAAGGCCGCGCGCTTCGTGCGCTTCTGCGACGCGTTCGGGATCCCGATCCTGACCTTCGTCGACGTGCCGGGCTTCCTGCCGGGCGTCGGGCAGGAGCATTCGGGGATCATCAAGCACGGCGCCAAGCTGCTCTTCGCCTATGCCGAGGCGACCGTGCCCAAGATCACCGTGATCACGCGCAAGGCCTATGGTGGGGCGTATGACGTGATGGCGTCGAAGCATCTGCGCGGCGATCTGAACTATGCCTGGCCGACCGCCGAGATCGCGGTGATGGGCGCGAAGGGCGCGGTGGAGATCATCTTCCGCGGCAAGACGGCGGACGAGATCGCCGAGCGTACCGCGGAGTATGAAGCGCGCTTCGCCAACCCGTTCGTGGCGGCGAGCAAGGGCTTCATCGACGAGGTGATCATGCCGCACTCGACGCGGCGCCGGATCGCGCTGGGGCTGCGCAAGCTGCGGGGGAAGCAGCTCGAGAACCCGTGGAAGAAGCATGACAATATCCCGCTGTAGCGCGCTGCTCGCGGCATTGCTGGTCGCGGGATGCGGTTCGCCATTGAAAGCGGGCGATGCGGTCGCGATTGCCGACGCCAATGCTTCCGACGTGGCGGGTTCGGATGCGGGGATGCGACCGGCGATTGCCGATGCCGAGCTCCTCGCGCGCGCGTTTCAGGCGGTTTATGGCCACCGGACGGCGTTCGAGCAGGGGAACGGCAGCGGGAAATGGGTCACCGCGCCCGAGACGCTGTTCCACAATGGCAAGCATCGCGTCCTGATCGCGTCGGATCAGCCGCTCTACCAGCGCGGCAAGATGCTGCGGGTCAGCTATCTGGACAGCGACGGCGACGGCAAGCCGTACAGGGTGCGCAAGACGTGGGAGCTGGGGCCGCGTTTCGTCTATGACTGGAACGTCTCGGGCTTTTTCGGGCCGCCGACGCTCTATGTCGCCGAAGCAAGCATGGGTGCCGGCTCGTCGTGCGGCACCTTTTGGCTGATCGAACTCCGCGACGAGGGGCCGGTGACCGTGGCGGAAGGCCCGCTATCCTATGGCGTCTACTACAAGGAGCCCCACGCCCAAGTCGGCGGCGAAATCGTCGGAATCGAGCAGGGACGCTCGTTTCGGGTGAAGTATACCGGCGCGGAGAATCTGACGGAGACCTGGCTGCGTGAGGGCGACCACTATGTGCGAAGCTCGCGACAGCGCCTGTCAGATGTGTGCGACTGGGAAGGTGATGGGGTGAAGCAATGAGCCCGCGACTCCCGCGCGTGATCTGTTTCGCGGCGCTGCTGCTTGGGGCGTGCGGCGCGGCGCCGGTTACCAACGAAAGCGCGCCCACGCCGACCGCGACGGCAGCGGCCAGCGATGCGGTGCGCGCGCTCCCCGAGGCCGAGCAGCGCGCGCGGGCGTTCAAGGCGGTGTTCGGCAAGGCGGAACCCGTTGCGGGTGTGGACGGCTTTTCCACCAAGGCCGGAAAGCTGGTCTGGCAGGGCGACCGCGCGGTGCTGATCACGGTGACCGAAGCCGACGAGGGCGCAGGCGCGTGCCACGCTTGTACCGGATCGCTAGGCATCTACTACCTGGTGCCCGACGGCGACGGCTTTCGCGTGACGGGGAAGTTTCCCGAGGCGGTTGTGGGCAACGGCTTTGGCGTGGGGCCGACCGAATGGTCGGTATCGGACAAGTTCGGGCCGGTGCCGGTCATCTATTCGGAGGCGGGGTGGATGGGGCAGGGCTATAGCTGCTCCACCTTCTGGCTGACCGAGCTGCGCCCCGACAAGCCGGTGCTGGTGGCGAAAGTGCCGACCTTCTACGACGACGGCGACACCGGGAATGAAGACGCCAAGGGAACGCTGGAAGGCAAGTTCGCATCGATCGCCCGCGGCAAATCATTCACGTTGAACTTAACCGGGTTCAAACGCTTCAGCCAGACCTGGGTCCGCAAGGGCGACTCCTACGTCCTGTCGGGCGAGGATCAGATGGAAAAATGCTGATGTCGATCACAAGGCTTTCGAGGGTTTTTTCATGACCGACCCCATCGTCATCCTCTCCTATGCCCGCACGCCGATGGGCAGCTTCCAGGGCAGCCTGTCGGGCGCTTCCGCGGTCGATCTGGGCGCGACGGCGGTCAAGGCGGCGGTCGAGCGCGCGGGGGTCGACCCGCAAGATGTCGAGCGGTGTTACATGGGCTGCGTGCTTCCCGCCGGACTCGGCCAGGCACCGGCGCGGCAAGCGGCGCGCTATGCGGGGCTGGGGGATCATGTCGAGGCGGTGACCGTCAACAAGATGTGTGGGTCGGGCATGATGGCTGCGATGATGGCTGCCGATGCGATCGGCGCGGGCAGCGCGGACATGATCGTCGCGGGCGGCATGGAGAGCATGTCGAACGCGCCGTATCTCTCGAAGAAGCACCGCAGCGGCGCGCGGATCGGGCATGACACCGTCTATGATCACATGATGCTCGACGGGCTCGAGGACGCCTATGAGCCCGGGCGCGCGATGGGGACCTTTGCCGAGGATACCGCGGGCGAATATCAGCTCACCCGGCAGGCGCAGGACGATTATGCGATCGAATCGCTGACGCGCGCGCAGGCGGCGCAGGCCTCGGGCGCGTTCGACGGCGAGATCGTCGCGGTCGAGGTGAAGACGCGCAAGGGCACCGAGACGGTCGACAAGGACGAGCAGCCGCTCAAGGGCGATCCCTCGAAGATCCCGACGCTGCGCCCGGCCTTTTCGAAGGACGGGACGATCACCGCGGCGAATGCGAGTTCGATCTCGGACGGGGCCGCGGCGCTGGTGCTGACGCGCGCATCGGTGGCGGAGGCGAAGGGGCTGAAGGCGGTAGCTCGGATCGTGGGGCATACCGCGCACGCTCGCCAGCCTTCGCAATTCACCACTGCGCCCGTCGGGGCGATCGAGAAACTGCTCAAGCAGATCGGCTGGAGCGTGGGCGAGGTCGATCTGTTCGAGATCAACGAGGCGTTCGCCTGCGTGACGATGTTCGCGATGCACGATCTCGGCATCCCGCGCGACAAGGTGAACATCCATGGCGGCGCGACCGCGATGGGGCATCCGATCGGCGCCTCGGGCGCGCGCATCCTCGCCACGCTGATTGGCGCGCTCAAGGCTACCGGCGGCAAGCGCGGCGTCGCTTCGCTCTGCATCGGCGGCGGCGAGGCGACCGCGATGGCGGTGGAGCTGGTGTGATGAGCGGCGACCCCTTTTCCCTTGTCTGGCTGGGCGTGGTCGCCCTGATGGGAACGGTGAGCCTGTTCGGGGCGATCATCGACCTTAAGCGTGGATCGGCCGAGTTTATCTTGCGCGGGCCGATATGGGGTCCCCCGGAGGAGACATGGGTCTGGCGGGACGAGGAGCCGTTCGAGTTCTGGGTCACGGTGGGCATGAAGTTGGCCGTCTTTGCGCTCGCGAGCTTCATGTTCTGCTCCGGGCTGGGCATGGTGAAATGGTGAAATCGATGAAACTGGGCCGGTTGAACCATGTCGGCGTGGCGACGCCCTCGATTGCGGACTCGGTTCGCTTCTACCGCGACGTCATGGGGGCGGAGGTGATCCGCGAGCCGTTCGACCTGCCCGCGCAGGGGGTGAAGGTGTGCTTCGTCGATACGCCCAACTCGCAGATCGAGCTGATCGAGCCGCTGGGGGAGGGGTCGCCGATTCACGGGTTTCTAGCGAAGAACCCGGCGGGGGGGCAGCATCATCTCTGCTACGAGGTGCCGGATATCCATGAGGCCAAGGCGTGGTTCGAGGCGAAGGGGGCCAAGGTGCTCGGGGAGCCGCGGATCGGGGCGCATGGGACGTTGATCTTCTTCGTCCACCCCAAGGATATGGGCGGGGTGCTGACCGAGATCATGGAGACGCCGCGTGAGGGGCATTGATCCAATCTCCATCTCCCCCTTGGGGGAGATGGAAGGGGCCCGCCGCGAAGCGGTGGGAAGGGTGAGGGTCACTGACCTCACCGCACTGACCCTCACCCTCCCACTCGGCTGCGCCGAGCGGGCCCCTCCCTCTCTCCCGAGGGGAGAGGGAAGTTGAGTGACAAACCCACCGTCCCCGATTGGCAGGCCCTCGCCTCAAAGGAAGTAAAGGGCCGCGATCTCACCTGGCGCACGCCGGAGGGGATCGACGTCAAGCCGCTCTATACCGAAGCGGACGTCGCGGACCTCGATCCCGGCCTCCCCGGCTTCGCGCCGTTCACGCGGGGCGTGCGCGCGTCGATGTACGCCGGCCGCCCCTGGACGATCCGCCAATATGCCGGCTTCTCCACCGCAGAGGAATCGAACGCCTTCTACCGGCGGAACCTCGCCGCGGGGCAGAAGGGCCTCAGCGTCGCCTTCGATCTCGCCACGCATCGCGGCTACGACAGCGATCATCCGCGCGTCACCGGCGATGTCGGCAAGGCTGGCGTGGCGATCGACACGATCGAGGACATGAAGATCCTGTTCGACGGCATCCCGCTCGATCAGATGTCGGTCAGCATGACGATGAACGGCGCGGTGATCCCGATCCTCGCCTTCTTCATCGTCGCGGGCGAAGAGCAGGGCGTGCCGCGCGCCGCGCTCGACGGGACCATCCAGAACGACATCCTCAAGGAGTTCATGGTCCGCAACACCTATATCTATCCGCCCGAGCCGAGCATGCGGATCATCTCGGACATCTTCGGCTATACCAGCCGCGAGATGCCCAAGTTCAACAGCATCTCGATCTCCGGCTATCACATGCAGGAAGCCGGTGCGACGCAGGTGCAGGAGCTTGCCTTCACCATCGCCGACGGCATGGAATATGTGAAATATGGCGTCGCTTCAGGGCTGGATATCGACAAGTTCGCAGGCCGTCTGAGCTTCTTTTTCGCGATCGGCATGAACTTCTTCATGGAGATCGCCAAGCTTCGCGCCGCGCGCGTGCTGTGGCACCGGGTGATGACCAAGCTGGGCGCACAGGACGAGCGCTCGAAGATGCTGCGCACCCATTGCCAGACGTCGGGCGTCTCGCTGACCGAGCAGGATCCGTACAACAATGTCATGCGCACCACGATCGAGGCGATGGCGGCGATGCTGGGGGGCACCCAGAGTCTGCATACCAACGCCCTCGACGAAGCCATTGCCTTGCCGACCGATTTCTCCGCCCGGATCGCGCGCAACACGCAGATCGTGATCCAGGAAGAGACGGGGATGACCAAGGTCGTCGATCCGCTGGGCGGCTCCTATTATGTCGAGAGCCTGACCCGGGAGCTGGTCGACAAGGCCTGGGAGATCATCGAGCGCGTCGAGGCCGAAGGCGGGATGGCGAAGGCCGTCGCGGCGGGCTGGCCCAAGGCGATGATCGAGGAAGCCGCCGCCGCCACCGCCGCGCGGATCGATCGCGGCGAGCAGGTGATCGTCGGGGTCAACAAGTATCGCAAGGCCGAGGAAGAGCCGATCGACATCCTCGATGTCGACAACCACGCGGTGCGCGACGCGCAGATCGCGCGGATCACCCGGGTGAAGGCAGAACGCGACGAAGCCGCGTGCCAGGCCGCGCTGACGGTGTTGCAGGACGGTGCGGCGGGCACCGGCAATCTGCTCGAGCTGGCGGTCGAATGCGCGCGCAGGCGGGCGACGCTCGGCGAGATCAGCGCGGCGATGGAGGCCGGGTTCGGCCGCTACGCCACGCAGCCCAGGCCGGTGCAGGGCGTCTATGGCGGGGCCTATGCGGATGACCCGCGCTGGGAACGTTTGAAGCGTGGCGTCGAAGCCACCGCGAACCGGCTGGGCCGCAAGCCGCGCCTGCTCGTCGCCAAGATGGGACAGGACGGGCATGACCGGGGCGCGAACCTCGTCTCCTCGGCGTTCGGCGATCTCGGGTTCGAAGTCGTCCCCGGCCCGCTCTTCCAGACCCCCGCTGAAAGCGCCGCGCTCGCGATCGAGAAGGATGTCGATGTCGTCGGCGCCTCCAGCCTTGCGGCGGGTCACAAGACGCTGATCCCCGAACTGATCGCCGCGCTGAAGGATGCCGGCCGCGCCGATATCAAGGTGATCGCGGGCGGCGTCATCCCCGCGCAGGATTACGAGTTCTTGCGCGCCGCGGGCGTTCAGGCGATCTTCGGCCCCGGCACCAATCTGGTCGCCGCGGCGGAGGAAGTGCTCAGGCTGCTCGGGCACAATATGCCGCCGGTGGAGGAGGCCGCCGAATGATCGCCCTGCTGCTCGCCCTGAACCCCGTCCCCGCTTTGCCGGCGCAGGACACCGAACAGATGCGGGTCCGCCCCAGCACGGAGGCCGATGCGGTCGCCGAGTTCGAGGCGACCTGCGTCCCGGGGCTCTACGATATCGAGAAGCTCAAGCGCGGCGCGTCCGCCTCGCGCCGAGGCTACAGCTTTACCGATGCGGCGCCACCCAACTGGCGCAGCTGGACCTCCTCCTACGGCTCGATCCACTATCTGGAAGCCGTCCCGGCGACATCGGGCGTGGCGCCCAAGTGCAACATGACCTCGTTCACGCGCGCTACGGTCAACCGCAAGGCACTCGACACGGCATTGCGCGCGATGGCGAAGCGGCAATCGGCGCGGGGCTATGCCGAGCTGCGCGACAATGTCGGGCTTTCGTGGAGCTGGTACAATGCTGCGGGGCAGCCCATGACGGTTGAGGTTTCGCTCGACCGTCGCACGCCGCAACAGATCATCCTGATGCTCAAACCCATCGCCGTGAGCAGGCCGCAATAGGAGCGCGAATGCAAATCCGTACCGATTGGACGCGCGACGAGATCGCCGCGCTGTTCGATCTTTCCTTCACCGACCTCGTCTTTCGCGCCGCCGAGGTGCATCGCGCGCATCATGCTGCGGGCGAGGTGCAGCTCTGCACCTTGCTGTCGATCAAGACCGGCGGCTGTCCGGAGGATTGCGGCTATTGCAACCAGTCGGCGAGCGCGGAGACGGGGCTCAAGGCCACCAAGCTGATGGACGTGCGTGCCGTGCTCCAGGCGGCGGCGCAGGCGAAGGATGCCGGGTCGCAGCGCTTCTGCATGGGCGCGGCGTGGCGCAGCCCCAAGGACCGCGACATGGACGCGGTGGTCGAGATGGTTCGCGGCGTGCGCACGATGGGGCTCGAGACCTGCATGACCCTGGGGATGCTGACGCCGGAGCAGGCCGGGCGGCTCGCCGAGGCGGGGCTCGATTACTACAACCACAATATCGATACCTCGCCGGAGAATTACGCCAACGTCATCTCGACGCGCGGCTTCGAGGACCGGCTGGACACGCTAGACAATGTCCGCGCGGCGGGGATCAACGTCTGTTGTGGCGGGATCGTGGGGATGGGCGAGACGCGCGGCGACCGCGTCGGCTTCGTCCATGCGCTGGCCACTTTGCCGCGCCATCCCGAGAGCGTGCCGGTCAATGCGCTGGTGCCGGTGAAGGGCACCGTGCTCGGCAATATGCTCGCCGATACCCCGCTGGCGAAGATCGACGATATCGAGTTCGTGCGGACGGTGGCGGTGGCGCGGATCGCCATGCCGATGAGCATGGTGCGGCTGAGCGCGGGGCGCGAGAGCATGAGCGATGCGACACAGGCTTTGTGCTTCCTCGCGGGCGCCAATTCGATCTTCACCGGGGACAAATTGCTCACCACCGGCAATGCCGGGGATGACGCTGACGCGGCGCTGTTCGCGCGGTTGGGGCTGACGCCCCTTGCGGGCGAGGAGCCGATGCGGGCGTGCGAGGCGGCGGAGTGACGCGGCGGATCATTGCTGCGGTTGCGCTGCTCGCCGCTTGGGGATGTTACTATCTCGCAGCGGAGGCGTGGTTGCGTTCCGAAAACGAGCGTTGCGAGCGCTTCGGCGATCTGGCAGCCGAGTGCTTCGCGCCCCAGGCGGTCGCCGCGTTTTGGATCGGCGCGGTATTGGTCTTTTCGACATTGATCTTGACCTGGTTCGCCATTCGTCAGCCGTCCCGACCGGAAAGCAACTGATGTTCAAGAAAATCCTGGTCGCCAATCGCGGTGAAATCGCCTGCCGGGTGATGCGCACCGCCAAGCGGATGGGGATCGCCACGGTCGCGGTTTATTCCGACGCCGATGCGCGCAGCCCGCATGTGCTGATGGCGGACGAGGCGGTGCGGCTCGGCCCCGCACCTGCGAGTGAGAGCTATCTCAAGGCGGATCTGATCCTGCTCGCCGCGAAGGAGACCGGGGCGGATGCGATCCATCCCGGCTATGGCTTCCTGTCCGAGCGCGAGAGCTTCGCGCGGGCCTGCGCCGAGGCCGGGATCGCGTTCGTCGGGCCGCCGCCGGAGGCGATCGCCGCGATGGGCGACAAGATCGAGTCCAAGAAGCTCGCCAAGGCCGCGGGCGTGAACGTCGTTCCCGGCTTCCTCGGCGAGATCGCCGACACCGACGAGGCGGTGAAGATCGCCAGCGACATCGGCTATCCGGTGATGATGAAGGCCTCGGCGGGCGGCGGCGGCAAGGGGATGCGGCTGGCCTATGGCGAGCAGGATGTCCGCGAGGGCTTCGAGGCGACCAAGCGCGAGGGGCTCGCCAGCTTCGGCGACGACCGCGTCTTCATCGAGAAGTTCATCGAGAGCCCGCGCCATATCGAGATCCAGGTGCTGGGCGACCAGCATGGCAACATCCTCTATCTGGGCGAGCGCGAATGCTCGATCCAGCGGCGGCACCAGAAGGTGGTCGAGGAGGCGCCGTCGCCCTTCGTTACGCCCGAGATGCGCAAGGCGATGGGCGAGCAGGCGGTCGCGCTGGCGCGGGCGGTGGGCTATTACAGCGCGGGCACGGTCGAGCTGATCGTCAGCGGCGCCGATACGACCGGCCAGGGCTTCTATTTTCTCGAGATGAACACAAGGCTCCAGGTCGAGCATCCGGTGACCGAGGCGATCACCGGAATCGATCTGGTCGAACAGATGATCCGGGTGGCCGCGGGCGAGAAGCTGGCGATGACGCAGGACGAGGTGACGCTCACCGGCTGGGCGATCGAGAACCGCGTCTATGCCGAGGATCCCTATCGCGGCTTCCTGCCGAGCACCGGGCGGCTCACCCGCTATCGCCCGCCAGTCGATACCTCGCCCGGCACCGAGCATGCGTCGGAGACCGGCGGATATGTCCGCGTCGATGACGGCGTGCGCGAGGGTGGCGAGGTCTCGATGTTCTACGATCCGATGATCGCCAAGCTGATCACCTATGGCGCGACCCGTGACGAGGCGGCGGACCTGCAGGTGCAGGCGCTCGACGTTTTCGAGCTCGAGGGCGTCGGCAACAATCTCGATTTCCTCTCCGCGATCATGCAGCATCCGCGCTTCCGCGCCGGGGCGCTGACCACGGGCTTCATCGCCGAGGAATATCCCGAAGGGTTCGCCGGCGCGCCGCCCGCCGACCGGCTGACCGCGCGGCTGGCAGCGATCGCGGCGATCGTCGCGGGGGTCGATGCGATGCGTGCCGGGCAGATCAGCGGCAAGCTGAGCGAAGCGCCCGCCTTCGCGCGGCACTGGACGGTGATGTTCGATACGCACCAGCACAAGGTGGCGCTCGACGATGGCCAGGTGGTGGTCGATCAGCGCGCGATGGCGATCGAGATGGGGGTGCGTCCGGGGCAGACCCTGGTGAGCGCGATGGTCGAGGGCGAGCCGCTGTCGGTGAAGATCGAGCGGCGGCGCGGATATATGCGGCTCACCACGCGCGGCGCGACGCACCGGGTGCGCGTCTATCGCCCACGCGTGGCGCAGCTGGCGCGGCACATGATCGCGAAGGTGCCGCCCGACATGAGCCGTTTCCTGCTCGCGCCGATGCCGGGGCTGCTCACCCAGCTCCACGTCGGCCCCGGCGACAGGGTCGAGGCGGGGCAGCCGCTCGCGGTGGTCGAGGCGATGAAGATGGAAAATATCCTGCGCGCCGAGAAGGCGGGCACGGTCAAGGCCGCGAATTTCGGCGCGGGCGACAGCCTGGCAGTCGACGCGGCGATCCTGGAGTTCGAATGATGTTGAAGACGATGAGCGGGGCTATTCTGGGCGCCGCGGCGCTGCTGGTGCCGGGTGCGGCGTTCGCGCAGACCGCGTTGCCCGAGAACCCGCCGCCCTCGCAGGACGCGGGCTGGCACAATCGCCAGAGCCTGGCCATCGCCTCGCTCAAGGCGAGTGACGGGTGGCAGCCGCTTCCCGGCAATGGCCGCTGGCGGCGCGTGAAGGGCGATGGCAGCGGTCGGCATCCGCTGGTCACCGATACGGTGCGCATCAACTATGTCGGCAGCTTCATCGATGGCGTGGTGTTCGACAAGAGCGACGAGCCCGCCGAATTTCCGCTGAACAAGCTGATCAAGGGCTGGCAGCTTGCGGTGCCGATGGCGGGCGTGGGCGACACGATCGAGATCGCGCTACCCGCGGACCTGGCGTATGGCGCCAAGGGCAAGTCGATCATTCCCGCGAACGCGACGTTGCTCTTCACGATCGAGCTGGTGGGGATCGTCAAACCCTGAGCTTGTTTCGGGAGCGTGTACTCGTACAATATCGACATGCTCCGCCGCCTTCTCGCGCTCGTCCTGCTGCTCGCCGCCGTTCCGGCCGCTGCGCAGATTCCGCATCTCAAGGGCGGTCAACTGATCGTCGAGGGGAAGCCCTTCCTGATCCTGGGCGGCGAGCTGGGGAATAGTTCGGCGTCGGACCGGGCGTGGCTGGCGCCGCGCTGGGTGAGGATGCGGGCGATGCACCTCAACACGGTGCTGACGCCGGTGAGCTGGGAGCTGATCGAGCCCGAGGAAGGCAGGTTCGACTGGACCAGCATCGACTGGCTGATCGCGGATGCCCGCGCGAACGACATGCATCTGGTGTTGCTCTGGTTCGGCGCGTGGAAGAATTCGATGTCGACCTATGTACCCAGCTGGGTGAAGCGCGACCGCAAGCGCTTTCCCTATGCGCTGGCCGCCGACGGCAAGCCGCAGGAGATCCTCTCCGCCTTCGCCCCGGCGACCCGCGATGCCGATGCCAAGGCCTTCGCGGCGCTGATGAAGCATGTCCGCGAGGTGGATGGCGACCGGTACACGGTGATCATGGTGCAGGTCGAGAACGAGATGGGCTTCCTGCCCGATGCCCGCGAGCACGGGCCCTTCGCCGATGCCGCCTATGCCAAGGCGGGCGGGGATGAGGAGGCGTTCACCGCGCTCGCCTATGCGCGTTACGCCGATGCGATCGCGCGGGCGGGCAAGCGCGAATATCCGCTGCCGATGTACGTCAACGGCGCGCAGGCCTTTCCGGGGCGCAAGCCGGGGCAATATCCCGCCGGGGGACCGCTCGCGCATCTCTGGGAGCCATGGAAGCGCGGTGCACCCGCGATCGATTTCCTTGCGCCCGACATCTATTTTCCCAGCTTCGCCGCGATTGCGGAGGGCTATTCCCGGCCCGGCAACCCGCTGTTCGTGCCCGAGGCCAACTATGCCGGCGACGCGCGCATGGTGCCCAACGCGATGCTGGTGTTCGGCAAATATCGCGGCTTCGGCTTCAGCCCCTTCTCGATCGATGGTCTCGACGGGGCGGGCGCCGAGCGGCTGGGCGGGCTCTATGCGATGCTCGGTAATCTGGCGCCCGTGATCCTGAAAGCCCAGGCCGAGGGGCGGATCATGGGCTTCGGCGCGCCGGCCACTCCCGAGGGAAAGGTCGATGAGAGCGTCCAGGCCGCCGAGCTGGGCAGCGCGCGCTTCACCGTGACCTTCGTCGATCCCTGGACCGCGCGCGACAAGCAGGCGCCCGGCGAGCATGGCGGGCTGATCCTCTGGCTGGGCGGCGAGGAGTATCTGGTCGCGGGGCGGGGGATTACGGTCACCGTCGAGCCGGTGGACGGGAAGGGGCGCTTCGGGCTCGATCAGGTCGATGAAGGGCAGTTCGTCGACGGTGTCTGGACAGCGGGGCGGCGGCTCAACGGCGACCAGACGCATCAGGGGCGGCATGTCCGCCTGCCGCCCGATGGCTTCGGGATCCAGAAGGTGCGCTTGTACCGCTACTGATCCTCCCCGGAACGGGAGGATCGTGGGAACAAATCGATTCCAGGGCGTTACGATGCCCATGAAGAAACTCTGGCTGATCACCAATCCCGGGTCCGGTTCCACCACGGAGGCGAAATGCGCGGCGCTCGAGGCGCTGTTCGAGGAGCAGGGGCTCACGCTGGCGGGGCGCACCGATTTTCCCGAGCACGGCCTGCCCAAAGGCGCCTCGCTCACCCGCAAGGGCGTGGATACCGTCGTGCTGTTCGCGGGCGATGGGACGATCAACGCGGCGCTTCGTGCGTTGGCGAAATGGAAGGGGAGCTTCCTGATCCTCCCCGGGGGCACGATGAACCTGCTCGCCAAGGCACTCCACGACCCGCTCGATCCGCACAAGATCGTCGAGGCGGCGGCGGCGGAGACGCGGCGGGTGGCGCTGCCCTATGTCGAGGCCGGCGAGCATCGCGCGTTCGTCGGGCTGATCCTCGGGCCCGCCGCGAGCTGGGCGCGGGCGCGCGAAGCGGCGCGCAAGGGAAGGATCGGGCGGCTGTTCGCGGCAGCGCGCGCGGCGTGGCGCAACACGTTCGACCGCCACGGCATCCGCGTCGAGGGCGCGGGCAAGCTTCGGCATCGTTATCAGGCGGTGTTCGTCTCGCCGGTGGAGACCGGGCTGGAAGTGATCGGGGTCGATGCGCGCGACTGGCGCTCGATCGCGCAGATCGGCTGGGAATGGGTAAATGGCGACTGGATCGCGGCGCATGCGGTCGACCGCGCACATGCGGAGGAGTTGCGCGTCCGTGACCCCTGGCCGGTGCTCGCGCTGTTCGACGGCGAGCCCGTCACGCTCGACCCCGACACGCCGATCCGGAGCGGAAGGAGCCTCAAGGCGTTCATCGCCACTCGGAAGGCCTGACCCGCAAGGGTCGGAAAGGAACGCGATGATCCGGCTTTTCCACGTCAGCGACGTGCATTTCGGCGCCGAGGACAGCGCCGCAGTCGACTGGTTCGCGCGCGTGGTGAAGGCCGAGGCGCCCGACGCGGTCATCCTGACCGGCGACCTGACGATGCGCGCGCGGCCGCACGAATTCGCGGCGGCGGCAAAGTGGCTCGAGGGGCTTGAGCGGCCGATCACGGTCGAGGTCGGCAATCACGACCTGCCCTATTTCAATCCCTGGGCGCGTTTCGTGACGCCGTACAAACGCTATGCCGCGCTCGAGCGGATGATCGAACGGCCGCTCGACATCAAGGGCGTGAGCGTGGTGCCGCTCAAGACCACCGCGCGCTTCCAGTGGCGGCTCAACTGGTCGAAGGGTCATGTCGGCGTGCACGCGCTGCAGGAATCGCTGGCGCTGGTCGAGGCGGCGCCCGCGGACGACCTCAAGTTTATCGCCTGCCATCATCCGCTGGTGGAAGCGGCGACGCGGATGCATTCGAGCACGCGCGGCGGGCGGCGGGCGCTGGCGGCATTGGCAGGCGCGGGAATCGATGCGGTGCTGACGGGCCATGTCCATGACCCGTTCGATATTCTGCACGAGGTCGGCGGGCGCTCGGTCCGGATGATCGGCGCGGGCACTCTTTCCGAACGCATCCGCGCGCATCCGCCCTCGTTCAACGAGATCCGGGTGGAGGGGAAGGCATTCAGGACGGTGGCGCGGGTGATGGATTAGGGTCCGGACTCGATTGGCGCACCAGACTGGGCCGTCCCAGCATGTGAAAGGTGACACTAGGGTCTGTTGAGATTCAGGATTCCCTAAGAGTGTAAATTCTGATTCAAACTGCGGATGGACAGACTTGTTTTGAC
>NZ_JAPDOK010000009.1 GCF_026013415.1 Sphingomonas caeni
GTCAAAACAAGTCTGTCCATCCGCAGTTTGAATCAGAATTTACACTCTTAGGGAATCCTGAATCTCAACAGACCCTAGAGCGAGGCCAACGAGCCGAGGAACGCGGCGATCCTGCCCGGATCCTTGACGCCAGGTGCCGATTCGACGCCCGAGGAGACATCGACTAGCTCGGCACCCGTCACCCGCGCCGCCTCGATCACATTGCCCGGGTCGAGCCCGCCGGAAAGCGCCCATTGCACCGGATGGCGAAAGCCCTGGAGCAGGGTCCAGTCGAAGCGCAGCCCCATCCCCCCGGGAAGCGCGCCCTCGGGGGTCTTGGCGTCATAAAGGACGCGCTCGACCGCGCCGCGGAAGCCGGAAGCGGCATCCAGATCGGCGCGCGTCTTGACCGCCACCGCCGCCCAGACCGGCAGCTGCATCGACGCGGCGCGCTCGGGCGTCACCTTGTGGAGCTGGAGCGTATCGATTCCACAGGCGATCGCGCCGTCGAGGAGGTCGGCATCGGGATCGACGAACACGCCCACCTTGCCGATATGCGCAGGCACCCGCGCGATCAGTTGGCGCGCGCGGTCGAAGCTCAGATGGCGGGGGGAGGGCGGGAAGAAGACGAAGCCGACATGGCTCGCCCCGCCCGCGATCGCCGCGTCGAGCGTTTCGGGCGTCGAAAGGCCGCAGATCTTGGCGGTAACGGGCATGACGCTTCCCTAGGCAGGTTCGCGGCGGTTGACCATGGCCCGGCTGCCGCTAGGCTCATGCTCGAGGATCCGGGGGAGGGGCAGCATGTTTTCGAGGGCGTTTGCGGTACTTCTTCTGTCCACCATCGCGTCGCCGGCGCTGGCGCAGGATTGGCGGATGATCTCGACATCGGCCGATCGTGGCGCGGCGATGCTGATCGATGCCCAGACCGTGACCAACGCCGCCAACGACGTCCATGGGGTCGATATCCTGATTGTGATCAAGGCCGGTGGCGCGCCGATGGATGCGGTGCTTTCCGAGACGCGGATCGATTGCCCGGGGAACAAGATCCGCGTCGGCAAATCGACCTCCTACAATGCTGCCGGCAAGCTGCTGCAGGTCGAGGAGGACCGGCCCGAATTCGGCTGGGATCCGCTGATCGAGGGCAGCAACTATGCCGCGGTTGCCGATGTCGTCTGCGGCAGGACGAAAATGCCGGCCACCCGGTTCGGGCCGGCGCTTCCGATCGGGCCGGTGCGCGCGTTGCTCGCAAAGTCCTGAGGGGGATCGCGGCGGTTGACCCCGCCTCGGCGGGCGCTAACCTGACGGTGCGGAGCGGGGAGTCTAGCATGGTTTTGAAATCATTCGGGATTGCTGCGGCGTTGCTCATTTCGGGCACCGCGCATGCTCAGGACTGGCGCAAGGTGAGCGAGGGTTCGACCACCGGCTCGACCTTCTTCCTCGACGCAGACGGCGCGGGCAAGCCGCAGGCCCTGTCGCGCGGCCATGTGTTCGTGCGGCTGGGCGCCAACGAGGACGGGATCAGCGCGATCGAAACGACGCTCGAGTTCGAATGCGCAACCGGGCGGATGCGCGTGGTCACGATGCGCGGCTATGACGCCGACCACAAGCCGATGGACGAGCATCCGGGCGCCGATAGCTGGGATACGCCGGGGCCGAATACCCAGTTCGGCGTGGTGGGCGAGCTGGTGTGCGGCAAGGAGCCGATGCCCGGGCAAAGCTATGGCTCGGCGCTGCCCTTTACAGGCGGCTAAGAGAATGGCTTGACCAGCACGGTCATGTAGAGCGGCGGGTCCATCGCGATCGGGAAGTCGCGCCGCTCGCCCGAGCGGGCATAGCCGAGCCGCTCGTACCAGGCGATCAGCTCGGCGCGCTGCTCGATCACGGTCATCTCGATCCGCTCGGCGCCGAAATCCTCGCGGGCCATATCCTCGGCGGCGGCGGTGAGCTTTCGCCCGATCCCTCCGGCCTGGAGCAAAGGATCGACGCAGAGCAGCCCCAGATAGGCGGTGCCGCCCCCGCGGTCCTGGACGTTGACGCAGCCGATGATCGTCTCGCCCTGCTGCGTGATCAGCAGCCGGCTCGCGGGATCGTCGATCAGCCGCGTCAGCGTCTCCAGATCGGTGCGCTCGCCCTCGGTGATCAGGTCGGCCTCGTGCGTCCAGCCCGCGCGCGCCGCATCGCCGCGATAGGCGCGCTCGACCACGGGGTGGAGCTGGGGAAGGTCGGCATGGACGGCGGCGCGGATCTGTAGGGCAGCGTTCATATCGCGCCGCCTATAGAAGGGCTTGGGCCGGCGCGATATGCTTGAAGTCGAAGGGAGACGGGGATGATTCGCATCGCATTGACGCTGGGTTTGCTGACCCTGGCGCTCCCCGCCCAGGCGCAGGACTGGCGGCTGGTCACCGCCGACAAGGGCGGGCCGGTCGTGTTCATCGATGCGAAGAGTCCCGCCGGCACCGGGGATACGACCCGTTCCGGGATCATGCTGCTGGTCAACCCGCCCGGCGCCGGGGACTCGGAAGCGATCCGGTTTCTGGTCGAGGTCGACTGCGCCGCGCCGCGTTACCATGTGCTCACGACCTGGAGTCTCGATGCCGATGGCAATGAAGAGGAGGGCCATGAAACCGGGGCCGGCTGGCGCGACACGACCGGCGGTAACGGCAAGAACGCCACCGAGCTGATCTGCGGCCGCAAGCCGCTGGCCGACCCCTCGTTCGGGGCCAAGCCGCCGATCGCCGAAGCGCGCGGGATGATGGACTGATCGCGATGCACAAGCTCCTGCTCGCCGCCGCGCTCACGCTCTTCCCCGCCGCCGCGCATGCCGAGGATTGGGTGCTCGTCAGCGTCGCCGAAAGTCGCATGGGCGCCTTTTTCGTCGATGTGGACAGCATCGAGACCGACGGCGCGATCCGCAGCGGCCGGGTGCTCGCGGTGCTGCGCCTCGATGATCACGGCCGCGCCGCCGCGCTCTCGCCGATCTCGTTCGACTGTAAGGGCCGCCGCCGGATGATCGGCGAGGGCGACGATTACGACATCAACGGCGCGGTGGTCCGTCACACCGAGCCCGCGACGTGGCGCGATATCCAGCCCGGCACCACTTATGAGGAGCTGCTCGAAATGGTGTGCGGCGAAAAGCCGTTCGGCGACCGGCATTTCGGATCGAAGCCGCCGATCGGCGAGGGTCGGGCGCTGCTCGAAGCCGGCGATTCCTGACACCGGCATCGTTTCAAGGGAGGGCATATGCTGCGCATTGCATCGATCGCATTCGGACTGCTCACGGCCAGCGCCGCGCAGGCCCAGGATTGGCGGCTGGTCAGCCTGGGGACCGACCCCGAGGTCGCCATCATCATCGATGCGAATATCGACCGGAGCGATCCGGCGCGGCCGATCGCCTGGGTGCCGCTCATCTATCCCGCCGGCAAGGAGTTCGCCTATGTGAAGGGGCAGATCGCCTTCGATTGCGCGCGCAAGATGACGCGCGGACTTCAGGGCAAGGCCTATGACGAAGCGGGCAAGGTCCTGATCGATGCGGGGGAGCAGGAGGATTGGCAGGCGCCGGCGTCGGGATCGGCGTTCGAACTCGCCTTTGACGTGGTCTGCGAAAATGCGCCGATGGGCGAGAGCCTGGGGACCGGGAGCGCCCTGCCGACCGCGAAGGCGCGCGAGACCCTTGCAAAGGGGCTGGCCGCCGAGGCGCGGCGTTAGCCCTGGAAGGACCGGGTTCCGCGGCGCGTCGCGAAGGTCTTTTCGGGGTCTTCCTGCACATGATAGGCGAAGTGAAGCCGCGCGCCGTCGCGAAGCGTGCGGGTTTCGTAGCCCGGATGGAGGCGTGGCGCTTTCCATTGCTGCGCAACGACCGCGACGGGCTCGTCGTCGAGGATCGCCACCCAGCTGGCCTCTCCGCACGAGATACGGGCAAGATAGTCCGAGGCGATCCGCCCGATCGCTTCACCGAGCGGTAGCGCGTCATCGACCGTGACCGTCTGTTCGTGCTGGGCAAACACGTCGTCGCCGGCGCAAACGCTGTCCCGCGTCAGCGCGATCCGCATGTCACAGCGTCGCTTCGATCGCGCGCGCTGCCATGTCCGGATCGCCGGCCTGGGTGATCGGGCGGCCAACCACCAGGATTGAAGCACCGTCGTCGAGCGCCTGGCGCGGGGTGACGACGCGCTTCTGGTCGCCGTGATGCCCGTCGGCAGGGCGCACCCCGGGGACGACGAAGAAGCCGTGCGGCCAGGCGCGGTGCGCGGCCTTCACCTCGTTGCCCGAGCAGACGATGCCGTCGAGTCCGGCGGATTTCGCCAGTTCGGCGAGGCGGACGACCTGCTCGTGCGGATCAGGCGCGAGGCCGATCGATTCGAGGTCGGAAGGGTCGAGGCTGGTGAGCATCGTCACCGCGACGACCTTGGTTCCCGTAGGCGCAGAGGCCTTGGCATCCTCCATCATCGCGAGGCCTCCGGCGGCGTGCACCGTCAGGATCGCGGGATTGAGCGGACGCAGCGCCTGGATCGCCTTGCCGACGGTATTGGGGATGTCGTGGAACTTCAGATCGAGGAAGATCGGCAGTCCGATATCGGCCATTTCGTGCACGCCCGCGCGCCCGTTCGCCATGAAGAATTCGAGGCCGAGCTTGATCCCGCCGACATGGTTGCGGACCCGGTTCGCGAGCTCCTTCGCCCGCCCCAGATCGGGTGTGTCGAGCGCGACATAGATGCGCGTGCTCACGGGCTCACCTCCAGTAGCGGCGGGCTGGGATCGAGCGGCTCGGCTGGCGCCGGGTCGCCCACCGCGCGCAGGACCTCGAGCGCGCGCTCGAGCCCGGCGATCCGCTGCCTGGTGCGCCAGCGCAGCGCGTGATAGGCGGTCAGCGCGGGGAGGAGGCCGGCGAGGAAGACGAGGATAAGCATCAACGGCAGGCTGAAATCGGCGATCAGGCCGCCCCAGAGATGGATGCTCACCCGCTCGTCGCCATTGGTGATCACGAAGGCCGCGACGAGGCCGCCCAGCAACAGCCAGAACAGCACCTTCAGAAACCGCATCCCGCTCCCTTCCGCTTGGGCATCGCCCAACCTTAGGACGATGGGCGCGGGTTTGCCAGTCTGGGGTTGCTCCGCTTAGGATCGGACATGGCTCATGATCCCGCGCTCGTCACTCGAGCCTATCAGCTGGCGCTCAAATCCTATGAGGAGGGCGGCTGCCCGATCGGATCGGTGCTGGCGCGCGGCTCCGAAATCCTCGGCGAGGGGCATAACCAGCGCGTCCAGAAGGGCGACCCGATCGCGCATGGCGAGATGGACGCGCTCCGCAATGCCGGGCGGCAGGCGAGCTATGCCGGGACCACGCTCTACACCTCGCTCAGCCCGTGCATGATGTGCGCGGGCACGATCGTGCAGTTCAAGATCCCGCACGTCGTGGTGGCGGAGAACACGACTTTCGGCGGCAACGAGGATTTCCTGCGTTCTCACGGGGTGACGGTCGAGATCGTCGATGATCGGCGCTGCATCGATCTGATGCGCCGCTTCATCGCCGAGAAGCCGGCGCTGTGGAACGAGGATATCGCCGAGGATTAGCGCCGCGCCGCCGCGCTCGCATTGCGGATCTTCTCGAACTCGAAGCCGGTGCGCCAGCGTGGCCACAAGCCGTTATTGGCGATGCGCAGGCCCATCAGGTAATAGAGGTCGACATCCTGCGCCGCTCCGCGCAAATCCCATGCCGCATCCCAGGTGTCGCAGGCCTGATGATAGCATTTCATGTAACCGTCGAGCCAAGCCTGCCCCGCCGCGAGCCCGCCCTCGGCGAGATCGGGCGCGCCGCCCAATTGCATGATCAGCAGCGACGGCACGCCCCGCCGCGCGACCGAGAAATGATCGGCGCGGAAATAAAGGCCGCGCTCGGAGAAGGTCTCGCCCACCACCGTGCGGCCCTGCCCGGCGGCGACGGCCATCAGCATCGTGTCCAGCGACGAATTGCCGTTGCCGACCAGCACGACATTCCGCGACGGCCCCGCCGTATTGAGGATGTCGAGCGTCAGGTTCGCGGCGGTGGTCTCCAACGGATAGAGCGGGTGGCTGGCATAATATTCGGAGCCAAGCAGCCCGCGCTCCTCGCCGGTCCACAGCGCGAAGACGAGGGTGCGGTCGGGCCGCTTGCCCGCCTTGAACAGCCGCGCCAGTTCGAGCACGCCCGCCACGCCCATCGCATCGTCGTTCGCGCCCGGGCGGATCGTGCCGTCGGCGGCCTTGCCGTATGCGTCCCAATGCGCGCCGAACATCACCGTCTCGTTCGAATGCCCCTTGCCGGTGAGCCTGGCGATCACGTTGCGGCTCTCGATCCGCTCGACGCTCACCGGCAGCTCGGCGGAGAAGCGCACGCCCTTGAGCTCGGCCGGCCGGAACTTCGCCGAACGCGCCTGGACTCGCAGTGCGTTCAGATCGAGCCCGGCGCCGGCGAACATCCGGTCGGCCATGCCGTGCTCGATCCAGCCCTGGAGCACCAGCCGGTTCTCGCCCGGCCGCGCGGGAATCGCGTAATTCTCGCCGTTGTTCGCGTTGACCGTGGTCCAGGGATAGCCCGCCCCGCCGGTATCATGGACGATCAGCGCCCCCACCGCGCCGCGCCGCGCGGCCTCGTCGAACTTGTAGGTCCAGCGGCCATAATAGGTCATCCGCCGCCCGCCGAACCGGCCATTGGCGTCGTCGCTGGCAGTGGCCTCGAAATCGGGATCGTTGACCAGGAAGACCGCGACCTTGCCGTGCAGATCGACGCCCTTGAAATCGTCCCAGCCCGCCTCCGGCGCGGTCACGCCATAGCCGACGAATACGAGGGGCGCGATGACATCGGCCTTGGGATCGTCGCGCACGGTGGTGACGTTGATCTCCCGGCCCTGATGGACCACCGTCGTTCCGATCGCCATCCCGCCCTCGGGCGAGACGCGGGTATGGATCATCGGCACCTTCTGGATGAAGCTCCCGTCTTCGCCGCCTGGCTCCAGCCCCAGTGTCTTGAACCGCTCGACCAGCCAGGCGACGGTCTTCGCTTCGCCCGGCGTGCCGGGCCCGCGCCCCTCGAATTCGGGCGAGGCGAGCGTCCTGACCGCCTCCGACATCAGCGCCGGATCGGCGGCGAGCCGCGGGGTGCTCGCGGCCAGCAGCGCGAGCAAAGGGAGGGCGAGGAAGCGCTTCATCCCCGCCGTTTAGCGAGCAGCGCGTCCAGACTCCACGCCCCGCCGCCCGCCGCGGCGAGGAACAGGAAGGCGAAGCAATAGAGCATCGCGCCTTCGCCCCCGTTTGCTGCAGGGAAGAAGCTGTGCGGCGCGTGCACCCACCAATAGGCCACCGCCATCTGCCCCGAGAGGATGAAGGCGATCGGCCGGGTGAACAGCCCGAGCAGCACCAGCCCGCCGCCGCCGAATTCGAGGATGCCGAGCGGCAGCGTCAGCGCGTCGGGCGATCCGCCGAAATCGGGGAAGCCGAACAATTTGTCGGTCCCGTGCTGCATGAAGGCGAGCGCGACCGCGATCCGCATCAGGCTGAGCAGCCGCGGCGCCCAGCCCGACGGGATCGGCATCAGGGCTTGCCCCGCTGGGCGTCGACGCTCCAAGCCCCGCCGCCGGCCGCGGCCAGATAGAGGAAGATGAAGCAGTAGAGCATGATCGCCTCGCCGCCATTGGCGCCGGGGAAGAAGCCGTTGGGGGCGTGGAACATGAAATAGCCCACCGCGCACATGCCCGAGGCGATGAACGCCGCGCCGCGGGTGAACAGCCCGATCAGGATCAGCGCGCCGCCGACCAGCTCGATCACGCCCGCCGCGAGCAGCATCGGGGGCAGGGGCGGGGGCACGGGAAAGGGCGGGATATTGAAGAATTTGGAGGTGCCGTGCTGCAGGAAACTCAGCCCTGCGACGATGCGCAGGATGCTGAGGAGCCTGGGGGTCCAGCTATCGGGAATGGGCATGGCGTTTCTCCCTGAAGGGTCAGGCGAGGAAGCTGGCACCCGTATCCACCCCGGTCAATCGCCGCGGATGGCAACGCTGGGTTTCCCAAACCCCTCTCCCTTTGGGAGAGGGAGGGGCCCGCCGCCGAAGGCGGGGGGAGGGTGAGGGTGGCTTCGCCTCAAAGGTCAGCGTGCATGGGAAGGTTCACCCTCACCCTTCCGCGCCTGCGGCGCTCCCTCCCTCTCCCGATGGGAGAGGGATTCAGGCCGTAAACCGCTTGGTGAAGCCCTTGCACCATTTGTCGATCACGTCGGGCACCGCCGAGACATCCTCGACCCGCGCGAGCGGCGGGCCTTCGCGGCAGGCCTCTACCAGTTGCCCGAGCGCTTCCTCCTCGCCATCGGCCAATATCTCGACCCGCCCGTCGCGCAAATTGCGCACCCAGCCGATCAGCCCGAACCGTTTCGCCGTCCGCACCACCCAGTCGCGATAGCTCACGCCCTGAACCCGCCCCGACACGTAGATACGCTGTGTCGCCATGGTCCCCTCACTCTCTTGCGCACCGGAAAACGCCCCGGCCCATGGGCAGACTAGCACCCTGGTGGGGAAGGGCACCCTCATGGACCGGCAATTCACCGCAAACCCGCGCAATTCCGTCGCTTTTCAGGGATAGGTGACCGCAGTCACCTCATATTCGCGCTCGCCCGCGGGCAAAGTCACCCGCCTGAGGTCGCCCACCGCGGCCCCGCGCAGCGCCCGGGCGAGCGGCGCGTTCCATCCGATCCGCCCCGCGCCCGCATCGGCTTCGTCATCACCGACCAAAGTGAGGATGCGCTGATTGTCGTCCTCGTCGGCGATGGTGACGGTGGCGCCGAACCATACCCGTGCGCGGTCTTCCTGCTTCGAGGGATCGACCACCTTGGCGGCCTTCATCCGCTTCGAGAGCCACCCCAGCCGCCGGTCGATCTCGCGCAGCCGCTTGCGGCCATAGATATAGTCGCCATTCTCGCTGCGATCGCCATTCCCCGCCGCCCAGGCGATCGTCTCGACCAGCTTCGGCCGTTCGCCCCCGAACAGCGCGTCATATTCGGCCTTGAGCGCGGAATAGCCGGCGGGGGTGATGTAATTGGGGCGGTCTTCCATCTGGCCCCTATACGTCATCCCGGCGAATGCCGGGAGGAAGAAGGAAGAGGTTCCGCAAAGACGCGAAGGCGCAAAGGGCGTGACCCTTGCCGAAACCGCTTCGCGTCTTTGCGGAAAATCTAAAAGAAAGCTGGGTTCCCGCTTTCGCGGGAATGACGGGAAGAGGAGCCTAACCCGGCGTCCGCTTCCCCAGATACCAGCTCAAATTCGCCGGCCCGTGGCTCCGCGCCCGCTCCGGGTTGAGCAGGTCGTAGACCACCGCGTTCTCGAGCACGCGCTGGACGTAATTCTTGGTCTCGAAGATCGGGATCTTTTCGACCCACAGCACCATGTCGCCGCCGGGCATGCGCGGGTCGCCGTTCGCGGCGATCCATTTGTTCACATTGCCGGGCCCCGCATTATACGCCGCCACCGCGAGCGGATAGCTCTGGTAGAGGTCGAACATCCGCTGGAAATAGGTGCTACCCAGCTGGATATTATAGTCGGTGTCGGTGGTCAGCGCGTCGCGGTTATAGGTCAGCCCCATCTTGCCCGCGGTCTCGCGCGCGGTGCCGGGCATCAGCTGCATCAGCCCGCGCGCGCCGGCATGGCTCACCGCGGTGCGGTCGAACTGGCTTTCCTGGCGGGCGATGGCGTGGATGATCGTCCACAGCCCCTGCGATCCATCGGGCACGCGCACCGAGGGATAGCCGGCGGCGGTATAGTCCGACAGCCCGTTCTCGAGTGCGCTGCGGCCCACCATCACCCCCAGATCGGGCCGCCCGATCGCGCGGCTCAGCTCGGCGGAGAGGATATGGTCGGTGTCGCTGGTCGCATCCTTGGCGATCTGGCGGATGAAGAGCCCCTGGCTCTCATAATCGCCGAGCGTGCCGAGCAACTGCGCCGCGCGCACCGTCTCGCGCTTGTAGAAGCGGTCGCGCACCGCGGGATCGACCACGCGCGCGGTGAAATCGGGCGGACGCTTCAGCGCGCGCCCGAGCCGCTCGGTCGCGAGCTGGCCGTAATAGAGATCGGGGAAGCCCGCAGCCTTTTCGAGATAGACGTTCGCGGTCGCGGCCTGGTTCGAGGCCTCGGCGGCGCGCCCGGCCCAATAGAGCCCCTTCGAATTGGTCTGCGGCGTCTTCGAGCCATGGCCGTAGCGGTCGAACATGCCGACCGCGTCGGCGGGCCGCGCGAGCCGGTACATCGCGGTCTGCCCCGCCAGCCACACCAGGCTCGTATAATCGTCGCGCTCGCCATAGGGGCGGTCGCTGACATCGGTGCCCGCCGGATAGGCGTCGTCGACCTGGCTCGCGATGCGGTAGGCGGTCTCGTACTGACCGTCGGCCAGCGCGCCCTGCGCCATGCTGAGCAGCAGCTCGTACCATTTCTCGACATGGCCGGGCCGGCTGGTGAGCTGGCGCGGCTGGGCGAGATAGGTGCGCGCCGCCATCAGCTGCGAACTGTCGCGCAGCCAGCGCGCGCGGTCGGCGATGAAGCCGGGATCGCCCCGCCATGCCGGCTCGGCCGCCGCGCCCTTCTCCCCGGCATCGGGCGCCTTGGTGCGGAAGGCGATCCGGGCTTCGAACAAGGTGCGCTTGCCCGCCGAGGTCAGCCCGAGCTGGCGCTGCGCCGCGGTGGTCGCGCCCTGCCACAGCAGCATGTCCATCCGCACGTCATGATCGTCGAGCGTCAGCGATCCCGCGAATTGCGAGACCAGCTTGGCCTCGTCCGCGGGCCGCAGCACGCCCGCGCGCCAGGCGCGGCGCGCCTGCTCGCCGGCATCGGCAGGGCGGCCCTGCGCGATCAGCGCCTCGGCGAAGCGGAGATTGCCCGCGGGGGTGAGCGGCGGGAAACGCTCGAAGAAGCGCACCGTGAGGCCGGGGGACCAGGCGCCGTCGGTAAGGACGGTCTCCGCCGCCGCGCGCCGGCTCGTCTCGCCGGGCCAGCCGGGGTGGAGCAGCATGAAGTTCGCATAATCGGCAAAGGGCAGATTGTCCGATTGCTGGATCCGCTTCCACTCGATCACCGCGCCTGCAAGCTCGTCCGACTGGATATAGGCCGGCGGCGTGCGCGGCCCGTCCTGCATCAGCGCGGCGCGGTACCAGTCGATCTGCGCCTGCGTCATCTGCGACGACGCGGCGAGACCCGAAACGCCCACAAGCAACAACGCGCTCTTGATCACTGGAGCCAGCATCTGGACACAATACGAATTCCGCTTCTATCTGCCAGTCCCCATTTCGTTAAATTAGGGATGTTTTCGGGACTATGTTTTCCGGCTCGATTCCGGCGCTCGTGACGCCCTTCCGCAACGGCGCCTTTTCGGAGCCGGATTACCGCGACCATGTTGAATGGCAGATTGCTGAAGGGTCGAGCGCGCTCGTCCCCTGCGGCACCACCGGCGAGGCCGCGACCATGCCCGCGGGCGAGCATTTCGAGGTGGTCCGCGTCTGCGTCGAGCAGGCCAAGGGCAGGGTGCCGGTGATCGCCGGGGCGGGATCGAACGACACGCAGGTCGCGATCGCCAACTGCAAGAGCGCGAAGCAGGTTGGCGCCGACGCGGTGCTGATGGTCCCGCCTTACTATAACCGCCCGAGCCAGGAGGGCATCTTCCGCCATTTCGAGGCGGTGGCGGCGCAGTGTGACCTGCCGATCGTGCTCTACAATGTCCCCGGCCGGACGGTGACCGACATCAAGCCCGAGACGATGGCGCGGATCGTGAACGCCTTCCCGGGCAAGTTCGTCGCGGTCAAGGACGCGACCGGCGACCTCGCCCGCGTCTCCACGCACCGCGCGACCTGCGGGAGTGATTTCGTCCAGCTCAGCGGCAATGACGATCTCGGGCTGGCGTATAATGCGGTCGGGGGCAGGGGGTGCATCTCGGTCTCGGCCAATGTCGCCCCGCGGCTGTGCGCCGATTTCCAGGCGGCGTGCCAGTCGGGGGATTATGCCAGGGCGCTGGAGTTGCACGACAAGCTCTTCCCGTTGCACGTCGCCCTCTTCACCGACGCCTCGCCGGGTCCGGTCAAGTACGCGCTGGGCAAGGTGCGCCCGGGCTTCCCGACCGAGTTGCGGCTGCCGATGACAGAGGCGAACGCGGCGAGCCGGGAGGCGGTCGACGCGGCGTTGAAGCATGCGGGGCTGATCTGAGTCCGATGTAAAGCTTCCTTGTGTAAAAGAGGCTTGTCATCGCCTCGCGACTCACCTATGGAAAAGAAGCTTTCCATAGGGAGGGTCCGATGGACTCCGCGATGAAACACGAAATCCGCCGAATCCTGGTCGTCCAGGGCGGCTGGACCCTGGCCTATGTCCTGGCGATGACCGCGGCGGTCTATGTCGCGATCGGCTATCCGCAGCTCGGCAACTGGCGCTCGGCGATCATGCTGCTGCCGCTGCTCCCTGCCTTTGGAATCCTGCGCTTCACCATCGCCCAGTTCCGCCGCGGCGACGAGATGGTGCGGAAGAACCAGCTGATCGCGGTCGCCTGGGCCTTCGGCATCACCCAGTTCCTGATGGTCAGCTGGTGCCTGCTCGAGGTGGTGGGCTGGCCGCGGCTGCCGATGTGGACGGTCTTCACCGCCGTCCAGGCGATCTGGATCACCTGTATCTGGACGCAGGTGCTGCGGTACCGATGAGGAATATTCTCAAGGAACTCCGCGCGCAGCGGGGCTGGTCGCAGGTCGATCTGGCGGCGAAGCTCCAGGTTTCGCGCCAGACGGTCAACGCGATCGAGAATGGCCGCTACGACCCCAGCCTGCCGCTCGCCTTCGACATCGCCATCCTGTTCGAAATGCCCATCGAGGCACTGTTCTTCAAAGACTGATTTCACTCGAGGAGACGAATGATGACCCATGCAAAGCGCCTTGTGGCGCTGACGGTGGCGCTCGCCCTGGTGACTCCCGGCTTCGCCGCCGATCCGCACCAGTCCGCACCCGTGCCCGACCGCGCAGCAATCGAAGCGCGCGAAGCGGCGATCTTCCCCACCGCCGTCCGCGAGGTTCGCAGCGAGCGCGGCATCGTCGCAGGCACCGCATCGCCGATCGCGGTGGAGGCGGGCGCGCAGGTGCTCCGCGAAGGCGGCACCGCCGCCGACGCCGCCGCCACCACCGCGCTGGTGCAGGTGACGACGATGCTCGGCGCCAATGTCTCGCCTGCCGGCGTGCTCCAGCTCGTCTATTACGAGGCGCGGACCGGCAAGGTGCATGTGCTCGACGCGGGCTGGGGAACGTGGCGCGGCGAAACCTCGCCCGCGACGATCCCGGATACCGATCTCAGCCTCGTCACCGGCCGCGCGGCGACGCTCAAGCCCGGCCCCGCGGGCCGCAAGATGCTGGTCCCCGGCTTCATGGCCGGGATCGAGGCGATGCACACGCGCTTCGGGCGCTTGCCGTTCCGCCGCCTCTTCGATCCGGCGATCTGGTACGCCGATCATGGCGTGCCCGTGACGGGGCTGCTCGCCGCCTATTTCTCGATCGGCACCGCCAAATTGATGGAAACCCCCGAAGGCCGCCGCTTCGCCAAGCCCGGCGGCGCCGATTTCCCCAAGCTGGGCGAGCGCTATCTTCAGCCCGAGCTGGCCAACCTCTACAAGGCCGTCGCCGCCCATGGCGCGCGCGAAATGTATCGCGGCCGCTGGGCCCGCCACTATGTCGATGCGGTCCGCTCCGCCGGGGGCGCAGCGGCAATGGCGGACATGCGGGCCTATGCGCCACGCTGGGGCAAGCCGCTGGAGACCGCGTTCGACGGCGCGACCGTCATGGGGCCCGACGCCCGGAACACCAGCAGCTGCGCGGCGCTCGAAGCGCTCAACCTGATCGGTCATGCGAAGGCGGTGGGGGAGGCGGAAGCCTTCCGCGCCACCGCGCTGGCGCTCCGCGTGGCGATATTCAGCCATTGGGGGCCTGCGGCTGCCGCGTTCGAAAAGGCGGCCGGCATCGGCGGAAGCTGCACGGCGCGGATGAGCCCTGCTTATGGCAGCATCGCATCGGGCGCGATGGAGACGATGCTGGGCGGCACCGCCGATCCCGCACCCGAGGGGCATCACAGCGCGTCGGTGGTGGTAGTCGATCGCTGGGGCAATGTCGCCGCGTTGGTCCATTCGAGCAACACCGCGGTCTGGGGCGATTCGGGAATGGTGGTCGATGGCGTGCCGCTCCCTGTCCCGGCGAGCAATTACCGCCACCTGCTCGTGGGTCTCACCCCGGGTGCGCGCGTGCCGAGCGACATGGCTCCGGTGATCGTCCTCCAGGGCGGCAAGCCCGTCCTCGCGGTGGCGACCATCGGATCCTCGGTGGTGCCCGAAACCGTCCGCCTCGTCGCAACGCTGGGCCGGCCGGGCAGCCTCGCGGCGATTCTCGGCGCGCCGCCGCTGCTGCTCAACTATGAGGAGCAGAGCCTGCCGCTGATGGGCCGCGAGGAATTCGTCCCCGCCGGCCGCTATTCGCCGGCGATGCTCAACGCGGTACGGGCAGGGGGGCTGCGCGTCCGCGAAGTCGATGCCCAGCGCGCGCTTTACGTTCGCGGCACCGCCGCGGTGGCCAGGATCGGCGGGGGAGACCGGCGCAGCGCCGAAGTTCCCGGCGTGCTGACGTTCGCCGCGGCCGAATAGAAATGGGGCGGGGCGCTTCCCTCAAGCGCCCCGACCCCCTACATGCGCTCGCCCATGGCCCGTCCGCGTCCCGCAACCGAAAAGCTCAAGACCGTCGCCGAGAACCGGCGCGCGCGGTACGAGTATTTCATCGAGACGATCTATGAGGCGGGAATCGCGCTTACCGGCACCGAGGTGAAGTCGTTGCGCTTCGGCGAGGGATCGATCGCCGAGGCCTATGCCGAGGTGAAGGACCGGCAGGTGTGGCTGGTCAACGCCAACATCCCCGAATTCTCCCACGGCAACCGCTTCAACCACGAGCCCAAGCGGCCCCGTAAATTGCTCCTTCATGAGCGGGAAATAAACAAGCTCCATGGCGCGGTGGCGCGGGAGGGTATGACGCTCGTCCCGCTGTCCATCTATTTCAACGGGCGCGGGCGGGCGAAGGTCGAGCTCGCGCTCGCCAAGGGCAAGAAGGTGCATGACAAGCGCGAGACCATCAAGGAACGCGACTGGAAGCGCGATCAGCAGCGGATCATGCGCGATCGCGGTTGAAGCACCCCGCGGGCGCATCCGCCGGATGGTCGACAAGGCGACGCCGACCAAGGAGTCAGTCGCCTCGAACCGCTGGCTCAAGCCCGTCGCCGATCGCGTGCTCCACTCGTCGCTGTGGCGCTTCAATCGCCGCTCGGTGCCGCGCGGGGTCGCGCTCGGCATGGTGACGGGCATCCTCGTGCCGATGGGCCAGATCCCTGCCTCGGCGGTGTTCGCGCTGCCGATCCGCGCCAATATCCCCGCCGCCGCGGCCACCACCTTCCTCACCAATCCCTTCACGACTCCTCCGCTCTGGGTCGCGGCCTATTATCTCGGCAGCTGGATGCTCGGGCAGAAGGCGTCGAAGCACGGGCCCGGCCTTCCCGAGACCGGCTGGATCGACTGGCTGCTCCATCAGGCGGGCCCGGCGACGCTCACGGGACTCGTGACGATCACCGCCGCGCTCACCTTGCTGGGATATTTCGGAACGCAGCTCATCTGGCGCTGGTGGATCGCGCGAAAATGGAAGCGCCGGTCGGAATCGCGCAAGGAAATGTTGCGAAACGCATCAGTTTTGCAAGAGTCCGAAAGTCCGGCCTGAACCCCCTGCACGATCGATTGACGGGCCGTATCAGGCGGCTAAGACGGCGCGTCCTAATCTCAGGGGAAACACCCAATGCGTCGCACCTTGATCATCGCCGGCCTGCTCTCCGGCACCGCAGCGCTCGCCGCCTGCGCCGCCCATGAAGCACCCCCGGCGCCCATCGCCGAAGTGCCCGTCGTCGCCGCCGCGCCGACCCCGCCGCCGCCTCCGCCGCGCCCGCAGCCGACCTTCGGCACCTTCGGCTTCGACGTCGCCGGCATGGACCGCAGCGTCACCCCGGGCGACAGCTTCTATAATTTCGCGAACGGCACCTGGGCGAAGAACACCCCGATCCCCAGCGACAAGGCCAATTACGGCGCGTTCAACCTGCTCGCCGACCTGTCGCAGAAGCGCACCAACCAGATCCTCGAGGAGCTGAAGGGCGATCCCAATTCGAAGATCGGCGTCGCCTATTCGACCTATCTCGACACCGCGACGATCGAGGCGAAGGGCCTGGCGCCGATCAAGCCCTGGCTCAACCAGATCGCGGGCCTCAAGGGCAAGGCCGGCTATCCGGCGCTGCTCGCCCAGGCCGACCGCAACGGCGTCCGCATCCCGTTCGGCTGCTTCGTCAACCAGGACGACAAGAACCCCGAAGTCTATGTGCTCAACATGGGCCAGGGCGGCCTCGGCATGCCCGACCGCGACTATTATCTCTCGACCGACGCCAAACTGGTCGAGACCCGTGCGGCCTATCTCAAGCACATCACCAACGTGCTGACCCTTGCCGGCGAGCCCAACGCTCCGGCGCGCGCCGCGGCGATCCTCGCCTTCGAGACCAATATCGCCAAGGTCAGCTGGACGCGCATCGACAGCCGCGACGCCAACAAGACCTACAATATGATGACCGTCGCCGAGCTCAAGAAGAAGGCTCCGGGCTTCGACTTCGCGGCCTATTATGCGGGCATCGGCGCCAATGTCGACAAGGTCATCGTCGCCCAGCCGAGCGCGATCACCGGCATCGCCAAGCTGATCCGGACCACCCCGCTCGCGGTGCTCAAGGACCAGCTGCTCGTCCGCTCGCTCGACAGCTTTTCGGACGTGCTCCCCACCGCTTTCGACAAGGAAAGCTTCTCCTTCTCGGGTACCGTGCTCTCGGGCACGCCCGAGCAGCAAGTCCGCTGGAAGCGCGCGTCGGACTGGACCGCGGGCGCGCTCGAGGACGAGGTCTCGAAAATCTATGTGGCGAAATTCTATCCGCCCGAGACCAAGGCCAAGGCCGACCAGCTCGTCAAGAACGTCATCGCCGCGATGGACCGCCGCATCGACAAGCTCGACTGGATGGCGCCCGAGACCAAGGTGAAGGCGCATGCCAAGCTCGCCGCCTTCACCCCGAAGATCGGCTATCCCGACCGCTGGCGCGATTATTCGAGCCTGACGATCACGTCCGGGGATGCGTTCGGCAACAAGCTGCGCGCGAACAACTGGGCACATGAGGAGAATATCGGCCATCTCGGTAAGCCGATCCAGCGCTGGGAATGGGGCATGACTCCGATGGAAGTGAACGCCTATGCCAATTTCGGCATGGTCGAGATCGTCTTCCCCGCCGCGATCCTCCAGCCGCCCTTCTTCGATCCGAACGCCGACGACGCGGTCAATTATGGTGGCATCGGCGCGGTGATCGGGCACGAGCTCAGCCACCATTTCGACGACCAGGGCGCCAAGTACGACGCCACCGGCAAGCTCACCGACTGGTGGACGCCGCAGGACGTGGCGAACTTCAAGCAGCGTACGGATGCGCTGGTCGCCGAATATGACCAGTATGAGCCGCTGCCGGGCATGCATGTGAAGGGGGCGCTGACGCTCGGCGAGAATGTCGCCGATCTCGCGGGCCTGACGGTCGCCTATGACGCCTATCATTATTCGCTGGGCGGCCAGGACGCGCCGGTGATCGACGGCTTTACCGGCGATCAGCGCTTCTATCTCGGCTGGGCCCAGGTGTGGCGCCGCAACTATCGCGAGGCGAACCTGCGCCAGCGCCTCCTGACCGACCCGCATTCGCCGTCCGAGCAGCGCGCCGCGGTCGTCCGCAACCTCGACCCCTGGTACGCGGCTTTCTCGCCCGATCCGGCGTCGAAGCTGTTCCTGACGCCGGCGAACCGCGTGCGGATCTGGTAAGCCAATCTCCCTCTCCCATCGGGAGAAGGAAGGGGCCCGCGCCGAAGGCGTGGGAAGGGTGAGGGCAGCCTGTCCTCACCCTTCCGCGCCTCCGGCGCTCCCTCCCTCTCCCAAGTGGGAGAGGGATTTTCTTGACCCCGCTCGCCTGACCGAACATCGGTAATCCCATGGCGACGCTCCCAGCATCCCCCGCGCCGAAACCGCTCCTCCCGCTGCTCGCGGCCGTCCTTGCGGGCTTCGCCGCCGCCGCCATCGTCCTGCTCACCCTCAACGACCGCGCGGTCGCGATCGGGTTCGTCGGGGCGGGGCTGATCGCCGCCGCCACCATCTTCGCCGTACGCCGCATCATCCAGCCGATCGCCGCGGCCGAGCCGCTGATCGACTGGTCGGTCGCCCAGGCGCTCGCCTCCGCCAGCGACGATGCCCTTGCGGTCACCGATCGCGCCGGGCGGCTGGTCTGCGCAAATGACCGGTTCGAGATCCTCTTCGCCGGCTTCCCCACGCCGCCGGGCCTGCCGGTCAGCGATGGCGACGCCAACCGCCTCGGCGATGCCGGCCGCGCGGCGTGGCGCGACGGGGAAGGGCGGGCCGAGGGGCTCCAGGTGTTCGGCTCCCCCATCGCCGCGCGCGTCCAGCGGATCGGCGAGGACATCCTCGTCTGGCGCTTCATCGGCGTGCAGGCGCTCGATCTGACCGCGCAGGTCCAGGCGCTGATCGCGGGACATACCGGCGACCGGATGGGCGGGGCGGGGATCATGACCGTAATGGTCACCCCCGAAGGCCGCATCCGCACCGCCAACCGCGTCTTCCGCCTGCGCGCGCTCGGCAGTGCCGAGGCCAATCCCGAGGGCCGTGACTTCGCCCGCCTGCTGATCACCGACAGCGCCGGGCTGGTCCGTTTCGAGCGGGAAGGGCTCACGGGTACGCCACTGCGCGTCCTCCAGATCCCCTTTCTCGAGGGCGAGGACGCCCCGATGCTCGTGGCCCTGCTCGACGAGGAGCCCGGCAAGGGCGTCGCCAGCCCCGCGATCGGCGCGAGCGCCACCGCGCATGTCCGCTCGCTGATCGCCTTGTTGCCCTCGGGGATCGCTTTGGTCGACCGCGACGGGCGCTTCGTGAGCATGAACGATGCCTTCGTTCGCGCCACGCGGATCAACGCCGCCGCCCCGCCGCTCTATCCAGGCGACCTGGTCGTGCGCGAGGACAAGGGTCCGCTCGCCGATGCGGTGCGCAAGTTCGCCGGGGGCCAGTCGCAATCGGCCGAGATGACCGTCCGCTTCGTCGACGCTCCCGACGAGGGCGTCTCGATCAAGCTCGCCGGCGCGCGCGGGCTGGGCGATGCGGCGGTGCTGATCAGCCTCAAGGATTCGGGCGAGGAGGGGAAGCTCAAGCGCCAGGTCGCGCAGGCCACCAAGATGCAGGCGGTCGGCCAGCTCGCGGGCGGCGTTGCGCATGATTTCAACAATATCCTGACCGCGATCATCGGGCATTGCGACCTGATGCTCGAGCGCCATTCCCCCGGCGACGGCGATTATGACGACATCCAGCAGATCCGCGCCAATTCGAACCGCGCCGCGTCGCTGACCCGCCAGCTCCTCGCCTTTTCGCGCCAGCAGACGCTGCGGCCGCAGATCCTCCAGCTGCCGGACGTGATCTCGGAGGTGTCGAACCTGCTCAAGCGCCTGCTCGGCGAGACGGTGATCCTCGACGTCAAGCATGGCCGCAATCTCGGCCCGGTCCGCGCCGATCCCGGCCAGCTCGAACAGGTCGTGGTCAATCTTGGCGTCAACGCCCGCGACGCAATGCTCTCGGCCAATCCGAACGGCGGCGGCACGCTCACCATCGAGACGATGGCGGTCAGTTCGGCGGACGTACGCGCGATGGAGGACGATATCCTCCCCGTCGGCGATTATACCGCGCTGCGCATCTCCGACACCGGCACCGGCATCCCGCCCGAGATCCTCGGCAAGATCTTCGAGCCCTTCTTCACGACCAAGGAGATCGGCAAGGGCACCGGCCTCGGCCTCTCCACGGTCTACGGCATCATCAAGCAATCGGGCGGCTTCATCTTCGCCGACAATAACGAGGCCGGCGGCGCCGAATTCACCATCTACCTGCCCGTCCACGCCGCCGCCGAGGATGCCGTCGCCAAGCCGCTTGCGCCCAAGGAAAAGCCTGCCGATCTCTGGGGCAGCGGCACGATTCTCGTGGTCGAGGACGAGGATATGGTCCGCACCATCGCCGAGCGCGCGCTGACGCGTCAGGGCTACACCGTCATCACCGCCGAGAATGGCGAGGTCGCGCTCGAGCTGCTCGAAACCGCCGAGCGGCCCGACCTGCTCGTCTCCGACGTGGTCATGCCGCTGATGGACGGCCCCACCATGGCGCGCCATGTCCGCGCCAAATATCCCGACCTGCCGATCCTGTTCATGTCGGGCTATGCCGAGGAGCAGCTGCGCAAGTCGATCGACCTCGACAATGTCGCCTTCCTGCCCAAACCCTTCTCGGTCCAGCAGCTGGCTGAAGCGGCGCGCGACATTATGCCTGCGAAATAAGCACTTGGCGTAACGATACCGATCTGTAAGAAATTCGCCGCATGGCCGCCCAACGCATCCTGATCGTCGAGGACGAACCGCTGATCGCGATGATGCTCGAGGATTTCCTGGAAGCGCTCGGCCGCGAGCTGGTGGGCGTGGCCGACAGCGTCGCCGATGCGATCGCCGCAGTCGAGATTGGCGGGATCGACGCTGCGATCCTCGACGTCAATCTGCGCGGGGGCGAACAGAGCTGGGCCGTCGCCGACGCGCTGGCGAAGGCGGGCATCCCCTTCCTGCTCTCGACTGGCGCGGGCGGCGACAGCATCGCCGAGGCCTATCGCGGCCGCCCGACGCTCTCCAAGCCCTTCACCATGGACGCGGTGGAGCGGGCGCTCGACGCGCTCGTCTGACTATCGCGCCCAATGCTCGAGGAATTCGGGCAGGTTGGGCAGCACGTCGATCATTCCGTGGAGCAGCACGACGAGCATCAGGCTCCGCGTCCGCGCCCAGACCGTCCCGAAGAACAGGCTGAGCGGCGAGAGCGTCGCCACGGTGAACGCCATCACCTGCACCACATCGGGCGACCAGCCATCGGTCTCGGCATTGCCGCGCAGATAGAGGCCGGGGACATGCGCCAGCGCGAACAGGATCGAGGCGAGCGGCACCGCCGCCATCGGTGACTTGAGCACCGCCGCGAGTCTGCTCTGGAGCACCGCGCGGAACAGGAATTCCTCGCACAGCCCCGCCTCCAGCGTGATCCAGAGATACGAGACCGGCGCCGCCCAGAGCAGGGTCGCCCGGCTCGGATGCAAGTCCCCGATCTGCTTGAGCGACGGGCTCACCACCGCGAGCAGCCCGAGAAAGATCAGGCTCAGCACCACCAGCACCGGCCAGAAGCCCCGCCGCTCGGTGCCGCTGTCGAACAGCGGCTTCACCCGCGCGCCCAGCGCGATCAGCAGGAAGGCGGGCAGGGCGACATGCACCACCAGCTTGCCCGCCAGCACGATGATATCCTGTGCCTGCCCCGCCTCGGCCAGCGCCCTGAGCGCGCCCATTCCCCAGCCGAGAAAGGCGAAGGCATAGAGGACAAGGTAGAGCAGCACCGCGCCCAGCTCGAGCCCCGGGCGGTCCACCGGCGTCTCGGGCGGGTCGGTCCGCAGCGTAAGCACCCAGGCGATCCCGGTGCATACCACCCCGAAAATGCCGAGCGAGATCAGCGGAAAGGTCCAGTCGGCCCCCTTCATCGCCAGATATCCGGTCGCCGCGGCCCACAGCATGGCATAGATGCCCCAGGCGGTGAGATTGGCGCGGTTCGTCATGGATATCCTCCTGACATGGTGAATTAGTCACATAACACACTAAAGTCCATAGCGCTGGCGAAACGACTTTGGCCGTGCCAGCATCGGCCCATGACCCGCTTCGTCACCCGCCGCCGCGCGATCGCCGCCGCCGCCATCCTCGCGGTGCTGCTTGCGCTGCTCTTCGTCACCTTCGAGATCAGCAAGGCCGCCTGCTGGCAGCTGATCGGCACGCCGGTCTGCAAGGTCGAAACCGACGAAAAGCTGATTGCGCTCACCTTCGACGACGGACCCACCCCGCTCGGCGTCGACGCGGTCCTCCCCGTGCTCGAGCGCTATGGCGCGCACGCCACCTTCTTCCTCGTCGGGCAGGAGATGGAATGGCACCCTGGCCAGGCCCAGCGCCTCGTCGCGGCGGGCCACGAGCTCGGCAATCACAGCTTCTACCACCAGCGCATGTGGGGCCTCTTCCCCGGCAGCTACGAGGCCGAGATCCGCCGCACCGACGCGCTGCTCCGCGCCGCGGGCCAGCCCAACCCGCATTTCTTCCGCCCGCCCAACGGCAAGAAGCTCACCGGCCTCCCGATCGCGGTCGCCCGCGCCGGTTACACCACCGTCACCTGGGACTATGAGGACCAGATGACCGGCCCCAGCGCGCGTGCTTTCGCCGACACCACCCTCGCGCGGGTGAAGCCCGGATCGATCGTGGTGATGCACGTCATGTACAAGCCCGGCCAGGTCCAGCGCGACGCGCTCCCGCTGATCCTCGAAGGGCTGAAGGCGCGGGGCTATCGCGTGGTGACGGTCGGCGAGTTGCTCAAGCACGCGCGCTGACGATTTTTCGCCGGGGATGTCACATCCGGCAAGCCTGTCTCGTCATGTCATCGCAAGCTAGAAGGAGCATTGAGATGACTGCCCGAATGAACCCCTATGCCCATAGCGGCCTTACCCAGCCGCTCATCGATTTCGCGACCAGTTCGGCCGCGGCGAGCGGGCTCGAGCACAGCCTGCTCGATCTGGTGAAGATCCGCGCTTCGCAGATCAACCGCTGCGCGATCTGTCTCCACATGCATTCGCGCGATGCGCGCAAGGCCGGCGAGACCGAAATGCGCGTGACCATGCTGAGCGCCTGGCAGGAATCGCCGCTCTATTCGGCGCGCGAACGCGCCGCGCTCGGATGGACCGACGCGCTGACCCGGCTCGCCGATCATGACGTCTCCGACCAAGCCTATGCCGCGGTCGAGGCCGAATTCAGCGAAGCCGAACGTGTCGCGCTCACCATCGCGATCGGCACGATCAATGCCTTCAACCGCCTCGGCGCGGGGTTTCGCCTTAGCCACACGGTTGCCGCCGCCGACCGGAAGGCCGCGTGATGGCGAGCGCCGCCCCGCCGTCGCCCGACGCCGCGGCGGCGTTCGACGCGCTGCGTCCGCGCCTGGTGCGCATCGCCTATCGCATGCTCGGATCGGTCGCGGACGCGGAGGATGTGGTGCAGGACGCCTGGCTACGCTGGGAAGGCGTCGATCGCGCCGCCGTGCTGGAGCCCGAGGCGTTCCTGCGCCGCATCGTCACGCGGCTCTGCCTCGATCTGCTCAAATCGGCGCGGCGGCAGCGCGAGACCTATATCGGCCCCTGGCTCCCCGATCCGGTGGTCGAGGAAGAGGAAGTGGCGGACGACGTCACGCTACCGCTGATGCTCGCGCTCGAGCGCCTCTCGCCGCTCGAGCGTGCCGCGTTCCTGTTGCACGACGTGTTCGGTCTCGGCTTCGACGAGATCGCCGCTACGATCCAGCGCGATCCCGCCGCCTGCCGCCAGCTGGCGAGCCGCGCGCGGGCACATGTCCGCGCCGAACGTCCGCGCTTCGATGTGCCGCAGGAGCGCGGCGAGGCGATCGCCCAGGCGTTCTTCGCCGCATCTCGCAGCGGCGATATGGCCGGCCTCAGCGCGCTGCTCTCCGCCGATGTCGCGATGCATTCGGACGGCGGCGGCCTCCGCCCGGCCGCGCCCGATGTCATCCTCGGCGCCGATCACGTGCTGAAGCTCCACAAGGGCTTCGCGGTGCTCTTCGCCAAACATGGTTGGGAGCTGGTCCGCTATGCCCGGATCAACGGCCTGCCGGGCTTCGTCACGCGCGAGGCCGATGGCATGATCCAGACGACCGCCCTCGACATCCGGGACGGCCGGATCGCCGCCATCTATATCCAGCGTAACCCGGAGAAGCTGAGGCATCTGGCGGGCGAGGCGCTGCATTGAAATCCCGGTTGCGGCCAGGATGAGATCGGGCCGCGCGGACTCGACAACCCGCCGGGTGCGCCTAAGCCTGTTCCATGGACTTCGCCGACCTCCTCGCTCCCGTTCCCGTCCGGACCTTCCTCGACGAGACCTATGACCGCGTGCCGCTCCACATCCCGGCTACCGGCGAGGCGGGCGAGCACCGCCGCGCCTTGCTCTCCTGGTCCCGGCTCAACGCGCTGCTCGGCATTGCCGGTCATTGGCGCCAGGAGAATATCAAGCTGCTCCTCAACGGAGCTCCGCTGCCGACCGAACATTATCTCGACGATGTCGCCACGTCGGTGGGTTTTGAGCGGCGTGCCGATCCCGCCAAGATCGAATCGCTCCTCGCCCTGGGCGCGAGCCTCGTCGCCGATGCGGTCGAGAATGCTTGCGCCGAACTAAAACAGGTCACCACCATGCTGGGCGGCCGGTTCCTCGGCAACTCAAGCGCCAACGCCTATTGCTCCTTCCAGGGCGTCCAGGCCTTTCGCAGCCATCTCGACCTGCACGATGTGTTCGCGGTTCATTGCGAGGGCGAGAAGGTCTGGCGCATCTACCGCAACCGCGCCGCCGATCCCGTCGATCAGCATGGCGGGCCCGATGCGCAGGCGGAAATCGATGCCGCCAAGGGGCCGGTGCTGATGGAGGTCCGCATGCGCCCCGGCGACCTGCTCTACATCCCGCGCGGCTATTATCACGACGCGCTGGCCTGGTCGGAAGCGTCGCTCCACATCACCTTTTCGGTCGCGCGCCACAGCGGGCGGATCCTGTTCCGCATCCTGGAGGAACTGGCGATGCGCGACCCGCTATTCCGCGCCTGGCTCCCCGATGCCCGCGCCGATGGCGGGCGCCTGCTCGCCGACCGGCTCGCGCTGCTGTCGGAGCGCGCCGCCGAACTGATGCGGACCCCGGCCTTCCTGTCCACGCTCGTCAACGAGCAGCTTGAGCTGGCCAGACCGTTTCGCGAACTGGCGCTCCCCGAGCGTCCCCGGCCGGACTTCTTCGTGCGGAGCGAGCATCCGTGCCGGGTCGAGCTGGACGAGGAAGGAGCGACGCTGGCCTGGGATGGCGGCGAGGCCCCGCTCGGCCTGATGGAGGCGCCCGCGCGCTGGTTCCTCGGCCAGAGCCTCGTCTCGTTCCAGCAGCTGGCGGCGCATTATCCCCAGCATGGCGAGGAGGCGCTGAGAGCGTTGGTCCAGCTGCTCCAGCGGGCGGGGCTGGTCGCGCCGCGCGCCTGAATTCAGTTGCCCCGCATCAGCGCGTCGACGCTCATCCCGCCGGCCAGCGCCCTGTCCACCCGAACCCGCGCATCGTAATAGATGAGGGCAGAGGGCGTCTGCCCCGCACGCCGCAGCGTTTCCGCCTCGGCCGCGCTCAGGCTGCTCTCACCCGCGACATGGTCGCAATAGCCCTCGATCGCCCAGCGCGGATAGCTGACCGCGGCGAATATCCCGTAGCGCCTATAGATCAGCAGATGCGCGCTCTCGTGCGCGATCGTCCCGTTCAGCGTGCGGTCGCCGCCCATCGCCGCGCCGTTCAGCACGGTGTCGCGCCCGATATCGCTCAGATTGACGACGATCGAGGTCGAGAGCGGCCTTGTGACCGCGAAGGCGCCGCGCGAATTGGGCAGCGACAGGATCGCGATTTCGTCGTCATTGCCGCACCATCGGCGCGGCTTTTCCCTCCCGCAAGCGGCATTCAGGCGCTTTTTGTTCCATTTTGTTCGTTCCGCTCTTGTTCTTTCGGAACAAATGGGATACGCCGTATCCAACAGAAACGAATTGGTGGACATCTTTCAGTGGCGAGGGCATCGAAAATGGCGGCATCTCTGAAGGTCATCGACAGCAAAATGGCAGCTCCCACCAGCGACAGGCAGAAGGCGCTCGACGCCGCGCTCGCGCAGATCGACCGCGCGTTCGGCAAGGGCAGCGCGATGCGCCTGGGTTCCAAGGAAACGATGCAGGTCGAGGCGATCTCGACCGGCTCCCTCGGGCTCGACATCGCGCTCGGCGTCGGCGGCCTGCCGCGTGGCCGCGTGATCGAGGTCTATGGCCCCGAAAGCTCGGGCAAGACCACGCTCGCGCTCCATGTCATCGCCGAGGCGCAGCGCGGCGGCGGCACCGCGGCGTTCGTCGATGCCGAGCACGCGCTCGATCCGGTCTATGCCAAGAAGCTCGGGGTCAATATCGATGAGCTGATCGTATCGCAGCCCGATACCGGCGAGCAGGCGCTCGAGATTGTCGATACACTCGTCCGCTCGAATGCGATCGACGTGCTGGTGGTCGATTCGGTCGCCGCTTTGGTGCCCCGCGCCGAGATCGAGGGCGAGATGGGCGACAGCCATGTCGGGCTCCAGGCCCGGCTGATGTCGCAATCGCTGCGCAAGCTGACGGGTTCGATCAGCCGCTCGCGCTGCATGGTGATCTTCATCAACCAGCTGCGCATGAAGATCGGCGTGATGTACGGCAATCCGGAGACCACGACCGGCGGCAACGCGCTCAAATTCTACGCCTCGGTCCGACTCGACATCCGCCGCACCGGCCAGATCAAGGACCGCGACGATATCATCGGCAACACCACCCGGGTGAAGGTCGTCAAGAACAAGGTCGCGCCGCCGTTCAAGCAGGTCGAGTTCGACATTATGTATGGCGAGGGCATCTCGAAGATCGGCGAGATCCTCGATCTCGGAGTCAAGGCCGGCCTGGTCGAGAAATCGGGCGCCTGGTTCTCCTATGACAGCGTCCGCATCGGCCAGGGCCGCGAGAACGCCAAGATCTTCCTCAAGGAGAATGCCGACCTCTGCAACCGGCTCGAAGCGCAGATCCGCGCGCGCACCGAAAAGGTCGCGGAGGAGATGATGGCTGGCCCCGAGCCCGACGAGGATGGCGACGACGAGTTGTGAGTTAGGGGCTACCCCCTAACTTTCCTAACTTTCGGTCGCGCCGCCGCGCTTGACGCGCGAGGCTGCGCCCACGGCACCCATGCGGGGCCGTGTGCGCGCGCGTCATCGCATCAGCGCCGCCGCCTTCATCAGCCGATAGGTGAACTCGACGCCCTCCGCGAAGGCCCGGACGCTGATCCGCTCGTCCCTGCCGTGCGCGCGGATGTCGTCGGGATCGTAGAAGATCGACATGGCGCCATAGGTCGGCATACCGGCGGCGCGCGTATAGACCGAGTCCGATCCGCCCGTGTCCATCACCGGCATCACGGTCAGCCCGGGCCACATGCTCTGCACCGTCTGCGTGAACAGCGCGGTCACTTCCGGCGTCGGCGGCGATTCGGGGCTAGGAACCACCGGGCGGATTTCGGTCAAGGCGATGCCGGGGTCGCCGATCGCTTCGGCCAGCGCGGCTTTCACCTCCTCGATGCGCTCGCCCGGGATCACACGGCACTGCACCGTGGCCTTGGCGCGCTGGGGCAGGGCGTTCTCGGCATGCCCGCCCGACAATTGGGTGGCGACGCAGGTCGTCCGCAGATTGGCGTTGCGCTCGGGATTCATGCTCAGCCGATCCGCCGCTTGCCGGTCGGCGCTGCGGGCCACGGCACGCATGTCGATGGCGGTCTGGCCTTGTTCGAGCGCTGCCGTCCGGGTGAAATAGGCGCGCGTGGTGTCGGTCAGATGCACCGGGAAGCGCAGTCCCTCGATCCGCTCCAGGGCATGGGCGAGCCGGTAGATGGCATTGTCGGGCCGCGGCACCGACGAGTGCCCGCCGGGGTTGGTCGCTTCGACCTCGAACGCAGCATAGATCTTCTCGCTGGTCTGGAAGCCGTAGAAGAGCCGCCGGCCGTCCCGGATCGTGCCCCCGCCTGCATCGGCATTGAGCACCAGCCCGGCGTCGATCAGGCCGCGATGGGTTTTCAGCAGGAAATCGACACCGTCATAATCGGTGACCTCCTCGTCCGCGGTGAAGGCGACGATGATATCGCGCTCGGGAACAAAGCCTTCCTGCTTGAGCCGGATCAGCGCCGTCAGGATCGCGGCGACCTCGCCCTTGATGTCCATCGTGCCGCGGCCATAATACCAGCCATCGGCCTCGGTCAGCGTGAACGGGTCATGGGTCCAGTCCTGCGGCAGCGCCTCCACCACATCGAGATGCGCCAGGAACAGCACCGGTTTGCCCGCGCCCTTGCCGCGAAGCCGAACCACCACATTCGCCTGGTCAGGCGCCGCGTCCGGCGCCAGCAACCGGATATCGCTGTCCGGAAACCCCGCCGCCCGCAGGCGCCGTATCACGGCCTGGGCCGCCACCCGCGTGCCGTTCTTCTGCACGGTGTTGATCCCCACCAGCTCGGCCAGCGTCGCGCGCGCGGCCGGCAGGTCCTGGGCGCGGACGGCCGGCGCGAAGAGGAGGGCGAGGGCCGGGATCGCGTGCGACAGGCTTCGCGCGGCGATCCGCGCCTTGCCTGGAAAAGGGGCGCGGCGCGCCGGCCTGTTCGGCATCATTCTCTTTCGTCTCCGTTCTTCTGCGCGGAGTACGCGAACCCTCATCTGTTCGGATGCGTCGGCGCCCGCCGCCATCGAGCATCCGATAGCGAAAAATTATGTTCCCCTATTGTTCATTGGGAACATTTAGTGTACATCATCAACCAGACGTGGAAAATCGGGGAGCGGATCTCCGGTCCTGGCTAGCGCGGAGAAGCACGCGGCGGCCTGAGCGTCACACAGTTTCGGCCGCGCCGCCGCGCTTAATGCGCGAGGCTGTGGTCACGGGACAAAGCTCCCATCGGGAGGCCCGGCACGACTTGCCCGTCGCGCCGGGCCTTTCTCGCTTCAACGGGCCGGGCTAGGAGAGGGCGGAGAGGGGACCGCATGATCTTTCACCAGATCGCCGATGGAGGATGCCAATCCTATTTGATCGGCTGCCCCGCGACCTGCGCCGCCGCACTGATCGACCCCGCGCTCGGCCAGGCCGACCGCTATCTGGGCATCGCCGCGCGCGAGGGCCTGCGCATCCGCACCATCATCGAAACCCACACCCATGCCGACCATTTCTCCGCTGCCCGCGACCTCGGCGAGCGGCTCGGCATTCCGGTCATCATGCACCGCAATGCCCCCGCGCCGCATGTCGGGATGCGCGTCGAGGACGGCCAGCTGATCGTCGTGGGCGATCTTCGCCTCAAGGTGCTCCACACCCCCGGCCATACCCGCGACTCGATGTGCCTCCATGCCGGGGACCGCGTGTTTACCGGCGATACGCTCCTGATCGGCGGCACCGGCCGCACCGATCTTCCGACCGGCGATCCCGATCAGCTCCATGACAGCCTGTTCGGCAAGCTGCTCACGCTGCCGCCCGAAACGCGCGTCTATCCGGCGCACGACTATGAGGAGCGCAGCCATTCGAGCATCGGCGCCGAGATCGAGACCAATCCCCGCCTCCAGAAGCGCGACCGCGCCGAATTCGTGGAGATGATGCGCGGTCTCAATCTCTCGGCGCCCACCCATCTGACCGAGGCGCTGCGCACCAACATGTCGGGTGGCAAGACCGTCCGCCAGCTCCTCGCCGAGGCCGCCGCCGACATCCCCTTCGTCTCGCTCGATGAACTCGCCGCGCGCCTGGGCCAGAAGCGCAACGATTTCGTGATCCTCGACGTCCGCGAGCGCGATGCCTATGCCGCGGCCCATATCCCCGGCGCGCGGCATCTGGCCCGCGGCCAACTCGAACTCAAGGTCGACCATACCTTCCCCGATCCCGATCTCGAGATCCTCACCGTCTGCGAACTCGGCAAGATCTCGACGCTCGCCGCAGCGACGCTGCGCCAGCTCGGCTTCCGCCGCGCGGTGGCGCTGGACGGGGGCATGAAAGGCTGGCGCGAGCAGGGCTATCCGATCGATGCGGGCGAGGACCCCGCGCTGCTCATCTGATGCTCGCGCCCGATGAACCCGTAGAGCAGGAGGTCGAGACCCTCGTCGCCCGCTTCACTCCGGAAATCGCCGGCCGCATCCGCGCCTGCCGCGCCGCGCTCCGCGCCCGCATCCCCACCGCCAACGAGCTGGTCTATGACAATTGCAACGCGCTCGCGCTCGGCTATGCTCCCCGCGAGACCAGCTCGGAGGCGATCCTGTCTATCGCCGCCTATCCCCGCATCGTCCGCCTCTTCTTCCTCCAGGGTGCCGGTCTCCCGGATCCGGACAAGATCCTCGAAGGCGCGGGCAGCCGCGTCCGCTCGATCGTCCTCGCTGGCCCGGACACATTCGATGCCCCGCCCGTCGCCGCGATGATCGCCGCGGCGCTCGAGCATGCCCGCATCCCCTTGCCCGAAACCGGCATCGGCCGCACGATCGTCAAGTCGATTTCCCCCAACCAGCGCCCGCGTCGGCCCGCCGCGAAGGACTCCGCATGACCGTCACCGTCCACCACCTCGAGAATTCCCGCTCGCAGCGCATCCTGTGGCTGCTCGAGGAGCTTGGCCTTCCCTATGAGGTGATCCACTACAAGCGCGACAGGAAGACCTCGCTCGCTCCCCCCGAGCTGCGCCGCATCCATCCGCTCGGCAAGTCGCCGATCGTCGAGCATGGCGGCCACACGCTGGTCGAGACCGCGGCGATCGTCGAATATATCGTCGAGCTTGCCGATGGCCGCCTCGGCGCCCCCGCGCACCGCGAGGATGCGCTGCGCTACCGCCAGTTCATGCACTATGCCGAGGGCTCGCTGATGCCGCCGCTGCTGCTCAAGCTCGTGCTCGGCCGCGTGCCGCTGTTCGGCAAATCGTCGCAGAAGCGCATCCAGCCGATGATCGATATCCACCTGAACTACGTCGAATCCGAGCTGGCGAAGCGCGACTGGTTCGCCGGCGACGCGATGACCGCCGCTGACGTGATGATGAGCTTCCCCCTCGAAGCCGCGATCGCCCGCGCCAATGCCGCGCAAGGCCGCCCGCACCTCGCCGCCTGGCTCAAAAAGGTCCATGCCCGCCCGGCCTATCAGGCCGCGCTCGCCCGCGGCGGGCCCTATGCCTATGCGTGACGCCGCGCCAAAGGCCGACGGCGGCGCACCGTACAAGCTCGGCCACCTCGTGGATGACGCGTGGCGGCCCTATTCGCACCCGCCGGTCTTCGACATACACCGCACCGCCAATGGTCAATCGAGGCTTATGGCCACCGCGCCGGGAAGCGATCCGCTGGTGTTCCTCAAACTCGCCGAATGCCTGACGCCCCCCTTCATCCTCCTTTACATTCTGCATACACCAAGGAGTGAGACCGAGCCGGGGCGGTATCAGAGCGAGGAGATATCGGGGGCCGAGCTCCGCGCCTTCGTCGAGACCTTCGCGACCTTCCTGTCGAGCGACGCCCGCTTCGATCTGTGGGTCTATTCGCCCGAGGACCGCGCCACGATAGTCTGGGACCGCCACGACCTTGTCTATGGCTACGGGCCGGTCGAGGCATTGGAGAATGGCCTGCGCGGATTGGGATTCAGCCGGGGCGAACCCCAGCTTCCGGTGCCGCACGAGCATCATTATCATCCTGGCTGCGACGAAGCCGCGCGGTCGCTGCTCGCCAGCCGCGACTGGTCCTGGTCGCCGCTGATGCCCGAAGACGAGCAATAGGCGGCGGGGCTTACCCCGCCGGCATGTCTCCGAAGCTATCCACCTCCGGCGTCACTGGCGGCTTGATTCCCGCCACCGCCGGCTCGGCCTCCTGCGGCGCATCGAGCTGCCCCTCCCAGCGCGCGACCACCGTCGCCGCGACCGCATTGCCGATCACATTGGTTGCGGTCCGCCCCATGTCGAGGAAGTGATCGACCGCGAGGATCAGCAGGATGCCGGCCTCCGGAATGTTGAAATGCCCCAGCGTGCCCGTGATCACCACCAGGCTGGCGCGCGGCACGCCGGCGATGCCCTTGCTGGTGATCATCAGGATCAGCAGCATCTGGATCATCGTCGACCAGTCGAGATGGATGCCATAGGCCTGCGCGATGAAGATCGACGCGAAGGTCATGTACATCATCGAGCCGTCGAGATTGAACGAATAGCCGAGCGGCAACACGAAGCTGGCGATCTTGGGCGGCACGCCGAACCGGTCGAGCGCGTCGAGCGTGCGCGGATAGGCGGCCTCGGACGAGGCGGTCGAGAAACCCAGCAGGATCGGATCCCGCAGATAGCGCAGCAGCGTGCCGGTGCGTGGCCCCACGAACAGGAAGCACGCCCCGAGCAGCACCGCCCAGAGGATGAAGAGGCCCAGGTAGAAGCTGCCCATGAAGAAGGCGAGATCGCCCACCACGCTCACGCCCTTGGTCGCGAGCGTGCGCGCCACCGCGCAGAACACCGCAATCGGGGCGAACAGCATGACATAGCCCGTGACGGTCAGCATCACCGACACCAGTGATTCGAGTCCCCGAACCAGCGGCCTGCCCTTCTCGCCCACCGCGGCGAGGCCGGTGCCGAAGAAGAGCGAGAAGACCACGAGCTGGATGATGTCGTTGGTCGCCATCGCGTCGATCGCGCTGGTGGGGACGAGGTGGATGAAGAACTTGGCCGCGTCGAACGGCTCGATCCCGGCGGTCTTGCCCGCCTCGGGCAGCGGGAGGTTGAGCCCCATGCCCGGATGCAGCGCGTTGACCAGCACGAGACCCAGCGACAGCGAGATCAGGCTGGCGCAGACGAACCAGAAGAAGGCCTTGAAGCCGACGCGCCCGATCGCCCCACCGCCGCCCATATGCGCGATGCCGACGACGAGCGTGGAGACCACCAACGGCGCGATGATCATCTTGATCAGATGGAGGAACATCTGGGTAGGGATGTCGAGATAGTAAGCGATATCGGCCAACTGCTTGGTGCCCGCGCCGCCGCCATCCTCGAAGCGGACATTGAGCTGCCAGCCGATCAGGCCGCCCAGGATCAGCCCCAACAGAATGAACCAGGTCAGTCGCTTGCCCATCTGGCGTCCCCCAAGAATCTTTGGGCGGCAGCGAAGGGGATTGTGGGGCCCGGGTCAAGCGCCGTATCGAGTGGGAAGGGGAGACGCCGATGTTCGCCAGCCGCCGCACCATGCTCAAGACGGGGCTCAAGGCCGCCGCCACGCTGCCGCTATTGGGCGTGGCGGACCTGCTCCGCGCCGCCGAACCCGATCTCGCCGAACTCCAGAGCCTCACCGCGGGTGCCCAGCCGATCGGAGAGGCCGAGCGCCGCGCCCGAATCGCCCGCGCGCAGGCGCTGATGGCGAAGCGCGGCATCGGCGCGGTGCTGATCGAGGCGGGGTCGTCCCTGGTCTATTTCACCGGGATCAACTGGAGCCGCAGCGAGCGGCTGACCTGCGCGATCCTGCCGGTCGAGGGCGATCCGTGCATCGTCACGCCCTTCTTCGAGGCGCCGCGCACGCATGAGCGGCTCGGCATCCCGGCCGAAGTCCGGGTGTGGCAGGAGGATGAGGATCCGCTGGCCCTCGTCGCTGGGCTCCTCAAGGAGCGCAAGCTCGCAAATCGCCCCGTCGGGATCGAGGAGACCGACCGCTACTTCATCGTCGCGGGGCTGCAACAGGCACTGCCGGGGGTGAAGATCGTGCCCGCCAACCCGGTCGTGCGCGGCTGCCGCATGATCAAGACCGCGCCCGAGATCGCGCTGCTACAGCTCGCCGCCGACGTGACCATCGCCGCCTATCGCTGGGCGGTGCCGCGGATCGAGGCGGGAATGAACCCCGCTCAGATCGGCGCGCTGATGAACGCCGCGACCGAAAAGCTCGGCGGCGATCCCGAATTCGCGCTGATCCTGCTGGGCGAAGCGGCGGCCTATCCGCACGGCACCGGCAAGCCGCAAAAGGTGACGCCGGGCGAGGTGGTGCTGATGGACTGCGGCTGCACCGTCCATGGCTATCAGTCCGATATCTCGCGCACCCTCGTCCATGGCACTGCTACGCCCGAGCAGCGCAAGGTGTGGGACCAGGTCCGCCACGGCCAAGCGGTCGCATTCGAGGCGGCGCAGCTCGGCGTGCCCGCGGGCCATGTCGATGACGCCGTCCGCCGCTACTATGTCTCGCAGGGCTATGGCCCGGATTACAAGCTGCCCGGCCTCTCGCACCGCACCGGACACGGGATCGGGCTCGACGGGCACGAGCCGGTCAACCTCGTCCGCGGCGAGAAGACCCCGCTCGGCGCCGGCATGTGCTTCTCGAACGAGCCCGGCATCTACATTCCCGGCAGCTTCGGCGTGCGGCTCGAGGATTGCTTCCATATGACCGAGACCGGACCCCAATGGTTCTCGGTCCCGCCCTCATCGATCGATGCGCCCCTGGGCTGAGCCGATGCGCTTCGTCGCCCTGCTCCTGTACCTGACAGTCAATATCGCGGTGATCGCCTCGCTGTCGGAGCTGAGCTTCGGCAGTGGGCAGATCGAGCGCATATTGCTCGTGCTGCTGCTGATCTTCATCGGCACGCTCGTCCACGAACTGGGCCATGCCGTCGCGGTTCGGGCGGTTGGCGGTCAGATCAAGACGATCGTCGTGGTGCCGTTCCGGCTCCAGCTGAAGCCGCGCCGGTTCAAGCTGACGCCGCCGGTGGGGAAGGGCGACCTGGGCGGTTATGTGACCTACAGCCTCGACCGGATCAACGCCCGGCGGGGGCACGCGATCATCGCCGTTGCCGGGCCCGCCGCCAATGTCGCGCTCACGCTGGCGGCCGGGGCAGCGGCGTTGCTCGTGCATCGCCCGCTCGCCGACCTGGCCACCGCGCTGGCGGCGGTCTCGACCGGCATGGCGCTGCTCAACCTGATCCCGTTCAGGGGGAGCGACGGCGATCACATCCTCTTCGCGCTCTCGGCACGCTACCGTCGTTCACGCACCCGATCGTCCTGATCGAACCGTTTCGCTTGAGTGTGACATCGCGCTTCCCTAAGTCGCAATCATGACGTCCACCAACGATATTCGCCGCTCGTTCCTCGACTATTTCGAAGGCCAGGGGCATGCGCGCGTGCCTTCCGCGCCGCTGGTCCCGCACAACGATCCGACGCTGATGTTCGTCAATGCGGGCATGGTGCCGTTCAAGAACGTCTTCACCGGCCTCGAATCGCGCGCCTATTCGACTGCCGCGAGCAGCCAGAAATGCGTCCGCGCGGGTGGCAAGCATAACGATCTCGACAATGTCGGCTATACCGCGCGCCACCATACCTTCTTCGAAATGCTCGGCAATTTCTCGTTTGGCGATTATTTCAAGGAACAGGCGATCAATCACGCCTGGACGCTGCTGACGCGCGAATGGGGCCTCGATCCGAACCGGCTGACCGCGACTGTCTACCACACTGACGATCAGGCATTCGATCTGTGGAAGAAGATCGCGGGCCTGCCCGAGAGCCGCATCATCCGCATCCCGACCAAGGACAATTTCTGGGCGATGGGCCCGGACGGGCCGTGCGGGCCCTGCTCCGAGATCTTCTACGATCATGGCGACCATATTTGGGGCGGGCCCCCAGGATCGCCGGAAGAAGATGGCGACCGTTTCGTCGAGATCTGGAACCTCGTCTTCATGCAGCATCTGCAGGAGGCGGACGTAATCGTCAGCGACCTGCCCAAGCCGAGCATCGATACCGGCATGGGGCTGGAGCGCATCGCGGCGGTGCTCCAGGGCGTCCACGACAACTACGATACCGACACGTTCAAGGCGCTGATCGCCGAGAGCGGCGCGCTGACCCGCACCCACACCACCGGCGACAATCAGGCGAGCCACCGCGTGATCGCGGATCACCTCCGCGCCTCGGGCTTCCTGGTGGCGGACGGCGTGCTGCCGGCGAACGAGGGCCGCGGCTATGTGCTCCGCCGGATTATGCGCCGCGCGATGCGGCACGCGCATATCCTCGGCGCCAAGGAGCCGCTGATGCACCGGCTGGTGCCGTCGCTCGTCTCGGAAATGGGCGCCGCCTATCCCGAGCTGGTCCGCGCGCAGCCGCTGATCGAGGCGACGCTGCTGCAGGAGGAAACGCGCTTCCGCCAGACGCTGTCCAATGGTCTGCGCCTGCTCGACGAGGCGACGGCGAGCATGGCCGAGGGCGATACGCTCCCCGGCGAGACCGCGTTCAAGCTCTACGACACCTATGGCTTCCCCTACGACTTGACCGAGGATGCGCTGCGTGGCCACGGCATGGCCGTCGATCGCGCCGGATTCGACGCGGCCATGGCCGAGCAAAAGGCCAATGCCCGCGCCGCCTGGAAGGGGTCGGGCGCCAAGGCGAGCGAGGATGTGTGGTTCGACATCGCCGACGAGTTCGGGGGCACTGAATTCACCGGCTATACCTCGACCGAAGGCGAGGGGCAGGTGGTCGCGCTCGTCAAGGACGGCGCGCGCGTCGAGAAGGCCGAGGCGGGCGAGGCGATCATCCTCACCAACCAGACGCCCTTCTATGGCGAAAGCGGCGGCCAGATGGGCGACGCCGGCACGCTGGGCAACGACAAGGGGCTCAAGGCGCGGGTCGACGACACGTCCAAGCCGCTTGGCCGCCTCCACGCGCATCACGCGACGATCGAGAGCGGCGAGATCGCGGTGGGCGACACCGTCCACCTCAAGGTCGATGCCGTGCGCCGCGACCAGATCCGCGCCAATCATTCGGCGACGCATCTCGTCCACGCGGCGCTGCGCAACCGGCTCGGCGGGCATGTGACGCAGAAGGGCAGCCTGGTTGCGCCCGATCGCTTCCGCTTCGATTTCTCGCACCCCTCGGCGCTGACGCCGCAGGAGATTGCCGATGTCGAGGCGGACGTGAACGCCCAGATCCGCCGCAACGAGGCGGTCAGCACCCGACTGATGACCCCCGACGACGCGATCGCCGCGGGCGCGATGGCGCTGTTCGGCGAGAAATATGGCGACGAGGTCCGCGTGCTCTCGATGGGCAGTCTCGACGAGCTGGCCTATTCGGTCGAGCTGTGCGGTGGCACTCATGTCGCGGCGACGGGCGATATCGCGATCTTCAAGATCGTCTCGGAGGCCGCGGTCTCCTCGGGTGTGCGCCGAATCGAGGCGCTGACCGGCGAGGCCGCCCGGCAATGGCTGGTCGCGCGCGACGAGCGGCTGCGCGAAACGGCGTCGGTGCTCAAGGCCTCGCCGGAAGAGGTTCCGGCCCGCGTTGCGGCTTTGGTCGAGGAACGGCGCAAGCTCGAGCGCGAGCTGGCCGATGCGAAGAAGGCGCTGGCGATGGGCGGCGGCGGGTCCGCGCCCGCGGCGGGGCCCGAGCAGGTCGGTGGCGTGGCCTTTGTCGGCCAGGTGATCGACGGGCTCGATCCCAAGGAACTGCGTGGCGCAGTGGATGAAGCCAAGGCGCGGGTCGGCTCGGGCGTGGTCGCTCTGGTCGCGGTCAACGAAGGCCGCGCCTCGGTCGCGGTCGGGGTGACGCAGGACCTGCTCGCCAGCCACAGCGCGGTCGATCTGGTCAAGGCCGCGGTCGCCGCGCTCGGCGGCCAGGGCGGCGGCGGCCGGCCCGACATGGCGCAGGGCGGCGGACCCGAAGGCGGGAAGGGGGCGGAGGCGATCGACGCGGTCAGGGCTGCGCTGGCGGAGGCGACGGCGGCGGCGTGAGGCTGGTCCGGCCCTGGCTTGTCGAGGGCCGCGCCGAAATCGCCGGCGCGACCGATAAAGAGGTGCTCACACGTTTGGCTCAGGGTATTTCCGACCAGTACAAGGTCGGGAAGTGGCACGCCGACGGCGCGATCACCTTTACCGACTATTCCTTGTTCGCGCCGAATTGGCCGACCTTGTCGATGTTCACCTCGGGCCGGATGTGGATAGTGCGCGATGCGAGGGCCGCGTGGCTGCACTATCGGCTGCACTGCCTGCCGCTCTTCGTCTTCTCCACGATGGCGGCGGTGGTTGTGGCTATCGTCGGCGGCTTGGCGGGGGAGAGGCTGGCGGGCTTCAAATATGGCGCGCTGGTATTCGCATTATTCTACGGAATGAACATGCTGATCACCCTGCCGCGCGTCTCCTATTTCTTCGACAATATCGCGCGCAATTTCGATCCGGCCGGCTAGCCCTCCACCTCTGCCTTCCGCACCCGCCGCAACCGCGGCTCGCGCTCCATCTGTGCCGCGTCCTTGATCTCCTGCCGCATCTTGTCGCGCTCCTCGTGGATCGACGCGATCACCGGGCCCACCGCGATTCCCAGATCAACCAGCAGCGCCTCCGAGAGCTGGAGCGAGCTTTCGAGCGTCTCGGGCACCGCGTCGGTCGCGCCGGCCTTGTAGAGCTCGGCGGCGTGCGCGGCGTCGCGGGCGCGCGTGATGATCGGGATGCCGGGCACCCAGCCGCGCACGCGCCGCGTCAGCCGCACGGTGAGCACCGGATCGTCCATCGTCAGGATCAGCGCCCTGGCGTGGCCGAGATTGAGCCGGTCGACCAATTCGCTGCGGGTCACGTCGCCATAGAGCACCGAATAGCCGTCGCGGCGGGCGGCGTTTACATTGTCGATATCGGCATCGACGCCGATATAGGGGAGGCCGTGGCGCGTCAGCATGTCCGCCACGGTTCGCCCGACGCGGCCGAAGCCAAGCACCACCGTGCCCGGTCCCGCCGTATCGACGGGCGTATCGCGTACCTCGTCGGTCGCCGCCTGCCGCTCGATCAGCGCCGCGATCAGCTTGCCCGCCTTGGCGAGCACCGGGGTCGCGGTCAGTCCGATCGCGGTCACGGTGGTCCAGAAGGTGACGGTATCGGGTGCGATCAGCGCCGCCGCGCCCGCTACGCCGAGCACGATGATGGTGGTCTCGGACGGGCTCGCCATCAGCACCCCGGTCTCGGCCGCGGTGCCCATCCGCGCGCCGCTGAGCTTGAGCAGCCCCATGGTGACGCCGGCCTTCACCGTCATCACCAGCGCGGCGGCGCCGACCAGTTCGGCGATGTGCGAGAGGACGAAGCCGAAATCGAGCCGCATCCCCACCGTGATCAGGAACACGCCGAGCGCGAGGCCCTTGAAGGGCGCGGTGATCGCCTCGACCTCGCTATGATATTCGGTTTCGGCGATCAGCAGTCCCGCGATCAGCGCGCCGACGATGGGCGAGAGCCCCGCCGCCGCAGTCGCGAGGCTGGCGGCGATCACCACCAGCAGGCTGGCGGCGAGGAACAGCTCGGGGCTCTTGGTCCGCGCCGCTTGGCCGAACATGCGCGGCAGCAGCAGCCTGCCGCCCACGAACAATATTCCGACGGTAACCGCACCCTTGATCAGCACCAGCACCAGCGGCCAATAGCCCGCCGCCGCGGCGCCCGGGGCCATCGCGCCGAGCAGGAAGATGATCGGGACGAGCGCCAGATCCTCGAACAGCAGCATCGCGAAGGCGGCCTTGCCCACCGGGCTGGCCGTCCCGGCGATCGGCACCACCAAAGCGGTGGAGGAGAGGGCGAGCGCCAGCCCCAGTCCGATCGCGCCGCCGGCGCTGAGCCCGGTCAGCCAGATCGCCGCCGCGAGGATGATCCCCGCCCCGACCAGCTCCGCCGCGCCCACCCCGAACACCAGCGTCCGCATCGCCCATAATCGCTTGAACGACAGTTCGAGCCCGATCGAGAAGAGCAGCAGGATGATGCCGAATTCGGCGAACGGCTCGATCGCATGCGCGTCGGAAATGGTGATGTAGTAGAGCCAGGGCTGGCTGCCGACGGCCTTGCCCAGCCCTGCGGGGCCCACCAGCGCGCCGACCAGGATGAAGCCGATCACCGGGCTGATCCGGAAGCGCGCAAAGGCCGGGATGACGAGCCCGGCGGCGCCCAGGATCACCAGCGCATCACTGAATCCGCTGTTATGAAGGTCCAACATGCCCCTATCTAAGCGGCGAAGCACAGGCTTGTCATGGCCGGGAGAGCAAATGGACGCCGATTGCGTGATCGTCGGGGGCGGGCCCGCGGGGATGGTGGCCGGCCTGCTGTTCGCGCGAGCGGGCGTGAAGACGCTGGTGCTCGAAAAACATGGCGATTTCCTGCGCGATTTCCGTGGCGACACCGTCCATCCCTCGACGCTCGCCATTTTCCACGAACTCGGGCTGCTCGACGCGCTGCTTCGGCGTCCGCATGACGAAGTGACCCAGCTCGGCGGGCTGGTCGCGGGACAGGCGATCCGCTTCGCCGAATTCAGCGGGCTGAAGGCGCCCGCGCCCTTCATCGCGATGATGCCGCAATGGGAGTTCCTCGATTTCGTCGCGGACGCCGCGCGGCGCTACCCGGCCTTCACGCTGCGCCAGAATGCCGAGGCCGCGGCGCTGATCGAGGAAGGCGGGCGCGTCGCCGGGGTACGGCTGGCGGGCGGCGAGGAGGTTCTCGCCCGGCTCACCATCGCCTGTGACGGGCGGCATTCGGTGCTGCGCGATCGGTCCGGCCTCCCTTCGAAGACGATCGGCGCGCCGATGGACGTCTTCTGGTTCCGCCTGCCCAAGCCGCGCGGGCCCAACCGGTCGATGGGCGTGTTCGATACCGGCCTGATCCTCGCGCTGATCGATCGCGGCGATTACTGGCAATGCGCCTTCGTCTTCGCCAAGGGCAGCGCCGATCGGGTGCGTGGCGACGGGCTGGAGGCATTCCGCGCCCGCATCGCCCGTGCCGCGCCCGATCTCGCCGAGGCGACCGGGGCGCTTGCCAGCTGGGACGAGGTCAAGCTGCTGACCGTCACGGTCGACCGGCTGGAGCGATGGCACAGGCCCGGGCTGCTGGTGATCGGCGATGCCGCCCATGCCATGTCGCCGATCGGCGGGGTGGGCATCAACCTGGCGGTGCAGGATGCGGTCGCCGCCGCGAACGCGCTCGCCGGACCGATGGCGCGGGGCGAAGATCCCGATCCCTTGCTTCACAAGGTCGAGGATCGGCGGCTATGGCCGACGCGGATGACCCAGGGGATGCAGAAAGCGGCGCAGGACCGCATCATCGCGCCGCTGCTTGGCAGCAGCACGCCGCTCGCGCGGCCGCCGCTCGTGGCGCGGCTGTTCGATCGCTTCGCCTTTTTGCGCCGCATCCCGGCGCGCGTCATCGGGATGGGCTTCCGCCCCGAACATGTGCGGTCGCCCGAGGCATGAGGGCGGCAATCGCGCTCGCCCTGATGCTCGCGCTTCCGGCCTGTGGCGGCGAGGAAAGCCCCGCGCAGCGCATCAAACGCGATGCCGCGGAGAGCGTGGCTCAGCAGGAAACGAAAGCCCAAGCGGCGGCAGCGGGGATGGTCGCGCCGGAGTCGGCGCCTGCCTCCTATGCCGCTTTCCCCGAAGAGGTGCGCCTGACCATCTATCGCGCCGACCTGCTCGCCCAGAAATGCCAGGGCCGGTTCCGCGGCAATCGCCAGGCCGCCTGCGCCGAGCGCGAGGCGCTGGCCAAGGGGCTTCTCGCCAAGGGCTGGTGCTTCGGTGGCGCCGACGATCCCGCCAGCCAGCACTGGCTGCCTTGCGCGGAGGATTATCCCGGCGGCGAGAGCTGGATCGCCAGCCCCAAGGAGGGCCCGCCTACGGGTCAGTGATCCCCGGCGCTGCGCCACCCGGCGACGCAGAGCGCCAGCAATGCGCCGCCGCGATCGCCCATTGGATGTAGCGAACGCGGCGGCGGTTTCCGGTCAATTCCAGCTCGCCATCTCGGCTTCGAGGTTGACGCGGATCTGCTCGAAGAACTGCTCGGTGGTCATCCAGGGCTGATCCGGGCCGATCAGGATCGCGAGATCCTTGGTCATGTGGCCGGCCTCGACGGTCTCGATGCAGACGCGCTCGAGCGCTTCGGCGAACCTGGTGACATCCGGCGTGTTGTCGAACTTGCCGCGGAACGACAGGCCCTGCGTCCAGGCGAAGATCGAGGCGATCGGGTTGGTCGAGGTCGCCTTGCCCTGCTGGTGCATGCGGTAATGGCGGGTGACGGTACCGTGCGCCGCCTCGGCCTCGATCGTCTTGCCGTCGGGCGACATCAGCACCGAGGTCATCAGCCCGAGCGAGCCGAACCCCTGAGCAACCGTGTCCGACTGGACGTCGCCGTCGTAATTCTTGCAGGCCCAGACGAACTTGCCGCTCCACTTGAGCGCCGATGCGACCATGTCGTCGATCAGGCGGTGCTCGTAGACGATGCCCAGTTCCTTGAACTTGGCGGCGAATTCGGCGTCGAACACCTCCTGGAACAGATCCTTGAAACGCCCGTCATAGGCCTTGAGGATCGTGTTCTTGGTCGAGAGATAGAGCGGCCAGCCACGGTCGACCGCATAGTTCATGCTCGCACGGGCGAAATCGCGGATCGAATCGTCGAGATTGTACATGCCCATCGCGACACCGGCCGAGGGATAGTCGAACACTTCCTTCTCGATCTTCTGGCCGTCCGCGCCTTCCCACACCATGCGCAGCTTGCCGGGGCCGGGGACGAGGAAGTCGGTCGCGCGATACTGGTCGCCATAAGCATGACGCCCGACGACGATCGGATCGGTCCAGCCCGGAACCAGGCGGGGGACGTTGCGGATCACGATCGGCTCGCGGAAGACGACGCCGCCCAGGATGTTGCGGATCGTGCCGTTGGGCGACTTCCACATCTGCTTGAGCCCGAATTCCTCGACGCGCGCCTCGTCCGGGGTGATCGTCGCGCACTTCACGCCGACGCCGTATTGCTGGATCGCCTTGGCGCTGTCGATCGTGATCTGATCGTTGGTCTCGTCGCGCTTCTCGACGCTGAGGTCGTAATATTTTAGGTCGATATCGAGATAGGGAAGGATCAGGCGCTCGCGGATCCACTGCCAGATGATCCGCGTCATCTCGTCGCCGTCGATCTCCACGACCGGCGTCACCACCTTGATCTTGCCCATGTGCCTGCTTTCCTGTGAGGGAGGTTTGGCGGTGTCCCTAAGGGCAAGGCAGGCGAGGGGTCAACAGATGGAAAAAGACATCATCGCGACCGGGGCGAGCTGGAAGCATGAGCCATTCGGCGCAACCCGTCCGATTCCCTATCGCCGGGCCTTCACGGTGGCCGAATTCTCGCGCCTTCGCCGGGGCCTCGTGCCCGAGGTCACGGAAGATAAGTGGTTCATCTATTTCGAGGAATGGCGCTGTTTCTGCATCGCAGCTGGACCGGGATGGCGGTCTATCGCGTCGATCTGGCTGAAGACGGGGAAGGCGCCATGGTGACGGAAGCGGTCTGCTCGGTCGAGATGAAGGAGACGGCGGATCAGGAAGCGCGAATGCTCGATTTCCTGATCGCCAATCTCCTGCTCAAGGAAGGAAAGCCCTTTCCGATGCCGGCAGGCGTGCAGGAGCCGATGCCGGGGGTTTATCAGCATCACCTGGCCGGCACCGGCTATCGCGAGGAGCTGGCCCCCCTGTGGCGCCCGAACAGTCGCGCAACCGGCCTTGGTGGCGATTCTGGCGCTGAACGGTCAGAGCGCCTTCCTGAAATAGACCACGCGCTCGGTCTCGACGAAACCGATCGCGGCGTGAAAGGCGTGGCTGTCCTCGTTTTCGAGCAGGGCGTCCGACGCGAACTCCACGCAGCCGAGCGCGCGGCCCCAATCGGCGACGCGCTCGACCAGCGCCTCCGCGACGCGCTTGTTGCGGTGCGCGGGGGCGACATAAATGCCTTCGAGGAAGGCCACCGGCGAGGTCTCGCAGCCATTGACGTAATCGCGGCGCAGGCTCCCCTCGGCGAAGCCAGCGGGTTTGCCGCCCACGCGGCAGATCAGGACGATCGCCTCGCCCGCCTCCTCCAGCATCGCCTCGGCGCCGGCGCGCAGCTCCTCGGGCGAGTAATCGGGCCAGAGCGCGACACGAAGCCGGATCCAGTCTTCGAGGTCGGCGGAAGTACAACGCGTGATTTCCATAGGCGCTAATCTAGTCGCGCAAAGCATCAGGGCAATGATTTACCGCCTGTTTCTTTCTCCGAAGCGGTGCGAGAAGATATACGGGGCGGGAGAATGATCGCAATGCGGAAATGGCTGATCAGGCTGGCGGTGTTCGTGCTGGCCGGGCTGGCGCTCAGCTGGGTGATGGGCAGCGCGATGGTGCGCCCTGAGGTCTCGCATCCCGCCGCCGCCATGCCGCCCGCGCACGACCTGATGATCGACAGCCCGGACGGATTGCTGATCGCCGCCACCTATTGGCCCGGGCGGACGCCGCAATCGCCGGGCATCTTGCTGCTCCACGGCAATGGCGCGTCGCGGGATCAGGTCGCGGCGAACGCGGCCTGGCTGGCGGGGCAGGGCTATGCCGTGCTGACGATCGATTTTCGCGGCCATGGCGAATCCTCGCAGCGTCCGCGCAGTTTCGGCTGGTTCGAGAGCCGCGATACGGCAGCCGCGTTCGCTTGGCTCAAGAAGACGCAGCGGGGAGCGAAGGTGGGGGTGGTCGGCATTTCGCTCGGCGGGGCGGCGGCGCTGCTGGGTGAGAACGGAGCGCTGGCGGCGGACGCGCTGGTGCTCCAGGCGGTCTACCCCGATATCCGCCGCGCCGTCCGCAACCGGCTCCGCGCGTCGGGAGGCGTGATCGCCAGCTATGGGCTCGAGCCGTTGCTGAGCTACCAGTCGCTGCCACGCTACGGCGTCTGGCCGGGCCGGATCGCACCGATCGCGGCGCTGCGCCGCTTCCACGGCCCCGTGTTGATCATCGGTGGAGCCGAGGACCGCTTCACCCCACCCGCCGAGACCCGCGAGATGTTCGCCGCCGCACCCGGGCCCAAAGCCTTGTGGCTGGTCCCGGGGCTCGACCATGGTCAGGTCTCCGGCATGGACGACGCCCTCTATCGCGAGCGGCTACGCAATTTCTTCGCGGCGCGGCTCGGCATGCCCTGACGCGTTGTGATGCAACCACAACCCCGCTAGAGGGCAGCGATGGCCTCGAACGACAGGACCCCATCCGGCGCGCCGGCGGTCAAATGGCGCTTCCCCGATGTGCACCCCGAGGGGCGCAAATTCGCGCTGATCGCGGCGGCGATTACGCTGCTCAGCCTGTTCTTCTGGGATTTCATCACCTGGCCCCTGGTCGGGCTGACGATCTGGGTCGCGGCATTCTTCCGCGATCCGGTTCGCGTCACGCCGCAGGGGGAGGGGCTGATCGTCTCGCCCGCCGACGGGCTCGTCACGATGATCGAGCGCGTGCCGCTGCCGCGCGAACTCGCGGGCGCGCATGCGCTGGGCGACAAGCCGCTGGTGCGCGTTTCGGTGTTCATGAGCGTGTTCGACGTGCACATCAACCGGACACCGATCACCGGGACGATCCGCCACGTCATCTATGTCTCGGGCAAGTTCCTCAACGCCGACCTCGACAAGGCGAGCGAGGAGAATGAGCGGCAATATTTCGTCGTCGAGGACAAGAACGGGTTGCGGGTCGGCTTCACGCAGATCGCCGGCCTCGTCGCGCGGCGGATCCTCGCCTTCGTCAAGGCGGGCGACATGGTGGTGGCGGGGCAGCGGATCGGGCTGATCCGCTTCGGCAGCCGGATCGACGTGTTCCTGCCCGAAGGCTATGGCGCCGCGGTCGCGCTCGGCCAGCGCGCGATTGCGGGCGAGACGGTGCTGGGCCGCAAGGGCGCGGCGGACGTGACCGGGATTGCGCAGTGAAGCGGCGGCGGTCAGCCTGTTCCCGTCACAGCTGGGCCCCGGCCTTTGCCGGGGTGCGGAAAAGGTGAAGCGCCCGCGCCGGTTCGGCGCGATCCGGCCGATCCGGACGCCGCGGCTCCAGCGCGGCATTCCCCTGCGCGCCGTCCTTCCCAACGCGGTCACCGCGCTCGCGCTGTGCTTCGGGCTGAGCGGCATCCGCTTCGCGATCGGCGAGCAATGGGAGATCGCGGTGGCGATGGTGCTGATCGCGGGCGTACTCGACGGGATCGACGGGCGGATCGCCCGGCTGGTCCGCGCCGAGAGCCGGTTCGGCGCCGAACTCGACAGCCTGTCCGACGCGATCTCGTTCGGGGTCAGCCCCGCGCTGATCCTGTTCCTCTGGTCGCTCGAGGGCGTGCCGCGGATCGGCTGGATCGTCGCGCTCGTCTATGCGCTGTTCTGCGCGCTCCGGCTCGCGCGCTTCAATGCCCAGATCGACGACACCCACCAGCCGCACAAATCGGCGGGTTTCCTCACCGGCATTCCGGCACCCGCGGGCGCATTGGTGGCGATGGTGCCGCTCTATCTGTGGCTGTCGACCGGCCAACCGCTGTTCCGCGCGCCCTGGGTCGTCGCACCCTGGATGGCGCTGGTCGCGACGCTGATGATTTCGAGCCTCGCCACCTGGTCGGGCGCCGCGCTGCGCCTGCGCCGCCGGATCCGGTTCGAGGCGATCGCGATCCTCGTCGTGCTCGCCGCGGCGATCGTCTCGGCGCCCTGGCCGTCGCTCACGGTGGTCGCTCTACTCTATCTCGCCACCATCCCCTTCGCGATCCGCGCCTATCGCCGCGTCAGGCAGCAGCGCGAAACTGCGCCGGCATCACCATCCGCACCGGAACCTGCCGCCCCCGAAGCGTGACGCGCGGGGGCCGGGGAAGCTCGGGCGCGCCGACCGGACCATGTTCGAGCAGGAAGGCGATCCGCCCGAGATGCGGCCGCACGCTATCGACGACCGACCAGATCGAAACCCCGAGCACGCCCGCGAAAAACCCGATTGCCAGAAGCGCCGCCATGATCCCGATCCCTTGCCGTCCGTTCTATGAACCCTTTATGTTCCGTTAATGTTTCGGCTGTCAAGCAACTTTGTTGCACAAATGTTCTCATCGAAGCGCGCGCCGTTCCCGTAATGCTTGCAATCCCTGCGGCTTGGCGCTAACGGCCCGCCCTCAACACCGCATGGGAAGCAACATAGCCCGGTGCTCGGACGCAGTTCGAGTTCCCGCTTCCCAGAGGAACAACCGGAAGGAGTTATCCCTATGGCGGCACCTGTCGTCACCATGCAGCAATTGCTCGAATCGGGCGCGCACTTCGGTCACCAGACGCATCGCTGGAACCCGAAGATGAAGCCTTACATTTTCGGCGACCGCAACGGCGTCCACATCATCGATCTCTCGCAGACCGTGCCGCTCTTCGCGCGCGCGCTCGAGTTCGTGAACTCCACCGTCGCCGCGGGCGGCAAGGTGCTGTTCGTCGGCACCAAGCGCCAGGCGCAGGAGCCGATCGCCGACGCCGCGCGCCGTTCGAACCAGCATTTCGTCAACCATCGCTGGCTGGGCGGCATGCTCACCAACTGGAAGACCATCTCGCTCTCGATCAAGCGCCTCAAGACGCTCGAGGAGCAGCTCGGCGGCGAGGTCCATGGCCTCACCAAGAAGGAAATCCTCAACCTCACCCGCGAGAAGGACAAGCTCGAGCTCTCGCTCGGCGGCATCCGCGACATGGGCGGCGTTCCCGACATCATGTTCGTGATCGACGCGAACAAGGAGAGCCTGGCGATCAAGGAAGCCAACACGCTCGGCATCCCGGTCGTCGCGATCCTCGATTCGAACGTCTCGCCGGACGGCATTGCCTTCCCGGTTCCCGCTAACGACGACGCCAGCCGCGCCATCCGCCTCTATTGCGAGGCGATCGCGATCGCCGCGACCCGTGGCGGCCAGGACGCGATGGCGCGCAGCGGCCGTGACATCGGCGCGATGGAAGCCCCGCCGGTCGAGGAAGCGCTCCAGGTTCCGGCCGATGCCGGCGCGGCTGAAGAGCCCGCCGCCGATGCGCCCGTCGTGACCGCCGAGGAGTTCACCGCCCCGGCCGCTGCCGAGGAAGCTCCGGCCGAAGCGGCTCCGGTTGCCGAAGAGGCCCCGGCCGCTGAGGAAGCCCCGGTTGCCGAGGAAGCCCCGGTCGCCGAGGAAGCGCCTGCTGCCGAGCCTGAGGCTCCGGCCGCCGCGACGGAAGCCTCCGAGACCGCCGAAGAGGGCGAGCGCCAGCTCGACGCCTAAGGGCCCGTCACGAACCTGAAATAGGGGAGGGGCAGGGCGAAACGCACTGTCCCTCCCGACCTTTGTAAGCTGAGGAAAATACCATGGCAGAGATCACCGCATCCGCCGTCAAGGAACTGCGCGAGCGCTCGGGCGCCGGCATGATGGATTGCAAGAAGGCGCTGACCGAGACCGGCGGCGACCTCGAAGCCGCCAGCGACTGGCTGCGCTCGAAGGGCCTCGCCGCCGCCGCCAAGAAGTCGAGCCGCACCGCGGCCGAGGGCCTGGTCGGCGTCGCCGTCGCGGGCACCAAGGGCGTCGCCATCGAGGTCAATTCGCAGACCGACTTCGTCGCCAAGAACGAGATCTTCCAGGGCTTCGTTCGCGAAGTGACCGGGATCGCGCTCGAAAAGGGCGACGATATCGACGCGCTCAAGGCTTCGCCGATGGCGCAGGGCGGCACCGTCGAGGAAGTCCTCACCGCGAACATCGCCACGATCGGCGAGAACCAGGTGCTCCGCCGCGCCAAGGCCGTCTCGGTCTCGCAGGGCGCGGTGATCCCGTACGTCCATAACGCCGCGGCCCCGGGCCTCGGCAAGATCGGCGTGCTCGTCGCGCTTGAGTCGGACGCAGGCGTCGACGTGCTCGAGCCGCTGGGCAAGCAGATCGCGATGCACGTCGCCGCGGCCTTCCCGCTGGCGCTCGACGAGAACGGCCTCGATCAGGACACGCTCGAGCGCGAGCGCGCGATCGCGACCGAAAAGGCCGCCGAGAGCGGCAAGCCGGCCGACATCATCGCGAAGATGGTCGAGGGCACGGTCAGGAAGTTCGCCAAGGAGAATTCGCTGCTCAACCAGCTCTTCGTGATGGACGGCAAGACCCCGGTCTCCGAGGTGGTGGCCAAGGCCGCGAAGGACGCCGGCGCCACGATCAAGCTCACCGACTATGTCCGCTTCCAGCTCGGCGAAGGCATCGAGAAGGAAGAGAGCGACTTCGCCGCCGAAGTCGCCGCGACGGCGGGGCTGACGAAGTAAGGTTTTTCCGGACCTGATATGCGGGCGCGGTTGGCTGAGGCTGACCGCGCCCGTTTTCGTTTGAGCGCGGGCAGGACGCAAATTTCCGGGACGGTGCCGAAAAGACGCGGCATATTACCAGAACCAGTCAGAGGAACTGCGATTGGGGATAGGCGAGCATACCAGTTTTGACCGACCATTGGCGACGACGCGCTTGTGGCGTTACACCGATTTGCCCAAGTTTATTGATCTACTGACTTCAGGCAAACTCTGGCTGAGCAACGCTGAGATACTTGCTCGCGACGACCCCTATGATGGCCTACCTGGAGCCGTCCAGTTTCCCCATCGCATATGGCAAAGCATCAACGACGTGCCAGAGAAGTTGCGCGTTCAGATTCTCAAAATGCGGAGCAGGGGTACCGATGGCACTCCTGAAGCCGCGTTCAAGGGTTGGTTTATGGGCGAGGAGCAGCGCTGCATCATGACGCAATCTGGGCGTCGCGATTATTATGTTAACTGCTGGCACCAAGCTGAACACGAATCCGTCGCAATGTGGAAGGTTTATGGTTCACCCGGCGCGGGCGTTGCCGTGGTTTCGAACGGTGCAAGGCTAGAGACTGCTTTGGCAGCGAACGAGGAAGAGTGTTACCTCGGGGCGGTAAAATACCGTGATCCGTCCTTCGTTGAGATAGGAATGCCAAACGCTTTTGATAGCATGATGATCAAGCGCTTGAGTTTCGAGTACGAGCGGGAGGTGCGGCTGGTGCACTGGCGCACCGGCGAGCTCCACGACGCGCTCGCGAATTTCTCTTGGAATGAAGAGAAGATGCGTTTTGACGATCTTATCGAGGATTCCCGGCCCATACCGCCGGGAATGGCGTTAATGTGCGACGTCGACGCGATGATCGAGTGCGTCATCGTTTCGCCGTTCGCGCCGCCTTGGTACGCGGCGATGATCGAACGGATGCGGGATCGTTTTGGATATGGCTTTCCGGTGGGTCATTCGCGGTTGCTGGCAGCTCCGCCGGTCATACCCTGATCTCATTTCGCTAGGTGGCGGGAGTAGCGCCTGCGCTCCCGCGCGATGAATTTGCATATCAGCTCCACCCCATCTCCGCTTGTCCCGCCCGCGCTCCCCGCCTAAGGTCCGCGCCGCTCCGATACCCGCCGCAAACCGCTAGGCCCGCATGACTCTCCCCCGCTTCAAACGCATCCTTCTGAAACTCTCGGGCGAGGTCCTGATGGGGCAGGGGCAGTTCGGGATCGATCCCGCTACCTGCGAGCGCGTCGCGCTGGAGATCAAGGCGGCCAAGGATGCCGGGCACGAGATCTGCCTGGTGGTGGGTGGGGGCAATATCTTCCGCGGGCTCGCGGGCGCCGCGCAGGGGATCGAGCGCACCACCGGCGACTATATGGGCATGCTCGCCACCGTGATGAACGCGCTCGCGATGCAGTCCACGCTCGAACGGCTGGGGGTCGATACCCGCGTCCAGTCGGCGGTGCAGATGGACAAGATCTGCGAACCCTTCATCCAGCGCCGCGCCGACCGCCATATCGCCAAGGGCCGGGTGGTGATCTTCGCCGCGGGCACGGGCAATCCCTTCTTCACCACCGACAGCGGCGCCGCGCTCCGCGCCGCCGAGATGAAGTGCGACGCGCTGTTCAAGGGCACCTCGGTCGATGGCGTCTATGATGCTGATCCCAAGAAGGTCGCCACCGCAAAGCGTTACGACAGCTTGGGTTACGGCCGTGTCCTCGCGGACAATCTCAAGGTGATGGACGCCGCAGCAGTGGCGCTGTGCCGCGACAGCAACATTCCGATCGTGGTGTTCAACATCCGCGAGCCCGGCAATCTCGCCGCGGTGCTGCGCGGGGAGGGCACCGCCACCATCGTCCAGAACGAAAACGAATACGCATAAGGAGAGCCCGAAATGGCCGCTTTCGACAAGGCCGACCTCGAACGCCGCATGCACGGCGCGGTCGAGGCGCTGAAGCATGACCTGCAGGGGCTGCGCACCGGGCGCGCCTCGACCACCTTGCTCGATCCCGTCACGGTCGAGGTCTATGGCGCGATGATGCCGATCAACCAGGTCGCGAGCGTCTCGGCACCCGAGCCGCGGCTGCTCTCGGTGCAGGTGTGGGACAAGTCGAACGTCGGCCCGGTCGACAAGGCGATCCGTTCGGCGGGGCTGGGGCTCAACCCGATCGTCGACGGCCAGACGCTGCGCCTGCCGATCCCCGACCTTACCGAGGAGCGCCGCAAGGAACTCGCCAAGCTCGCGGGGCAATATGCGGAAAAGGCGCGCATCGCCGTCCGCAACGTTCGCCGCGACGGCAATGACAGCCTCAAGACCGACGAGAAGAAGGGCGTGTTCGGCGAGGACGAGCGCAAGCGCCACGAAACCGAGGTGCAGAAGCTGACCGACAAGACGATCGCCGAGATCGACGAGGCGGCGAGCACCAAGGAAAAGGAAATCATGGGCCGGTGACGGGCGTGACTGCCTTGCCTTCCATTACCGTCATCCCCGCGAAAGCGGGGACCCATCTCCTCACCGCTCCCCATTCGCAACAGCCGTTGTGTGCCGGGGTGGGTGCGGGAGATGGGTCCCCGCTTTCGCGGGGATGACGATCGGTTAGTTTCGATGGCCACCAAAGCTGCCACCGGAGGCGCCACGCCCCCCCGTCACGTCGCCATCATCATGGACGGCAATGGGCGCTGGGCGAAGGCGCGCTTCCTGCCGCGGATCGCGGGGCACAAACAGGGTGTCGAGGCGGTGCGGCGGGTCTCGCGCGCCGCTCGTGCGTTGGGCATCGAAGTGCTCACCCTCTACGCCTTCTCCTCCGAAAACTGGCGGCGTCCCGAGGAGGAGGTCCGCGACCTGATGGGGTTGCTGCGCCACTTCCTCGCCAGCGAGCTCGATGAGCTGGTGAGCGAAGGGGTGAGGCTGCGCGTGATCGGCGACTGGCGGCGTCTCGCGCCCGATCTCGTCGCGATGATCGAAGGCGCCATCGCCCGCACCGCCGCCAATCCGGGCCCGACCCTGGTGATCGCGCTCAATTACGGCGCCCAGGCCGAGATCGTCGCCGCCGCCCGCACGCTCGCCGAGCAGGTGCGCGACGGCAGCCTCGATCCCGCGGCGATCGACGAGGCACGCTTCACCGAAGCCCTCGAAACGCACGATCTTCCGCCGCTCGACCTGATGATCCGCACCTCGGGCGAGCAGCGCCTGTCCAACTTCCTGCTCTGGCAGGCGGCCTATGCCGAGCTGATGTTCATCGACACGCTCTGGCCCGATTTCGACGAGAAGACGCTGGCCGGCGCGCTCGAGCAATTCGGACGCCGCGAGCGCCGGTTCGGGGGCCTGTGAGCGGCGCGCACTCCGATCTGCCGGTCCGGCTGGGCGTCGCCCTGGCGCTGATCGGGGGTGCCCTTCTGGCGATATGGTTCGGCGGACTGGTGTTCTGGCTGCTCGTGACGGTCGGCGCATTGCTGATGCTCGGCGAATGGGCGGGGCTGGTCGGCGCCACGCCGCAGCGCCGCCTCGCCCAATATGCGCTCACCGTGCCGCTCGCGCTGCTGGCGCCGGGGCTGGCGATGGGGCCGAGCTGGTTCGTGTTCGGGCTGATCATCGGCGCGGGCTTCTTCATCGCGGCGGTGACGCGCAATGGGCGGCTCGGCTGGGGGATCGTCTATGTCGGCGTGCCGGCGCTGGCGCTCGTCTTCCTGCGCGAGGAACCGCACGGGCTGCTGCTCACCTTCTGGGCGATGGCACTGGTCTGGGCGTGCGACAGCGGCGCCTTCTTCGCCGGGCGCGCGATCGGCGGGCCCAAGCTCGCGCCCTCGATCAGCCCCAACAAGACCTGGGCGGGGTTCATCGGCGGGCTCGCAGCGTCGGCGGCGGCCGCGTGGGGGATGGTGATCCTGTTCGGCCTGCCGCCCGCGCTGGCCCTGGTCACCCCGTTTCTCGCGGTGCTCGCCCAGGCGGGTGACCTGTACGAGAGCCACCTCAAGCGCCTCGCGGGGGTCAAGGACTCCGGCACCCTGCTCCCGGGCCATGGCGGGCTGCTCGACCGGCTCGACGGGCTCGTCGCGGTCGCGCCCGCCGCGGCATTGCTGGTGATCCTGCTGACATGAAGCGCGTCACCATCCTCGGCGCCACAGGATCGGTCGGCAGCTCGACACTCGACCTGATCGAGCGCGAGGCCGAGGCGTTCGAGGTCCTGGCGCTCACCGCCAACCATGATGTCGAACGCCTCGCCGCCGCGGCGATCCGCACCAACGCCAAGCTCGCGGTGGTCGCCGATGCCTCGTGCCTTCCCGGCCTGATCGAGCGGTTGGCGGGAACGGGGATCCAGGCGAGGGGAGGGCCGGAGGCCGTCTGCGACGCCGCGCGGATGGGCGCTGACTGGACGATGGCCGCGATCGTCGGGCTGGCCGGGCTCGGCCCGGTGATGGCGGCGCTCGAAGGCGGCGGCACGGTGGTGCTGGCCAACAAGGAACCGCTCGTCTCGGCGGGCGATCTCGTCGTCGAGGCGGCGAAACGCCACGGCGCGACCCTGCTCCCCGCCGATTCGGAGCATAACGCGATCTTCCAGTGCTTCGATGCCGATCGGCCCGAGCGCGTCCGGCGGATCATCCTCACCGCAAGCGGCGGCCCGTTCCGCGACTGGACCGTGGAGGCGATGCGCAGCGTTACCCCGCAACAGGCGGTCGCGCACCCCAATTGGTCGATGGGCGCCAAGATCTCGGTCGATTCGGCGACGATGATGAACAAGGGGCTCGAGCTGATCGAGGCCGCGCGGCTCTTCCCCGTAGCGCCCTCCGCAATAGAGATCGTCATCCACCCGCAATCGATCATCCATTCGATGGTCGAATATGTCGATGGCTCGATCCTCGCCCAGCTCGGCCCCTCGGACATGCGCGTGCCGATCGCGCACACGCTCGCCTGGCCGGACCGGATGGCGACCCCGATGGCGCCGCTCGACTTTGTCAGCGTCGGCCGCCTCGATTTCGCCGCACCCGATCCGGCGCGCTTCCCCGCGCTGGCGCTCGCCAGGGCCGCCTTGCAGGAGGGCGGTGCCCGTCCGGCGATCCTCAACGCCGCCAATGAGGTGGCGGTCGCGGCCTTCCTCTCGGGTGGCCTCAACTTTCTTGAAATTGCCGCAATCGTTGCCGATACGCTGGCCCGCTACAACCCGGTCGCCCCGGATAGCCTCGAAGCCGTGTTGGCCATCGACGCCGAGGCGAGGCGGCATGCGGGCGAGCGTGTAAAGGACTGCGTCGTTTGATCCAATCTCCCGGCATCTTGCTCACGCTGCTGGCCTTCGCGATCGTGATCGGATCGCTCGTCACCCTGCATGAGCTCGGACATTATCTGGCGGGCCGCTGGTTCGGCGTGAAGGCGGAAGCCTTTTCGTTCGGCTTTGGGCGCGAGATCGCCGGCTTCACCGACAGGCGCGGGACCCGCTGGAAGCTCAGCATGCTGCCGCTCGGCGGCTATGTGCGCTTCGCGGGCGACATGAACCCGGCGAGCCAGCCCGATCCCGAATGGATGTCGCTTCCCCCCGAGGAGCGCGCCCAGACCTTCCAGGCCAAGCCGCTCTGGCAGCGCGCGATCATCGTCGCGGCGGGGCCGATCGCCAATTTCCTGATCGCGATCGTCATCCTCGGCACTTTCGCCGCAATCTACGGCGACGCGACCGTCCCTCCGGTGGTCGGCAGCGTCGTCCAAGGCAGCGCGGCGGACAAGGCGGGGCTGAAGTCGGGCGACCGCATCACCGCCATGGGCGGGCGCGCGGTCGATGGGTTCAACGACATGGCAGCCTTCACCGCGGTGCGCGCGGGTGCGCCGGTCCGGATCGACTATGTCCGCGACGGCCAGAGCGCCAGCGCCGAGACGGTGATCGGCACCGATCTGTTCAAGGACCGGTTCGGTAACCAGGTCCGCCGCGGCCTGCTTGGCATCGGGCCCTCGACTCAGGTGATTCGCACCCCCGTCGCCTGGTGGCAGGCGCCCTGGGCGGGGGTCGAGCGCACCTGGAATATCCTCGGCATGATGGTCGATGGCCTCGGTCAGATGATCATGGGGCGCGTGCCGGTGAACGAACTGGGCGGGCCGCTGCGCATCGCCAAGATGTCCGGCGAGAGTCTCGCTCTGGGACCCGACGAGTTTATTGGCTTTATCGCGCTCATTTCGATTAATCTGGGATTCATTAACCTGTTGCCAGTCCCGGTTGCCGATGGCGGTCATCTGCTGTTTTACGGAATCGAGGCAATCAGGCGGCGGCCGATCGAGCCGCGGGTAATGAATTTGGCGTTCAACGGCGGATTGCTGGCGATTCTGGCCCTCTTTCTGCTGGTGACGATCAATGATCTGGGCGCGTTCGGCGTGTGGAGAAATCTGGCCGGGTTGATCGGCTGACGTGGTTAGGGCAGGGCGTGGTACCGCCGTTGCCGGCCTGTGAATTTGGATTCCGATTAGGGTGGGACTGGTGACAGCGAACAAGGCGAAAAATATGGGCGCGCGCGCCACCAAGACTCTCCTCGCAGGCACGGTGCTGTCGGGTTTCGTCGCGATCCCTGCTTATGCCCAGGTGACTCCGGCCCAGCCGCAGCTGACCGCCCCCACGGTGCCGCCCCAGGTGGTGACGCGCACGATCCGCTCGATTCGCGTCGAAGGCTCGCAGCGCATCGAGCCCGATACGGTAATGTCGTATACCAAGCTCCGCGTCGGCGACACCTACACCAATGAGACGGTCGACCAGGCGATCAAGGACCTGCTTGCCTCCGAACTGCTGGCCGACGTCGAGATCCAAGGCGTCGAGACCGGCGATCTCGTGATCCGCATCCGCGAAAATCCGGTGATCAACCGTGTCGTCTATGAGGGCAACAAGCGCCTCAAGGCCGACAAGATCGCCAAGGAAGTGAAGCTGGCGCCGCGCCAGATCTTCACCCGCACCGCGGTCCGCGCCGATGTCGCGCGCATCATCGAGCTCTATCGCCGCCAGGGCCGTTTCGCCGCGACGGTCGAGCCCAAGATGGTGATGCTCGATCAGAACCGCGTCGACGTCATCTTCGAGATCCGCGAAGGGCCCAAGTCCAAGGTCCGCCAGATCAACATCATCGGCAACGAGGTCTTCTCCGATTCGAAGCTGCGCGGCGAGATGGCGACGCGCCAGGCGCGCATCAGCACGATCCTCAGCTCGAACACCAGCTACGACCAGGATCGCCTCGCGTACGACCAGCAGAAGCTGCGCCAGTTCTACCTGACCCAGGGGTATGCAGATTTCCGCGTCATCTCCGCCGTCGCCGAGCTGACCCCGGACAAGAAGGACTTCATCATCACCTATGTGGTGGAGGAAGGCCCGCGCTACAAATTCGGCCCGATCACGGTGAACAGCGCGATCCGCGACTTCGACAACACCAAGCTCGCCGCCGCGCTGCCGATCAAGGAAGGCCAGTGGTACAACGCCAAGGCCGTCGAGGATTCGATCGATGCGCTGAGCGAGACCGCCGGCCTGTTCGGCTATGCCTTTGCCGATGTCCGTCCCGAATATCAGCGGGACAAAGAAAACCTCACGATGACGATTAATTTCAACATCGCGGAGTCGAACCGGACGTACATCGAGCGCATCGACATCACCGGCAACACCCAGACGCAGGATGAGGTCATCCGCCGCGAGATGCGCGTGTCCGAGGGCGATGCGTTCAACACCTTCCAGGTCAAGCGCTCGCAGGACCGCATCAACTCGCTCGGCTTCTTCCAGGACAAGTTCGAGATCGAGCGCAAGGACGGCTCGGCGCCCGACCGCATCGTCCTCGCGGCGAATGTCGAGGAGCGCGCGACCGGCTCGCTGACGCTCTCGGCGGGCTTTTCGAGCCTTGAGCGCTTCATCCTCCAGACCTCGGTCGAGCAGCGCAATTTCCGCGGCAAGGGCCAGTCGCTCCGCGCCTCGGTCGACTATTCGACCTACTCGAAGTCGGTCGAGCTGGGCTTTACCGAACCCTATCTGTTCGATCGCAACGTGGCGCTGGGCGCGACGGTATTCCGCCGCGATTACAATGCGTTCAACTATATCGGGTCGGACCGCAACACGACCTATGCCCAGGTTTCGACCGGCTTCCAGCTGATCACCGGCATCCCGCTGACCGAATATTGGACGGCATCGGCCCGCTATATGCTGGTCCAGGACAAGGTGACGCTCGATCCTGCGCAGTTCTACACCAACGGCGTCTGCGATCCGCTGCGCGCCGGCCGCTATTATTGCGACGCGGTGGGCACGCGCATCACCTCGTCGGTCGGCCTTTCGCTGATCTTCGACAGCCTCAACAGCCGCCTCCGCCCGACCGCGGGTCAGCGGCTCGTGCTCGGTCTCGACATTGCCGGCCTGGGCGGCGACGTCCGCTACATTCGCGGCCGCTTCGACGGCGACAAATATTGGCGGGTCGGCGGCGGCTTCATCGCCTCGGTCTCGGTCGAGGGCGGCTTCATCAAGTCGTTCGAGAAGGCGCGTACGGCGGGCAGCGATCCGGTCCGCATCACCGACCGCTTCTACCTCGGCGAGCCGCAGTTCCGTGGCTTCGACATTCGCGGCATCGGCCCGCGCGTGCAGCGCATCCAGTATACCGGCGACCCCAATGCGGGCACCCAGGCGCTGGTCACCGATCGCCAGCAGATCTTCGACGACGCGCTCGGCGGCCGTTATTACTATCTCGCCAAGGCCGAGCTGGAGATACCGCTCGGCGCCGGCGCCCAGGAGCTGGGACTGCGTCCCTCGATCTTCGTCCAGGCGGGCGCGCTGTGGGGCATGACCGATCCCGGCAAGACGGTCGCCTTCATCCAGGCGACGGGGACCAACGGCGCGCTGCTGTTCAACCAGGACGGCTCGCCCACGCTGCTGCCCAAGGATAATCTGCTCAAGGATGCGGCCGGCCACCAATATTATGTCGTCGGTGCCAGCGATCCCAATGCGGGCAATCTGACGCTCTGTTCGATCGGCTATTCGAATTCGACGACCTTCCCCGCCAATTGCGTGGGCACGACGATCAATACCGCGGCCAACCAGCCCATCCAGCCCTTCCTCGAGCGGTTCGTCGGCAATTCGGCCAGCCCGCGCCTTGCCATCGGCATCGGCGTGAACTGGAACTCGCCGTTCGGCCCGCTCCGGATCGACCTTTCGAAAGCCCTGCTGACCCAGCCGGGCGACGACCCCAAACTCTTCACCTTCAATGTAGGGACCGCGTTCTAATGAAGACCTTCAAGTATCTCCTCCTGGCTGCGATCGCCGCCCCCGCGGCGATGGTCGCCGTGGCGCCGGCCGCCCATGCGCAGGTCAACGGTATCGCGACCGCCGATCCGGTGTCCGCAATGTACATGACCAAGGCATGGCAGACCGCCGACCAGCAGATCCGCACCACCTTTGCGGCGCAGTATCAGCAGCTCGAGGCGAAGGCCGCCGAGCGCCAGAAGCTGCTCGCTCAGCTCGACAAGAATGGCGACAAGCAGGTCGATGACGCCGAGCTCGCCGGCAACCCGGCGGTGAAGGGTCAGGTCGACAAGATCGACGCCGACATGAACCAGCTCAGCCTGCCGATCCTGCTCGCCAAGGGCTTCGCGATCGACCGCATTCTCGAGCGTTACGAAGAAGCCCAGCGCAACGTCGTCAATGCCAAGAAGATCGGCGTGATCCTCGCGCCGAACTCGTTCCTCTACTATCCGGATGCTGCAGACGTGACCGGCGCGATCACCGCCGAGCTCGACAAGCTCGTCCCGACCGTTTCGATCCAGCCGGTGCCGAACCGCCGCCCGAGCGAGCAGGCGATGGCCGTGCTCGAGCAGTTCCTGCGCATCGACGCGGCGCGTGCGGCCCAGGCCGCGCGTCAGCCTGCCGCCCCCGCCGCGGGCGGCGCCCGTCCGGCCGGTCAGCCTGCGGCTCCGGCCGCGGGGGGCACCCGCCCGGCGACCACGCCGGCGACGCGTCCGACCACGCCGCCTCCGGGCCGGTGAGCGAGAGCGAAACGGCAGGGACCGACATCGGCCCGCTCGATATCGGGCGGGTGATGGCGGCCCTGCCGCATCGTTATCCGTTGCTGCTCGTCGACCGTGTCGAATCGCTGATCGTCGATCAGCGGATCGTCGCGATCAAGGCGGTGACGATGAACGAGCAATTCTTCCAGGGGCACTTCCCCGGAAGGCCGATCATGCCGGGCGTCCTCCAGGTGGAGGCGCTCGCGCAGGCGGCGGGCGTGCTCGCGGTCGAGAGCCTGGGTCTCGCGGGCTCGGGCAAGCTCGTCTATTTCATGTCGATCGACGGGGTGAAGTTCCGCAAGCCGGTCGAACCCGGCTGCCTGCTCCGCCTTGAGGTCGAATTCGTCCAGAAGCGCAGCCGCGTGTGCAAGTTCGCGGGCAAGGCCTATCTGGGCGACGATGTCGCGACCGAGTGCGAATTCACCGCCATGATCGCGGATCCGCCGAGCGCGTGATGCGCCGCTTCCTGTTCATCGCTCTGCTCGGCATGCTGCCGGTGCAAGCGAGGGCGCAGCGGGAAATTACCGTTCCGGACGATGCGGACGGCCTACCCGAGGTCCGGCCTTGTATCGACCATGCGGGGCGGGGGTCGCTTCGTACGACAGGCACCCTATCGGTGGCCGAGCGCCCGCCGATTCAAGTGGCCACGCCCCGCTACCTCGAGATTGCTCAGGAGGGCGAGGATGGGACGGAAACAATAGTCTCCTCGGGATTCTGGGATGCGATCTACCGTTTCCGCTTCGACGAGCGCACCAGTCTGTTCGGCACCCCCAAGGGGCATGGCATCACCCTGACAAAGTCCTATCACTCGCTGGCGCCGATAAGGATCGCGGATGCCGTAGTCTTCACCGCCGTGCGGCAGGGCCGCGACCGGATGGTGGGCTGGGATTGGGTCTGGCGGGACACGGCCGGCCGGCCGTTTCTGCCGATAACGGATTGGCCGGATCCATCCGGACAGGGCAATGATTGGAGACCGCTGACGATCCACCGGTTCGCCAAGCCGGTGCGTTATCACAACCCGCCGCCCTCCTGGCCCCGCTGGGTTCCCGATCGACAGGCTCCGGAGCGCGCGCCCGATCTGTTCGCGATGCGGGGGAAGCGCGCCGTGGTGCGCTACGGCCTCTATCTCTCCGATATCCCGGCCCTGTTCGAGGCCGCCAGGGCCGAACCCTGTTGGCGCTAGTCCCGAGGTTGCCTTCGCCGCCACCCTCTGCTAACCGCGCGCCTCCGCTGCCGGTCGGAAACCGGCGGCATCTCAAGGAATTCGCGACGTGAAGAAAGATACCCATCCCGATTATCACACCATCACGGTGCAGATGACCGATGGCTCGACCTACCAGACCCGCTCGACTTGGGGGAAGGAAGGCGACACCATGACCCTCGAGATCGATCCGCTCGCGCACCCGGCCTGGACCGGCGGCCGCGGCACGATGCTCGATACGGGCGGCCAGGTGGCGCGCTTCAACAAGCGTTTCGGCGGGCTCTCGCTCACCAAGAAGTGATGACTTTGATTGTGTTCCGCTGATGCGGAACACGCACCGGCCCGCTCCCCCACCCGGCCTCCCATAGGCTACTAAAGTAAGGGAGGCCGGGTGGGGGAGCGGGCCGGTGCCGCACTTGCCGAAGCAAATGCCGTTAACGCGGCGTTAGCCACGCGGGTCTAGCTTCCCCTGCATGATCAGGGGAAAGTCATTCGCAGCCGAATTCGAACCGGCGGTCGGGGGTCTCGGCCGGCGGCGTTCCGTGCGTGCGCCCGTTTCGCTCGATGCCAGGATCGGCCGCGGCGGGCTCGACCGGGCGCTGTGCAAGGTCGTCGACATCTCGCAGCACGGCGCGCGGCTCCAGACCTATTCGAGCCTGCGCGCGGGCACGATGATCTGGCTGGCGCTTCCCAAAGTGGGACATCACGCCGCCAAGGTGGTGTGGGCCGACGAGTTCGAGGCGGGCCTGCAGTTCGAGATTCCGCTGACGATCGACGCGTTCGAGGCGCTGACCGACTGAATCGCGGCCAAGCGATTCAAATTCCATGACAAGATTGCGTTAACCATCGTTCCGGGCCATCTTCCCGCCTTCGCTGGAGGGGGTTCAGTGGATGCTCGGACGATTACTCGCCTGTGCGTTGTTGATGGGAGCGGCAACACCTGCCTTGGCGGGCGAGGAAACGCATCCCGCCGCGCCGGCCGAAACCGTCCGCTACACCCCCGACACGATGCCGCTGCTGCTCCAGGATCAGCGCGCCACCTGGGGAACCCCGCCGCCGCTCACCGAGCTGGCGCCGGGCTTCGACATGCAGGCGCCGATCCGCGTGGTTTCCGCCAAGCCGATGGCGTCCGACCTGGCGAGCTTCGACGCGCTCGACGCGCCGGCGCCCGCTTTCAACCTCACGCTGCCGCAAGGCGATGCCGAGCCGCTTCAGCTCATCACGCCGGTCGGCGATGATTCGGCGCCGCGCTTCCGCCTGACCCCGCGCGCGCGGATCGAGCCGATGGGAGGCTCCGCCGACGCGCTTCGCGAATCGCGTGCGGCGATCCCGCGCGGTCACCGGTACCGTCCGACGCCGCTGGACGCCCGGCTGGTGCTGCGGCTCGACGGGGAGGAGGGGAGCCCGCCACTGACCTTCGGGGGCAGCGCCGGCGTGCTCAACATCCTGCCGCGGCAATGATCAGCCGCGCACGAACAGGTTCTTGAGCCAGAGCGGACCCGAACGCCCGGCCTGGCCCCAATCGTCATCCTCCGCATCGGGGGTATAGCCCCAGGGGTTGAAGACCTTGACGCGCCCGGCCTTGAACGCGGCGGTGTTGCGCGTGACGAGGATCAACCCGTGCTCGATCGCGGTCGCCGCCATCAGCCCGTCGCGGCTGTCGGCATAGGGAAGCTGGCCGCGCCGGCGCACCACCGCGGCATCGACCGGCAGGATCCGTCCCTCGAACGCGGTCATCACCGGCCCGTCGATCCATTCGCGCAGGGCCTTGCCCGCGGCCTTGTCGATCCGTTCCTGCCGCATCGCCCAATTTTCGAGCTCGAGCAGCGCCAGCGCCGAGACGAACAGGTTCTGGCGTGCCACGCCCGCCGCCCAGCTCGCCAGGCCCGGATCGGTCTGCCCGGCCTTGGCCTTGCGCAGTTCGAAGACGATGGGGGTATCGAGCAGGTACATCAGCTGAGCTCGCGCCGGTCCCAGGTCTCGCCCGGGCGTGCCGCGTCGAAATCGATCTCGCCCAGCCCGGGCATGGCGAGCAGGTCCACCAAAGTCTCGGTCTGGCCGCTCAATTGGCGATAGGCCTCGATGCTCATCAGCACATGGGTGGGGCGCCCGCGGTCGGTCACGAACACCGGCTCGAGCCGCGCGACTCGCTTCGCCTGGCTCACGTCCTGGTTGAAATCGCGGCTGCTAAAGACCTTCATCTTTGATCCTACATCACTACAAAGATTGCGTTGTCATGTACCTACATGACTACCTTGTGGCCCCTCGGCAACAGATTTTACGGTTAAGCCGGGAAAATGCACCGCCGCGACGCCCGCAAGACAGTTTCAGGATTGCGAAGAAAACCGGTTTTCGACCCTCATCACATGCGCACCCGGCCAGAATCCGGGGCGCAGGGGTAATTTGGAGGGGGTTTTGAATGCTTTCTGATCTGGCGAACGAGGCGCTTCGGGCGCTCGGCGATATTCTCTCGCCGCATGGGCCCGCGGTGCAGGCCGTGAAGTCTTATGCACCCGGCGACTTCAGCATCCATTTCTTCCTCCAGCTCGCGATCATCATCCTCGCCTGCCGCGTCGTCGGCTGGCTGGGGCAGAAATTGCTCGGCCAGCCCCAGGTGGTGGGCGAGATGATCGCCGGCGTGATCCTCGGGCCGTCACTGCTCGGCCTGTTCTTCCCCGATCTCCAGATGGCGATCTTCCCCAAGGAAACGCGCAACGTGCTCTACACCGGCGCGCAGCTCGGCGTGGGGCTCTACATGTTCATGGTCGGGCTCACGCTCCGGCTCGATCACTTCCAGTCCAAGGCGAAGAGCGCCGCGGGCGTCTCGGCCGCCGGGATCGCCGCGCCCTTCGCGCTCGCCTTCCTCATCACGCCTTTCCTGCTGACCGTGCCGGGCCTGTTCACGCCGGGGATCAGCCAGGGCAATGCGACGCTCTTCATGGGCGCCTGCATCGCGCTCACCGCCTTCCCGATGCTCGCCCGCATCATCAACGAGCGCGGCCTCGCCGATTCGTCGCTGGGCACGCTCTCGCTGACCGCCGGCGCGTTCGACGACGCCGCCTCCTGGTGCGTGCTCGCGATCGTGCTCGCGACCTTCGGCGCCGGCGCGGGCGTGGCGATCATCGCGATCGGCGGTGCGGTCCTCTATGCCGGCTTCATGCTGATCTGGGGCCGCAAGCTGCTCGCCCCGCTCGGCCGCATCGTCGAGGAAAAGGGCGAGATGAGCACCCAGATGCTCGCCGTCACCATGCTGCTCTTCTGCGCCTCGGCCTTCTTCATGGACGCGATCGGCATCCACGCCATCTTCGGCGGCTTCCTGATGGGCGTGTGCATGCCGCGCGGGCTGTTCGTCGAGGAGCTGAAGCGCAAGGTCGAGCCGCTCGCGGTCGTGCTGTTGCTGCCGATGTTCTTCACCTATTCGGGGCTGAACACGCGGATGGACATGGTCAATTCGCCCACGCTCCTGTTGATCGCGCTCGGCATCCTGCTCGTCTCGATCCTCGCCAAGTTCGGCGCCTGCTGGGCGGCCGCGCGCATCGCCGGAGAGGACAACCGCACCGCGCTCGGCATCGGCGCGCTGATGAACTCGCGCGGACTGATGGAGCTGATCATCATCAATATCGGCCTGCAGAAGGGCATTATCGGCCCGACGCTCTTCTCGATGCTGGTGCTGATGGCGATCGTCACCACGGTGATGGCCACCCCGCTGTTCGAGCTCGTCTATGGCCGCAAGGCCCGCGAGACCGGCGAACTCGGCTCGGTCGACGAAGCGATGGCCGCCGGCTGAGGACAACGAACTCCACAGTGTGAGGGCACTGTGGCGACCCGCCCCCGGCCTCCCCCGGGGGCGGGCTCACTTTTTGAGGGCCTTGCAATGTTGGGTTTCGGCTGCTTGGCTTGCGCGGTCCAAGTCACGGTCGGGCCGCTTTTTGATCCTGTCGAACCCGCAATCCCATGCCCGCACGCGGTGCGGACCAGTGTTACCCTAGTGTAACCTTTCGTGCTCAGGCGGCCGCGTTGATCGCCTGGATCAGCGCACGGTGCGCGGGCAGGTCGTGCGTCGCGCGCTCGCTGAAGCTCTTGATCTTGGCGAAGATCTTCTCCGCCTCCTTCACATTGGGGAATTCGTCGCGGACCGGCGAGAGGTCGGTTTTGAATTCCATCCCGTACAGGATATACTGATAGTTGAAGAAGGCGAAGCTCTCGAGATCGAGGATGAAGTCGAACCGGCCCGGCGGGCGGTACTTCCATTGCTCGAGCAGCTCCTGGAGCCGTTCGGGGATCGAGGCGGGATCGGCATTGTCGCGCCAGAAGGGCTCGTCGCGCTTGCTCAGGCAGTAATGGAGCTTGAGGAAGTTGGCGATATTGTCGAACCGCGCGGTCATCAGCTCGTTGAAGCGCCGTGCGGGCGCATCGACCGGGCCGTTATGCGGGAAGAGTTCGGCGATCATGCCCACCGCGGCTTCGATCAGCACCACGCCGGTCGATTCGAGCGGCTCGAGGAACCCGCCCGACAGCCCCACCGCGACGCAATTCTTCACCCATTGCTTCTCGCGATAGCCGGCCTCGAACGGGATCGAGCGGACCTCGACCCCGGCATCCTTGCCGCCGGTATAGTCCGAGAGGATCTGCGCCGCGCGATCGTCGCTGATATGGTCGCTCGAATAGACGCAGCCAATGCCGTGCGCGCCGTTGAGCCCGATATCCCAGGTCCAGCCCGCCTCGTGCGCCGCGGCGATGGTGTAGCTCTCCAGCGGGCAATCGGGATGGTCGTACGGCAGCTTGCAGGCGATCGCCCGGTCGGTGAACAGCTGGTTGCGGATCGACTTGAACGGCACCCCCATCGCCTTGCCGATCAGTTCGGCGCGGAAGCCCGAGCAATCGACATAGAGATCGGCGGTCAGGTCGCCATGCTCCTGGGTGACGACATGGTCGATCGCGCCCTTCTCGTCGAGCACGACCCCGGTCATCAGCCCGCGCAGGTGCCGCACCCCCAGCTCGCGCGCGCGCCCGGCAAGGACCCGGGCAAGGCTCGCGGCGTCGAAATGATAGGCATAGTTGAGCGGGCCATCGAAGGCGCCCTCGTGCGGCCGCTTGGGCGCGCGCTGGGCCTCCGCCACCCGGTTCTGGATCGTCATCGCCTGGGCGAAGGGCGGGCGGGTCTTCTCGTCCTGGAGCAGCCAATAGGAAACCAGGCTGGTACCCTCGGTATAGAAGGGCGCCTCGAACGGATGGATGAAGTGGCTGCTGGTGCCGGGGGCGGGGGTGTGCACCCAATTGTCGAAGCGAATGCCCTGCTTGAAGGTCGCCGAGGTCTCGCGGATGAACCGCGCCTCGTCGATCCCGACGAACTGCAGCGTCTCGCGGATCGTGGGGAAGGTGCCTTCACCGACGCCGATGATCCCGATCTCGGGGGATTCGAGCACGGTGATCTCGAGCTTGCCGTCGTCCGACAGCCCCAGATACTTCGCCAGATAGGCCGCGGTCAGCCAGCCGGCCGTGCCGCCGCCGACGATCAGGATGCTACGTTTGCCCGCCATGCGGAATGGCATAGCGGAGAGGGGTCGGGGGGAGAAGGGGGCGGGGAAATTGGGCGGGTGATCGAATCCCGATAAGGTTAGGATTCCCCCCGCTCGCATGGTACCTTGCATCCAGCTCCGGATGCGCCCCAACGCCGGAGCACTTCTGAAAACTTGCTACCGGGTATGGCTCGCGTTCCGCGGGCCTCTGGCTTTCCGAAGGCTTCGGCCATGGAATTTTTTACGCCCATCTCCCACGACGTTTCCAGCAGCCTCGGTATGGCGCTGGTCTTCTCCTCGGCAACGCCGCTTCTGCTCCTCGACGCCAATCTCGTCATCCGGGCCGCCAGCGGCTCATTTTGCAGCGCTTTCGATCTCGATCCCGACAAGGTCGTTGGCGCGGAACTGCCGAGCCTGGGATTGGGCGAATGGGCATTGCCCCAGCTTCGTTCGCTCCTTTGTGCCACGGTCGCCGGCGATGCGGCGATCAAGGCATATGAATTGGATCTGGTCCGCCTGGGCCAGCCAACACGGATGCTGGTCGTCAATGCCCATCGGCTCGACTATCTCGGATCGGAGGATATCCGGATCGCGCTTGCCGTATCGGATGTGACCGACGCGCGCCTTACCGAGAAGCTGAAGGACGATGTCGTCCGCGAAAAGCAGGTCCTGCTGCAGGAACTTCAGCACCGGGTGGCGAACAGCCTCCAGATCATTGCCAGCGTCCTGATGCAAAGCGCGCGGAAGGTGCAATCCGACGAGGCCCGCAATCATCTGCAGGATGCCCATCACCGCGTGATGTCGATTGCGACGCTCCAGCGTCAGCTCGCGGCGAGCAAGGCGGGTGAGGTGGTACTGCGGACCTATTTCACCGACCTGTGCGACAGCATCGGCGCGTCCATGATCTACGATCATCAGCTGCTGAAGCTCAGCGCCATCGTCGATGAAAGCGTCACAAGCTCGGAAGTGTCGGTCAGCCTTGGTCTGATCGTGACCGAGTTGGTCATCAATTCGCTGAAACACGCGTTTCCGGAACGGACCGAGCCGGGGGAGATCACCGTCGAATATTGGTCCCAGCCAACCGGTTGGCGGCTCAGCGTCGAAGACAATGGCGTCGGCATGCCGGGGGATCACGCGACCCGGAAGCCGGGGCTGGGCACGGGTATCGTAGATGCCCTTGCCAAGCAGCTCGACGCCGCGGTGACCGTCACCGACACAAGCCCCGGGACGAGGGTGGCTATCGTACACTACGAGGTGCCGGCGGCACTTTGACCGCAGCAGCTCGTTCAGCCCGAAAATATCCAGAAAGTTGCACCCTATGTCCGATCCGGCACCCCCCGTGCTGCTCTATGTCGAAGACGAATTTCTGATCCAGGAAACCGTGATCGCCAGCCTCGAAGAGGCGGGTTTCGAGCTGCTGGTCGCCGAGAGTGGCGAGCAGGCCGTCCAATTGCTGACTACGCACGCCGCCCACTTGCGTGGCCTCATCACCGACGTGAATCTGGGCGACGGGCTGGACGGTTGGGTGGTGGCCAGAGAAGCGCGTCGATTGGTCGCCGGTCTGCCCGTGGTCTATGTCAGCGGAGCCAGCGAGCATGAATGGACTTCGGAGGGCGTGCCGGGGAGTACCATCATCGCCAAACCCTTCGCCTGCACCCAGCTGGTGGTGGCCATTTCCGCGCTATTGGTCATCTCGGATCATTGATGCGCCATGGCGGAGAGGGTGGGATTCGAACCCACGGTGAGCTTGCACCCACGGCGGTTTTCAAGACCGCTGCCTTAAACCACTCGGCCACCTCTCCGGTGCGCGTGCGCTAGCCCGCGGACGGCGCGCTGCGCAAGGGGCTCAGCCTTTCGCCTCGGGCGCGCTGGCGCCGTAGATCACCCGCCATTCGCAATCGTAGCGCCGATAGAGGTGCACGAAGCGCGATTGCTGGACGATCGCGCCGCCCTGCCGCCCCGTCAGCCGTCCGCGGATCCCGGCAAGGCCGTCGCCCGCGGCGAAGGGCTCGAGCTGGTCGAGCTCGAACGCCACGCTGCCGTCGTTGCGCGCGAACAAGGCGAGCAGCCCCGCCTTGTCGATCCGCATGCCCGGCCGCATGCTCCCGTCGAAATCGGGCGAATAGAGCTTGTCGAGAAAGGCCGCGTCATGGGCAGCGATCGCGGCGCTGCGGGCACGCTCGACCGCGGTCAGATCGGGAGCGGCCCCGCATGAGACATTGACCGCATCGCCCCCGGGGACTGCAACCATCGCCACCGCCGCCAGCGTCCAGCTCATATCATCCTCCCTCATCCGCGCCGCGACGCATCTTATTGTTGGTAAATGGCGGCTTTGGGGCTTGTCCGTATGGGCTTCTATGGCAGAGTGAGGCCATGCGGGTTCCGGGTATCGTTTCGCGTCGCGTGAGCGCCATCGTGCTGGCACTGGCCGTGGCCGCGCTCGGCGGCGCCTCGGCGGGGGCGCAGGAGAGCGAGCAGGGGTTCCAGGCCTATCTTCCCACGCTCGCGCGCCAGGCGGCCGATGCCGGGGTGAGCCGGCGGACGATCGATCTCGTCATCCCCACGCTCACCTTCAATCCGCGCGTCGTCGAGCTCGACCGGCAGCAGCCCGAGAGCCGCCCCAATGCGCCGATCCCGGCGTTCGAACCCTATCGCCGCCAGCATGTCGACACCGATCGCATCCAGCGCGGCCGCGCCGCCTATCAGCGCCAGCGCTGGCGGCTACAGAAGATCGAGGCGGACACCGGCGTCCCCGAATCGGTCATGGTCGCGATCTGGGGGCACGAGACCAATTACGGCACGATCATGGGCAGCTTCGATCTGCCGCGCAGCCTCGCCAGCCTCGCCTATGAGGGGCGGCGGCGCGATCTGTTCGCGGGCGAGTTCATCGCGACGCTCAAGATGATCGACCGCGGCGTGCCGCGCGAGAAGCTGGTGGGGAGCTGGGCAGGGGCGTTCGGCGGCCCGCAATTCCTCCCTTCCGTCTATCTGCGCCTCGCACGCGATGGCGATGGCGACGGGCTGGCCGATATCTGGTCGAGTGAGGCGGACACGCTGACCTCGATCGCCGCCTATTTCGTCGATGCCGGGTGGCGCAAGGGCCAGCCCTGGGGGCTCGCGGTCAGCGTTCCCGACACCCTCAACCGCGATGCGATCAGGAGCCGGACGACCGCGCCGCGCTGCCCGCGCGTCCATGAGCGCCACAGCCAGTGGAAGTCGATCGCCGAATGGCGCGCGCTGGGTCTGGTCGCCACCAGCCGAGCCTGGCCCGACCCGAGTGTGCAGGCCACGCTCCTCGAGCCCGACGGTCCGGGAAAGCCCGCCTATCTGCTCACCAGCAATTATCGCGTGATCCTCGATTATAATTGCTCAAATTTTTACGCTTTGTCGGTAGGTCTCCTAGCCGATGAAGTGGAACGCTAGCGCCTTTACACCCCTTTTCCTCCTCCTTGCAGGCTGCATGGGCGGACATGGTGGCTATTCGAACGCCGGGCTGGAGCCTGCCGGCGGGCAGGGTTCGATCGCCGCGCAGAGCTGGGGCGGCGATGGCCGCGACGGCCAGGCACGGCCGCAGCAGGGCACCTATCAGCAGGCGCCGCAGAACGGCTACACGCCGCAGGCGCAGCCCGATCCGTATCAGGCGACCGCGGGCGCTCCTCCGGGCGCCGGCTATGAGCGCCCCGATACGGGCTATGACCGTCCGGCGCCGCAGCAACAGGCCTATCAGCCCCAACCGCGGCAAACCTATCGTGCCCAGCCCCAGCCCCAGCAGCAGGAGGGCTATCCCGATCCCACCGCCGGCGCGGCCGGTCCCGCCAGTACCTCGGGTTCGGGCGCGTCGCAGCGCCATGACGAGGTCGGCTATGCCGGCGTTCGCGGCGTTTCCGGCAACGACAATGGCTCGGTCGTCGCGGTCCACCGCAATCTGCCCGCGGGAAGCTTCGTCGAGGTGACCTCGCTCGAAACGGGCAAGACGATCATCGTCTTGGTCACCGGCACGATGGAGGGCGCCGATCACCTCGCCGATCTCTCGCCCGCCGCGGCGCGGCTGCTCGGCAGCAGCAGCGCGCAAATCCCGGTGCGCATCCGCTCGGTCAACCCGACCGGCCCCGATCAGGCCGCGCTCTTGGCGGGCCAGCCCGCGGGCGACCGCCCCGATACGCCGCCGGTGCTGCTCAATGCGCTGCGCAAGCAACTCCCGGCCGCCACCGTGGCGGCGGCATCGCCCACCCATGGCCGTCCCGCCGCAGCGCCGGCACGCCCCGCCGCGGGTCCGCGCGGCGCGGGCTTCTATGTCCAGGTCGGCGCCTTTTCGAACCAGGCCAATGCCAACGGCCTTGCCCAGAGCCTTGGCGGGTTCGTCCGCCCCGGCGGCGGGCTCTACCGCGTGCAGATGGGCCCCTATCGCTCGGCGGGCGAGGCGCAGGCAGCGCGTGCAGAGGCGGCCCGGCGCGGCTATGGAGATGCGCGAGTCATCACCCAGAACTGATTCGACCCGCGTAATCTCACCGTTCGAGGCCCCATGAAGAAGCTTATCGCCGCGTCGCTCCTCGCTTTCTCGCTTGCCACCCCGCTCCAGGCGGCCACCCCGGTCTTCGAGACCCCCGCGCCGATCGCGTACATGATCGATCTCAGCTCGGGCACGGTGCTGTTCGCCAAGGATGCCGATCGCCGCATGCCGCCCGCCTCGATGGCGAAGATGATGACGGTCTATGTCGCGTTCGACCTGATCAAGCAGGGCAAGATTCGGCTCGACCAGCCGATGGAGGTCAGCCCCGAGACCTGGAAGAAATGGCACTCACAGGGCTCGACCATGTTCCTCGGCGTCGGCGAGAAGCCGACCGTGTCGGACCTGCTCAAGGGCATCGTCACGCTATCGGGCAACGACGCCTGCGTCGTGCTGGCCGAGGGCATTGCGGGCAACGAGCAGGCGTTCACCGTGCTGATGAACCAGCAGGCGAAGAAGCTGGGCCTCGCCAACAGCAATTTCGGCACCTCGAACGGCTGGCCCGACGAGGGCCGCACCTATGTCACCGCGCGCGACCTCGCGACGCTGGCAGCGGCGACGATCCGTGAGTTCCCCGACCTCTACAAGCAGTACTACTCGATCACGAGCTATAGCTGGGGCAAGACGCTCGGCGCGGGTGCCGACATCACCCAGCAGAACCGCGATCCCCTGCTCGGCAAGGTGGCGGGCGCCGATGGCCTCAAGACCGGCCATACCGACGAGGCGGGATACGGCTTCACCGGATCGGCCGAGCAGAATGGCCGCCGCCTGATCATGGTCGTCGCCGGGCTCGACACCTACAATGGCCGGGCCGAGGAATCGGTCAAGTTCATGAAATGGGGCTTCGGCGCGTGGAGCGCGCAGAAGGTGGTGGCCAAGGGCCGCACCGTCGGCGAGGCCAATGTCCAGGGCGGCGGATCGAGCACCGTCGCGCTGGTCGCCCCGCGCGACCTGGCGGTGGCGGTGCCCGCGGGCACCTCGCCCGCACTCCAGGGCCGCATCGTCTATCAGGGGCCGCTCCAGGCACCGATCAAGGCGGGCGACCATGTCGCCGACCTCGTCATCACCACCGGCGACGGCATGGTCCAGACGCTTCCGCTGGCGGCGGCGAACGATGTCGGCGAGGCCGGCTTCTTCCGCCGGGCGTGGCTGGGCTTCTGGGGACTGTTCGGGCTCTGAGCCTAGGCGCACACCCTAAAAACGTCATCCCGGCGAAAGCCGGGACCCAGGGTGGCAAGCGATGGCCTGGGTGGCTCTGGGTCCCGGCTTTCGCCGGGATGACGGAGAGAGTTCAACTTGAACCCGTCCCGTTCTAGGGTAGGCGCATGACCACCCTTATCGGCAACACCCAGGCACAAGCCGCGCTCGCCGCCGCAATGGAATCGGGCGCGCTGCACCATGCTTGGCTGCTCGCGGGGCCCGAGGGTGTGGGCAAGGCCAGCTTCGCGCGTCAGGCGGCGCTGCGCATGCTCGCCGAGGCGGCGGAACCGCAGGCGCTGAAGCCCGGTTGGGACGTGCCCGAGAGCAGCCAGGCTGCGCATCTCTTCGCCGCCGGGTCGCACCCCGATTATCGCGAACTCGTTCGGCTGCCCAAGGATGCCGACAAGCCCGAGCAGGGGCTCGCCCGCTCGATCCCGATCGCGCAGGTACGCAGCTTGATCGCCAGTTTCACCACCAAGCCGTCGCTCTCGCAGCGCCGCGTCGTGGTGATCGATTCGATCGATGAGGTCGAGCGGCCGGGTGCCGCCAACGCGCTGCTCAAGGTGCTCGAGGAGCCGCCGCAGGGGACGATCTTCCTGCTGATCAGCCATGCCCCGGGCCGGCTGCTCCCCACGATCCGCTCGCGCTGCCGGCTGTTGCGCTTCGATCCGCTCGCCGCCGCCGATGTCGCCGCCGTGCTCCGCGCCGAACTCCCCGATGCCACCGCGATCGAGATCGAGGCGCTGGTGCGGGCAGGGGAGGGCTCTCCCGGCCGCGCGCTCGGCTTTGCCGGGCTCGATCTGGCCGCGCTGGAGGCGGACATGGTGACGATCGCCGATCGCGGCGACGCCTCGAATGCGATTCGCAGCCGCCTGGCCAAGCTGCTTGGCGCCAAGGCCGCGCAGCCGCGCTACGAGGCGTTCCTCGAACGCGCGCCGAGCTTCATCGCCGAACGCGCGCGCCCTTTGAACGGGGAGAGATTGCGCACCGCGCTCGATGCCTATCAGTCCGCACGCGAACTCGCTGCATCCGCTTTGGGCCTTTCTCTCGATGCCGGAGCAACGGTTTTCGAGATGAGCGGGTTAATAGCCAGGCTATCGAGTCGGGCTTGACTTTTGTTACGATGCCGTAACGGGCGCCCTGATTTGCAAGAGTTTATGGCGATTACTTACAATTGGCAAGCGTTGTCAGGCAATATCTTTGCAAATTTACGTATATTTACGCTTCGTTTACGCCCTTAAGTACAAACACTGATCTGGATCAATCAGGGGGGTCGTCATGAGCGATCATTCCGAGCGCTTGCGCCGTATCAGTGATTACTCGCACCATCTCGAGCGTGCGAACAACGAGCGCCGTCTCGCCGGCGATGCCTGGTGCGTCGCCGCGCGCGCCGCGCACCTCGCGCTGGCAGAATTGCACGAGCTTGCCGCGCGCGAACGCGCCGATGATTGGCGCCCCGCATCGTATCAGCGCGAGCACAAGCCCTGGGAACCGATGCGCGTCCGCCGCGGCGAGACGGTGCTCGAGGGGTTCTGAACGCAGGAATCGGCCCTTCTCACTGGGAGGGCATTCCCCTAAAGCCGCGCCATGTCCCGGCCTTACTACATCACCACCGCGATCCATTATCCCAATGGCCGCCCGCATATCGGCCACGCCTATGAGATGATCGCGGCCGACGCGATCGCGCGCTTCCAGCGTCAGGCGGGCCGCGAGGTCCGCTTCCAGACGGGCACCGACGAGCACGGCCTCAAAATGGCACAGACCGCGCGCGACCGCGGCATCACCCCGCGCCAGCTCGCCGACGAAATGTCGAGCCATTTCCATGTGATGGCCGATACGCTCGACATCTCCTACGATCGCTTCATCCGCACCGTGGAGGCGGAGCATTATGCCGCCAGCCAGGCCATCTGGAAGGCGATGGAGGCCGCGGGCGACCTGTATCTCGATCGCTACGAAGGCTGGTATTCGGTCCGCGACGAGGCCTTTTACGAGGAAAAGGAGCTGACCGACGGGGAAGGGGGGCAGAAGCTCTCGCCCCAGGGCACGCCGGTGGAATGGACCGCCGAGGAGACCTGGTTCTTCAAGCTTTCGAAATATCAGCAGCCCTTGCTCGATCTCTATGCGAGCCAGCCCGATTTCATTCGGCCCGAGAGCCGCCGCAACGAGGTCATGCGCTTCGTCGAGGGCGGTCTCGTCGATCTCTCGGTCAGCCGTACCAGCTTCGATTGGGGCGTGCCGGTGCCGGGCTCGCCTGGGCACGTCATGTATGTCTGGGTCGATGCGCTGACCAATTACATCACCGGCGCGGGCTATCCCGACCGGCCCCAGGAGTTCGCAAAATGGTGGCCCGCCGATCTCCATTTGATCGGCAAGGACATCGTCCGCTTCCACGCCGTCTATTGGCCGGCCTTCCTGATGTCCGCCGGCCTGCCGCTGCCCAGGCAGGTGTTCGGCCATGGCTTCCTGCTCAATCGCGGGGAGAAAATGTCCAAATCGACGGGCAATGTCGTCGATCCGATGGCGCTGGCCGAACTCTACGGCGTCGATGCGCTGCGCTATTTCCTGCTGCGCGACGTCGGTTTCGGCAATGATGGGACGTTCAGCGACGAGGCGATCGTCACCCGGGCGAATGCCGATCTCTCGAACAGCTTCGGCAATCTGGCCCAGCGCACGCTCGCGCAGATCTTCAAGAATTGCGATGCGGCGCTGCCGGAGATCCACGGGCACGGCGATGCCGACAATGCGCTGTTCGAGCTGGTCGGCAAGACGGTGCGCGAGACGATGCCTGCCGCCTTCGAGGAACTCGCGCTCAGCCAGGCCGTCGAGGCCTGGATGCAGGCGGTGTTCGCCTGCAACGCCTATATCGACGAACAGGCGCCCTGGGCGCTCAAGAAGACCGATCCCGCGCGGATGGAGACCGTGCTCGCCACGCTCTACATCTGCATCGCCCAGCTCGCGGTCGGCATCCTGCCGGTGATCCCGGGCAGCGCGAACATTTTGCTCGACCGGATGGGCGTCGACCCGTCGCTGCGCACGCCCCAAGGTATCGCTTCGCACTGGTATTCCCCACTTGCCGACGGCAGCGGCTTCCGCCTCGCGCAGCCCGTGGCGCTGTTCCCGCGCCTGGAGCTCCAAGCGACGGAAGAGGCATGAGGCCAAGAAAATGAGACTGGCCGACAGCCACTGCCATTTGAATTACAAGGGGCTGGTCGAGGAACAGGCCCAGGTGATCGCGCGCGCCCGCGAAACCGGCGTGGAGGCGATGCTCAACATCTCGATCCGCGAGCGCGAATGGGACGAGGTGATCGGCCTGGCCGAGCGCGAGCCGGATATCTGGGCGAGCGTCGGCATCCACCCGCACGAGGCCGATGAGCATCCCGATGTGGATGCCGCCAAGCTCATCGAACGCGCGGCGCATCCGCGCGTGGTCGGGATCGGCGAATCCGGGCTCGATTATTATTACGACCATTCGGATCGCGATCGTCAACGCGCCAGCTTCCGCGCCCACTGCGCCGCCTCGCGCGAAACCGGGCTGCCGATCATCGTCCACACCCGCGATGCCGAGGCGGATACCGCCGAAATTCTGCGCGACGAACTGGGGAAGGGGGCCTTTCCCGGCGTCATCCACTGCTTCACCGCGAGCGGAGAATTTGCCGATATCGCATTGGAATTGGGATTTTATATCTCGATCTCGGGCATCGTGACCTTCAAGAACGCCAGGGATCTGCAGGAAACCGCCGCGCGCCTGCCGCTCGAGCGGCTGCTGATCGAGACCGACTCGCCCTTCCTGGCGCCGGTGCCGCACCGGGGAAGGACAGGGGAGCCGGCTTTCGTCGCCGATACCTGCCGTTTCCTGGCGAATCTGCGCGGCGAGGACCCTGATGCGCTCGCCGAGGCGACGCGCGGCAATTTCCACAGCTTGTTTGCAAAGACGCGAGCATGAGGGTCCGCATCCTCGGCTCCGGGACATCCTCGGGCGTCCCGAGGATCGGCAATGACTGGGGCGCCTGCGACCCCGGCGACCCGCGCAACCGCCGCAGCCGAGCCTCGATCCTCGTCTGGACCGGGACGACGCGCATCCTGATCGATACCAGCCCGGACATGCGCGAACAGCTGCTCGCGGCGGACGTGGCAGATATCGACGCCGTGATCTGGACCCATGACCACGCCGATCACTGCCATGGCATCGACGATCTGCGGCAGATCATGCATTTCAGGGGCCATGCGGTTCGCGGCCTTGCGCGCAGCTTCGCGCTCGAGCAGCTCCAACTCCGCTTCGCCTATGCCTTTCACGGCCGGGCCGGCTATCGGCCGACGGTGGCGGGGGAGTTGCTGCCTGACAGCCTCACCATTGGTGACATCACCATCCGCGTTGCCGATCAGCCCCATGGCGGCATCACATCCGCTGGATTGCGCTTCGAGCATAACGGAAAATCAATCGGTTATGCGACAGACTTTCATGAAATGACGAGCGCCATGCGCACGCTCTACATGGGGCTCGACCTGTGGATCGTCGATGCGCTGCGCGTGGAACCGCATCCGACGCATCCCAATCTGGCCTCCACGCTGGAGTGGATCAGAGAGCTGGCACCAAAGCGCGCGGTGCTCGTCCATATGGATCAGTCGATGGATTTCGCGACGCTCGCGGCAGGATTGCCGGCAGGCGTCGAGCCCGGGCATGACGGGCTGGAGCTGACGCCATGAGCGACTGGCAGCTCGCGTCGCTCATCGGGCTGCTCGGGGCGCTGGTGCTGGTGGTCGCGAGCCTGCGCTCTCAGCGCTTCACCACGAGCTTCGTGATCCGGTCTGCCGCGATCTGGGCGGCGATCATCCTCGTCATCACGGTGATCGCGGTTTATCGTCAGGAAATCGGCGATTTCCTGGGGGTAGCGCCATGAGGGGGCTCCATCCTCCTGCTCTATATTTTACATAATGTATATTATCGTTCCAATGGATCAGCCGCGAAAGGGCCCTCCCGCGTGACCCACCCCGATATCGCCACCCCCAATATGGATCGTCTCGTGGAGATCATGGCGCGGTTGCGCGATCCGGTGAGCGGCTGCGAATGGGATACGGTCCAGACCTTCGCGACGATCGCGCCCTACACGATCGAGGAAGCCTATGAGGTTGCCGATGCCTGTGAGCGCGGCGACATGGCCGATCTGAAGGACGAGCTTGGCGATCTGCTGCTCCAGGTGGTGTTCCACGCCCGCATGGCCGAGGAAGCCGGCGCGTTCGATCTGAGCGATGTCGCGGGCGCGATCAGCGACAAGATGGAGCGCCGCCACCCACACATCTTCCTCGGCCGCGCCGAGGGCGGCCATCATCTGTGGGAACAAATCAAGGCCGAAGAGCGGGGGGCCAAGGGGGCGGTGAGCGCGCTTGACGGGGTGGCGATCGGCCTCCCCGCCCTGCTCCGCGCCGAAAAGCTTCAGAAACGCGCCGCCCGTACCGGTTTCGACTGGCCCGATCCCAGCGGCGCGCGGGCGAAGATCGACGAGGAGCTGGCCGAGGTCGAAGCGGCGCCGCCCGAGGAAATCGCGGAAGAGATTGGCGACCTGCTGTTCGCGGTGGTCAATTGGGCGCGCAAGCTCGGCATCGATCCCGAGGCGGCGCTACGCGCGGCCAACAGCAAGTTCGAACGCCGTTTCAAGGCGATGGAGGCTGCCGACGAGAATTTCGCGAGCCTCGATCTCGATGCTCAGGAGCAACTCTGGCAGCAGGTCAAACGCGCCTAACCCAGGTCGTTTGCCACCCGTTCGAGCACTGCGCGCGGAGCCTGGGAGAGCACGTCGCCATGGCTGACGATGATCCGCCTGAGATCCGGCTCGGCGGCCCATCGGCGGAAATCGGCTGCGAGCGCCGCAGCATCCTTCACCATCCTGCGCTTGACGACCCAGGGCGTTTGCGGCCGCTTGACGCCAAAGCCGAACAGGCGGGCCATGATCTGTGCGCCCAGCCCGTGCGGATGGCGGACATTGGCGAGGATATCGTTGAGCAGCAGCGTTGCGCCCCCCTCACGCCGCACCATCAGCGCCGATTCCATCCCGCCCACGCCCCCCGGCGTTTCGAAGCGGACTGCGGGATCCTCAAGCACGTCGCAGGTCGCATCAACGAGAGCCGCCTCCTCCACCGCCTTGGTCGCGCCCGGCGAGCACAGCACGCGCGCGCCGGGATAGCGGGCCTTCCACGGCACGATATCGAGCCGGTGGGCGACGCCGGGCACGATCAGGAAGGCGACCTCCCCCATCGCCTCGATCTCGGCCATTTGGGGCTCGCGCAAGGGGATCGCACTCCAGATCGCCACGCGATTGCCCGACAGCGCCACCACGGTCATCCGGCGGGGGAAGCGGCCGAGCGGCATCACGATCTCGCCCGCGACGGTCGCCAGCCCATCGTCGAGCCGTTCAAGGGGGCCATGCGGACCGACGGTCCATTCGGTGTTGAATTTTGCCACGGGGGCACAACCCGCGGCGCCCCGAAAGGGTTCTCAGCGGCCGTAGCGGAGATAATAGAGGTAGAGGAACAGCTCACTGGCGATGAAGCGGTAACGCTGGCTGAACGTCCGGTAGAAGCTCCGGGGCGTCGGTTCGCCCTGGACGTTCATACCCAGATCCCGGGCCATCCTGAGCGATCGCATCATGTGAAACGGCTCGGTGATCACCAGCGCGGTGGTGGCGCCGTTGGCGTCCATCACCTGCTTCGATTCGACGAAGTTGAGATAGGTGGTCCAGGATTTGGGTTCGATCAGGATCGCATCGGCCGGCACGCCGAGCGCCATCGCGCGGTCGCGGCCCACCAGCGCCTCCTCGCGCTGGCCCATGATCGGGCCGCCGCTCATCAGCAGGCGGCGCACCCTCCCCGCCTTGTATAGCTGGACCGCATAGTCGATCCGCGCGACGAACGGCGCCGAGGGCTTGCCGTTGGTCACGCCGGCGCCGAGCACGATCCCGACATCGGCGGTGCGGGTCGAATGCTGGCCGCCGATGATCATGATCGAGGCGACCAGATAGAGCAGCCACCCGAGCAACAGGCCGAGCAGCAGCAAGGGCCAGCGTAGCACGCGCCACACCGTGCCGAGCATCTGCCGCGTCAGCTCGCGGTCGAGCGAATCCTCGTCAGTGACGCTGCTCAAATCGCTCATAGTCCCGCGGGGCCATCCGTACCTCATATAGCGCACGGTCGTCCTCGACCCAATGCTCGACCACTTCGCCATGCTGATGCAGCCAGGCGGCGCCTGCCCCGTCGGCGGGATCGAGCGCGATCGTGTAGCGGCGATGGCCCTCGGTGAGGCGCGCGGCGACGGCTTCGGTGAGCGCTTCCACTCCTTCCCCGGTCCAGGCCGAGAGCGCGACCACGTCCTCGCGCTTCGCGGCTTCCGCCATCGCTTCGGTGCGGCGCTCGTCATCGAGCAGGTCGAGCTTGTTCCACGCCTCGAACCGCGGCGTTTCGGGCGCGACGCCGATCTCGGCGAGCACCTTCTCGACATCGGCGCGCTGCGCCTCGCTGTCGGGATGCGCGATGTCGCGGACATGGATCAGCAGATCGGCCGCGACCACTTCCTCGAGCGTCGCCTTGAAGGCGGCGACCAGCTGTGTGGGCAGCTCGGAGACGAACCCCACCGTGTCGGAAAGGATCGCCTTGTCGATCCCCGGCAGCGCGATCTGGCGCAGCGTGGGATCGAGCGTCGCGAAGAGCAGGTTCTCCGCCATGACGTCAGCACCGGTCAGGCGATTGAAAAGCGTGGATTTTCCGGCGTTGGTGTAGCCGACCAGCGCGATCACCGGCCAGGGCGCGCGCTGGCGCCGGTCGCGGTGCAGCGCGCGGGTGCGGCTGACCTGGTCGAGCTCGCGGCGGAGGCGCGCCATGCGGTCGCGGATCAGGCGGCGGTCGGCCTCGATCTGGGTTTCGCCCGGGCCGCCCAGAAAACCGAAGCCGCCGCGCTGGCGCTCGAGATGGGTCCAGCTGCGTACGAGGCGGCCGGCCTGATAGTCGAGATGCGCGAGCTCAACCTGGAGCCGCCCCTCGGCGGTGCGCGCGCGCTCGCCGAAGATTTCGAGGATGAGGCCGGTGCGGTCGATCACCTTGCAGCCGAGTGCGGTTTCGAGGTTGCGCTGCTGGATCGGGGTCAGCGCGGCGTCGAACACTGCGAGATCGAGTTCGCGGTCGCGCACTGTCTCGGCGAGCGCCTCCACCTGCCCCGATCCGATCAGCGTCCCCGCCTTGGGCTGGCGGAGGCGAAGCGCGACCTTTTCGCGCACTTCGACCCCGATCGCCATGGCGAGCCCCGCGGTTTCCTCCAGGCGCGCGTCGGCATCCCGCGAGCTGCCGCCCGTATCGGGATAGACGATCACCGCCTGCGCCCCGCGAGCGAACTCGCCGGCGTCTCTCTCAAAACCGGTACTCATTTCAGTGCCTTAGTCGTCGCCGTTCTGTTCCTCGGCGAGGTTCAGCGGGTGCGCCGGCTGGATGGTCGAGACGGCGTGCTTATAGACCAATTGCGCCATGCCCTCGCGCTGGAGCAGCATGCAGAACAGGTCGAACGCCGCGATCTGGCCCTGGAGCATGACGCCGTTCACGAGGAACATCGTCACATTCTCCTGCCCCTTGCGCACGGCATTCAGGAAAATTTCCTGTAAAACCGGGTTCTTGGCCTGATATTCTCCTACCTGGTCCAAAAGCTGCTGCAGATCGACCGGTCCCGAGGGCATCACGGTGGAGATCGCATGCTTGTAGATCAGCTGCGACTGGCCGTCGCGCCGGAGCAGTACGGAGAAATTGTCGAACCAGGTCACAATCCCCTGCAACTTGACCCCCTTCACGAGGAACATCGTCACCGGGACCTTCGAGCGGCGCAGCGAATTCAGGAACAGGTCCTGAAGCGACGTCTGCTTGTCGGCCATTTCAGCCTCCATCTTTATTGGCGGGTTTTGTCCCGCGGGGCGCCGTTTCCCGGCGTCGGAGTCGCGCCATGGTTGGCGTGCGGCAGCAATCTAGGGTTTCCGCGCGTCCGCGTCCATATGCCGCTGCGGCCCGTTCGGGACGGCATGTCCCTTATTCGTCGCGCGTCTCCGTAATTCCCAGCAGCTTGAGCTTGCGGTGCAGCGCCGAGCGCTCCATCCCGATGAAGCTGGCGGTGCGCGAGATATTGCCCGAGAAGCGGCGGATCTGGACGCGCAGATATTCGCGCTCGAAGGTCTCGCGCGCCTCCTTGAGCGGGGCGCCCATGATCGCGTTGGCCCCTACCCCATTGCCGATCTCGCCGGGCTTGCCGAGCACTTCGGGGGGCAGCAGGTCGAGGTCGATGCGGCCGATCCGGTCGCCGGGGGCGAGGATCACGGTGCGCTCGACCACGTTGCGCAGCTGGCGGACATTGCCCGGCCATTCATAGCTCTGCAGCGCCACCATCGCGTCGGCGGCAACCTCGGGCGTAGGCACGCGGCGTTCATTGGCGTAGTGGGCGACGAAATGCTCGACCAGCACCGGAATGTCCTCGCGCCGCTCGGTGAGCGGCGGGATCACCACCGGTACGACATTGAGCCGGTAGTAAAGGTCCTCGCGGAAGCGGCCCGCGGCGATTTCCGCCTGCAGGTCGCGCGCGGTGGCTGAAACGACGCGGACATCGACCTTGACGATGCGCTGCCCGCCGACGCGGCTGAAGCTCTGATCGGTCAGCACGCGCAGGATCCGCGCTTGGGTGGCGATCGGCATGTCGGCGATCTCGTCGAGGAACAGCGTCCCGCCATGCGCCTGTTCGAGCAGGCCGGGGCGGACAAGGTCTCCGCCCTCCTCGACGCCGAACAACTCCTCCTCGACGCGCTCGGGGGTCATCCGCGCGGCGCTGACGATGACGAAGGGCGCCTGGGTGCGCTGGCTCCAGCCATGGAGCAGCCGCGCCGCGACCTCCTTGCCGACACCGGGGCCGCCGCTGATCAGCACTCGGCTGCCGGTCGAGGCGACGCGCTTCAGCGTGGCGCGGACCCCGTTGATCGAACCCGAACTGCCCGTGAGATCGGTCTCGCGCCCCGCCGAGGCGCGCAGCGACGCGACCTCGCGCTTGAGCCGCTCGGTCTCGGTCGCGCGTGCGACCATCAGCAGCAACCGCTCGGCCTCGAACGGCTTTTCGATGAAATCGGCCGCGCCGCGCCGGATCGCGGCGACGGCGGTATCGAGATTGCCATGGCCCGAGATCACCAGCACCGGGATAGAGGCGTCTCGCCGCTTGATCTCGTCGAGCAATTCGAGCCCGTCGAGCCGCGAGCCGGTCAGCCACACATCGAGCAGGACGAGGCTGGGGCGGCGATCCGCGATCGCTTCGAGCGCCTGATCGCTGTCGGCAGCGCCGCGGGTTTCATAGCCCTCGTCTTCGAGCACGCCGGCCACGAGTTCGCGGATATCGCGCTCGTCGTCGACCACGAGGATGTCGAGTGTCATTGGGTGGTTCCAGTACGGGTAAGGGCGGCGGGGCGCGGCTCGGAATCGTCCCCAGGGTCAGCATCGCTCGCCATGCCGGCGAGCTGTTCGGTGTCGAGGCAGATCGTCACCACCGTGCCGCCGCCCTTGCGGTCGGTGAAGGCGATGGTGCCGAAATGCTCCTCGATGATCTTCTTGACGATCGCGAGGCCCAGGCCGGTGCCGCGGGCGCGCGTGGTCATATAGGGCTCGGCGATGCGGTCGCGCTCGACGGGCAGGCCGATGCCGTTGTCCGCGACGGTCAGCGTGACGCGGCGCTCCTCCTGGCGGAGGGTGAGAACAACCTCGCCCTTGGGAAGCTTCTTCTTGCCTTCGGTCCGCGCCTCGATCGCCTCGACCGCGTTCTTGACGACATTGGTGAGGGCCTGGCCGACCTGGCGGCGGTCGCACACCACGATCGGCGGGTTTTCGGGGGCCTCCATCTCAAAGCGGATCGCGGGATGCGCGACTTCGTGAAGGAACATCGACTGGCGGGCTATGTCGAGCAGCGATTCCTGGCGGAACAGCGGCTTGGGCATGCGCGCGAAGGAGGAGAATTCGTCGACGATCCGACGCAGGTCACCCACCTGGCGAACGATCGTATCGGTCAGGCGGGCGAAGGTGCCGTCCTTCTCGCCCTCGTTCGCTTTTCCGTAGCGGCGCTGGAGCCGTTCGGCGGCGAGTTGGATCGGGGTGAGAGGGTTCTTGATCTCGTGCGCGATGCGGCGCGCGACGTCGGACCAGGCTGCGCGGCGCTGATCGAGCAATTGCTGGGTAATGTCGTCGAAGGTGAGCACCTGCCCGCCCTCGTCTCGCGTGATCTTGACCGCGAGCGTGCGCGGTTCGCCGGCGACACTGACCTGGACGACGGCTTCGCGCGCCTCGCCGTCGAGCAGTGCGTCGAGTTCGGGTGCGACCTTGCTCAAGGCGTGGCCGACCGCGCTCGCCGTGTCGTGGCGCAGCAATTCGGTCGCCGATTCGTTGATCAGACGAACGCTGCGCCCAGCATCGATCGAGATGACACCGGCCGAAACTCCCGACATCACCGCTTCGATCAATGCGCGGCGGCTTTCGGCCTGGGCGTTGGCGCTGATCAGCGCGCCGGTCTGCGCCTGAAGCCGCTCGGTCATGCTGTTGAAGGTCTCGCCGAGCGTCGCGACTTCATCGCCGCTTTGCTGTTCGGGCACGCGCGCGGCGAGATCGCCCTCGGCGACCCGGCGAGCCGCGCCGACCAGCAGGTTGAGCGGCCGGACCAGCCTGTCGGCCACCGCCAGCGCGATCCACACCGTCAGGATCATGATCAGCAGCGCGACGCCGAACAACGCCGCGTTGAACGAGAGCTGTGACGAGCGCGCGCGCTTTTGAAGCACCGCGTAATCGTCGAGAACGCCCTGCCCTTCGGTCACCTGTTCCTGGATGAATTCGGCGTCCAGGTCGGTCCCGACATAGAGATAGGCATTGTCGATGCCCGCCACCGGATAAACCAGCCAGATCAGGTTGCGTTCGAGCCCGACGACATGCTCCTTTTCCCCGCGCAACACCGGTTCGAGCAGCTTGGGCTTGACTCGCGAGGTGAAGACGACCCGGAGCAGATCCTTGGGCGCCGGGTTGGTGAGCCGCGGATTTTGCCAATAATTCAGGACATTGACGCCGGAATCCGGCGTGTAGGTGAACAGCACCGCCTGTTTGAAATTCCGGTAGAAGGCGTTCTGGATGAAATAGCCCTGATAGGGCTTCGACCCCGGAGGCCCGACCTCGGCCGTCAGGCGTTCGAGGTCGTCCGCCATCGTCTTGCCCTCGCCCTCCCAGCGATCGACGATATGCTCCTGCGCGGCGCGGACGAGATTGACCGAGGTCAGCAGCGCGCCCCGCGCCCGGTCGGAGACCCAGAATTGCACACCCGACTGGAACATCAGCGATGCCGCAATCACGGTCAGTAGGATCGGGATGCTGGCGAGCAGCAGGAAGATCGCGACGAGGCGGACGTGGAGCCGCCCTCCCCCACCCGCCAGGCCTTGCGCGGCGCGGCGCTTGGCGATGCGCCGCGCGATCAGCACGAGCAGCGCGATCGCGGGGATCAGATTGCCGATCAGCAGCAACGCCATCACCGAGGGCGCGAGCAGTTCCTCGGGCTTGCTGCCGCTGGTGACGACGAAATAAGTGACGATCCCGACGGTTGCCGCGACCGCGAGCACGCCGAACTCGATCGCCGGGGTAACCGACAAGCGCCATTTGCGCGGCTTTGCGGTGACTCTCGGCTCGGTTACGGCATCCATCGTTGCCGGAATACAACGGGATTGTGGCCGAAAAAACACATATTCGGCATCGGACTGTCGCTATTCGGCACCATCCGGGCGTGATTGGGCCACATCGATGCCCAGCGTGTCGAGCCGCTTGCGCAGCGTATTGCGGTTGATCCCCAGCGCGCGCGCGGCGCGGAGCTGGTTCTGGGCGTGGCGCTGGAGCATCGCCTCGATCAGCGGGCGCTCGACCTCGCCGATGATGCGGTCATAGAGCGTGCCGTCATCGAGCGCGTGAGGCTCCTCGATCGCGATGCGTTCGAGCCGGGCGCGCACGGCGGCCTCGATGCCGGGGTCGCGGTCCGCCACTGCGGGGGTCCCCGCCCTCGCCTCCCCCAGCGCGCGGCGTAGCGCGGGGGCGTCGATGATCTCGTCGCGGCTGAGCGCGGCGATGCGGCGCATGAGGTTTTCGAGCTCGCGGACATTGCCGGGCCAGTCGTAATTCTCGAGCACCGCAACGGCGCCCGCATCGAGCTGCTTGCGCGGCAGGCCGTCCTCGGCGGCGCGATCGAGGAAGTGGCGGGCGAGCAGCGGCACGTCCTGGCGGCGTTCGCGCAGCGCCGGAAGCGCCACGGGGACGACGTTGAGCCGGTAGAAGAGATCCTCGCGGAACTGGCCCGCGCTCACCAGTGCGCTCAGATCCTTGTTGGTTGCGGCCACGATGCGGACATCCGCCTTGATCGTGCGCGCGCCGCCGACGGTGGTGAACTCGCCCGACTGGAGGACGCGGAGCAGCCGCGTCTGGGCGTCCATCGGCATGTCGCCGATCTCGTCGAGGAAGAGCGTGCCCCCCGCGGCCTGCTCGAACTTGCCCGCGACGCGCGCTGCCGCCCCGGTGAAGGCGCCGCGTTCGTGCCCGAACAGCTCGGCCTCGATCAGCTCGCGCGGGATCGCCGCCATGTTGAGCGCCACGAAGGGCGCGCGGCGGCGTGGGCCGAGATCGTGGATCGCCTTGGCGACCAGCTCCTTGCCGGTGCCCGATTCGCCCGAGACGAGCACGGTGAGGTCGTTCGAGACGACGCGGGCGATGACGCGGTAAACTTCCTGCATCGCCGGCGACCGGCCGATCAGCGAGGGGCCGCCCTCCTCGATATCGGGCATATCGGCGGGACGGCGGCGGCCCTTGGCGATCGCGCCGCGCACGGCGTTGCTGAGCAGGTCGAGGTCGAAGGGCTTGGGGAGATAGTCGAACGCGCCGACTTCGGTGGCGCGGACGGCGGTCGCGAGCGTGTTCTGCGCGGAAAAGACGATCACCGGCAGATCGGGCTGCTCGCCGATCAAGGTCGCGACGAAATCGAGCCCGTTGCCGTCGGGGAGCACCACATCGGTGACCAGCACATCGGGCACGGCGAGGCGCATCTCGCGGCGCAGTTCGGCGAGGCTGGCGGCGGTGGTGACCCGGTGGCCATCGCGGCGCAGCGCGGCGGCGACGACGGTGCGGATGGTGGAATCGTCATCGACGACCAGGACGGCGCCCGGATGGCTCATTTCGGCGCGCTTCTCATTTGGGTGCTCTGGGCAGGAGGATGCGGAAGACGGTGTTCTCGTTATGCCCGGCGCGTTCGCGTTCGTACTGGACGATCCCGCCCATATCGCGGACCAGCTTTTCGACCAGCGGAAGGCCGAGCCCGGAGCCCTCGGGCTTGCCCGAGACGAAGGGCTCGAACAGATGCTCGGCAATGTCCTCGGGCGCGCCGGGGCCGTTGTCGATCACGAGGATCTCGATCGGCAGCGGCTGGCGCGGGCGCCCGGCGCCGGTGCTCACCGACATGCCGTGGCGATAGGCCGTCGCGAGGATGATGCGCGGCTGGGCGAGGCCCTGCAGCACCTCCGCCGCGTTCTTGAGCAGGTTGAGCATCACCTGGAGGAAGGCGTCGCGATCGATCAGCACGGCGGGCAGCGAGGGATCGAAGCGTTCCTCGATCACCATGCCCCGCGCAAACCCGGCCAGCGCGACGCGGCGGGCATGATCGAGCAAGGGGTAGACATTGGTGGGCTCGAGCGTGAGCGGGCGCGTGTCGGTGAAGTCCTGCATCCGGTCGATCAGCGCGGCGATGCGGTCGACTTCGGTGGTGATCAGGCCGGTGAGCGCCTTGTCTCCCTCCGCCATGCCGAGCAATTGCGCGGCGCCGCGGATGCCGGCGAGCGGGTTCTTGATCTCGTGCGCGAGCATCGCCGCCGCGCCCACCGCCGCGCGCGCCCCGGCGGTGCGTTCGGCGCCCTGGGTCAGGCGGCGCGAGGCGTTGTGGAGCGTGACGATCCGCCAGCCCGGCTGATCCGGGACAAGCGTCTCGACGAAGTCGGCGCGGATGCGGTGCCCGCGCGCCGTCTCGATCTCGGTATCATAGGCCGCGAAGCCATGCCCGTCGCGGCGGTCGGCATAGTCGTCGGGGGGCATCAGCACCGTGTCATAGGGCTGGCCGGTCATCGATTTTTCGGAGTGGTTGAGCAAGGTCTCGCACGCCGCATTGGCGTGCGCGATGCGGCCGTCGGGGTCGATGACGAGGACGGCGACGGGCAAAGCCGCGAACAGCTCGGCGAACCCGGGGCCCGTGACGGGCGCCGGCTTCGTCCATCTCAGGCCGCCGCGCGGGAACGCCATGGCGCATAATATTCGGCGAGCATGCTCAGCACCTGGTCCGGATCGCTGACCTTGTTTACGCCGTTGCGGAACTCGGCCGAGCCGTGCAGGCCCTTGGTGTACCAGCCGATATGCTTGCGCATCATGTTGACGCCGACTTCGTTGCCATAAAGGCTAAGCGAGTCGCGGTAATGCGCGGTAATGATGTCATATTGTTCGTCGAGTGACGGATCGGCGCGTTCGGGCTGACCCGAGAGCGCGTCCATCACCCGGCGCAGGATCCAAGGGCGCCCATAGGAGCCGCGGCCGATCATGACGCCATCCGCCCCCGATTGCGCGAGCGCGGTGCGCGCATCCTCGGCGTTCAGGATATCGCCATTGACGATCACCGGGATCGACACCGCGTCCTTCACCTTGCGGATGAACGCCCAGTCGGCGGTGTCGCGATACATCTGGTTGCGGGTGCGGCCATGGACGGTGACCAGCTTGACCCCGATATCCTCGGCGATGCGCGCCAGCTCGGGCGCGTTGAGGCTCGAATGGCACCAACCCATCCGCATCTTGAGCGTGACGGGCACCTTGACGGCCTTGACCACCGCTTCGACCAGCTGCGCGGCGAGCGGCAGGTCGCGCATCAGCGCCGAGCCCGCATCGCCATTGGTTACCTTGCGGACCGGGCAGCCCATGTTGATGTCGATGATCGCCGCGCCGCGGTCTTCGCTGAGCTTCGCCGCCTCCCCCATCTCATAGGGGGTGCAGCCGACCAGTTGCATCGACACCGGATCCTCGATCGGGTCCCAGGCGAACTTCTGGAGCGATTGGCGCGTCTCGCGGATCGCCGCCTGGCTGGCGACCATCTCGGTGACGTTGAGCCCAGAGCCATAGCGCCGCACCACCCGCCGGAACGGCAGGTCGGTGACGCCCGTCATCGGGGCGAGGATCACCGGAACGTCGATCCGCACGGGACCGACCTGGATGGGCGCGAGGGTCGTCATGATCTGCCTGAAAAATAGGCAGAGGCGGGTAGCGGTACAAGCGGGGAATGGCAAGGGCGGTGGGACACCGGAGCCCCCCCTCTCGGTTCGAACTGTCCCAGCATGTGAAAGTTGACACGAACTTGACACTGGTCCGCATCTTTTTTTTTGCCGTGCAGTCCCGCGGCGGAGACGGGGCGTTCGTATGAGCGGATCGACGGGGTCAAAGAGCGGCCGGAGCAACCGGCGCCGCGAGCCAAGCAGGCGAAATCCTACATTGCAAGGGCGCTTAACAAACCCCTGCCCTCGCCTCCCGCACATCCCCCGGATTGCTCCCCGTCCCTCCGGGCGCTAGGCGGGCGCGCATGGAACGGACCTCCGCCCTGATCGTCGCCGCCGGGCTCGGCACGCGCGCGGGCACGCAGACGCCGAAGCAGTTCGCGCCGCTGGGGGGCAAGCCGATGGTCGCGCACAGCGTCGAGGCGCTGGCAGGGCATGCGGGCATCAGCGACGTGACCGTGGTCGTGGCCGCGGCGCAGCTGGCGCAGGCCAAGGCTGCGCTCGGCGATGGCGTCCAGCTCGTCATCGGCGGGAGCGAGCGCAAGGATTCGGTCCAGGCGGGGCTCGAGGCGCTTGCGGGGACGCAGCGTGTGCTCGTCCATGACGCCGCCCGCCCCTTTCTGACCGCGCCGGTGATCGACCGGCTGATCCATGCGCTCGACAAGGACGCCGGCGCGGTGCCGGTGCTGCCGGTCGCCGACACGCTCGCGCGTTCCGCACCCGCCGAGTTCCAGACGACCCCCGCGATGCTGGCGCGGGGGGCCGAGCAGCTGCTGGGCGATACCGTCCAGCGCGAGGGGCTTTACCGGGTGCAGACCCCCCAGGCCTTCCGCTACGAGGCGATCCTCGAGGCGCATCGGCGCTGGCCCGAGGGGCAGGCCGCGACCGACGACGCTCAGATGCTGCGCGCGGCGGGCTTTCCGGTGGCGATGGTGGCGGGCGATCCGGCGCTGGAGAAGATCACCTACGCCGCCGATTTCGCCGTCGCCGAAGCGCGGATTGCGGCGAGCATGCGGGTGCGGACCGCGCAAGGCTTCGACGTGCATCGCTTCGAGCCGGGCGGCGAGCTGTGGCTCGGCGGGATCCGTATTCCCAGCGACCGCGGGCTTTCGGGGCATAGCGACGCCGATGTCGCGCTCCATGCGATCACCGATGCGCTGCTCGGCACGATCGGTGCGGGCGATATCGGGATGCACTTCCCGCCGAGCGACCCGCAATGGCGCGGCGCGGCCTCGGCGAAATTCCTCCAGCACGCGGCGGGGCTGATCGGCGCCGTTGGCGGCGTGATCGACTTCATCGACCTGACGCTGATCTGCGAGGCGCCCAAGATCGGGCCGCACCGCGAGGCGATCCGGGCGAGCATCGCTTCGATCCTGGGGGTTCCGCCGGGCCGGATCAGCGTCAAGGCCACCACCACCGAGCGGCTGGGCTTTACCGGGCGCGGCGAGGGCATGGCGGCGCAGGCGATGGCGACGGTGCGGCTGCCGGAGACATCAGCGTGACATGCAACGGTCCCATGGCTGCAATCGTTGCCGTGCGCGGAGAATGAAGTGATGGACACGCTGCTGCCCAAGAAGCTGGTCGACATGGCGCGCCAGGTGATCGATGCGAACCGCGCCGCTGGCCGCCGCATCGCGGTGGCGGAGAGCTGCACCGGCGGGCTGGTGAGCGCGGCGCTGACCGAGATTCCGGGCTCGTCCGACGTGCTTGAAGGCAGCTTCGTCACCTATTCGAACGATGCCAAGATGGACATGCTCAAGGTCAGCGGCGACGTGCTGGAGACCTTCGGCGCGGTGTCGATCGCGGTCGCATGGACGATGGCGCAGAACGCCATGACCAAGACCCAGGCCGACATCGCGGTGGCGATCACCGGGATCGCGGGGCCGGGCGGCGGGAGCGACAAGAAGCCCGTGGGCACGGTGATCTTCGCGCGCGCCGAGCGCGGGGCCGATCCCAACCATGTCGTCGCCGATGCGCGGCATTTCGAAAATAACGGCCGGGGCGGCGTGCGCCTTCAGGCGGCGTTGTGCGCGCTCGAGCTGCTGATGCCCGGATCGGCCGAGCCTGGCGCGTAGAGCTGCTTGGCGCGGGTCTCGAACGCTCCCACCATTTTGCGCACCGCGCGGTCGAACACTTGCCCCGCGAGCATTTCGAACACGCGGTTCTTGAACGCGAAATCAACGGTGAAGTCGATGAGGGTGCCGCCCTGCCCGTCCGGGCGGAACCTCCAGTCATTCTGGAGGTGCTTGAGCGGGCCTTCGAGATAATCGACATGGATATGCCCGGGCCGCGCCTTGGCGACGCGCGAGCTGAATGTCTCGCGCAGCCCCTTGAAGCCGACGATGACGTCCGCGACCATCTCGGTCTCGCTGTTCGAGCGGACGCGGACCGCGGTGACCCAGGGCAGGAACCGGGGGTAGCTGGCGACGTCGGCGACCAGATCGAACATCTGCTCGGGCGTGTAGGGCAGCACGCGCGTTTCCTGGTGGCGGGGCACTCTAGATCCTCCCCCGGAGGGGGAGGTGGCAGCCAAAGGCTGACGGAGGGGTAGTCACCCCAAGCGAGGCGGCCCGTGCGCGGATACTACCCCTCCACCGCTTCGCGGTCCCCCTCCCCCTCCGGGGGAGGATTTTCATGCAGATTCCTTCGCCAGCTTCGCCTCGCGCGCAGCCTTCATCTTCGCGAAATCGTCGCCCGCGTGATAGCTCGACCGCGTCAGCGGCGTGGAGGCGACGAGCAGGAAGCCCTTGGCCCGCGCGATCGCGCCATAGGCGTTGAAGGCGGCGGGGGTGACGAATTCGGCCACCTTGGCGTGGCGCGGGGTGGGTTGGAGATACTGGCCCATCGTCAGGAAATCGATGTCGGCAGAGCGCATATCGTCCATCACCTGATGGACTTCGAGCCGCTCCTCGCCCAGCCCGAGCATGACGCCCGACTTGGTGAAGATCGTCGGATCGAGCTTCTTGACCGTCTCCAGCAGCCGCAGCGAGGCATAGTAGCGCGCGCCGGGGCGGATCGTCGGATAGAGCCGCGGCACCGTTTCGAGATTGTGATTATAAACGTCGGGCCGCGCGGCAACGATCGCTTCCACAGCGGCTTGGTGCTTGTTCCTGAAATCGGGTGTGAGAATTTCGATGGTCGTGCTCGGAGTCGTGCGGCGCAGCGCCTCGATCACCTTCACGAACTGGCTCGCGCCGCCATCGGGCAGGTCGTCGCGATCGACCGAGGTGATGACGATATGCTCAAGCCCCATCTCCGCCGCGGCGTCGGCGGTATGCTGGGGCTCGAGCGGGTCGACCTTGCGCGGCATGCCCGTCTTGACGTTGCAAAAGGCGCAGGCGCGCGTGCAGACATCGCCCAGGATCATCACCGTGGCGTGCTTCTTGGTCCAGCATTCGCCGATATTCGGGCAGGCCGCTTCCTCGCACACCGTGTTGAGGTTGAGCCGGCGCATCATCGCCTTGGTCTCTGCGAAACCGGCCGAGGTCGGCGCCTTGACGCGGATCCAGTCGGGCTTGCGCTGGCGCTCTGGGCGAGGGGCCTGGGAGAGATCGTTCATGGCAGCGCATCTAGCGAGCGCTTGATGGCGTTACAACACGCGCTAGAGAGGCCGCATGACCGATTTCTCAGACCTGCTCGACGGCTATCACCGCTTCCGCACCAGCGAGTATCGCCGCCACCGCGACCGCTGGGCCGATCTCAGCGAGGGGCAGAGCCCGCGGGTTATGGTGATCGCCTGCTCGGACAGCCGCGTCGACCCAGCGATCATCTTCGATACGACCCCCGGCGAAATCTTCGTGGTGCGCAATATCGCCAATCTCGTGCCGCCGTTCGAACTGGGCGGCGGGCGGCACGGCGTCTCCGCGGCGCTCGAATTCGCGGTGACGCAGCTCCAGGTGCCCGAGATCGTGGTGATGGGGCATGGCGCGTGCGGCGGGGTCCATGCCGCGCTCTCGCGGACCTTCGAGGGAGCTCCCCCGGGCGCGGGCGGGTTCATCGCGCACTGGGTCGACATGCTCGACGAGGCGCGAGACCGCGTCATCGCCGAATATGGCGAGGGTCCCGAGGCGATCCGCGCGCTCGAAATGGAGACGGTGCGCGTCTCGCTGCGCAACCTGCGGACCTTCCCCTGCATCCCGGAGCGCGAGGCGGCGGGGACGCTCAAGCTCCACGGCGCCTATTTCGCGATCGCCGAGGGCGTGCTTCATGTCATGGACGACAACGGCGATTTCGGAGAAATGACGGCATGACGCCACGGACGATGCAGCGCCTCAGGCGCTATCACCTCTATCTCGGCATGTTCTTCGCGCCGGCGATCCTGCTCTTCGCGCTGAGCGGGGCGCTGCAGACCTTCCGGCTGCAGGAGGAGAAAGGCTGGGGCAGCGAGCCGCCGACCTGGATCGTGTGGATGGCGAGCGTCCACAAGGATTCGCGCCTGCCCAAGGCGAAGGCGGCCGAGGCGGAGCAGCACGAGCATGCCGACGACCACGAGCATGCCGACGACCATGATCATGACGCCGCGCCGCCCAAGGCCGCGCCGGCGCCGCCGCCCGGCAAGCCGCCCTTCAAGCTGCCGATGCAGATTTTCGTCACCCTGCTCTCGATCGGGCTGATCCTGTCGACCCTGATCGGCATCACGATCGCGCTCAACAACCGCGCGACGCGGCGGATGTCGATCGGGATGCTGGCGGCGGGGTTCGCGCTGCCGTTGCTGCTGCTGATGCTCTAGGGAGAAGCGGCGATGCTGGAGGCGCTCAAACAGGGTTTCGGCGGGCTGCTGACCTTTTCGGGGCGGATGCGGCCCATGCATTTCTGGCTTTATTTCGCGGTGATCTTCCTCGCCATCCAGGCGGTGGCGGGGATCGGCGGGTTCCTGATGATGCAGGGGATGTTCGCGCGGATGGGGCGCTTCATGCGCGAGCACCCCGATCAGGTCGATGTGGTGCAGACACCCGGCGGGACTTCCTGGCACGTCAAGGGCTATCACCCCGAGCTGGTGCCGGACGTCAGCCTCTTCGTGTGGGTGGTCGCGGCCGTCTGCCTGATTTCCGTCTTGTTGCTTGCGGCCGCGGTGACCCGGCGTCTCCACGACAGCAACCGGCGCGGATGGTGGGGGCTGCTGCCCCTGCCCTTCCTCGCGACGGGGATTGCAATCTTTCCCGGGCTGTTCGCCAGCTTTGGGGCTCCCGGCGGCAAGGAGCCCGATATGGGGCTGTTCCTGCTGCTGATGCTGAACAACATGGTGTATCTGGGCTCGCTGGGCCTGCTCGTCGTGCTGCTCTGCCTCGGCGGGACACGCGGCGAGAACCGGTTCGGGCCGCAGCCCCTCTAATCAGAGCCCGAGCGCCTTTTTCGCGACCTTCATCACCTCCGGGTCGAGCTCGGGCGGGTCCATCGGCACGCGCTTTTCGAGCTGATCGGCGATCGCGGTGAGCGCGGCGATGCGGCCGGCCTTCTTGTTGTTGCCGTCGATCACCGTCCAGGGCGCGGACTTGGTCGAACTATGCTCGAACATGTCGTGCATCGCGGCCAGATAGTCCGCCCGCTTTGCCCGGTTGCGGTAATCGTCGAGGCCGGTCTTCCAGCGCTTCCACGGATGCTCGAGCCGGTCCTTGAGGCGCTTGTCCTGCTCCTCCTGCGTCACATGGACGAAGATCTTGACCAAGGTGGCGCCGGTATCGGCCTGCTGGCCCTCGAAATCGTTGATCTCGTCATAGGCGCGGCGCCACTCGGCCTCGCTCGCATAGCCTTCGACCCGTTCGACCAGCACACGGCCATACCAGCTGCGGTCGAACACCGCGATATTGTGCTGCGCGGGCAGGCGCTGCCAGAAACGCCAGAGATAATGGTGGGAGAATTCTTCGGGGGTCGGCGCGGAGATCGGCCAGACCTCGAAATAGCGCGGGTCCCATTCGGCGGTGAGCCGCTTGATGATCCCGCCCTTCCCCGCAGCATCCCAGCCCTCGAACAGCACGATCGCGCGGCGCTTGTGGACGATGTGCGCGAACTGGATATGGCTCAGGCGCTTCTGGAGCCTGGCGAGCGCCTTGTCATAGTCGCCGTCGAACTTGTCGCCGGATTCATAGTCGGAAAGGTCGATCTTCATATCGGTTCAGACGCAGATCTCGTTGTTCTCGTCGATCTCGACGCTTCGCAGCACATCGTCGCGATCGACCCCGCGATAATCGAGGCGGATGATCACGGTATAGCCGTTCTCGAGGCCGACGATATAGCAGCTGTCGGGCGCCTTGGACGGGCAGCCGTTGAGCCACGTCACGTCGTCGGGGAATTTGCTGCTGGCGAAGGCGTTGCATGCATAGCTGATCTGGCCCTTCCGGTCGTGGCAGCCGGGAATGCCGCGCTTGCCCTCGCGGATCGTCGCGACCGCGATGGCGAGGTCGTTATAGCCGAAGGCGGCCATGCCCGAGCCGAGCGGCGAATCGGTGGTGAACCAGCCATGGTCGCCCGAGGCGTCCAGTGTCGCGCAAGGCCCCTTGAGCGGTTCGAACGGCGGCGCGTCGCCACCATAACCCGGAATGGTGACCCGTTCCTGGATCACGCGATATTGCGTCTCGGTGAAGATGCTGAACGGCGCGCCCGGGTTCGCGGGATCGGTGCCCTCATAGGCCATCGTCACCCGATTGCGGCGGCACAGCCCGGGAAAGCGCGTGGCCGACGGGCGCGTATAGGTCCTGCTCTGGACATAGCCGTTATCCAGACCCCCGCCGGCGATGAACACTGCCTCCGGCTGCATCAGTGATGGAAGGTCCGCGCGCACCTTGGTCCCGGCCGCGAGGCTGGGCTTGTACATGTCCTGCGCGTGGGAGGGCGTGGCAACCAGAGCGATACCCGACAGGGCAAGAATTTCCTTCCGCATAACACCATCCTCCCGCCCCCGATCGGGGAAAGGTATCAAAGGCGCAACGGCTTGGAAATCGCCGGAATTACCCCGCCTTGGGCCCGTCGCTCGCAAGCTTGATGTGCAGTTCCTTGAGCTGCTTGGGGCTCACCGCCGCGGGGGCCTGCATCATCAGATCCTCGGCCTTCTGCGTCATCGGGAAGACGATCACCTCGCGGATGTTCGGCTCGTCCGCCAGCAGCATGACGATGCGGTCGACCCCCGGGGCCGAGCCGCCATGCGGGGGGGCGCCGAACTTGAAGGCGTTGATCATGCCCGCGAAATTGGTGTCGACCTGCTCCTGGGTGTAGCCGGCGATCTCGAACGCCTTGTACATGATCTCGGGCCGGTGGTTCCGGATCGCGCCCGAACTCAGCTCCACGCCGTTGCAGACGATGTCGTACTGGAAGGCGAGGATGTCGAGCGGGTCCTTGGTCTCCAGCGCCTCCAGCTCGCCCTGCGGCATGCTGAAGGGGTTGTGGCTGAAATCGACCTTCTTCGCGTCCTCGTCATATTCGAACATCGGGAAATCGACGATCCAGCAGAATTCGAAGCGCTTGAGGTCGATCAGCTCGAGCTGCTCGGCGGCGCGGGTGCGGGCAAGGCCGGCGAGGCGCGCGGCCTGGGCTTCCTTGCCCGCGGCGAAGAAGATGCCATCGTTGGGGCCGAGTCCCATCGCGTCGGCGATCGCCTTCATCCCCTCCTGGCCGTGATTGTTGGCGATCGGGCCGCCGAACACGCCGTCCTTCTGCGTCGCATAGCCGAGGCCGGGGAAGCCCTCGGACTGGGCCCAGCTGTTCATGTCGTCGAAGAATTTGCGGCTCTTCTCGTGGGTGTTCGGCGCAGGGATCGCGCGGACGACGTCGCCACCCTCGACGATCGAGGCGAAGCGCCCGAAGCCCGAGCCCTTGAAGAACTCCGAGACGTCGGTGATCAGGATCGGGTTGCGCAGGTCCGGCTTGTCGTTGCCGTATTTGAGCATCGATTCCTTGTAGGGGATGCGCTTGAACGGCAGCGGGCTGACGGTGCGGCCCTTGCCATCGAAATCGGCGAACTCCTCGAACACGCCGTGGAGCACCGGCTCGATCGCGGCGAACACGTCGTCCTGCGTGACATAGCTCATTTCGAAATCGAGCTGATAGAATTCGCCGGGCGAGCGGTCGGCGCGGGCGTCCTCGTCGCGGAAGCAGGGGGCGATCTGGAAATAGCGGTCGAAGCCCGCGACCATCAGCAGCTGCTTGAACATCTGCGGCGCTTGGGGAAGCGCGTAGAATTTGCCAGGATGGACGCGGCTGGGCACGAGATAGTCGCGCGCGCCCTCGGGGCTCGACGCGGTCAGGATCGGGGTCTGGAACTCGGTGAAGCCCTGCCCGATCATCCGCTGGCGCAGCGACGCGATCACGTTCGAGCGCAGCACGATATTCTTGTGGAGCCGCTCGCGGCGCAGATCGAGGAAGCGGTAACGCAGGCGGATATCCTCGGGATATTCGGCATCGCCGAACACGGGGAGCGGCAGTTCCTGCGCCTGGCTCTGGACCGTCACCTCGGCGGCGCGAACCTCGATCTCGCCGGTCGGCAGGTTCGGGTTCACCGCCGCGCCGTCGCGCGCGATCACCTTGCCGGTCACCGTCACCACCGATTCGCTGCGCAGCGATTCGATCGCGGCAAAGGCGGGGCCGCTCACATCGGTGACGATCTGGGTGATCCCGTAATGGTCGCGCAGATCGATGAAGACGAGATCGCCATGATCGCGCTTGCGGTGGACCCAGCCCGAAAGCCGGACCTCCTGACCAACATCGGCCGCGCGGAGGGCGGCGCAGGTGTGCGTGCGATAGGCGTGCATGGTCTTTCGTCTCTCTAATTTCGTCACCCCGGCGAAAGCCGGGGCCCAGGAGTCGCGACATCGCTTTGGGCTCTGGGTCCCGGCTTGCGCCGGGATGACGGCAAATGGATTGGGCGTGCGCTTTCCCCCCACGCACTCTTTTGTCAAGGCGAAGACATGTCTATGGGGCCACGATGCACATCCATGACCTGATCGAGGACTCCGCCTCGCTCGCCAATCTTTGCGCCCATCTCGCCACCAAGCCCTATGTGGTCGTCGACACCGAATTCATGCGCGAAAACAGCTATTGGCCCGAACTCTGCCTGCTCCAGATCGCCGACGACGAAGAGGCCGCCGCGATCGATACGATGGCCGAGGGGATCGACCTCAAGCCGCTGCTCGACCTGCTCACCGAGAATGAGGAGGTGCTCAAGGTCTTCCATGCCGGCGGGCAGGATATCGAGATCGTCTATAACCTGACCGGCAAGACCCCCCACCCGCTGTTCGACACCCAGGTCGCGGCGATGGCGCTGGGGCAAGGCGAGCAGATCGGCTACTCGAACCTGGTCGATTCCTATCTGGGCATCCAGGTCGACAAGGGCGCCCGCTTCACCGATTGGGCGCGGCGGCCGCTCGACAAGCGCCAGATCGACTATGCGATCTGCGACGTCACCTATCTCTCCGAAATCTTCCCGCGGATGCTGGAGAAGCTCAAGAAGACCGGGCGCGGCGCGTGGCTCGACCAGGAGATGGAGCGGCTCGCCGATCCCGAAAATTACCGCAACGACCCAGACGAGGCGTGGCAGCGCGTGCGCGTTTCGAGCCGCAAGCCCGAAGTATTGGGCCGGCTCAAGGCGCTGGCGCGGTGGCGCGAGCTCGAGGCGCAGGGCAAGGACCTGCCGCGCGGGCGCATCATCAAGGACGAGACGCTCGCCGATCTCGCCGCCAATCCGCCCAGGAAGCAGGCCGATCTGGGGCGGGTGCGGGGGCTCTCGCCGGCCTGGGCGGGCAACGATATCGGCGGCCGGCTGATGGCGGCGCTGGAAGGCGCGGTGCCGATGACCACGGCCGAGCTGCCCCCGCGCGACGACCGCAAGCCGGCGCTCGGCAAGGACGGCGCGCTGGTCGCGGACCTGCTCAAGCTGCTGCTCAAGATCCGCGCCAAGGAGATCAACGTCGCCGCCAAGCTGCTCGCGCGCACCGACGAGCTGGAGGCGCTCGCCGCGGGCCAGCGCGAGGGGCTGCCGATGCTTCAGGGCTGGCGGTTCGATCAGTTCGGCAAGGACGCGCTGCAATTGGTCGAGGGTCAGCTTGGGTTCACCGTGCGGAACGGAAAGCTCAAAATGACCCGAACCGAGGAAGCCGGATGATTCGCCTTGCGCTGCCGTTGATTGCAATGTCGCTGATGGGATGCGCGCGGGAAGCGGACGGCGAGCCCTACCCGATACCGCCCGGGCCACCCACCGCCTGCGGCTCGCATCTGCTCGGCTCCTATGTGGGCAAGAAGCGCACAGATGCGATTGCGGCGCAGGTCGCGCGCATCAGCGGCGCGAAGGCCATCCGCTGGATCAAGCCCGGCATGGCGGTGACAATGGATTATCGCGAGGACCGGCTGAACGTCCGGCTCGACGACAAGGATGTGATCCTCTCGGTCAGCTGCGGCTAGGTGCGAGCCGCATAACGAGGTTGGCGGCCGCCTGCCTAAGCCCCCAGCGCAGCCTCGCGGCCCATCGCCTCGGCCAGCACCTTGTGGCGCTTCTCGACGGCTTCGCCATAGAGGCCGCCGTCGCGCGGTTCGAGCATCAGCCACAGATTCTTGCGGTCGATCGCCAGCCGCGAGCGTTTGAGCGGGGCGGCAACGCCGCCGCTCAGCCGCTGGCCGAGCCGGATCGCCAAACCCCATTGCGCCGCGTGCGCGAGATCGCCGGCATCGGCGAGCTGGCCGAACACCGTGGGTGCCTCGCCCCCGCCCAAGGCAGTGTGGAGCGCCTGCGCCAGCACCGCCCGGCCCGCCGAATCGATCCCGACCCAATTGCCGTGAAGCGCGATCTCGGCACCGCGTTCGGCGCGGAAATCGGGGTTTGCCTGCCAGCCCACGTCCGCGAGCAGGCAGGCGGCGTGGCGCAGGCGCGCTGCTTCGGGCGATTCGCCCTCGAACAAGGGCGCGATCCAGGCGTCGAGCAGGTCGCCATGCTCGGGGAAGCGCCCGAGCCTTTGCCCCTCATCGCGCGCGGCCGCGATCAGCGGATCCTCGCGGCGCTGCGCCGCCGAGAGCCGCGCGAACAGCAGGCCCTCGCGCAGGCCATAGGCGGATACCATCGTCCCGTCCGAGCCGAGATGCTTGAGCACCGCGCTCAACAGCGCCGCGCCGTCCTCCAATGTCGGCAGACGCGCGCTCGACATGTTGGGAATGCCGCGCAGCTCTCCCTTGGAGATTTCGCCCACCACCCGGCGCAGTTCGGCCACGCGCGCGGCCGAGAGCGGATATTGGTGGATCACCGGGAGCGGATAGGCGGTCAGGTGCATGTCGAGCCGGGCGAGCGAGCGCCACGAACCGCCGACGAGGTAGAAGGGCAGCCCCCTGCCCCGCCCCTTCCAGCCGGCCTCCTCGATCAGCTTCGCCACGCGCTTGTCGAGCATCCCCTTGCCCTGCGCGCGGATCGCGCCGAGGCGGAGCACGCCGAGCGGGAAGGAGACGCGGTCGGTAACGGTGCCCGCGACCACGCGGACCAGCTCCAGCGAGCCGCCGCCGAGATCGCCGACGATCCCGTCGGCATCGGGAATGCCCGAAAGCACGCCGAGGCCCGAGGCCATCGCCTCCTCCTCGCCCGTCAGCAGCTCGACCTTGAGCCCGAGCGCGCGGGCCGCGGCGAGGATTTCGTCGCCGTTCGACGCCTCGCGCACCGCCGCGGTGGCGACGACGCGGAGCTCGCTGACCTGCATCTCGCGCGCCAGCAGCGCGAAGCGGGCCAATGCGGCGCGGGCGGCGGCCAGCGCGGCGGCATCGATCGCCCCCGTCTCGCCGAGCGAGCGGCCGAGGCCCGCCATCACCTTTTCGTTGAACAGGATCGCCGGCAGCCGCGCCGCACCCTGATAGACGACGAGGCGGATCGAGTTGGAGCCGATATCGATGATCGCCACCCGGTCGGCGACGGTTTCCGCGCCGGGGCGGGGCTTGCGGAGGAGCAAGGTGGTCATTTCTTCTTCTTGCCCGAACGCTTCAGCTTGAGCTTCGGCACCGAATGGCTCTTCTCGAGCGCGGCGCCGCGGCCCGAGAGCGAGGGGTTGGTCATGAAATAGCGGTGGAGGTTGAACGGCGTCTCGCCGGGCTCGATGCGGACATAATGGCCGTCGGGCTTCAGCTCCCAGCTCTGCTCATTGTCGATCAGGTTCGCGACCATCACCTGGTCGAGGATCTGGTCGTGGACGGTCTTGTTGCGGATCGGCAGCAGATATTCGACGCGCCGGTCGAAATTGCGCGGCATCCAGTCGGCCGAGGAGATGAAGACCTTGGCCCCGTCATTGGGCAGTTCGTGCCCGTTGCCGAACGCCCAGATGCGGCTGTGCTCGAGGAAACGGCCGACGATCGACTTGACTCGGATCCGCTCGGACAGGCCCGGCACGCCCGGGCGCAGGCAGCAGACGCCGCGGATGATCAGGTCGATCTCGACCCCGGCATTGCTCGCCTCGTAGAGCTTCTCGATCACCGCGGGATCGACCACCGAGTTCATCTTGGCCCAGATCACCCCGGGCTTGCCCTCGCGGGCATTGGCGATCTCGCCGTCGATCAGCTCCATCAGCTTGGGCCGCAGATTCTTGGGCGAGATGTCGAGCAGTTCGAGCCCGTGCGGCTCGACATAGCCGGTAACGTAATTGAAGATCTGCGCGGCATCGCGGCCCACGCGCGGATCGGCGGTGAAGAAGCTCAGATCGGTGTAGATGCGCGCGGTGATCGGGTGATAATTGCCGGTGCCGAGGTGGCAATAGGTGCGGAAGCCCCCGCCTTCGCGCCGGACGACCATCGAGATCTTGGCGTGGGTCTTCCAGTCGATAAAGCCGTAGACGACCTGGACCCCGGCACGCTCCAATGCGGTCGCCCAGTAGAGATTCTGCTCCTCGTCGAACCGCGCCTTGAGCTCGACCACCGCGGTGACCGATTTGCCCGCCTCGGCGGCCTGGATCAGCGCGTTGATGACGGCGCTCTGCTTGCCCGCGCGATACAGTGTCTGCTTGATCGCGACGACATCGGGGTCCTCGGCCGCCTGGCGGAGAAAGGCGAGCACCACGTCGAAGCTCTCATAGGGGTGGTGGACGACGATGTCCTTTGCTCGGATCGCGGCAAAGCAATCGCCGCCATATTCCCGGATTCGCTCGGGAAACCGCGGCTCATAGGGCTGGAATTTGAGATCGGGCCGGTCGGCGTCGACCAACGCCGCGAGATCGCCCACGCCGAGGAAGCCGCCGGTCTCGGTCAGGATCGCCTCGCTGCCGCCCAGCTCCTCCAGCAACACCGATTCGAGTTCGGGGGCGATCCCTTCCTCCATCTCCAGCCGGATCACGCGGCCGCGCTTGCGCCGCTTGATCGCGCTGCGGAAGGTCATGACCAGGTCTTCGGCCTCTTCCTCGATCTCGATGTCGCTGTCACGCAGCACGCGGAAGGCGGCGGCGCCCTGGACGTCGTAACCGGGGAAGAGCAGGTGCGAGAAGCGCTTGATCAGCGTCTCGGCGGTCACATAGCGCGCCGATTTGCCCGGCAGGCGGACGAAACGCGGGATGGTGGGGGGCAGCAGCACCAGCTCGCGGATCGGCTCATGGTCGCTGCGGCGGACGAGATCGAAGATCACGCTCGATCCCTGGTTCGGGATGAACGGGAAGGGATGCGCGGGATCGAGCGCCTGCGGGGTGAGGATGGGGAAGATCTGGTCGCGGAAATGCGATTCGAGCCATTCGAAGGTCTTGCCCTCGATCTCCTCGGCATCGAGGACGTCGATGCCCGCGATGACCAGCTCATCGAGAATCTCGGTCCACACCGCCTGCTGGTTGTCGACCAGCTCGGCGGCCTCCTCGATGATCGCGGCGAGCTGTTGCTCCGGGGTCAGCCCGTCGGCCGAGCGCGCCTCGACGCGCTGGAGCTGCTGGCCCAGCAGGCCCGCCACGCGCACCATGAAGAATTCGTCGAAATTGCTGCCCGAGATCGACAGGAAGCGCAGCCGTTCGAGCAAGGGGTGCGCGCGGTTCTGCGCCTCTTCCATCACCCGGCGGTTGAACGCCAGCCAGCTCAGCTCGCGGTTGAAATAGCGCGGCTCGGGCACGGCGGTCGGCACGTCGTCGTTCGCGACTGGCGTCGAAGCCATGCTCATTCGTCCTCTTGCCCGGATTCGACCAGCAGGCCGCGTGCCCTGAGTGTGCCTCGTGCGGCCGGAATCGACAAGCGCGGGCTGCGCCGTTCGAGCGCATCGATTTCCAGCGCATCGGCAACGCGCACCAGCGCGAGATGGCTCCGCTCGACCCGTTTGGCGAGCCAGGCGATCAGATCGGGCCTGGCGATCAGCAGCCGCCGCTCGAAATAGCGGGCGAGCAGCAGGGCGACGAGCGCGTCATCGGGCGGGCCGATGGTGAGCACCGGCGTGGCGGCGAGACGCGAGCGCAGATCGGGCAGCTTCACGCTCCACAGGGCCTCGGTCACGATCAGCAGCGGCTTGTGCTCGGCCTGGGCACGGTTCCAGGCATGGAAGATGTCCGCTTCGGGCACGCGCTCGGCATCGTCGATCATCGTGCCTTCGGATTTGGCGGCGAAGATCCGCGCGAGCAGGCTGCGGCCCGATTTGCGCGGACCCATGAGCAGCCCGGCCATCACCGGCCAGGTCGCCCAGCGTTCGAGCATCTGCACCGCCCTGGCGTTCGAATCGCTGACGATGAACTCGGTCTCGCTCGTCTCGGGCACCGCGAGCGGCAGTGCGAGCTGGGTCATCCCTAGTTCGAATCGCCGCCGGCGCCCGGCTTTCTGATCCGGAGCACGCCGGGCCCTTCCTGGACCTGATAGCCGCGCGCCTCGAGCGCCGAGCGCAGGCCGGAGATCGAGCCGTCATAGGTGACGCGCATCACCGAGATGCCGCCGAGCGCGAGGCTGGTGGTGTTGGCCGATCGCACGCCGGGCACGCCGCGCACCGCCGATTCGCCCGCGGTCAGCGCGCCGGCGCTGGGCGTGTCGATCTGGACGGTGAAGGTCGCCGAGGCGGTATCGGACGGACCGGGTGTCGGCGTCGGGGTGGCGCTGTCGTCCTCGTCCTTGGCGTCTTCTTCGGTCTTGGCCTCGGGCGGGCGATAGGCGAGCATCATGTCGGTCTTGAGCCGCCCGCCCGCCATCGCGTCCTGATAGGCCCTGTCGATCCGCGCGATGCCCTGGTCGAGCATGGCGGGCAGGCCGTCGGCGCTGCTCACCTTGAGCGCGAACTGGGTGACCAGCATCTTGTCCGGCCCATGGCTGGCCGCGAAGATCGCGGTGACGGGGCCGCCCGGATAATCCTGCTTGAGGCGGACCTCGGCGATCAGCACGTCGGCCGCGCCATATTGGTCGAGGATCGTGCGCCACCAGCCGCGCCCGCGCCGCCCGATCTGGCCGCCGTCGAGCAGCAGCGCGTCCGAGCCGTTGCCGCGCGGCTTCACATAATCGATCGTGCTGTTGCCGTCGCGGTAGCGCAGCCAGGCGTCGCGCCACGCGGTGTTGCGCTCATAGACATGCGCGGTGCCGCCCGACCATTGGACCGGGACCAGCAGCATCGGCGGCGAGCGCACCACCGCGCCCGATACCCCGAGGATCGATGCCGCCTTGCCGCGATCGAACAGCACGCCGAGCCGGGCGATATAGCGCGTCGGGCCGATCTGCTCCTGCTCGACGACGATGCCCGTGACCATCGCGTCGAGCGCCGAATCGGACATGGAGGAGGTATGGCCGGTCATCCGGCGCGACAGCATCTCCCAGCCCTTGCGCTGCGCGAGCCGCCAGCCGCCCTGCCGCGCCGCGTCGGCGCTGTTGCCGCGGACATCGACCTCGACCCCGCCCACCTCGAAGCTGCCGGTGGCGCTGTCGATCGAGGGTTCGTTGCGAGGCTTGGCGCCACCCTTGCCCGTCTGCGCCGCGACCATGCCGCCGGCGCCCGCGAGCAGCAGGAGGGCGGCGGTACCGTGGAAAAGGGAGGAGCGGCTGGGCATTCGGCGCCCTTTTGGCGAAGCGGGCCGGGAAATCCAAGTGCGTTCTATGTCCCTCTCCCCTTGTGGGAGAGGGAGGGAGCCGACGAAGTCGGCGGAAGGGTGAGGGGGAGTCGGGCGAGGTCGCGCGACTCCCCCTCACCCTTCCCCCTCGCTTCGCGAGCGGGCCCCTTCCCTCTCCCACAAGGGGAGAGGGAGTTCCAACCGGCGAAACTTCGCTCTATGCGGCCCCCATGACCGACCCTGAAAGCTACACCTACGCCCAGGCAGGCGTCTCGATCGAAGCCGGTAATGCGCTGGTCCGCGCGATCGGGCCGCTTGCCCGCTCCACAAGGCGCCCGGGCGCGAATGCCGATCTGGGCGGGTTCGGGGGAGTCTTCGATCTCAAGGCGACGGGGTACAAGGACCCGCTGCTCGTCGCGGCGAATGACGGGGTCGGCACCAAGCTCAAGCTCGCGATCGAAAGCGGGCGGCACGAGGGCGTGGGGATCGATCTGGTCGCGATGTGCGCCAACGATCTGATCGTCCAAGGCGCCGAGCCGCTCTTCTTCCTCGATTATTATGCCAGCGGGAAGCTGATCCCCGAGGTCGCGGAATCGGTGATCGCGAGCATCGCCGAGGGCTGCCGCCAAGCGGGCTGCGCGCTGATCGGCGGCGAGACCGCCGAGATGCCGGGCATGTATGCCGAGGGCGACTACGATCTCGCCGGCTTCTGCGTCGGCGCGGTGGAGCGCGAGAATCTGCTCGACGGCAGCGCGATCCAACCCGGCGACGCGATTCTCGGGCTCGCTTCGACCGGAATCCACTCGAACGGCTTCAGCCTTGTCCGCCGCCTCGCCGCCGACAAGGGCTGGAAGCTCGACCGCCCTGCCCTGTTCGACCAGGAGGTGATCCTGATCGACGCGCTGATGGCGCCCACCCGCATCTATGTGAAGAGCCTGCTCCCGCTGGTCCAGTCGGGAGCGATCCATGGCCTTGCGCATATCACCGGCGGGGGACTGCTGGAGAATATCCCGCGCGTCCTCCCCGCCAATTGCCATGCGGCCGTCGATGCGGACGCCTGGGCCCTGCCCCGGCTGATGGCGTTCCTGCAAGCGCAGGGCAATATCGAGCCCGAAGAGATGGCGCGGACCTTCAATTGCGGGATCGGGATGGTCGCGGCCGTGGCTAATGAAAAAGTGACCATGGTCACCGATTCGCTGCAAGCTGCTGGCGAAACGGTATTTTCGATCGGGACTGTGGTCGAAGGAACGCGTGGCTGCACGGTGACGGGCAGAGACGAGACGTGGAGCGCCCGAGCGGCCTGGAGCGCGACGCATCATGCCTAACACTGATCGTGCTCCGGCGAAGGCCGGAGCCTTGGAGGCCCGAAACCCATTGCCCGTGGCCAGCGCTCCGGCCTTCGCCGGAGCACAGTTGTGATGCGGCGCAAGGTCGGCATCCTCATCTCGGGCCGCGGGTCGAACATGATGTCGCTGGTGGAAGCCTCTCGCCAGCCCGACTCACCTTACGACGTCGCGCTCGTCGCCAGCGACAAGCCCGACGCGCCGGGCCTGGCCTGGGCCCGCGAAAACGGCGTCCCCACCTTCGCGCATTCGCCCAAGGGCATTCCGAAACCCGAATATGAAGCTGCGATCGACGCCGCGCTGCGCGAGGCCGGCGTCGAGACGATCGCCCTGGCGGGCTATATGCGCCTGCTCTCCGACGATTTCGTCGCGCGCTGGCGGGGGCGGATCCTCAATATCCACCCCTCGCTGCTGCCCAAATACAAGGGCCTCGACACGCATGCCCGCGCGCTGGCGATGGGTGACAGCCATGCCGGCTGTTCGGTGCATATCGTCACCGAGGAGCTCGATGGCGGCGAGGTGCTGGGGCAAGCCGAGGTGCGGATCGAGGCGCGCGACGATGCGGAAAGCCTTGCGGCGCGCGTTCTGGAGGCCGAACATCTTCTCTATCCGAGAGTGCTGGGAGAATTCCTGTGCCGCTGAGCCCCGACCGCGAGGCCATCCTCACGCGCGTCCGCGAGATCGCCCTCGCCCTTCCCGAGACCGAGGAACGGCCGAGCCACGCGCAGCCCACCTTCTTCGCCGCGGGCAAGATGTTCGCCCAGTTCCGCCACGATCATCATGGCGACGACCGCACCGTGGTGATCGTCAAGACCGCCGAGCCCGAGGAAGCCTCGTCGCTGATCGAAAATCTGCCCGAGCTTTACAGCCGCCCCGCCTATTTCCGCTCCGGCTGGGTCTCGATCAACCTCGAGCCCGCCGATACCGACTGGGATCATGTAGGCGACCGCATCGCGCGCAGCTGGGAACTCGTCGTGCCGCCGCGGCTGCTCGAAGCCGGTGGCCGTTAGGCCGTCAAATTCTTGCTTTGGATCAATTCACACCTTTGTCAGTTATCTTGCGATGGACAAGCGAGTCGGCTTCAAGCCCGAGGACCAGCCCGGCGTCGCGAGCGCCGAGGGCGGGATCGTGCTGCTCGACGGTCCCAACGGTGTCGCGGTCGCGTTCACGCCCGATGCCGCCGCGATCACCGGCTATAGCCTGATCGCCGCCGCCGAAGAGGCGCGCGCCTACCAGCCCGACGCCTAGGGTCCGTACTCAATACCGGAGGGGTCGTGACGGTTCGGATTTTGTCGTCTGGCGAGGAGTTAGGAGGGAGCGATGCTTAGGCATCGTGACCGACGAAGCGACGAAGTCCAGGCGGCAAAAGACGGGCCGCCGCTACGCGGTCGCCCGGAGAGGCCCGCTGGCTGCGTCGCCGCTGCTTGCGCGTAGCTTCAGCTACGCGACTGCGCACCGCTCCTTGCCAGCGGGCCTCTCCGGGCGATCACGATCCCCTCCGGTATTGAGTACGGACCCTAACCCCTTGCACCCGCGGCCCCGGCACCGCCATAGCTGCGCGCGATGATCAAGGTCGCCAGCTATAACATGCGCAAGTCGATCGGCACCGACCGTCGCCGGCGGCCCGAGCGCACGCTGCAGGTGCTGTGCGAGATCGGCGCGGATATCGTGGCGTTGCAGGAGGCGGACCGGCGCTTCGGCGGGAAATCGGCGGTGCTCACCGGCCATCTGCTCGCCGAGCACAGCCCGTGGAAGGCGGTGCCGTTCGGCGTGCGCGCGGCATCGATGGGGTGGCACGGCAATGCGCTGCTGATCCCGCACGAAGCCGCGGTGGTCGATTGCGAAGTGATCCACCTCCCCGCATTGGAGCCGCGCGGGGCGGTGATGGCCGATATCCGGGTGCGCGGCGAGGTGATCCGCGTGATCGGCATGCATCTCGATCTGTCGGGCCTCTGGCGCCGGCGCCAGGCGCATGCGATCATTGCGCATGTCGCCGCCAGCACCATCCAGCGCCCCACCGTGTTGATGGGCGACCTCAACGACTGGACCAACGGGTCCGGGTGCCTCCGCGATTTCGCGCATCACTATGGTTTCGCCGATACCGGCCGCAGCTTCCATGCCCGCCGTCCGGTCGCGCGGCTCGACCGGATCATGGCCTCGCGCGACCTGAAATTCACCGGCGCCGGCGTGCATGACAGCGCCGCCTCGCGCACCGCATCGGACCATCTGCCCGTCTGGGCGACGCTGGAGCGCCGCTGATGGCGGGGCATGAGCGCGAGCTTCGCCTGGCGCTCGTCTGCTATGGGGGCATCAGCCTCGCCGTCTATATGCACGGCATCACCAAGGAGATCTGGCGCCTCGCCCGCGCCAGCCAGGCCGCGCGCGAGGGCGAGGCGTATGCGGGCGGCAGCCAGGGCGTCTATCAGGCGCTGCTCGACGAGATTTTCGAGACGAGCGGCATCAAGCTGCGCGTGCTGGTCGATATCGTCGCGGGCGCGAGCGCGGGCGGGATCAATGCGGTGTTCCTGGCCCAGGCGATCGCGACCGGCCAGTCGCTCGATCCGCTGACCGATTTGTGGATGGAGCATGCCGATGTCGAGGCCTTGCTCGCCCCCAGCCAGCGGCCCTCGCACAAATTCGCAAAGATCTGGGCGACCCCGATCGCCTGGATGATCGCCAATCGCAGCAAGACCGTGACCGAGACGGTCGAGGCCGGCGCGCAGGACGAGGTGCGGCTCAAGCTGGAGAAGTTTGTCCGCTCGCGCTGGTTCGAGCCGCCCTTCGGGGGCAAGCAGCTGCTCGGCACCATCATGGACGCGTTCGAGGCGATGGCGAAGGGGCCGCAGGGGCCGCGCCTGCTCCCGCCCGGCCAGCCGCTCGACCTGTTCGTGACCGTCACCGATTTCCGCGGCCATCCCGAGCGGCTGCGGCTCAATTCGCCGCCCGCGGTGCTCGAGACCGAGCACCGCCTCGTCTTCGCGTTCGGGGATCATGGCCAGCCCGGGCCGATCGCCGACAGCTGCGAACTGGCCTTTGCGGCGCGGGCGACGTCGAGCTTTCCCGGCGCCTTTCCCCCGATGACCGTCGCCGAGATCGACGCGGTGCTGGAGGAGCGGAAAGCGAGCTGGGCCGGCCGCGACGCCTTTCTCGAACGCTCCCTGCCCCAGCAATGGGCGGACAACCGCGCCGAAAAGGCGGTGCTGATCGACGGATCGGTACTTGCCAACGCGCCCTTCCGCCCCGCGATCGAAGCGTTGCGCGAGCGCCCGGCGCGGCGGCAGGTCGACCGGCGCTTCGTCTTCGTCGATCCTTTCCCCAATGCCCGGCTCGCGCTCTATGGCGAGCATCAGGATGAGGCGCCGGGCTTCTTCAAGACGATCATCGGTGCGCTCTCCGAGCTCCCCCGCGAACAGCCGATCCGCGACAATCTGGAAGAGATCGCCGCGCGATCGGACCGGATCGAGCGGATGCTTGGGATACTCACCGAGATCCGCGCCGAGGTGGAGACCCAGGTCGAGGCGCTGTTCGGCTATACTTTGTTCCTCGATTATCCCACCTCGAAGCGCCTCGCCGCGTGGCGCCGCCGCGCCCAGATCGCCGCGGCGGCCAAGGCGGGATACGGCCATACCGCCTATGGCCTGCTCAAGGTCGACGGCGCGATCAACCGCACCGCCCAGCTGATCTACACGATCGGCGACAGCCATGGCCCCGAGCGGCTGCGCGAGATCCGCAGCGCGGTGGCGATGGCGGTGCGCGGGCGCGAGCTCGACCGGTTCGGGGCGACGCTCTCGAACGGCGCGAGCCCGGCGACGCTCGAATTCCTGCGCGCGCACGATCTGGGCTTCCGCATCCGCCGGCTGCGCCTGCTCGCGCGGCGACTGACCGAGATCGACACCGCCGCGACGCATGCCGAGCTGCTGCCGATGCGCGAGGCAATCTACGAATCGCTCGCCACCTATCTCGAATGCAAGCGCTCCGACCCGTTCGCGGACCTGCGCGAGATGGCGCGGGGACTGAACGGCGATGCCGGGCCGCTGCTCGATGCGATCGCCGAGCGGATGGGCCTCAAGGCGCTTGATGGCGAGACCGACGATCGCCTCTCCCAGGGGTTCAGCGCGCTGTCGAAGGAGCTGCGCCGCCCGCTCCTGCTCGCGCATCTCGGCTTCCCCTTCTTCGATATCGCGACGCTGCCGCTGCTCCAGGGCGACGGGCTCGACGAGTTCGACCCGATCCGCGTCGACCGCATCGCCCCGGACGACGCCTGCTCGATCCGCCAGGGCGGCGCCGAGACCTCGCTCAAGGGCATCCAGTTCAACAGCTTCGGCGCCTTTTTCAGCCGCGCCTATCGCGAGAATGACTATCTCTGGGGCCGCCTCCACGGAGCGGACCGGCTGGTCGACATCATCCTCTCGACCGTTCCCCCCGATCAGCGCCTGCCGAACGAGCGGATCGCCGAGATCAAGCGCAACGCCTTCCACGCGATCCTCGACGAGGAGGAACCGCGGCTGAGGACGATCCCCGGCCTGTTCAAGGAACTCCGCGTCGAGATCGGCTAGGGTCCGCCTGTCATCCAATCGAGCCGATTGACGCGCTCCTCGTGTTGTGACAGTGTATTAATACACCAATACAATAGGAGGGTGGAATGAGCCTTGTTCTGGCTATGCTGGCGGTGACCGCGACCTGCGTTCCGTCCGATGCGCCGAAGCTCACCAAGCTGGAGGTCGCCACGGGCTTTTTCGCGGCGTTCAACGGCGGCGATCAGGCGGGAATGGGCAGCTTCATCAAGCCCGGCGCGCTGATGATTAGGGGGCCGGGCGAATCGATGGAACTCGCCAGCCTGCTCAGCAACGTGCCCCCCGATGCGCGGATCGAGGTGACCGACATGAAGCTGGACGATGCCGGCAATGTCGTCGTCCACAGCCGCGACGATCAGGGGCATGAGACGATGGGCATGATCAAGCTCGAAGGCGGCTGCATCTCCGAAATATCGCACCAGGGCTAAGGCTCGCCACCCTGCCCGAATCCTTTATGGTGCCGCCACCTTGCCGGGCGGACCATGGAGGCTGTGGCGATGCGATTATTGCTGCTCGCGCTGGTCTCGACCGTGACGGCGACGGCCGCCCAGGCGCAGGAGCTGCGACCGCTTTGCGCCGACCGGCCGGGTCTCGGCACGCCGAGCTGCACCGTCGATCCCGGCCATGTGGTGGCCGAGCTGGGCCTCGCCGACTGGACCCATGACGCGGACGGTATCGAACGAAGCGACGACTGGATCGCGGGCGATCTGCTGGTCCGTATCGGGGTGACGCCCCGGCTCGAGGTTCAGGCCGGCTGGACCGGCTATGGCGCCACGCGCTCGCGGCCCGTGAGCGGCGGCGCCGCTAGCCGCGAATCGGGCACCGGCGACATCACGCTCGCGCTGCGCCGCAACCTCTCCAATCCCGACGGATCGGGCTTCTCGGCGGCGCTCATGCCGTTCGCCACCCTTCCCGCGGGCGGCCATGCCATCGGCGCGGGCGATTGGGGCGCGGGGCTGGTGGCGCCGCTCAGCTATTCGATCGGCCGGTTCAGCGTCGCGCTGACCCCGGAAATCGATGCGGCGGTCGATGCGGACCGGCGCGGACGCCACCTTGCGTTCGGCAGCGTGGCCGGGTTCGGCATCGCGCTCGGCGGCACCGTGAACAGCGCTTTCGAGATCCAGGCGATGCGCGACGAAGATCCGGGCGGGCACGCCACCCAGATCCTGGCGAGCGCCTCGCTTGCCTGGCAACCCCGGGGCGACCTTCAGCTCGACGCGGGCGCGGTCGCCGGCCTCAACGCAGCGAGCCCCGATGTCGAACTCTATATCGGCATCTCGCGCCGCTTCTGACGCCTCAGCCGAGCGATTTGCGCAGCGTCACCACCGGGATGCCCCGCGCGTCGATCTCGTAACCGCAGACATGGAAGCCATGCCGCAGATTGAGCATCAGCATCGCGTTGTTCGCGGCGCGGGTGCGGGTCTCGACACGGGCATAGCCCTGGGCGGCGGCCGCTTCATGCTGGCGCACCATCAGCGCCGAAGCGACCCCCTGCCCCCGCGCCCGCGGATGCACCCCGCCGAGCCAGGAGTAGAGCAAGGTGGCGCCCCGCCGATAGCCGAGCTTGAAGCCGACCCATCCGGCCTCGTCCTCGGCGATCCAGAGCATCGGATCGGCCATGTGGGGGAGGCGGGAGAGGAGATAGGCGTCGTCGATATGCTCGAAGACGGCGCGGTAGAGCGTGAGGAGGGGCTCGGCGGCGGCTTCGATGGGGTCGGGCCAGCGGCGGCTGGTTATGGTCCCCGTCATTCGCGCCATCCCCGGATCACTCTCTCCAGCCCGGCAACGACGCGGGCAAGCCGCTGGTAATCGATCTTGTCGGGCGTGTCCTTGGTGCTGTGATACCAGGGATAGCGGAACGGGGCGGTGTCGGTGATCATCAGCGCGGGCACGCCGGCCTGTTCGAACGCCCAATGATCCGACCAGTCGATGCCCTGGATGAAACCCGGCGCGGAGCCGCCCACGCTCGGGAAGCGCGCCGTCTCGCGGAATGCCTTTACCGTGCGCCGCACCAGCGCGCGTGAGGAAACGGTGCCGACGAATGCGACGAAATTGCCGGTATCGGGATAGAGGATCGACAGCGGGAACGGGTAACGCTGGCTGCCGGGCGCGTCGCGATAATAGCCGATCGTCTCCAGCGAGAACATCGCGGCTACCTTCTCGCCCGATTGCACGAGGCGCCGGGCGTAGACGAGGCTGCCCATCCGATCGGTCTGGAAGAAGGGCGGCTCCTCATTCGCGAACAGCACCAGCCGGATCCGGACCGCCGCCTTGCCGCGCAAATCCGCGAGCATCCGCGCGAGTTCGACCACGGCCGCGGTACCGCTGCCATTGTCGTTCGCGCCGGGCGCGGTGAAGGCGCTGTCGTAATGCGCGCCGATCACCAGCGTCGGCGCGGCTGGGCTGGCGGGTTCGATCGTCACTTCGAGATTGCGGGCATGGCCGGCGTCGAACGGCTGGCGGGTGACGGTGTAGCCCATGCCGGCGAGCTGTTTCTGGAGGTAGAGCGCCGCGTTTTCAAGTGCTTGCGGGTGGCCGAGATTGTGCGGGGTCGAGGCAATCGCCATCACATGCCCGCGCAGGCGCTCGGCGAGCTGGGATTGCGCAGGCGTCAGCGGCGGTAGCGGGCCGGCGTAGGTATGGCCGGGAACCGCGGTCATCCAGAGCAAGACGATTACGGGCGAGGCGAACAGAGCAAGGACGATGCCGAGCCCGAGGATCTTGATCCGCCGCTCGCGCAGCCACTCGATGAATGCCGATCCCAAGCCGCCTCCCTCCCCGCGATCAGCGGCCTCAGATATAGCAGAATTCGCCGATTTCGCGTTACTCCCGCCGAGGGGTCAGCCCGAGCCAATCGTCCAGATCCAGCCGTTTTTCAGCGAGAGTGCGGTCCAGAACAGTACCCCCAACCCAAATATGAGGGGGGCGCCAATTTCGAGCGACGCACGCAGTTTGGATGAAATGCTCCAGGCACGAAGAAACCTGGAAAGATCAGTTGAAAGCTGTCGTCGCGCATCATGGTGCGATTCTGCGCAATAGAGCGTGAACTTCTCGCGTATTGCACTTTCTTCCGCTGCCGCCACAGCCCTTTCTGACGGCGCCTCTTGCCGCCGGATCGCAACCTTGAGATCGGATTCGTACCGAGCGACCGCAGTGGCGAACTCCCGCTCCCCGGCATTCAGCTCCTCGTCCAATTGAAGCACAACCCAACGGCAGGGACTCACCCTGAGCTCATAGGCCGACAGGTCGAGAGAGGCTCTCGCCACATAAGCAATGAGCGCGGCACCGGCAATCAAGACCCCCGCGAGCTGCAATACAAAACCTGAGGCCGCCTCCAGACGAAACCCCATAAAGTCCGACGTGCCCCCAAACTTGACAGCATGGGCATCCAGCAAGGCCAAGCCAGTCATCAAAAGCAGGACCCAATTCCGCAGAGATCGTGTCTGCGGACCAAACGGCTCCGCCAGAACCGACTCCGCCACTTCCCGCAAGCGCGACGAAAAAGCCTCCCCGCGGGCAAGTGCAGCTTCGAAATCCGACATATCGGCACCCCTGAACCGAGCCGTGACGGCTGTGACGCCAGATCGTATCGCGTCAGCTTCTTGTATACCAGCCGCGTCGGCCGATCCGCGGCACCGCTCAAGGTCTCGCTCTTCGCCGTATTGGGCGGGCTACGCGCCGCCCGCCTTTATCGCCCAATAGTCGAACAGCTCACCCTGTAGCCGCTTCACCAGCGCTACCGCCTCCGGCCCGGTCCATTCGCCCTTATAACCATAGGCCTCGGCCACGCCGTTCCACCAGCCCTGCCCCGGCAGGCCGTCGCTCTCCCGCACCACCAGCACCGCCAGCCCCGGCTCGCCCGCGGCGCCGCCGTCCTCGTCGATCCGGTCGAGCGTGCGGCAAAAAGCGCGCATCTTGGGGCGGCTGAAGCGCAAGCCGAGCCCGCCCAGCGCCTCGGAATAGCTGAGCGCCCGCCGGTCGCGTGCCGCCGCGACCAGCATCGCGCGGACCCGGGGGACATCGGCGATCGCGCTGACGCCGCTATCGTCGGGGACGAGGCCCTCGGCGACGAGCCACTGGTCGAGCGTTTCGCCGAAACCTGGGGATTTGCGGGGCATCATCTCCAGTTAGCATTTTGGCTCGGGCTGTCACCACGGCCTTCGACGCTGGATTTGAACGACGGGTAGGCTGTGATAGGATCGATCCCATGACGGAGCATCTTCCCCTTCATGCCGCGCCTCTGCTGGTGGAGACGAAAGGGCGGAACCCGTGAATCAACCCGTTCAGGCTTCCGCCACGGCGAGCACGCCGTTCCGCTTCTCCGTCGATCAGTTCCTGGCTCTGTGCGAGCAGGGACTGTTCGACGATTATGCCAAGAGCGAGCTGATCGAGGGGGAAATCGTCGTCATGAATGCGCAGCACTCGCGACACTCGCGCGTTAAGTCACGGCTGGCCATTCGGCTGGGCAATGCGCTCGAAGCGCTTGGTTCGCCGTTCGAGCCGCAAATAGAAGCCTCGGTTCGCCTGTCCGACGGCTCGCTGCCCGAGCCCGACATCGTCCTGACCAGCTATCGCGGCGCGGGCGTCGTTCCGGTCGAGACCGCCGCACTGCTGATCGAGGTCTCCGACAGCACGCTGGAGAACGACCTCGGCCGCAAGGCGGACCTCTACGCCGAGGCCGGCGTGCCCGAATATTGGGTGATCGACCTCAACGAAAACCGCGCGCTGCTCCACGCCAATCCACGCGCCGACGGCAGCGGCTATGACGGCCAGCTCGACGTGCCGTTTGGCGAGCCGCTCCACGCGGCGACGATTGAGGGACTGACGGTGGAGACCGCGGGGCTCGAGTGACGCCGGTACGCTAACTCACCGCGTCAGCTTCTTGTACGCCAACCGCGTCGGCCGGTCCGCCGCGTCCCCCAGCCTCCGCCGCTTGTCCTCCTCATACGCCTCGAAATTCCCCTCGAACCATTCGACGTGCGAATCCCCCTCGAAGGCGAGGATGTGCGTCGCGAGGCGATCGAGGAAGAAGCGGTCGTGGCTGATCACCACCGCGCAGCCGGCGAAATTCTCGATCGCTTCCTCCAGCGCGCCCAAAGTCTCGACGTCGAGATCGTTGGTCGGCTCGTCGAGCAGCAGCACGTTGCCGCCCTTTTTGAGCATCTTGGCGATGTTCACCCGGTTGCGCTCGCCGCCCGAGAGCTTGCCGACATTCTTCTGCTGGTCGGCGCCCTTGAAGTTGAACGCGCCGACATAGGCGCGGGTCGAGGCGTCGTGGCCGTTGACCTTCATGTAATCGAGCCCGTCCGAAATCTCCTCCCAGACATTCTTCTTGGGATCGAGATGGTCGCGGCTCTGATCGACATAGCCCAGGCGGACGGTCGATCCCATTTCGATCGTGCCGCTGTCCGGCGTTTCCTGACCGGTGATCAGCTTGAACAGCGTGGACTTGCCCGCGCCGTTGGGCCCGATCACGCCGACGATTCCGCCCGCGGGGAGCGTGAAGCTCAGATTCTCGAACAGCAATTTGTCGCCATAGGCCTTCGAGATATTCTCCACCTCGATCACCTTGCCACCGAGGCGCTCGGGCACCTGGATGACGATCTGGGCGCCGCTCGGCTTGCGGTTCGACTGCTGCTCGACGAGCTGGTCGAACTTGGCGATACGCGCCTTGGACTTGGTCTGGCGGCCCTTGGGTCCCTGCCGGATCCATTCGAGCTCGTCCTTGATCGCCTTCTGGCGGCCGGATTCCTCGCGGTCCTCCTGCTCGAGGCGCTTGGACTTCTTCTCGAGATAGGTCGAGTAATTGCCCTCGTACGGGAAATATTTGCCGCGATCGATCTCGAGGATCCAGCCGACGACGTTATCGAGGAAATAGCGGTCGTGGGTGATCATCAGCACCGCGCCGGCATATTCCTTGAGGTGGTTTTCGAGCCATTCGACGCTCTCGGCATCGAGATGGTTGGTCGGTTCGTCGAGCAGCAGGATCGAGGGCTTCTGGATCAGCAGCCTCGTCAGCGCGACGCGGCGGCGTTCGCCGCCCGAGAGATTCTCGACGCTCCAGTCGCCCGGCGGGCAGCGCAGGGCCTCCATCGCGACTTCGAGCTGATTATCGAGCGTCCAGCCATCGACCGCGTCGATCTTGGTCTGGAGATCGCCCATCTCCTCCATCAGCGCGTCGAAATCGGTGTCGTCGGTCGGCTCGCCCATCTCGGCCGAGATCGCGTTGAAGCGCTCGACCAGGTCGGCGGTCTCGCGCGCGCCTTCCTTGACGTTCTCGAGCACGGTCTTGGTCGGATCGAGCTGGGGTTCCTGCTCGAGATAGCCGACGGTGATATACTCGCCGGGCCATGCCTCGCCGGTGAACTCCTTGTCGACGCCCGCCATGATCTTCATCAGCGTCGACTTGCCGGCGCCGTTGGGTCCGACGATGCCGATCTTGGCGCCCTGATAGAATTGCAGGTTGATATTGTTGAGCACCGGCTTGGGGGCGCCGGGGAAGGTCTTGGTCATGTCCTTCATGACAAAGGCATATTGCGCGGCCACTGGGATGCTCCGTTACGAATTGGTCTGCTGGAAGTTCGGCGGCGATGTAGCGGCGGGCATGGCGCTTGGCAACGCGGGCGGCGGGGAAACGAAGCGGAAACGCGACTGTGATTGGCAAGGGCGATGCGGGAAGCTAGCACGGCGCGCATGACCCTGCGCCTCCTGCTCGCGGCCGTCGCCGCCTTCGCCCTTCCCCTCCCCGCCCTCGCCCAGGTCGCGCCGAGCGATCCGGCAACGCTGCGCGACGCGGCGCTCAAGGACGATATCGCCTGGGATATCGTCGAGGGGCTGACCACCGAGGTCGGCCAGCGCCTCGCCGCGACCGATGCCGAGGCCCGCGCGAGGGAGTGGGCGGTGACCAAACTCAAGGCGCTGGGCTTCCAGAATGTCCATATCGAGACGTTCAGGATGCCCGTCTGGGTGCGCGGCGAGGAAAGGGCCGAGATCGTCTCGCCCTTCCCGCAGAAGCTGGTGATCGCGGCGCTCGGCAATTCGGGGTCGACCGGGCCCAAGGGCGTCGAGGCCGAGATCGTCTATTTCCCGACTTTGGCCGACCTCGAGGCGGCGCCGGACAGCGCGGTGAAGGGCAAGATCGTCTTCATCAGCCATGCGATGATGCCGACGCAGGACGGCAGCTCCTACGGCCCCTTCGGCCAGGCGCGGCGCAAGGGGCCGGCGATCGCGGCGCAAAAGGGCGCGGTCGCGGTGCTGATCCGCTCGGTCGGCACCGATCACCATCGCAACCCGCATACCGGCGGGACCAATTGGCCCAAGGGCGTCACGCCCATCGCCGCCGCCGCGCTGCCGCTGCCCGATGCCGAGCAGCTCGAGCGGGTGCTGCGGCGTGGCAAGCCGGTGCGGATGCGGCTGCTGATCACCCCACAGTTCAAGGGCGAGGGCGAATCGGGCAATGTCATCGCCGAGGTGCCGGGCAGCGATCCGAGCGCCGGGATCGTGCTCATCGGCGGCCATCTCGACAGCTGGGACCTCGGCACCGGCGCGATCGACGACGGTACGGGCGTGGCGATCACCGCCGCCGCCGCCAAGCGCATCATGGATTCGGGCCAGCCGCGCCGCACGATTCGCGTGGTCTGGTTCGGCGCGGAGGAGCCCGGCGGCTTTGGCGGCGAGGCCTATGCCAAGGCGCATGCCGGCGAACGCCATGTCGCCGCGGCGGAGAGCGATTTCGGCGCGGACCGCGTCTGGAAGTTCGACGTCAACTTGCCCGACAGCGCCAAGGCGATCGGCGACCGGCTGACCGCCGCGCTCGCGCCGCTCGGCATCGCCCGCGGGCGCGAGCTCGCCGGCGACGGCACCGATGTCGGCCCGATGATGAAGCTGGGAGTCGCCGCGATCGACCTGGCGCAGGACGGCACCCGCTATTTCGATCTCCATCACACGCCCGACGACACGCTCGACAAGATCGATCTGGTGCAGCTGCGCCAGAATGTCGCGGCCTGGACGGCGATGCTGGCCACCGTCGCCAATGCGCCCGAGGAGATCGGGCCGGTCACCCCCAGGCCGGGGCTCTAACCCACTCAGAAATGTCCCGAATCGTGCCGCGGTGCAGCACGGACTGGTTTCGATTCCGGAACAAGGCCTTATGGCGCGTCAATGTTCATGGCGCCCCGGTGGCGCGAATCCGGCGGAATTCTGTCAACAACCTTGCGGTGCGGTGAATTTGAGATTGACGCGTGCGCAACGACCGTTATTTGAGAAGCCTCGCGACGGCATTCGGGCCGGCCGCGAAACATGGTTTCCATTGGGAGCACCGAGATGAAGAAGACCCTCTTTATTGCTGCTGCCGCCGGCCTGATGTCGCTTGCGGCGTGCACGCCCGCAGCCAACAACACCGCCGAGCCGGCGAACGAAGCGAACGCTGTCGAGTATGACACGACCGCTGCGAACGAGGCCGACGCCAACGCGATGGCCCCGGACGCGAACGCGATGGCTCCGGCCGACGCGAATGCGGCTGCGCCGGCTGAGAACGCCGCGAAGTGATATTTCGCCCCGGCCTTCGGGCCGGGAGCGACATGTGAAGGGCGTCCCTGCGGGGGCGCCCTTTTCGTTTGAGCGATCTCCAAATCCTCCCCCGGAGGGGGAGGTGGCAGGCGCAGCCTGACGGAGGGGTAGCCTCCACGAGCATTATCGCCTGAGGAGACTACCCCTCCACCGCCTGCGGCGGTCCCCCTCCCCCTCCGGGGGAGGATCCACGAGCCTCTTTGGCGATCCATCCCGCGAACGCCTGCATCGCGGGCGTCTCATGACGGGACATCAGCCGGGTCAGCCAATAGCTGCCGGTCTCGATCTCGACTGCGAAGGGCTGGACGAGGCGCTCGGTCAGGAGCTGATCGAGGAACATGGCGGGCGGCGCCAGCGCGATGCCCAGCCCTGCCTCCGCAGTCGCCACCATCGCCAATGACGTGTCGAACACCGGGCCATGGAGCGATGGCGGCGCGATCCCCGCGGCCTCGAACCAGCGTGGCCATTCATCGGCGCGGTACGACCGCAGCAGCGTCTCGCCAGCCAGCGCCTGCGCCCCGTGCAGCCGCGCTGCCACCGCGGGCGTGCAGAGCGGGCTGAGCGGTGCCCGCATGATCGGAACGGCGTGGGTGCCGTGCCATGTCCCGTCGCCAAAACGGATCGCCAGATCGAGCCCCTCGCCGGCGAGATCGACGCGGTTGTTGTTGCCCATCACGCGCAGATCGATTCGCGGGTAAGCCGCCGCGAACCGGTCGAGCCGCCGCATCAGCCATCCCACGGCAAAGGTGCCCACGACGCCGACCGTCAGCACCTCGCGCAGCCGGCCATCGGCATAGAGATCGAGCGTCGCGCCGATCCGGTCGAACGATTCGGCGACCACCGGCACCAGCGCTTGCCCCTCGTCGGTGAGCGCGAGCCCGCGCGGCAGGCGGCGGAACAGCGGGACGCCCAGCCGCGCCTCGAGCAAGGCGACCTGGTGGCTCACCGCGCCCTGGCTCACGCAGAGTTCGATCGCGGCGCGGGTGAAATTAAGATGCCGTGCCGCCGCCTCGAACGCACGCAAAGCATTGAGCGGAAGGTGGGCGCGGTCCATCGCCAGGGCATGAACAAAATTCATGACTTCGTCGAGAATTGATGCGTTGTGGCCGGGCGTTGTCGCCGGTCAGATGGGGCCTCACAGGAGGGCGAAGCGATGGGACGGCAGGTAATCTGGGCTGGCGTCATGATGCTGGCGGTCATGGCGGTGGGTTGCGGATCCTCGTCCTCGCCAACCCCCGCCGCGGCGAGCCCCCAAGAAAAACAGGGCCAGCCGACCGAAATCGCGCTCTGGCCCGCGGGGCTGGCGATCGCCAGGCCCGAACTCACCGGACCCGAGGAGCATGGCCAGGGCAAGAACCCGGTCGCCGGGCGCCCGCTCAACTGGATCAAGAATGTCGAGCGGCCGACCATGATGCTCTATCGCGCCAAGGGCCGCAACACCGGCGCGGCGCTGATGGTGTTCCCGGGCGGCGGCTATCAGGCGCTGGCGATTGACCTTGAGGGCAGCGAGATCTGCGACTGGGCGACGGCCAGGGGCATCACCTGCGTCGTGCTCAAATACCGGGTGCCGCAGACCTGGTGGCATACCCAGGAATGCCATTGCCAGCGCATGCCCCAGCCCTTCCTGCCGCTTCAGGACGCGCAGCGTGCGATCGGCCTGCTTCGCCAGCGCGCGGCGAGCCTGGGCATCGATCCGCACAAGATCGGCGTGGTCGGTTTTTCGGCGGGCGGGCATCTGGTGACCGCGGTCGCCAATGCGGCCGGACGCAGCTACAAACCCGTCGACGCTGCCGATGCGCTGAGCGCCCGCCCCGATTTCGCGATGCCGCTCTATCCGGGCCATCTCTGGTATGGCGAGGAGGGCGGCGAAGGCGTGACGCTCTACCCGTTCAACACCATCGCTGCCGATGGCCCCCCGACCTTCATGGTGCAGGCCGAGGACGACCCGGTCGACGATGTCCGCCATTCGATCGCCTATTTCCTCGCGCTGCGCGAGAAGAAGGTGCCGGTGGAGATACACATCTATGCCCGTGGCGGCCATGCCTTCGGCGTAAGGCGCACCGCCGAGCCGATCACCCACTGGACCGACCTGGCGGAGAAATGGCTCCACACGATCGGCATCCTGTGATCGAGGCGCGCTTGCCGCGCGCGCCCTTCCTCCGCTATCGCCACCCGGCTGGGGGCCTGTAGCTCAACTGGTTAGAGCTGGCCGCTCATAACGGCTAGGTTGCGGGTTCAAGTCCTGCCGGGCCCACCAGCCTTCGCCTTTGGCTACGGCTGGCAAGCCAGCCGGGGACGAAGGCGCCCGCCGTAGCTCCGCAGGAGCGAAGGAGGGCCGTTGCCTCAAGCTCCCCCTCGGCTGGCGAGCCGGTCTCGCAACCTTCTGTTCACGCCGTTCCCACCTTTCAAATCGCCGCCGAAACGGAGTAAGCTGTCCGCCGGGCGGGCAGCCCGTTGGTGAAGGAGGACGCTTATGTTCGGGATCGGCGGCAAATTTGGCGGCTTGCGCTTCGGCGGCGAAGGCGATGGCGACAGCGGCGGAACGCCCTCGCCCAAGCCCACCCCCACCCCTCCTCCCCGCGAGAATGACGAGCCGACTGGATGATCGATCTCCCTTTCCTGCTCTACGGCGTCGGGCTGGCGGCGGCGATGGTCGCCGCCAGCCTGACCGTGACCGCGCATCCCAATTGGCAGCTGGCGCGCGCCGCGCTGGTGGTGTTCGGCAATTGGGTGGTGGGAACGGTGTTCGCGCTGACGACCGACATCACCGATGGCTGGTGGTTCAGCATCGCGATCGACGCGATTGCGGCCGGGATGATCTTCTATCGCCTCTCGAGCCAATGGCAGGTGGCGCTGGGGCTCACCTACTGCCTCCAGATCGCGATGCACCTTGCCTATGGCCTGATCGCCGCTGCGGAGCCCTGGCCCTATTATTCGGCGCTCACCGCGATCGCCTGGCTCCAGCTGCTGCTGATCGCCGGCTGGTCGGGCGATATCTGGCTGCGGCAGCCGAAGCGCGAGGGCGATCCCAAGCCCCGCGCCAAGGCCGCGGAACCCCATAGCTGAGCGATTGCGTTTGACGCTGGGGGTTGCTGCCCCCTAAGGCACCCGCCGCGTCGGGGAGTGGCGCAGCCCGGTAGCGCGCCTGCTTTGGGAGCAGGATGTCGCAGGTTCAAATCCTGTCTCCCCGACCACCCTTCGCCTGCGGCTATGGCCGGCAAGCCAGCCGGCACCTCACTCCGCCGCTTGCAGGACTTCCCTCAGCGACGCATTGCGCACCCCAAGCCGCTCGAGCAGCGCCAATACCGCGTCCCACCAGCGCCAGAAGGCGGCAAGATCCGCCGCGTCGCGCACATAGGGGGTGTGGCCGGGGGCCAGCGATGGCGAGTGGAAGGCGAAATTGAGGATGCGCAGGCCCTCGCCCGCCGCGACGCGGATCGCCTCCAGCACGTCCGGGAGCGGCATGTCCTCGGGCGTCAACGAGACGCGCGAGAGGAGGTGGAGGCGGGCGGCGACCCCCCTGCCCTTGGGAATGCTGCCCAGCGCGCGGTAGAGTCCGGCCCCCCGCCCGCGCAACGCGCCGGTAAAGACGGTGCTGAAGGGCAAGGCGACGATCCCGCCGGCGCGGAAGGCGTGGTTCGGCACCGCGGTGAAATCGGGGCCTTGCTCCGGGGAGTAATCATATGCCGGGCGCAGCGAGGTATCGAGACGATACCCCTCGGCCGCCAGCAGCGCGAACGTCTCCGGGCCGATGCCGTAGCGGCCCGCGCGATAGGCGAGCGGGCGCGCGCCGAACGCAGCCTCGATCGTGCGGGTCAGTTCGGCGAGCTTGGCGGCCTGAAGCGGTTTGGGAAGGTTGGCGGCGAAGCTGTTGGGGCCGTTCACTTCCTCCTCGAACGGCGGGTTGACCCAGGGATGGAGCTGGGTGCCCACCGCCGAGCGTCCGTCGTCGAGGCAAGGCCGGATCGCCGCGACCGCCTGCGGCGCGCTCGCGACGGGATGATCGACCAGATAGGTCAGCGCCACGCCCCGCTCGGCAAAGCGCCTGTGCGCGGCAGGAATGGCCGCGGTCGCGGTGACGCTCCGCGCATCGCGCCGCAGCGGTTCGCGCCAGTCGAATTCCTCTTCGGTGTCGACGAAGACCGTGAAACGCGTGCCGAAATCCGCGGGCCACTGGATGTAGCTCGCAGGATCGGGGGCTGGCGCGCGATAGGGCGCGGTCTCGCCGCCCATGCTCAGCTCAGATGCGCCTGTCCCACCGGAGCGGTTACGGAGGCCGGAAGCCGCAAAGTCAAGCTCTCCGGCTCGATCACCAGGCTGCCGCCCAGCTCGCGCGCCAGATTGCGGGCGAGGCGGAGCGCGAAGCCGGTGCCGAGCAGGGTCGAATCGCCGCCCTCGTCATCGATGCCGAGCACCGAATCGCCCGGATAATCGGAAAGCGCCGCGGGGCGATCCATGGTGATCGTCACCTTGTCGTCGGCCTCGAGCGCGGTACGGATGCCGATCCGCTCGCCGGGGCCGCTCGCCGAGACCAAAGTCGCCATCAGCCGCGCGAGCAGCCGCTCGACCGCGCGCCGGTCGCCGGTGACGGCGAGGTCGTCGATCGGCAGCGACAGCGCCGAACCGCGCAGCGCCGCGAGCTGGGCAAGATCGTCGGCGATGCCCGAAAGCAGCGGGCGCAGCGTCACGCGACCGGGCACCAGCGCCAGCGCGGCGCTGTCGATCCGCGCGGCGAGATCGAGATCGTCGATCGCGCCGAGCAGTTCGCGCGCCTGGGCGCGGATCGTGGTCGCGCGGTCGCGATAGGGATCGGAGACCGGCCCGAGCATCTGCGTCTCGATCATCTCTGCAAAGCCGGCGATCGCGTTGGTGGGGGTGCGCAGTTCATGGACGAGCTGGCGCAGCGAATCGGCGGCGGTGCCGGCTGCGGGCGCGGGGCGCACCGGCTCGGCGCGCTCGTCGGCACGCGGGCGGCGCGCGGTGCCGCGATAGCCGGTGAAGCGGCCATTGGCGGGATCGAACACCGGGATCGCCGAGATCAGCCAGTCGCCCGAGGCATCCGATTCGCCGTCGATCGCCATGCGCGCGTTGGAGAAACCGGCGCGGCGGCGGAAGGCACCAGTGGCGACGCCATCGACTCCCGAGCCTTCGCTCGCACCCGTGCCCTGGAGATCGAGCGAGAGGCCGACGATGGGCGCGCGGCTGACGCCATCGACCCAGCGAATCACGCCCTTGGCGTCGGTCTCGAAGCGGAAATGCTCGGCGGGAGCCGGTGCATGTCGGGGCGCCGCCTCGGCCGCCTCTGCGGCCTCTTCGCGATTCTTCCAAAAGGCGTCGATGCGCGCGACGACTTCCGAAATCTGGAATGGGCCATCGGCCTCGTTCTCGCGCGCGGCGACTTCGGGCTCATGCTGCGGGCCGAGGGGATCCGCGATCGGACCCTCGGCGGGCAGGTCAGCGCCAAGCCCTTCAGCGATTTCGGACGTCTCTGCGGACGTTTGTGCGACGGCGGTATCCAGCGGTGCCATGGGGGGTTGGTGGGCCGCTTCGATGGCGCGCGCAATCGGCTCGGGGTCGGGGTTTGCCTCGACTGTCCCGGATTGGATCGCGGGCGGCGCGACGGCCGCCAAAATAGTCGGACTGGGCAGCGACGCAGCCTGCTCCGCCAGCGCGACGAAGGAGAAATCTTCTTCGATATGAAGGGTTTCCGGCTCTGGCTCCGCCGCCTCGACCGCTTGCAGCCCTGCTGTGACCAGCGGCGACTCGGTGATCTCGGGCGCAAGCATGAACGGCTCCGATTCGGCGGTTTCCGGCGCGGCGATTTCCTCCGGCGCGGCAAGGGGTTCGGCGGCAACCGGCTCGGGCTCGGGCTCGGGCTCTGCTTCCTGGGCCCCGATCACATCGGTCCAGTCGACCAGCTGCTCCACGGCAACCGCAAGCTCGGGCTCCTCGATAGCAACCGGTTCGGACGCTTCGATGACCGCCGCTTCTTCCGCAAGGGCAATTTCGGGTTCGACCGCCACTTCTTCGGCCACCGGTGCCGATTCGTCGGGCAGCACGAAATCGATCGGGCCATAGCTTTCGAGCGCGCGGCGGACGACCGGGCTCAGATCGCGCCGGTTGCGCAGAACCGCGCGGCCAACGGGCGCGAGTTCGGGGAGTATCCCGATCCAGTCGTTCGATGTCAGCCTGGCGCTGCGCAGGACGGGCATCGCGACCGCAACCTCGTCGACCGCGAGCAGGCGCACCAGCGCGGCGGGCGGATCGGCATATTCGAGGCCACGCGCGCTTGCCGCGCGCACCGCGACGGGAACCTTCGGGCGAATTCCGCGCAGCAGGTTGAGCGCGCGCGGATCGGCGTAGACGCGGCGGCGGCCGATCAAATCGACCAGCTGGCGCCACGCCGACTGCATGCCCGAAGGCGTGCTGAAATCGCCCGCCAGCACCGTTTCAAGAGTATCGTCGAAACGCACCCGCTGCTCATTTCCCTGGCCAGCGCCAACTGCTCGCGCCGTAAGGATTTCTTAACCCGGCGGGACGCCCGCAGGAACCGCTCATTTCGGCACGTCGCAATCTGGGACGATTGCGTTGCAGCGTAATAATCTTATGCTTACCGGCAGGATTCGGTACGAATGAAACACGGGGTTGGAACGAATATGCGGTTCGACGAGATCGACATGCGGATCCTGGCGCTGCTCCAGGAAAATGGCCGCATGACCAATGTCGAACTGGCCGAACGCGTGGGGCTCACCGCCCCGCCCTGCCTGCGCCGCGTCCGCGCGCTCGAGGAACATGGCGCGATTCGCGGATACCATGCCGCGCTCGAACCCGCCTCGCTCGGCTACAACCTCACCGTCTTCGCGCTGGTCAGCCTGCGCAGCCAGGCCGAGGCCGATCTGCAGGCGTTCGAACGGCTGGTGGCGGACATCCCCGAAGTCCGCGAATGCCATATGCTCAACGGCGAGATCGATTTCATCCTCAAGATCGTGGCGACCGATCTCCAGACCTTCCAGAACCTGCTCACCACCCGGCTGACCCCGGCGCCCAATGTCGAGCACGTCAAGACCAGCTTCACGATCCGCACGTCCAAGGCGCTGCCCGGGGTGCCGGTTCCGGCCTGAGAGATCCTCCCCCGGAGGGGGAGGGGGACCATCCGAAGGATGGTGGAGGGGTAGTCGCCGCACGCGATGACCCTCGCTTGGGGTAGCTACCCCTCCGTCAGCTTCGCTGCCACCTCCCCCTCCGGGGGAGGATTTCGGAAAAGAAAAGGGCGACCCGCAGGCCGCCCCTTCCCTATCCAGCGATACCGCGGCTCAGGTGAGCGCGGGCAGGTCGAGCCAGACGGTCCACAGCTTGGCGATGTCGCCGAGCGGGGTGCCGCTGACCAGCGCGAAGGCCGCACGCGCCTCCTCCTTGCGGCCGAGGCCCACCAGCGCGACGCCGCGGTGCAGGTTGATCGCGTTCGCATCGGCACCGCCCTTGGCCAAGGCCTGGTCGTAGACCGCAAGCGCGCGGGCATAATTGCCCGAGGAGAGGAAGGCATCGCCCACCAGCGCGGTTTCCTTGCCGTCCTTGGCCTGGGCGAGCTGGGTCTCGAGCGGCGTGTCGGTCCTGATCGCCGTCTGCGCGCCCGTGTACATTCTCGCGAAATCGGCGTCGTTCGCGGGGACCTTGCCGGCCTTGCGGCCCTCGTCGATCACCGAGACCGCTTCCCAGGGCAGGCCCGATTCGATCGCTGCCTTGGCATAGTTGAAATAATCGGCCTGATCGGCCAGCGCCCCGGTCGCGCGCATCATGCGGAACAGATCCATCTTCTCGCGCTTGCCGAGCTCGACCTTCGCGACATTGGCGCTTTCGCGATAGAGCGCGATCATCCGGTGCCAGTTGGCGAGCGTCGGAAAATCCTTGACGATCCGCATCATCCACACTGCCGAAGCCGTGCGGTCGCCGCTCTTGTAGACGCGGGAAAAGGCCCATTCGTACCAATTCTGCTCGGGCGTCTTGCCGCTCGCCTTCACCAGGTCGATCGCGCGGCTCATCTCGGTCACCGCCTCATCGGTCTTGCCTGCATCGCCATAGATCTGGGCGAGCATGAAGGGCAGATCGATATCGTTGCGGCCAAGCTCGCGCGCCTTGAGCAGGAAGGGCAGCGCGTCGGCGCGCTTGCCCGAATAGAAGGTCGCCTGGGCGCGGACGAAATAATATTCGGGCAGGTGCCCCTGCGGCGTCTTCGGGTTCGCAATCAGCGCGTCGGCAGCCTTGATGATGCCTTCGCGATTCTGCTTCCGCACCTCGATGCGCAGCCGCAGGAAGGCGGCGAAATATTTCTCGTCGTCATTCTTCGCGACGGCTTCAGCCTGGGCGAGCGCGGTATCGGCCCCGGGGATGTCGCCGGCATTGAACGCTTTTTCGGCGTCGGCGGCGGGCTTGCGGAAGGCGGCGCTGACGGTGAGCTTCGGCGCGGCGTTCGGGTCTTCCTGTTGCCCGCGCTTCTGTGCCATCGCGGGGCTGGCGACGCCCAGCGTCAGGACGGCGGCGAGCGCCAGCGTTGAAACCATCTTCATTTCGAGAACTCTCCTGTCCGCACGTCGGATTCGGGAAACGCGCACGCTCTAAAGGCCCGCCCGCCGCCATTCAAGCGGGGGCTTCTGCCTCGCCGATGCCAACCGTCCCGTTAACGCGCATTGAACGGGATCGCCCCGCCGCATTGCGCGCGCATGACACTGGCGCAGCAGGGCTTTTGCCGCCTAGGATGCGCCGGGGCCTGGAGGGAAACATGCTGATCGCGATACTGGCGCAAAGCGCCACGCTCGATGCCGACACCGCCAGGGCGGCAACGGCCTGCGCCGATGCGTGGCTGGTCGCGGCGCCGGCGGAGGGGGTCTCCCGGTTCCTGACGTCGAGCGGCGTGGGATATTATCTGCTGCAGCTTGCGGCCGCCGACCCGCAGGGCGAGCCGCTCCTCACGCGGATGAGCGAGTTGGCGCACAGCTACAAACCCAACCCTGTCTCGCTTGCCGAGGCGAAGGCGCTGATGCCGCAATGCGACCTCCGCTTTCCGATGGCGCGTACGACCGAACTCGCGATCCTCCCCGCCGATCCATTCGATCGCGACCGGCTGTGTTTCGCGGTGACGAGCATTCAGGTCGGCGCCGCGCAGGGCCAGCTTCGCGCCGAACATGACGGTAGTGCGCTCGAGCGCTGGCAGCCCGTGCAACGCCGCTACGCGATGCGGCTGAGCGGCAAGATCCCCGCTTCCCAGCTCAGCGGCGAAGCGGTGACCGACAGCTTGTTCGGCCCGGTGATGCGGGCCTCGCTCCGGATCGGAAATTTCGATTCGATTTCACTCAGCTGCGAGGCTGAGATGAAGAGGGACGACCGATGACGATCCTGCTTGCGCTTGCGATGATGGCACAGGATGCGCCCCTCAATGCCGAGGCCGAGCGGGCGATGGGCTGCGCCAGCGCGGTCGCGGGCAGCCATGCCGGCGAGGCCGATCCTCCCCTGCTCAAGATCACCGCGCAATTCTCCTATTACGTCATGGTCGCCGCCAAGGCCGATCCGGGCGGCGGCCCCTATGTCGATCGCGTCAACGCGCTGGTCGCGGTCGTCCAGGGCCGCCCGGTGCCGTCGCAGGCGGCGGCGCAGAGCCGGATGGCCGAATGCGACCGGCTTTATCCGCTCGCGCGCACCGATGCGGCGGTGACGCTTCCCGCTGACGCGTATCAGCGCAGCCTCACCTGCTACGGCTCGGTCATGGTCATGTATGGCGCGGCGCTCGGGCTCGACCGGATGGGTAAGGGAAAGGCGGAATTGCAGCGAGTGTCGCCCGCCTTCGACTATTATTCCGCGCAAGCGCCGGACCTGATGCGCCAGCACGGGATCACCGCCACGGGCACGGGCGCCGAACTCGATCGCGTGATGCAGGCCTCGCTCGCCATCGGGAACAGCTACGCGATCACCGAACGCTGCATCGCGCAGCTTCCGAAGACTTGAAGGAAATCCGATGCCGATGATGCTGGCGATGGCACTGTTCGCGCAGACCGCTGCTCCACAGAACGAGACCGAAGCCGAGGCGATGAAATGCGTGGAGGCGGTCGTCGAGGTGAACCAGACCGAAAGCATCTCGCGGATGCGGGCCAATGCCGAGACGGTCTACTATCTGATGCAGGCGGCGCATGCGACCGCCGGGGACGACCCCGATGCATTGTTCGCGCGGTTCGAAGAATTGAGCGTCAAGCTGGACGATTTGCCGAAACCCTCGCCCGCGCAGGCCGAGGCCCAGGCCCGGCAATGCGATGTCCGCTTCCCGCTGGCGCGCAAGGAGCTCGCCACGCTCCCGGCGGACCGGTTCAAGGCCGAGGTGATGTGCATCACCGTGCTGCCGATGGTCGAGGATTTCGCCACGGGCCTGCAGGAACAGAATCACGATGCCGCCGAGCCGCTCCGCTGGAAGCGCCTGATCGGCATCCTGAACTCGCGGCTTGAGGACGATGTGATGGGCAGCCATGGCTATACCAGCTACGAGCAGAAGAGCGCACTGATCGGCGCCCAATTTTCCGCGTCGCTGCAGGTCGGCAATATCTACGCGATCGCCCGCGCCTGCGAAATCCTCGAAAAGGACTGAGCACCTTCGCGCGCACGCGTACGTGCACGCGCACGTACGCGAGGCTTGGCAGCAGCCCCCTACCCCGCTAGAGCCGCCTCAGATTTGCAACAAACCATCGGAAACCTGAAACCTTGACCGACGAGACCGTCCTCGCGGACCCCTCCGACATTACGCCCATCTCGATCGTCGACGAGATGAAAACCTCGTACCTCGACTACGCGATGAGCGTGATCGTGGCGCGCGCGCTCCCCGACGTTCGCGATGGCCTCAAGCCCGTCCATCGCCGCATCCTCCACGCGGCGCAGGAGGGCGGCTATCTCGCCAACAAGCCCTATCGCAAATCGGCCCGCCTGGTCGGCGACGTGATGGGTAAATATCACCCGCACGGCGACAGCTCGATCTACATGGCGATGGCGCGCATGGCGCAGGACTGGTCGATGCGGGTGCCGCTGATCGACGGCCAGGGCAATTTCGGGTCGATGGATCCCGATATGCCCGCGGCGATGCGCTACACCGAGGCGCGGCTCGCCAAGGTCGCAACCTATCTGATCGAGGATATCGACAAGGATACGGTCGATTTCCAGGACAATTATGATGGCTCGGAGAGCGAGCCCACCGTCCTTCCCGCGCGCTTCCCGAACCTGCTGGTCAACGGCGCGGGCGGCATCGCGGTCGGCATGGCGACCAACATCCCGCCGCATAATCTGGGCGAAGTAATCGACGCGTGCCTCGCCTATATCGAAAATGGCGGAATCAGCGTCGAGGAGCTGATGGAGATCGTCCCCGGGCCCGATTTCCCCACCGGCGCGCTGATCCTCGGCCGCTCGGGCTGCCGCTCCGCCTATCAGAGCGGCCGCGGTTCGATCATCGTCCGCTGCCGCCACACTCTCGAGCAGCGCGGCGAGCGCCGTTCGATCGTGCTCACCGAAATCCCCTATCAGCAGGGCAAGAACGCGCTGGTCGAGAAGATCGCCGAAGCCGCCAAGGACAAGCGGATCGAGGGCATCAGCGACATCCGCGACGAAAGCTCGCGCGAGGGCGTGCGGATCGTCATCGACCTGAAGCGCGACGCCACGCCCGACGTGGTACTCAACCAGCTCTGGCGCAACACGCCGGCGCAGGGCAGCTTCCCGGCGAACATGCTGGCGATCCGCGGCGGGCGGCCTGAGCTGCTCAACCTGCGCGACATCATCGAGGCCTTCGTCAAGTTCCGTGAGGAGGTCATCACCCGGCGCTCGAAGTTCGAGCTCGCCAAGGCGCGCGACCGTGCGCACATCTTGCTCGGCCTCGTCATCGCGGTATCGAACCTCGACGAAGTGGTCCGCATCATTCGCGGCTCGCCGAGCCCGGTGGTCGCGCGCGAGCGGTTGCTGACGCGCGAATGGCCGATCGCCGACATCGCCCCGTACATCAAGCTGGTCGAGGCCACTGATGTGGAGGTCGAGGGCGACAGCTATCGGCTTTCGGACCTCCAGGTCCGCGCGATCCTCGATCTGCGCCTGCATCGCCTCACCGCGCTCGGCCGCGACGAGATCGGCGGAGAGCTGGCCAAGCTCGCCGAGGTCATCGCGGAGCTGCTCGAGATATTGGGCAACCGCGCGCGCCTCTACGAGGTGATGGTCGGGGAACTGACCCAGGTCCGCGACCTCTACGCCACCCCGCGCCGCACCGAAATCGCCGCCGCCGCCGACGGAATCGACGACGAGGATCTGATCGAGCGCGAGGACATGGTCGTCACCGTGACGATGGAAGGTTACATCAAGCGCACCCCGCTCGAGACCTTCCGCGCCCAGCGCCGCGGCGGCAAGGGCCGCGCGGGCATGTCGACCAAGGACGAGGACGTCGTCACCAACCTGTTCGTCACCTCGACGCACACGCCGGTGCTGTTCTTCTCGACGCACGGCAAGGTCTATCGCCTCAAGGTCTGGCGCCTCCCCGAAGGCGGCCCTGCCACCAAGGGCCGGCCGATGATCAACCTGTTGCCGCTTGCCGGCGGCGAGACGATCTCGACGGTGCTGCCGCTCCCCGAGAATGAGGATGACTGGGGCGCGCTCCACGTCATGTTCGCGACCGCCAAGGGCAGCGTCCGCCGCAATTCGATGGACGCCTTCACCAACGTGCCCTCGAACGGCAAGATCGCGATGAAGTTCGAAGGCGACGATGCCGACGACCGGCTGATCGGCGTGGCACTGCTCGACGAGAGCGACGACGTGCTGCTCGCGACGCGCGGCGGCAAGGCGATCCGCTTCGCCGCCACTGATGTCCGCGAGTTCCAGAGCCGCAACTCGACCGGCGTGCGCGGGATCACGCTCCAGAAGGAGGACGAGGTCATCTCGCTCTCGGTCCTCAAGGCGTTCGATGCGACCACCGAGGAGCGCGACCAGTATCTCAAGGCCGCGCCGTGGAAGGATGGCGAGCGCGAGGTGACGCTCGATCCGGCGCGCATGGAGGCGTTCGTCGCGGCGGAGGAGTTCATCCTCACCGTCTGTGCGAACGGCTATGGCAAGCGGAGCTCGGCCTATGAGTATCGCAAGACCAATCGCGGCGGCCAGGGCATCACCAATATCGACAATCTCAAGCGCAACGGCCCCGTGGTCGCGAGCTTCCCCGCGCATAATGGCGAGCAGCTGATGCTCGTCACCGATCAGGCCAAGCTGATCCGCATGAGCGTGGGCGATACCCGCGTGATCGGCCGCGGCTCGGCGGGCGTGAAGCTGTTCGACGTGGCCGAGAACGAGCATGTCGTCTCGGCGGCGCGGATCGAGGAGAGCGAGGACGAGGCGGAAGCCGATCTCGGCGATGGCGCGGTTGCGGCCGAGCCGACTCCCGACGGCGACACCGGTGAGGACCTGGCGGAGGGCGGCGAGTCTTGAACCAACCTCGTCATCCCCGCTCTCGCGGGGATGACGTTGGAGGCTATTCCTTGCCCGCCCGCACCCGCTCCGCGCACTGGGTCAGCGAAACATAGGCCAGCCCCTTCATCTGCAGGTCGAACGGCCCGAGTTTCATCCCATCGACCTCCACCCGCGCCGTCTTTGCGCCCTTGAGCAGGTCGAGCAGCGGCGTCGAAAGCTCGCCGGGGCCCCAGCCCGCCCAGATCGTGTCGTTGAACCCGCTCTGATAGCCGCCCGAGCGCGACGGCTTGCTCTTGCCGGTGTCGAGCACCACCGTCATCGGATAGGTCGTATCGGGATTGGCCTTCTGGACGCGCTCCCAGCCGTTCACCTTGATCGATGCGCCCAGATTGCCGTCGCGGACGCGATAGCTGAATTCGAGCGTCATCGGCTTGTCGGTTCCGGGTGCGTTTGGGCCGCCGACCGAGAAGTAGCAGACGCCGTTCCGCGAATTCTGCGAGAAATTGACATTGACCTGCGCGAACGCCGGCGAGGCGGCCAGCAGCAGCGCCGGCACCACGGCAATCCTTACGATCGATCTGAACTTGCTCATCCATCCCTCCCAAGGGTTCAGCAATAGGGATTCGAACTCGGGCAGGCGGTGGTCGAACCCGAAAGATAGTTGATCCGCTGGTTCCAATTGCTTTCGCGAATGATGTCCGCAGTCGAAGGGCCGGTATAGGAAGGCGGGTTATAGCCCGAGAGCGAGAAGGACGGCGTCCAGCTCGACCAGCTTTGCGCCCAGCTCGACCGCCGGCTCTCGGCCCAGGCCGCATATTCTTTCTGCCGCCGGGCATTTTCCTGCCGGATCGGCTCGGCGCGCATCGAGCGATAGATGGCAGCGGCCATCGGGCTGCCGCGGTCGGCGGCGATCAGCATATAGCGCTCGCCCTTGGTACGGTCCTCGGCCACGCCGTCGCCATACCAATAGGCCATGCCCATGAAGACCGCGGCGTCGATATGCCCGACGCGTGCGGCGTTTTCGAACAGGATCAGCCCGTCCGCGCGGCGCGACGTGTCGAACACGCCGGGCAGACCATAATAGAGCCAGCCGCCGAACAGCCATTCGGCATCCTCATTGCCCTCCTGGACGAGGCGATAGACCGCCTGCACCCCCGCCATCCGGTCGCCGGTGCCCTCGGCCACGGCGCGGCCCCTGCGGAGCTGCTGCTCGACCGTTGCCGCGGGATCGATCGCGGGGATCCGCCCGCGCAGGCCCGGCTCGGCGGCGAGCAGCCGCTTCGAGATGTCGCAGCCTTCCCTGTCGCCCAGGCGGCAGCCCTTGTCGTTCAGCGCCAGTGCGACAGCATTGTCCTGGTTGACCCCGACCCCGCCCATATAGACGGCGGCGAGATAGGTGCAGGCCGGGCCATAGTTCAGGTCGCAGCCACGGCGCAGATAATAGCGGCCCTCATTGTCGGTCGTCGTCGCGCCCGCCATCTGGCTGACCCCGATCCGCCCGATCTGGTTGCACGCCAAGCCGTCGCCGCCCTTGCACGAGGCGTCGAGGAACTGCTCGCCCTTGTTGAAATCGGCCTTGGGGCTGCCGACGCGGGTCAGCGCGATGCCGTGGAGCGTGCAGAGCCGCAGCCGGTTGCCCTGCCCCTGCGTGCACCCGATCCGGGCATAATCGGCGGCCTTGGCCCGATCGGCGGTTACGCCCAGCCCCTGTCCATAAGCGTCGGCAAGCCCCTGACATCCCCAGGCGCGCCTCGCGGTGCATGCAGTCTCGAACATCTTCATCGCCTCGGCGCGCGAGGCCGAATCGCGCTTGTCGTAGAACAGCGCATTGGCCTTCATGCGGCAGCCGTCATCAGCCCCCGCGGCGCAGGCATTGTCGATCAGCTGCGACGAACGCCCGCCGTCGTTGCCCGCGAGCCCCACCGCCATGCCCGCACAGGCATTCTGATCCTTGAGGACATTGCAGCCGCGCTCGGCCATTTTCTGGGCCTCGGCGGGATTGGTGAAGCCCGCGCTGCCATCGCGCAGGATCTTGGCCGCGGTCGCACAGCCAGGCCCCGAGCCCTTCTCGCACGCTCGCATATAATAGCCCACCGCGACGCGCATATCGGCTTCGAGATCGCCCAGCCCGGTCTCGAACGCCTTGGCCAGCCGGATGCACTGGTCCGCCTTGCCCTTGGTGCAATCCTTGTCCCACTCTATGGCGATGCCATAAAGCTTGAAGGGCATGTTCTGCTTGCCGTTCCAGAAGAACTGGTCGCGCGAGCCCTGATAGGCGGAGGGAAGCTTTTGCGCCGACGCCGCCGGAGCAATAAACAGGGTCGCGGCGGCCGCAACCCACAAGAACCAGGAACGCATCCTCATCCCCTCTAACGCCTTCAGCCGATTGAAGATAACGGGGGTGAAACCATCGGGCAAGCTGGAGGGTTTTGCGGATCATGGACATAGTCGCATACAAGATACTGACAAAGCAGCAGATGGACGTGCTCGAACACGAAGGCGTCTTCACCGGCGCCCCGATCGACCTGCAGGATGGCTATATCCACCTCTCGACCGCCGAGCAGGCCGCAGAGACGCTGGAGAAGCATTTCGCCGGACAATCGGACCTGTGGATCGCCGCGGTCGATCTGGAGGCGTTGGGCGACGCGGTGAAGTGGGAGCCCTCGCGCGGCGGCCAGCTCTTCCCGCACATCTATGCGCCGTTGCCGCTATCGGTGGTGATCGCTTATTCCGAAGTGCATTACGAGCCCGACGGTAGCCTGCGCCTGCCTGTTACGGGCTGAGCTATTCGGGCTTGTGGCACACCGCCTCGACGTTGATCCCGTCGGGATCGAGCACGAAGGCACCGTAGTAATTGGGATGATAGTGGGCGCGGATCCCCGGCGCGCCGTTGTCGCGCCCGCCTGCGGCCATCGCGGCAGCGTAGAAGGCATCGACCTCGGCGCGGGTCGCGGCCGCGAAGGCGACGTGCATCCCCGAACCGCGCGCGCCGCCGCTCGACAGCCAGAAAAAGGGTTTGCCGTCCTTGCCCAGCCCGAGCCCGTGATAGCCGCCGGACATTTCGGGGGTGATTTCCATCATCACCGTCATGCCGAGCGGCGCCAGCGCGGCCTCGTAGAAGCGGCGCGAGGCTTCGAAATCGCCGGCGCCGATGCCGATATGGTCGATCATGAGCGTCTCTCCTCTCAGGGGAACAGATCGACGACTTCGGCCCCCTCGCCTTCCGCGGCAATAAGTAGAGTCCGATGGCAATGCGCGGGGTCGCGCTCGAAGCAGAGCAGGGCCGAGGGCTTCTCCGCCGCCAGTTCGCGCATCTTCGCCGCCTCCAGCTGCGCCTCGGGCAGGCCGAGCTGCGCGTCGTAGACGGCCTCCAGCGTCTTCACATCGCCCTTCTTGGCGGCATCGCGCCCGAGCTTGGGCGTGCCGAGTGCCTTGAGTCCGACATAGGAAATCCCGGCCTCCCTGAGGCTCGCCGCAAGCACATTCTTCGAGAAGCCCGGCCGCCGCGAGAGCGGAACGGCGCGGACATCGATGATCTGCTCGACGCCGGCGGCCTTCAGTGCGGCGATGAAGTCCTCCATCGTCGTGTTCTCATAGCCGATGGTGAAGATCTTCACGCGCGCCTCGCCAGCGCCGAAACCACGCCCCAGGCGATCAGCGCCTGCCCGCCGACATAGGCCGGCCAGACGAGGATATCGGGAATGGCCGAGCCGTGCAGCGGCCCCATGCGCGAGAAGATCAGCAGGTCCGAAACCACGAACAGCAGCGCGCCGAGCCCCACCAGCGGCGGGAAGCGGCTGACCGCCGCGGTACCTGCCATCGCGCCGAGCCCCGCGGCATAGAGCGCGATCCCGGGCGCCGCGGCGCGATCGGCGGGGATCAGGAAAGCGATCAGCGCGACCACGATGGCCAGCGCCAGCGCAAGCAACGGGTTACCCTGCCGGTTTCGCCAGTAGAGCACCACCGCGACGGCATGCCCCGCCAGAAAGGCAAGCGCGCCGCGGGTGAGGTTGCCCTGCCCCTCGATCAGCACGTCGCCCAGCGCGCCGAACAGCATCACCGCGACGATCAGCCATTTATCGGTGCTTGGCGGCGCCCGCAGCCCCGCCCAGAGCGCGAGAAGCGCGACCCCGGCTCCCTTCTCCGCCACCACCAGCGGCCCTTCGAACCCCATCCAGCTGTTCGAGAAATAATTGGCCGCGACGATGATCGCGGCGACGAAGATCCAGTCGGTCCGGTTGAAGCGCATGTACCGTGCATAGCGCCCGGCGAAGTGCTGCGCTATCGGGGCCGGGCATGACACATCAGGTACATATTATCGGCGGCGGCCTCGCCGGTTCGGAGGCTGCGTGGCAGCTTGCCCAGGCGGGGCACAAGGTGAAGCTGTCGGAGATGCGCGGATCGGGCAGCACGACCCCCGCGCACCAGAGCGACCGCCTCGCCGAACTGGTCTGCTCGAACAGCTTCCGTTCCGACGATGCCGAGCGCAACGCGGTGGGGCTGCTCCACCAGGAGATGCGCGACCTCGGCTCGCTGATCATGGCGCAGGGGGACCTGCACAAGGTTCCCGCCGGATCGGCGCTCGCAGTCGACCGCGACGGCTTTGCCGATGGCGTCACGGCGGCACTCGAGGGACATCCGAACATCGAAATCGTCCGCGAACGCGTCGATGCGCTGCCCGATGACGGCATGACGATCGTCGCAACCGGTCCGCTGACGGGCGAATTGCTAGCCGGAAGCATCGCGCGCGCGACGGGCAAGGACCAGCTGGCCTTTTTCGACGCGATCGCCCCGATCGTCCATTTCGAGAGCATCGACATGGAAAAGGCCTGGTTCCAGAGCCGGTGGAACAAGGGATCGGGCAAGGATTACATCAACTGTGCGATGGACAAGGACCAGTATCTGGCCTTCCACGCCGGCCTAATCGCGGGCGAGAAGACCGAGTATCGCGAATGGGAGAATGTCCCTTATTTCGAAGGCTGTATGCCGATCGAGGTGATGGCCGAGCGCGGGGTGGACACGCTGCGCTTCGGGCCGATGAAGGGCGTCGGGCTCGATCAGCCGAGCACGGGGCGCTGGCCCTATGCCTGCGTCCAGCTGCGGCAGGATAACGCTTCGGGCACGCTGTGGAACATTGTCGGCTTTCAGACAAAACTCAAATATGCGGATCAAGTTGCTCTATTCAGGACGATTCCTGGACTGGAGAATGCCGAGTTCGCGCGGCTCGGCGGATTGCATCGCAACACCTTCATCAAGTCGCCCGAACTGCTCGATCCCACCCTCCGCCTGAAGAGCGCGCCGCATATCCGCTTTGCCGGACAGATCACCGGGTGCGAGGGCTATGTCGAGAGTTCGGCGATCGGGCTGCTCGCAGGGCGCTTCGCCGCGGCGGAGCTGGCGGGAGCGGCCTTGCCCTCTCCCCCGGTCGAAACCGCGCTCGGGGCGCTGCTCACGCACATCACCGGGGCGGCGGAGGCCGAGACCTATCAGCCGATGAACGTCAATTTCGGGCTGATGCCCCCGATCGAGGGGCGGACCAAGAAGGCCGACCGCAAGCTGATGTACACCGCGCGGGCACGCGAGGCGTTCAGAGGCTGGGCGGTCTCCTGAGCCGTCATCCCGGCGAAAGCCGGGACCCAGAGCCACACAGGCCATCGTTTGTAACCCTGGGTCCCGGCTTTCGCCGGGATGACGAGTTTTAATCCTCGCCCTCCTCCTCGGGCGGCGGGCCGCCGGGCGGCGGGCCACCGGGGGGCGGGCCGCGGCGTCCGCCGGGGGGTGGAGGTCCATCCCCTTGCGGGCAACGACACCGCGGCTGCTGGGGGCGGCGCTTGGGCGCCGTGGCCGCGAATTCGGCGCGGGTGAGCGTCCCCGACCGGTCCTTGTCCGCGGTGGCGAAGCGCGAGGTAGTGCGCACCGCGGCCTCCTCGAACGAGAGCTTGCCGTCGCCATTGGTGTCGAGCTTGGCGAAGGCGCGCCGGCGCAGCGCGAGGAATTCGTCGCGGCTGACGATGTCGTTCTTGTCCTTGTCGAGCCGGTCGAAGCGTTTCTGCTCGCGCGTCCGTTCGCTGGCGCGCGGGGCTTCGGCGGGGAGTTCCTCCTCGGCCTGCGCCACCGCGGCGGGCGGCGGCGGTGGCGTCTTGACCTCGGGGGCGGCGGTGCCGCGGAACAGGAACATGCCGGCCACCGCCAGCAACAGCGCGCCCGCGCCACCCACCCAATAGCGCCACATGACCGACTCTCCCCCGACCGTTTCGCTGAGGCGAGGCTAGCCCAAATGGAAGCTAACGGCCAGTCAGCCGATGCCAGGCCAGCCGCGCCACTCTCGCGGGCGATCCGGCAGGGGGCGCCACGCCCGGGGCCAACCGAAGATCGCACCGCGCGAGATGCGCCATCGCCCCCAGCGCGCGCCCTTCGCGGCTCCAGCGCGCGGCGGCGGCGGCGTCGAGCAACGGCTCCGCCATGGCCCGTGCGGCCTCGGTCTCGGCGGGCTCGCCCAGATGCCGGGCGAGGTCGGCCAGCGACCAGCCCTGCCCCGCCTCCGCCAACGGATCGCCCGCCGCGCCCAGCGCCTTGCCCGCCGCCACGAACAACGTCCCCCGCCCCTTCGCGAACCGCGCCAGCGCGTCGCGATCCAGCCGATCCTCGATCAGCACTTCCCAGCCATCGACGACGGGTACGAGCGAGGCCCCCGGCACACCGCTCGCCGCGATCGCCCGAAGCACCGGTTCGGCCGGCGGCGGCCCTTGCTCCAGTGCCTCGAGCCGCTCGCGCCACCAGGCGAGCCTGATCTGTCCGATCGCCGGTTCGCGCGTCGTCCGCAGCAGCCGCGCCAGGGCGTCATCGAGGTCCAGCAGCGCCGCAAGCGCCGCCCGTCCGGGCATCGGCGCATAGGTCAGGATCAGCGCCCGTTCGGGGTCGGGCGGCGTCATGACTCCGGGTCTTTTCGGATACGGGGGTTACGGCCCCTTAACCACGGCCCTTTAAACCCCATTAGCGGTACCCGGCGCATATGCATTTCTGATCGGGGAACGGGGATGACAATGTCCAACGCAGAGCAGACGCGCGAGCCTCGCAGGGGCTTCATGACACGCCTGTCAAAGGACGTGCGCGGCAACACCATGGCGATCATGGCTGCGGCGCTGATCCCGCTGGCGGGAATGGTCGGCGGCGGCGTGGACATTGCCCGCCTCTACATCGTCAAGACGCGGCTGCAACATGCCTGCGACGCCGGCGCGCTTGCGGGCCGCAAGGCGATGGGCGGCGGCACCTGGGCCCAGACGGTCAACGGCACCGCCAACTACCCCAATGTCGCCGCGCAGAAATTCTTCGACGCGAACTATCAGTCCGACGCCTATGGCGCCTCGGGCCTGACGCGCACCTTCACCGAAAATGCCGGCAAGGTCAGCGGCACCGCCTCGGCGACGCTGCCGATGACGCTGATGAAGATCTTCGGCCGCTCGTCGGAAACGCTCACCGTCACCTGCGACGCCGAAATGCGGCTGCCCAACACCGACGTGATGTTCGTGCTCGATACCACCGGATCGATGGGCGACATCCCGGTCGGCGACACCGTGACCAAGATGGCCTCGCTCAAGAGCTCGGTGAAATGCTTCTACGAAATCGTCGCGCGGCTCGACACCGACGAAAACTGCACCACCGGCACGCCCAGCGGCGGCACCGGCGATCAGGTGCAGATCCGCTTCGGCTTCATGCCCTATGCGACCAATGTGAACGTCGGAAAGCTGCTTCCGACCAGCTATTTCGCCAATAGCTGGCCCTATCAGTCGCGCGAAGCCGAGTGGACGACCTCGACGAGCTACACCTATCCCAACCCCGCGGTCGATTCCGCCGGCTCGGGCGGGAGCGGCACCTCCGGGTGGGGGAGCTGGTCGAATGTCAGCAACAGCTATGGCAGCTGTCCGAGCTTGCCGGCCGACCAGAACAACGTGACCGGCGCCTACTCCGAAGACAGCTCGGTCTCGACCGATGGCAGCGGCGTGAAGACCTGGACCACGAAGACCTACAGCAAGTATAATATCGACTATCAGACGACCGGCTGGTGGCCCTGCTATCTGCAGAAGCGCTACCAGGGCACCGGCACCTACACGACGGTCAACCATACCCAGACGCCGGTCACGGTCACCAACCAGACCTTCAACCGCTGGCACTATGGCAAGATCACCACGGACATTTCGGGGCTGAAGAACGGCGCGGCGTGGAACAACAGCTTCACGCTCCCGATCAATTCGAGCGGCACCAGCAAGACGATCACCTGGGACGGCTGCATCGAGGAGCGCGCGACCGTCAAGCAGGCGAGCTACAGCCCGATCCCGAGCGGCGCCAAGGATCTCGATATCGATCTGACGCCCAGCCAGAGCGACTCGACGACGCTATGGGCCCCGGCGCTCGACGACCTGATCTACACGCGCAACGATCCGGGTGGCTGGGGCGGCGGATCGGGCTATTGGACGCTGACCGATCAGTACACCACGTCCAACTATGTCAACGGGTCGCAATATTATTGCCCGACCCAGGCCAAGAAGCTGCAGCAATGGCCCGATGCGGACGATTTCGACACCTATGTCGACAGCCTGACGCCGAACGGGAACACCTATCACGATATCGGTCTGCTCTGGGGCGCGCGCTTCGCCTCGCCGACCGGCATCTTCTCGTCGGAGAACGCCTATACGCCGCAGGGCGGCGAGATCGAGCGGCACATCATCTTCATGACCGACGGCGATCCCTGCACCGGCATCGGCAATTACCAGGCCTATGGTATCGCCTGGTTCGACCGGCGCGAGACCGATAGTGCCACCGCGCCGACCGATGGCTGCACCTCCACGGGCACGATCACGGCGCAGGTCAATGCGCGCACCGCGGCGATCTGCACCGCGATCAAGAACAAGAACATCACCTTGTGGGTGATCACCTTCGGCACGCTGGACAGCGACACGGTGACGCGGATGACCGCCTGCGCCACGCCAGGCCGCTATTTCAACGCCACCAATGCCGCGACGATCCAGGCAACCTTCAAGTCGATCGCCGATCAGATATCGCAACTCAGGCTCACCAAATGACCCGGCAGGTCTCCCATCGATGGCTGCGCGGAATGCCCCGCGCTTCCCTCCCCCGCCGGCTTCCGCGCGCGCTCGCACGCGATGTGAAGGGCGCCACGGTCGTGGAATTCGCGCTCGTGGCGCCCGTCATGGGCCTGGTCCTGCTCGGCGCGTTCGACGTCGGGCACACGCTCTACATGCGCTCGGTGCTCCAGGGCATCATCCAGAAGGCCGCGCGCGACGCGACGCTGGAAACGGGCCTGGCCACCGACACCCAGACCGCGCTCGACGACAAGGTGCGCAACCAGGTCCGCGCGCTCGCGAACAATCTGACGATCACCTTCAGCCGCAAATATTATCGCAGCTTCACCAACGCCGCGGCATCGCAGTTCGAGCCCTATACCGACACCAATAGCAACGGCACCTGCAACGGCGGCGAGCCCTATCAGGACAATAACGGCAACGGCGTGTGGGACGCGACCGGCGGCAATAGCGGCCAGGGCGGCGCGAAGGACGCGGTACTCTACACCGTCACCGTCAGCTATCCGCGCTTCTTCCCGATCTACAAGATGGTCGGCGGATCGAACACGACCGTGCTCACCGCGTCCACCGTGCTGCGCAACCAGCCCTATGGCGACCAGGCCGTGCCCGCCGTGAGGAATTGCCCGTGATCTCCACGCTCCGTACCCTCTTCGCGGCGAGCGGCCGCCGGCTCCAGGGCGACACCCAGGGCGTCGCGCTGCTCGAATTCGCGCTGACGCTGCCGCTCTTGCTGCTGCTGAGCCTGACCGGCGCCGAGCTGACCAATTACATCACCACCAAGATGCGCATCAGCCAGATCTCGCTCCACCTCGCCGATAACGCCGCGCGGATCGGAGCGGGCAGCCAGCTGTCGGTCAAGACGATCACCGAATCCGACATCAACGACCTGTTCATCGGCGCCAACCTGCAATCGGGCGAACTCGGGCTGCAGACCTATGGCCGGATCATCCTGTCGAGCGTCGAGCCGGTGGCCAATCCGAACACCAACAGCAAATACAAGATCGCGTGGCAGCGCTGCTACGGCGCCAAGACGGCGCATGCCTCGACCTATGGCACCGCAGGCCAGACCAACCTCAACGGCGTCGGCCCCGCCGGCCGCCAGACGATCGCGCCCGAAGGCGGCGTGGCGATGTTCGTCGAGGTCTATTACGAATATCAGCCACTGGTGAAGGCTTCGCTCGCACCCACCAGCAGCTTTACCGAGATCGCCTCGATGATGGTCCGCGACCGCCGCGATACGACGGGCGGGACCAATGGCGTTTATCAGGTGGCGGGGGTCACGCCTTCCAGCTGCTGACCAACTCTTCTTTCCGGTGTAGGTAACGAGTCGCAGTTCGACTTTACCGTTTCTTGACACCGGGAGGGGTTATCATGGCAATTGGAAGCGCGCAGCCTGCCGTCAGCGGGTCGCTGGGGTTCGACATCGATAGCCAGCTCTCGGCCGCGCAGGTCACGTCCTTCGTCCAGCAGGGCTATAAATTCTGCGTGCGCTATGTCCCCCTTTCCGGCGCGCCCGACTCGACCGACCTGTCGGCGGCCGAGGTCGAAACGATCATCGCGGGCGGGCTCGCGCTGATGGTGGTGCAGCACGTCTCGGAGCCCGGCTGGACGCCGACCGCCACGCTCGGCACGCAATATGGCAGCACCGCTGCCGATGCCGTGCAGGCGGCCGGTGTGGTGCCGGGCGTGACGCTCTGGCTCGATCTCGAAGGCGTGGCCTCGGGCGTCCCGGCGAGCGACGTTACCGCCTATTGCAACGCCTGGTTCGCGGCGGTGTCCGCGGGGGGCTATGAGCCCGGCATCTATGTGGGGAGCTCAGCGGTGCTCGCCGCCGACCAGCTTTATTCGGACCTCAACACCCAGCATTACTGGCAAGGCGCTGGGGACGTCCCTGCGGTCGCCTATCGCGGCTATCAGATGCTCCAGACGCTCTACGACAATGAGATCGACCAGGACCGGATCACCGAGGACTTTCTCGGGGGATTGCCGACCTGGATGATCGGCTGAGGCATCCACGCCGGGCGCCTTTGATGGAATCGTCATCCCCGGCGAAAGCCGGGACCCAGAGCCGCGAACAGCGTCGCCTGTTGTCCTGGGTCCCGGCTTTCGCCGGGATGACGGTTAGTAGTCAGAGCCGATCGGCGAAATTCTACCGGTACGTCACCTTCTTCACCGCGCTCACCACCCGCGCCGCATCGACCAGCGCGAGCTTCTCGAGGTTCGCGGCATAGGGCAGCGGCACGTCCTCGTTGGTGACGCGCAGCACCGGGGCGTCGAGATCGTCGAAGCCCTGCTCCATCGCCACCGCGACGATCTCGCTCGCGATCGAGCAGACCGGCCAGCCTTCCTCGACCACCACCATGCGGTTGGTCTTCTTCAGGCTCTCGAGCACCGTCGCGGTATCGAGCGGGCGCAGCGTGCGCAGGTCGACGACCTCGGCATCGATCCCCTCGCCGGCTAGCGTCTCGGCGGCATCGAGTGCCACGCCCACGCCGATCGAATAGGAGACGATCGTCACATCCTTGCCCGGCCGCACGATCCGGGCCTTGCCGATCGGCAGGACCCAGTCGTCGAGCTTCGGGACCTCGAAGTTGCGCCCGTAGAGCAGCTCATTCTCGAGGAAGACCACCGGATCCTCGCTGCGGATCGCCGCCTTGAGCAGCCCCTTGGCGTCCGAGGCGTCATAGGGCGCGATCACGATCAGCCCGGGGACGCTGGCATACCAGGGCCCGTAATTCTGCGAATGCTGCGCGCCGACGCGGCTCGCGGCGCCGTTGGGCCCGCGGAACACGATCGGGCAGCGCATCTGCCCGCCCGACATATAGTTGGTCTTGGCGGCCGAATTGATGATGTGATCGATCGCCTGCATCGCGAAGTTGAAGGTCATGAACTCGACGATCGGACGCAGCCCGCCCATCGCCGCGCCCGTGCCGACGCCCGCAAAGCCATATTCGGTGATCGGCGTGTCGATCACGCGCTTGGCGCCGAATTCCTCGAGCAGCCCCTGCGTCACCTTGTACGCGCCCTGATATTCGGCGACTTCCTCGCCCATCACGAACACGCGCGGATCCGCGCGCATTTCCTCGGCCATGGCGTCGCGCAGCGCCTCGCGCAGCGTGACCTTGACCATCTCGGTGCCCGCGGGGACTTCGGGATCGGCGACGGTCGCGGCCTTGTCGCTGACGAGCTTGGCGGTGCCGCTCTCGGCCTTTTTCGGGCCGCCATCCTCGCCGGCGGCGGGTTCGGGCGCGGGGGCCGGAGTGGGCGCAGGCGCAGGCGCCGCAGCGGTGGAGGCGTCCTCCCCCTCGCCCGCGATCAGCGCGATCACCGTGCCGACCTTGACGTTATCGGTGCCCTCGGGAACGAGGATCTGCGCGATCGTGCCCTCATCGACCGCCTCGAATTCCATCGTCGCCTTGTCGGTCTCGATCTCGGCCATGATGTCGCCGGACTTCACGACATCGCCTTGCTTGACGAGCCATTTGGCGAGCGTGCCCTCTTCCATGGTGGGCGACAGCGCCGGCATCTTGAGTTCGATCGCCATCTCAATAGGTCTCCACCAGCACGTCGGTGTACAGTTCGGCCGCGTCGGGCTCGGGGGTCTGCTCGGCGAAATCGGCGGCTTCGGCGACGATCTTGCGGATCTCGGCCTCGATCGGCTTGAGCTGCTCCTCGGTGACCTTGAACCCCTCGAGCTCGCGCTTCACCGCCTCGATCGGATCGGACTTGTCGCGGACCGCCTGGACCTCCTCGCGGCTGCGATATTTGGCGGGATCGGACATCGAGTGACCCCGGTACCGGTACGTCTTCATCTCGAGGATGATCGGCCCCTTGCCGCTGCGCACCCACTTCAGCGCTTCCTCGGCCGCGCCGCGGCAGGCGAGCACGTCCATCCCGTCGACCTGGATGCCCGGAATGCGGAAGCTCTCGCCGCGCTTGTACAGCTGGTCCTCGGCCGAGGAGCGGTTGACCGAGGTGCCCATGGCGTACTGGTTGTTCTCGATCACATAGATGATCGGGAGCTTCCACAGCTCGGCCATGTTGAAGGACTCGTAGACCTGGCCCTGGTTCGCCGCGCCGTCGCCGAAATAGGCCATCGCGACGCCGCCATCCTCGTTATATTTGTGCGCGAAGGCGAGCCCGGTGCCGAGCGAGACCTGCGCGCCGACGATGCCATGGCCGCCATAGAATTTATGCTCGGTCGAAAACATGTGCATCGAGCCGCCCTTGCCGCGGCTGATCCCCGCCGCGCGGCCGGTCAGCTCGGCCATGATCACCTTGGGATCGATGCCGTATGCGAGCATATGGCCGTGATCGCGATAGCCGGTGATCACGCTGTCGGTATCGCCGTTGAGCGCCGACTGGAGCCCGACCGCGACCGCTTCCTGGCCGATATAGAGGTGGCAGAAGCCGCCGATGAAGCCCAGCCCGTAAAGCTGGCCCGCTTTCTCCTCGAAGCGGCGGATCAGCAGCATCTGCCGATACAGTTGCAGCAATTCTTCCTTGGTTGCCTTGTACCGTTCTGGTTCGTTGGGCCGTTCGCGGTTGGATACGGCGGGTACGGCGGACGCTTTCTTGGCCGGCGATTTTGCCACGTGCTCGAAATCCTCATCCCGGGGAGGGTCAGGCGGGCGCTATAAGCGTGTTTTCATGCCCCGCGCAACTCAACGCGCAGCGACGCCGCGCGTTCATGCGCGAGCGCCAAGCCATTGGTGACAGCGGTTACTTCTTCTTGAGCGGGACGATGATTTCGCCGGGCCGCGCGACGTTGAGATTCTTGCGCAGCAGCTCCTCGACCATGTCGGGATCGGCGCCCTTGCGGGGGTCGAGCAGGTTGACATGGTTCTGCAGCTCGCCCTGGCGCTTCTCGAGCACCGCGAGCTCGGCGGTGCGCGCCGCGACGTCGCGCTTGACGTCCTTGAGCGCGAGTACGCCGTTCGGCCCCATCACCGCGTACCAGGCGAAGAAGCCCATGGTGCACAGCGCCAGCGCGGGCGGACCCGCGCTGCGAAGGATGGTCTTGATCGGTGAACTGCGCCCCATGGGTCCGATTCTTGCCTAATCAACAGGGTTAATCAAGCAGTATCGCTACTTAACATACGCTTAAGGGGTGATTTAGGGTTTCCCGAGCCAGTACTCCCGCGAAAGCAGGAGCACCCGGAGGCTCAAGCCTTCAACACCGACCGGCCCGCATAGACCGCGGCATCGCCCAGTTCCTCCTCGATCCGGATCAGCTGGTTGTACTTCGCAAGCCGGTCCGAGCGCGCGAGGCTGCCCGTCTTGATCTGCCCGCAATTGGTCGCGACCGCGAGGTCGGCGATGGTCGCGTCCTCGGTCTCGCCCGAGCGGTGCGACATCACCGCGGTGTAGGAGGCGCGGTGCGCCATGTTCACTGCGGCGAGCGTCTCGGTCAGCGTGCCGATCTGGTTGACCTTGACCAGCAGCGAGTTGGCATAGCCCCCCTCGATCCCGCGCTTGAGGCGGACGGGATTGGTCACGAACAGGTCGTCGCCGACCAGCTGGACCTTCTGCCCGAGCTTCTCGGTCAGCAGCTTCCAGCCCTCCCAGTCATCCTCGGCCATGCCGTCCTCGATCGAGAAGATCGGGTAGCTGGCGCAGAGCCCCGCGAGGAAATCGGCGTTCTCCGCTGAGGAGAAGGTCTTACCCTCGCCCACCATCCTGTACGCGCCATCGCGATAATATTCGGTCGCGGCGCAATCGAGCGCGAGCATGACATCGTCGCCGGCCTTGTAGCCCGCCGCCTCGATGCTGCTCATGATGAAGTCGAGCGCGTCGGTGGTCGAGCTGAGGTTCGGCGCGAATCCGCCCTCGTCGCCCACCCCGGTCGCCAGCCCCTTCTCGTGAAGCTTCTTCTTGAGCGTATGAAAAATCTCCGACCCGCAGCGCACCGCCTCAAGGATCGACGAGGCGCCCACCGGTACGATCATGAATTCCTGGAAGTCGATCGGATTGTCGGCGTGCTCGCCGCCATTGATGATGTTCATCATCGGTACCGGCAGCACATGCACCGAAACCCCGCCGACATAGCGATAGAGCGGCAGCCCGCGCGCATCCGCCGCCGCCTTGGCCGCCGCCAGGCTGACGCCCAGGATCGCGTTGGCGCCGAGCCGGGCCTTGTTGGGCGTGCCGTCGAGATCGATCATCGCGCGGTCGAGATCGGCCTGGTCCTCGGCATCGAGCCCCAGCACCGTATCGGCGATCTCGCCATTGACCGCCTGCACCGCCGCATCGACGCCCTTGCCGAGCCAGCGGGATTTATCGCCGTCGCGCTTCTCGACCGCCTCATGCGCGCCGGTCGAGGCGCCCGAGGGCACCGCGGCACGGCCGAAGCTGCCATCCTCCAGCATCACATCGACCTCGACCGTGGGATTGCCCCGGCTATCGAGAATCTGGCGGGCGTGAAGGTCGATGATTGCGGTCACGGAACGGTCTCCCTACATCTGGAGGCAAGCAATGGCCTCGGCGCGCGGGCGAGCCTCTAACCGCTTCGCTGCGCCGCGGCAAACTGGATCGCCGATGGAACCGGGCCGGGCGTGTTTTGGTTCTAGCTGCGAAACGTAGGAAGGGCTTCCCGATGGCTAAGAAACCGACGCCAACCAGTGATTTGAGCGACTCGCTGATCCTCGATGCCGAGGAGGTCGCCACCGAGACAAAGAAGTCCGCCGCCGACACGATCCGCGAGGAAGCCGGCAAGCTCGGCAGCCAGGCCGCGGAGCGCGCCCGCGCCTTTGCCGGCGAGGGCAAGGACAAGGCATCGGGCGCGCTCGATGAGGTCGCCAAGATGCTTCACGGCGCGGCGGGCGACGTCGATGAGCGGCTCGGCAGCGATTATGGCCGCTATGCCCGCTCGGCCGCCGAGGGCATTTCGGGTTTCGCCGACACGCTGCGCGGCAAGCAGGTCGACGATCTGATCGACGACGCCACCGCATTTGTGAAGAAGAGCCCGGTGATCGCGATCGGCACCGCCGCCGCGATCGGCTTCGTGCTGGCGCGGCTCATCAAGTCGGGGATCGATGCCGCCGCCGATCTTGGCGACGCCGACGACGGCAAGGCCTGAGCGGATCGACCGGGGGGTGGCCGAAACCGAACCAGACAGCGAATCCGGCGACGAGAGCCTTGGCGATCTGTTCGGAAGGCTGGTCGATGACGCCAAGGGCTTCGGCCAGGCCGAGGTCGATTATTACCGGACGCTCGTCCGCGAGCGCCTGCGCGCCGCCAAGGCGAGTCTGTGGATGGGAGCGGTGGCGATGTCGCTCGCGCTCGCCGCGTCGGTCGCCCTGGTGGTCGGGCTGGTGTTCACCCTCGCGCCCTATGTGGGCCCGGGATGGGCGACGTTGATCGTGGTGAGTGTCGCGCTCTCGCTGGCGAGCCTGATGGGCTGGCTGGCATGGCAGCAGATCAAGCGCGTGATGGGAGAGCTCCCCTGAAATACACGCCCGCCCATGTCGCCGCAGCCGAGGCCCGTGCCGGCGAGGCGCGCGCGCGGCTGCTCGGCACGCTGGGCGAGATCCAGCAGCGGCTGCGCCCCTCGACGCTCGCGCAGGACGCGGTCGAGAGCGCCGCCGCCGGAGTCGCCACCGTCGCGCGCAAGGGCGCCGATGCGGTGCGCAAGCGGCCGGTCGCGCTCGCCGCGGTGGCGGGCGGGATCGGGCTCGTCATGGCGCGCGGTTGGATCGCCGATATCTTCAGGCGCGGGGATGCAACCCAGTCCCGGCCCGATAGTTTGAGACCGAAACGCGTGCGTAGAGCGAAAGGACCGTCGACATGCCCACCCGCAAAGCCTCCGATCCGCTGAGCGAGAACCCGCTGGCCTTGCTCGCGGGCGGCGTCGCGCTGGGGGTGCTGATCGGCGTGCTGCTCCCGCGCGTCGCCAAGGAGCGCGAGCTGCTCGATCCCGTCGGCAAGAAGCTCGCCGGCAGCGCGACGGCCGCCGCCAAGGCCGCCAAGGAGGCCGGCAAGGCCGAGATCGACGCGCTGCTCCCCGCCAAGGACGCCACCCGCGAAAAGGTGTCGCAGCTGATCGAAACCGTGCTCGAGGCCGCGAAGGGCGCCGCGACCAAGGCGTAGCCACCAACTCCGTTCGTGCTGAGTAGAGACCGGGTAGCTGCGAAGCAGCGTATCGAGGGCTCGTATGGAGAGCTCGGGGCTTGAGCCCAGCCGCATAGCCGCTAAGGGGAGCGCGAACTCCCTCCCCGGAAGGCCAGCATGAGCAAGCTCCACCTCGTCTTCGGCGGCCGCGTGAGCGACCCGCAGACGCTCGATTTCAAGGACCCGTCGGCGCTCGACGTGGTCGGCATCTTCCCCGACTATGCCAGCGCAGAGAAAGCGTGGCGCGGCGCCGCGCAGCGCACGGTCGACGATGCCGAGATGAAATATGTCGTGGTCCACCTGCACCGGCTGCTGGAGCCGGATCACGGCTAGGACGAATCGACATTCAACGCATCCAGATCATGGCTGCGGCGAGGTGGATGAAGGCGAGGAAGTATGCGGCGCG